>CAWBYX010000011.1:0-185421 GCA_963793135.1 uncultured Verrucomicrobiae bacterium
GCGTCGAGAATTGCTGGGGCTAGGCCGGGCGCTGTTGAAACGGGGTGCTTGCCCTTGATCACCCTGCTTGAAAGAGCTCATGGCACCTAACGCCGCGGCATCCTTGAATCGTGGCACGGCCTCAATCGGCCGTGCCATCGCGACCCCGGCGGTTGGTCCGCTGGTGGTCCTGGTGGTGTTCTGCGCCATCTTTTCACTAAGCACTCATACGTTCTTTGCGGTCGGGAATCTGTCGCTAATCATCCAGCAGAGCGTGATCATTGGAACTTTGGCGATCGGCCAGACCATGATCATCCTCACCGGCGGTATCGATTTGGCCAACGGTGCGGTGGCAGTTCTGGGGACGATTGTCGCTGGTCGAATGGTCAATGATGCTCACAATCCGGCCCTTTGCCTTCTCCTAGCCATCTTTCTCTGCACCTTGGTAGGAATTGTGGCCGGATTGCTGGTGAGCAGGCTGATGTTGCCGCCTTTTATCGTGACACTTGGGTTGCTCGGAATCGTTACTGCGTCGACACGCCTGATTGCGCAAGGTGGCTCCTTTCCGGTGACTGACGAGCTGCTGGGCTGGACGGGAAACAGTTTCATTGTGGATGGCAGCGGCGTCACCTACGGCATGCTGATCATGTTTGGCCTTTATGCTCTCGTCTGGTACTTGCTGACCCAGACCGCTTGGGGCCGACACATCTATGCCATTGGAAACAATCGTCTCGCGGCCACGCTCGTCGGTATTCCGGTGCAGAACAGACTTCTCTCTGTCTATACGTTCGCGGCGTTTCTCTACGGCGTCGGCGCATGGCTCGCACTCGGTCGGATCCCCAACGCTGATCCGAATGCCTTGCAGAGCGCCAACCTCGATAGCATTACGGCTGTGGTGATCGGTGGAACCAGCCTCTTCGGCGGACGCGGCAGCATCTGGGGTACTCTCGTTGGAACCTTGATCGTTTCCGTGTTACGGAACGGTCTGACGCTTTCCGGATTCGACCCGCTTTGGCAAGATCTGGTGACCGGCGTTCTGGTGATCAGCGCAGTCGCGGTCGACCAGATTTCCCGAGGGAAACAACGATGAGCGCAGATACTGAAAGCATCAAGCCGCTGGAAAAGGGCAAAATTGTGTTGGAAGCGCGTAAGATCGTCAAGCGCTATGGGCACGTGACTGCGCTCGACGGCGCCAACCTGGAATTGCGAGCGGGTGAAGTACTCGCGGTGATCGGCGATAACGGCGCTGGCAAGAGCACGATGGTCAAGGTGCTTTGCGGCGCGGTGATACCTGATGAGGGTCAGGTTTTGTTGGACGGAGTTCCGGTTCATTTCAGTAGTCCGATGGACCCGCGCAAACGCGGCATCGAGACTGTTTACCAGGATCTGGCCGTCGCTCCGGCCCTCGACATCGCGACTAACCTTTTTCTGGGCAGAGAAGTTCGTTGCCGCGGAATTCTGGGATCCTGGTTTCGATTGTTAGACAAGCGTCGAATGAAGAGCGAGGCCCAGAAAGAGATGGCGGAGCTCAAGTTTCGCCTTCCGTCCATTGACAGCGCTGTGGAAGACCTCTCCGGCGGCCAGCGTCAAGGAGTCGCGGTGGCGCGTTCGGCCATTTTTGCACGGCGCCTGGTCATCATGGATGAGCCGACAGCCGCACTCGGCGTCCGCGAATCCGGGGAAGTCCTGAATCTGATCCGGACGATCCGGGATCGAGGACTTCCGGTGCTCCTGATCAGCCATAACATGCCGCACGTTTTCGAACTTGCCGATCGCATCCATATCATGCGCCTCGGCCGACGTGTTGCGTTGACTACTCCCAAAGAACATTCGATGGGCGAAGTAGTGGCCATTATGACCGGTGCGATGCCGGGGAACGAGCCAGCCTCCGGCGCGGACGCGGCGGCGGCGTAGCAGTGTCAGTGCCAGTGTTAGTGTCAGTGGGGCCGTCGGGCTCAGGTAGGACGAAGCTCCGTCTGAGCCGGGGCTTTCCGGGTGGCCTCGCATCCGGCGTGACCCCCAGAAATCAATCCTTCTCGCGATCCGCTTTTCGCGTGGTACGCGGAAACCTCCCATCATTTCCGTCCCCCATTCTAGCAACCCCCCCTGGATCCCAAACCGACGACGGAGGACGACGACGAGGAGGATGACGAGAACGCGAACGAGATGCGGGGGTGACGTCGCGGAACAGGATAGCCGGGGATGCCCCGGCTCGGGCGGAGCCTCGCCCTACCTACATGAGCCAATGATCGAGGACGAGCACGAGCACGATTGAGCCCGACGGGCCCACTGACACTGACACTAACACTTCTTCCAACGGAAGCTTGCGCTCTGTGCGGTGAGAAACGAAAAGTGGTCTTGGCAAGATGAAAGTAGAGCGTGTGAAATATGTTATCTGGGCGGTAGATCCGCGGCGCGCGCTGCAGTTCTACCGCGACGTACTGGGCGGCGATGTGGTGAAGGCGTCGGAAGTGATGTGCGAAGTGGTCGTCTGCGGAGCGACAATCGGCATCCACAGCGGCGGAGAAGGGGAGCGGACTTGGACGGGGCTGACTTTTCAGGTGCCAGACGTGATCTCCGGCGCGCAGGAAGTGGTGGCCGGTGGGGGGCGCTTGAGTCGAGAGCCTCAACCGGAAGGGGATGAACCGCCACACCTCGCAATGTGCATCGATCCGGAGGGAAACGAATTCATGCTGACCCGCAAGCGGGGAAATTAGGAGCTTCATGCCAGGTCGCGCAGGAAACCATCACGTGATAAAAGTGTAGGATGCCGACTAATGTGCTAGGTACAGAATTGCGTTGCTGCTGCACCAATCCGATCACTGGTTTCTATCGCGATGGCTACTGCCGTACCGGTCCCGGCGATATAGGACTGCACACTGTTTGCGCGCGCATGACCAAAGAGTTCCTGGAATTTTCTTTTTTGAGTGGCAACGACCTGGTCACACCGCAACCGCATTTCTCAGGTCTTGCCCCGGGCGATCGTTGGTGCCTGTGCGTGACTCGCTGGAAAGAGGCGCTGGAGGCCGGCGTAGCGCCGCCGGTGGATTTAGAGGCGACACATTCGTCCGCGGTCGAATTCGTCGACCTGGAAGAATTGCGGGCGCACGCGCTGGCCTGAAAGTATTCATCCTGATTCAATTACCCGAGACCGTTTCATAATAGGGGCGAAGTTGGGCTTTATTCCACGTCCGAATATCAGCTTCGGTGACATTCCTTAGACTTCGATCACCGCTTTGAGCACACCGGTCTCGGGTCTGGTCCAACGGGGAAACTCGGTGATCACCTCCGCAAATGAGGCACGATGGGTGATCCAGGGATCAGTGTCGATGCGGCCACTCTCGACGAGGCCGATGATCCGGGTGAAATCCTCAGGGCGCGCATTCCGACTGGATAAAATGGTAAGTTCACGCCGATGAAATTCTGGATCGTAGAAAGTAACGTCACCTTGAAATAGTCCGACGAAGGCCAACCGACCGCCATTGGCCGGGTACTTGAAAGCTGCCATCATCGATTGGGGATTTCCGGTGGCATCAAAAACTACGGTCGGCAGATCGCCGGCGGTTATCCTTTTCAATGCTTCGAGCGGATTTTCGACGCCGGCATCAATCGAGAAAGGAGCGCCGAGTTTTTCCCGGCAAAACTCCAAACGCTTCCGATTAATATCGAGAACGATCACTTGTGCTCCGGCTTCAATGGCAAACTGCACCACGGTTAGGCCAATGGGCCCGGCTCCGATCACCAGCGCAAATTCGCCAGCCTCCACGCGGGCACGTTCGACAGCGTGGCACCCGATGGCGAGCGTTTCGATCAACGCCAATTGATCCAGCTTCAGATGCGCGGAAGGATGCAACTTGCGGGCGGGTACAACAATGGACTCGCGCATTCCGCCGTCTGCGTGAACTCCCAATACCTGCAGGCTAACGCAACAGTTAGGTTTGCCGGAACGGCAGGCGATGCAATGGCCACAGTTCAGATAAGGCTCCACGGCACATTGGTCGCCAGGATGCACGTTTCGCGAAGAGCTGCCTACCGCTGTGACCTCCACGCCAAGCTCGTGACCGAGAATCCGAGGGTAGCTAAAAAAAGGCTGGTTTCCGTTGAAGGCGTGGATATCGGTGCCACAGACGCCAATCCGACGCACGCGAACCAGCGCTTCGTCAGGTTTCAGTGAGGCGCCGGGCTCATCGGCGGAGAATAGTGCGAGGCGACGAGGCTCTTCGAGGCGGATAGCTTTCATATTGAGCTGCCTCGAATCGGATCTCGATACTCGTGGCGTCCCCGGGTGTAGTTGAAATTATGGATCGGTTTCAAAAGGTTAAGTATCTCGGAAAGCAGATTCTCGTCGATTGGTTCCTCAACAAAAGCAACGTTGTCGCGGATGTTTTTCGGTCGCGCGGTGCTGACGAGCGTCGTGGCAATGTCAGGATTCGAGCAGGAGAATTGGACCGCTAGCTTGACGATATCGACACCTCTGGCGGCGCAGTATTCGACCGCTTGGCGACAACCATCGATAATGGTTTTGCTGGCAGGGTGCCATTCGGGCGCTCCCCGAGCGGTGAGCAGTCCCATCCCGGTCGGTGAGGCATTGATTATACCCACCCCCTTTTCCTTAGCATAGGGGATCAGATCGACCAATGAGTCGTCATTTAATTGGTAGTGGCAAAATGACAAGAGGGTGTCGATCGTACCGCGATCCGCTCGATCCAGGATGCTCCGGAAGACCTTGAGCGGCAGACCGGTCACGCCGATATACCGAGCTAAGCCCTCGCTCTTAAGCCGACGCAACGTAGGCAGTGTTTCATCGAGAATCTGACGATGATCGGCAAACTCGATGTCATGGCATTGGATAAGGTCGACATAATCCACTCCCAATCGTTTGAGGCTCGCGTGCAAGCTGCGCTCGGTGCGTTCCGCGGAATAATCGTAATCCCCTTTCGCTTCACTATAAGACCCAATCTTGGTAGCGAGATAATATTGATCACGACGAATTCCGTGGAGCGCCTTTCCCAGGTTTAATTCCGCGAGTGTCTCCCCGTAAGCCGGCGCAACATCGATAAAGTTGATCCCACTTTCGAGGGCGTTCCTGACAGTCTCAGCGCACTCATCGAAATTCACCTCGTGAAACACCCCACCGAGCGAAGATGCTCCAAAACCGAGCACCGACACCTCCATATTCGTATCGCCAAGTCTGCGGTATTCCATACGTCACTTCGAAAGAAAATGTAGGGTTGAATTCGATTGAAAATGGTCTATGAACGGAAAGCAATTCCGAGCGGAAACTCGGCCAGCCTTTCGGCGGGAGCGAGCGTCCAGGATGACCCACATGATTTAAGCGAAACCACAATTAGTTGTGGTACTTTGCCTTGCCATGGGCTGGATGTTGTGTGTAGAGTAGTGCCATTATGTTGTCCAAAACAGAATTGTGGCCCGTCAAAGATCGACTGAAAGATGCCGATCGCCATCTCGCGTACGTCAAAGGGAGCATACGGCACATCAAGAGTGTGGAAGACAAGCAAATTGTCAACGATCTAGTTGGTGCGATTGAGGCTCAACGAAAAGCCGTCGAGCAAATGCTGGAAGTATTGGACATTGTCGCGAGGCACGATTTTTGCAGTCTCCGGCTTCAGGAGCTGCAAGCTCCAGACTCAAGAATGGTTGACCGGAAAGAACTCAGAAGACGGCTTGTTCTCGGTGATTTTCCTGACCCGGCTCAGAACGTGATTGCTGTCCCAACCGAGCAAGCGTTGGCGCCCAGGAAGCAGTCGGCAGCCTAAGAGGATCCGGGTAGGGTGAGGCTCCGCTCCCCCAAATCGTGCTCTTTATCGTTTTCGATTTTTGATCGCGGTCAGCGAAAAGGAAACGGAAAACCGATAACGAGCACAAGACGAGCACGACTGGGGGCCGGAGTCTCACCCTAGCCATGAATGTTTACGAGGGGCCTCGGATTGGAGATATCCTTAGTAATCAGGACATAATGGAAAACCGCGGCTTTTTCGCCGGAGTGCAATTCCAAGACCCGGTCCAGAATGTCGCGTTCCGTCTTGGTCATCCGCCGGTGCAGGACCAGATGTTCTTGCCAGGTGGGCGAGACCGCTTCCATCCGGAATATAGAATGGTTCGAAAGACTCTCGTAAAGCCGAACACTGGAGGCTCCATTGCGCAGGTAAACCAGGCGGAGTTCTCGCATCAATTCCAAAAACTGTTTACGGTCTTCTTCTCCCACGGTGAGTTCTGCGACTACTGCGATCGGACCCTCATCGGCGTCCGGAGGCTCGGGGAAGGTTGGAATACGCGGTGGATGGGCCGGCTCCGCATCCAGTGACTTAATGAAATCAATCGAGAGCGGTCCGGCCATCACCAAATTGAAGCAAACCAGCAAAGTCGCCAGCAGCAGTGTGTACTCGAAACCGGTAAACGCTGCGGCTGCACCCCAGGCAAGACCACCGATAGCGATACCGCCCTGAGAGACCATGATGGTGGCCGCATTGAGTCGCCCACGTGTCCAACCTGGCATAGCGAGCTGAGCCACCACCCAAAGCTCGGAAGCTGCCAAGGTCCACCCTAGACCGGCCAGGGCGGCAACCGTCATGAAGATTTCAAGCTGGCGAATGGCGGCCATCAAGATATAGACGGCGGCAATCAGAAGGCTGGCCAGGATCGTGACCTCATTGGAACTGAAATGCGCTCTTGCCCACGGGACCACGAAGACCGCGCCTAAGAGCGAACCGACGGCCATACTGGTGAAAAGAATCCCCAGATGCGAGGAGCTCAGGTTGAGCGCCTTGAGTCCTACGGCTGGGAGCAAGGAGGGGATAACCGAGATCAGCAAAGAGAACATCAGGGCTCGGATCAGCACAACTTGGATTCCGCGACTGTAACGGACGTAGCGCACCGCGCCGACGAACGCTTCGAGCATGCTTTCCGTAGGGGCTCTTGAGCGTTTGCGCGGATTGTGCCAGCTCAGAATGGCGGTGAGCACTAGAAGAAAGCCGACTGCATTGACCGCGAAAACGGCGTTTGCCCCAATCAACGGAAGGATCAATCCGCCCAGCGCAGGCCCGATGACCCCGGAAATATTCATTTGTACCCCGCCCAAAGTGACCGCCGAAGGAAGTTCCTCTTTGGACACGACGTCTGGGATCACCGACGTCCAGGCCGGAGAGTTGCAGGCAAACCCGATTCCCAGAAGGAATACGGCAATTAGGATGACGGATGGATTCAGCAGTCCGAGCGACCCAAAGACCGCCAGCCCGGCCGCCGCTGCGACTAGCCAGACGTGCATCACGCATAAAAGTTTCTTGCGATTGACCATGTCGGCCAGGGCGCCCGCAGGGAACGTAAACAAAAAGAAAGGCAGAGAAGCCGCAGTGGACAACAGGGAAAGGTACAAGGGCGACGGGGTCATCGTATTCATTACCCAGGTTGCGGCCATGTCATGGGCGGAGACGCAACACCCGGAAACCACGCTGGCCAGCCACAGTTTGCAAAAAACGGGGTTGCGAAGCGCTACCCAGATGGATGTTGAAGTGGAACTCATTAGCCAGACCCCGAGAATATAGGGAGGTAGGTATTGATAGCCTCTTCCTCACGGAGGCGGCAAGAAACTGTGCAGTTTTTTGTGAATCAGTGTCCGGAGCCCGACCTATCTTGCTTTCTTTGATTGTTCAATTGTATGGTGGTTGCCCGGCCGTCGAAGGGATAGGCGGCAAATGTCCAACCCCCGTTTCGACGCGCCAATCAAGGAAGAGTATGGAGGAACACATGACGCGACCAAGCCCATCCGTCTTGGAGCGGCTAGCGACCGAACTCGAAGGAGATTTCCATTTCGATGCGACGATGCGGACGCTCTATGCGACCGATGCCTCCGTTTATCGTGAGATGCCTCTAGCCGTGGCGCTCCCCAGAACTGAGAATGACATTTGCACACTCATCCGGTTTGCCCGTGAACATGGAACATCCCTTATCCCGAGAGCCGCCGGTACATCCTTGGCCGGCCAGGTCGTTGGCGAGGGCATCGTGGTGGATATTTCCCGTTACTTGACCCGAATTCTGGCCATCGACGCGGATGCCCGCCGTGTCCGGGTTCAACCTGGTGTTGTGCGCAACGAACTCAACCTCGCCTTGGCTCCTCATGGACTTTTCTTCGCACCCGAAACTTCGACTCAGAACCGCTGCATGGTTGGGGGGATGGTCGGCAACAATGCCTGCGGTGCGAACTCCGTGGTTTATGGCAGCACCCGCGATCACGTTGTTTCGGTGCGGGCTGTGCTCGCCGATGGTTCCGTCGCGGAATTTGGGGCGCTTTCGCCGGACGAGTTTGCCGCGAAATCTCAAAGCGATGCGTTTGAGGCCCTTCTCTATCGGCAGATCGGCGAGTTACTCGGTCAGGCGGAGAACCGTGAGGAGATAGCGCGTGAGTTCCCCAAGAAATCCATCCATCGCCGGAATACTGGATATGCGATTGATTCCCTGGCGGAATGTTCTCCATTCGTGCCCGATGGTCCGCCGTTCAATTTCTGCCGTCTGCTGGCCGGGTCTGAAGGAACATTGGCATTTCTGACGGAGATCACTTTGTCGTGCGAACCGCTGCCGCCTCGAGTGGCCGCATTGGTCTGCGTCCACTGCGCCACGATCGACGAAGCTTTGCGTGCTAATCTGGTCGCCTTAAGACATTCGGCAAGAGCGTGCGAGCTGATGGATAACAATATCCTTGAATGCACCAAGGTTAATATTGAGCAACGTCAAAACCGCTTCTTTGTTCAAGGGGATCCAGGTGCTATTCTGGCAGTCGAGCTAGCTGCCGACACTCGCGAAGAGGTCGCCGGCCGGGCCGTGAATCTAGAAACCGAGTTGCGAGCCGCCGGTCTCGGTTATCATTATCCGGTGGTCTGGGGCGCGGACCAGAACCGGGTTTGGAACTTGCGTAAAGCAGCACTGGGCCTTCTTTCTAACATCCCTGGAGACGCAAAACCGGTGGCGGTGATTGAAGATACCGCAATTGATCCGGAGGATCTGCCGGCATTCGTTCGGGAATTTGATTCTATTCTGGGGGGGCATGGTCTTGCTGCGGTTCACTACGCGCACGCCGGTTCTGGCGAATTGCATCTCCGACCTATCCTGAATCTCAAGGAGGAAGAGCACCGACGACTCTTCCGAGTAATCGCCACGGAAATTGCTCACCTGGTCAAGCGATGTGGCGGGTCACTCAGTGGTGAACATGGGGATGGACGATTACGCGGGGAGTTTCTTCCCTTCATGGTTGGCAAGAAGAACTACGCTCTTTTCCGGGAAATTAAAAAGAAATGGGACCCGACAGGTCTCTTCAATCCTGGCAAGATCACCGACACACCGCCGATGGACGCTAGTTTGCGCTATGAACCTGGCCAAGCCGTACGCGAAATACCTACGGTGCTTAACTTTGCGGATTCCCGCGGCATTCTGCGCGCCGCCGAGCAGTGCAATGGTTCAGGCGACTGTCGTAAATCCCACCTGATGGGTGGAACCATGTGCCCGAGTTACATGGCCACACGCAACGAACGCGATACTACACGCGCGCGGGCAAATATTCTGCGCGAGGTGCTGACCCGTTCGCCGAAATCCAACCCATTCGATAGTGAAGAAGTCGCTGCGGTGATGGACCTATGTCTTTCGTGCAAAGGATGCAAATCGGAGTGCCCATCCAACGTGGACGTTGCTCGCCTGAAGGCTGAATGGCTCCAGCAGTATTACGACGCGCGTGGGGTGCCGTTCCGTTCCAAGCTGATTGCCGGGTTCTCTTCCGCCATGGCAGCAGCTCAGATCGCTCCTGGGATATATAACGTCCTGGTGACAAACCGGGTCACGTCCCGCTTGTTCAAGCGACTTGCCGGCTTCGCGCTGGAACGTTCCATGCCCCGGCTGTATGCCGCCACGCTCCGTCGCTGGCACCAGAATCACGCAAACAAGGAAGGAACGTTTCCCAATGGGCGGGTTTTCCTCTTTTGCGACGAGTTTACGAACTTCAACGACGTGGGAGCTGGTAGAAAGGCAGTGCGTTTGTTAAACCGTTTGGGTTACGAGATCATTATTCCGAAGCATGTCGACAGCGGCCGTGCGCAAATTTCCAAGGGGCTCCTCCGAGATGCACGACGTTTGGCAATTCGCAATGTCGAGCTGCTAAAGGATGTCGTCACGGACGATACTCCCATGATCGGCATTGAACCATCGGCCATCCTTGGGTTTCGGGATGAGGTCCCGGACCTCGTTCCCGCCGAACTGATCGGTCCCGCGCGGGAACTCTCCAAGCACTCACTGTTAGTCGACGAATTTATTGCCCGTGAGGCCGAACGTGGCCGGATCAGGTGCGAGGCATTCACCCAGGAATCCCGCGAAATCAGCTTGCATGGTCACTGCCATCAGAAATCGTTAGGCTCGCTCACTGCGACGGTGAAAGCTCTCGAGTTGCCAGTCAACTATAAGGTCAAACTCATTCCCTCTGGTTGTTGCGGGATGGCCGGGTCCTTCGGCTACGAAGAGGAACATTACGACGTCTCCATGCAGGTGGCGGAACTGGTGCTGATGCCGGCAGTGCGATCTGCGCCGGCTGCCACTCTAATCGCCGCACCTGGCACCAGCTGCAGGCACCAGATTAAAGATTGTACCGGGCGCATTGCCCAGCATCCTGCAGAAATTTTGCACGATGCGTTGATATAGGCCAAAACTCACCGCTGAAGGGGTGAGCGAGGAAAGTCACGATCCCAGCAGTCCGTTAATCACTTCCTATACTAACCCGGCCGAAGAAGGAAATAAGCGATTCCCTTTTTGCCGGCCACCAGAGACCCGCAACTTGGACTTCCCTACAAGGTTGTAGCGGAAATCCCTACAAGATTCGGTTTGGCACGGAGCTTTCCACCAATGGAATTCACTCCGTGACTTGGGCCGGTGTTTCTTACTTTGCCTTGAAAAGGCCTCCTCCTAGTGGCTGTACGCCTAACATTTTGTAAAGGCGAATTCCAAGGACCTTTTTCGCTTCCTTGAAAGTAAACTGGTACCCCTGCTCGACCAGCGCGTCGTATATATCCGCGGTCTTTAAAGGGTTCTTGCTCTTTTTCAGGATGGCGACCACAGCTGGGCGAAGCGTGCCCCTTGCCTCATCAGGTGCCTTCGGCGCTGCCGACTCTGCCTTTTTAGGCGAGGAGACTCTGCGCTTCGGTGCCGACTTTGGAATGCTCGCCTTTTCTGAGACGGAGTTTTCTCCCTGAAGCAAAAGGCTCAGTTGGTTTTCGAGTGATTCAATTTGTTCCGCTATTTGGGCGGCCTGCGCGAGGTTCTTAGATGAGAAATGCACTGAGTGAATAGTAATTTAACTTTGTTCTGTGAAACTACACAGTTCTCGCAAGCACGCAAAAACTTTTAGTTATTTGGGTAGGATTAAAAGAATGGGCGGACCTTTAAGCCGCGGAATTGCCAGAAGGAGAATGTTTATAAGGTGGCTGCGGCTGGCATAATGAAAAAATCCGGGCTTGTTAAAGTTGAATAGCATGGGCGCGCTAGCCGATAGGTATACGCATCAGGATCGCGTAACAATAGTGATTTTCACTGCAATCTTAAGAAATTCTGTCCGAAGTATTGCAGGAACGAGAAAAGAGACCTGCAATAGCAGCTCTAACGAACTATCCAATTGTTGCATTCGCCGCCGCCCGTAGCACGGGCCTAGGCTCCGGTTCAAGCGTTAGAAGGAATCCGGCGGCTCTAAGCGCAGGAGCCGTGGAATAGAAGCTATGCATCAATGTCCAGATTAAACCGGTTCGGTGGTTCTCAATCGCCAAGAGCGCCATCCCAAGATCAATGCCAATGACGTCGCGATCGTACCAGTCTCGGTCGATATTCAAGGCGTTGGAGAATCCATACTTACCCCACAGACGTACTTCCAACTTTTCATAGAGTGAACGGGCAATGGAGAGGGCCAGCGCCGGAACAAAGGTTATCGCCGAAATAGCGCCGGTGGGCGAGACGGTGCCGTTCTCGGAACCGTCAATCGCTCCATAGGCGGCGTACCCATCCGGGCCGTCGCTCGCATTGAGACCCCAGAAGCCCTGGGCATACGTTTGAACCTGGGTCGCCCGATCCATGCAATATTGATGATGTATTTTCATGGCATTTGTCGATGAGGCCCAATAGTCAAAGCCGAGGACGTCGCGCTGATTGCGGAAATAGAAAAATCCGGATGGCATCTGGTGGATGAAGATGGGCCCTCCTTTGAGGGACTCAATTCCCGCGTAGGTTTGCAAGGGGCGCTGGATTGCTACCCAAGCCGTCCTTGGCAGCGGATTGACTGGCGCACCAAGTCCGAGCAAATAGAGCAGGATCGCCTCGCTGTAGGCGCCATAGTCATAAGTTATGAAACCTGTTTCGGGCCTCCATCCGTGCGAAAGCACCTGCTTGTCCGTTCGGGTACCATTGTTGGTCCGCATCCACCACCAATCGATTCGTCGGTACAGGATATCGGTTAACTCCGCAATGTCAGAGGTCCGCGTGTCCCGGGCAAAATATTGACCACAGACGATGGCGCCTGCCACCAGGAGGGCAGTGTCTATGCTGGAAAACTCACTTTTCCAGAGACGTTGGCCATTTCGTTTGTCGAGAAAATGAATCAACCAGCCATGTTGGTGTGGCATAGTCAGCAAAAAGCGCAGGGTGGCGCGCGCTCGAGCCGCGGCTTGATCTTGGTCTAGCCAACCATGTTCAACCCCGATCGGCAACGCTGCCAAGCCGTACCCTGTGGCCGCGGTGGATGCCGCCGTATAGTCATCTCCGCCAAAATTACTGGCGCGGTCGTTTACTAATCCTGTGGCCGGATCGGCTTTCTCCCAAAAATAGAGAACCGCGCGACGCTGCAGTTCGTCCAAGAGCTCTTCATCGGTTACCGGAGTATTCGCCGTCGCATTAGGTTGTTTCACGGCCAACCATTAACAGGAAGCGGCGCCGGAAGAACGACAAAATTGCAGAGTAGAGCACTTCGCTAGAGCGCCGGTAGCTGGTCTGGGCGCTCGGCAAATGCGGGCAAAGGCGATATGACGAAGGCTGGGCGGCCTTCAAGGAAGGATTTGCGAACATAGTCGGGATGCCCTGACCAGGGGCTGAAGGCGGCCAGATCCAGGATCTGGTTATGGAAGCTGTGCAGGGTGCTGCGGTGGCCGACGCTGACCATGGTGAGCCGCCATCGGGCAGCGCGCAACAGACCGTACAGTTTGGCTTCGGAATCCTCGTCGAGAGCCGAGGTCGCTTCGTCCAGGAATAAGAGCCCCGGCTTTAAAAGCAGAATGCGGGCAAAGGCCAGCCGTTGCTGTTCGCCCAGGGAAAGACGCTGAGACCAGTTCCGGACCACCTCCAGTTCGTCGGCGAGCCACCCGAGGCCGACCTCCTCGAGCGCCTCCGCCAGTCTCGGGATGGAGAAGGTCGTTTTCTCGCTGTGCGGGTAATGCAGTGCACTGGCTAGAGTGCCTAAGGGTAGGTAGGAGCGCTGGGGCACAAAAAGAATGGGCCCCTTGCCAAGGCTGATTTCGCCCCGGCCGTAGGGCCAGATCCCGGCAATGGCGCGCAGCAAGGTGCTTTTGCCGGCGCCGCTAGCTCCGGCAATCAGCACCGCTGCTCCACGGACTGGAGCAAAGTTCACTCCGCGCAAAAGCGGCGTACCATCGGGCATATCAATGTCTAGCTCTTTGAGAGTCAGGCCAAAATTCCCACGGCGAAACACGATCTGCCGGGGTGCTCGCATCCCCTGGTGAACTGCCTGCAAACTCGCTTCGAACCCGCCTAAGCGTTCAGTCACTGCCTGCCAGGCGGCGATGTCAGCGTAGGAATTAATAATAAAGGAAAGGGCGTTCTGGACAAAAGAAAAGGCATTGACCGCCTGCATCAGGCCGCCCAGCCCGATCTGCTTGAGAAAATAACGGGGCGAGATGACCACCACCGGAAAGATCACCGCCACCTGTGCGTAGCTTAAGGTAAACCAGGTCAGGCGCTTTTGGCGTTTCATAATCTGGCGGAAGTTTTCAAAGACACTGCCAAAGCGCTCCTGGCAAAGCTTAAGCTCGACCGGTTCGCCGCCGTAGAGGGCAACACTCTCAGCGTTTTCTCTTAAGCGCACCAGACCGAACCGGAAGTCGGCTTCAAACCGCTGACGAGCATAGTTCAAGGGAACCAGAGGTTGACCGATTTTGACTGTTAACCAGGTCCCGATCCCCGCATAGAGCAAGGCCGCCCAGACCAGATAAGCAGGGATATGCAGGGTGGCCCAGGTGCCAATCGGCAGATCCGCCGGTCCGGACAATCCCCACAAGATAACCAGAAACGAAATCAAGGAAACCACCGAGCTGATCAGGCCCACCGAGAGGCTCAGGACAAAAGTAGTGAATTGGTTTAGATCATCGGCGATACGCTGGTCGGGGTTGTCGGTTCCGCCGCCCAACTCCAATTGATAATAAGCCTGCTCCGCCAGCCAGGCTCCCAGATATCGGGTCGTCAACCAGCGGCGCCAGCGGATCTGGAGCATCTGACTGAGGTAAAGGCTATAAACCGACATCGAAATGGCGAAAAACACTAAAATGCAGAAAAAGCCAAGCTGCCGGAATAACTCCCCACGATCGAAGGCCTGCAGCGCGTTGTAGAAGGAGCGGTTCCACTCGTTGATCCGCACGCTGATGTAGACGTTACCCAGATTAAGCCCTATGACCCCGAGCAGCAGGGCCCACGCAGACCACTTTTCCTCCGAAGTCCAATAGATTTTAGCGAGGCGCCACGCAGCGCGTGTGATGTTTCGCCTCGCCGTATGCATCGTTGTTATATAGATCGACTGTTTCCGGCAACTCTTTAAGAGGCAGTACGAATTGTCTAATAGAATGGATTCATAAATTCTTTGGGCCACCGTGGATCAGTAATAACGGTAATATCGTTGCCTTCAACGTCAGCCGCCGCCAAGGCGGTCCGAGCCAGACTGGCGCTAAGGGGGCACTTACGTGACGATGCACTGGCTAACCTTTGGGGCAATTGGCGGTGAGTTTGAGTCCTGACTTCAATGTCGCATCAATATTTTACAAAGAAGAAAAAATGACGAATTGTGCGTCGGATCACCGGCATGGGATGTGCATTCGGCAAGTTCAAAGGAGGCACAGCGTATAGATCCCTGTGACCAGGTCGCAGCCTCGACTCAAACGTGAAGCGTGATGGCGGTCACTTCCGGCGGGCAATTGAGTCGCGCGTTGATGCGGATCGTTCCTATTCCTCGAGTCGTATAAACTTGGGCGTTTCCAACGCGATACAAACCCATGTTGTAGACTTCGCCCATGGGCGGAAGGATAAGAGGACCTACGCCCGGAAGTCGGACCTGTCCTCCATGACTGTGGCCTGAGAGCTGAAGATCCACCGGAAATCGGGGAGCAAGTTCCAAAATATAATCAGGTTCGTGAACCGCAACGATGGTTGTGAGATCGCTCCGTCTATTGGCGAATGCCGCATCCGGTGAGGGCTTCCCGCCGCAAGCAGAGTCGATTCCGGCCAGATAAATCGAATCTTGGCCGCGTTGGATGGTAATCCCCTCATTGCGAAGTAACCGGATCCCAGCCTGGCCCAAGGCACTGGCAACGATTTCGGGGCCCATGTGGTGATCATGATTGCCTAAAACCGCGAAAGTCCCTCTTGCAGGGTTCAACTGAGACAGGACTGGTACCAGATCGAACGCCGCTCTGACGTAGCGCCAGACAAAGTCACCCGTTAAAATGACGAGATCCGGACGGAAGGAATTAGCGAGTCGCACTGCGTCCTGCACGACTTGAATCGGGGTGAAGGGATAAAGATGAATATCGCTGAACAGCGCAATCTTGAAGCCTTCGAAGGCAGCGGGAAGACGCGGGATCCGGATCAAGCATTCTTCCATGAAGACGCGCAGAGTTCCAATCCGCGTTGCGTTTCCCACCTGCACCGCACACGAGATCCCAACTGAAACGCCTAAGCCCCCAGCGATTTGCAAGAACTTGCGTCGCGTCACTTTAATGGATGTTCAAATCTCAACGGCAGGGTTCCAGCCACGAGAGATCCATACAGCCGGGGGGGTGAGCTGTCAAAATTGGAACTTCGGCTTCGGCCATCTCCTTGCACTATTCCCCATTGACCCGGATTCCCGGTATTCCTATAGTATTTTTTCGAGGCAAGGGACACGCCGCAAGCATTTCAATCGGAAGTAATATGGCTCTATCAATTGGATCAAAGGCGCCGGATTTTTCACTCAGCTCCAAGACGTCGGATGGGGTCAAGTTGGTCAAACTGAGCGACAATTTCGGAAAGAAAAATACGCTGTTGCTTTTCTTCCCGATGGCATTCACCGGAGTCTGTACGGCCGAGCTGTGCGAGACCAGTGAGGGGCTTGATGCCTACAAGGATTTGAACGCCGAGGTTTATGGTATCAGCGGGGATAGCCCGTTTTCGCTCGAAGTCTGGGCAGAGAAAGAAAAGATACGCGTTCCGTTGCTAAGCGATTACGACCACGTCGTAACAAAGACTTACGGCGTCGCTTACGACCAGTTCGCGCCCGACCGCAACCTCCCGATGGGAGGCGTGCCTAAGCGCTCGGCGTTCATTATCGACCGGAATGGAGTCATTCGGTACGCAGAAGAATCCGACAATCCCAGGCAGCTCCCGAATTTCGACGCCATTAAAGCGAAACTCAATGAACTAGCTTAATCCAAATCTATGATCCCGAATAATACGATTCGCTCCTTTGATGCAGGCGGAGGCAAAAAAGGAATTTACTATTCGCTTCCGGCGCTAGAGGAGGCCGGTATTGGAAACGTCTCCAGGTTGCCTGTCAGCATTCGGATTGTCCTCGAATCGGTGCTCAGAAACTGTGATGGAAAGAAGGTTGCCGAGAAAGATGTGGCGGCGCTCGCCAACTGGAACGCGAAAGAACCGGCGAATGAAGAAATTCCATTTGTAGTCGCACGGATTGTTCTTCAGGATTTTACAGGTGTTCCGCTTTTAGTGGATCTGGCGGCGATGCGAGCGGCGGTGGCTAAGGTGAATGCCGATCCGAAGATCATCGAGCCGTTAGTTCCGGTCGATTTAGTCGTTGATCACTCGGTGCAGGTCGATTTCGCCGGGTCGCCCGAGGCACTTGGACTGAATCTTGATATGGAGTTCAAGCGCAATCGGGAGCGTTACGAATTTTTAAAATGGGGTCAGCAAGCATTCAAGACATTCGGTGTTGTACCACCCGGAATCGGGATCGTGCATCAGGTCAATCTGGAGTACCTGGCAAAGGGAGTGTTAAGTTCGATCACCGAACAAGGGGAAGTCTTTTACCCTGACACGCTGGTCGGAACTGATTCGCATACCACGATGATCAATGGCCTCGGCATTGTCGGTTGGGGTGTAGGCGGAATTGAGGCGGAGGCGGGAATGCTTGGGCAACCTGTCTATTTTTTGACGCCGGAAGTTGTCGGGGTTCACATGAGCGGCAGTCTGCGGGAGGGCGTGACTGCTACTGATCTGGCGCTGCACGTAACACAGCTGCTGCGTGCGCGAAAAGTGGTGGGCAAATTTGTCGAATTTTACGGAGAGGGAGCAGGGACGTTGCCGCTGTTTGATCGCGCGACCATTGGAAACATGGCTCCAGAGTATGGGGCGACGATGGGTTTCTTTCCGGTGGACAGTGAATCGGTCAACTATCTTCGAATGACGGGGCGTACGGATGAAGCATGCGAACGCTTTGAAAACTACTTCAAGGCGCAGGGAATGTTCGGCATGCCCAAAAAAGGTGAGATCGAATATAGTGTGGATATCGACCTCGATCTGGCGATTGTGCAACCGAGCGTTTCGGGTCCAAAGCGCCCACAAGATCGGATTAATCTTGCGGAGCTGAGCCAGACGTTCCGTGGTCTATTCGTCAAGCCTGTCGCCGAAGGAGGGTACGGAAAAAGCGAGGACCTTTTGTCGAAGAGAACGAAAGTCGCGGTGAACGGTTCGAAGCCGGGAGCTGCGGGAACGAATGGTGGCAAGTCCGGTGAAATGGGGCATGGCAGCGTTTTGATCGCAGCCATCACGAGTTGTACGAACACGAGCAACCCCAGCGTGATGCTAGGTGCCGGACTGCTGGCCAAGAAAGCGGTCGAAAAGGGGTTAACGGTCAATCCAACCGTCAAGACTTCGATGGCCCCGGGTTCACGCGTGGTGACCGACTATCTTGCCAAGACCGGTTTGCAACCGTACCTGGACCAGCTCGGATTCAATATCGTCGGATACGGTTGCACGACTTGTATCGGGAACTCAGGTCCGCTTCACCCGAACATCGAGCAAGCAGTGACCGACAACGATTTCGTCGCTGCGGCAGTCCTTTCCGGTAATCGCAACTTCGAGGCGCGAATCCATCAGAATATCAAAGCGAACTTTCTGATGTCGCCACCGCTGGTTGTCGCGTTTGCGCTGGCCGGGCGGGTCAACATCGACTTGGCGCACGAGCCTCTCGGCACCGATAGCCAGGGGCAAGATGTCTATTTAAAGGATCTCTGGCCGACGTTGGAGGAAATTCACCGTGCGATGGCGTCCGCACTGAAGCCGGAAGTGTTTCGTCAATTGTATGCGGATTTTGCAAGTCAAAACCCGAAATGGAATGAGATCACTTCGTCGAAAGGAGATCTTTATGGCTGGGACGAGAAAAGTGATTACATCCAGGAACCACCCTTTTTCGAAAATTTCTCAATGCAGATCAGCGAGATCGCGGAGATCCGGGATGCCCGGCCACTGGGGATCTTTGGAGACTCGGTCACCACTGATCACATCTCGCCGGCCGGCGCAATTAAGGATACTTCACCTGCGGGGAGATACTTGATCGATCGCGGTGTTCAAAAGATCGATTTCAATAGTTACGGGAGCCGTCGAGGGAACGATAGGGTCATGACCCGCGGTACTTTCGCGAACGTGCGAATTAAAAATCTGATGGTGCCCGGAGTAGAGGGTGGAGTGACGATCCACTACCCGAGTGGAGAACAAATGTCGATCTTCGACGCCTCGGCTCGGTACCAGAAAGAACAGACTCCCTTAGTCGTGATCGCCGGGCACGAATATGGCACAGGTTCGAGCCGCGATTGGGCTGCCAAGGGTACCCGATTGCTCGGAGTAAAAATGGTGGTGGCCGCCAGTTTTGAAAGGATCCACCGGAGCAATCTCGTCGGGATGGGGGTCTTGCCGTTGCAGTTTCCGGATGGGGTGAACGCACAGACCTTGAACTTGAATGGTTCAGAAACCTACAGTGTCCTGGGCCTCGGCGGCGATATCAAGCCCCGGCAGGGAGTGACTTTAGAGATAACCCGGAAAAATGGAGCAATCGAAAAAGTTCCCTTAATTTTGAGAATCGATACCCCGATTGAAGTCGATTACTATCGTCACGGCGGCATTCTACCCTTCGTCTTAAGAGAGATACTCGGCGTAGGGCAGGGGAAACGGGTCGGCGGGTCGCTCCTTTCAATCTTGCTCGTCCTCGATTTCCAGATTCGCCCTATCGCCAGGCCCATCGGGCCTGCGATCTCTCAGAGCCATCCCGGGAGCTATTCCATGCGCCCGGAGTGACGACGGGATGGCGTTAATGTAGCATAGGCTTCCGCCTGTGCCCGAGGGGCTGTGCCCAACGGGGCTTGAGGACTCAGCCCAGGGTTTCAACCCTGGGAACCGCCACCCAGAGCGACGCGCCCTGAAGGGGCGGCAGATCGAACGTACTAACAACGCGAAAGGAGGGTCTAAATTGTAGCGCGTCTCAATTCCGCAATATTAATTTTGGCGCAGCAATCGGTGCGAGATTATCGTGTCAGCCTCTCGCCCCTTCAGCTTCAGGGCGAACTCGTTTATTTTGAGGGTCCCAGGGTTGAAACCCTGGGCATTCCAGGCACTTCGTGCCTGGCTATATCGGCTGCCCTCCGTGACAAAAGCCATCTCCATCGAAGCGCCTCGCATTATCCCAGCGCTTTCGCGGTACGCGACCTAGTCGGGCGATTGACTTTGGGGTCACGTCACAAGGCGAAACCTCTGGGAAGCCCCGGTTCGGGCGGAGCCTCACCCTACCTGATTCACGCATGAATCCCACGATCAAAGACCGATCGCCCGGCGTTCGGCCTGGATAGCCGAAGATCGAGGACGATAACGAGAACGAGCACGAGCACGATTGGGAGAGAAGCCAGCGCGGCCGAGAACCCCTTACGCCGACACGTCCCCACGCCGGCACGCCGATACGTTCTCCTCCTGCCTGATGACCCAGAGATTGCCTGGGATAACCTGAATAATCCAGTCGAGGGCGGGAGCGAAAACCGGCTGATCCGAAGAAGGCATTTGAGAGGGCATGACCACTAGATCGGTACCGCTCGACTGAATAAACTCACACGCCGTAAATCCGGTGTTTCCCCGGAGAAGATGATAGTCCAGCTCCACGTTCGGCCGAGCTTGCTCCTGTACCCATGACTCGAGCGTTTCTTCCGCTGAGAGTACTCCATTGCCGAACCCAAGAGCTTTCTCCTTGGCCTCGGCGAAAGTGGTTTGCACGTGGAGAATGGTAATTTGGCGTCCCCCGCTGCGCCCTGCGAGACTGAGCGCCGCACAAAGGATGTGACGGCTCCGTTCTGACAAATCCGGCACCACCACCAGCATACCCTCCGGGGGTTTCGGATTTTCTTTCGGCTCGGTATAGAGCAAAAGATCGCATGGAGCCCGTCTAAGAAGTTCTCGGGCTACGTCGCCGGTAAAATTTCGGTGAACGGTTTGCGTTTCCATAGCCCCGGCGACTAACAAGTCAATGCTTTCTTCACGCTGCACCTTTAGAATTCCTTCGGCCGGTTCACCGGGCTCAAAGCGAATTGCGGCATCGCTATCAAGTTGCAAGTCGCTCAATGCGGAACGGAACCGCGCTTCCTTTTCCGACGTGAACTCGTCAGCGTGGATCAGGCACAGCGGCACGGAAAGAGAACGGCTGATGCGCCCTGCTTCGGCAAGAACTGCCATGAAGCGAGGGGAAAAAGTTGTCGCAACTCCTACTCGGCGATACACGCGGGGGAGGATACGTTAGTTCTCCCCAGCCAACAACTCGGTTCTCTGGAGAATTGCGGTTTTCGATGCACCTGGTGGATCGTCTCATCCCAATTTGCTGGAATTGGACGAGGCAAAGCTGATGCTATCGTCCACGTCAAGACAAATACTTGCTTCGCAGATAATCGACACGATAGCGGGCTTGGGTGGGTTCGCCGGTGGCTCTGTACATCAGTTCGGCAGGAAGATACCTTCGGCCGTGTTGATGGACATTTTCGCGCAGCCAGCGCAGCAAAGGCGCATAATTCCCTTGAGCAAGTTGATCAGGCAATCCGGAAATCTGTTTTTCCGCCGCAAACATTAGCTGTGCGGCATTGAGGTTACCCAGGGTGTAGGTAGGAAAGTATCCCAGGGAACCCAGACTCCAGTGGATATCCTGAAGTACGCCGCGCGCGTCGTCAGGAACAATCAATCCAAACAATTCATGGAACCGGGTATTCCATGCTTCCGGTAGGTCGCTCACCTTCAGTCGCCCCTCAATCAGCGCGAGTTCCATCTCGAACCGGAGCAGAATGTGCAGGTCATAGGTCACTTCGTCGGCTTCGACACGAATAAAGGAAGGGGCGATCCGCTGCACGCCGCTCGCAAGTTCTGCAGGTGAATAGCGGGCGATGTCCGGTAAATGCTTGCATGCCGTGGCATGCCAAAGATGCCAGAACTGAGGAGTTCGCCCAACATGATTCTCCCAGAGTCTTGACTGTGACTCATGGATGCCCAGAGAAACGGCATCACCGGATGGTAAGCCAACCTGATCGGTGCGCAGTCCTTGTTCGTAGAGGGCATGACCTGTCTCATGCATGACTCCGTATAAAGAAACCTCAAAGCGCCTTATATTATAACGAGTGGTGATTCGCTGATCGAACGGGCCGAGGGTAGTCGCAAAAGGATGCATGGTGGTGTCGATCCGTCCCGCCGCAAAATCATAGCCAAACGCAGCGGCTATTTTATTGGACAGCGCTTGCTGGCCGTCGATTGGATAATGACCATCCAGAAAAGTCTCGGGAACAGGCTTGTTTTGGATCTGACCCAGAAGATCGACCAGAGCAACGCGTAACTGCTCCAGGACCGGTTTGATCTGGCGCGCCGTAATGCCCGGTTCGTAGTCATCGATCAACGCGTCATAGGGGGATTCTTTATATCCCCAGAGTTCCGCTTTTTGACGTGTCAGTTCAACGATCTTTTGCAAATGCGGCTCAAACAAAGAAAACTTGGACTCCGCTCGAGCCTGAACCCAGGCTTCCCGAGCGATAGTTCGCGTCTTCTCAAACTCTTCGACCAGGGCGACCGGAATCCTGGTTGCGCGATCGTAGGCGCGCCGCCACTCTCGCACATTCGCGTTCTCTTCTGACTCCGGGTCGAAGCCAGACTGTTCGGCCGCTTTCAGCCAATCGCCTACGCAGGCTTCGGTGAATAACGTGTGGGCTTTAGCCTCGAGGTAGCTTAACTGATCAGCTCGGTAAGGCACAGCCTTCGAAGGAATGTAAGTTTCGAAATCCCAGGAAAGGACGGCTGCGACAGATCGCAGCAAGTGAATTTCGCGGGAACGTTCAGCGAGTTGCAGGTAGGCTGCAGACGACATAGCTGACCCTATTCCGTCTTGCTCAATGGCTGCAACTTCTTTATAAAACGCGTCTATGGAAATTCTTATCGGTATGGTCGCCGGCGTCTTCGGCTTTCTCTGCTGCTATTGTTTGTTGGGCGGTCTTTACACCATCAACCAAAACGAACGCGCGGTCCTGACGAACTTCGGCAGGGCCGAACGAGTCGGCCATGGAACCACTCTGGACCTGCCTTTGGCCGAGCACCTGCGTCCAGAAGAAAGGGAGCGCTACGTCTATCCGCAACTGCGTGTGATCGGACCAGGCGGCCCTTATCTCCGGATGCCGTGGCAACGAGTCCATAAGGTCTCCGTGGCAATCCAGACGGTAAACGTGGCCTTTGATCCCGATGCACCTGAATCCAATCAGAAGGGGACGATTCTCGAGGCGGTAACCAAAGATCAGCTCAATATCGGTTTATCAGGGCAGATCCGTTATCGGATCAGCGAACAGAATCTTTATGCCTATCTTTTTGGGGTAAAGAAACCGATCTCCCACATCATAGGGTATTTTGTTTCCATCTTAAGAGAACGGATTGCCAATTACGAAGGTCCACCCCCGTCTGAAATCGAGCAGCCGCTCATTGAAAAGCCAAACGAAACTCTGGCTAAGGCGGGGGTGTCAATCAATGACCTGCGGAAAAACCTGAACCATCTCAATGTCCAAATGGATCAAGAATGCGTTTCGTCCGGTGCTCGATACGGAATGATCCTGGACGCCTCGCTGATTACCGGGATTGATCCGCCTGAGGATATTGAATCTGCGTTGGCGGCAATTAACACCGTGCACAATGAAGTTTCGTCGAAGATCAGCCTGGCGCAGGCTAACGCCGATCAGCGGATCGAACAATCCAGAAGAGCGGTTGAAATCGAGACCAATCGCGCTGAAGCCGAAGTTCAGCCGTTGCGTTGGATGGCAGAACAGATCGCCGGCTTGAAGCAAAGCGGGGAGCAAGCCTTACCGGCCTATATTCGTAACATCCGTCTCGATCTGTTCTCGAAGGCAAGTCGCGTCATTCTCCGGGGAAAGAACTGATCCAATGAATTTCTTATACGCACTGATTGGGACGTTCACCGTTTGCTGGATCGCGGCTCCGCTGCTTTTGGTTCTTCTAGGGGCGATCAACTTTTATACCACGGTCATGGAAGGCAGTGCCAAGGTGTACATTTTGTTTGGACGCGTGCTCGGTGTTGTATCTGAACCGGGGCTTCACCTTCTTTGGCTGCGTCTGGGGCCGCAGGTAGCGCTCGTTCGACTATTCGGGAGGTATTACGAGATCGACACGCGTCTGGATCAGGAATACCTGCGGAGCAATCCGGTCAATACGGAAGAAGGCACGCCGATGGGTGTAGGCGTCTGGTACGAAATGCGTGTCAGGCAGCCCGTTGACTATCTTTTCAAGAATGTTGATCCGCGGGGATCTTTGCGGGCCAATGTGGCCAATGCGACGGTACGAAACTTGAGCAATTTGCCGTTGCACGAAATGCTCGAAAGCCGCCATGCCATGAGCCGCACTGTACGAAAGGAGGTCTCACCAAAGGCGGAAGAGTGGGGGTATCAACTGGGTTCGATTTATGTGCGTAAAGTGCATTTTCGCGACAATCTCATGATTCGCCAAATCGAGCAGAAAGTGGTGAATAGATTGCGGCAGGTGACTTCGGCCATTCGGCAGGCCGGAACGAACCAGGTGGACATCGTTACCAGCTCCGCCGAACGACAGGCCGCGACGGAGTTTGCCAAGGCACGGTCAGTCCGGCCTCAGATGATTGGGCAGGCTCTTCGGGAAATCGGACAGGATCCGGACGTCTTAAACGCGGTGTTCGCGACTCTTGAAGTGGAGCGACTCATTAAAGCGAACGCAGAAATTACCCTGATTCCTGACCAGACCAGTGAGACATTAGTCAGCCTGCTGGCGGCCCCAGGAAGGAGCCAAGCCGTCAAGGAGCCAAGCAGCCAGTAGATCGGAACGCCTATTCTCAGGAATGAATGATCTTTCGGATCCTGCGGCAATGACGCGACGGGCTAATGTAGCATAGGCTTCCAGCCGTGTGTCGGTTCGCGAGGGCGATCCGCGTCACTTGCGCAAAGCCTTGCCCCGAAGGGGCTTGAGGGCTCAGCCCAGGGTTTCAACCTGGGAATCTTCAAAATTAACGATTCGCCCTGAAGCTCACAAGGCACATGAATGTGCGTTCCATGAATAACACCCGATCCTCCGGGTTGGAGATGCTGAAGGGGCAAACGTTCCCATAGGGAGAGGCAGTGTCTGACATCAGAAAGACATCAGGATTGAAGGCGTTTTCGGTTTTGATGGCTGGAGTGTGCAGCGTTGTCGCGGGATGACGCTAGATGATTTCCCTTGCCCTCAACCCGACCCCAATGCCCCAATTCGAGGCGACTGCCGCGCATTTAATGCGCCTCTGTCTGTGGAGCTTTTATTGGTGCGGCTTCTGTCAATGGAGCGTTTATTGGCGCGGCTTCTGTCGTTAGCACCTCTACTCCTGCCCCTAAGTTCGCAACTTCCCCTAAGTCCGGTGGTTCCCCTGGATCCGGCGCTTGCCCTGAATCCGGCGCTTCCCCTAAGTACGGCGCTTCCCCTAAGTACGGGGTTTGCCCTGAGTCCGATGCTGGCCCTGAATCGGTGCTTCCTTATCAGTTTGCGTCGTTTGCTCTGGCGGTTCCTCGTTCATCGTTCATTTGATGCTCGAATACCTCGTTCCTGAACGCCAGAGACTCTAAAGCATCATCAAGCGTGTCGTAAGCACCGACAAAATAACCTCTGCTCCAAGCAAAATAATACCTTCCTCTACGAACAACCTGGCCATTTGGTAAGGCATACGAGCGCCAATCTCGTACCGGTCGCATCTTTTCGGCTGTCCTAGCCACTCTCGTATTTTTCATACTTTCCATCTCTACTATACCATCACTAAATCATTCGTCGAATTAAAAAAGTGCGATACCGGCACCCACTCCTTTCCTTCCGTTCAAGCAGATGAATCTCGCCCCTATCGCTATCGGTGCGCGGAATAGAGTGCGCAATTGAGGCGTGCTACAATTAAACTCCACTTCTGCGCGTTAGATGTTCGACCTGCCTCTAGACGGGCTAAGAAAAGAGTGACAGTGGCACAAATTTATTAGGGTAGTGAACCGTAGGAACCCAATACCTTGCGACTTGTCTGATAGATCGCCGAGAAGGAAGATCCATCAACACAGAATGAATTTTCAGAGATGAGTGTCCGAGCATTGCTAAACAAACACGGTGCGGCTGAACTCCGATCATAAGCCCCTTCGGGGCAAATTCCCTGACCTGACCTCCGCAAATGGGCTTCAGGACTCCAGCTCCCAGGGGTTCAAACCCTGGGCTGCACTCCTGTAGCCCCCTTCGGGGCATAAATCACCCCGAAGTGGCCCTCCAAATATCCAGACCACACAGGCTGGAAGCCTATGCTACACTGGCTCTCCGGAGTGTAGAGCGATGCCTGAACATCACCGCCGGGATATTTGTTCGAACCAACGGCCGTGGCGCGATGGGCTAATGTCTCTTGGGCCTCTAGCCTGCGTCGGGGGAAGATGTTGTGCCCTGTCTACTTTCCTGAATGTCTGGACCTGAGTCGAATAATGATCGGCAAACCATAGTAGCCATTCCGGTCACGGATCTTCGACTCCAGGTAGCGTTTGTAATCATCGGTCAGCAGCTCCGGATAATTAACAAAGAGAACAAAGGTAGGTGCCGCCACCAGGTGGTTCGAAGTTTTGTCGATCTGGGTGGCGTAAAGGAGCTTGAATCTTTTATTCGCCCGGAGGGGTGGTGGAGTCGCAGTCATGGCATCTTGGAGCAATCGGTTCAAAGAACCCGTTCCAATCGACCGAGTGGCATGTTGTTGGATCCTTTCAATGCTGGCAAAAAGGCGATCGAGATTTTCGCCAGTCTGGGCGGAGACCAGGTCAATCGGGGCGTAACTCAGAAAAAAAAGGTTGGCTCGAATCTGGCCAATCAGTCCGTCAATGAAATCGCGAAGACCGGCGGATGGCTTAACCAGGTCGAGCTTGTTCACGATGACAATGCAGGGCTTGTGGTTCTCCTGGATCAAGCCAGCCACCTTCTTGTCCTGTGCGGTGACGCCTTCCAAAGCGTCGATAACCAACGCGCAAATATCAGCCCGCAAAATGCTTTTTTCTGCGCGCATTACGCTAAAAACTTCGACCGAGGTATTATGTTTGCGGCGCGCTCGCATCCCGGCGGTGTCAATCAAGACGTAGTGCTTGCCATCCCGTTCGTACGGCACGTCGACAGAATCGCGGGTTGTTCCAGCGACCTCGCTGACCAGCGTGCGCTGATGATGCAAAATCGCATTGATCAGGGATGATTTGCCGACGTTCGGCCGTCCGACGATTGCGAGTTTGAGCGGGACTCCAGCCTCAATCTTGGCCTCCTCGCTGGTCGGTTCCGGTAGATGTTTTTCGATCTCCTCGACCAGGTCCTTGATGCCGCGGCCGTGGGCTGCGCTGATTGACAGGATCTCCGGAAATCCAAGTTCGCTAAATTCAGTATCGCCTAATTCGTGCTTCGCGTGGTCGATCTTGTTGACGACCAGGATGACCGGCTTTTGTGCAGAGCGAAGTTCCTTGGCTAGAAATCGGTCCACAGGCGTGACGCCATCTTTAGCATCCCCGACGAGGATAATGACGTCGGCCATTTCCATAGCCAGGTCGGCCTCCGAGCGAATTTGTGCGTCAAAAGCAGTGTCGATGAAGCTCTCAATTCCTCCCGTATCCACGACGGTAAACGGACGAGAACCAAGAAGGCAATCAGCCGCCAGGCGGTCGCGCGTCACGCCCGGTTGATCGTGGACGATGGCAATACGTTTTTGGACCAGGCAGTTGAAGAGCGCGGATTTACCTACGTTGGGGCGTCCGACGATCGCTACGATCGGTATGTTACCCATGGGTGCTTACGATTGCCATTTTTAACAAGTTAACTTCCAGGCTTGGCATCTGCCTGAATCTGAACGTGGACATGAAGGTCACCCAGTCTTTCCGATAACAGGCGCTCGAATGTTTGTTCCGCTTCATCCGGAAGTGAAGCGGCCTTTGCTCGAGCCATCTCAGGCATCTCCTTTAACTCACGATCAATGTCCTCAGGCTGAATCTTGTTCCAAAGACCGTTTCTAAGTTCATCGACCTTCACTGTGAGAGGTTCGACACTGAGAATCGAAGCTTTGGGGATCTTGATGTTGACTTCCTGGCCGGCGAGATTGACTTCGAGTTTGTGAGATAAGTCAAATCCGGCTTTCACGCGATAGGTGGCGTGGATCCGGATATTTTTGGTGCTACCAAACCAGGTCTGGGCAGTGTCGCGAGTGATGTCGGTGTCCCGATCCACCACCACCAGCTCAAGCGCGGTCTTCGTTTGATCGAACACCGCAGTTTCATTGACGGAAATTCTCGGCTCCAATTGAAAAAGATCGATGAAGGCATTCCTGATCTTGCGAGCATCAACCGCAGCTTGATTAGAGACGGAATCAACTGCTCGCGCCGGCCAGGAGGTCATCTGGTCGACGATCAATTTGCCGGTGTATGCGATAATCAGAACGACCAGCAAGAAAACTAAGGGTACTAAGTACGATCTGCGGTGCATCTCTCCGAAAAAGTACAGCCCCCCGCATCCGCTGGATACGAAGGGCTGCTGTTCCCCCCAGAACAATCCGTAAAAATATACAAGACAATAATTCCCTAAGCTGCGGGCGAATTCAAATAATAATTTATGCCAATTAACCGATCGGTCAAATTTTCTAAAAAGCCCAATTCGCGCGGCCCGTCATGTTTTCTATAGGAATGGCCACCCCGTCTGGTAAGCGTTCAGCGCTGGTCATGCCTCAAGGAGTTTGGACGCCTCCAAGCGGTGAGAACACGCACCAAACCTTTAAACCGGATCGGGTGCGCAATCTGGCCGCTGTGCGAACAGAACACAGGCTGGAACCTATGCTACATTGGCCTTCCGGACTGTCGAGCGATCTCCCAGAGCCATCCCGGGAGCGGTCGCCGTGCACCTGGAGTGACGGCGCGACGGCGCAAAGTAGCATAGGCTTCCAGCCTGTGTTCCGTTAGCACCGTTGAGCGGTGTTCAGGGCAATCGATGAGGGCCCGCGGGTGAGTGAAAGGCTTCCGACCGACACGCCGTTTGCAGGAGGGTCGGAATTTGTATTGAACCCGTGACTGCTTTCAGGTCCCAATTGCGGGTGTGCGTCGAGATCAATCAACCAGGCAGAGCAAATGCAAACTATAGTTATCGGTCACCGAAATCCCGACATGGATTCGATCTGTTCGGCAATCGCTTACGCAGAGCTGAAGCGAAGACTGGGAGTTGAGAATATTGTGGCGGCGAGAGCCGGAAACACGAATGAGCGAATTGACCTTGTCCTGCATAAATTCGGCGTCCCGGCGCCCGAATTCATGAGCGATGTCGCGCCGAGGGTTGCCGATGTCATGGAGACGCAGATTATTTCCGTGGCCCACGATTCTTCGATCTATCACGCGATGAATTCGATTGATGAAAAGCGGATGCGCGGTTTGCCGGTAGTCGATGCGGACGATCGGTGTCTTGGGTTGCTCTCCGGCTGGAAGGTCAGCCAGTACTTGTTTCCGCGGCACGCGGAAGCGCCGGCTTCGCGCGAAATCTTCGCCTCGCTTTCGGATATGACGCGTTCTTTCGATGGCGAGTTTCTCGTGGGAGAAACCAAAGATAGCCAGCAGAAAGTCGTGCTCATGGTGGCGGCGATGAGCTTGGCGTCCTTCGGCGAAAGACTTCGGAGATATCCTGCTGCAGAAACGATCGTTTTTGTGGGGGACCGGGAAGAAATTCAACTGGAGGCCATCACGAACAAAGTTCTCGCCGTCGTCATCACCGGCGGAATGGGGCTGTCGGCGAAGGTGCGTTCGGCGGCCAAGGATGCGGGAGTCCGACTCTTGTCGAGCAAACATGATACGGCGACCACGGTTTTGTTGGCGCGCGGGGCAGCAAAGATCGATTCGATGATCGAGCCGCAATTTACGAGTTTGTCGCCCGAAACGTCCTTGCGATCCGCCCGCCATGTCGTGGCAGCTTCGTCGGAATATGTTTTCCCAATTCTGGAGAGCGACAAACGTCTGGTGGGGATTCTGACCAAAAGCGATTTCATTAAACCAATCCCCCGGCAATTGATTCTCGTGGACCATAACGAACTCTCGCAGGCGGTCAAAGGCGCAGACGAGTTGCAGATCATTGAGGTACTCGACCATCACCGATTGGCCAGCTTCAACACCGATATCCCGATCTTGTTTTGGAATAATCCGGTAGGCTCCACCAGTACCCTGGTCGCCTTGTCGTACAATCAGCATGGTATCGAAATCGAACGCCCGATGGCCGGCTTGCTGATGGCCGGCCTGATCTCGGACACCCTGAATCTTTCCTCGCCGACGGCGACTCCGATCGACGCAAAGGTCCTTGAGAATCTGAGTGCGATCGCTGGTATCGAACCGGCCAAGCTGGCCGAGAATATCTTTGCCGTAGGTTCACCACTGCTGACCTTAGGCCCTAACGAAGTGATTCTGGCGGATTGCAAAGATTACTCTGAAGAGGGCTATACGTTCAGTGTTTCGCAAATCGAAGAATTGGGCTTTGCCCATTTCTACAAGAAGCAGGAAATCCTCCTCCAGGCGTTAGAAGCATATCGCTCGAAAGAGGGGAACTTTTTCGCCACCCTGCTGGTGACCGATGTCAACACCCAGAACTCGCTTCTGCTGATTTCCGCGCCGCCCGAGTTTATGGAGACGATCACTTACCCCAGACTGGCAGCAAATCTTTTTGAGCTTAACAATGTTGTCTCACGAAAAAAGCAGCTCGTCCCTTATCTTTTGGATTGCCTGCATAAGATTAACAGCACCGTCGCCTGACTAGTGAGGACACCCACCCTACGAAGCTGGTTCTGGATTTCGCCGGACGACCGCAACAAACCAATCGCCTGGCAACTCCAATTGCTCAACTGGATCTTGGCTTTTTTCCTGCTGGCGCTCCTTTGCTACTTTTCATTTAGCCAGCTGCGCTATAACTGGAATTGGGATACGGTCGGTGGGTACCGTAATTTTTTCTGGCGCGGGTGGTTGAATACAGTGAAGATTTCGGTGCTGGCGTTGGTTCTGAGTACCTTCATTGGGTTGATCGCCGCCTTGGCCAGAAGATCAGGTTTTCTCGTTTTACGGGCAGTGAGCCGGCTTTATGTAGAACTTGTTCGCGGGATCCGTTGCTGGTGCAGATCACTTTTGCCTTCTATGTGATCGCGGATGCATTTCATTTTCAGGATCGGTTTACGGTTGGGTTGCTGACTTTGTCGATGTTTTCCGGGGCGTTCATCAGCGAAATCATCCGGGGCGGCATCGAGAGCGTAGGCGCTTCCCAACTCGACTCGGCGCGAGCCATTGGCCTCACCAGAATCCAAACTTATCGGTACGTGATATTTCCGCAGGCGATCCGGCTGATTTTGCCGGCCCTGGCCGGGATGTTTGCTAATCTCATCAAGGATTCTTCGCTGCTCTCCGTGATCTCGATTGAGGAGTTCACCTGGAACGCACAACAGGTATCGGCCTTAACTTACAGCAATTTTGAGTGTTATATACCATTGGCCTTCGGGTATCTGATCCTGACCTTGCCCATCACGCTTTGGACTCAATGGCTGGAGAAGCGGACCCGATATGAGACTTAAAGCGACGAATTTGTCCAAATCATTCGGTAGCCAGATCGTCCTGCAGAATATCAATCTCGACCTGGACCAGGTTCACAGCCTTGCCTTAATTGGTCCTTCCGGCGGCGGAAAGTCGACCCTTCTGCGCATCATTGCCGGCTTGGAGACCCCGGATAGTGGCACCCTTTTCTTAAATGATCGCGAAATCATCTATCGGGAAAAGGAATTGATGGCCCACCGGCGAACGGTTGGCACCGTGTTCCAGGCCTTCAATCTGTTCCCTCATTTGACCGCTTTGCAGAACATCACGCTGCCTCTGGAAAAAGTGCATCAATGCAGTCCAGCCGAAGCTCACCAGGTCGCAGAGGCCATCCTCGAGCGTTTCGGACTTTCCGAACATGGTCATAAGCCGCCGGCCCAATTGTCCGGCGGGCAAAGACAACGGGTGGCAATCGCCCGGGCGATATCCATCAAACCCAAGCTGCTGCTGTTCGATGAACCAACCTCTGCTCTTGACCCTGAAATGACTGCCGAAGTGTTAGAGGTGATCGAAGAACTGCGGAAGGAAGGACGAGATCTGGTTCTGGTGACCCATCAAATGGGATTTGCCCACCGCGTCGCCGACCAGATCGCGTTGCTGAGCGGCGGCCAAATCGTCGAGTGCGGCCCGCCTAAACAGGTGCTTGATGATCCGCACTCAGAGATTACCCGGCAGTTTCTGGCGAAGATCCTCAAATATTGAGAGGAAGGGGTTCAGGAGTTCAGGATAACGCGGCGTCGGAAAGAGATAGCCTCTAAAGTCAAGAACTTCGCCAGAATTGGCATCCGAATATCAGCCGGCACGAAATTCTGCTGACTCCTGAACTCCTGCAACTTCTGAACTCCTGACGCCGCTCGTGTCCTTGCAGAAACTCCCAGACAAATGGAGTTGCGGGTTCTTCACAGACTTCATTGGGTGTCCCGATCTGTTCGATTCGCCCGGTATTCATGACCACAATCCGATCGGCTATCTCAATCGCTTCATCCTGATCGTGGGTGACAAAGAGGGTGGTAATCTTGAGCTGACGTTGGAGTTGTTTGACCCAGTTCCGGAGTTCTTTGCGGACCATGGCATCCAAAGCACCAAATGGTTCGTCCAGCAGGAGAACTCGCGGTTCGATGGCGAGCGCGCGTGCCAAGGCTACCCGTTGCCTTTGCCCGCCCGACAATTGCGCGGGCAAGCGATTTTCGAATCCCGCAAGTTGAACCAGACGCAGGAGCTCAAAAACCCGTTCCCGGATGAGCGCCGGCTTCAAGCGCTCCTTACCCCGGGCAACCTCCAGACCAAAGGCGATATTTTTGTAAATCGTCATGTGGCGAAACAAGGCGTAATTCTGAAAAACGAAACCGACTCGCCTGGTTTGAATTCTGAGGCGCGTGGCGTCCTGATCGTCGAAGAGGATACTGCCCGAGTCGGGAAAATCCAATCCGGCGAAGATCCTTAGCAAGGTCGTTTTGCCCGAGCCTGAGGGTCCCAACAAAGCCACCAGTTCGCCCTCTTCGATTTTCAGCGAGACATTATCCAGCGCAAGGTAAGTTTCGAAGGTCCTAACGAGATGTTTCGCCTCTATTTTCATGTTTAAATCTGCTCTTTCACCGCCGATTGAGAGGATGCGTGCCATTCGACCAGACTCTTGATTAAGAGAGTCACCAAGGCCAGCACCGCAAGTAACGATGCCATGGCAAAAGCCGCAACGAAATTATATTCATTGTACAGTATTTCCACCTGCAACGGTATGGTATTCGTCAATCCCCGAATATGGCCGGAGACCACGGAGACGGCACCAAATTCGCCCATGGCGCGGGCGTTGCACAAGATCACTCCGTAGATCAGAGCCCACCGCACATTTGGCAGCGTGACCCGCCAAAAGGTCTGCCAGCCGCTGGCACCAAGCGACAGCGCCACTTGCTCTTCCTCGCTGCCTTGCGCCTGCATCACTGGAATCAGCTCGCGGGCAATGAAGGGGAAAGTGACAAAGATGGTGGCCAGGACGATCCCGGGAACCGCAAAGATGATCTTGATGTCGTGCGCTTGTAAAAATGGACCGAGCCAGCCTTGGGCGCCGAAAATCAGCACGTAAATCAGACCCGAGACCACCGGCGACACGGCAAATGGGAGGTCAATGAGGGTGACCAGCAAACTTTTGCCAGGAAATTCGAATTTGGCAATTGCCCAGGCGGCAGCAAGCCCAAATACCAGATTGGCGGGCACCGCGATGGCGGCTACCAAAAGAGTGAGTTGGATCGCCGCGATGGCTGCCGAGTCGTTGAACGAGGCCAAGTAGACGCCTAGACCCTTCTTCAAAGCCTCAGCAAACACGGCGCACAAAGGAATGAACACGAAAATCCCGAGAAATAAGACCGCGACCGCCACTAACGCGAGGCGGACTCTGGCGGGTTCGCGGACCGCGGATCTATTTTTGGGAGGCCTTGCCCGTTCAATAATCATCAGCGAATTCGACCGGTGTTTGACCAGCGCTGGAGCGCGTTAATGGCCAGCAGGAGGAGAAAGGAAATAATTAACATCACCACCGCGATGGCCGTGGCGCCCCGATAATCATACTGTTCGAGCTTTGTAATGATAAGAAGCGGAACGATTTCCGTCTTCATCGGCATGTTACCCGCAATGAAAACCACAGAACCGTATTCCCCGACGGCCCTGGCAAATGATAAAGCAAACCCAGTGACCAGCGGCGGAAATAATTCGGGGCCAACGACGCGTAAGATGGTTTGCAGCCTGGAGGCGCCCAGACTGGCAGCCGCTTCTTCGTATTCGAGATCAAGGTCCTCCAGCACCGGTTGAACGGTTCGGACGACAAACGGCAGCCCCACAAAAATCAAGGCCACCAGGATACCGAGTTGGGTATAAGCGATCTTAATTCCCGTCCAAGCCAAAATGGGATAACCCAACCAGCCGTTGGGACCGTAGATGGTGGCAAGGGAAATCCCGGCTACTGCGGTCGGCAATGCGAAAGGGAGATCGACCAACGAATCCAGAACCTTTTTTCCGGGGAAACGGTAGCGCACCAGGACCCAGGCAACGATCCCGCCGAAAAGCACGTTGATGCCCGCGGCCAGCAGTGAGATGCCAAAACTGACTTCAAAAGAGGCGATGACTCGAGGAGTTGAGACTGCACGAAAAAAAGCCTCCCATCCCAATCCCGATGCCTTCAGAAAAGCGGCGGAAAGAGGGATGAGCACGATCAACGACAAGTAGACCAGGGTGAAGCCGAGCGTTACCCCGAAGCCGGGTAAAATTCGCCTCTTCCACCAAAGTTGGACCGATGAGAGGGCGCCCGAGTGTGTGGTCACTGTTACGGCCTGTTTTGCTTTCAAAAATCGGACTCCCGATCACTCGATCGGGAGCTCCTCCGCGCCTGAGCTTTTTTACGGCTGGTAAATCTGATCGAAAACCCCGTTGTCGTCGAAATAGGTCTTTTGCGCTTTACTCCAGCCGCCGAAGAGATCGTCCACTGTGAACAATTCGATCTTTGGGAATTGTTTGCTGTATTTCTCGGCGACTTCCGGCAATCGAGGGCGATAGAAATTTTTGGCGGCGATTTCCTGTCCTTCCGGCGAATAAAGATATTCGAGGTAGGCCGTAGCTACGGCGCGGGTTCCCCTTCGATCGACGACTTTGTCCACAATGCTGACCGGCGGCTCCGCCTGAACGCTGACGCTCGGGTAAATGATTTCGAACTTATCGGCCCCAAACTCTTTCAGACTCAGGAGGGCATCGTTTTCCCACGCAATGAGAACGTCACCCAGTCCTCGTTCGACAAACGTGTTAGTCGCACCGCGAGCCCCAGAATCCAGGACGGGTACATTTTTGTAGAGCTTAGTAATAAAGTCCTTTGCCTTGTCCGGGCCATATTTGCGCTGCGCATAACCCCAGGCCGCCAGAAAATTCCAGCGAGCTCCGCCTGAGGTTTTGGGATTGGGAGTGATCACCTGCACTCCGGGTTTAATCAGGTCATCCCAATCCTTGATCCCTTTCGGATTGCCCTTGCGAACCAGAAAATTGATCGTGGAAGTGTACGGGCAGCTGTTGTTCGGCAAACGCTTTTGCCAGTCCTCTGCGACGAGATCGCCGTGGGTATGTAGCGCATCGATATCTGCGGCCAAGGCGAGGGTTACCACGTCTGCAGCAAGCCCGTCGATCACCGCGCGCGCTTGTTTCCCCGAACCGCCATTAGACTGTTGGATAACGAGATCTTTCCCGGTCTTGGTCTTGTATTCTTTGGCGAAAGCTTGATTGAACGCTTGATACAATTCCCGGGTGGGGTCGTACGAGACGTTGAGCAAGGTGGTTGAATCCGCCAGTGCAGCAGCTTGGGTGAGAAACAGAGTCGCACCTAAAATGTATCGGAAGATGAGGGAATCCATGGCCTTGGTAGTAGTAAAACACTAGTAATGAGGTAGGGTTTTAAAACACACTTACCCGGTCGAGTAAAGCGATTTTTGCGCGATCGCCGGGAGGGGAGGGCAGGGTGAGGCTCCCGTCCGAACTACGGGGGGATTCCCTCGTCGTCGTGGTCGGTGGCGCGATTGCTTTTCCTCGCCGGCAGAGCGAGCGACGACCACGGGCGTTCGGAAATGCCGCTCTTGCCCGTTATCGTCCTCGTTGTCGTCGTCGTCGTCCTGTCTGTTGGTAACAAAGAAATCGAGACGAACGAGGAGCTCCTGCCCTCAGGCGGCGGTTTGGCCGTTAACCTTCTTCAACCTCTTCCGCGGTTTCGGGTGTGAAACCACTCGGGTCAGCAACGGATCAAGCACAAAGGGGTGGGACACCTTGTCTTTGCGCAGTTTTCGCATCGTTATCTCGACGACATCGGCTAAGGTGTATCGATCAAGAATGTTGGAGATCGCATTTCGGACGTCCAGCATGAGCATGCGCAGACCGCAATGTTCTTCATCTGGACAAGTGCATCGCTCGTAAGCGGTTTGGCTGACACAGGCAATCGGCGCAAGCGGGCCATCGATCAGGCGTGCCACTTGACCGATGGAAATGTTTTCCGGTGGACGAGCCAGAAGATAACCTCCGTGCTTGCCACGACGGCTTTCAAGGTAGCCGGCGGCCTTGAGTTGCATTAAGATTTGTTCCAGAAACTTGATCGGCAGGTCTTCCTTGGCGGCCAGTTCGCTCACTTGGAGCATTGGACGCCCGATCGCCTGGGCCACACCAAAGTCGATTAAGGCACGCAGGGCATATTCACCCCTCTTGGACAGCTTCACGGATTAGCATCTTAAATTGCAGGTCGCCCGAACTAACCAGTAGTATTAAAGTAATAAATCGACGACCGGATGTAAGAAATTATTGGAGTTTAACATATCTGTCTTCCCCATCGATCGTGATCCCGGAACGTGAATGCCGAGCATGCAGGCACGGAGGCGGCCCGGATTTGAAAGTAGACCCTTGACCGGGCGCAACAGCATCTCGGCCATCCATCTTCCGGAACGCCGACCATCTAGCTCCTGAACTATTGCCGTCCGAAGTGCCAGATTAAATTCTCGGCCGGCACAAAGCGTAACCGCCGTGATTTAGTTCAATGTCTGCAACCATCAAATGGTCGATGCATCTAAAACAGAGGCACCCGAGTTCGTTATCAAAATATCCGAGCGTCCGGTAACCCCCACAACAGTCGCAGTGGCCCACCATGTGATGATGATCTGCTGAATCACGGATTTCATTGGCGCAGAACATGCCATTTTCCCGAATTGGCCGCTGACCGCCGCTTGCCATTTTTTAGCGGTGATTTGTGATGGCGAAACCTTCGATGGGCAAATTCCAGCTACCGACGGAGGGGATCAACCCACACTCACTTGCGTGAACTGGATTTTGAGTCCAGCGCGTCTGCCAATTCCGCCACGTCGGCTTTCGTGAGGAGGAAATTAGTAACCCGTTTACCACGAAACGCAAGGGGGAAGGAATTCCGGAGTTCACGATTGCCGAAACAGAATATCAGCCGTCCGAATTCTGCAACTCCTGAACTCCTGGAACTCCTGAACTCCTGATTTTGTCTCTCGCCCACGAGGCGTGTTCGGCAATGAGCGGATCGCTATCCTGGGAAAGCTGATCCAAGACCGGCAGGTCTTCATGGGTCCCTACATTCCCCAAGGCGACACAGACGTTCCGGACGAAGCGCTCCCTTTTGATGCGTTTAACCGGTGAATTGCGGAAAAGGTCGCGAAAATCGGCATCCGTGAGAACGGCCAGTTCCCGTAAGGTCAAGGTCTTGAGAGGCGTTGGAAGGTTGAACCTGGTCTCTCGGGTCTGTTGAGCAAAACGATTCCATGGGCAGACTTCCAGGCAATCGTCACATCCGTAAATTCGATCACCTATAGCAGAGCGGAATTCGATCGGAATAGGACCCTTATTCTCAATCGTCAGGTAGGAGATACAGCGGCGGGCGTCTAGTTGGTAGGGAACGGTAATGGCTCGGGTTGGGCAGACGTCGATACAACGGGTACAGGAGCCACACCGGTTTTGCGCGGGCGAGTCTGCTTCTAATTCGAGGGTAGTCAGGATGACGCCGATAAAAAACCAGGTACCGAGACGCTCGTTCAGGCACATGGTGCTTTTGCCCTGCCAGGAAAGTCCGGCTGTCGCGGCAAAGTCCCGCTCCAGGATCGGACCGGTGTCGACGTAACACTTTTGCCGGCCGCCGTTCTCCCGGAGAAAGCTATCGATCGGAACCATGTTCTGTAACATGATTTGATGATAGTCGTCTCCCCAGGCATATCGGGCGATTTTTCCCTTTGGCCGGCGAGGGTTGCCGCCCTGAAAATAGTTCGTGGCCAGCACGAGCAGCGTCTTGGCGTCGACCAGAACCCGAGCGGGATCAGCCCGTCTAGCGGGATCACGGCTTAACCAGGTCATCTCGCCATGGTGACCGCTTTGCAGCCAGGAAAAATACTCCGTTGGCGTGAGGGGCCTGAACAGCCCTTGCGAATCGACAGTCATCAAATCCGGACTGCTTGGCGAGTGTTCTAATCGCGGTCTTCATTGTTGTCGGCTGACCAGACGCGAATCGCAGCCAGCGCTCGATCCGCGACTTCCTGGTGGGTCAACCCGGAGGTCTCGACATTAATATCGGCAACCGCACAATACAACGGATAGCGTACCGACAGTAAATTGGTGATCGTCGTTCGCGGATCCTTGGTTCGGAGCAAGGGACGATTCTGGTTTCGAGAGACCCGCTCCCAAATAACCTCTTCGCTTGCTAAAAGCCAGAGGACGACACCGAGTGAGCGGAGGAGCGGGTGGTTGCGAGGCTGTAGAATGATCCCTCCCCCGGTAGCGATAACCGCTCGGTGGGAATTCTCCAAATCCCGTAAGGCCTTATTTTTCGTCTCGGAAGACCTCTTCGCCCAGCGTGGCAAAGATATCAGGAATCGATTTTCTGTATTTCTGGCGGATAATCGTATCGGTATCGAAAAAGCGGTATCCCCAGCGACGAGCGATCTCTCTACCAACCGAAGACTTTCCGGATCCCATGAAACCGACCAAGACTAGATTGCGGGCGGACTCCGGGAGATGCATAGCCGCCACAGCTTCGACGCAACCAGCCGTAACGGGCAATGAATAAATCTTCAGACCTAAGCCCTCATAACGTTTCTCGCCTTTGCTCCTTTTTCGTCCTGGTACAATTCGTACTCTACGGTCTCGCCTTCGTTCAGGGTCCTGAATCCATCTGCCTGGATCACGGAAAAATGAACGAAGATGTCGGTAGGAACTTCTGGGTCCCCAATAAACCCAAAACCTTTTTTCTCGTTAAACCACTTCACTGTGCCTTTAGCCATAGAATCGACCGCACGAAAGGCCCAGATTATATGGAGGTCCCGCGAAAAACGTCAAGAGGAATGCAACACTATTATTTCCAGTAGGATACGTCTTGCCTTCTGCTCCTCGGATCGCTTTGTTTTCGCTATGTCTGATCCGTGCTTGGTCGCCGTTGTCATGGGCAGTAAATCCGATTGGTCAACTATGCATCACGCGTTGGATTTACTTCGGGAATTCGGAGTCCAGAGTGAATCTAAAATCGTTTCTGCTCATCGGACCCCGGACCTGTTAGTCGAATTTGCTAAGCAGGCTGCCAACCAAGGTTTGCAGGTCATAATTGCTGGAGCCGGAGGGGCTGCCCATCTGCCAGGTATGCTTGCGGCCTACACCCATCTTCCAGTTCTCGGGGTTCCCATCGAAAGCAAAGTTTTAAAAGGCGTCGATTCACTCCTTTCGATCGTTCAAATGCCTGCCGGGATTCCGGTTCCAACGCTTGCGATTGGTGAAGCCGGCGCTAAGAATGCCGCTCTCTCAGCGGTCAGTATCCTGGCCTTGCAAAACGCCCAATTGCGAGAAAAGCTCCTGGAATTCCGGCGCCAACAAACAGAGCAGGTGTTAAGTGCCAGGCTGGAGTGAACTCGCTGCCGGACGGTTACCACCGAGTCAAAGGTTGCATGAAGACAGCGATGGTGGATGCTCGATCGGATTTTATCGGATGTGTCGCGGCCGCAGTCGAAATCCTCAATCGAAAAGACGTGGTCGCGCTTCCGACCGAAACTGTCTATGGCCTCGCAGGCGATGCTCTTGAACCGGAAGCTGTGGCCAAAATTTTCGAAGCAAAAGAAAGGCCTTCATTCGATCCCCTGATCATCCATATCGAGAACAAACAATGGCTTACAAGCTTACTCGTCCCTCCAAAAGGGTGAGATCCGTTGTGAATCGGTTGATAAGCCGGTTTTGGCCTGGACCGCTCACGATCCTCTTTCCCAAATCCGATTTAGTTCCCGACCTGGTGACCGCCGGACTTGAGCAGGTGGCGATACGAATGCCGTCCCACCCTGTTTTCGTGCAGGTCCTCAGGGACTTCGGAAAACCTCTGGCGGCCCCAAGCGCTAATCGGTTCGGACGGGTCAGTCCGACCTGCGCAGAACATGTTCTCGACGAATTGGAGGGACGGATTGCCCTGATTCTAGATGCGGGTCCAACTGTGGTGGGCCTGGAATCGACCATTGTTCGTGTGAACGAAGATAAGAATAAGATAGAAATCCTCCGCCAGGGCGCTGTGAGCGAAGAAAGTCTGGCCGAGATCGCGCCCACAGAAGAAACGTTCGGGTCGCCAAAATCGAGGCTCCCGGTCAGACCGCAAGTCATTACGCTCCGGATAAAATCGTTCATCTCTTTGGGCCGGAGGCGATTGGGCCCGACTCACACCACGATGCTCTGATCTGTTGGGGACCGATTCGGCACGGTCAGGATTTTTCCGTCGTTCGATCGCTCAGCGAAATGCAAGATTTGCGGGTTGCCGCCCAGCGATTGTTTGGCCTGTTGAGAGAAGTCGATCAATTGGATGTCCGCCGGATTTTCATTGACCCGGTCCCGGAAGTTGGACTGGGAAAAGCCATCATGAATCGCATCCGTCGAGCTATCGCGCCGCGGTGAAAACGCGTAGTGTCTCCGTCCCAAAGGTTGAGCAATGTTTGGAACGTCTTCGCCCAAGGGCTCAATCGTCCCGCTGGAACGCGAGCTATTTTCGCTCAAGTTTCCAGACACTTCGTGCTGGCCCGAAAATAGCACGACGTTGACAAGGAATAAATTATCGCCATTGCGTAATAATAGTTTTAATGCGTGTAATACGAACACCTTATAGCTTTGATCCCGAGATAAGAAGGGTAATTTCCCCCTTCGGCGGATGCACCATATAGTGTGCGCAAACGGTGCTTGCTTCGCCACGGCGATATTCCTCAAATTGTTTCGTTAGCTCCCGGGCAACGCAAATTCGACGAGTCGGATCCTCTCGACCGATGACCTCCAATGATCGAATGATCCGGTGCGGCGATTCAAAGTAGATCGACGTCACGTCTCGAGCCAAGGCGGCAAGAAGCTCCCTTTCACGTTGGCCGCTTTTCACCGGAAGAAATCCGCCAAAGTAAAATCGGTCTGTCGGTAAACCGGACCCGACGAGCGCAGTCAGCAAGGCCGACGGCCCCGGGATGACTTCAATCCGGATCTCATTTTCAATGCAGGCGCGAACGATACGATACCCTGGATCCGAAATAGACGGCATACCGGCGTCTGTGAGGAGCGCAACCTTCTCGCCTGCGCGCATTTTCTCGAGGAGTTCACTAGTCCGCCTGGCCTCATTGTGCTCATGAAAACTGACAAGCGGTTTACTGATTTCGAATCGATTGAGCAGGATGGACGAGCGGCGCGTGTCTTCGGCTGCAATGATGGTGACCTCCTTCAAAACCGCGAGCGCTCGGAGAGTGATATCGCCCAGGTTACCGATCGGCGATCCGACTAAATAAAGCATCGAAAAAGGTCACCACCCTTCGGAAAGAAAGCTGACAAATTGAACTGCGGCGTCCTGCATTGCCAGCGGTATGGCTTCACGCTCTTGAGTGTAGATATCGTTTCCGACAAAAAAACTGGTGTCACCTTCGATTTGCCTCTGATTCATCAGCTGTCCCGTATTGGGTTTTTCGATGCGAAAGGTAATGAGGACGCGAAGAGTAAATTCCGCGGAGGCGAGAACATTTCCCTGGAGTGAACGCGATTTTGAGCGCGTCACGGAAGTGATCGTTCCAACGACGATCGCATCGGCTTGATCCACTCCGGTGACTTCGTAGGTTCCGTCCTGCTGGATCTGACTAATCATTGTCGTGGTGGCGACCGCCTGGATATCCGGGGTGGTGGTGGCGTTTTTAAGAATCGGCACGGCAACCCGGTGGACCCCCTTCATGTAAGTTGGCGGAGTCGGACCCAGGGTATAACCGGCACAACCGGTCAAGAACCCAAGCAGAAGGCCAAAAAACTGCCTGCTTATCGAGCGACCGATCACTGGGAGGGAAGAGCAGGTTCAACAGGGGCTGGTTGAGCTGGCGTCGGTTCGGCTGGGGCAGGTTGGAGCGGAGCTGGTTCAAGAGGAGGAGGGGGCTCAACAGGAGCGGGTGTTACATCGCTTGGGGCGGTCCGCATTGGTTTTTGCTCGGGAGCGGATTGCTCTGGTTTTGCCGCCGGAGCGGCGGCCGAAGAGGGTGAAGGGGATGGCGTCGGAGCTGGTGGCCCGACGAAATCCGGTCGCCCAGCGGTATCCGCTTGCGCCTGAAGTTTCCGACGGTCAGCTCCGGTCTGAGCGGTCGCGGTTCCCTTGGCTCCGATCTGTAGAGCGTCTTCGCCCACTTTGGAGCGAATCTGATCCATTCGTTGCTTTGCTCGCGTTGCGTCCGGGGAATCAGGCTCCTGCTGGAGAACCTCATTGTAGTAAACGTAAGCGGCTTTGTAGTTCTTTTCCTTGTCGTAAAACCTCGCGATTTCGTACGAATTCTGCGTTTTGCGGCTTTGCAACGTTTTCAGGTTATCCTGAGCTTGGGGTACTTTTTCGCTATTTGGGTAACGCAGCAGAAAATCGTCGAATGACTCTTGGGCGCGCACCGCGGAGGTTTGATCGTAGCCGGTCACCCGACTCGCCTGAAAATAGACGTAGCCGATTTGATACATGGCATTCGGAGCGACGTCGCTGTTCGGGTAGCGATCCACAACCTGCTGGTAGGCAGCGACGGTAGCGGCGACGGCGCCAATTTTTTCAAGAGCCTGGCCGACTCCGTATTGAGCCAAAGGCGCGATCCTGCTGTAAGGGGCGTTGGTCACGATCTTCTGGAACATCTCCTGAGCCTTGGTCATCGAGGGAAGAGTCGGCACCCCGTAGATATCGACTCGTTTTCCGTTCAGATATTCCTTGGCAATATTGTACTGAGCTTGCAGTGCAGCCTCAAACTCTGTGCTCCGGGGATATCTTTGCACCAAGATCTGATATTCGTTGAAGGCACGCTGCAATTTGCCTTCTCTCTCGAGCATTTGCCCTGACCTGAACTGCGCTTCCTCCGCGATGTCGGATCGCGGGAATCGCCTTACCACGAGCCGGTAAGAGGCGCCCGCACGCTTGTAATCGCCCTGTGCCTCGTAGCGCTCTGCCAATTTGAACTGCTCTTCGGCGTTCTTTTTGATCTCGATATCACTCAGGTCTGACGAGTTCCAACCTTCTCCATCTCGATAAATGATGGGGGCGGGGGCGCGATGCGGGCACAAGAGCAGTACCAGCATCGTCAGCGGGAGGACAAACCGCAGCGTTCTATTCATAAAACGCCGAGAATAGTTGCGGGGACAAAACACGTCAAGGAGTAGACTCCAAAGGCATTATCCAAAAATTTAGCGTCCTGTCGACCAAAAGTCGAGAAAGACGTCGGACGAGCCGCATTTTTCCGTGCGATTCACGCCTCGCAGACAATCCATTTTGAACGCAACGAGCCCAAGGGATTTAATCAGAAGATCAGCAACCCTTGGCTGACTTTGCGTTCCACGACGGTGCCTGAGCGCGTGATGGTGAGGGAAATTTGAATTTTCGTTGAATCCCCGTAATACGATTTCACCCTGTAAACCTCGCGGCCGTAAAGTGCATCCAATCTTATTTTCTGGATCAGTCCTTGTTTTGTTTCTTTGCGGATCGTCTTTTGGACTGCTGGCGGAACGTCTTCAATGACCAGGCTTTCGTCGATATCCAGCAACTGTCCGCGGTAGCTCAACTTGATCGAACCCAGATGAACATTTCGAAAATATGTGCAGTTATAGACTGTTCGATAAACGCGATCATCGCTCACTTTAGCTTCGATCAGTTGAGCGCCTGGGGCGTAATACTCGATCGCTGCTCTGACACGCTTTGGGACCGCGGAAATAGGTATCTTGTCGCTGGCCTTGGCCGCGGATAAAGCGCAAAAGAGCAGCAGCGCCATAGGCGTGTATTTGGCCATAACTCTCATCTACGAAGTCGCTCGGAAATGTCGAGAAGCGTTTCCAGAATCTTACCGTTAAAGCAGATCACTCGACCAGGTACGAGCACTCTCGCGCTGCTGTAACTTTTTTTCGGTGATCACTTATGAGACGATCCACTAGAAGCTTTCTCATCAACTCGTTATTCTTCTTTCTCCGAAACCGCAGATAGTCTTTTTTGTGGTTAAAATCCTATTAGCAGGGCTCGTGCCGCTGTTCGCAGAAGGGGATTAGCCGGGGGATGGATGCTTTTTCGCAACAGCAGGCGATCAGTCCATCCCTCTTCCGGAATGAGTGTTCCCGATTACGAGAAGCCTGAATCATAGCCTACGGACTAACTGCGGGTTGCACGGCGATAGCTCTGAGGGATCGGTTACCGTCCGGAAACAATGTAGCAAAGAGTGATAGCCTGTCGCCGCCCAAAGCCCCAAAGGTGGGACTGACAATGACTTCTATCGTCTCTCCGAGACGGGGCTTCTCTGCCTAGCTCCGCTTGGGCACGCTCACCCAGGCATTTGGTGCCTCTGCCAGGCACGAAGTGCCTTGCCCCAAAGGGGCTGAAGGACTCAGCCCAGGGTTTCAACCCTGGGAATCGACCACCCAGAGCGACGCGCCCTGAAGCTGAAGGGGCGGCAGATCGAGCCTACTAACAACGCGGCAGTTAAGTCCAATTGTAGCACGCCTCAATTGCGTACTCTAAGTTTGGCGCAGCAATAGGTGCGAGCTTTATCAGGTCAGCCTCTCGCTCCCACTCAGGGCGAACCGTTTTTTTTCGGGGTTCCCAGGGTTGAAACCTGGTACCCCTCGTGAATTTCCAAATAGATTTTCGCGAGCAAGGAAACTAATTAATTGGTGGGAGCCGTAGGGGTGACGCTCGGCGTTGCGGCTGGGGCTGCAGGCCGCGAGGCCGGGTTTGTTTTCTCCCACGGGCGCTCTGATTGTCGTCCGCGACCATTCTCCGGGCCGCCGTCACGTCGATCCCAACGTCTCGTGCGAGCCTTGATAGCCTCGTCGAGGACGACCCTTTGCTCCGGAGTCAGCACCTGGCTGACCTTTGCCTCGTGCAGCGCGAACTGGACAGTCCTGGTGCTGAGGGCATTGGCCCAATTTGTTGCTTTGGTCTGAATATCCGCGGTATTTTCCGGGTTGGCCAAGAGCGCCGCGTGCAAAGATTCTTGAGCTATCTTCGCTTCTGCCCATGCCGAACGAAGACTCTGGCGATCTTCCTCACGGATTTGTTTTAGTTTCTCTTTTTGTTCATCGGTCAAATTAAGCCGATCCCAAAACATATGCCTCCGTTGTTCCCATTGCGGCCGAGCCGGGAGCTTAGGTTTGTCCGCAGCGCCCTGATCGACTGTTTGGGCAAATAAACTTGTGGCCCACGCGAGCCCCAGGAGCATTAAAGCAATTCTCTTCATATTGTTTTTCGAAAGATTGTCCTGACCACCTGCATCACGATGCAGGGCAGTTTCTTGATATCTCTCCAGACGGAGGTTGCTTCCAGGGGTTACCGAAGAATACGGGAATCACCCGCTGCACTGGCAGAAAAAACAAGCTGGACTGACTCGGCCGGCCCAGCCGGAATTTTCTCGACCTTCAGCAAATGAGTTCAGGCGAATCGGAGAACGCCATAATCACTGACTACGGCTTCTTCTCGTTCTTGGCGGGTTTGTCGCCTTCTTTGGTCGCGTCCGCTTCGCTCAGATACTTGCCCTGCTTAGTCCTGCCGTACCATTTTGAGCCTTCCCTGTGATAAACATGAGTCTCGGTGTTCACCCAAACTTGGCCATTTCCGCCGCCGGCGGCCTGAACCGCTTGAGGTTCCGGCGCCTTATGTTTTTTGACGGCGGGCGCGGCAGCTGGCGTTGCTGCCGGATTAGAGGCAGCAGCTGGGGTAGGTGTGGCAGCTGCGGTCGCTTTGGTCTTCCTCGAGTGCTTCTTTGCCGGGGAAGCCGAGGCCTCCGGAGTAGGGCTGGGAGTCGGATCAGCGGCTCGAACGAGAGGGGCCGCTACGAACGCGGTCATGATAACAATCAGAATTGTGAGGGAACGCATAAGCAGTTCTCTTAGATTAGATGGTTGGATTTGGCAAGAATACAGATTTGGACGGTTTAAATTCGTTAGTGTCGCAAACATTGGGCGATGACAAAGCAGGACATGGCGATCAGTACCGCCATCGCAGCGAGCACAATGGCCAGCATTTGATGCGGCTTCAATTCCTCAAATCCATGCAGCCAGCTGGCGACCAGAACGCCAATCTTCCCGAAGTTCATTTCGGTGGTTCGAGATGATCCCTTCGTGTCTTCGGGCGACAGAGTGCCATCTTTCCAGGAACCTCCCGGCTCGGATATTTCGTGCTCCGCGCGAGCTGGTTGCGAAGTTCCCTTCTCCGACCCAAAAAAGGATGCTTGACGCGATCAAGCCGAGGACGAGCACTGCAACGCCCACGGTTTTGAGAAGTTCCGTACGGCGTTTCAATGAGGAGCTTTGAACTGGCATTTTGTCGTTGACGGCTTGGAACCTTTCATGAAGTCAGGGGTTGCAGGGGGACAGGATACTAATATATCAGAATGATGCGGTCCTTCCGATTCCATCCGGTGGTGGAGCAGTGGTTCGAGCAGAAGTTCGGAACGCCGACTGCACCTCAGGAAGAGGGCTGGCCATCGATACAGTCCGGCACCCATACGCTGATTGCCGCGCCCACGGGTTCGGGTAAAACGCTGGCTGCATTCCTGGCTTCACTCGATCAATTGTTTCGCGACGGGCTGGTTGGAGAACTGAACGACGAAACGCGAGTGATCTATGTTTCGCCGCTCAAGGCACTCAGTAACGACATTCATAAAAATCTTGAGGAACCCCTTGCCGGTATCCGGGCAGCACTGCGCGCTAGCGAAGGTCGGGATGTGGACATCCGCGCGGAAGTGCGCACGGGTGACACTCCGGCCGCAAAACGGCAAGCCATGATCCGCCGGCCCCCTCATATCCTGGCGACTACGCCGGAGTCATTCTACGTGTTGTTAACCTCGAAGGGCGGACGCAAACTTCTGGCTAACGTGCGGACGCTGATCGTGGACGAGATTCACGCCCTCGCTGGCAATCGCCGGGGATCGCACCTGGCGCTCAGCATGGAACGATTGGCGGCCCTCGTGAAGCGTCCGTTGCAACGGATCGGGTTGTCGGCGACGCAAAAGCCAATTGAGGAAGTCGCGCGGTTCCTGGTTGGAACCCCCAATATCGATCAGCAAGGCGACGCGCGGTGCAAGATTGTTGATTGTGGATTCTTGCGAGAAATGGATTTGGCCATCGAGTTGCCAGGGGCGCCGCTCGAGGCCGTGATGTCCAACGAAGTCTGGACGGAGGTCTATGGCCGGCTTGGCGGATCTGATTGAAGCTCACGAAACGACCCTCGTATTCGTGAACACTCGTCGCTTGGCGGAGCGTGTCACGGGCCACCTGTGCGACCGGCTCGGCAAAGACAAGGTGATGTCACATCATGGCAGCCTCTCGGCTAAACTGCGACTTGAAGCAGAGCGCCGACTAAAAGCAGGCGACCTAAAGGCTCTGGTGGCCACGGCCTCCTTGGAGCTTGGCATTGATATCGGCTCGGTTGATCTGGTGTGCCAGATCGGTTCGGTACGCGCAATTTCAACCTTCCTCCAGCGGGTGGGCCGGGCGGATCATCGACGGATGGGAATCCCAAAGGGACGTATGTTCCCGCTCAGCCGTGATGAGTTGGTCGAGGGGGTCGCCGTGTTGCGCAGCATTCGCCAACGGAAACTCGACAAGATTGAGATTCCGCAGAAGCCGCTCGATTTGCTGGCTCAACAGATCGTCGCCTGTGCCGCATCCGAGGAGTGGGAAGAACAAACACTCTACGAGCTGATGCGCTCGGCCTACCCCTATCGCGATCTCTCGAGAGAAGAGTTCGATGACGTTTTGCGAATGCTCGCCGAGGGATTCAGCACCCGCCGGGGACGCCGGGCAGCTTTAATTCATCATGATGCGGTGAACCAGCGCGTCCGCGCAAGGCGCGGTGCCGCGCTGACGGCCCTTACTTCCGGCGGTGCAATCCCGGACAATGCGGACTATCGCGTCGTGCTGGAACCCGGTGAAACCTTGATCGGCACAGTGAATGAGGATTTTGCCATCGAAAGTATGGCTGGAGAAGTCTTTCAGCTCGGCAATGCTTCGTGGCGGATCCTGCAAATCAATTCCGGCGCTGTGCGAGTCGAGGATGCGCGAGGCCAACCTCCCGGCATTCCTTTCTGGTTGGGGGAAGCGCCCGGGCGCACCGCGGAACTGTCGCGGGCGGTCTCCACGTTGCGGACGGAAATTGAAGAAAAACTCAAGACAGCGCTCGAAAGGGGGAACTCTGACATCGGGGCCGCCGAGCAAGATCTCGGCGAATGGTTGAAGGGGGAGCCTGGTCTTTCTGAGGCAGGGGCTCGCCAGCTGGCCACTTATTTTTTCGCCGCCTACCGAACACTGGGAGTGATTCCATCTCAGGAGAAACTCGTGTTGGAGCGCTTTTTCGATGAGTCGGGCGGGATGCAACTGGTCATTCATTCGCCCTTTGGTATACGGCTAAATCGGGGTTGGGGACTGGCGTTGCGCAAACGGTTCTGTCGATCGTTCAACTTTGAGTTACAGGCAGCCGCCACCGATGATGCCATTGTGCTCTCACTGGGCACTCAGCACTCTTTTCCCCTCGATCAGGTTTTCGCCTATTTGAACAGCCAAACCGTGCGCGACCTTTTGGTGCAAGCGCTACTGGACGCGCCGATGTTTGCTATCCGGTGGCGATGGAATGCGGCGCGCGCTCTCGCTCTGCCACGGCAAAGGGGAGGGCACAGAATCCCTGCGCCGTTGCAGCGCATGGAATCGGAAAACCTCCTGGCGGCAGTTTTTCCCGACCAGCTCGCCTGCCTGGAAAATATTGCAGGCGACCGGGTAATTCCTAACCATCCGCTGGTCTACCAGACGATCGAAGACTGTCTTGATCGAGGCAATGGATATCCACGGCTTGATCGGTCTGCTCAAACGGATCGAGAGCCGCACGGTTCGAATGCATCGGACTCGATCTCCCGGAACCTTCTCCGCTGGCGCACGAGATTCTGAATGCCAAGCCGTACGCGTTTCTCGATAACGCGCCGTTGGAAGAACGCAGAACACAGGCCGTTTACACGCGACGGGCAGGCGATTCATCGGCAGATGGCGGTCTCGGGGTGCTCGACTTGTCCGCGATTAAGAAAGTGTGCGAGGAAGCATGGCCGCGCGCGACCAACCTCGATGAACTGCATGAAGCTTTACTTCTTCTGGGCGCATTGACGGAGAGCGAAGCGAGAAATCTGGCAGATCATTCGGCAACATGGCTCGAATTGCTCGGTGCCGAAGGACGTGCCGGAAAACTCGCCATGCCACAGGCGTTTTGGGTTGCGGCCGAGCGGTGGTCGATGATTCAGGCGATCTATCCAGGGTGCGATGTCGAGCCTGCGCTGGTAGACCCGCGTTCAGAACGTGGACGTCCGTGGGAACATGCGGATGCTGTGCGCGAGTTGGTTCGGGGGCGAATGGAAGTTACGGGCCCGATCACTGCGGAAGCGCTGAGTGAATTCTTCCGGCTGCCTTTTTCGGAAGTTCAAGTCGCTCTTTTGGCTCTGGAGTCAGAGGGTTTCATCCTGCGAGGTAAGTTTCATCCAGGCGCTGCCGAGATGGAATGGTGCGACCGCCGCTTGCTGGCGCGGATCCACCGGCTCACGATTAACAGGTTGCGTGCGGAGATCCAGCCGGTTTCGATCGCCGAGTACCAACGTTTCCTGGTGGCATGGCAGAGAGTGGATGCGGAGCATCGGGCGACCGGCGTCGAAGGCCTCCAAGCTGTCCTGGAGTTGCTGGACGGTTGTGAATTGCCCGCAGCCGCGTGGGAACCCGAAGTGCTCGCCCTCCGTGTCCAGGATTATGCTCCAACGTTGCTCGATCAGCTCTGCTTTACCGGTCGGGTCGGGTGGGGCAGGCTAACGATACCGGACACGCGAGCGGCGGGGCCCTTTGGACCGGTGCGCTCAAGTCCAATGTCGCTCTTTGCGCGCGAGAACCTTCGGCATTGGCTTGCGCTCTCCCCACCATCGGCTCCCACGGAATTTTTGCCGGACGCGCAACAAATAGAAAGGGCACTCTCGGAGGAGGGGGCGCTGTTTTTCGGTGAAATCGTGAGGATCACGCGGTTGTTGCCGTCGCGGGTCGAACAGGCGCTCGCTGAGTTGGTGACCCAGGGTTGCGTAACTGCTGACGGTTTCGAAGGCTTGCGGGCGCTTTTGCTGCCGGAAGATAAGCGCGCGCCGTTTGGCAACGCCGAGCGGCGCAGGCGCCATAAGAGCGTCACCAGTGTGGAGTCCGGCGGAAGATGGTCGCTCCTGCGAAGAATGCTCCCGGCAGCCTCTGATTCGTCAGGATCGGAAAGCGCCGATCGCGCAGACTCGATCGAGGCGTTCGCCCGCGTCCTCCTTCGCCGGTACGGTGTGGTCTCACGACGAATTTCGGAGAAAGAATCCTTGCACGTTTCCTGGTTTGAACTGATCCGAGTTTTTCGACGGCTTGAAGCGCGTGGGGAGGTTCGAGGCGGCTATTTCGTCGGCGGCTTAAGCGGTGAACAATTTGCCAGGCCGGAGGCCATCGGGTTGTTGCGCTCGATCCGCAAAGCGAAAGCTAAAGGCGAGTTCATTGCGATCAGCGCCGCGGATCCGTTGAATCTGATCGGCATCCTTACGCCCGGACCACGCATCGCCGCCGTCACGAGCCATCGTATCCTTCTGCGCGACGGAGTACCGATCGCCGCACTGAAGGCAGGGCAAGTGATTGAGTTAGAACGTCAGAGAATGGAAGCAGGACGCTCGATCCAGAACGCCCTGTTGGTCGGAACGCTGCCGCCGAAGCTGAGGCCTTACTATGCCTAGTGATACGGAAAATTCGCCACTCATCGCCTTGCGGAATCTCGCATTTCGACGGCTCTGGTTTGCCAGCGTGCTCTCCGGAATTGGCGTTGCAGCCTACGATTGTGCCGCCGTATGGGCCATGTACAAGCTTAATGCGTCGCCTTTGCTGCTATCGCTGATGTCTTCCGTCGCATCATTGCCCTTTTTTCTCTTTGTTTTGCCAGCCGGCGCCCTGGCAGACATTGTGGATCGGCGAAAACTGCTCTGGGTCACCAATCTTTGGCTGGCTGTAGCGGCCGGGTCGCTTGCCGCCTTGGCTGCGCTTGGGTTACTCAACCCTTATCTCGTTCTCCTTTGTGTCTTTCTGGTCGGGGTCGGTTTTGCATTCACCGCTCCCACCTGGCCTGCAGTTGTCGCCGAAGTGGTCTCCGCCCAAGAACTGCCTTCGGCGACTACCCTCGGCGGATTGCAGCTTAATATAGCGGCTATTATCGGGCCAACGGTCGGCGGTCTGCTGTTGCCTCTGATCGGCGCCAGATCAATCTTTAGCCTGAATGCGGTCTGCTTTCTGATTGTCGCTCTCACCGTATTGCAGTGGAAACCAGCGGTCGTCTCGCCCAAACTGCCGTTAGAAACCTTTCTTGAGTCGTTCTTAACCGCTATTCGGCATGTCCGTCACTCCCCAGGGATTCAGGTCGTGCTGATCAGGAACGCGCTCTTCGCCTTTTTTATTGCCTTGATCCCCTCACTGATCCCGGTGATCGGCCTTAAAGAAGTTCACCTGAATGCCCTTGGCTGTGGACTCATGTTCAGCGCGATCGGTGTCGGGTCGGTGTTCGCTGCGATCCTACTCTTGGGATGGGCGCAAACGCGCTTTTCTCCGAATGTTCTTACTATCTCAGCGAATCTCCTGTTGGGGATTGTTTTCTTGTTGATGGCCTTCGTGCGGAATGAAACCCTTTTTATAATTGTAGCTTGCCTTGCCGGTATCGCCTGGACATTATGCGCCTCAGAACTTTGGGTCGCCGGACAGCGTGCCATGCCAGATTGGGCGCGCGCTCGAATGAACGCTACCTTCTTCGCCATCACCCAAGGGGCAATGGTTCTCGGCGGTATTTTTTGGGGAACTGCCGCGTCTATCTACGGGCCAAACCGGGCGCTGATCGGCGGTGCGGTCTTATTGTTTGTCAGCCTGATTGCTGCTATCCCGCTCTCCATCAATTTCACCAAAACCCTTGATCTCTCGGTGGTTCCGGTGACCGGTTTCTCCCATAGACTCATCTACACTCCGAAAGCAGACGATGGGCCGGTGGTCATTCACTTTGACATCGAAGTGGATCCTGCGCGCAGGGAAGAATTCCTGCAAACGATGAAGCACGCCCGGATGGTCTATCTCCGAAACGGCGCCTTCAGTTGGCGTCTACACGAAGATTTAGGTCGGGTGAACACCTACCGGATCGAGGTTATGGTTCCCTCCTGGAGCCAATACCTGTTACAGAGCACTCGATTCACGAAAGCCGAAAAAATTATCCTCGAACGGGTCAGGAGTTTTCACGTCGGAAGCAGTGCTCTTAGGGGAGCAGATGTTTCTCTGCGTTAATAAGGAGCTGCAAAGCAAACACCATCGAGCAAGTAAAGGCGCCGGCGCTCCCGCGATTTCCGCTTAGCACAAGGGTAAGGTGAGGCCCCGCCCGAACCGGGGCTCTGCCGAAGCGTCAGGGCGGGCGGCAAGCCCCGGTTCAGCCGGAACCTCCCCTACCAGGAGCATCTCAATTTATTGCAATTCATGGCAATTCTGGGAAATGATGTACTTGAAGGCAATTCGATTCGCTCCGCCCATAACTTGGTGGACGCGACCTTTCGCATGGACTTTGCTGATGAAATTTGACGTCAGCGTTCACGTGGGCCGCCGCCAAAAAGCATTTTGGGGAGAGAGGAATTTGCCAGATGACCGAGAGCGACCAGACACACCCTCTAGGGGATGAGGAGACCGATCAAATTAATCCCGCGGTCGCCGAAGGATTGACGCCAGAGCAAATTGATTTCCTGTCCAGGCAATCCACGGTTATGGGTCGTAAAAAGCTCCAGGTTCTTCGGCAGGCACTCTTTGAGTGGGTAAGTGAGCATCTGGAGTATCGTTTTACCGAAGCCATGTTTGCGGATACCGTTCGACACGCGCTTGAGGAATTCATGCACCGGCATCGTGCGGAAAATCCAGTGTCAGAAACAGATCCTCGCGTGGGCGGTGCCAAGAAGCCATGAGACGGTTGGGTGAGTGAGCAAAAATTTGGTGAATTCCGAAAACGTTTGACCGATCGGCAACCGCTCCGGAGGCTCATTATGGCATCTTCGAAATCGATTGATCTCAATCTGTGAAATTGTGAAAGCTCTGTTGACCGTTCCATTGATTTTTGCCATGGCTCTCAGTTCTGGTGGAACTCCTCCAAGCGATGCGGATCCAACGAAGCCGGAGATCAAGCTGCTTTTGGGTCAACCTTTGTCCTCTTGGGCTGCTTCTTACGGTCCGCCCAAGTCGGACAACGGAAAGAGCGCCGTCTTCCGGACCCCGGAAGGGACTGCCTACGTTATCCTTGGAAACTCCGGCCTGACCGAATGCGCCTCCCTCGTAGCGAACATTTCCGACCTGAATCGTTTGGTCGATATCGTGACCGAGATTTGCCAGTCACTTGAAATAAACTACAAGGATGACGCGGACGGTCCGAAGGGGAAATTTCATCGCTACGAAAGCAAGGATGGAACGATTCGAGCATCGATTATCGCCAATCCTCCGGAACTCGTGATCATCGTGCAATCCAAGGTATTCAGCGTGAGCGATAATTCGCCAATGACCACCGCACTCTGGAAGTGAATCCATGTTATGGTGATGAGAATTAGAATTCAGAATTCAGAAGTCAGAATTCAGCATTAAAGAGTCAGGAGTCGAGCAACACACGGGGTGAACGCGTGAAGATTGGGCGAGAAGGAATGCCATTCTTTGCCGCCAAATCTTCGCGCGATCACCCCGTGATGCTGACTCGTATCCTGAATTCTGAATCCTGAATTCTGAATCCTGCTTTAGATAGGACACCCATTATTCTCATCCCATAATCAGCATGCGAATTCAATTACAGGCCACCGCGCTCATTTTCGTTTTGATGCAGGTTAACCTATCCTGTGCGCTCGATCACCCTTCTGCCGTCGGAGTTTGGAGAAATGAAGATGCCACTTTCGAGATATTCGAAAACCAAGGGAGACTGAGCGGTAAAATTATCTCGTTGAAAGAACCGCAAACCCCGGAAGGCAAGGAAAAATTGGACATCCACAATCCGGATCCGAGCAAAAGAGAGAGACCAATCGTCGGCCTGGTATTCATGTCCGGATTTTCCAGGAAAAGTGACGCGCGCTGGGAAGATGGAACAATCTACGATCCGAAAAGCGGAAACACTTACTCCGGTTCTATGGAGCTTGAGGGCCCGGAAACAATCAAAGTGCGAGGGTTTATCGGGATTTCGCTGATGGGACGCACAGACGTCTGGACCCGCGTGCGCAACGGCGAACATTCCTAGTGCCTCGTCCTCGTCGTCGTACTCCTCCTCGCGGGAAGCCCCCGGGGCAGCCGCAGTATGGGCTGGATCCTCGAGCTTCGCCCTACCATTCGGCGGCACAACGCTTTACTTGGCCGCAGCCGAGTGAACCGCCTCTGGAACTTCCTTGCCCTTATCCACAAAAGTCAGTGAGGCCGAATTGAGGCAGAAACGCAATCCTGTGGGTGGCGGACCGTCGTCAAACACATGCCCCAGGTGGGCACCGCATCGAGCGCAGAGTATCTCTTCGCGTTGCATTCCATAGCTGTTATCGACTCTGGTCAGAACATTTTCTTTGGCGACTGGTTGGAAGAAGCTCGGCCAACCCGTTCCTGAATTAAACTTTGAGTCTGAAGCAAAAAGCGGCAGTCCGCAACAGACACAGTGATAGATGCCTTCGCGATGGTTATCGAGCAAGGTGCCGCAAAAGGCGGGTTCGGTACCTTGTCCTCGGGCGATTGCATACTCCTCGGCAGTCAACTGCTTGCGCCATTCGGCATCCGTCTTCTTGACCTTGGGAACAGTGACCGGCTCGGTCAGCAGGCCATTGGAGCCAATCAGGCGGACTTTAACGGTGGAACTCGATCCGGAATCTTGAGCTTGTGCCATACCTGTCAACAAATAGCTTCCCGTGAGAATACTCAACGCGAAGCTTAATAAAAAATGGAAGATTGCTTTCACGGAAAAGTTAAGGTGAGCGTTTTACTAGATCTTGCCACCGGCGGCACAGCCATTCTTTCCTTTACAACTGTTTTCAGCCGTTTTGCATCCACCTTTGCCTTTGCAGGAATTTTTGCCCTTGCATCCGTTATCCCCAGCTTTGCATCCACCCTGTCCCTTGCACGAATTCTGGCCTTTACATCCATGTTTCCCTTTGTCCTGATCTGCCAGGATGTGCGCGGGGGTGGTTGGTGTTCCGGAAACACTTCTGGCATACGACGTGACAGCGAAGGATCCGGTTAAAAGGCCGGCGACAGCAGCCCCGGCGATGATTGCTCTGGATGGTAACATTTTCTGTTTAGCTTTCGATTGAGATTACTCGCGAAGAGATCTCCAATGAGAGCCTGGAGGGTCGCTTCTAATTCCCTGCCACCGGGATTATCTTAAGGAACGTATTCGTTCCTACTCGTGCTCGTGCTCGTCGACCGGTCGTGCTTGTCCTCGTCCTCGTCTTCGTCCTCGTCCGATTTTCGCGTGATCCGCGAAAACCTCCATCATTTCCACTTTTCCACTCTCCATCTTACGGCAATCTCATCGAATCCCCAACCGAGGACGAAGGACGACGACGAGGAGGAGTACGACCAGGAGGACGATGACGATGACGAGAATGTGACGCTAAACAGATACCGCAGGCCCCTCGCAGAGTGCGCCGGATCGAAAGACCGGCGAGGACATTGGTATTCTCCGCCAGTCAGCTGTCTTTTCGCCAACCGTATTGTCTGGCCGCCAGAATGGCTGCCTCGATCTTGCCTGTCCGCAAACGATCCAAAGGGCTATGGCCTCCTAAAATCTCCATGCGATTCAGGAAAAAGATCACCGGCTCCCATTCGTTTTCAAAAGGGAGCTCAGCCAGGCAGTCTCTGATTCCGAGCATCACGCGCCTGTGTTTGCGGGCAAACTGCCAAATGGGGTACTCCCATTGGCCGGCGTCATTTCGGGCTGACACGATTTGCCGGTGATTGCGCCAGCGGTCGACGATGGACGTCTCTTGCAATCCCATGAGATGGACGACTTCGGTCTTGCTAATGCAGCCTCCGTGCGCTTTTAAGAGATCTTGCAACGCCGATTGATCATAGGCCGGGCTTAGTACTTGATCGGGCATTTCACAAGAGTAACGAATTCTTTTACCAATGCCAGCGCGAAACTCGGTTCTCTCGCATGGCTGCCTCGCATGGATTCGAACCATGACAAAGCGATTCAGAGTCGCTTGTGCTACCGTTACACCACGAGGCAAATTCAGACTGATGAGCCGGGAGCCATTCGTTACCGTAAAACGGCAAGAAGTCAATTGCCTAAAGGAGTGGAAACTTTGGTCCCGGGCGGGGGCGAGAATTCGAAAGTTGAGGCCGGCAACGTGTCCCGTCGAACGTTAGTGTAGGTTTCAGTAAAGACCTGGTCCTTACTGTCATGAATGACCACTCGCAGCGGGGTGAGGTTCTCATCGATGGTCAAATTGACGGTTTTTACCAGTTTGCGGACGGCTGCAGTCTTTGGAGTCAGAGTAAGCTGGTACTCGTTTCCGTTTTTCGATCCTTCGATGGCATAGTAGGTGGCGACTTCACGAAAATTAAGTCCTGCCGTCAGCGCTCGCATCGTATCCTTGATGATCGGGCGCTTTTCCAGGTCGTAAACTTCCACCTGCTGGTAATTCGGATAGTAGATCGACACTTTTTTCCCATCGGTGACGGTGGTGCTGGGAGTTTTTCCGCCGATTTCGCGACGAATTTTGTCCGGCAGGGTGAACCACACCTTGCCCTCGTTCACCACCGGATCTTTCAGCATTGCCAAGTGGCGTTCCTCCCGGAAGTTCGCCTGTAAAGAAGGTTGGGTATTGTGGAGCGCCTGCAGCTTTTGCACCAGTTGATCGATGTCGCTCTGCGTCATGGTAGCCGCGCCAGCAAGGGGAGCGATCGCTAATAGAAGAGAGAGGGCAAGTTTTCTCATGGGGCTTACGGATTCCAGATTGGTACGAAATTGAACCATTGCTCGGGAAACTCCCGGATGATCGCCTGAAACACGTCGGCGACGCGCTGGCTATTTTGCTCGAGGGTTTGATTCGCTGTCATCTCAATGGGTGGATAGGCATAGCACCCGTACTGGCCTGGCTCTAATTGCAAGACGAAGGCGGGGATCACCGACGCTTGGGTATGTTGCCAAACACGCGCCGCGGCTGCCGAGAAAAGCGTTGGACGCTCGAAAAACTGGACCGCGATTCCACTGTTCAAGTATGGCCGGTCAACCAGCATGGCGACGAGTTCATTGCGACGAAGCGCCTGGATGATCTCCACGAACGCAAATTTGTCCGAGCCGACGGTGACGGTCTTAATTCCGAAACGTTGCCGGTATTTTTGGCGCCATTCATTGAGTTCGTTGGTCGGTTCCGCCATGGTCACGACGTTCACCGGGAATCCGTCCGAGGCCAGGACCATGCCGCCCAGTTCCCAGGCCCCGAGATGACCGGTAATCAGAAGCGTCCCTTTGCCTTTGCGACGTGCCGCTTCCAGATGCTCAAAACCGCGCCGCTCAACCATCAATGCGTTCAGCCGATCGACTCCACTTTCTGCACAATCGCAGAAATCATGCAACATCCGTAAAAAATTATGGAAACAGCCTCTCGACAGTTTTTCACGCTGTTTTTGATTTTGCGTAATTGCCATCAGATTCCGTCGTAAAGCCTCTCGGCGGCTTTTGCAAAATAGATACCCTAATTCCCCTGCGGCGATGCTCATCGACCGCGTCCAGGGCCTCGGAAGATGCTTAATCATCCAACCGGCCGTTTCAAAGCTGAGCGGGCTATACCAACCATTGTGCGTCAGTGTCAGATCCAGATCCGGTGACTCAACTGGAGTGACTATTTCAGGCGCGCTCGGATTCATTGGATTTATTGGCCAAAGCTAAAAACCATTGACCTTCTCCCGGAAAATTGAACATCGGCGCGTAGTAACATCCCACCTTTCCGCTCGAACGTGGCAGACCATCGATGCGGCTTTTGTGCGGTCGGGACGTTGGAATCGAAATAAGGCAATACCTCCCTAAGCATCGCCCATGGTTTCAGGGGTCCGCGGGCTTCATCGATTTGACCTGACCACCCGTTTTTTGCAAGAAGTCCGGTCGCCGCCATGTGCGAACCACGGGTCTGAAATTCGAGTACTGTGACTCCGGCTTTGGAGAAATAGAGATCATAATCGCCTCCATTGAGATTGCGCAGAATGATGTCGCCCACTACTGAATGACCGCCGTAGGAATACTGCAACTGCCCAATCCGCATTTTCGCTTCGGGACCAAGTCCAGATATCTCCTTCGCAGTCTGACAACCTGCCAATAAAAGTGCGGTGAGAAGGATGAAGATTCGACTCGTCATGTCGTTTTTGGGATCAGGGTCAGCTTGGGTGCGATCTTTGATGTTCGCTTTTGAAGCGCAACCAGCGTTTGAAAAATGCAAATCCTCCACCGCATGCTGAAATCACGAACCTCGTTTCCAGAAAGGACCGCGCTGACCGCCGGAACGAGTTCAAATATTTCCTTTGGATAGAGGAACACTTCGACAAACTCCTGGGTGTACCAGGCGGTGGCCCATCGTAGATAAAGATCCAGCACGCGGCTAATCCGTCGCTCGTAAGAGCGAAAGGCCTTGGCGCGCTTCTCCGGTCGATCCAGAGCCAGATTGAGGGCATCCGCGGCTTTCTCGCCGGAGAGCAAAGCAAGATAAACGCCGCTGCTGAAAACCGGATCAATGAATCCGGCCGCGTCGCCCGCCAATAACCAGCGATCACCGAATAGTTGCTTATTTCGGTAAGAGAAATCGCCGGTGGCATAAACATCCGTCACCCGCCGGGCCTTCTCCATCCATTCGTTAACGACCGGTTGTTCGGCGATGCAGTGCGTGAGCGCTTCCTCAGGGCTCATCTTCATGTTTCGGAACTTTTCGGTATCCATCACGACGCCGATGCTGGTCGTATTCCCTTTGAGCGGGATCATCCAGAACCAGGAATCCTTCGTCCTAACCATCCTCGTGAGGGTTCCGTCGGGTCCTTCCTCACGCCCGACATCTTCGTAGTAGGCGTAGAGAGAAAATTTTCGAAGATTCGGGAGCAGTTGCTTTAAACGAAATCGATTACCAATAAGGCAGTTACGGCCGGAGCAATCGAGTAGATATTTAGCCCGCACGGCAGGTCCGGCGTTTCCTGGGAAGAGAGTGACGCCGCCACTACCAAATTCGAAGGAATCGACCGACGTCTCCTGTCTGACCTCGCACCCGCTTTCGGCCGCGTGATCGAGGAGGATCCTGTCGAATTCGGATCTCAGGACCTGGTAAGCCGTCGGCCGCTTTGCCTTAAGGCCATTGCGGAAATAAAACCGAACCCGCTGGCCGCAGGCGGAAACAATCTCGCCTCCATATTTGATCAGGAACCCGCCCGCATCGATTTTCTCTCTGACTCCCATTCGTTCGAGAGTGTTGAGAGTGGCCGGCAGCGTCGACTCGCCGACGGAGAAGCGGGGAAATTTGGTCTTCTCAAAGATGATAACGCGTCGCCCGGCTTGGGCGAGAAGAGTCCCTGCGGAACTTCCGGCGGGGCCGCCGCCAATAATCGCTACATCAAACGCCTCGTTCATGCGCTGAGAAGAAAGCCAATCATCACATTGCCATATTAAGTTCTATGTCACTCCCTTCCCTAGACGAGTTTCTGCTTGGTTGCATTCAGAAACGGCTGCAATTCAGAGATTAAACGAGAGAAGACCTCAAAATCAACCTGTTGCTGCCCGTCGCTCAAGGCCTCCGCCGGATGCGGGTGAACCTCGATCAAAAGCCCGTCTGCACCGACCGCGACCGCACCTCGGCACAACATCGGAACCAGATCGGCCCTGCCACATCCCTGGCTAGGATCCACGATCACCGGCAAATGGGATTCTCTCTTGGCAATCGCCACCGCTGCCAGATCCAGTGTGTTGCGGGTGTACGTTTCAAATGTTCGGATCCCGCGCTCGCACAGCAGGACGTTCGGGTTGCCGTTCGAAAGGATATATTCCGCCGCCAGCAACCACTCCTCGATCCGTTCGCTCATTCCGCGCTTCAGCAGAACCGTCTTCCGGCTTTTCGCGCACTCAATCAGCAATTGGAAATTTTGCGCGTTTCTCGCACCGACCTGGAGGATGTCAGCAGATTCACACACATGTTCAACGTCGCGTTCACTCAACACTTCAGTTATAATCTTGAGCCCGGTTTCCTGCTTGGCTGCCGCCAGGATTCTCAATCCTTCGCGACCCAGCCCCTGAAATTCATACGGTGAGGTCCGCGGCTTGTAGGCGCCTCCGCGCAGGATCTTCGCACCGCGCGCCTTGACGGCTCGTGCAGTCGAAATCAGCTGCTCTTCGGACTCCACGCTGCACGGCCCGGCCATGACCACAAAGTGCCCGCCCCCGATCAGGACGCCATCCACGTTAACAACTGTCTCCTCCGATTTAGACTCCCTGCTGACCAGCTTATACCGTTTCTGTACCGGGAGTACCCTTTCAACCTGAGGGAAAACAGCCAGAGACTCCAGGGTATGATGCGTGCGCTCATCACCGATCGCAGCGATGACGGTTTGCAACTCTCCGTAGATCACGTGCGGGCTATAGCCTAACTTTTGAACTTCCTGCGCGACTTCGTCGACCTGTTCCTTGGATGTTTTCGACTTGAGGATGACAATCATGAGAAGCGGAGCAAATATCATATCCCGCCCCAGAGGCAAATTAGAAAAAGAGGAGTCAGGAGCTCAGGAGTCAGGAGTCAGGAGATTCGGAGGGAGAAAAAGCGGCTTCAATGGCCAGGTGCTATTCTAGGATTTAATTGCGCGCTTGCCTGCGGTGAGCACCTCCCTGGCTGAAGCGAAGCTCCTGACTCCTGTTTCCAAACTCCTTCTTCTAGACAATCCGACCATCTCGATCTAGATCTGCTCGTGCAAGATTTTACAGGTGGCGGCATCCATGCGCTGCACACATCGTTCGCGTCGTCAGGAAATCCAGAATTCGACCGACGTATCCAGGAAATGGTTCAAGATTGGGGAGTTCCCGATTCGCATGAGCTGATCGCAGAAATGATTGTCACAGCCCTTCGCATGGGGAGTGATTCGGTACCGGTGCCAGACCTCAAGTTAATCAATCGTTCGCTGAAAGAACTCAGACAGGCTGCCAAGGCGTTTGCCCCTTATCAGGGAATCCGTAAGATTGCGATTTTCGGTTCTGCGCGAACTAGCCCGCAGGTCGAAGTCTACCAGGCCGCGGAACGATTCGCAGGACTGATGCGCGACCGTGGATACATGATCATCACGGGTGGCGGTGACGGGATCATGGGCGCCGCCCAGCGCGGAGCCGGTAGACAGCACAGCTTCGGTCTTAACATCCGGCTGCCATTCGAGCAAAAAGCCAACGAGACCATCGAGGGCGATCCGAAGCTGGTAAATTTCAACTATTTTTTTACTCGAAAAGTGAATTTCATTAAGGAAACCCACGCCATCGCATTGTTTCCCGGCGGCTTCGGAACGATGGATGAAGGGTTTGAATGTTTGACCCTGATGCAGACTGGTAAGGCCAGAATTATACCAGTCATCCTGATCGACAAAATAGAAGGAACCTACTGGAAGAGCTGGACCGAATTCCTGAGAACTCATCTTCTGGGCCAAGGTTTGATTTCGCCGGACGATTTCAGCCTCTTCTCCATCACCGAGGATGTGGATGATGCTGTCAACCATGTCCTCCAGTTTTACCGGAACTTCCACTCTTACCGGTGGGTCGGGCAGGAGCTCGTCATTCGCTTGCAACGCCAGTTGACCAATGGCGCCGTTCAAGAGCTGAGCCGCTCTTTCTCCGACTTATTGGAAAGCGCGCCGCTTCGGACCAGCCGTGCACTGAAGCCGGAAAAGAATGAACCTGAGCTTTCTAACATGCCCCGCCTGGTTGCGGGTTCACACCGTCGGAACTTCGGCCGGCTGCGGCAGTTGATCGATGCGATTAACCAGGCTGAAACGATCGGACCGTTGCCGTAGCGATCGTTCCATGGTGTGACCAGAACACAGGCTGGAAGATTTCGTGCTCGTGGTAGCGTCGTGCTCGCTCTGCTGGCGAGGAAAGCAATCGACGACGAGGACGAGGACGACGACGAGAACGGTGAGACGCGGGATTTTCCTGATCGTGCTCGTGGTCGTCGTCGTGCTCGCTCTGCCGGCAGGCAAAGCAATCGATGACGAGGACGAGGACGACGACGAGAACGGTGAGCCGCGGGTTTTTCCTGATCGTGCTCGTGGTCGTCGTCGTGCTCGCTCTGCCGGCGAGGAAAGCAATTCGACGACGAGGACGAGGACGAGAACGGTGAGCCGGTGAGCCGCGGGATTTTCCTGATCGTACTCGTGGTCGTCGTCGTCCTCGCTCTGCCGGCGAGGGAAAGCAATCGATGACGAGGACGAGGACGACGACGAGAACGGTGAGACGCGGGATTTTCCTGATCGTGCTCGTGGTCGTCGTCGTGCTCGCTCTGCCGGCAGAGGAAAGCAATTGACGACGAGGACGAGGACGAGAACGGGAAGACGCGGGATTTTCCTGATCGTGCTCGTGGTCGTCGTCGTGCTCGCTCTGCCGGCAGGGAAAGCAATCGACGACGAAGGACGACGACGAGAACGATTATGGAAGACGAGGGGAGCAGTGGCAGAAACACTGAACCCTACAGCCCAGACCTACGGCTGGCTTCCCGCTTGTCCAACAATGTAGTCATGGATGGTGTTCACCGTGGCCAGAGCAACCCGCGCGACGTCCGAATTTGGAACTCCGACGCCGAAGTTTTTTTCCATGCTGACCACCAATTGCAACGCGTCGATTGAATCTAACCCAAGACCGTCGGCGCTAAACAGCGGGAGATCATCGGAGATCTCCTCCTTCGGCGTACGCAACATCAGATTGGTGACGAGCATTTCTTTTATTTGCTCTTTCAATTCTTCAGGCGACATAGACAAATTCTGACCACAAGAACCGCATAGATTTGGCGGAATTTATTATTAATCAAGTCTTATATTCGGCGAGGTCCGAAATACGTTTAGCGAAAAATGGATAAGCCGAGACGGATCCGGATTGATAAATTTCTGGTGGATTACGGCTACTTCAATTCGAGGGAGCGTGCGCAACGATCTATTCTGGCGGGCCACGTGCTGGTCGAAGAACACGTTATCGACAAGCCCGGGACGCTGGTGAAATCCGACGCCGTGGTTCGCGTCGTGGCCGAAGAAAGATACGTCGGACGCGGAGGCTACAAATTGGAAGCGGCGCTGGATCATTTCTCTATCAGTGCGACCGATCTGGTCTGTTTGGATGTCGGGGCCTCCACCGGAGGCTTCACAGATTGTTTGCTTCAGCGCGGTGCCAGGAAAGTGATTGCCGTCGATGTCGGACACAATCAGCTGGCTTGGAAGATTCGAAGCGACGTCAGAGTTGATGTGCGGGAGAGAGTCAATGCCCGCATCCTGAGCCCCGAGCTGTTGGGGACGCGCGTGCAACTGGCGGTCGTCGACGTTTCTTTTATCTCGCTCACTCACGTTTTGGCTCCTATCCTTGCCTGTGTGGAAAAGGGAGGAGTGGCCATCGCTTTGATTAAACCTCAATTCGAATTGGAGCCGAACCAGGTCGGGAAGGGAGGGGTAGTCCGCGAGGAGCACCTGCACGCGCGTTGTGTCAGCAAGATCCAGCTCTTTGTGGTCGAGCAATTGCAACGGGAATGGCTCGGGCTGATCGAGTCCCCGATCACGGGTGCTAAAGGTAACAGGGAATTTCTAGCATGCCTTCGGTAAGCCTCGGCATTTATGCGCATTGGCAAAAACCAGGCGCGGCGGCTTCGCTCAAAGCTCTTTTGCACGAACTTTACGCCCACGACATCCATGTTCTGGTTGAACAACAGGCAGCCAAACTAATAGGCCAGCCCGGCCATTCACTGGATGAGCTTTATCATCGAGTGGACTTGTTCGTCGCCTTGGGCGGCGATGGTACTCTCCTGCGTCTGGTGCGCGACCTGCGGGGAAAAATGAAGCCTGTGATGGGTATTAACTTTGGTTCGCTCGGCTTTCTTACCTGTTTCGGCGGGCCAGAGTTCGCTGTCGCGGCCAAGGCTCTCGCGATGGGAGATTATCGAATCGATGAGCGGACGATGCTGGAGGCCTCGATCGAAAGGGAAAACAAAAGCACTTATTCTCAGATCGGTCTGAACGATGTCGTGGTCACTCGGGGTGAACGTTCGCGCCTGGTCCGGCTCGATCTCTTTATCGATCAGACCCACCTGACCGAATACAATGCCGACGGACTCATTATCGCCACTTCCACGGGGTCCACTGCTTACTCGCTTTCCGCCGGAGGACCCATTGTCATGCCAAATTCGGGAATGTTTGTCGTGACCCCTATCTGCCCGCATGTCCTAACCAATCGTTCTGTGATCGTTTCCAATAAGTCGACGATCCGGTTGCTGCCGAGCAGGGGCGAACAACAGCTCTCCGCAAGCGTCGATGGTCAGGAATCCGTGCAACTCTCCTCCGGAGATGCCGTCGTGGTTCGACCGGCCATCGAGAAGCTTCCTCTTATCTTACCAAAGAATCTTACCTTTGCGGATATCCTGGGGGCCAAGCTTCGTTGGAGCGGGAGTGCCATATGATTCGAATCCGGGGGACCCTGCTCCAGGAGCACATTCTGCTCGGTCTCGTCGCCGGTTCGCGCGAAGAAAGCGTGCGGAAGGTTGCCGAGTCTCTTCGCTCCGATACCAGGATTTCGGATTGGCAGGAATTTTTGCGCGCTCTGGCTAAGTGCGAGGCTGCCGGAAAAGTGAATCTGCACTACGGCCTCAGCCTTCCTCATGTTCGTACCGCAGCCGTGACAAAGATGTTCATGGCCTTTGGGCGACTGAGCGAGCCGCTTCCAGAAAAGGATGGTCCATTGCAATTCGTGATGCTGGTCGGAATCCCACGGGCAATGGATGCCGAATACCTTCGCCTGGTCGGCATCTTGATGCGAGTCTTTCGCAACGAAAAACTACGGCACAAACTGCTCTACGCCCCGGAACCCGCCGATATCATCCACATTTTTGAGAAAGGCGAAAGTGGGGATCTTGAGGAATGAGGCTGCCTTTTACGTCTTTTCGCGATGGATTGCCAAAGCCGAAAAAGCCTGACAAACCGGCATCATTGAGATCGTATCAATATTGACGTGCGCGGGGCGAGTGGTCACCCAGTGGATCGCATCGGCGATATCATCGGCTGTCAGAGGCTTCGTTCCTGCGTAGATCGACGCCGCGCGCTGTTCGTCACCTTTAAAGCGAACAACGGAAAACTCTGTCTCGGCCAGACCTGGTTCAATATCCGTGACCCGCACGGCTGTCCCCAACAGGTCGGCTCGGAGGTTGTGGGAAAACTGTTTCACGAAGGCTTTCGTTGCTCCATACACATTCCCGCCCGGATAAGGATACAACGCTGCCACCGAGCCAAGATTCACAACATGGCCTCGACCGCGTGCGACCATGCCTGGCAGGATCAGCCGAGTGCAGTAGAGAAGCCCTTTGATATTCGTATCGACCATTGTTTCCCAATCTTCGAGCGGAACCTTATAGGCAGGCTCCAGATTGAGTGAGAGCCCGGCGTTGTTCACCAGGATATCGATCGCAGCGAATTCTGAAGGCAAGCCCGCGACGACCGATTCGACCTCGTGCCTGTCTCGCACATCGAGAGAGACCGGCAGAATCAAATCACCAAACTCCGCAACAAGTGGTTTCAGCTTGTCGGTTCGACGGGCTGTAGCGACCACTTGCATTCCATCTTTGGCAAATCGGCGGGCGGTGGCGGCGCCGAATCCAGAGGACGTTCCAGTTACGAATGCGACCATACCTGTCTTTTTCGATGGGACCGTCCACTGCGCAAGTCTTTTCCGCTGAGCCTGCCAAAAATTCGGGAAGATAGGGGATGAGGGGAACGTGTCGGCGTAGGGCGTGTCGGCGTATCGGCGTGAGCGACGGGCTCAGGTAGGGCGAAGCTCCGTCTGAGCCGGGGCTTACCGTGTCGCCTCGCCTGCGGCGTCAGCCCCGGAAATCAACCATCCGACCCGGCCACGAACGCGCTAGCCATATCGAGCGGTCAATGCGAGGTGAGGGCGACATGTTCACATGAAACGGCGAACAGATGGTCGCCCGATACATGTTGGGTGAAGTCGCGGAGCAGGGCCAAGCGGGAAGCCCCGGCTCAGACGGAGCTTCGCCCTACCTGAGCCCGTCGCTCACGCCGACACGCCGCTACGCCGACACGCCGATACGTTCTGCCAACTCCCTACCAGGCTTTGGCCGTCGAAATCGCCAGCTCTTTTGCTTTCCCGATCGTAGCATCAACATCGCCGGGTGCACCTAGGGTCGGCTCAACAAAGATATTCACCACGTCGGTGATGCCGATAAACCCCAGGATACCACCCAGCGTTTTGCTTTGCAGATCGTAACCCTCCATCCCTGTGCCCGTACTATAATTGCCGCCGCGGGCATAGACTACTACGGCTTTTTTGCCAGTCACCAAGCCCTTGTAACCCTCGTCCGGACTAAAGCTGAAGGTCAATCCCGGTTGGACAATGACGTCAATCAGGTGTTTCAAGACATAGGGAACTCCAAAATTCCACATCGGTAGGGAAAACAGATACCATTGAGCCGACTTGAATCGCTCGGTCACCGCTTCGACTTGTTGCCAGGCTTTCGCCTGATCCGGAGTGTGCGCCTGGCCGTGCAGGATGGCATATTTAGCGTCGACGGTGTCTCCGTCAAAGTCCGGTAATTCCGTCGTCCAAAGGTCCAGCTTGTCGATCTCGACCGAAGGCTGGGCATCTTGTAGCTTGGAGAGAAAGAATTGCGCCACCTCGATGGACTTGGAACGTGATTTTCTCGGAGAAGCTTCGATGTAGAGTAGTTTAGGCATAGGATGTTTAGGGTTGTTGAGGGTCAGGGATAGAAAAAATGCAGAAATATATTCACATCAAGTAACTTGATATCGAGACATTAGGACAAAAAATTCAGGCCCGCCGGTTTAGTAGCGACTCTGCGTGTTTTCCCAATTGCTTCAGCAGCGTAGCCAGCGTCGAGCGCTCCGCGGACGACAACGGTTCGAACAGAACCTCCAGCCGGTTGGCATGGACCTTGAAAATTCGCCGGATCAGGGTTCGACCAGCGGTCGTCAGCGTCACATAGGTCACCCGGCGATCGTCCGGGCAGGCCTGACGGAGAACGAATCTCTTTTCCTCGAGTCGGTCGATCGCGGTGGAAATCGAACCGCTGGTCAGCATCACCTGCCGTCCAATCGTATTGACGGGCAACGGTCCCTTGTGCAGAAGAATCTCCAGGACGGCAAAATCCGACAGACCCAGCCCCGCAGCGGCGATACTTTGCGCATCCACTTGAGCGAGCGCTCGGTACGCTTTCATCAGAATCAGCCAAAGGTGGGCGCCGGAAGTGTCGGCTGGACCGGGCTCAGGATCTGGCATGCATTATCTTTATATCAAGATAATTTGCCCGCAAGATTTTTTTTGCTCCGATGCCCTTACCGAGGACGACGAACACGAGCCAAGAGCACAATCAAGGAAAATCCGGCCGCGTTTTTATCGTTCTCCTCCTCCTCGTGCTCGACTGCTTTCCCCGCCGACAGAACGAGGACGAGCAGGAAAAATCGCGCCTCTTCTTTATCGTGCTCGTCCTCGTCGTCGTGCTCGATTGCTTTCCTCGCATGGCAGAACGAGGACGACAACGAGCACGACGCAGGAAAAATCGCGCCTCTTCTTTATCGTCGTCGTCCTCGTCGTCGTGCTCGATTGCTTTCCTTGCCGGGCAGAACGAGGACGACGACGACCACGAGGGCGAGCAGGAAAAATCGCGCCTCTTCTTTACTCGTTGCTCGATTGCTTTCCTCGCCCGGCAGAACGAGGACGACGACGACCATGAGGGCGAGCAGGAAAAATCGCGCCTCTTCTTTATCGTGCTCGTCCTCGTCGTCGTGCTCGATTGCTTTCCTCGCCTGGCAGAGCGAGGACGACAACGAGCACGAGGACGAGCAGGGAAAATCGCGTCTCTTCTTTATCGTGCTCGTCCTCGTCGTCGTGCTCGATTGCTTTCCTCGCATGGCAGAACGAGGACGAGGACGACCACGAGGACGAGCAGGAAAAATCGCGCCTCTTCTTTATCGTCGTCGTCCTCGTCGTCGTGCTCGATTGCTTTCCTCGCCCGGCAGAACGAGGACGACAACGAGCACGAGGACGAGCAGGGAAAATCGCGCCGCTTCTTTATCGTCGTCGTGCTCGATTGCTTTCCTCGCATGGCAGAACGAGGACGAGGACGACCACGAGGACGAGCAGGAAAATCGCGCCGCTTCTTTATCTCGTCGTGCTCGATTGCTTTCCTCGCCGGCAGAACGAAGGACGATCAGGAAAGCAAGGCTCGAAGGCTCGAAAGAAGATCAAAACGAAATGCTCGCATTGACATACACATTAATAAAATGTTTTATTTATCAATGGATCCCCTTTTCGACCACGAAAAACTCGATGTTTATTGCGTTGAACTCGGTTTTATTGCTTGGATTGCCGCTTTTCTTGACGATGCTTCGAAATCGGCAGCCCGACATCGGCGCGAGTTGATCGAACAACTCGACCGCGCGAGCCTCTCCGTGCTTCTCAATACGGCCGAAGGGAATGGTAAACGGCAGGGTCGCCACCGCGCCAAGTTTTTCGATGACGCTCGCGGCTCGGCATTAGAGTGCGCCGCTTGCCTCGATGCAGCGGTCGCTAAAGGATTGGTCTCCGCCGATCGTGTTTGTCCCGGCAAGCAAATGCTCGCGCGCGTTGTAGCAATGTTAAGTCGCTTGATCGATCGCTTCAATAAATAGGCCTCTCATCTAGATTCCCTCCGCATCAATTATTGTCGTCCCCCTTCGATTGCTTTCCTCGCCCGGCAGAGCGAGGAAGACGACGAGCACGAGCACGAGCAGGAAAATCGCGGCTCTTCTTTATCGTGCTCGTCCTCGTCGTCGATTGCTTTCCTCACCGGCAGAACGAGGACGACGACGACCACGAGCACGATCAGGAAAATCCCGCGTCTCACCGTTCTCGTTCTCGTCCTCGTCCTCGTCGTCGATTGCTTTCCTCGCCGGCAGAGCGAGGACGACGACGACCACGAGCACGATCAGGAAAATCCCGCGGCTTCTCTATCGTGCTCGTCCTCGTCGCTCGTCGTCGATTGCTTTCCCCGCCGGCAGAGCGAGCACGACGACGACCACGAGCACGATCAGGAAAATCCCGCGTCTTCTTTATCGTCCTCGTCGTCGTCGTCGTGTCGATTGCTTTCCTCACCAGCAGACCGAGCACGAGCGACGATCACGAGGACGATCATTTGATCTCCCCGACGCCGGCCTACGATTTGAGCTCGGGGTTAATATGAACCCGAATCACCTCAGGTAGCGAGGCGTGAATGGCCCGTTCCAGACCCGCCATTAATTCGTGAGTCTGCGCCAGTGAGCTCGTTCCCTCAAAGATCTTTTCGAGCGTGATCACTAATCCTTCGTCCGTCACCAGGACATCCTGAACTCTGACATTCTTAGCCTCTGGTAGGTTAGCCAGGACCTTCTCCACATGACGGGTCGACGGCAGGTGGCGCACCGCCGGCTTCGGTTCGTCGCTCCGCGGTTCCAGATGCACCGTCACCATGACTGGACCCGGCAGCTCCTTGATGATTGCACCTTCCAAACTCTCCGAGTGCCGGTGTGCCTCAGCCAGGAGCAGGCTATCCGGGAGTTCCAGATCCAACTCAATTCGCGTCTCCTTGGCCACCAGATAAATATTCAGGTTATGCACTCGTAAACCCAGGCGATCCGCAATCGCACGAACTCCTGCTGCCCGCGGTTCATCGGGGGTGGCAGCGGGTTCAACATGAACAATCGCTTCGGCATTTCCCAATTCGACCGCCAGTTCTTTTTCCACCACTTCGCTCAGTTGATGCGCGGATTCCAGCGATGTGCCCCGGCCGGTGCCGAGCTTGACTTCCACAAAAGGACGGTTCCCGACAAAACGGGTCCGGACCATCACGGTCCCCCTGACGACGCCGTCGACTGATTCGACCCGCTTCCTCAAACGGTCGGTGAGGCCGATCGGCACGTCGTCCATGAGCGCTCGGACGGCCTTGGATCCCAGAATCCAAACGGACCGGAAAGCAATGCCGGCTACGATCAGAGCCGCGATGGCATCGGCCCGCGTCACCAGCCATTCCGGGAGATGCAGGGGCTTGTGCAGCGCGATGACGGCCAACCCAACGAGGACCGAAATCGCGCCGAGCATATCGTTGGCAAAATGTTCGGCATCGGAAGCCATCGCGCTGCTGGCGTGGCTTTCCGCGGCCTTTCGCAAAGCGCGTGCTCGAAAAAAGTCGACGAACACGGAGACGATCAGGACGCCGAACGACCAGACGCTCACCGAGGGAGACCCGGGATGGAAAAAAATGGTGTCAAAAGCGTGGTATAAAATGAGCGCTCCGGTCCCTCCCAGCAAAGTCATACCGGCGAGGGAACCAAGCTGCTCGGCGCGTTCGTGCCCGTAGGGGTGATTGCTATCCGGGGGCACCGCCGCGACCCGGACGACCAGAAGCGTGATCATCGAGGAGATCAGATCAAGCAGAGAGTGGGCGGCCTCGGCCAAAAGGCCCAGACTACCGGACAACCAGCCAACTAGCAGTTTAAGTGCCGCTAAGCCGCCACTGGCCACCACCGAAGCTGTGGTGATCGCCTGTTTGGCGTCGCTGTCGGCGTTTCCCATCTTGCTATTTGAGTCCCAGGATCGCTGAATTCCAAGCTCGGGATTCAATAATTGTTGGCGCAGCGCATTGGGAGCGGCGACCATGGTCGGGTTGAGATTAACCCTGACGCGAGGAAGTCCCGCCCTTTGCATTTGGAGATTTTTTTGTAAAGGTGCTAGGCTCGGGAAGACGGATTTTTATTCAAAGGAAAATTAGTAGCTATGACACTGGATTTGGAGCGATTCGAGCAAACGCCGCTCAACAAAGAGCCATTCGAGTACCTCGTCGTACCCGAGTTTGTAAAGTCGCAGGCACGCGAAGGAATTAGCGCCGACTACCCGAAGGTCGATAAGCCCGGCAGTTTCCCGCTTAGCGAGGTCAAATTCGGCCCAAAGTTCAAAGAGCTGACCGACGATCTCAATGGGCCGGAGTTTCGCGCCGCGGTTGAGCGCAAATTTTCACTCGATCTCGAACTTCGGCCGACGATGATCACCGTACGTGGCCGTTGCTCGGAAAAGGATGGAAAAATCCACACCGACTCAAAGACGAAAATCATCACGGTACTGCTCTATCTGAACTCGAAATGGGAAAGTCCCGGAGGCCGGCTGCGACTGCTGCGATCGGAAGGTAATCTGGATGACATGGTGCTCGAATTACCGCCGCTGGCAGGAACTCTCCTTGTCTTCAAACGGAGCGACAACTCCTGGCACGGCCACCAGCCGTTCGCCGGCGAGCGGCGGGTCATTCAGCTTAACTGGGTGACGGACGAGGAGGTCGTACGTCGCGAGCAGAACCGGCATCGTTTTTCAGCGACGATCAAAAAGATTCTGGGACCGCTTTCGGCTCGTCGTTAAGGGCGGAGATCTTGCCTTGGGCGGGAATCCGGATAGGGGAGAGCATCGGTGAAGACCGCTGCTTCCTGGAGCGGGAACCGCGCGATAGGTAAAAAAGCAGACACCGGGATTGTGGAGGGAAATTGAGGGGGTGGATGTGACGTTTAGCTCACGCGCAGCGTTGGTGCCGGCTATGGGCTTTAAGCACGGACTCGATCCGCTCGATCACCATCGTTGCGCTTGCCTGGGTCATACACGCATGACCGTGCCGGCATTGGGAAAGCTTCCGGAAGTTGCACGGTGAACAAGGCAAATCGACCCGCACGACGGCTTTCGGGCGACCATACGGACCGATATGAACAGGATTGGTCGGGCCGAACACACTGACCACTGGACGGTCGAGGGCAACTGCAAGGTGCATCGCACCGGAATCGTTGGTCACGCATAAAGCAGCTCGCTTCACAATGGCCGCGAGCTCCGCGGGTGTAGTCTGGCCCGATAAATCGATTGCATGGCGGCAAAGCCGTTTAATCATCTCGCACCGCCACCGATCGCGTTTGGTTCCCAGGAGTACGGCGGCGAAACCCTGTTTTTCAAGCCAGAGCCCGACTTCCGCGAATCGCTCTGGAGGCCAGTGCTTGGTCTCCCAGATCGTACCCGGAACCAGGGCGCAGAAGAGTTGCAACCCATTTTGCTCGAGCAATTTTTGCGCGGTCGCCTCATTCTCTGGGGACAAATAGATTCGGGAATCGATCGGGGAATCGTCCAAACCAAGGATCGGCTTGAGCCAAAGGTAGCGATCGATGGCGTGGACATCAAGCGTCGGAATAGGAATGTGATGGGAGTAAACCGCCCAGGATCCTTCACGCGCTCCGGTCCATCCGCGCCGGGGAGAATTTCGAAGCGCATGATGCTCTGATGCAGGGGGTGTTCGACGGATTGGCCGGTCAAAACCAATGCGCACAGGCGCACCAGTTGCCAGCGTCAGCAGTGCCGAGCGCATTTGACCGTGCAAATCGATAACCAGGTCATAGTGGGCTTGCCGAAGCTGTCTGAGCAGGCGGAACGGCTCCGTCGTTGCTGTCCAATTCCGGCCAAATTGCGCAAGCTTCCGACGATCAAAAAGCACAACGCTTGAGAGGTCAGGGTGATGACGTACCAGGCCGGCATTCTCTGGAGTAATCAGCCAGTCGATCTGAGCAGAAGGAAAACGGTCCCGCAGTTTCGGTAACACCGGGATCGTGTGGACGACATCACCCAGTGCGGATGGCTTAATGAGCAGGATCCGGTTAAAATTCTGGGAGCTTAGCAATTTAGTTTTCAATCTGCGCCGGTTGCCGTTTGACAAGAGTAGCTGTTCTTAGTGCACGAAAGCCACGGTGTCCACCAAAGAGCCCCCGGGCGCGGAACCGTGTCGGCGGATCGGCGTCAGGGCGTGTCGGCGACATCCACCCGCTGCAGCATAATCGTGCTCGAACCTCGTGCTCGTCCGCGATCTTGGAATGCGACAGGCGAAAGAAGGGCGCATAAAGACGAGCACGTGACGAGAAGGATCTGGGTAGGCAGGAGAGGGGTCCCCCTCTCCTCGAATTCTTTAGTCGTGCTCGTTCTCGTGTCGTCCTCGTGCCTACGATCATCGAAGGTGGCACGGCCAAAACGGGGCCGAAGTCGAGCACGAGAACGAGCACGAGCACGAGTGACGAGTACGATTGGGGGGCAGGAGAAAGCGGGTCCTCCGCTCTCCTCAATTCTTTAGTCGTGCTCGTTATCGTGCTCGTGCTCGTCCTCGAGCTTTGAAGGTGTCCGGCGAAAACGGGGCCGAAAGTCGAGCATGAGCACGAACACGCGGACGAGCACGATTGGGGGGCAGGACCCGGGATCCCCCCTCCTGTGATCTTTAGTCGACCTCGTTGTGCGATGCTTTCCTCCTAGCGCGATGTTTGCAGGTCGCCCAGGCGAAAACGGCGCCGGAAGTCGAGCCCGAGGACGAGTACGACTGGGGCGCAGGAGCCCACCCCCTTCTGTGCCCTCCGTGATCTCTAGTGCGATGCTCTTCCTCTGGCGCGTCGTTTTTCGCACCAGTGAGCCGCCGGTGTCGCATGAAGAACTACCCTGCCCGGCCGAAGCCCGCCACGCTGATGCCCTCCGTGACCTCTGTGCGATGCTTTCCCCTTGCGTGTGTTTCTCGCCCAGGTGCCACGGTGTCCACCAACCTCCTTCGTCACCCAACAGGCTGGTATATCTCTTCCAGTTTACGCCTCATGATCATCGGGTCGACATCGATGCCGCTCCAATATTGAATACTGATCACGCCCTGATTAACCAGCATCCCGAGACCATCGACGATTTTGCAACCGCGCGCTTCGGCATCTTGGATCAAGTTGGTCCGTGGCGGGCTAGGAACGATATCGGCTACCACCAGGCCGGGTTTCAGGGAACTGACATCGATATTGAGTCGGGCGTGGACATCCGGATAGAGGCCCACGGAGGTAACGTTAATCAGAATTTCAGCATCCTCCTTTACCGTGTAAGTCTTGTCCCAAACGACCAGTTCTGCGTTGGCGGGAGTTTGATTTTTGATCAGACGAACCAGCTCTTCACCGCGTTCAAAGCCGCGGTTGACCACCGTAATGGAAGAGGCGCCGGCCAATGCTAGCTCCACCGCCAGGGCGCGAGCGGCGCCGCCTGCGCCGAGTAAAACGATCTCTTTGCCCCGAGGATCAACAATGCCCTCAAGCGACATCAGAAACCCTTTTCCATCGGTGTTTTCCCCAATATACTGTTCACCGCGTCGCACCGCACAATTCACGGCCCGCATAATCGCTGCCGAATCACCGAGGCCATCTAAATGGTCGATCACAGCCACTTTATGTGGGAGCGAGCAGTTAAAGCCGGCCCATCCCATCGCCCGGGCGCCGCGCACCGCGTCGCCAAGTTTTTCCGGGAGAGACCTCGCAATTGATGTAGCGCCAATTCATCCCATGGTGCCGATAGGCCGCTTCAATCATGGCGACCGTTGCATTACCTGCCGCGGATCGACCGAACGAGCCGGTGAGCTGGCTCAAGAAATTGAAATCCTTTGCCATAACTTATTGGAGGTGGACGCCTTCACGGATGCCAGCCCTCGTACCACAAATCGGGAAGAGTTTCATGGAGGTCGGCTCCATTGAAAACCGGCAGATAGGGTCTTCCGTTCGCTCGGGTAATGACGTTTAGTTCTGCCAGGCGCGCGACCGCGTCAGCGACGGCCCGGTTCTTTGCTTTGGGTTCATGAGTGGAAGCCGCGTCGCGCCAGATCGAACGCCCGGCCAGATATCCCGAGGCTCCTGCCTGACAAGCAATCTCAACTTGCTTCTTGAAACTGTCATAGGAAACCCCGGCAGAGAGAATGACCCATGGAACGTCGATGCTCCGATCGAGGCGCTGACACGCCTCAGCCGCGTTCGCCTGACCCGTAGCGGAACTGACGTCGCCCGGAAACTCCACCTTCAGCATATCGATGCCGTAGCTATTCGCCTCAATCGCGGATTCGATAATCCCTTCAATACGTCTTGCCTTCCAGGAAGAGCTCGCCGGGTCTTCACCCTCCAGCGGATACCAAATCGGCTCCACTACCAGCGGCAACGAAAGTGCAGCGCACTCAGAAACAAGGTTCTTCAAAAAATGGCGCTGAAAATCAGCGGTTGTACTGTCAGGTCGAAAGAACCAAAGAAGTTTACAAACGTCAGCTCCAATCAGTTTTATCTTTCGGGTGCTCCAGCCAACCCGGAGCTTGGTCACCCGGGAATCGGAACCGTGATACCCCTCGGCCTCGATCGACGACATAAAGCCCATGGAGGGAGGAAGGACCCGTGTCGCAATGACCTGTCCCAATGCGAATCGCGGATCGAGTAAGAAAGCACTGACCTCACTGGACAGCGCACGAATCAGATCAAGCTTTGCCTCCACTGTGCGCGGGTAATCAACGGTGGTGGGGTCAGGGTCCAAAAGCTCCTGAAAATCCGAAAGGTGGTCAAGCGCGCAGATCAGAAAAAAGCCGTCTTTGGAAACGACGCGTTGGAAACTCCGCATTTTCCCAGGGTCAATCCCTGGCGACCGAGTGTAGGTGTAGTTCTTTAATTTAGTTTGCATGAGTGATTTTATTTTTCTGGCTGAACCCAGTTTTTATTCGACCTTGTCAATCGACGAACCACGGGTACTGGCGCTCAGGACCAGGAGGGTACCCGCGAGAAAAGTGTCGCCCAGACCTATCGTCGCCGCTGGTGTGGCGATGTAAGGCGTCGGACAGCAAATAATCTTCCAGCCGTTTCGCCATTCAAAGGCAGGGAAGGGAGGGGCGATAAATGCGGCCCTTTCCGGTAAATTCCGCGGAACATCCACGTATCCGGTTGCCGCTCGGGAAGAAGCCAGGAGACAACCCACCATGAGCGCCTCTCGCTCCCGGTCGGCATCCGCGCGGGTTAGAACCATGGCCCATTCGTCCGCATGAACGCAAACCCGGGAAAGACCGAAAGTATCCCCCAAGCGCAGCGCTTTCTCTTGAACGGAACCAGTGTCCGGAACCAATCCGATGAGTTCTGTCAGGCTCATACCCATGGAGGTGGCGATTGGGCCGATCGCTGCCAAGACTCGGTCACGCTTCGCAATCCGCTGATAGTAAGCCGAGTTCTAAATGAATGAGCTCCAGACCTCGCGCCTTCCAGGCCTTGGCAATCTCCGCCGCATAGTCGAGCTCACCATCCAACTGATGCAGATGGCAGGCCGTTGAAGCCGCAAACTATTCCGCCGCCCGACTCAGCCGCCAGTTGAACCGAGAACTGATCAAAGGCGGAGTCATGTTCCAATTCCGAAGGAGCGAAACGAACAATGGTACGGGAAGAACGCGGCACGACGCTGCGAGCCGATCGCCTTTCCGGCCGTGTATTCGAAAATGTAATGAGGCGGCTTGGTTAGGTCGCCATTCGGAGCAACGGACTGACGCGGCAAAACACCACTTTCCGTGGCGATCAACACATTTTCATGAATAACCGAGAGTTGCGCCTTGCTTCTTTCAGCAATGGCGATCAGGGCCGGTGCTCCCAGAATGGCCAGCTGTTGAGCCGCCTGAGCGCTGCTGCCACCGAGCGCGTCCCGAGCATGGACACGGCGATCAAACCAGAGGGGTCCCTCCGGCCAATCGATGAAGAATTCGCTGTCAATCCCGCGCATGGCTCGTTGATCGAGTTCAACGAACAGCGCTTCCGCCGGCGTGCCAGATGCCTCTCGGCGCGCCATTTCCAAATCATGCAGCGAAAGATATTTATCAAGACAGGTACTGAAGCCACCGAGAATCAGCCGAGCACGTCGGACATGCTCGGGGATTCGACCAATCAATGCTTCGTAGGCGTTAACCCAGCTGGCATGATCCATCATTCTTTCACTGCTCCCGAGGTAAGCCCCGAAATGATTTGGCGCTGGAAAAACAGGACCATCAACACCAGGGGAATCGTGACCACCACCGAAGCGGCTGACAAATCGCCCCAGGGAACAAAGTAAAGACTTTGAAAATTGGCGATCCCGACTGGCACGGTTTGGTGTCGTATGTCGGAGGTGAAAGCCAGTGCAAACATGAACTCGTTCCAGGCGGCGATGAATGAAATGAGACCCGTCGTGACTAATGCCGGAAGCGACATCGGCAACGTAATCAAAAACAAAGTGCGGAACGGTCCAGCACCATCAATTCCTGCAGACTCGTCAATCTCACGCGGAATCGACGAGAAATAGCCGAACAGAACCCAAATCATCAGAGGCAGACCAAAGGTTAGATAAACAATGATCAGAGAAAGATAGGTGTCGAGAAGACCCAGTTGCGACGCAATGAGGTATAACGGACCGACAATCGCAATCTGCGGGAACATCGAGACGGTCAGGATCAAACCAAGAATGCCAAATCGGTACCGGACGCGAAGGCGAGCGAGCGCGAACGCAGTGAGGGTGCCGAACAGTGTGCATAGAAGTGTTGCTGTACCTGCCACGATGATGGAATTCAGCAGGTAGACTTGGAACTTCTTGATGACAAAAATGTTGTAGAAATGGATGAAAGTCAGTGGGTCAGGAATGAAGCTCGGTGAGCTGGAGACCAGCTTTTTGTCTTCCTGGAAAGCCGTGGAGAGTTGCCAAAGAAAAGGGCTGACCGACCATAGCACGATCAGGACGGCCCCGATTCGAAGGAGCAACCCGCGTGCTGATCCACCGCCTGGATCGCCGTGCGAGAATTGGTGCCGTCTGACTCGATCGGAAGCGTTCATGGTGTCATCGGTTGACGGCCTTTATTTTCCGCGTCACGGCAATGCCGAAACAGAGAGCAATCAGCATTTCGGTAAAGAAGATGGCGCTGGAAAGAGCGGATCCCGGACCGAATTGCAAAGCGGAAAATAAGGTCTTGTAGGTGAGGGTGGATAAAACTTCGGTCGCGTCGGCTGGACCACCGCCGGTCAGCACATAAACCAGATCGAAAATACGAAAGGCGTCCAGTGCGCGGAAAAGGGCCGCGATCAGCAGGCGTCGGTGCTAATAATGGAAGCCGGATTCTCCAAAAGTATTGCCATTCGGAGGCCCCATCAATTCGAGCGGCCTCCGCCGAGGGAACCCGGAATAGTCTGCAAACCAGAGAGCAGCAGCAACGCCATGAAGGGTGTTGTCTTCCAGACGTCAGCGATGACGATGGTGAGAAGGGCGTGGTCGGCCGATCCGTACCAGTTAATGTTGCCACTGATCAGTCCGGCGGTCCGTAAAAGGTAATTAACAATGCCGTTCTGCCCGTCGAACATCCAGGCGAACATCTTGGAAGTGACCACTGTCGGGATGGCCCACGGGATAAGCATCGAAGCGCGTACCCAACCACGTCCCCCAAAGGTCTCGAAGAGAATAAGGGCCATCAAAAGCCCAAGAACCGTTTCCAGAGCGGTGGAAGAAGCGGTGAAGATCAGAGTGTTTCGCCAGGCATTCCAGAACTTTGGATCGGCCACCATCGCGCTGTAGTTATCAAGTCCAATGAAGGCATCGGTCTGGAAGATCAGCGAGGTATTACGAAGTGAGAGCCAAAGGCCATGAAAGACCGGATAAATCGAAACCGATAAAAGGACAGCCAGCGAAGGCGCCAGCATCAGGATCACTGGTGCTAACGCCCGCCTTCCACGCCTCGCTGCACCAGCGGAGACCGCCGCGATGGATGTCGATAAGGCTTTGGTAGCCACGAGGGAGAACGATTCTACGAAGCCACTATTTTTTCGATTTGCGCCTTTGCTCGATCCAGCGAACCGCTCACATCACCTTTGACCAGGGCGTTGGAGACTTCCGATTGAAGGACCAGCGTCACTTGCGGATACTTAGGGGTCACGGGACGCGGCAGCGCGCCTAGAAAAACCGGCCTTTAACTTTTGAATGAATGGCTGGGTTTTCGCCAATTCCGGCTCATCGAAAACTGCTTGCCGGGTCGGGGCGAAGCCTTGCGTGGTCGCAAAATGGAGTTGCGTTTCCGGAGTCGATAGCCATCGCAGAAAATCGACGGCGGCTTCCTTGTTCTTCGAAAAGGCATTGATTCCGTATTGATAACCACCCAGGCAGGCAGCGCTCTGCTTTCCGGCGAAATGTGGAAGCGGCGCCACCTCCACCTTATCGACAACCTCCGATTGCGCCTTGTCCTGGGCAATGGACCAAACATAGTTCCAGTTGCGTAGAAAAACAGCCTGGCCGGCCGTAAAAGGCCGTCGTGAAGGTTCTTCATCCCAGCTCAAAACATCCGAAGGGGTGATTTTGTATTTGTTAATGGTGTCATACATTAACTGCACAGCCGCTTTTGCTTCGGGCTCGGCTATTTTCACCGATTTCCCGTCCGGCCCAAGAATGGAGCCGCCATTGGAGCCCACGAAGGAGACCAGGTCACAAGTTAGGATTTCTGCCTGTTTCGCTTGCCAGATAAAGCCAAACCGGGTGTCGCCCCCGACACCTTTCTGCGCGGTCTCAATAAGCTGCTCCCACGTCTCGGGTACGGTGGCACCGATTTTTTCCAGGATATCTTTTCGGTAATATAGCTTTCCGCAGTCGATGAACCACGGCATCGCCGTTAGCTTTCCTTTCCACGTGCAGCCCTGCTACGATGCCAGGGAAGTAAGCCTTCATTTCTTCCGCGCCGAAGTACGAATCCAGCGGTAATGCCCAGCCCGCTTCCGCAAATTCCGCGATCCAAATGATGTCTTGGGTGAAAACGTCCGGGGTACCGTTCTTGCGCGCGAGTTGTTGAACGAGTTGCTGATGAACCTCTGTGGAACTGCTAGGCGGCGGCAGTTCAATATAGGTAACTTGGACGGAATTTTGGGATTTATTATAGCTTATCAATGACCTGCTGCATGGTGTCCGTCGCGAAGAAGCGGGCACTGGCAAAGGTGATTTGAGTCTTGGCCGATTGCGCGAACAGACGCGTCGGAAGTCCAATGGTGCCGAGAGCCGCCGTCGCAACAGCCGCACCGGAAGCAACGATAAAATCACGCCGCCGAATCCCGGCGGTATTCAACTGGGTGTCACTGTCCTTGAGCATGGGGGGATCCTCTTCGAATGAATGATGCATGTTTATGCGTGTTTTTAAGGGAAATGATACATATTCGCAAAAAGAAGCAGTGTCAAGAGTGGTTGTTTCGTTTCGCGATCGATGATATATGGGCGATTAATGTTATTTTTGGCTCCGCTATGAATTTAGATTCTGAGCAGGACGAAGAGGTGATCGAGAATGATGCGCCGGATTATGCGTTACCCGCACAACGTCGCGGCGAGTTGCTCAGAGTCGCAAAAAAACGCGGTGCTATCACGGTGGCCGAAATCGCCCTTCAATTCGCCGTTTCGGCGGACACTATTCGCCGAGATTTAGACTATTTGGCGGAGCGAGGATTGATCCGGCGGACTCATGGCGGTGCGGTCCTTTTGGATGATGTGACGGTGAGGGACATGCCGGTGGTCCAGCGGTTAAATGCCTTAGCGGCTGAAAAGGGCCGAATTGGCCGGAAAGCCGCAACGTTGATCGTCGATGGGGAGACATTGCTTGTCTATGGTGGATCGACTACCCGCGCTTTCATCTCCGCACTTGGGACCCGCCGGGGTCTCACGGTCGTGACGAATGATCTCGGTATTCCTGCGGTCCTGCCGTCGGACACCGCGCGTGCCGTTTATGTGCTGGGTGGACAAGTGCTGATTCAATCGCAAATCACGATTGGGGCGGTGGCATTTCCGCACGCTGGGCCGATCAACGTTGACACCGCCGTTCTCGGCGTCGGCGGGATTTCCAAGAGTGGATTGTCCACCACGGTACTCGAAGAAGCGGCCATGATGATCTCAATGGTGGGCGCGGCGCGGCGGGTGATCGTACTGGCAGATTCCACCAAATTGAATCGGTCGGTTTTCGCGCACATCGTTACGCTGGATCGGGTGAATATTCTAGTGACCGACTCGCCCCCTCCGGCGGATATAGCCGATGCCTTAACTGAAGCCGGCGTCGAGGTCATTCTCGCAGATGGATGAGAAAGTCTGCACCCTTAAAAGTGATGTCTGTCAGCCACGTCGGTTTTCGATCCCAAAGCGGTTGCACGCCGCGCTTTGAATGCACGGTCAAATTTGCAAAAAAGACACCGCCGCGACCCATTGAGCGATCGACACCGTGATTGATGGGGAATGCCAGCCTGCGCATTTAGTCTTCACTCTCCTCGAGGAGAGCAAGCGCGGTTTGATCGTCAATAATCAGTCGCTTGAACAGCCCGGTGCGCAAGGCTCCAAGAATTGCGTTCTTCTTCTCCAGACCGCAGACGACCGCAATCACGTTTTTGATCGACTGAAAGTCCTCCCAGGGAAGAGTCATGATACGATCGTCCACGTCGCCAAGAATTCTGTTGCCGTGGATGTCGAAGTAACGTCCGGAAATATCTCCTACTCCCCCTAAGGCCCTCATCTGATCAATGGTAGAGGCGTCCAAAATGCCGGCTTGCACCACGGTGGCGCTGTGATCGACCCTCCCTACACTGACCATGCACAATGACGCCCGACGCGCCACCGCGAGCGTGGCTTGGACCCCTGGATCAGACATAAAAAGGTCCCGAATTTCTTTGGAGGCGACTATGACCGGTGCATACAACTGATAAACCGGCGCGTGCAGTTTTTCACCGAAAAGAGACGCCACCCCGTAAGGGTTAAAGGTCTTTCCGCTGTTTAACCCCCCAAGGGATTGGGCAACTTTCGCACCCTTGAGGGGCATTTCGTTCAGGGCTCGTGCAACCTCTAGAAGGGTCTTGCCCCAGGCGATGGTGATCACTTGTTTCGGCCGGAGGTTGTTTTCCAAATAGAGCGCTCCCATTTCCCCGACTGCACGCCGGACGTCTGCCTCTGAATGCGCAGCGGCGGTCGGCACGATGAAAACTTCCTGGAGACCAAATCGCTGAGCGATCTCGACGGAGCGCTCCATCTGCCTTAACAAATCCGAACGCAGAGAAACCGTAACGAGTCCTTGTTCTAGCGCTTGCCGCAACAACCTGACGACGGTGGGTCGCGACAAACCCAGCTCATCGGCGACCTGTTGTTGGGTGAGCTTCTGGTGATGATAAAGCCAAGTGGCTGTGGCTAGGATATTTTTCTGCCCAAGCAAAACCTTGGGAGTAGCTTTTTGGCGACCCCGTTTAGCGCGCTTGAGGGCCGGGCTTTTGCTCTGCTTCATCGATTTGGTCCGGGATCCTACGGATTGACTTCATGATCTACCCGCGATTGTGCTTTGCGTCCAATGCTAACGGTATCTGGGTCTGTGCCGGAAGCAGTCGTTCGTCCCAAGGGCGACTTGTTTTGTCGTCCCGGTCGCTCATCAAAGTATTTTACAGAAGATCATTTAAATGAACATTTGACATCTTCTCGATTTAGTCCATTTCTATTACCGCGCATCCCCCTTTTATTTGAAAATCAAGCGCATCCAACAAAGGTTCATTATACGAACACGCCTGTAGCCCCCAAATCGTCCTAGATTCCATGAAAGCCCTTCGTTTCCATGCCAGTAAAGACTTGCGGGTGGAAGATGTGGATGCTCCTGAAGCCCACGGCCCCCACGAGGTTCTGCTGAAAAACTCCTATTGCGGGATCTGCGGGACCGACCTCCACGAGTATTTGCACGGTCCGATTCAGATACCGCAGAAGCCGCACCCCTTTTCGAAAGCGGTTCTTCCTTTGATTCTCGGCCATGAGTTTTCCGGGGTGGTCCTCGCGGCCGGATCTGAAGTGCGGAACGTTCAGATCGGGGATCGCGTTTCCGTGCAACCGAACGTCATTCCGGGCGGAGACTACTATGACCGGCGCGGTTGGAGCCACCTGAGCGATAACCTGTCGGTGGTTGGCTTAAGCTATCCGTGGGGTGGGATGGCGGATCGATGCTTGGTCTACGACTACAACGTCGCCAAGTTGCCACCCGAGGTCTCCGACGAGCAGGGCGCAATGATCGAGCCTGCAGCGGTGGCGGTTAATGCCATCGAAAACAGCGATCTCCGCGCCGGAGAGACGATCCTGATTACCGGCGGGGGACCGATCGGAGCGTTGGTCGCGTTAGCCGCTTCTGCGGCCGGCGCCTCAAAGATTTTTCTTTCTGAAGTTAACGGGCTCCGTAGAAACCTGCTGAAATCCTGGGACTTGTTTACCGGCATTTACGACCCGTCAAATGAGGACGTGCCGGCAATCGTGAAGGAGCAGACCGAAAGCGGCGTCGGGGTTGATGTTGCTATCGAATGCGTAGGAAATGAGAGAGCGCTCGCCACCTGTATGGATTCCGTGCGTCGTCGCGGGACTTTGGTGCAAATAGGTCTTCCCACGCGGTCGACCGCGGTCGACTTGCACAAGCTGGTCACAAAGGACCTTACCTACCGGGGTAGTTGGGCCTATAAGAACACCGCTTGGCCCCGCGTGATTAGCATGGTGGCTTCCGGAAAGCTTCCGGTGCAAAAAGCGATCACCGGCAGGGTGAAACTTGAAAACGCAGTTGAGCAGGGATTCGACGCTCTGGCTGACCCGAATAGCGCTCACCTTAAGATCCTTGTTGAGGTGCCGTCCTAAGCACACGGCATTCTCATCGTCGTACCTAATATAACTACCTACCTATCTTAGCTCCAAATATTTATGATGAAGCGTTTTGTCGGCAAAACTGTTGTGGTTACGGGTGCCAGTCGCGGTATCGGACTGGGCATCGCTGAGCGTTTCGCCGAGGAAGGGGCCAACCTGGTTTTGGGAGATCGCGATCCCGGAGTAGAAGAAGCCGCCGCAAAAATCAGAAAGCTCGGGACGGACGCTTTGCCGGCCGTCTGCGACGTGACCATAAAATCCGAAGTCGAAGCCTTTTATCAGAAGGCGGCGGACAAGTTCGGCACCATTGATGTTTCGATCCAGAATGCCGGAATTATCACCATCAATAAGCTTGAAGATTTAAGCGAAAAGGACTGGAATCGGGTCATGGCGGTTAACACCACCGGAGTGTTTTTATGCTGTCAGGCCGCCGCGAAATATATGATCAAACAAGGTAGCGGCCGTCTGATCAACAGCTCCTCAGCGCAGGGGCGACAAGGATTTATCTACACCCCTCATTATGCGGCCAGCAAATTCGCCGTGATCGGACTTACTCAGAGCTTGGCCAAAGAGCTGGCACCCCACGGCATTACCGTGAACGCCATTTGCCCCGGAATCATCGAGACGGATATGTGGGCCTACAACGACGAGCACTGGGGAAAACTCCTGGGTAACTATCAACCCGGCGAGTTAATGAAAGAATGGATCCAAGGAGTTCCGCTTAAACGCGCCGGTAACGCCAAAGATATCGCGGGATTGGTCTCTTTTCTTGCCTCCGATGACGCCGCCTACATTACCGGACAGGCAGTCAATATCGACGGAGGACTAGTGATGTCTTAGTAGCGACGTTTCCCAATCAACCAGAAAATGGCCTAATCAAAAAAACAAACAACCTCATTATGAATCTGAGCAGAATCGTTCCCTCCCTCCTTGCGATAGCAGGTCTTGCCTTTTGCACCGCAGCCAGCGCGGCAGACCAACCCCAGGCAGCGGTGCCACTCAAGCCAATTACCAAGAAGTTGACCTTCATCTACATCCCAAAGCTAGTTCACCCCTGGTATGAGGAAGTAAAACGGGGCGTCGAATATGGCATTCAGGAAGTCAAAAAAGAAGGAATCGACGTCGAATACATCTGGGATGCGCCAGCGGAAGCCGATGTCGATGAAGAGAACAAGAAAATTGAAGCAGCCATTTCCCGCAAGCCGGATGGACTGTGCGTTTCCTGTCTAGACCCGGCTACCAATGCCCAGATGCTGGACGAGGCTATTGGCGCAGGGCTCAATGTCCTGACATTCAACGCCTCCGGTGGCCCAAAATATCCCTTTGTCGGTCGGAACAGAGACGCTGATGACGGCTACATTTGTGGGAAATACGTGGCGGAAAAACTGGGTAAGAAAGGTAACGTGGCCATTCTGTTGGGAAGCCTGACTTCACCAGAGCACCAAGGGCGGGTTCAGGGATTCAAGAAGGCGATCGCGGAGTGCCCGAACATGAAAATCGTGTTTGAGCAACCCGACAATGACAATCTCGAACAGGCCGTGTCGGTCACCGAGGGCGCTTTGCAGGCCCATCCGGATCTGAACGCTATTTTGTGCTGCAATGCTAGCAATCCGATCGGCGCGGCACGCGCAGTGAAGAACGCCGGCAAAGCTGGAAAGATTTTGATTGGTGGATTCGATAACCTTCCCGAGACGCTGGATTTCGTCAGGGATGGGACGATCCTGTGCACGATGGCTCAGCGCCAGTGGGAGATCGGCTATTGGACCTTACGGTATTTGGTCGCGATGAACAGAGGCCAGACAATCCCTCAGGATCACGATACCGGTTGTTTGTTGGTAACTGCCGAGTCACTCAAGACCGCGGCAAAGTAGTTCCCTGGCGGACTTCAGCAGCGATAGACGGCTCGCTAGGCAATAATTGGCTGGCGCGAACGCAAAGTGACATAAATCAAACGGCGAATATGCAAGAGTCGCAAAGCAAACCTGAATTATTTTTCGAGGTGCGTAACATCTCCAAGAGTTTTTTGGGAACGCAGGCTCTTAAGAATGTCAGTTTGAGCGTTCGTGCCGGACAAGTCCACGCAGTCATCGGTGAGAATGGCGCGGGAAAAAGCACGCTGATGAATATTATCTCTGGCAAGATGCAGCCAGACTCTGGCGAACTCTTACGAGATGGCAAAGCTCTGAATTTTCGTTCGCCTCAGGATGCCCATCGCGCCGGAATAGCGATGGCCCCGCAAGAATTAAGCCTTTGTCCACATTTGTCCGTTGCTGAGAATATCGTGCTCGGAAACCAGATTGGTTCGTTCGCGATCAACTCGAAGGCGACCCAGCGCCTGGCGGAGGAACACCTTGCGGAAATCGATGACCGAATTGATCCGAGAAGAAAAGTTGGCGAGCTAAGCGCCGCTGCTCAACAATTGGTCCAGATTACCCGGGCAACAGCAACGCATGCTGACATTCTGATTTTCGATGAGCCAACAGCCTCGCTGACCGATCGCGAAGCTAAAAGTCTTTTCGCCTTCATCTCAAGATTCCGAGAACGTGGCGGAGCCATCTTTTACATCTCCCACCGTCTCGACGAGATCCTGGAATACGGGGATCGCATTTCCGTGCTCCGCGACGGTGCCTATATCACGGAGCTTGACCCACGCCAGACGAATAAAGACGAGATGGTCCGCCACATGGCGGGACGTCAGGTCAATAGATCAGAGTTGCGATCCCGTCGCCGCGGGATCGCAAGTTGGTGAAACCGTTTTGAAAGTCCAAGGCCTCACTCGTAAACGCGAGTTTGAGTCAGTGAGTTTCGAACTGCGGCGCGGTGAAGTCCTTGGCGTTTCAGGTTTGATTGGGTCCGGACGGACGGAACTGGCAAAATGTCTTTTCGGGCTGCATCCGGCTGACGCGGGTCAGGTCTTCATTGATGGACGGAAAATGGCTTTTCGCGGCCCTGCGGACGCCATAAAGAACGGCCTCGTTTATCTTCCGGAAGAGCGCAAGAAGGAGGGAATATTTCCGCTTTTAAGTGTCCGGGAAAATCTTTGCGTAGCAGCCTTTGAACAATTCAAACGATTCCTTGGTTTGGATCGGCGCCGAATGGTCGATCGCACTCGCGAGAACATCCGTCGTATTGGCATCAAAACCCCCGGCAGCGAGGCGCCGATAAAGAATCTGAGTGGAGGCAATCAGCAGAAAGTAATCATTGCCCGGTGGCTCTTGAAAAAATGTCGCATCCTCATTCTCGATGAACCTACCCGAGGTATCGACGTGCGGGCGAAATTCGAGATTCAATCATTTTTGAGGGAGCTAACCAAGGAGGGGCTGTCCATCATTTACATCTCCTCGGAAATGGAAGAAGTGCTGGACGTGTCTGATCGCATCATGGTGATGCATCTGGGACAGGTCAAGGGGTTCGTGGCCGCAGACCAGGCAACGCAGGAGGAATTGTTAGGCGTGGCGATGAGTTTGAAGGAGGACCTTCACCGCCTGTTTGTTAAGCCAATCACCAAGAAACTTACCTTCGTCTACATCCCGAAATTGGCTCATCCTTGGTATGATGAGGTTCGAGTGGGAATAGAGTATGGGATTGAGGAAGTAAAAAAGGAGGGAATCGAGGTCGAATACCTCTGGGATGCGCCGGCTCAAGCGGATGTCGATCAGGAGAACATGAAGATTGAAGCGGCGATATCCCGTCAGCCCGATGGACTGTGTGTTGCCGTGCTCGATCAGGCCAGGAACGGACAGTTACTGGACCGGGCTCTTCAGGCGAAGATTAATGTTCTAACCTTTAATGCGTTTGCCGGCACCAAATTTCCTTTTGTGGGGCGGCATGATGACGTTGCCGACGGGTACGATCTCGCGAAGTATCTGGCGGAAGCAATGGCTGGGAAAGGAAAGATCGCCATTTTGTCGGGGAGCCCGACCGCTCCTGAACACGCGGGGCGCGTCGAAGGATTCAAGAGAGCATTAAGGGATTGCGGCGACTTTGAAATCGTCTTTGAGGAGCCGGACAATGACGATCTGGCACAGGCTGTTTCCTTAACGGAGCAAGCCTTGCAAGCGCATCCGGATCTGAACGGCATTTTGTGCTCCAATGCTAGCAACCCGGTCGGGGCGGCCCGGGCGGTCAAAAACGCGGGCCAAGCGGGAAAGATTCTGATTGCTGGAATGGACAATCTCTCAGAGACGTTGGAATTCGTTAAACAGGGAGTCATCCTGGTGACCAAGGTGCAACGGCAGTGGGATATTGGTTACTGGTCTGTCCGCTACCTGGTCGCGATGAACAAAGGTCTGACTATTCCACGCGATCACGACACTGGCGCATCGATGATAACCGCCGAGACACTAAAGCAGATTTAGTTAAAAATTTGTTCAAAGTTATGACAACGAAGAATGATCTTGCAGTTGCTTCGGACGAAGCCTTGCCAACGGAAAAGAAGTCCGAGGCCAGATCTAATTCTCCCGGCGAAATTGTCAGGGCGATTTTTAGATGGGAAGCGAGCGGGGTATTGGTCGCTCTGATTGTCTTGTGCGTGATCCTGGCGGTGGCTTCGCCGAATTTCCTTACGTCTTTCAACCTGACTGTGGTTATACGCGAGGCGTCATTTGTGGGGCTGGTCGCCTTGGGACAGACTTTAGTACTGCTTTTGGGAGGGATCGACCTTTCCGTGGGCGCAGCCGCCGGCCTCTCCTCCATCGTTGGATGCCTGATGTTAAAGGCTTTGGGATTGCCTCCTTGGCTCGTCATCCCGGCAACGGCCGTGTTCGGTATGGCCATCGGGTCCATCAGTGGTTTTTTTGTCGCAGTCTGCAAACTGAATCCGTTTATCGTGACCCTCGCGATGTGGGAAATCTTTGCGGGAATGACTTTAGTCATTACCAAAGGTTATCCGATCCGACCCTTGGGTCCGGCCTTTACCATGTACGGTCAAGGAGCAATCTTTGGAATTCCCGGACCGGTTCTGCTGTTTCTTATCTGTGCCATCGTTCTGGTGTGGGTTTTGACTAAGACTCGGTTCGGACGCAACCTTTACGCAATCGGAGGAAATCGGGATGCGGCTGTCCTGGTTGGTATCCCGGTGGTGCGGGTTGAACTTTTCGTCTATGCGTTGGCAGGAATGTTCGCCGCGCTGGCGGGCATCATGTACGCGAGCCGGATGGATGCAGGTCAGCCGTCTGTGGGCGAGGGCTGGCTGATGAAAGCGATTACCGCAGCGATCTTAGGTGGCACCTCGTTAAAAGGCGGCCAGGGAACTATTCTTGGCACCGTGTTTGGTACTCTCTTAACCGCGGTACTCGCCAACGGGTTATCACTGATGAATGTTTCGGCTTATTGGGCCCGGGTTGTCGTCGGCGGGATCGTTTTGATAGCGATACTCGGAGATCTCCTTCGTCGCCGAGGTAGGGCGTAATCACGATGGGCCAATCTTCAAAGGAGACTATGCGTTCCGAAAGCCATCTCGCACGGAAACTTCTTGTAGATAAAACCGAACCGCACATCAACTAAACCCAAGACCTAAGCAGGAAAAGCGCCTTTTTTTATATTATTTGATTAACATGACAACTAACACAGCACCTCTCTCTACTTCACAGTCAGGGACCGGGCCAAGCACGTTTCCGTTGCCCGAGAAGAGTAAAGCGCTGGGTCTTTATGAATCGATGGTCCTGATCCGCAAGTATGAAGAGCGGATCTACTTTCTCTTCCTGGAGGGCCGCATCTCCGGCAGCATCCATCAATCGCACGGACAGGAAGCCTGCGCCGTCGGCATGTTGTATGACACGCGGCCGACGGACTATATGGCCTCGACGCATCGGCCCGCGAGTCACGATCTGGCCAAGGGGGTGTCGCTCGATTCGATGATGTGCGAGATGTTTGCCAAGAGCAACGGCTGCTGCCATGGAAAAGGTGGTGCCATGCACACTGGCGACATCTCAGTGGGCGCCATCCCAGCGAATGCCTTGGTGGGCAGCAACATCCCGATCGCCACGGGCATAGGCTTCTCCTGCAAAATGCGCAAGACGGACAACGTCGTCATCTGCTTCTTTGGAGACGGTGCCAGTAACGAAGGCGCCTTTCACGAAGGAATCAACGGCGCTGCTATTTGGAACCTGCCAGTCATCTTCGTTTGCGAAAACAATCTCTATGGTGCTTCGACAAACTTCAAGGCGACGATGAAGATCGAGACAATCGCCGAGCGAGCTGCTTCTTACGGTATTCCCGGCGAGCGCCTCGACGGCAACGACGTCCTTGCCGTCAATGATGCGGCGACCAGGGCAATCGAACGTGCGCGCCGGGGCGAAGGTCCGACGCTGCTTGAGCTGATGACCTATCGCATCGCCGGTCACTCGCGCAGCGATGCCTGCGCGTATCGCCCGGACGAGGAAGAAGCTTACTGGTTCGCGCGTGATCCGATCAAACTCTTCCGCACCCTGCTGCTTGAGACCAAAACTGCGACCGAAGCCGAGTTGGATGCGATCGATGCCAGCATCGAAGAACGCGTCGACAAATCAGTCCAGCTAGCCGAATCCTCCCCCGATCCGCTCCCCGAAGACGCTTTGCAAAATGTTTACTGGAATTCCGGAGACCGATAATGGCGAAAATATCCATCGTTGAAGCATTGAATCAGGCCATCATGGAAGAGATGGAGCGCGATGAGCGTGTCTTCTGTCTTGGTGAAGACATCAGCGACGCCGACGGCGGTTACGGCGGCGCATTTGCGGTAACGCGGGGCCTGCACGCCAAGTTTGGTTATGATCGGGTGTTGAACACCCCGATATCGGAGATCCTGATCGGAGGGATGGCGGTAGGCGCCGCCATGACCGGGATGCGTCCCATCGCCGATCTTCAGTACGGTGACTTCCTGTTCTGCTGCATGGACCAGATGGTCAATCAGGCCGCCAAGATGTGCTACATGTCGGGCGGAAGGGTCAACGTTCCGATGGTGATGCGCGCGCCGGTGGGCGCGACCGGCCGAGGAGCGCAGCACGGACAGAGTCTCGAAGGCTTCTTTACCCACGTCCCGGGGCTAAAGGTCATCTGCCCGGCAACGGCCTACGATGCAAAGGGTCTGCTCAAGACTGCGATTCGTGATGACAATCCCGTTCTGGTCTTTGAGCACAAGTTGCTTTACGGGGGCAAGCGCAAGGAGAAGGAAGCGCTTTCCACAGTCAGCGAGGTCCCTGACGGCGAGTACACCATCCCCTTCGGCGAGGCCACCGTCCGCCGCGAGGGAAAGGACATCACCATCGTCGCCAATCTTTTCATGATGTACTGCGCTATGGATGCGGCAGCTGCGCTCGATCAGGAAGGCATTAGCTGCGAGGTGATAGATCCGCGAACCCTGGTACCCTTCGACTACGAAACCGTGGTCACTTCTTTGCGGAAAACTGGGCGTCTGATGATCGTACACGAAGATAACTACCGCAACGGCTGGGGCGCTCAACTCTCCTCTTATATTGCCGAGAACGAGATCTATTTGCTGGACGCCCCGATCAAACGTCTAGCGGCCTACGATGTGCCGATCCCGTGCGCACCCATCATGGAGAAGTTTGTCATCCCATCCGCAGATCGCATCGTCGCCGCGGCGCGTTCGCTGATGGTAGAGTAATCATCCAAGCAAAACGAAAGGGTCCACTTAATGTCATCGATTCGATGTGTTGACCTGCTTCGGCACGCCCAGGAAAATTCGTACGCCGTCGGCTACTTTGAGGCCTGGAATCTGGAATCGTTACTCGCCGTCGTTCGTGCCGCTGAGATCGCACGCTCGCCGGTCATGGTCGGATTCTGCGGTGAATATCTCGCCAACCCACAGCGCAAATTTAAGGAAGACATCAATCTCTACGGCGCGTTGGCACGGCAAGTCGCGCAAAGCGTTTCCGTTCCGGTAGCAACGCTTTTGAACGAATCGATCGATATGAACGTGGCCTACCAGGGAGTGAAGGCGGACTTCGATATGGTGATGTTCGTCGACGAAGGAATGCCGATTGATCGACTCACGGTTGTCACGCGAAAGCTCGTCGAGTTTGCCCATGCCTGCCAGGTAGCGGTCGAAGGAGAAGTTGGTTCGCTGGGAATGGCCGATCAACCCACCGGACAACAGAGCGCGGGCCATCAAACTGATCCCGGGGTCGCGGCGAAGTTTGTCGCCGAGACGGGTATCGACGCGCTGGCAGTGTCCATTGGGAATATCCACTTTCTTGAGGGGGGTAAGGTGAAGCTGGACTTCGACCTGCTGGAGCAAATTCACCAGCAAGTGTCGGTGCCGTTAGTTTTACATGGTGGGACCGGTGTGGATAAGGCGGATTTCAGGCCAAGCATTGAACGTGGCGTTGCCAAGGTGAACGTAGGAGCGGGCTTAAAGCGTGTCGTGATCGAGAGCAACCGCCAGTACTTGGCCGAGAGCGACCTGAGCCGCATGAATCCGAATGACGTTCTTGGCCGCGGAGGCGTCCTGGATATGAACGTGCGCAGCCAGGCCGCTTTGATTGACGAAGTGATTGGATTTATCAGGGCCTTCGGTAGCGAGAACAAGGCGAGCTAAGGAGAATAGATGCTGAGCAAAATAACAATGCCGTCGGGCGGAACCAACACCGACCAGCTTTTGGTGGTCTCCTGGAAAAAGAAGGCGGGCGATGCCGTCAAACGCGGGGACATTCTCTTGGAGGTGGAGACCGACAAAGCCCTGCTCGAAGTGGAGAGTTTCGCCCAGGGCACTCTCCTCAAGCGTTTAGTGGAAGAGGGCAGTTATGGAACGGTCGGCGACGTGATCGCGTACATCGGGGATCCCGAAGACCTGACCGCTCTTGAAACCGAGTCCGCCCCGAGCAAGCCTACAGCGGGTGACCTGGACGTCATCACTCCGACTGAACCGACAACGCTGGCAACGCCGGTATCGGAACCAGAGACCACTCCTTCGGCGCAGGCCGACTCGTCAAACCGAACAGTCAAGGCGACACCCGCAGCGAAAAAAGAAGCCCGCGATCGCGGTCTCGATTTGGCGGAGGTTCATCGTAGTGTCGGCAAGGAAATTCTGCGACGTAGCGACGTAGTTCAATTCTCCGGTGTGAGCGCAGGATCACCTGATTCAAGTCGAGCAACTGGAGATGTCACGGGCTTCACACTGGTCCCGCTAACGAGCATGCGGCGCATCATTGCCGAACGCATGGAAGCTGGCTCTTCGGTTCCCACTTTCACGGCAGAGATCGAAGTCGACATGACCGACTTAATCCGGCTGCGCTCCGCTCTGAGCGAGCATTTCAAGGGCATCAAGTTCGGCTATAATGACATCATTGCGAAGTGCCTCGCCATCGCTGCCGGGGATTATCCTTTGGTGAATGCATCGTTCACCGATAAGGGCATACGAGTCTTCCGGTCGGTCAACATTGGTCTTGCGGTGTCGCTGGAGCAGGGTTTGGCAGTGCCTGTCGTCTGCGACGTGCGGGGGAAAGACATTGCCTCTCTCGCGGAGGCCAATGCCGCCAACATCGCGCAGGTCCGCACTGGGAAGTTTGATCCCAAAATTCTTGAAAACGGGACGCTCACCATTTCCAACATTGGCAAGTATCCCATCACGCGTTTCACAGCCATCCTCAATCCTCCGCAATCGTGCATCCTCGCCGTCAGCGCCATTCAATCGCGCGGGGTTTGGGTGAACGGTCAACTCCGCGAGCAACCCACTGCAACCATCAACGGGACCTTCGATCATCGTGTCATCGATGGACGATACGGCGCCGAGTTCTTAACTGGTCTGAAGGAACTGCTCGAACATCCCGCTTTAATTTTTATTCGGTGAACGCGAAGCATCTATGTCCGAATTCACTTACGCTCGGATGGCGGCACACCTTCACGGACTATCTTTTACTCGGCAAAGCGTTGAAAGAGTTAGTCACGAGGAGCCGTCAGCTATCTGTCCACCAATTCAACAGAAGGTTCGACCGTAACAAGCCATGACCAGTTATCTAATCGGGCTGGACCACGGAACGGGCGGAGCCAAGGCCTGCATCATAGATGACCAGGCCACCGTTCTCGCTTACGCCTATCGCGAATATCCCATCTACGCCCATCATTCCGGATGGTCAGAGCACGACCCGCATCTGTACTGGCAGGTAACTTGCGAGGTCATCAAAGAATGTCTGGAAAACTCAAAGGTCCGCCCGGATCAAATCAAAGGGTTCGCGAACTCTTCCGCGCTACCTTCGCTGGTGATGGTGGACAAACATCATCGCCCCATTCATCTCGCGTATAACCTAATGGATCGCAGAGCTACGGAACAGGTGCAGTGGCTGCGCGATAATGTTGGCGAAAAGTGGCTCTTCGAGATTAGCTGCAACCGGCTGGAAGATCATCCCACGCTGGTGAACCTGATGTGGGAAAAGCAGAATCGCCCGGAATCTTTCGCCCAGATCTACAAGGCGTTGACCATCGATGGGTACATCCGGTTAAAGCTGACCGGGAAGGCGACGGCAAATTTCTCTTCGGGCGCCTTCTTTGGAATCGCCTATGATCTTCGGCAAAACAAGTTCGATGAAGAACTCCTCGGGAAAATTGGTTTAGATCCGAGGATTATGCCGGACTTCTTTTCCTGTGAAGAGATCATTGGGTCTATCACGGAAGCGGCCGCAAAAGAAACGGGCCTGGTTGCGGGCATTCCGGTCGCGGCCGGCTCGGTTGATTGCAACGCCGGTTGGGTGGGAGGCGGCGCAGTGAACGCGGGCGACATCCAGATCAATCTGGGGACCTGCGGCGTCATCGGCGTCGTCCACGAAAACCCGGAGTTGATTCTCGACACCATGATCAATTGCTCTTACGTGACTGATTCCCGCAAGGTATTTGCCACGGTAGCAGCAACCACATGCGGCGGGCAGTCCCTGCGTTATCTGCGCGACAATTTTTCCCAGCTCGAAGTGGCTACCGAGAAAGTTGTCCCGGGCTTCAGTGCGTACGATTCGATGGAGAAGCAGGCCGAGTCCGTTCCGCTCGGCTCTGATGGCCTGCTCATTTTGCCCTATCTGATGGGGGAACGCACACCACTTTGGGATGTGCATGCGCGTGGGGTCATATTCGGTCTTTCGTTAAACCACACCAAGGCCCACCTTGTCCGGGCCATGATGGAAGGCGTTACCTTTGCGATGTACGACTCCTTTAGCATCATCCAGGAGCGCTGTCCGAACATCAATCTCCCCATCGTTCTGAACGAGGGCGGTGCGAAAAACCGGCTGTGGCGCAGAATGATTACCGACATCTTCAACGTTCCAACGGTCTTCGTAAAGAGCCGCATCGGCGCACCCATGGGAGACGCCATTTTGGCCGGCGTGGCGACTGGAATCTTCAAAGATTTCTCTATTGCAAAAGAGAAGGCCGAGTACATCGACCGCATGGATCCGATCCCAGCGAATCACGACCGTTATATGGAGTATCACCAGCTTTACCGCCGGCTTTATTCCCACCTGCAGGAGGATTTTGTGACGCATGCAAAGCTCCGCGAGCAACATCAGCGGCAAGTGGGCGGGTAAAGCGGAGAAGCGATTGGCAACCGCGGCGGCGTGCCCGCCGGAATCGTCCGGAAGTCGCGAGCCTCCAATCTTTCTACTGGGGAGGAGCCCGCCTATAGCCTGTCCGGTTCCCCCACCAGAAAACGTAAACGGGTACAAGCACGAAACCATACTCGCTAACGGTCAATACGGAACCTGAGTAGGTCTTGACTTTACGCTCCTTAGCGGTGTCACCCGCTTTGAGAATCGTCTATCCCACGTGACCTTAACTTATCTTATTGTTCTCTTGAGTACGCGGCCCGCTGTTCCCTACCATCCTCGACGAGACGGGCAATAAGTTTCTTCAGGGCGTTCCATGGTCTTGAACCGGAACACCTGGTTGCGGCGGTCAAGGAGTTGGTTCGATAAAGGCTTTTGGTCAATCCGAAACGAATTGCTCTGAACGGGCTTGACGACGAGCGATTATCTATCTTCAATTCATGTGTCTTATACCCCCACGAACTACCAACGGAACGGCTACCGGAACAGCCGCGAACGACACGCTACTATGAAAGCCGCAGTACTATACAATTACGACACCGCCCTTGCTAGCTCGGAATACGTCAAAATGGAGGAGGTGCCCGAACCCCGACTGGTGAATGACACAGATGTTCTGGTGCGAATTGGCGGAGCGGGCGTCTGCCGCACCGACCTTCATGTCATTGAAGGGATCTGGCGTCAGAAGGTTGACGTCAAACTTCCCTACATCATGGGACATGAAAATGCCGGTTGGGTAGAGGAAATAGGGAAGAGCGTACAGGGATTCAAGAAGGGTGATCCGGTCATTTGCCATCCCTTGATTTCCAACTGTCACGCCTTGGAAGCCCGGCGTGGGCATGATATGCATGTGGACGGCAGTGAATTCCCCGGCATCAACACCAATGGCGGATATGCGGAGTTGTTGCGAACCGGAGTCAGTTCTCTCATTAAGTTGCCTCAAACCCTCTCGCCAAAAGACGTTGCCCCGCAGGCTGACGCGGGTTTAACGGCTTACCACGCTGCGAAAAAGGCAGCCGCCCACCTCTCTCCGGGTGAAAAAGTCGTGGTCATCGGGGTGGGCGGCCTTGGGCACATCGGCATTCAGGTTCTCAGCGCTCTCTGCGCTGCTGACATTATCGCGATTGACCGGTCCGACCTGGCGCTCTCACTGGCAAAGGAATGCGGGGCGCATTTCACCATCAAAGGCGATGGAAAAAACGAGGTGGAAGCCGTCAAGGCGCTGACCAACGGAAAAGGCGCCCATGCGGTCATCGATTTCGTCGGGGAAGGCACCGCCATCGACATGGGATTGGCCATTACGAGAAACAACGGCGCCTATTATATCGTCGGGTACGGCGGCGAAATCCGGATCTCAGCGCTCGACATGATAACCTCGGAAAAGAGCATCATCGGCAACCTGGTAGGTAATTACACCGAACTTGTCGAGCTGATGGATTTAGCTGACCGGGGCAAAGTTCATCTGGCCACCAAGGAGTACAAATTGAGCGAAGCTAACCAGGCGCTGCATGATCTCCATGCAGGCAAGGTCAAAGGGCGCGCCGTGCTAATCCCGTGAAGAAAGAATTCAGCAAGAACACAGAACGATTAACTATTAACTGATTATGTTTACCACCAAGAGCGGAGAGAAAATCTTTGTCATCGACAGTCATATAGCGCTGTGGGATGCGAGTCCTGCTAACCAGCGCAACCGGCATGGTGAAGAATTTATCAATTGTTTTTATAACTACCACAAGATTAGCCCGAAAGAGTATTATTGGACCCGGGAAAAGTTCGAGAAATACAGCGAAGCCGATTTGATGAAGGACCTTTTTGAAGAGGGCTATGTCGACATGGCCATCTTTCAGCCGGCCTACCTGGGAGAATTTTACAAAGAGGGCTTTGGAGATTTGCGGAGAAACTGGGCGCTCACCCAGAAACACCCCGACCGCCTGATCGCCAATGGGTGGTGGGACCCACGCAACGGCGAGGTGGGTTTGGAGCAACTGGAAAAGGAAGCGGAGATGTACAAGCTGAAAGGGGTTAAGCTCTACACCGCAGACTGGAATGGGAACTCCAAAGGGTACAAACTTTCTGACCCATGGGCGCAGCGTTACCTGGAGAAGTCCCAGGAGTTGGGGATCAAAAACATTCACGTGCACAAGGGCCCGACCATTCTGCCGCTCAATCGGGATGCTTTCGATGTGGCTGACGTCGATGATGCGGCCACCAGTTTTCCGGACCTCAATTTCATTGTCGAGCACTGTGGGCTTCCACGTCTGGACGATTTCTGCTGGATCGCGACGCAGGAACCAAATGTCTACGCGGGCTTGGCGGTGGCCAGCGCTTTGATTCACACTCGCCGGAAGTATTTCTCCGAAATCATCACCGAGTTGCTCTACTGGTTAGGGGCTGATCGGATTCTTTTCGGCAGCGATTACGCGATCTGGCGTCCGAAATGGATCATCGAGCAGTTTATGGATCTGGAACTGTCCGATGAGCTGGCCGCGGAAGCAAACCACACGCTGAGCCTGGAGGTGAAAAAGAAGATCATGGCGGAAAACTGCGCTCGGCTCTACGACATTAATATCGCGAAACAATGCGCTCGACTGGGGTTACCAATTGTCGAGGAGCCGGTGGGCAAAGATGTGGGAGTCGGCGTTGGCTAAGAATTCGGTAAGTACGAAGATGACCAACCTGCCATACCGATTGGAGCAAATACGAACCGCGCTGGATACGGTGACCGATCCAGAAATTGATGAATCGGTCGCCGAGCTGGAGTTTGTCAGCCGCGTCGATGTGAGTGATGAGAACGAGGTCAGTATTGAATTCCGGCTGCCGACGTACTGGTGCGCGCCGAACTTTGCTTTTATGATGGCCAGCGACATGCGGGATGCGGTGATGGAAATGGACTGGGTCCGCAGTGTTTCGGTTCAGTTGCTAGATCATTTCAGCGCCGATTTGATTAATCGGGGTGTCGCTTTGAAGCAGGATTTTCGAGATGCCTTTCCCGGCGAGACCGACGACGATCTAGCCTCCGTACGCCTGAAGTTTCTGGGCAAAGCCTTTGAGAGGAGGCAGGAACTGTTGATCCGTCATTTGCTGGGCACGGGCTATAGCGGTGAATGGATCAGTCAAATCAGCTTGAGGGACCTGATGGGATTATCTTTGGACTACGAGGGAACGCGCCTGCGCACCCTTTACATCTTTGCCTGGCGCAGGCTTCATCCTGAGTGGTCGGAAGCGAACCTCGCCTTTGTCGCATTGAGCGGAGACCGGTTGGACCCAGGACAATTCTCGAGCTATTTGCGAAAGATAGGCGGCGTTCGCCGCAACGCTGAATACAATGGATTAATCTGCCGAAGCCTCCTTGCCGAGCGCAAGGCAGAATTGGCAGGTGCAAGGGAATAACTAGCTGCCGACAGGCACGCGCGACGATCCTATGAAACGCCTTGGAGTACTGACCAGCGGAGGAGACGCGCCGGGAATGAACGCCGCGATCCGCGCGGTGACCAGGGAGGCGTTGGCTCGCGGAATCTGCGTGAGCGGCTTCTCGCAAGGGTACCGAAGCCTGGCGAAGGAATTGGCGCCCCACGGCATTACGGTGAATACCATTTGCCCCGGAATCATCGAGACCGACATGTGGGCTTACAACGACGAGCATTGGGGAGCTCTCGGTAATTATAAGCGGGCGAATTGATGAAAGAATGGATTCAAGGAGTTCCCCTTAACCGCGGGGTAACGCCGAAGACATTGCGGGACTGGTGAGCTTTCTTGCTTCTGATGATGCCTCCTACATTACCGGGCAGGCGGTCAACGTCGATGGAGGGCTTGTGATGTCTTAGGCCTACGGCTCACCTCCGGCGGTCAGTGGTCTGTATAACAGGCACGCTGGCTTTACTTTAAATCAAAAAAACAGAAATGGAGTACCAAAGTGCAATTCGCCGCGGAGAAATCGATCCCAGCTACATTGATTGCCGGTGACGGCATTGGTCCCGAAATTGTCGAGGCGACGATTACAGTGCTGGATGCTTTGAATGCCCCATTCGCCTGGGAAACGCACAAGGCAGGGATGTCAGGATTGGAGGCGCTTGGCGACCCGCTTCCTCAAATTACTCTGGACAGTATCCGACGCACCCGTTTAGCGCTCAAAGGACCACTGACTACCCCCGTAGGCGGTGGCTACCGCTCCTCGAACGTGCGGTTGCGTGAAGAATTTCAATTGTACGCTAATGTGCGTCGCGCCCGCACCCTTCTGCCTGGAGGGCGCTATGAAGACATCGACGTGGTGCTGGTGCGCGAGAACCTGGAGGGTCTTTACGTCGGCTTTGAGCATTATATTCCTATCGGCGATGACCCTCACGCGGTCGCCATCGGCTCCGGGGTGAACACCCGCTCAGGCTGCCGGCGCATCGCCGAATATGCGTTCGACGTACGCAGTTCACAATGGTCGCAAGAAGGTAACTATTGTTCACAAGGCCAACATCCTAAAGGCGCTGACCGGCCTTTTCTTAGAGACCGCCCGAGAGGTGGGGAAACACTACCAAGGCCGCGTGCAGATGGACGACCGGATAGTCGATGCCTGTGCGATGCAGCTGGTGCTCAATCCGTGGCAATTCGATGTCATCGTCACGACTAACCTTTTCGGTGATATTCTGTCGGACGAAATGGCCGGCTTGGTGGGGGGATTGGGGATGGCCCCTGCGGCTAACATCGGGGTGGATGCTGCTATTTTTGAGGCGGTCCATGGCTCGGCGCCAGATCTTGCGGGTAAAGGCGTTGCCAATCCGGTCGCCTTGTTGCTGGCGGCCGCGATGATGCTTGATCACGTCGACCGGAACGACCTTGCACAACGACTGCGCAAGGCGATCGATCAAACGTTAAACGAAGATCAGGTGCGCACTGGCGACTTGGGCGGCACGGCGTCTACTAAGGAGTTTGTCCAGGCCATCGTGCGCCGGATCGAAGCGGATCGCAATTGATGAGCGATCGGTCGAGGGTGCGCTCGATTCAGATCGAGAAGTCATGTTGGCAGGGCTCGGCAATCGTACGAATGGCGACTTGCGATGGGGCTGAAAAATCTGAAGGCGAAGACACGAGCGTTCGGAACCGAGATTGAAGGGGTGAACGCTCTGAGGCCGCGCATGATCCAGGTACGGACCTCGACGTCGATCAGCTCAGGACATCTCGATGAAATCGAGGTCGTTAACATTTATTGAAAACGGATTCTCATTGCGCGGAAACGATGGAGTAGCATTGTTTCACCTTGGCCGGGGGTGAGCCTGTGAATTACCAGGAATCCGGCGGCTGAATTTAAAACCTATGAGAATTTTCTTCTACCGATTGCTGGTTGTCGCGGGATCCGTGATGGTCGTTGGCTTGTCCGCGTGCGCGAGCAGCAACGGATCAAAGCAAAGCAGGATTGAACAGAAGATCTCGAATCCGGATACAGAAAATGTGCGGATCGGTACCGCCCATTACAACCAGTACGCCAAAGGCTTCGAAGAACCCTGGCCATTCGGCCCGTACTCGAATTGAGTCTATAGGAGCCTCGGCGCAGGTAGGGCGAAGCTCCGCCTGAGCCGGGGCTTCTCGTGTGGCTCGCCCGACAACGTGATCCCCCACAAATTCTCACTCGGATTGCTACATGCCGCCTGACCGAGAGCGCCGCGCACTTTCTGCCTTATAATGTCAATGGCGGTGCACATCGTGATCGAATCGAACGACTGATCTTTGGGGGGTAACGCCGCAGGGCGAGGGCGACGCGCGAAGCCCCGGCTCAGGCGGATCTTCGCCCTACCTACCTACGCCGGCACCGTAAAGATCAGTTTCCCTTGCACGCCGCCGGCTTCGAGTAATCATGGCCTCGACGGAAAGTTTCGACCTAGAGGTCGCTAATATTTTTTACTCCACGGCCATAGTCTCTGGGCTTCGTACAGGAACGTTAATTCATGGAGTTGCTGAGTATACCCGGGCCAGGTTTCTCTGGAGCCGTAAAGACCTCGCGCGCCCAGCGAGTGGAAATGGAGTGAGGCCGATCTGCGGAACAGCGGGCTCGTCCGCCCATGCCAGACCGGCACCGAAAAGGGATCGATCTCTTTGACGGTGGAAACGATTCACCATCGAAATCCACCAGTTCAAAACAATTTTTTCATTTAATTAAGAAAAAATATAATTTTTTATATATAAAAATAAAACAATTTACTGCGATCGCTTGATGGAGTAGCATTGTTTCACCTTGGCCGGGGGTGAGCCTGTGAATTGCCAGGAATCCGGCGGCTGAATTTAAAACCTATGAGAATTTTCTTCTACCGATTGCTGGTTGTCGCGGGATCCGTGATGGTCGTTGGCTTGTCCGCGTGCGCGAGCAGCAACGGATCAAAGCAAAGCAGGATTGAGCAGAAGATCTCGAATCCCGATACAGAAAATGTGCGGATCGGTACCGCCCATTACAACCAGTACGCCAAAGGCTTCGAAGAACCCTGGCCATTCGGCCCATACTCGAATTGAGTCTCTAGGAGCATCGGCGCAGGTAGGGCGAAGCTCCGCCTGAGCCGGGGCTTCCCGGGTGGCCTCGCCCGACAACGTGATCCCCCACGAATTCTCACTCGGATAGCTACGTGCCGCCCGACCAAGAGCGCCGCGCACTTTCTGCCTTATGATGTCAATGGCGGTGCACATCGTGATCGAGTCGAATGACTGATCTTTGGGGGGTAACGCCGCAGGCGAGGGTGACGCGGGAAGCCCCGGCTCAGGCGGCGCTTCGCCCTCCTTCCTGTCCTACGCCGGCACCGTAAAGATCAGTTTCCCTTGCACGCCGCCGGCTTCGAGTAATTCATGGCCTCGGCGGATAGTTTCGACCGAGAGTTCGCCGATATTTTTTACTCCCACCGGCCATAGTCTCTGGGCTTCGTACAGGAACGTTAATTCATGGAGTTGCTGAGTATACCCGGGCCAGGTTTCTCTCGAGCCGTAAAGACCTCGCGCCCCCAGCGAGTGGAAATGGAGGGAGGCCGACCTGCGGAAAAGCGGGCTCGCCCGGCCATGCCAGACCGGCACCGCAAAGGGGTCGATCTCTTCAACCGTCGAAACGATGTCACCATCGAAATCCACCAATTCAAAACAAAGACGCTTCATCTCGCCTCCGACGAAATCCAGCGTCTTATCAAAAAAAGCACCGCCGTTTGCCGCGATCGCCTCTGAGGTCAACTGTTTCAATCCTTTGCCGCGATAATCAATGACTTGTTCGGGACTCAAGCGTAGCTCTTCGATCATAAATTGCGTGCTGGCTTCCCGGCCGGAAGTGGTAACAATTTTTTCCACCCCGATCATTTGCAATATCTGGATGGCGGCAGATCCGAGCCCTCCGGAACCACCAGCGATAAAGACAGAATCATTTGGCGTCGGTTTTGCTTTGAGGCGTATGGACTGATTGGCGGTCAAACCAGAGACCGGAACGGAAGCGGCTTCTTCGAACGACAATATTCGGGGCCTGGCTGTCACAAATTCGTGGGGGATGCAGGCGTATTCTGCATACGCTCCGTTACTGCATGGGCCGCCGAGGTAGGCCCATACTTCATCGCCGACTCGCAGCCGTCCGACCTGGCTCCCCACGGCCTCAATCACTCCAGCGGCATCATGACCAAGCACCATCGGAAGATTGCCTCCGAAGCGGCCCTGCCGGATTTTATAATCGATCGGATTGAATGAACCGGCCCGGATCCGCATCAGGACTTCGTCCGCCCGCGGTTTTGGGATATCTCTCCGCTCCTCGCGAAAGTTAGCGGTCGCACCAAATTCGTTGATCGCAATGACTTTCATATTTCCGGATGAGAGAAAACTTTCTTAGACGGAGGAGGGGGTAAGTGCGCCGGGAGAACCTACCCGCCGGTTCTATGTGGCAATCTATTGAGCACGGTGCCGGCGGTGAAACTGTGCTCCGCGGGCTCCTCGTCCGGGAACACTACGTCGGGAAAAGTGAGAGTGTCGATCAGAAATTTTTCGAACTTCTCGCGGTAAGCTGCGGACCATTCCTGCCGAGCCTCCGCCCAGGTCAGTTTGCGGCCTTTTTCACCTTCGATCCACTTGTACTTCCGAATCTCTTCTTTGATCAGGTAGGTGATTCGATAGAACGGTTCGGAATACATTCCGGGCGGGATCTGAACGTATTCTTCAGTGTCTAAAATTTGGCGCATATCGACTAATCAATCACAGGTTTTATTCCAGCGCATCGTCTATATGTGCGGCCGCACGCCGTATCCGTGAGACGATGCACTGGTACCAAACCTGAATCGCGATTGGATTCTGCCAAACGCCGGGAACCGGACGCCAAAGCGGATCCCAGTCTGCAACTCCTGAACTCCCGCAACTCCTGAACTTCTGCTAAGAAAGCACTTTGTTAAACACGGAGATAAATTCCGAGATACTGAATGGTTTCGCCAGAAAAGCTTTGAATCCAAGTTGCTCCGCTTTCTCGAAAAGGTCGCCGTCCGCATAGCCACTGCACAAAATTACCCGAGCATCCGGGTCCTTTGCTAAAAGGAGCTTTAAGGCCTCTTCGCCGCTGATCCCGTTCGGAATGGTGGCATCGAGCAGAACCGCTGAGAAAGGGTCACCATCTGCTTTCGCCCGAACATATTCATCGCAGCCTTTGACACCATCGACCGCCACAGCGCATTCGTACCCCAGAGTATGGAGCATTGAGCTCACGACGCTGAGGATCATCTCCTCGTCGTCAATGACCAGGATCCGTCCAGTGGCTTTCACTACCGGAGGGGGCAGAGTTGCAGCGGGCGGTTCGGGTCGGTGTCCTGAAGCCGGTAGCATCAATGAAACGGTCGTCCCATGGCCGCTCCGTGACTCGATAGTGATATCCCCGCCATGCTGTAGCATAATCGATTTAACAGTTGGCAGGCCGAGGCCGCTGCCGCCCGGTTTGGTCGTAAAACAAGGCTCAAAGATCCGGTCTAGAATGTTGGCCGAAATCCCGGCGCCATTGTCTTCAATCTCGATTCTCACATACCGCCCAATAGGAAGCCCGGACGAGGTCGGGATTTCCTGATCCACATTCTCGGCCCGAACGAAAAGCTTGCCTTGTCGCGGAGTCGCTTCGCAGGCGTTAATCACGATATTCTCGAATACTTGTGTCAGTTGAACCGGATCACCGATGACAGGATACAAATCCCGCTGAAAGGCAAATTGTGATTTGAGCTTCGACCCGCTGAGAGCCAGGAGGACTGCATGGGTGAGAACTTCCGCCACATCGAGGGGTTGTTTGATCGGAGCTCCGCCTTTCGAGAAGGTGAGCAGGCGCCTGGACAAGTTCGTGGCGCGCTTGGCGCCTTGGCTGGCGTCATCGAGATATTTCGCTAACCGATCGCCGGAGTCCTCCGACGCCGCCGCCAAATCGAGATTGGTGATAATGACTTGGAGAATATTGTTGAGATCGTGCGCAATGCCGCCCGCAAGCGCTCCGATCAGCTCGATTCGCTGGGTGCGGAACTGAGCCTCCATTTGCCTCTTTTCCGTGATGTCGGTGTCAATTACCAGGATCGATTTTGGATTTCCTTGCCCGTCCCGCATGAGCGTCCAACGGCTGGCGACCACCACTTCTTTTCCCGCTTTGGTGAACTTGCGCACTTCTCCTGACCAACTTCCGCCGTCCAGGAGGATCATCCTTGCCGCCTCGAACGAAGAGCGGTCTTCATGCCCCATTTTTTCAAAATCGCAGCCGATTGCCTCTTCGGCTGTCCAGTCATACAATTGTTCAGCGCCTTTGTTCCAGTAACGGATCTTTTCATCCAAGCCGCGGACAAAGATCGCATCGTGAGCAAGCTCCAGAAAATTGGCTTGTTCCTGGATTTTCTCTTCCGACCGTTTGCGCTCTGTGACATCCACCACCACGGCGCGACACTCCAGGCCATCGTCGGAGCTCTTGGCCTCGATCCGCGCGTAGAACGGTGCTTTCCCCTCTCTCAGGAGCATGACTTCGCAAGCCTCTCGTGACTGACTACCAAAGACCTTCGTCACGAAGGACCCGAACTGGTTACGGAATTTCTCGGCCACAAAGAGACCGAAGCGACGGTTCACCAAACGGGAGCGGTCCACCCCGAGCAGGCCCGAGCCTGTCAGGTTTGCCTGCCGGATCGTCCCATTGTGATCCAGAGTAAAATAGCCGGTTGGCGCAAATTCATAGAGCTCAGTATAAAGCTCCAGCGCAGTCTCCGTTTCTGCCCGCGCCTGCTCGAGTTGCTCATTCTGCATCTCCAATTCGATCTGATGAATCTGCAGCTCCAAAACAAGACGCTGCGTGTCGTGCGACGTCCTCTCCGCACCGGCTAGCGAGCGCTGGTTCTTCTGCTTTTCGCTTAAGCGCGATTCGGCCTGGCGGCGCAGTTCGGCGGCATCCGATGGATTGGCGGGGGTCATCTTTTTGGTGGACCTGCCTTTGTTTCTGGAAACCGCAGCGTTGCCTCGGCCTGTATTCCAGGAGATCCGTGGCGGTCGGATTTCGGGCTCTGCTCGCCGATCTGCTGGTACAAATCGGCTTGCGTCTTCCGCAGTTCCGCCTCGAGAGTCTTGGAGACAGTGATATCCACAAAAGTCATGACTACGCCGTCAATCATGTTTTCCAGCGTGCGATAGGGCATGATGCGCATCATAAACCAGCGGCCGTCGCGGGTGGCGACTTGTTGCTCGTGCGAGAGTAACGTCCGCAGCACCTCGCGCGCCTGATCCGCCAGGCCCGGAAAGTCCAGGTCGGAGGCGATGTCCGTGATTGGCCGCCCCACGTCACCCCGCATCAGCTTGAAAATTCTGTTCGATCCGGTCGTGAAAAGCCGCACGTTTAGTCCGTTGTCGAGGAACAGGGTGGTGAGTTCCGTGCCGTCGAGCAGGTTCTTCATGTCGTTGTTCAGCCGGGAAAGGTCGCTCACCTTGGCACTTAACTCGTGGTTGAGCATCTGCAGCTCTTCGTTCGTCGACTGCAGTTCCTCGTTCATCGACTGCATTTCTTCGTTGGCGCATCTGGCTTCTTCCTGAAACGTCTGCATCTCGTCGCGGGTGATCCTTGCCTCTTGACGGGCCTGCTCGAGTTCTCTCTCCATCTGGGCCAACATTTCGGATGTAGACCGGGTGGATTTGCCCGACCCTCTCAGTTCACGAAGTGTTGCGACATCGGTAAAGACGATCATCACCGATCCCCGCAGTGCAGAGGGCTCCGCGATGGCCTGCACCGTGATGTCCACCGCCAGCATTCCACCGTTGGTTCTAACATCCACATTCCGGCGGACGACCGCGTCTTTTTGCTGGAGCGCCTTCTGAAAGGCGGAGTCCAGCTCATAACGCAATCCCTCACGGGCCATGGCGAAAATGTTCCAGTTGACTTTGCCCGCCGCCGGTTCCAGGTATTTGCCCGTTCGCCCACTGATGTATAGAATGTCGCCCTGCTCGTTGACCAGTACGGCTGCCGGCGAGTACTTCTGCAAAAGCAATTGATCCGCCAACGTCTGAAGATTAAACCCTGACTTCGTTTCCGCCGACGGTTCGGGAGCATGCAGCGAAGGCGCAATTGCCGAGGAAAACTTGACCGGCTTGGTCCGCAAAGGCGAGTCGGTCCGCTGGTAAAGCCGCGCTTTGTCGTCCAGCATGGCAAAGAGCTCGGTGAACTCGCCTACGGTTTCCGATTTTCCAAGAAAGAGAACGCCGCCGGGGTTCAAGCTATAGTGGAAAAGAGGCAGAAGTCCTTTCTGTAGTTCAGGCGACAGGTAAATGAGCAGGTTCCGGCAGCTCAAAATGTCAATCCTGGTGAAAGGCGGATCCTTAATGAGATTCTGCGGCGCAAAGATCACCATCTCCCGAATGGCTTTTGAGACCCGGTAGCCGTGCTCAATCTGGATAAAGAACTTGCTCAAGCGCTCCGGCGACACATCCGCAGAGATATTGGGTGGGAAAACGGCCGCGCGGGCCTTCTCGATGGCATCCCCGTCCAGATCGGTGGCAAAGATCTGGAGGGCAATGTTTCGGGCTGGCTCGAGTTTCTCCACCGCCTCCTTGAAAACGATGGCCAGCGAGTAGGCTTCTTCCCCGGTCGCGCAGCCGATCACCCAGGCACGCAGCACCTGACTCTGAGCCCGGTCTGCCAGGAGCATCGGGATAACCTCGGACTTGAGTTTTTCCCAGGCTCCAGGGTCGCGGAAGAAGCCTGTGACCCCGATTAGAAGCTCCTTGAACAGCAATCCCACTTCCTGGGGATTCTCCTGCAGAAATCGGATGTAAGTCGCGATCTTGTCGATTTGATGGATGCTCATCCGCCGCTCAATTCGGCGATAGACGGCGATGTTCTTGTAGAGGGAGAAGTCATGACCGGTTTGATCCCGCAGCAGGATCAGAATCTTTTCGAGACCGCTTCGGGCTTTGTCCGCCTTCACAAGTCCGGACTTGGAGACGAGCGGTGCCCGCTGGAGATAGGCAATAATTTTGCCAGGCAACATTTCCACTGGGGCCACAATGTCAGCCGTCCCGCCGGCAATCGCGCTCTTGGGCATGCCGTCGAATTTAGACGAAGCCGGATCTTGCACGAACGTTGCTCCACCTTTTTCCTTGATGGCGCGGAGTCCAAATGTGCCGTCGGAGCCCATCCCCGATAAAATGACGCCCACGCTCCGCTCCTTTTCGTCATCCGCCAGGGAGCGGAGGAAAAAATCGATCGGCAGGTGGACGCCATGCGGTGCAATGCGATCCAGCAGGTGGAGAACTCCGTGCAGGATAGACATCTCCTTGTTCGGCGGAATCACATAGACGCAGGCCGGACGTACGACAGTCCGATCTTTGACTTGAACGACCTTCATTGCGGTGGATCGCTGGAGCAACTCCACCAGGAAGTCCTTCTGCGTCGGCTCCAGGTGCTGAACAATGATAAAAGCGATCTCGCTCTTTGCGGGAACGTTGCGCAAGAAAACATCCAGTGCCTCCAATCCGCCGGCCGAAGCGCCAATCCCAACGATCGGGAAAAGACGCTCCTCGCTCCGCGGGTCGTCCGCTGGCACTCGAACGCTTCCTCTTTGGAAGGCGCACTTTACCCGTTTTGTCCATTGGCGTCACTGGAGCCGACTTACCCACGAGGGGACTCTAGCAAACGTCCGGGGAGAAAACAATAGCTACAAAAAGAAGCGTGTTTTCGCAGTAAAAACAAATATTTCAATACTAATTATAACGTTGGCCTGTTAGGCGCTAGATCTGGCGGCCCCTTCAGGGCGCGTCGCTCTTTTGAGACGGTTTTTGCCCCGAAGGTGGCTACAGGACTCAGATCAGGGTCAGCGCAGGGTTTCAACCCTGGGAGCGACACAGGCTGGAAGCCTATGCTACTTTACGCCATGGCGACGCCAGCGCAGGCTCACGGCGATACCTACCAGAATGGCTATGAATCAGCGCTCATTTGAGGCTCAACTTGCCCCCTGCAAAAATTTTGTAATACAAGTTCGCGAAGGTACCAAAGAAGCAAGAATGTGAATACAAGGCATTGCGACGAACTTGATTGAACCGGACGCAGCTGGGCGGGAAATCATCCGCTTTATTCTTGAGTTCTGGGTCTGAATCTCTCATAGACCGTATTGCAAAAGGAGATTGGATGCTGAGTCAGCACGCTGCGTAGGCGCCATCTACACCTCTGTTTTTTTGGCGTCTTAACAACGAAACTGCTTTTTATTAGACGCTAGCTTTTTGGAGGGCGACGATCCTAAACTCCGACGATCCGAAGATTCCGAGCGGCGTCAGTCAGCAAATCATGAAGACTGGATATTTGAAGTTTCGGCCTTTACACCGAAATAGGAAATCAATACAACCAATATCATTCAGGCCACGCACAAATCGTTTCAGCTTGGCGTTTTTAACCGATGGAACCGGAGCTTCCTTCGCCGAATGATTTAAAGGGCCTCAAAAAATGGGCCTTCCGCCCTCTTTAGGCGAGCGATTTCAATCGGTTGTCAGGGAAGCGTCCAAGGTGGAAAATCTGCCGTTCGTGGTGCTCATTCTCCTGGCGGGTATCTCCTTGATTTCCCGGCTATGGCTGATCCGGCATTGAAATCGACTGCGGCGTCGACTCTCTCCTTATTTTAAATAGTCAGCTGCCGCAGGATGTTCCTTTTGAGATGCTGGAGAACTATCCTGGTTCGTTTGTATGTGTGGGAATAGGGGCGAATCGCTTCGAGAAGGGATGGTTTTTGTCTCGGAGGGGGACAGCACGATAGTAGCCACGCACGAAGTGCCTGGAATCATGAGGAAGTTTCGACGGCGAAAATCTATGGGACGGACAATGACTTCAACGGTCCTCCGGGGCGGGTGCCTTTCTGCATCGCTACGCACGTACTTCGTGCCTCTGGAGTTTGGTCGTTTGTGGGAGGTCAGGTCAGGGAATTTGCTTTGAAGGTGGCCACAGGACTCAGCTCAGGGTTGAATGGCGAAGATAAGTAGCTTTTGAGACGGTTTTTGCCTTAAAAGGGATTGAGGATTTAGTTTAGGGTTGAATGGTGTGAAGATAAGTAGTTTTTGAGATGTTTTTTTTGCCAAAGGTGGCTACAGGACTCAGCTCAGGGTTTCAACTCTGGGAATCCTCAAAATAAAGGAGTTCGCCCTCACGAGGCACATGAATGTGCGTTCCATGAATAACACCCGATCCTCCGGGTTGGAGATGCTGAAGGGGCGAGAGGCTGACCAGATAAATCTTGAACCTATTGCTGCGCAAAAACCAGAGTGCGCAATTGAGACGTGTACAATTCAGACCCTACTTTCGCGTTGTTGCTACGTTCGATCTGCCGCCCCTTCAGATTAGGGCGCCTCGCTCTGGGTGGCGGTTCCCAGGGTTGAACCCCTGGGCTGAGTCCTCCTGCCCCGTTGGGGCAGAACCTTCCGGACGTGACTCTTTACACGTCCAAACTACACCAGGCTGGGAGCCTATGCGACACAGGCTGGAAGCCTATGCTACTTTACGCCGTCGCGTCGCCAGCGCAGGCTCGCTAGCTTCCATCATGGTTCTGAGAGAGCGCTCAATAGTCCGGAAAACCAACGTAGCATAGGCTTCCAGCCTGTGTTCTGTCACACCGAGCGATGTTTGATGCTGAGTCAGCATGCTGCGTGGGCACGGTCGACACCTCTATTTTTTTGGTGTCCTAACAACGAAACTGCTTTTTATTAGGCGCTAGCTTTTTCGAGGGCGACGTCCTAACCTCCGACGATCCGAAGTTTCCGAGCGGCGTCAGTCAGCAAATCATGAAGACTGGATAGTTGAAGTTTACGGCCTTTACAGCGAGATCGGAAATCAATACAACCAAAGGGAAGCGTCCAAAGTGGAAAATCTGCCGTTCGTGGTGCTCATTCTCCTGGCGGGTATCTCCTTGATTTCCCGGCTATGGCTGATCCGGCATTGAAAGGCGACTCCGGGGTCGACTCTCTCCTTATTTTAAAATAGTCAGCTGCCGCAGGATGTTCCTTTTGAAATGCTGGAGAACTATCCTGGTTCGACTTTCATCGTTCGAATTTTATCGACAGTCGGAGAGAAGCCGTAAAAGCCGCTTCGGGCGCAAAATTGACTTATCGAGCGCCCAAAAGAGTTTATGATAGCTCAAGTTCTCCCATCCCCCGTTAGGCGGATCCATCACCTTGGCTTGGAGAGCGAAAAACAGTGAGGAGGCTTTGCATGTTACACCGCGCGCAGGAAGAAACCGCAAAAATCATCGAAACAGTACTGGCGCACCTTCGAAGCACAGAGGCGGCGCGAAATCCCCACGCCGAGACGTTCATCCGCCAATACTATAGCCAGGTTGATCCGCAAGACCTGGGCGAGCGCCGAATCTCCGATCTCTGCGGCGCGGCTCAAGCGCACCTGGATTTCATGGGGAAGTTCAAATCCGGCGCCGCCAAACTGCGCGCCTACAATCCGCAAATCCAAAAGGATGGATGGGAGTCCACCCATACGGTGATCGAGATCATCAACGATGATATGCCCTTCCTGGTGGACTCAGTGACGATGGAAGTCAACCGGCAAGGGTTGACTCTCCATCTCATTATTCAACCGGTCATGAAAACGCGGCGGGACGCGGAGGGCGGCTTGATTGAGATTCTTCCCCGTGCCGCCGATATGAGCGGCGCTCCTGAGTCGGTCATGCATGTCGAAGTTGACCGGCAAACCGATCCCAAAAAGCTAGTCAACCTGGAAGCAGGCCTTTTGCGTATCCTCGCGGATGTGCGCAAGGCGGTCGAGGACTACCCTGAGATGAAGGAGAAGATGAATGGCCTGGTCTCCGACATCAGCAAGAACTGTCCGGCAGGGCTCGATTTAGAGACCCTGGAAGAGGACAAGGCCTTGCTGGCCTGGCTGGCGGACGGCCATTTTATTTTTTTGGGTTATCGCGATTACGATCTCGCCAAAGAAGGGGATGAAGACGTTTTGCTTGTTGTGCCGGGTTCAGGCCTCGGCATTTTGCGCGAGACAAGCGAGAGCAAAGTTTCGAAAAGCTTCGCGACAGTCACTCCGGAAGTCAGGAAGCTGGCCCACGTTCCAGAACTACTGGTACTGACCAAGGCGAACTCGCGTGCCACGGTGCACCGGCCCGGATATCTTGATTACGTGGGCGTTAAGCGTTTCGATGCCAAGGGCCGGGTTTTAGGCGAGCGACGCTTTTTGGGGCTGTATACTTCCACCGCCTACAATTCGAATCCGGCGGACATTCCGCTTTTGCGCCGCAAGATTAAAGGTGTTTTGACGCGTGCGGGGTTCGACCCAAACGGCCACATGGGAAAGGCCCTGGTCACGATTCTGGACCAATATCCGCGCGACGAGCTTTTCGAGATCTCCGAGGACGAGCTTTTCGAGAATGCCATCGGCATTCTGCGCCTCGGCGAGCGCCAGCGGACCCGGCTATTCGTGCGGAGCGACGTTTACGGCCGCTTTGTTTCTTGCCTGATTTTTGTGCCGCGGGAGACCTTCGCCACCAAAAGGCGTTACCGTATCGAGCAGGTTCTGATGGAGGCTTTTAACGGCATCAGCTCGGAATTTACGGTGAATCTGTCCGAGTCTGCCCTGGCGCGCATGCTGATTATCATTCGCACCAAACCGGGAACCGTTCCTGAATTCGACGTCCGAGAGATCGAAAGGCGGATCGTGAAAGTCGTGCACCGCTGGCGGGATGATCTTCGCGACGCGCTCATCACGCATTTCGGCGAGGAGCGGGGAAACGAGCTGCATCATCGTTTCGGATTCGCCTTTCCTGCCGGCTACCGTGAGGAACGATCTGTCGCCAGGGCTGTCACTGACGCTGCGATCATTGACGCGCTTGGGCCCGAGAATAAACTGGCGGTGAATCTTTATGCCGGTGAGAAAGCAAGCGCCACTCCGCTTCGGCTGGAAGTGTTCCTCTTGGGTCAACCCGTTCCTCTCTCTTTAAGCTTGCCGATGCTCGAGCACATGGGTGTCAAAGTGCTCGAAGAGCTGAACTACAAGGTTGAGCCCGACGGAAAAACGCCGGTTTACGTCCATGATTTTGGCTTGAGTTGCTTGGGAAACATCCGCTTCGACGTGGCTGCTGTGAAGAGGGGGTTCGAAGAGGCGTTCGCACACATTTGGCGGGGCGAAATTGAAAATGACGACTTCAACCGGTTGGTGCTGGGGGCAAATCTCAGCTGGCGCGAGGTCACGATTTTGCGCGCTTACTGTAAATACCTGCGCCAGACAGGATTAACCTTCAGCCAGGCTTATATGGAACAAGCCCTCTCCGCGCACCCGGCAATCGCGAAGAAATTGGCCGGACTCTTTGTGGCTCGTTTCGATCCCGCGCCGCCCGACGAAGCCGAACCCAAGACCTCGGAGCTGACTGTCGAAATCGTCAAAGCACTGGATGCAGTCGAAAACCTCGACGAAGACCGCATTCTGCGACGTTTTCTCTCCATGATCCAGGCCACGCTCCGCACGAATTTCTTCCAGAAGGATGCCCGTGGCGAACCGAAGCCCTACCTTTCCTTCAAGTTCAATCCTGCTCTGGTACCGGGACTGCCTGAGCCGAAACCGATGTTCGAAATCTTTGTTTATTCGCCGCGCGTGGAGGGGGTACACCTGCGAGGCGGCAAGGTGGCCCGTGGAGGTTTGCGCTGGTCTGACCGCATGGAAGACTTCCGCACCGAAGTCCTCGGCCTGATGAAAGCGCAAATGGTCAAAAACACGGTGATCGTCCCGGTCGGTTCGAAGGGAGGCTTCGTGGTGAAGCAGCCGCCTGCCGACCGCGAATCCTTCATGAAAGAAGGAATCGCCTGCTACCAGACTTTCCTGCGCGGGTTGCTGGATTTAACCGACAACCTGGTCGCGGGCAAAATTGTTCACCCGAAAGACGCCGTTTGCCACGACGGCGATGATCCTTACCTGGTGGTCGCCGCAGACAAAGGGACCGCGACTTTCTCGGACATCGCGAACGGCGTCTCCAAGGAATACGGCTTCTGGTTGGACGATGCGTTCGCCTCGGGCGGTTCCGTCGGTTACGACCACAAGAAAATGGGGATCACCGCCCGCGGGGCCTGGGAATCGGTCAAACGGCACTTCCGCAAAATGGGGATCAATACCCAGACCACCGATTTCACGGTGGTCGGGATCGGCGACATGTCGGGCGACGTGTTTGGGAATGGCATGCTCCTCTCCCACCACATCAAGCTCCTGGCCGCTTTCGATCACCGTCATATTTTTCTCGATCCCGATCCCGACCCGGAATCGAGTTTCAAGGAACGTGAGCGCTTATTCAATCTCCCGCGTTCTTCCTGGGCCGATTATGATCGGAAACTGGTATCACCAGGAGGCGGCGTTTACTCGCGTGCGGCCAAATCCATTACTTTGACCCCTGAAGTGAAAAAGATCGTGGGCGTTGACGATGATGCGCTCACCCCAACCGATCTCATTCGCGCGCTCCTGAAGGCGCCGGTGGATCTGCTTTATAACGGTGGGATCGGCACCTACGTAAAGGCAACGAATCAAACCCATATGAATGTCGGGGATCGAGCCAACGACGCCATCAGGGTAAACGGCGGGGAACTGCGCTGCAAAGTGGTTGCTGAAGGCGGAAATCTCGGTCTCACCCAGCTCGGTCGCATCGAATACGCGCTGGCCGGCGGCAAAATCAATACCGACGCGATTGACAATTCCGCCGGCGTTGACTGCTCGGATCACGAGGTTAACATAAAAATCCTGCTCAATTCCGTGGTCGCCGAGGGACTCATCACCGCAGAGCAGCGCAACGAACTGTTGGCCGAAATGACCGATGAAGTCGGAGTGCTGGTGTTGCGCGACAATTACTTCCAAACGCAGTCGCTCAGCGTGCGCGAAGGGATGCCGCTGGACGCTCAAACGCGCTTCATAAAGCATCTGGAAAAGGCTGGCAAGCTCCACCCTAAAATCGAGTTTCTGCCGTCCGATGAGGAGTTGGCTTCGCGCAGGGCAGCCAAGGTCGGCCTGACCTCGCCGGAGCGCGCGGTGCTGCTCGCCTACAGCAAAATCATGCTCTATGACCAGCTGCTCGCCTCCAAAGTCCCGAATGATCCGTACATTTCCACTGCGCTGGTACGCTATTTTCCGACGCCGCTTCGCGAGCGCTATCGCGAACAAATGGAACGTCATCCACTCAAGCATGAAATTATTGCCACCCATGTGACCAATGAGATGATCAACCGGGTCGGTAGCACCTACGTCCACCGCATGCAGGAGGAATCCGGGGCCACCACCCCGGACGTCGTGCGAGCCTATTTACTCTCCCGCGAGATCTTCGATTTTGTCTCGTTTTGGCAAGCGCTCGAAGCTCTGGACAACGAAGTGCCGGATGCCGTGCAGTCCGACATGCTGATCGACGCGGAAAGGTTGATGACGCGTGCCACCCTCTGGTTCCTGAGATATCAGAATTTGAAAGATGATATCGCGAAAAACGTTGAGCATTTTGCTCCGGGCGTCAAAGCTATTGCCGCAAACCTCGATCGATTTTTAACCTCTGAGGAGAGTGCTGCTCTAACAGCGGCGGCTGATCGTCTAAGGCAAAACAACGTTCCAGAACATCTGGCCAAGCGTTTGGTAAGCTTCGAACCGCTTTACTCGGCGCTCGATATTGTGGAGATCGCGATTGAAACGAAGCGGAGCGTCGAAGAAGTGGCGGGCGTCTACTTTGTCGTCGGCGGGCGACTCAATTTTTCCTGGCTACGAAAGCAAATTGACGACTTGCCTGCAGGTTCCCACTGGCAAATGCTTGCCAAAACAGGGCTCACTGAGGATCTCTCCCGCCTGCAAACAGAGCTCACCGGACTGATCCTGAAATTCAGCCCCGAAGAGAAGATGCCGGATTCGCTCATCCAAAAATGGGAAGCGGAAAACAAGAGCAAGTTGGAACGCAGCGGGCAGCTGCTCGCCGACTTTCAGTCCGGGGGTAAGCTCGATCTTTCAATGGTCTCCGTCGCGCTCAGGGAGTTGCGTAAGCTGACCTAGAAGAAAGAAGAAAGCCCTCGCACAGAGGTCACAGAAGGGTTTTAAGAACTGAAGATGAACCTCTGATTGGCTTTAAGGAAGAATTGGGATCTCTTCGCGCCGTGGGTTTAGATTTGGACGATTCCAATCTGTGGCGCGAAGTGGCCAAGAAAAAGCTTAGCCCAGGGTTTACCCTGGGAAATCTCCCCATCCGCATAAGCCCTGAAGGGGCCGCCAAGTCCACGAGAGATTCGCTCCTAACCTCGCGTGTGCATTGTTTTCGGTTATTAATAACCATACTGACTACAATGCAGAGTGTTTTCAGTTGCCGCGTTTAGGAGATAATTGCTATCCAGGCCTGCGTCTACCAGCTCGCGCAGAGGTGGAGGTGACCTCCTAGCCGCCTATCACCGCTGGGAGACGCCGACATTCTGGGTGGGTTTTAGCGGCCATAACAAGTCTAGTTTACATAACATTCACAGCAGATAAAGTCATCTATAAATAAAAAGGGCGGATTCTCTTTATGCGCGTGGTGTTCTGGCGATATTGCCGCGTAATATGAAAACAGTTCGGGTTGCCCTCGCCCTTATGGCCAGCGTTTTAATTGGTCATTGTTTTGGCCAAGATCAATTTCACATGGCCAATCATCCAGTCTATCCAGCGTCTGTCACATGGATGAGCGGTTGGCATAGACTGTCAGGTGTTACGTTTGGATCCGGGGTTTTCTCTAGAGCTGGTCATTACTTCCTTTTCGGCCAAAAATTTGGTGTAAATGAATTATCAACGTTCAACCCAGCTTTCAGCTACGAGCTTTCAGATCCCAAAGTAGTTGATGAAACGACAGGACAGGAAGTACAGTACGTAGGTGGTACTTATGTTATAGATTGGCAAGTGACTCCAATTACGTCTTGGATACCACCGGTTGGCGGCGCCTACCGTCTCATGTTTAACATACATCTTAATCTTTCTATATGACTTTTCTGATTGGCAAACTTCTCACTTGCCAGGTGGCCCTTCGTTGACGGCTTATCACATAGACAGATCAGGTTATCGGGTGAACAATTCCCGCTAGTTATTAGTAAATTTTACTTGCTCCATGCCGAATTAATTGCTCTTAAAGCAACTCGTTGATTGTGCTGAAGATAGAAGGGCCGGCAGATCGAACGTACTAACAACGCGAAAGTAGGCAGGTGCGGGCCTTATCGGGTCAGCCCGCCCCTTCAGGGCGAACTCGCTTATTTTGAGGGTTCCCAGGGTTGAAACCGGTTGAAACCCTGGGCTGAACCTGTAGCCCCTTCGGGGCATAAATCACCCCGAATGCCCCCTTCCAAATGTCCAAACTCCCAGGCGAACCCCGACACAGGCTGGAAGCCTATGCTACATTGCTTGCCGGAGCGTCGAGCGATTTGTTGAAATGCTTCCTGAGGGGAGTTCCGCGTGCCTACCGCTACCACGCGACGGTGTTAGTGTAGCATAGGCTTCCAGCCTGTGTCGGGGTGGCAACGGGCAACACCTTGGAAATAATGGGAGTGGTCGCCCGCCTCGCAATCACTTAAACCCCGGCCGATGTGTGTAATGATCAGGGTTGAAACGCTGAGCTGAATCCTAGCCCGCTTCGGGGGGGGCAATAAATCGTCCCAAACCGCCTTATCTTCGCGCCATTCAACCCTGGGCTGAGCCCTCCAGCCCCCTTGGGGCAAATTTCCCGGCCCCGAGCGACACCCCTGAAGAAAATCGGATAGCGTCTTGCCGTCTCGCTCAAAACCAGGACTTCAATCTCGGATAAAGGTCGAGATAACGGCGATACGCGACTTCGTACTGATCTCTTCGGTCTGCCTGAGGGGCGGTGATCACGTCAAAAACCGGAGCCAGACTTCGCACTTCGTCGTAGCCCTTAAAAATGCCTGCGCCGATCCCGCCGATCATTGCCGCTCCTACGCCCGCGCGTTCCGCGGCAAACGCATCTTTCCCTTGGCAAAGCGGACGGTCGATAACATCCGCGAGCATTTGGCGCCAAAGCGGGCTGCCGAGACCATTGCCGGAAGCCACCAGCTTTGGCAGATTAGCCCCGCAATCCTCCATCGTTTCAATGATTTGCCGAAGCGCAAAGGTAATGCCTTCCAGAAGAGCTCTGACCAGATGGCCAGGGCCGTGCCGCAAGGCCAGACCGACAAATCCGCCTTTCGCCCGGGCATCCATGATTGGCGAACGCTCTCCGACGATATAAGGGAGAAAGGTCAGCCCTTCACAGCCGGGCTCGACTTCGCCGGCCGCGCTGATCCAGTTCCGCATAGGAGAAGCGGTCGCTGCCCAGGATGGCCCGTAACCATCTCAAAGCCATCCCGGCGGAAAGCATTGCACCCAGCAGGTACCACCGCTCGCGAGGGGCATGGCAAAAAGTGTGGAGCCGCAGCTTCGGATCCAGAAGCGGCTGACTCAACGGAACAAAGACTTGTCCCCCGGTACCGATTGTCACTGAACCCAGCGGCGGGTCGATTAACCCGTTCCCGACAGCCTGTGCAGGCTGATCGGAACTTCCAGCCGAGACCGGGATGCCAGCAGCAAGACCCAGTTCCGCCGCGGCATCCTTTCTCAAATGCCCGACGAGCTCAGTGGACTGATGGGTGACCGGAAAAATCGAACGCGGCAGCTTCAACCGTGTGATCAGATCGTCGGCCCAGGTCCGTCGTTCGACGTCGAAGATGCCAGTGGCGGAAGCGTCGCTCTCGTCGGTCCCAAGTTCCCCAGTTATCTTCAATCGGATATAGTCCTTGGGCATCACGAGCGTCAGGGCTCGGTCGAGCAGTTCCGGTTGATGTCTTTGCAGCCAGAACAATGTCGCGATGAGAAATCCCGCGGCCGGTGCAGTGCCGCATTTCTTCAGATCTGGGCCAACAATCGACTCGATCTCCGGAAGCAGATCGGCAGTCCGTTGATCCGCCCAAATGATGGCTGGACCGAGTGCCCTTCGATCCTTGCCAATCAGAACGAAACCGTGCATCTGTCCGGAGAACCCGATCCCGGAAATGTCGGGTTTTCCGGCTTTTTCCATCGCTTGACGCACCGCAAGAACGGTCGCGCGCCACCAGTCTTCCGGCTCCTGCTCCGCATAGCCAACCGAGGGAGTTAGAATTGGGTACTCGGCGGTTCCGAGACCACGGATAGATCCATCGAGCGTGAAGACGACGACTTTCACGCTGGATGTTCCAAGGTCGATACCAAGAAGAGAGCTCATCGTGTGGAGATTGGGGGATGGATAGAGCGCAGACTACATCAATTCCGGAGATGATTGCATCAGCGAAATTCAAATTGTCGCATGGCTACCCCGCTCCGAAGGGGCAAGAAAGCTTAGCCCAGTAGCCCGAAAGGTCCCGCCCCGAAACGCCTCGACCCCAAACGAGAACGAATGACGACGACGAGGAGGATTGACATGACTGTGGGATTTGCCCAAAGGCCTTCGGGGCATCACCGAATTGAACTCTGGTCAGTCCCTTCGGGCTTAGGTAGTTACCAGTTCCGTGACCGCCTCGTGCTGGATCGGGAAATTGACCGAATTCGCGATATAGCAAAGTTCGTGGGCCCGCTGGTGGAGCGTTTCGGCTTTTTCGGCTGATCCTGTGACCCGAACATGCGGATGCAGCGTCACGCGGACGAAGCGGCCGCCTCCTTCACTCGACTCTTCCATCGTTCCTTCAGCCCGATCTTCGTACGACACCACGACGATCCCGGCGTCTGCGCAAAGGTGAAGATACCAGAGCATGTGACACGTCGAAAGCGCTGAGACCAGTAGCTCTTCGGGATTGTATCGGAGGGGATCACCTCGGAATTTGGGATCGGCTGAACCGAGTATCGGCGGTTTCTCAAGCACCTTGATTTCGTGATTCCGTTGGTAAGATCGATAGTCGGAGGTGCCTTTGCCTGTGTTACCGGTCCATCGGACGTTGACGGAGTATCTGTGTTCACGCTGCATGGTTAATCCTCCGGAGATTTAAGAGGTTGCTCAATGGAATTTTCTCTGAACGACTTCCTCCCATCTTAGGTGACTCACCTTCGCGGTTTATCCCTATGCGTTCACTTTTCTTCTCCGCTCTGATTTGGCTAGGCTTTTCCGCCTTGGCAATGGCTCAGGACAATCCACAGATGAAGATCGGTGGGGCGACAATCGATGTCGTCCTCGACTCGGGTACCCCCGCGGATTTGCGTAAACTAATTCTCGATTGGATCGCCACTGCGGCGCGAGCGGTCACGACGTACTACACAAAATTTCCGGTCCCGCAGGTGAGCATCGCGGTCCAGTTGGAGGACGGAAAGGGCGTCGACTCGGGGCGGGCGTTTGGCTGGGAACACGCCCATATTTCGATTTCAGTGGGCCGAGCGACAACCGCTGCGGGATTTGCCGACGACTGGACAATGACCCATGAGATGGTGCACTTGGCGTTTCCGTCGGTCCCCGAAAGTCACCACTGGATTGAGGAGGGATTGGCCACTTACGTCGAGCCGGTCGCTCGCGCCAGGGCGGGAGATTTGCTCCCTGAAAAGGTCTGGGGTGATATGGTTGACTCGATGGCCCAAGGGCTGCCGAAGTCCGGCGATCGCGGACTGGATTTCACGCACACCTGGGGTAGAACCTATTGGGGCGGTGCTCTCTTCTGTTTGCTCGCTGACATCGAAATCCGTAAACGGACCGATAACCGGCTCGGACTCGAAGATGCGATGCGCGGTATTTTGAAAGCCGGAGGAAGCATTGAGGTCGAATGGCCGCTTGAGCGAGCTCTGAAAGTTGCCGATCAAGCCATCGGAGTTCCTGTCCTGGAAGAGCTTTATGATCGGATGAGAGCTAAGCCCGTTTCGCCGGATCTCGATCAGCTTTGGAAAGAACTGGGCGTTGAGCGCCGTGGCGAAACCGTCGTTTTCGACGACTCCGCGCCACTCGCCTCGGTTCGCCGGGCCATCACCGCGCGCGCCCACAGCTAAGGCCTTGTTGTTCACAAGCTGATCTTTTCGGCAGGACCGGGCCCAACTTATGCTGTCAACCTGGAATTCGGGTTGCCCCAAAAAGACCGATGACGTTCTACGCGAACGAAACCTCGACGATTTGCAAGTCCTAACGATAAACCCCGAAAGCACGACTCCACCACTCCACCACTCCAACGCTCCATTACTCCACCACTCCTCTCCTGCTGCTCCTGTATGAAGTGGATCTGCCTTTTCTGGTGCTTTTTCAACCTCGCACTGTCGCTTGTGGCCCAGGATGCCGAACATTTGATCATCGACGCTGAGCAGTTGGAAAAGAAAGGCGAAACGGACTCCGCGATCGCCGTTCTGAAAGCTGCGGACCGATTGTCTCCCGAAAATATAGAGGTCACAAAGCTGTTAGCTCGCCAATATGTTATGAAGGTCGACGACGAGACCGATCCCGTAGCAAAAAAAACTTGCGCTGAAATGGCTCTCGCACTGGCCCGGAAGTCAGTCGAGAAACTACCGAATGATTCGGAAGCGCACGTCGCATTGGCGGCTGCCTATGGAAAGTTGTGCGATCTCGTCGACGGTAAGACGAAAGTCGAGTACTCCAAACAGGTTTACACTGAAGCAGTTAGAGCGTTGCGGTTAGATCCTGACAGCGATTTCGGCCACTTGGTCCTGGCCCAATGGAACTATCAAATGGTGTTTTTGAACCCCTTCTTGAAGGCCTTCACCGAAGTGATTTACGGACAATTTCCTCCGGCGTCTAAAGAGGAGGCCGTTGCCAATTACAAGAGAGCGATCGAACTAGCGCCCCAACGAATTGTCCATCACGCCGAGTATGCCAAGGCGTTGGATGTCATGGGGGATAGGACCCAAGCGCGCCAACAATGGACAGAAGTCACACAACTCAAGCCGATCTACGCCCAGGATAGGCGTTATCAGGCGATGGCCATCCAACGCCTGCAAGGGCGTTAGGGTAAGGCTCCCCGCCCGCTCTCGTCCTCGTCGTCGTGCTCGATTGCTTTGCTTGCCGGGCGGATCCGACGACGACCACGAGCACGATCAGGATGAATCCCGCCGCTTCTTTATCGTGCTCGATTGCTTTCTTCGCCAGGCAGATCGAGGCCGACGACGACCGACGAGCACGATCAGGAAAAATCCCGCTGCTTCTTTATCGTGCTCGTCGTCGTCCTCGTCCTCGATTGCTTTCCTCGCCAGGCAGATCGAGGCCGACGACGAGCACGAGCACGATTACGGGGCGAAGCCTTGAGCTTTGCCCCCGCCTCACACCACTTTTAGCATCCCTCCGTCCACGAAATAGGTTGAACCGACCGAATAGGTTGCCCGTTTGGAACAAAGGAAAACGAAAAAGTTTGCCAGTTCTTCGGGTGAACCAAAGCGATCGATCGGCGCGTGCTCATGAGCCACGGAATCGAGATAGCCCTGCCAATCACCCCCTTTGTCGGCGGTCAGTTGTTTGGCCGTCTTGATCCAGTCGGGAGTGAGGATCAAGCCCGGATTGATGGTGTTGACTCGAATATTGTCTTTCACAACCTCATTGGCGAGTGTTTTGGAAAACATCATCAGCGCTGCCTTCGTGACATTATAGATCGGCTCGTACCACAGCGGTTGAACCGCACAGATCGAAGCGTTGTGCAGAATCACACCGCCTCCGCGTTTCCTCATGGATGGAACCAACCCGCGCGCCAAACGGACCGCCGCCATCACGTGGAGATCCCAGTAGTACTGCCACTTCTCGTCAGAAGCTTCCATGATCGTCTCGTTACTGCCGGTGCCTGCATTGTTAATCAGGATATCGGCGCCACCGAATTCGCGTTCGGTCTCGGCGACTACCTGCTCAACCGCGCCCGCTACCGCAACATCGGCAGGTACTCCGAGCGCTCGGACGCCGAACTTTTTGGCGACCCGCGCTGCTTCCGCGTTAGCCCTGTCGCCCTGTCGCGCCACGATGACCAGATGCACTCCTTCCGCTGCCAACCCTTCGGCAACGGCAAGGCCGATACCGACACTTCCGCCGGTGATGACGGCCACTTTGTCTTTTAATTCCAGATCCATAAATTTTGAAGATTCAGCCGCTCAGCGGGCTATCTGTTCAGTTCCAGAGATTCAACGGTTTATTTCATTCCAAATAGTTAAGGCCCTATTTCACAATGAGTATCTTCGTGCGGTCGATCGTCACGGCCACGGCCAGAATGAGCACGAAACCAAACACAATCTGCTGGGCAAAAATGTCGATCCCGACAAAGGTCATGCCCACGCGCACAACGGAAATGATCAGCGCACCAATAACCGTTCTCCCAATTCCGCCGGCACCTCCGGTGATCGAAGTGCCTCCCACCACCACCGCGGCGATGGCCGGAAGTAAAAGTTCGTTTGCCAGGGTGGGGGAGCCGCTGCTCAGCCGGCCGGTCAGTAAGATTCCGGCCAGGGCTGCCAATCCTGCGGACAAGGAATAGGCAATGATTTTTTGCCGATTCACTTTGACTCCGGAGGCCCAGGTCGCAGCTTCACCAGCGCCAATCGCAGTGCTGTAACGTCCAAAAGGCGTGTAACGCTGCAGCCAGATTCCAACGCAGGCGACGAGTGCGCCAATCAGGATGACACTCGGAATTCCGAACGGACGTCCGGTGATCCAGCTCAGGTACGCGCGTCCGGTTTCACCGATGGTGATCGAGCGTTCCTGCGAAAGCAGCAAGGCCGCCGCCGCGACCAGACCGCTTGTGGCCAGTGTGACAATGAAGGAGGGGATCCGCAACCAAACGTGGACGACACCGCTAAAGGCGCCGGTGATAAATCCGACCAGCAGAGTCGCTGGAAACGCCCAGTAGCCCACTCGCGACAGCGTGATGGCGACGATCACGCTGCTCAACGATGCGACGGCCTGAATGGAAAGGTCGATCCCGCCCAGCATCACCACAAAAGTGATGCCTGCCGCGAGGATGAAAAGGGTCGCGGTGTCCGCCATGACGACGAGAAGCGTATCCACCGTCATAAAGCTCGGCTGCAGCGAGCCGATCAGGATGACCAATCCGACCAGGAGCAAAATCGGAATGGAGGCTCGGACAGTGCCGCCCATCGAGAATGATTTCGTTTCCGCCGGATTGGAGGTCATTGGGTTTATACCATGTGCCGAATAAGATCGACCTGGGAAGGCTTGTGGCCCGGCGAAGCATCGAACCGGGCGGTCACCTGGCCGTCGCGCATCACCAGGATGGAGTGACACAACCCGATCGTTTCTTCCAAGGTGTCTGCGGTCAACACGATCGCCACACCTTCTTCTGAGAGATCTCTGATTAACTCGTACACTTCCTCTTTGGCGCCGACATCCAGACCACGAGTAGGATGGTCGAAGATCAGAATGTGCGCTCGCGCATTCATCCACTTGGCAAGCACCACCTTTTGTTGGTTGCCTCCGCTTAAATTCAGACAAAGAGCCTCAACGCTCGGGGTACGAATATGCAGTTTTTCCACCCAGCTTTTCGCTAACCGGTGTTCCCGGGCGAGATGGATGGTGCCCGTAATCCGGCTAGTGGGTAGACTCGACAGAGTCATGTTCATTGCAATTGGAAGGGAGAGCACCAGACCTTCGGTACGCCGTTCGCGCGGGATATAACCAACACCATGGTCGGCTGCCTGAGATGGCACAGTCAGACGGACTTCACGCCCATCGATCTGGAGCGTGCCACTGGTTTGCGGGACAAAGCCGAACAAGGTGCGAGTCAGTTCCTCCCGGCCTGAGCCGACCACTCCGGCGATGCCGAGAACCTCACCTTGATGGAGCATAAAGTCGACCCCCTGGAAGGCGCCCTTAACTGAGAGGTTCCGAGCCTCCATCACGACTTCCGCTCTCGGCGATCGTTGCCGTGACTCTCGATAGTATTCCGCGTGCCGGTCCCGCCCCACCATCATCTGGTGGAGCTGCGGCACCGTGGTTGATCCAGCCTGCATTTGCCCAACCACCCGCCCATCCTTCATGACATAAATGCGATCGCTGAGTTCGAGAATTTCGTCGAGCCGGTGCGACACGAAGACGAAGCTGGCGCGTTGCTTAAGCGCGCGAACCCGGGCAAATAGAATATCGATATCGCGCTGTTCAAGCACCGAAGTCGGTTCGTCCAGCAAAATGACCAAATGTCGTTCCGTCCGCTCTTCCAAGGCCAGCGCTTTGGCGAGTTCGACCATCTGACGTGCAGCAAAACTGAGTTCCGATGTCCGGGTGCGAGGATCGATATCGACCTCCACTTTGTCCAGCTGGCGACGGGCCGCGGCGTTCAGGCGTCGGCGGTTGACTAAACCCAGCCGGGTAAACTCGGCTTCCTGTCCAAGATAAATGTTCTCGCCGACCGTCAGATTGAGCAACAGCGACTGCTCCTGGAAGACGATCCCGATGCCATGGAGATTAGCGTCCCGGGGACTTCTGAGTAGGACCGGCGCGCCGTCCAGTTTCAGCGATCCACGGTCCGGCAAGTAGACGCCAGCCAGAATTCGCATCAGGGTCGACTTGCCCGCGCCATTCTCACCGACCAGGCCCACCACTTCGTTGACACCAATCTCCACGTTGACGTCGTCTAAGGCCTGGACGCCGGCGAACCCTTTGCTGACATGTTCCACCGAAAGCATTTTTATTTAACGATTTTTAACCGGGCACGGTCCAGGGAGAGTGCGACCGCGACAATGATCAAGACTCCTTGGAGCCCTTGCTGCAAATCTGGAGAGATGCCTAGCAAGACCATCCCGTTACCTAACACCGCCATAATCAGAACACCGACCAGGGTATTCAAAACCCCGCCTTCCCCGCCGGTGAGTGCCGTCCCGCCGACCACCACGGCTGTCACGGTCGAGAATAACCTTCCGCTTCCGATCAATGCGTTGCCTTGGCCGAGCTGTGCCGCAGCCAACAGGCCGCCGAGTCCGTACAATGCTCCAGCGATCGTGAAAGTGATAATCTTGACCCTTTTGACGGGGATACCAGAGAGAGCCGCCAAGTCCTCGCCGCCGCCGATTGCATAAATGTACCGCCCAATCCTGGTCTGGCGCTCAATCACCCAGGTGATTCCAAGTGCGGCCAGAGCCACCCAAACGGCAATCGGGAACAATCCCAGTGGTCGCTCCAGAGCAAGGCTCCGAATGCTCTGGTCGAGCACGCGCACGGTTGATCCACCCAGCACCAGGGTGGCCACCCCAACACCGATAAACCACATTCCGAGTGTAACCATGAAGGAGGGAATGCGTAAGCCGACATGGATGACCCCGTTCAAGCTTCCGATCACGCCGCAGGCCAGGATCGCCAGCATGACGCCGAACCACCCAAGATCCGAGTGATTGCTGTTGTTTTTGACCAGCAGGCTGATCAGGACCGCCCCAATCGCCAGCACCCCCTCGACAGACAGGTCGATACTGCCCAACACGATGATGAAGGTCATACCCAGCGCCAGCACGAGCGGAATCGCAGCCGAATTCGCGACGCGAATCAAGTTGCTGAACTCAAAGAAACGCGGGTTCATCGCGCCGACAAGGAGCGATAACACGATCAAGGCGAAGAACGGCGCGTATGGTTTAAGGCGGCTAAGAGACCGCTTGGGGTCCTTACCGCGCCGTTCGGAAGATCTGATCTGCGGCGTACCTGAATCTGCGGATGGATGACCGGTCTGGGGTTCCACGCGCTCCTCAGCTCTGCCGAATCTGACCCGTCACACGGCCCCAATAATCGTTAAAATCAATTTTTGGTTCGGATTCAATGTGGGTCTTGTAGAACTCGTCGGCATTTTCCTTCGTCACCAAGACCCCGGTGCCGTAGAACTCGCGATGATCTTTCGGCTCTTTCGTCACGTCGATTTTCCCAGTCTTGGCGGCATAGGCGATGGAAAGCCCCATGCTGCCTTGCCAGTAAGGATCCCAGGAAACAGTTGCCGCAAATTCGCCGGCACGAACGGCTTCAATGGCGGTTTTTATGCCGTCGATACCTGTAACCGGAACCTTCCCAGCCAGCTTTTCTGCCCGCAGGGCTTCCAGGGTGCCAACTGCCATATCGTCATTAGCTGCCCAGATCCCTTTAATATCTCCGCCAAATCGGGTCAGCCATGCGCTCACGATGTTAAAAGCTTCAGTCGACTTCCAGTTCGCGACTTGGAAATCGAGCAACTTGACGTTCGGATTCGCTTTGAGCGCTTTCTCCAACCCCGTCTTACGTTCGATAGCCGGCGTATTCGATAGAATGCCTCCGAGTGCCACGATGCCGCCCGATCCGCCAATCGCTTTGATCAACGCATTCCCAGTGTCCTCTCCGTAATGAACGCCGTCGAAGGCAATATGGGCCACGTAATTCGGGTTAAAATCCCACGGATGCAGATCAGCCGGCTTGTTCCATTGGGTAGTGACAAATGCGCCGGCCTTTGTGCAGGCTTCGACGATCGGGCGCGCGTCCGGGGCGTCGTTCGGATCGACGTTCAGAACCATGTTCCCACCAGTCTTGGCAAGGATCGCTCGAATGTCCGCAATTCCCTTTTCGCTGTCTCCCTCCGTGACGAGGGTGACGTAGTCGGCCCCAATCGATTTCGCGAAGGCCGCACCACCCTGATTCCAGGTCGCGTGATAGGGGTTGGACAACGACCGGATAGAGTTCACCAAGGTCGGGGTGTCGGCTGCAAAGGCTCTCCGAGGCACCATTGACAGGACCGCTGTCGCACCGGCAAACGCGGCGGTGCGGCGAATGAAAGTTCGGCGATGCATTAAATTTGCACGATCATCTTTGTTTGGGGGGTTCATAAGGCTGGAAAAAAACGTCTGCTATGACGTTGGTTTTTGGGGGTTAGTGCTAGCTGCAGACGATTTAAAATGGAAGCGGGACACTACTGAGTTTGCCCGAGAAACTCAATCATTCTCTTTGGATTCAGATCAAATCGGGCTCCACACGATTTTCGCCAGAATTTCGGTGAATCCCTTTGTCCAGACTTCCCAGGTGTGCCCGCCTTTGAGTCGAAATACGCATCCCGGCGGAACAAGGCGGACTAATCGCTTGATTCCCGGCAGCAAACGATCGGCGTCGCCATAGGCTATCCAGACCTGGAGCGTGGCATCTGTGTCAGTTCTCAGTCCGCCAAGAAAACACCAGAGTTCTCTTTGAAAATTCGCCTTATTCCCTTGCACAGAGACGACAGGTTGAGAGGATGCCCAGGAAATTGGGCCGCCGGCAACATCGATCTCTGCGAAGAGTTTCGGATCGTCACCGACATAGGGCGCCAGCAGGATCAAGCCATTCACTTCCCCAGGGTAAGTTCGCTCATGGAAAAACGCCCCGAGTCCGCCCATCGAAACGCCGACCAGCCAGATCTCGCGGTATCCGAGCGTTCGGGCAAGCTCAATAATTTCGCGCTGTAGTCGGTTGGCAACCGATCCATCGAGGTAATAGCCGATCGTTGCGTCGACTGCCACGCAGTCCAGTCCCGAAATACGCCCTTGGGCCAGAGCGACGAACCCCCGTCGGACAAAGTCCCCAGCGCGATCTCCTCGCCCCGGCAAAAAGACGAACAACCGCCGACCATGCTCTCCCGGTTTCGCTAAGTACCAATGAGCAAGAAGCGGTTTCGCCGGATCGGGCTTCGGAACGAATCCAAAGCGAAACCATTTCAAGAAGGAGTTCAGGAGTTACAGGAGTTCAGGAGTTACAGGAGTATCGGAGTACGAGTACTGGAGTAACGGAGCACTGCGTTCCGATCGGGGGCTGACGCCCCGCGAACGCCAAAGCGCGAAGACCTACCGGGCCCTCGCGAATCATCCAATACTCCAAGACTCCACCACGCCTGTCTCCCGAACTCCTGTCTCTGAACTTCTGAATTCTGCCACTCCTGACTCCTGACTCCTGGCTCCGGACTCCTGTCTCCTGACTCCTGACTCCTGATGACTCCTGGCTCCTGAATCATTTCCCCGCCGCCGCGAGAGTCTGGCTCTTCAGGTAGGCCTTCCAACCGCCAAACGCAGAGATGTTCACTGCGTCCTGTACGGCAGCTTCTTCGCACAAAAAGCCTTTGACGGTGCGTCCGTCACTGAGATGAATCATTCCAATGGTTAAAGGGGAAGGAACCTGCCGCAGGAAGTTCCCGAACTGGTGCAGTGGAAGTTCCCAGATCTCCAGCAAAATCGATACGCCGCCTTCAGCTCTGATTCTAACCAGCCCGGGCTTTGCGGGAGACGTTCCGGGAAGTGCAAAAAGCTGATAGGAAGGAGCAGTCTTCGCTGTTCGAACGAATCGGGCGTCCCGCTCCGTGAGTTGATAGTTCAAGGGTTCACCCGTCAGGTGCGCACCGACGACGGCGATCGTCATGCGGTCCGAGTTGGTTTCTTCTCTGGCAACCGGCGTCTCGGGATAAGGGAGTCTGGTACCGCCAAGGGCGGGTCTTAGAGAGCGCAGGTACGAGGCCGCGAGTGCAAGCAGAGAGCGGTCTGAGAATGCCTGACCCACAAAAGTAATCCCGAAGGGTAGCCCGTCCGCGCGGAACCCGGCGGGAGCAGCGATGGCGGCGAGGTCCAGCAAGTTAACGAAATTCGTAAATACGCCAAGCCGGCTGTTCAGCGCCACGGGATCGGCTTCCACTTCTGCGATCCGGAAGATATCAGGGGCGGTGGGTAACAGCAAAAAGTCGACGACGTTCCAGGTTTCGGACGCCTCTTGCCGGAACTTCTCCAAAGCGTACTGGCCATTAAATGCGTCAACGGCCGAATATTTTTCGCCGCCCAGAACAATCTCGCGGACGACCGGATGAACCGCATCGGCGTGTTCCTTGACGAACTCTCCAACGGCCGCGAAACGCTCGGCCACCCAAGGCCCTCCATAGAGGAGTTGAGCCGCCTGGAGAAAAGGTTTGATATCAACCTCAACCAGGGTATGCCCGAGAGACTCGAGTCGTTCTTTTGCCTGAGCGAACAGCGCAAGGTAAGCGTGAGCGACCATCGAGAGGTCCTGAGCAGCGGGGATCCCGATACGATAGGTGGGCGCCACGTATCTTGCGGAAGGCAAAAGGCGCGAATAGGGATCGTTTCGGTCGTATCCGGCGGCGACGGAAAACACCGTTTCTGCATCTTCTGCCGTCAAGCAAAAGAGTGAGACACAGTCCAGGGATCGGCAAGCGGGCACAACGCCGTGGGCGCTCAGGACGCCTTTTGTCGGTTTGAGGCCAACAATATTGTTGAAAGCGGCTGGAACACGGCCGGAACCGGCGGTGTCAGTTCCCAAGGCAAAACTCACGAGTCCCGAAGCCACTGCCACTGCCGAGCCCGAACTGGAGCCGCCCGAGATGTACTCAGGATGAAAAACGCTCGCACAAGCGCCATACGGTGACCGCACCCCGACGAGGCCGGTGGCAAACTGATCCAGGTTAGTTTTTCCGACCAGAATTCCCCCGGCTGCTTTAATTCGGGCAACGCTCGTCGCATCCTTTTCAGCCAGATAAGAGAACATCGGACAACCAGCGGTGGTCGGAAGGTTTGCGGCGTCGATATTGTCTTTAATTGCGAACGGTATGCCGAACAGGGAACTGGCCGCTGTGCCGCGCAGAGCCTCGGCGGCTTCCAAAGCCTCCTCTTCCGGGACAAGGTGGATCCAGACCGGGTTGTGGGGAAGCATCCGGATCCGTCTGTAAACTTCCCGGATCACGTCGCCGGGTGTGAGACAGCCCGAGCTGTAGTGTGCTTGAAGTGACCCGATACTCAGTGAGACCTCAGATAAATCCTTCATAGTGCGGCAAATTTCCGGGAACGAGCACGAAGCTTGCCTCAATACCGCTTAAATGTATTGGGGAACTGTTTTGATCCGCTCGAATTATTTTGCTCGCCGGCGCAGTTTGTCACGTTTTTAGGGGTCGGTTCACGGCGATAGCTCACAGGATGGCTCTCAGGCTCTCAGATACGCTCAACAGTCCAGAAACTCAATGTAGCATAGGCTTCCAGCCTGTGTTCTGTCGCTTCCGCCCCAATCTGTGGCCCGAAGTGGCCAGGAAAGCTTAGCCCAGGGTTTACCCTGGGTAACTCGAAATAAACGTTTCACCCCGAAGGGGCTAGAAATGTGCACGCGATCTGGTTCAAAAGTTCGGAGCCGATTCCTCTCCCGTACCTACCGGCCCCTTCACGGCTCACTCCGTGGGGGAATTAACCAGGGTAAACCCTGGGCTATGCTTTTCTGGCCGCTTCGGGCCACAGATTGGGAACCTCCAAAATAAGGTGCCCGTCTGGCCGATATGACAGGCCCTAAACACATACTAGCCCTGGGCTAAGCTTTCTTGTTCTTCATCCCGGCTTGGCCTCCACGGAAAAGTTCCTACCTGCGACCACGTTGGCGCTATTTCGCCAGAAAAGTGATGGAAACTGCTCATCCGATGCGGACTGCCTTCGGTCAACCTTCAGAACCGAGCACCGTTGAAGGCTTTGCGCTTCTCGCACCCATGTCGTGACGCACCCGGGGGGAATTTTTTCCGCCAAAAAGTTTCCGCCTTCACGACGTGTTTGGCACGCATGATGCTCAGGGGTCCCGTGCTCAGTTCAACGATGTACCCAGAGGAATCCCCATGAACAGCAAACGGACCATTACCGTCGACGCAGAACCGTATGCTTACGAATTCGAGCCTGCTCATTGCGCGCTCGTGATCATTGACATGCAACGCGATTTCCTCGAGCCAGGCGGCTTCGGCGAAATGCTAGGCAATGATGTCTCTCAGCTTCGCCGCACGATTGAACCTAACCAGCAGCTGCTCGCGGCGTGGCGTGGGGAAGGTTTGAAGGTGATTCACACCCGAGAGGGCCATCGATCAGATATGACCGATCTTCCGCCGGCCAAAAAGGTACGAGGTCATAGCAAGACTTCCATCGGCGATCCTGGGCCGATGGGCCGAATCTTGATCAGAGGCGAGGCGGGGCATGACATTATTCCGGAGCTCTATCCGCTGCCAAGTGAACCAGTCATTGATAAGCCCGGCAAAGGCGCCTTTTTTGCCACCGATCTACACGCCATCCTGCAGAATCTCGGCATTCAGAAGCTAGTCGTCACCGGGGTCACCACTGAAGTCTGTGTGAACACCACTGTCCGCGAAGCAAACGATCGCGGCTACGACTGTCTGGTACCTGCGGACTGCGTTGGATCTTACTTTCCGGAGTTTCAGGAGATGGGACTGAAAATGATCAAAGCGCAGGGCGGGATTTTCGGGTGGGTGTCAGACTCGGCCCGAATTCTCGCTGCTCTTGCTTAGGGCAACCGGGGACAATAGGAAGTTGACAATGATTGGAAGAGAAAGGTTATGAATAATTCGAAGCCTGCCATCTGGGTGCCCGGAGACTGGAACGCGTTCTTCGGCTTCGGGACTAACATATTAGTCAATCTGCTCACCTTGAGCGGGTTGTTACGTTTCGTCCTGAAAATGCCAGATTCACTCGTTTTCGGACGAATACTTCCGGCCACCGGAATGATGCTCTTTCTGAGCACGCTTTACTATGCATGGCTGGCCTACGGATTGGCCAAACGTACGGGTCGCAACGACGTTTGTGCGCTTCCTTCCGGAACCAGCGTGCCACATATGTTTGTGGTTACGTTTGTCATCATGCTGCCGATTGCCGCCAAGACGGGTGACCCGGTCAAGGGCTGGGAAGCAGGTCTGACCTGGGTGTTCATTCAGAGCTTTGTGTTGATGGCGGGCGGGTTTGTTGCGCCCATTATCCGGAAGATCACCCCGCGAGCGGCTCTCCTTGGCACCCTGGCGGGCGTTTCGATTGCCTTTATCTCGATGCGGCCGGCCCAGGATATGTTCATCACGCCAGTGATTGGCATTACCTGTTTTGCTATTATTCTCGCCAGCTGGTTCGGCGGTGTGCGCTACTTTGGCGGTATACCTGCGGGACTGGTCGCGATTGGCGTAGGCTGTGTTATCGCTTGGGGATCGACTTTGTTCGGACTTAACTGGGGAGGGATCACCCCGGCTGGCTTAGGGCAGGCCTTTTCCAGCTTCGGCTTTTCTTTTCCGACTCCGGCGCTTGACCATGTGTTTGGGGGATTCCCATTCATCGGGGTCATTTTGGTGACGGCCATTCCATTCGGCATCTACGATCTGGTCGAGGCGATGGATAACGTGGAGAGCGCTGCAGTCGCGGGCGACAGCTTCCCCACGACCCGGGTTTTGACTGCGGACGGAATTATCAGCTTAATCGGTTGCCTGATGGGTAATCCCTTCATCAATGCCGTCTATATTGGCCATCCGGGCTGGAAAGCCATGGGTGGCAGGATCGGCTACTCTGCCGCGACCGGGGTCATGGTGATCATCTTGTCATGGTTCGGGATCATCTCCGTGATGATGGCTTTAATTCCGGTGGTGGCGATCTCCCCGATTCTGCTTTATATCGGTATGCTGATCGGCGCGCAGGCGTTTCAGGAAAATCCGAGATCACATGCTCCAGCAATTATTCTGGCCCTGACGCCGCATATCGCTGCCTGGGGCAAACTCCAAATCGACAACTCTCTGGCTGCCGCCGGGACCAACGCAGCGGCCATTGGGTTAGATAAGCTTGCCCAGACCGGGGTTCTCTACAAAGGGCTCGAAGTGTTGGGAGGGGGCGCGATTCTGGCCGGGCTGATCCTCGGTGCCATCGGCGGTGTTTATCATTGAGCGCGAGTTCATGAGGGCAGCCTATTTCGCAGGTGCCGGCGCGATTCTCACCTTTTTTGGCTTTATCCACGGGGAAAGGATTGGTTTTGGACAAACGCCCGCCGTCGCAGTGAGCTATTTGGCGGTGGCCGCGGTGCTCGTCTATTGCGCTAAGTTTGCCTCGCTACCAGAAAAGCCCGCCGAAGTGGAACATCATGGAGAGTTGAGCCAGGCCGTCGAGTGATCGCGCGCGTGCCCAAATTCCAATAACTGCCGGCCAATATTCCGTCGGCCGGCACTTTTTTGAACCAGTCTGAATTTAATGATGAAACATTCCCTTCTCTTTTGTTGGCTGGTCTTGCGGCTTTGACCGCTACCGTTCTGGCGGACGACCTGACAATCGGCTTTATCTACGTAGGTCCGAAGGACGACTACGGTTACAACCAGGCGCATGCCCTCGGGGCGGCCAGCGTCGCAAAACTACCGGGCGTCAAGGTTTTGGAGGAAGCCAACGTTCCCGAGACGGTCGCGGTTCAGGAAACCATGCGCGATATGATCGTTCAGGATAACGCGACTGTCCTCTTTCCGACCTCGTTTGGTTATTACGATCCGCATATTCTGAAAGTCGCCAAGCAGTTCCCAAAAGTTCAGTTCTTTCATTGCGGCGGCTTTTATGTTGTCGGTAAGCATCCGGCCAACGTGGGAACCTATTTTGGCTATATCGATGAGGCCGAATATATCTCCGGAATCGTGGCCGGATTGACGACCAAAAGTAACAAACTCGGGTTTGTGGCGGCCAAGCCGATCCCCCAAGTTCTTCGGAATATCAATAGTTTTACCCTTGGTGCGCGAAGCGTGAACCCCACTGCCACGGTTCAGGTGGTTTTCACGGGCGATTGGTCGCTTCCCGTCAAGGAGGCCGAGGCGGCGAACAGCCTGATTAACCAGGGCGTGGATGTGCTGACTTGTCACGTGGATAGTCCGAAAGTGGTGATTCAGACCGCCGAAACTCGCGGGATCTCCAGCTGCGGATATCATGCCAGCCAGGCGGCCATTGCGCCGAAAGGTTACCTGACGGGCGCAGAATGGGATTGGTCGCACGTCTATGGCATGTACGCCAACGAGATCAAGGCCGGAAAGTCTTTGCAAGACGGCTCCATCCCGCACGTCGTCCGCGGTGGGCTGAAGGACGGGTTTGTTAAAGTGTCCGACTACGGGCCAAGCGTCAGCGACAAGGCGAAGGAGGCTGCGGAAGCAGCCAAAGCGAAGTTCATGGACGGAACAATGGTGATTTATAAGGGCGAAATTAAGGACAACACAGGAAAAGTCGTCATCCCGGCTGGGGTTGAGATGAAACAGAAAGACCCCGAACTCGAAAAGATGAATTGGCTGGTGGAAGGCGTGCTTGGGAGCACGACAAGCTGAACTTGGAAGTTGACCATCGCACCCCGAAAAGCTGATGGAGAATGCTCAAGTGAAAAAGGCCGGTTCGCTCCTCGAACCGCTCACTGGCAGCGACTCGTCCGGTCAAAAAAGGCATTTCAGGTGGCGGAGCCACCTGGAATCGATCGTGATTCCAATTGGTGCGATCCTGGTTTCCCTGGCCGCTTTTGGTGCCTTTTGCGCGTTGGCCGGGGCCAATCCATTTGCCGTCTACGCTTCGATCTACAAGGCGGCCTTCGGCAGTTGGTATTCGTTTCAGAATACGCTGGTCCGAGCAGCGCCTCTGATGCTTTGTTCACTGGGTACTGCTATCCCTTTCCAACTCGGATTGGTGATGATCGGAAGCGAGGGAGCACTGGTCATCGGGGGACTCTGTGCAACCATCGCCGCGCTCCAGTTTCCGACCGCCAGTCCGCTCATGGTGCAGGTTGTGATGGCCGGGGTCGGCATGGTGACCGGAGGCCTCTGGCTGGCTATCGCCGGCGGGTTGAAGCATTACCGCGGCGTCAACGAAACAATCAGTAGTTTGATGATGAACTACATCGCGATCGCGATTCTGAACCAGGCCATCAATACCTGGGTACGCGATCCGAGCAGTCTGAACAAACCCGCAAGCTATCCGATCCCGGATGAACAGATGCTCCAGCCGCTTGGCGACACCACGATCCATTGGGGATTGGTGTTTGGCTTGATCGCTTGTCTGCTGGCTTGGGTGCTGATCAGCCAAACGACGCTTGGTTTTCAGATCCGTACCATCGGCGGTAATGTGCGAGCAGCCCAGATAGCGGGAATCCCGGTGGGCAGAATCACTCTGATTACTTGTTTCCTGGCCGGCGCATGTCCGGGGCTGGCAGGCATGGTGGAGGTGGCTGCCGTTCACGGTCGCGCCAATGAATCGTTGAACGCCTGGTATGGTTACAGCGGCATCCTGGTGGCATTCCTGGCGCGCCACAATCCTCTCGGGTGCATCCTCATTTCGATCTTGCTGGGTGGGCTGCTGGCCAGCGGCGGCATCTTACAACGCGACCAGCATTTGCCGGATGCCGCCATCATGGTTTTTCAAGGGCTGGTGTTTCTGGTGATTCTTTTTAGCGAAAGCTTGTACGGACGATGGAAGATCTTTCGGGAAATCGAATCATGACCATTCAGATATGACGGGCGTGAGCACCGGGGTCGGTTGGTTCGCAGTACCTCTGGCAATCATTGCTGGAGCGTTTCGAGGCGGCACCCCTTTCCTTTTTGTGAGTCTTGGGGAATGCCTGACCGAGAAGAGCGGCAAGATTAATCTCGGGCTCGAAGGGGTCCTGCTCTTTGGGGCCATGAGCGCTTATGCCATTTCGTACAAAACCGGATCGCCCTGGTTAGGGGTGTTGGCGGCGGCTTGCGGAGGTGCTTGTCTGGGGCTTATTCATGCCTGGCTGACGCAGAAGCCAAAGGTCAACGACATCGCGGTCGGCATTGCCATGATCATCTTCGGCAGCGGTATAGCGTTCTTTCTGGGCAAACCATTCATCCAGCCTCTCGCGCCGCAGTTACCGACGATCAAAATTGGGTCTGGGAGAGCACTTGCCCTCGCTCGACATCTGTCCTCTATTTTTCGTCGGAGTCGCGCTGGCTTTTGCTCTCCATTGGTTTTTTGGAGGGACCCGTTGGGGAATGTTCGTCCGCGCTGTCGGTGACAAAGCAGAGGCCGCCCGCGCCCTGGGAATTTCCGTCTGGCGGGTGCGAACCGCGAGTATCATGGTGGGAAGCGCTTTCGCCGGGATCGGTGGTGCCTACCTCTCGCTGTTTTACCCTGGGAGCTGGAACGAACGCGTCTCGAGCGGGCAGGGGATGATCGCCGTGGCATTGGTCATTTTCGCGCGTTGGAACCCAATTCATTGCCTCTGGGCGTCCCTCCTCTTTGGAGGCGCCCAAGCGCTTGGTCCGGCTCTCCAGTCCGTCGGGGTGACAAGTTATTACTATCTGTTTAATGCCTCTCCATTCATTCTCACGCTTGCCGTCATGATTTTGACCTGCAGCAACAAACGTGCTCTTTCTGGAGTTCCAGGAGCTTTAACCGACCGAACATGAAACAAAGCTACGTAGAAGCTGACCCATATCGTTGGCCGTACAATGGTGATTTGCGTCCTCAGAACACCCTTTTTCTGGTAATCGACATGCAAATCGACTTTTGCGGGGAGGGGGGCTATGTCGATAAAATGGGCTATGATCTCTCGCTCACCCGGGCGCCTATCGAGCCGATCCAAAACGTCTTAGCTGCGACCCGTGAGCGCGGCTTTCACGTGATGCACACCCGCGAGGGCCATCGGCCGGACCTGGCGGATCTTCCGGAAAACAAACGATGGCGCAGTAGGCGGATCGGCGCTGGAATCGGAGATCCCGGACCGTGCGGCCGGATCCTCACGCGCGGCGAACCTGGCTGGCAAATCATTCCAGAACTTGCTCCGCTGGAAGGCGAAGCGGTGATCGACAAACCTGGAAAAGGGTCGTTCTACGCCACCGACCTCGACATGCTCTTGCGGCATAAGGGCATTCAGAACATCGTTTTTGCCGGTATTACCACCGACGTCTGCGTTCACACGACGATGCGAGAGGCGAATGACCGCGGTTATGAATGCCTGGTGCTCTCGGATTGTACAGGGGCAACGGACTACGGAAATTACCTGGCCGCCCTGCAAATGATCAAGATGCAAGGAGGCGTCTTTGGGGCCGTCGCAAACTCCGAGTCGTTCATCGCCGCGATTGCATGACAGCAGCTCCATCCGAATCTCAGCCGCCGCGGCTCGAGTTGGTCAACCTGACCAAACGGTTTGGTTCGTTTGTCGCGAATGACACTGTCTCCCTGAAACTCGAACCTGGCACTTTTCACGCCCTGCTGGGCGAGAACGGAGCTGGGAAGAGCACCCTCGTCAAATGCATCATGGGATATCACCTGGCTGATGCGGGTGATATCATCGTCGGGCAGAGCGTCCGTCAGATTCGAAGCCCTTATGATGCTCACAAGCTGGGAATCGGTATGGTCTACCAGCATTTTACGGTGGTGCCCGCAATGACCGTGGCCGAAAATTTACTTCTGGCCCGGCCGGATCTGCCCCAATTCATTCATTGGCCGGCCGAACGCCAACATCTGACTGAATTTCTCGCGACGGCGCCGTTCAAAATCGACCTGAACGCAAGAGTTTCTGATCTGGCTGCCGGTCAAAAGCAGAAGATCGAAATCTTGAAGCAACTCTATCTTCATAGCAAAATATTGATCCTGGATGAGCCGACTTCCGTGCTGACGCCTGTCGAGGCGGACGAAGTGCTCGGGATGCTTCGTCGGATGGTTTCCGCGAAGCAATTAAGTGTTCTGATCATTACGCACAAGTTTCGGGAGGTCACCGGCTACTGCGACGAAGTCACCGTGCTCCGGAAAGGCAAAGTGACAGGCCGAGGCAAAGTCGGGGATCTGACGACCTCGGACCTTGCGACCATGATGATTGGAGCGCAACGATCGGGAAAGACAATTGAAAAAAGGGTTCAGGAGTCTGGGGCGGAGCTTCTCCAGATCAAAGGCCTCGCCGCTAACCGAGACAATGGCGTGCCAGCGGTCGAGGGATTTGATTTGTCCGTTCGCGCCGGAGAAATCGTCGGCGTCGCCGGAGTATCCGGTAACGGCCAGCGTGAACTCGTCGAGGTTCTGGGCGGACAGCGGATTGCCTCGGGCGGTGAAATCCGCGTCGGAGGCGCCCGCTTTGGGATGACTCGCAAGGAGATCCTGCACCATCACATCTATGTCTTACCGGAAGAGCCGTTGCGCAGCGCGTGTGCGCCGCAAATGAGTATCGCCGAGAACTTCGCGCTAAGAACCTTCGACCGACCACCGTTGGCTTGGAAACGCTGGTGGCTCAACCGAAGGCAGATCCGCCAGAGCGGACGCCACTGGATCAATCGGTTTAATGTCAAAACGCGTGATGAAAACACACCGATTGCTCATTTATCGGGTGGCAATGTTCAGCGGGCAGTCTTGGCGCGTGATCTCGGCCCGGGCACCGCGAAGGTTCTGGTCGTCGCCAATCCATGTATGGGTCTCGATTTCGGCGCGGTTGACTTTATTCATTCCCAGCTCCTGGAAGCGAGGAACAGGAATGTGGCAATCTTGCTTCTAAGCGAGGATCTCGACGAATTGGTCGCTCTTTCGGATCGGCTGGTGGTGATGGCGGCAGGAAAGATTGTCTACTCAGCGCCCATCCACGAGATCGACCGGCAGTTAATCGGAGAGAAGATGGCGAGTCATTGATAGACGAGAAGTCTTCCTTCCCTCATAATGGTCCTGCTTTCCGGATCGACCCCTTTTTGCTTGGCAAATCTCATGGCTTCACAACCTCCCTTCAGGGCGTCCCCTTTCGAATTCAAAGACATTTTTCATTTTGCCGCCCAAAAGGATCAAATCGCGTGGGAACCATACAAAAAAGGGGTCGATATCTTCCGCCTCTATGGAGATGGAGTGACAGGGCCGACGGCTGCTTTGCTTCGATACCGCGAGCATGGCGAGGTGCCTTTGCATGAACATGTCGGATATGAGCACATTCTGATTTTGTCCGGCTCGCAACGGGACGAGAGTGGGATTTACCCGGAGGGAACCTTCGTCATCAATCCGCCTGGAACGCGGCATCAGGTGCACAGCGATGCCGGCTGCATCGTCCTGGCGATCTACGAAAAGCCTGTCCAATTTCTGGAATGAGGGGTTCGGTGGACACCGCGGCTGGCGGACATCGCTCCACATTCCGGAGAGTTAGTGTAGCATAGGCTTCCAGCCTGTGTAGAGTCCACGGAGTAAGCCTTTTTTTTGCGCGCATAATTCAGGTGGATCACCCCGCGCGACCCGACACAGGCTGGAAGCCTTGGCCCGAAGGGCTGTGCCCCAAAGGGGCTGGAGGACCTCAGCCCAGGGTTTGAACCCTGGGAACTGGCATCCCAGAGCGACGCGCCCTGAAGCTGAAGGGGCGGCAGATCGAACGTACTAACAACGCGAAAGTAGGTCCAATTGTAGCACGTCTTCGCGCGCTCAAATTTTGGGCAGCAATAGGTGCGAGCTTTAGCAGGTCAGCCTCTCCCCCTTTCAGGGCGAACTCGCTTATTTGAGGGTTCCCAGGGTTGAACCCCCGGGCTGAGTCCTGTAGTCACCTTCGGGGCAATAAATCACCCGAGTGACCGTCTCCAAATGCCCAAACTACACAGGCTGGAAGCCTATGCTACATTAGCCCGTCCGTGTGGTTGCGTTGGGTTCGTGGACATCGTCGGCTGCTTTTCCAGACATCGCTCCAGACTCCGGAAAGTTAGTGTAGCATAGGCTTCCAGCCTGTGTAGAGTCCACGGAGTAAGCCTCTTTTTGCGCGCAAGATTCATGTGGATCATACCGCGCGATCCGACACAGGCTGGAAGCCTTGGCCCGAAGGGCCGTGCCCCAAAGGGGCTGGAGGACTCAGCCCAGGGTTTTAACCCTGGGAACTGCCATCCCAGAGCGACGCGCCCTGAAGCTGAAGGGGCGGCAGATCGAACGTACTAACAACGCGAAAGTAGGTTCAATTGTAGCACGTCTCTTGCGCACTCTAATTTTGGCAGCAATAGGTGCGAGCTTTAGCAGGTCAGCCTCTCGCCCCTTCAGGGCAAACTCGCTTATTTTGAGGGTTCCCAGGGTTGAAACCCTGGGCTCCAGTCCCGTGGCCACCTTCGGGGCAATAAATCACCCGAGTGACCGTCTCCAAATGCCCAAACTACACAGGCTGGAAGCCTATGCTACATTAGCCCGTCCGTGTGGTTGCCGCTAGTTCGTGCACATCCGTCGGCTGCTTTTCCAGACATCGCTCCAGACTCCGGAGAGTTAGCGTAGCATAGGCTTCCAGCCTGTGTAGAGTCCACGGAGTAGGCCTCTTTTTGCGCGCAAGATTCATGTGGATCATACCTCGCGATCTGACACAGGCTGGAAGCCTTGGCCTGAAGGGCCGTGCCCCAAAGGGGCTGGAGGACTCAGCCCAGGGTTTCAACCCTGGGAACTGCCACCCAGAGCGACGCGCCCTGAAGGGGCGGTAGATCGAACGTACTAACAACGCGGCAGTAATAAGTGCGAGCTTTAGCAGGTCAGCCTCTCGCCCCTTCTGGGCGAACTCGCTTTATTTTGAGGGTTCCCAGGGTTGAACCGCTCATGCCAGCACGCCGACATGCACATTCCGCTTGCGCCTCGGGGCTGACAATCTCGAACAAAGCGATGTCCACGTTTGCTCAAATTCCCGGTGCTCCTTTTCCTCCTGGCGATCCTCAACCGACGCCGCCGGCTCCTTCGCCTCCACCGATCGAGCCTCCACCGGCTCCCCCGATGCCGGCACCGCCTGGCCCTGTGCCTCCGCTTGAACCGTTGCCAGCACCGGCTCAGATCTAGAGGCATCTGTTTAGCGCCGCTCCAACTTCGGGAACGCCATGATTCCAGGCACTTCGTGCCTGGCTACTATTGTGCTGTCCTTCCGGGACAAAATCATCCGTCCATCGAAGCGCCTCGCATTATCCAATCGCTTCCTCTATCAGCCGCTTTTCTTCCTCGGAAAATGACAACGTCAGAGCGTGTTCACGACCCGACGGGGACATTTTTTTCCAGGTTTTTCGCAATATTTCCACCATTTTACCGCGCTCGGTCTTGGCGATGAGATCGGCGAGTTGATGCTGAAGTGTGACCAGGCAGAGAGCATCTTCAAGGATCTGGCAATCCGGATCACGGCCGAGATGCTTTTTCAGATTCAAATCGCGTACCTGTGCGATCGTTTCTGGATCGTAGCCAACCTCTCGGAGTATTTCCGCGGCTTTGGTGGCGTGAAACTGCTTCAGGTCGCTGCGCCACCGCAGGTACCCGACGCGCGTCATTTCATAGGTGTGACGCGGAATAGTCCAACGACAAATGTGTTGGCTTCTGGCGGCCAAAAGAAGCTGCTCCGAAGCTTCCGGATTCAGGCGCAGAACCCAATCCGTTAATCTCTCTGCATAGAGCAACTCTTGGGGATGAGCCAGTCCGTCCACCACGACAAGATTGGGGTCGCGTCCGTTCTCTTCATCGAACCGATGCCAAGCCTGCCAAAAACCGCGGACCGTACTTCCTGGATGCTGCTGCTGAGAGACCTCGCCCGGGAGGTGCACCAGCAGAATCTTTCATAGCTTCCCGATGGGCGGATTTCGGGTCCGAAGGCTCGCCGGCAGTCGGGAACTACCCATTAAATAGCTATCGATGCAGCGGGCGACGTCGCGGCCTTCGCCGATTGCCCAAACCACGATGGATTGCCCGCGGCTGGCATCTCCCGCCGCGAAGACACCCGGCAAATTCGTCATCATATTGCGATCCGTTTTGATGGTGTTCCGGGAAGTCACCTCGATACCCGTGTTCGCGAAGGGGGCTGATTCTGCGCCTTGGAAACCGATCGCCACCAGGATGACATCGGCTGCTGTGGTCAAGCCTTCCTCGATGACCTTCATAGCGGTGCGTACCATGCGACCGTCTTTTTTTTCGTAGGTCCATTCGACCCGATTGAACATCAACTGATCCACGGCGCCGTCGTTATTGGTGTCAATAAAACCCGTGACGTTGACGTTGAATTCTTCAATGCCGCCCTCTTCAATTGCGTAGGTCTCCCGATAAATCATCGGCCATTCCGGCCATGGATTATCCCCGGGCCGTTCATCTGAACCCCTGAGATTGATACTGATTTGGACGACCTGCTTGGCGGCCTGCCGATGCGCTGTAGCGACGCAATCGGCTCCGGTATCGCCACCGCCGAGCACGATCACGTTTTTGCCGTGCGCATCAATCATCTCCTCAACTTTTTTTCCGGCTTGCCGCCGGTTTTCCTTCGTCAGGTAGTCCATGGCCCAATAGATCCCACTGAGCTGCCGTCCAGGGACTGCAACCTCCCGTGGCAATTGCGCCCCAATCGCCAGACAGACCGCGTCAAATTTCTCCCTCAACTCCTGGAAGGCGATGTTCACACCGACATTGGCACCGGTGCGGAAAAGCACGCCTTCACCCCGCAATTGATCAACGCGCCGGGCGACCTGGTATTTTCCGAACTTGAAGTCCGGTATGCCGTAGACCATCAGGCCCCCAATTTCGTCGTCTCGCTCAAAAACCGTGACCTCATGGCCGGCACGGTTCAGTTGTTGAGCAGCGGAAAGCCCGGCAGGACCGCTCCCAATGACGGCCACACGTTTCCCGGTTCGAATTTTAGGAGGCTCCGGATTTATCCACCCCTCCGCCCAACCGCGGTCAACTATCGCTCGTTCGATGCTTTTGATCGTCACTGGAGCATTGTTATAGGCCAGAACACACGCCGGTTCGCACGGCGCCGGACAGGTGTATCCCGTGAACTCAGGGAAATTGTTGGTGGCATGCAAACGGGCGAGTGCCCCAAACCAGTTCCCCCGGGAAACGAGATCATTGAAGTCCGGTATGATGTTTCCAATCGGGCAGCCGCCCATGCAGGTCGGCACCCCGCAATCCATGCACCGTGTGCCCTGTTCTCTTAACTGCCCTTCGTCCCACTCTTTCGCGTAAACTTCAGTGTAATCCCCGGTGCGCACCTCCGGGTCCCGATAGGGAATTGGATTACGAGCGAATTTTAGAAACCCGTTTGGATGATCGTCCGCCATGAAAGTAAATAGTCCGTTTTGGTTTTCTGCTTTTTCCGCGGTTCTGCTTTTTTCCGCGGTTCCTTGCTAGGCCACTTTTCTTCTTTCAGCTGGCGGAGGGGCAGCGACGCGCACGTCTTTCCCTTGAGCCAGGTGACGTTCGACCACTTCGGCATAAGCGGCTGGAATAACCTTGAGAAATTTCGAGATATACTCCTTCCAATTCTCCAGAATCTTTTTTGCCTTAGAGCTGTTGGTGTAGATCACGTGATTTGCCAGCATCCGCTTCACCAGCTCGATATCTCGATCCTCCTTAAACTCGTCGATGCGCACCATTGTCGGATTGAGCCGCGTCTTGAAACTCTTGTCCTCATCCAGGATGAAGACTTCGCCGCCACTCATCCCGGCTCCGAAATTCTTTCCGGTTTTCCCAAGGATCACGACCACGCCGCCCGTCATATACTCGCATCCGTGATCGCCCACGCCTTCGACGACAGCCATCGCACCGGAATTCCGCACCGCGAACCGTTCGCCGGCCATCCCATTGAAATACGCTTCGCCGCTGGTCGCGCCATACAGCACGACATTGCCCACAATGATGTTCTGGGAAGCAGTGTAGGACGCTTCTCTGGGCGTATCGACGGTGATCTTGCCTCCGGAGAGACCTTTGCCGACGTAGTCGTTCGCCGCGCCTTCAAGATGGATACTGATTCCCCGAGCCAGGAATGCCCCAAAACTTTGCCCAGCCGACCCGGTAAATCCGATTTGGATGGTGTCCGGCGGAAGCCCTTTCGGACCCATATTTCTTTGCGATCACCGAACTCAGCATCGTGCCGGCCGTTCGATCGGAATTCCTGATCGGCATTTCAATCAGGACCGGTTCCCCTCTCTCGATCGCCGGCTCGGCCAATTCGATCAGAAGATGATCCAGTTTCTCCTCCAGTTTGTGATTTTGATCCCGCATCTTTCGGGGAGCATCGTTGGACGGTTGCTGGTAAAGCAGTTGCGAAATATTGATCTGTCCGTTGGTCGGGTGGGATACTTCGCGCGGACGTAATTTGTCGACCCGCCCTATCATTTCGTCCATCGTATGAAAACCGAGCTCGGCCATGATTTCGCGCACTTCGTGTGCGACAAACCGCATATAGTTGACCAAGTGTCCGGGCTTGCCCGCAAATTTTGCGCGCAGCTTAGGGTCCTGAGTCGCGATACCCACCGAGCAGGTATTACAATGACATTTGCGCAACATGATGCAACCCAGGGCAATGAGCGGCGCAGTCCCAAATCCGTATTCCTCCGCGCCCAGTAACGCCGCGACCACCACGTCGCGCCCGGTCTTCAACCCGCCATCCGCCCGCACACGAATGCGTGATCGGAGATTATTGGCCAGCAGCACTTGTTGCGTTTCTGCCAAGCCAAGCTCCCATGGTGCTCCGGCTGTTTTGATGGATGTCTTGATAGCGGCACCAGTCCCCCCGGAATCGCCCGCAATCAGCACCGCATCGGCGCGCGCCTTGGCCACGCCCGCCGCGATCGTTCCAACTCCGGCTTCGGAGACGAGTTTTACGTGAATTTCCGCCGCTGGATTCGCGCACTTCAAATCATGAATCAGCTGCGCCAAATCTTCGATCGAGTAAATGTCATGATGCGGCGGCGGAGAAATCAGCCCCACGCCGGGAGTGGTAAAACGCACGGAAGCGATTTCTTCGCTCACCTTCGGTCCCGGCAATTCACCCCCTTCACCTGGTTTGGCCCCTTGCGCCATTTTGATTTCGATCTGCTTGGAATGGACCAGATAGTTGATCGTCACGCCGAATCTGCCGCTCGCCACCTGTTTCATCGAGCATTCCCGTTCGGTGCCGAACCGCTCGACTTGTTCCCCGCCTTCTCCTGTGCCCGCTTTACCGCCAATTCGGTTCATAGCGATTGCCAGCGCCTCATGGGCTTCGGTGCTCAATGCGCCATGTGACATCGAGCCGGTCGAAAATCGCTTCCAAATCTCTTCAACGGCCTCCACCTGATTAATGGGAATCGATTCGTGCTCATCGACCACAAAGTCGAGCAAGCCGCGGATGGTCTGCAGCCGTTGATCCTGGTGGTTCAAGTAGTTCGCAAATTCGCGGTAAGCTTCGTAGTTCCCGGTACGCACCGCGTATTGCAGTTGTCCCACCGTCGTCGGATTCCATTGATGAAGTTCCCCGTCGCGGCGCCAGTAAAGGTCGCCGCCCACATCCAGCGGGAGATTGCCGACGATCTTATCGCCGAACGCTATCTCGTGCTGCTCAAGGACTTCACGCTCAACCTCGTCCAGGCCGAGACCCGTCAGATAGGCACTGGTCCCGGTGAAATATTGCTCAACGAAATCTGTATTGAGTCCGACAGCCTGAAATCCCTGAGCGCCCTTATAGCTTTCGAGCGTTGAGATCCCCATTTTCGACATCACCTTCAAGATGCCACCCTCAAGCGCTTTTTTGTACTTGGTCAGGGTTTCGCTGACTTCTGCGCTCAGCCAATTTTCTCGACCCATCTGCACGATGCTTTGATTTGCCAGCCACGGATAGATCGCATCCGCGCCATAGCCGATCAGGGTGCAAATATGATGCACCGAACAAGGCTGCGCTGCCTCAAGGACCAGGGCCGCACGGGTGCGCAACCCGGCTCGAATCAGATGATGATGCAAAGCCCCGACCGCCAACAGATTTGGCACCCCGACGCGATCCGGGCCAATTTTCCGGTCCGAAATGATCAAGATCTCGGAACCGTGTTTGATGGCATCGACCGCGCTCTTGCGAAGCTCGGTAATTGCTTCACCGAGCGAAGTGCCCTTCGCGAAGGTTCCGTCGATCACACACGGCCGGAATCGGTCCAGGCTTTTAATGGTTTCGAGCTCCCGGTAGGTCAGGATGGGCGATTCCAGGAAGAGTTGGCGGCAATGCTCGGGTGTTTCCTCCAGAAGATTGCGTTGCCGGCCGATGTGACTTTCTAACGAAGTCACCAGGTCTTCCCGCAAATAATCGAGGGGCGGATTTGAGACCTGGGCAAACAGCTGAAGAAAATATTGGAACAATGGTTTGTGCCGCGTGGAGAGAATTGCCAGCGGGGTGTCATTGCCCATTGAGCCGATTGGGTCTTTTCCCTCTTCCGCCATCGGCTGGACCAGGCAGCGGAGGGATTCCACGGTGTAGCCGGACGCGCGCTGGTAGGCCGTGACCTCGCCAACCTCCTCAACCTCGGCACCTGGCTTCACCACGTCCTGTAAGCGAACGCGATTCTCGGACAGCCATGTCGAAAAATTGTGCGTCGTGAGTTCCTCAAAAATTTCTTTCTCGGGCACGATTCGCTTCTCAAGAGTGTCAGCCAGAAACATCTCGCCAGGTTTAAGCCGGCTTTGAAAAACAATTTCCCCTGGAGGCGTATCAAGCACTCCGGTTTCGCTCGCCATAATCACGATGTTCGAGCGCGTAAGACAGTAACGACAGGGGCGCAACCCGTTCCGGTCCAGGATTGCCGCAACTCTGTAGCCGTCGGTCGCTGCAATCAAAGCCGGGCCATCCCACGGTTCAATAATCGTGGAAAAGTAGTCGTAAAAAGCGCGCCGCTTGGCATCCATCCGAAGGTCTTTGTTCCAGGCTTCCGGAATTAACATTCGCAGGGCGTGCGGCAGACCCCGGCCGGATTCCAGCAGCAATTCAAGGACGTTATCGAATACAGCGGTGTCGCTCTGCGAATCGCCCGTGATCGGCTTGATCATTTCGATGTCGTCCCCAAACCTTTCACTCGCGAGGGCGGCTTCCCGCGTCCTCATCCGATTCAAGTTTCCGCGCAACGTATTGATCTCGCCGTTGTGGACCACGGTGCGATAAGGATGCGCCAGTTCCCAGGCCCCGAGGGTGTTCGTCCCGAAACGGGAATGCACCAGAACAATGCTGCTCTTAATCCGGCTGTTTGAAAGATCGGGATAGTAAAGCTGCAGCTGTTTACAAGTGAGCAATCCCTTGTAAACGATCTTCCGGCGGTCCAGAGAGCAGACGTAGAACAGGTCTTTCCCGCAGACCGCGGCCTTTTGTACAGCCTTCTCAATCAGGCGCCGCAACACGAACAGTCGTGTATCCAATTGTTCCGGGGTTAGCGGATCGATTGGTTCGATGAACATCTGCCTGACCGCCGGTTCGGAGAGAAGCGCGGTCCTTCCCAGGTCGGAATTGTCCGTCGGTACCTCACGCCAGTGGATCAGCCGGCAAGCCGCTTCCCGGCAAACCGTGGTGATCAACTTCTTCAAAGCGATCTGTTTCCATTGATCCTTCGGCAAGAACAGTTGCCCAACGCCATACGAATCGAAGTCGCCGAGCGTCGGAATTTCCGAATGAAAAAATTCATGCGGCTTCTGCAAGAGCATCCCGGCGCCGTCACCTGTCTTTTCTTCGGCACCGCGCGCACCCCGGTGGTCGATATTGCATAAAATGCGCAACCCGTCTTCGACAAGTTGGTGGGTTTTAGTCCCGTTCAAGTCGATGAGCGCTCCGACCCCGCACGCACCGCGTTTAGCACCTATAGTAGGCAATCCGGATTCGATTTTCATACGCGAGGAGAGGAACGACGTTGGGATCGCTGTTGCTGATTACACATGGGTTTTGTTTGCAGCTTTCTCGAGGTTCGATAGCAATTGCTATTCCGAAATCTGCTTCGAGTAACGCGGAAATCAAACTAACTACTTTTCTCAGTGGTCTGGCAAGTCGAAGTCGGCCTGGCTCTTCGCCGAAGGTGCTTGTGTCGAAAACCCACTTTTTGGGCGAAGAGCGAACGTCCGAAACAGCCTCCTGTATTGCGATGCGCTCAGGTGGTCACTTTTTGCTCGAATTGGCGCGTTTTAGCCATTCAGCACTGAAGAAGTCGCCCGAAGGAGAAGTGTCAGTGCCAGTGTCAGTCTCAGGCTGCTATGGCCCGAGGCTAACCGGACTCAGCCCAGGGTTTCAACCTGGTTTCAACCCTGGGAACCTCGAAATAAACGAGTTCGCCCTGAAGGGGCGAGAGGCTGACCTGATAAAGCTCGCGCCTATTGCTGCGCCAAAAAATAGAGTGCGCAATCGAGACATGCTACAATTGGACCTACTTTCGCGTTTTTAGTACGCTCGACCTGCCGCCCCTTCAGGGCGCGACGCTCGGGTGGTCGGTTACCAGGGTTGAAACCCGGGGAGTCGTTTAACCCTTCCGGGGTAAGGCTTCCAGTCTGTGTTCTGTTCGCACCGAACGCCGAACACCGAACGCTGAACGTTCGGACTTGTTCTTTCCCGAGAAAGAATACTAAAAACATCTGAATGAGTGAAATTTTGAAGGAAGTGCTGCTAGCCAATTCCTCCTACGCGGATCATTTCGGCGACAAGGGAAATCTTGCGCTCCCGCCTGCTCGTCGCTTTGCGATTTTGACCTGCATGGATGCGCGGTTGGATCCTGCGAAGTTCGCCGGTCTCCGAGAAGGTGACGCGCACGTCATCCGCAACGCCGGCGGTCGTGCGAGTCTGGACGCAATTCGTTCACTGGTGATCTCGTATAAGTTGCTGGGAACGCAGGAATGGTTCGTCATTCATCATACCGATTGTGGGATGGAGCTTTTCAATGGCCAGATCATCAGCGGATTACTCGAGCAGAGCCTGGAAACCGCGACGGTGACTGAAAAGGGCTGGGTCGATGTGGGTGAAGGCCCGGGATCTGCCGCTGGACGTCAGATCGACTGGCTCGAATTCAAGGACGCACGCGCGGCGGTCGTTGACGATGTGCGCACCATCCGGTCACATCCTCTTGTTCCAAAACGCATTCCGATCTACGGCTATATCTATAACGTGAAAACGGGTCAGTTAGAGGAAGTGTAGGGGAAACGTGTCGGCGGGTCGGGTATCGGCGTGTTCCACTGTTGCTATCCCTCGTCGTCGTCCGTCGTGATCCCCCCTCTTCAATCGTGCTCGTTATCGTGCTCGTGCTCGTCCTCGATCTTTGAAGGGTGGCAGGCGAAAAAGGGGCGGAAAGACGAGAACGAGAACGAGCACGAGCACGAGCACGAGCACGAGCACGAGGACGATTGGAGAGGGAAAGGGGATCCCCCCTCTCTTCAAAATCTTCAATCGTGCTCGTTATCGTGCTCGTGCTCGTCCTCGATCTTTGAAGGTGGCAGGCGAAAAAGAGGGCAGAAAGACGAGAACGAGCACGAGCACGAGCACGAGCACGATTGGGGAGTTGGGGATATACCACCCCAAACAGATGCCAACCGCTCCATACTGGCAGCCGGATCGAATAAGGGTAACAGTAAGCAGTTCAGGTTCTCCCTGACACTGACACCGGCACTGACACTAATTGAAATGATTACCAAACAACTTTTCGGACGGACCGGGCACGCGAGCACCCGGGTGGTTTTCGGCGGGGCGGCATTATCCAGAGTCACACAGGACGAAGCGGATCAGACACTCGAGGTCCTGCTGCGCTACGGTATCAATCACATTGATGTCGCAGCCGGCTACGGCGAGGCGGAGCTCAGGATCGCCCCGTGGCTTAAAAAGCATCCGGGGCACTTTTTCCTGGCCACCAAGACAGGCGGCCGCAGTTACGATGATGCCAAGCGTCAGATCCATCTTTCTCTGGAACGCATGGGCGTCGAGCGGGTGGATCTCATCCAGTTGCACAGCCTGGCCGACCCGATCGAATGGGACACCGCGCTGAGTCCAAAAGGCGCCCTGGAGGCTTGCGTGGAAGCCCGCGAGCAGGGCTTAGTCCGGTTCATCGGCGTCACCGGTCACGGAAGTCAGATCGCAGCGACACATCTTCGCAGCCTCGAGCGTTTCGATTTCGACAGCGTCTTGCTTCCGTACAGTTACATCATGATGCAAGACCCACACTATGCCGCCGCATTCGAGCGAGTCGCTGCCCTTTGTGCGGAGCGGAACGTGGCGGTCCTCACCATCAAGTCGATTGCTCGTCGCCCGTGGTGGGGCCGGGAACGCACCCAGACCACCTGGTATGAACCCTTCCATGAGCAGTCAGACATCGATGCGGCTGTGCATTGGGCTCTCGCACGTCCCAGGATCTTCCTGGCCAGCGTGGGCGATATCCATCTCATCCCTAAAGTACTCGACGCGGCAAGTCGTTTCGTCTCGGCTCCCGGTGACCAGACGATGGAAGAGCAGCGCACCCGTCTCGAGATGCTACCCCTCTTCGTTTAACGCCCAACGCCGAACGCCGAACGCCGAACGCCGAACGCCGAACGCCGAACGCCGAACGCCGAACGCCGAACGCCGAACGCCGAACGCCGAACGCCGAACGCCGAACGCCGAACGCCGAACGCCGAACGCCGAACGCCGAACGCTTAAGCCTCGCTCAGCGCCTCGACAAATTCGTGGTGCGTCATCGGATGCGAGAACATCGGAAAATCATGTTCGATGGCGCCGTTTTGCGCCTCTTCGCTCACCGTCGCCGCACAATCTTTAATCGTGACCACGTTGTAACCAAGCTCATAACCTGTCCGCATGGTTGATTCGACGCAACAGTTGGTCAAAAAGCCGCTCAGCGCGATGGTATCGATTTTTCGGCTGCGTAAGATGAAATCCAGATTGGTCGTGGCAAAACCGTCCAAGCCGCGCTTGCCTTCGACCACGATGTCACCCGGTTGCGGTTTCAGCACGTCGACGATCTCTGCTCCCCAGCTTCCTTTTTCAAAGGCTTGGCCATCCTTGCATCCTTTCAGTATTCCGTAAGGATCGCGGCTCAGTTCGTTAAAACCGGGAGCGAATTGAATAGGGACATAAACAATCGTGGCGCCGGCTTTGCGTGCCTCTTTGACCATTTCAACGGTGTTCTCCAACATCTTGGTCGACTCCATGACTGGTTTGACAGCGTCATGAAGTTTACCGCCTGGGCTGGTGAAATCATTTTGGTACTCGATTAGGACTACTGCGGTCGTGTTCGGACTCATAATGCGGGATATTATTGAATGCTAGGGGGTTGCGGATGACTCAAGAGCCAAAACGTAATCTTCGAATGCAGTTTGTCCAGGAGCCAGGAGCCAGGAGTTCAGGAGTTGCAGAATGGCCGGAGCGGCTCTCCGGATCGCCTTCTGACTCCTCTGCAACAGGGGAGGGCTGCCGAGCGCAAGTTGCTCTTAGAATCTTCACGCGCGCCAGGCCGTGGCTTGCTCCTGGCTCCTGGCTCCTGGCTCCTGAACTCCTGTCTCAAATCTTCTTCTTGGAAAGACTGGAAAGTTTTAAGAACTCGCGATAAAAGCACAGCCATGTTTCGTTTGCCAGGTACGCAATGAGAAGGTTCATCGCCATCCTGACACTCTTGTTTGCTTCTCTGATCACCTGGTCGCCGTCCGCTTTGGCCAAGGATTGGAAAGTGATTCGCTTCGGAGTTGACCCGAGTTATCCACCTTTCGAATCGAAGGCGCCGGACGGCAGCCTGGTCGGATTCGATATCGATCTAGGTAAAGCGCTCTGCGCAAAACTAAACGCCAAATGCGTCTGGGTGGAGAACGACTTTGACGGGATGATCCCAGCGCTTCAGGCCCGCAAGATCGATGCTGTTTTATCCGATATGTCGGTTACGGATAAAAGAAGGCAGCAGATTGATTTCACTAACAAGACTTCCTTCTCACCCACCCGGATGGTGGCAAAGGCCGGTTCCAATTTGCAGCCCACGGCGGAGTCACTGCGGGGAAAAAACATTGGAGTTGAGCAAGGCACGATTCAGGAAACATACGCCAAGACTTATTTTGAGCCGAACGGAGTGAATGTGGTGTCTTACCAGAACCAGGATCAGGTCTATGCTGATTTGAAATCAGGCCGACTCGAGGCAGCCCTTCAAGATGAAGCACAAGCCAGTGCGGGTTTCTTAAAGACGTCAGAGGGCCACGGCTACGAATTCAGCGGCCCTGAAATCAACGATACCAAGATTCTGGGGAGCGCGGCGGCGATCGGGCTTCGCAAAGGAGATACGGATCTGAAGGATGCCCTGAACAATGCGCTTGCCGATCTGTTGAAGGACGGAACTTACCAGGCAATCGCGAAGAAGTATTTTGACTTCAACATCTATGGCAATTGAGCGCGAACGGAACTCAGGCTGGAGGCCTGTGCCGCAGGTTTTCCGGACGTCGAGGATCTCCGGCCATCATGGAGAGCTATGCCGTGCACCTGGAGTGACGCGCGACGGCGTCATGTAGCAGGCTTCAGCCGTATTCGGCACGTAACAGTACTTCCGCGTCACTGGTTCCCGCCGAAATTGTGATAAAGACAGGAGTGAAACTCTAGGCTGAGCCCAAATTCGGGCCACGCCAGGGACCCGATCATCCAGGCATTTAGGAAACAGCGCACGACATGTTTTTCGAAGGTTACGGAGGGTTGTTATGGAACGGTACGCTGCAGACCATCCAGATCGCAGTGCTTTCTCTTCTCCTGTCTTTTGTCATCGGCCTGCTTGGAGCCGCGGCGAAACTCTCCCGCAATCGGTGGTTATCCCTTCTCGCCCAGATCTACACCACGCTGATCCGCGGCGTGCCGGATCTGGTCCTGATGCTCCTTCTGTACTACAGTTTTCAAGATTGGTTGAATCGGCTTACGGACGCTCTCAGCCTCCAGCAGATTGATATCGATCCATTCTTAGCAGGCATCTGCGTGCTCGGATTTATTTACGGCGCCTATTTCACCGAGACTTTTCGCGGGGGCGTGCTCGCGGTTCCAAAAGGGCAACTTGAAGCCGCCGCCGCCTACGGACTTACTCGCTGGCAGGTCTTTCGTCGCATTCTTTTTCCGCAAATGATGCGTTTTGCGCTACCTGGAATAAGCAACAACTGGCAGGTCATCCTGAAAGCAACTGCTTTGGTCTCCATTATCGGGCTGCACGAGGTGGTCAGGGCAGCGCAGGATGCCATCACCGGAACGAGTTCCAAAGGAGCTTCCCAAGCCTTTTTCTTTCTATCGATCGCCGGCCTGATTTACCTGGCGCTCACCACTCTATCGAACCTCGTTTTCATGTTTCTGGAACGACGCTACTCGGTTGGCCTCCGGAGACCGGAGCTATGATCGATCTAGTTAAGCAATATTGGCAGCAGTACTTGTGCGGCACGCCGGCCCATCCGACGGGGCTGGTCATTACTCTCTGGTTGTTGGTCGCGTCACTTGGCTTCGGATTTATTCTGGCCGTACCGCTGGCTGTTGCCAAAGCTTCGCGGAATTGGTGGCTCTCTATCCCTGTGTCGCTGTATGCCTACGTCATTCGCGGGACACCGTTGTATGTCCAACTGTTGCTCATCTATTCCGGCCTCTACAGCCTGGAGGCCGTCAGGTCCACGCCCTTCCTCAGCACCTTCTTCCGGGACGCGTTCAACTGTACGATCCTGGCCTTCACGTTAAATACCGCCGCCTACACAACCGAGATTTTTGCCGGTGCGATCAAAGCGACGTCTTCGGGCGAAATCGAAGCGGCGCGTGCCTATGGGATGTCCGGATTGACGCTCTACCGATGCATCATCTTGCCCTCGGCTTTGCGGCGGGCTCTGCCGGCTTACAGCAACGAAGTCATCCTGATGTTGCATGCGACGACCTTGGCAGCGACGGCGACAGTTCCGGATCTCCTGAAGGTCGCTCGCAATGCCTCCTCCGATTTCTACATGCCTTTCGTCGCCTATGGGTTGGCTGCCGTTCTCTATCTTTGTGTCTCCTTGGCACTCATCAAGGTCTTTCGAAGTGCTGAACGGAAATGGCTCGCCTACTTGCGTTAGTTTCATGGACCAATCCCTCAATCCTCGCTCGTGCTTCGTGCTCGATTGCTTTCCTCACCAGCGGACCGAGACGACGACGAGACGAGGACGAGAGAAATCCCCTCTCGACCGAGGACGACGACGAGCACGAGGACGAGGAGGAAATTTCCGCTCTCCGTTTCGTCCTCGTGGTCGTCGTCGTCCTCGATTGCTTTCCTCACCACAGACCGAGGACGACGACGAGCACGAGGACGAGGAGGAAATTCCCGGGTCTTTCCCGTAATCGTCATCGTGGTCGTGCTCGTCCTCGATTGCTTTCCTCACGAGCAGACCGAAAACGACGACGATGAGGAAATTGCCGCGTATTCTCATTATCGTCCTCGTGGTCGTCGTCGTCCTCGGTTTATGATCGAGACAATGCGTTAGCTTCATGGACAAACTAGTTGTCGAAGATCTCCACAAGAAGTTTGGCAATCACGAAGTGCTGAAAGGGGTTTCGTTGCGGGCGCAAGCAGGAGACGTCATCTGCATTATTGGTTCCAGCGGTTCTGGAAAAAGTACGCTTCTTCGATGCATCAATTTTCTGGAACGTCCGGATGAGGGCCGGTTCGCCTTGAATGGTGAGACGATTCAGCTCCGACGAAACAGGAAAGGGGAACTGACCGTTGCAGATCCGGCCCAGTTGCGCCGGATGCGTGTGAAGTTGGCGATGGTCTTCCAGCATTTTAATCTTTGGCTGCACCTGACTGCTCTGGAAAATGTCATCGAAGCACCTGTCCAGGTGCTTGGATTGACGAAAGCGGCAGCAATTGAGCGCGCTCGACGCGACTTTGCCAAGGTCGGGCTAGGTGAGGAAATTGAAAAAATGTATCCCGCCCATCTGTCGGGCGGTCAGCAACAGCGCGTGGCAATAGCGCGAGCCTTGGCGATGGAACCGGAAGTGATGCTGTTTGATGAGCCTACTTCCGCGCTCGATCCCGAACTTGTCGGTGAGGTGCTGCGAGTCATGCAAAAACTGGCATCCGAAGGGAGAACCATGGTGGTAGTGACCCACGAGATGAGTTTTGCCCGCAACGTTTCCAGCCACGTGATCTTTCTTCATCAGGGACGAATCGAAGAGGAAGGAGCGCCGGCCGAAGTCTTCGACCGACCGAAAAGCGAACGCCTGAAGCAGTTCTTGGCGGGAGGGGAGGCGGAACGGGTCGGCGGGTCGGCGTGAGGCGGATCGGCGTAGGCAGAGACGTATCGGCGTGTGGGCGTGAGGGCGGTGGCAGAAACGGGTCGGCGTGAGGGCGTGAGGGCGTATCGGCGTGTCCTGGCTCCTGGCTCCTGACTCCTGACTCCTGACTCCTGACTCAATCTTGCTATTTGAGCGGATAGCATCATGTTGCGGGAATTGCTGAAGATATGACTACGCTTTCACTGAACGATATGGAGCTTATTCGCCAGCAGGCTTACATCGCCGGTCGCTGGTGCGATGCGGATAGCGGTAAAAGATTTCCAGTCACTAATCCGGCTACCGGTGAGGTGTTGGCGGAAGTTCCTGAGATGGGCGCCTCCGAAACGCGTCGGGCGATCGATGCTGCCAAGGTCGCCTGGCCTGATTGGCGCCGGAAAAGCGCAAAGGATCGTGCCGGCATCTTGCGTAAATGGTATGACTTGATGATGGCCAATCTGGAAGACCTGGCCCGGATCATGACGGCCGAACAAGGCAAGCCGCTGGCCGAATCTCAAGGCGAAATTGCCTATGCCGCTTCGTTCATCGAATGGTTCGCTGAAGAAGGCAAACGAGTCTACGGCGACACCATTCCCTCTCCGTGGAACGATCGCAGGTTAGTCGTCGTCAAGGAACCGGTCGGAGTCTGTTGCGCGATTACGCCATGGAATTTTCCGGCAGCCATGATCACCAGGAAGGCAGGACCTGCGTTGGCAGCGGGGTGCACGATGGTGCTCAAACCCGCCGAATCGACGCCCTTGTCCGCATTCGCTCTCGCCGTACTCGCAGAACGGGCCGGAATTCCGGCCGGAGTTTTCAATGTTTTGACCGGGGAACCACCAGCGATTGGCGGAGAAATGACCTCCAATCCCGATGTCCGGAAGATCACCTTTACCGGTTCTACGGAAGTTGGACGGCTTTTGATGCGCCAAAGCGCCGACACCATCAAAAAGGTCTCCTTGGAATTGGGCGGGAACGCCCCTCTGATCGTCTTTGACGACGCGGATCTCGACACCGCGGTCGAAGGTGCCATGATCTCAAAATTCCGGAACACCGGTCAGACTTGCGTCTGCGCGAACAGACTTTATGTCCAGGACGGGGTTTACGATGCTTTCGCCCAGAAACTGGCGGAAGCCGTTCAACGGCTAAAAGTCGGTAACGGTTTCGAATCAGGAGTGACACAAGGTCCACTGATTGACGAGGCGGCCGTGGAGAAGGCTGAAGATCATATCTCGGATGCCGTTTCCCAAGGGGCACGCGTGTTGCTCGGGGGAAAGCGGCACAGCCTCGGTCGCACTTTCTTTGAGCCGACCGTGCTCGCCGACGTCACCGGCCAGATGAAAATCGCCCGGGAGGAAACCTTCGGACCCGTTGCTCCTCTTTTCCGCTTTTACAAAGATGAGGAAGTTGTTCAACTCTCGAATGACACCGAGTTCGGTCTCGCCAGCTATTTCTTTAGCCGCGATATCGGGCGGATCTGGCGCGTTGCCGAGGGTCTCGAATACGGGATGATCGGGATTAACACCGGCTTGATCTCCACCGAGACTGTACCATTCGGCGGCGTCAAGCAATCGGGACTGGGGCGCGAAGGGTCCCATTATGGCATCGACGAATTCCTTGAGGTGAAATACCTCTGTTTCGGTGGTCTGGACCGGTAGGGAGAGATGACGCGCGAGGTTGGAGACGCATTCCCTGGCACATGCAAAAATCCAGAGGATTCCCACGATCACCATTCCCATAGCGGTGAGGGGCATGCGGGGCATGCGCATGATCTCCCGGCGACTTTCGGTAAAGCCTTTGCGATAGGGATAACGCTGAACATCATTTATGTCGTGGCTCAGACGTTGTTTGGTCTGGCCGCGCATTCGTTGGCTTTGATCGCGGACGCCGGTCATAATCTGGGTGACGTTTTGGGCCTCGGTATGGCTTGGGGAGCAAGCGTACTCGCTCGACGGCAGCCTGATTTACGGTACACCTATGGATTGCGGCGGAGCACTATTCTGGCTTCGCTGGCCAACGCAATTCTTTTGCTCGTGGCAGTCGGTGGGATCACCTGGGAGGCGATCCGGCGCTTTGGTGAACACCAACAGGTGGCTGGCTTAACAGTTATTTGCGTCGCCGCCGTGGGCATCCTCGTCAACGGGATCACTGCAATGTTGTTCGCTTCTGGACGAAAAGGTGATCTGAACATTAAAGGCGCCTTTATGCACATGGCTGCCGACGCTGCTGTTTCCGCTGGGGTTGTCATCGCCGGCCTTGTCATCCTTCTCTCAGGCTGGTGGTGGCTCGACCCGGTTGTCAGCCTGCTCATCAACGCGGTTATCGTATGGGGCACTTGGGGTTTGCTGCGGGATTCCCTGGACATGACAATGGATGCCGTCCCCCCCACTGTTGATGTGCCAGGTGTTCAGAGTTACTTCCGCGATTTACCGGGCATTAGCGACGTCCATCATTTGCATATCTGGCCTCTTAGTACCACCGAAACCGCTTTGACCGTCCACTTGGTTAAGCCTCAACCGGAAGGTGACGATGCCCTGCTTCTGACGGTCTGCGGAGAACTGAGCACCCGTTTTGGAATTGAGCACGCGACCATCCAGTTCGAACGAAGCCGTTCCTTAATTTGCCGTTAGTTATTGTATTTACGGTGAATCATCTAAATCCCTCAAGAAAAGCTCCCATAGGTCGAACTAGTGGTTGAGCGCTCTAAGATTTGCAGTCGTCCAGCGGGATTGGATTCGGAGCTGACTCCATTAAAAAATGAACTCCGCAAAAAAGCATTCAGGCTGGATACTGGTAGCGGTGCTTGTTGCGTTGGCAATTTTCCCAGACTGGTTCGGCGGTGAATATTTTCGGCTCAGCGTCTTGCTGGCTGCATTCGGGACGCTCATGCTTTGGGTGTCGTTTGTCCTCCTCTTCTCCTGGGTTTTCACTGTCTGCGGTTCCTTGACCCGACTGGCACGAATCGTCAAGTAAGCGAGGCGTCCTCGCTTGGCCTCTGGTATTTAGCGTCGGTCACAGCCCCGAAGGGCCCGCCTTTAAGGGCCGAGAAAGCTTGGCACAGGGTTTGTAGGTGTTTAGCGCCCCGAGCGGAGCCGACACGTTTCGCCTACCTCCTGACTAAAACGATGGGTTCCCGCGATGGCTAATGGCGATGGTCGTGGATTTCGGACGGCGAAGTCGGCTGAATGTGTTGTTATCCCCGTAAAGCGCCCAGGGACCAGCCGGTACTTGAAGGAAATCGACGAACTTCCAATCGCAGGAACCGATGTTGTCGAGACCTAAATATTCGCGAACAGCCGGTGAAACGTCCAGACCGGCATCCTGGTTCCTGTTCGGTCTCGGGCGCTCATTACCAAATACATATTGCCAATGATCCGTCTGGAAAGGTCCGACATCTTCCCACTGCGCGTAACAAACCTTAAGCCCGTGCCGAATTGCTACCCACCGACCCTTGCAAACCGATTGGCCGTCCCGGACGAAAGAATTGTTGAACCAGGGAATGATCTGCGCCGCTTCTGGCTTGGTGTGATGATCGTCAACGTCATTGTAGGGAAGCGCAACGTAGAAGGGATTTTGCCGCGGAACGAAATTAACCGGCACAAAATGGAGGCGAGCCCCGGAATCTGGGCTGTCGATCCCGCCATAATTGGATGTCCAGGCGGCGTCCCAAGCGCTTTTATCATTCCCAACGGGATTATTGTCAGTCGCTTGTTCCCCAATCCAAAAAACCGTTGTGGAGATACCTACCTTCCATGCGTATTCCCCCGTTCCCGTCCCGAGACTATTCCTTTCGCTGACCGTCGAGCCGGTTCCGTCGATCAGCCCTGGAACCTGCAGTCCGTTCCTCGCCGGCAGTTTGATGACCTTGGGGTCTATCCTGACCAAAGTCTTTTCGGGCAACTTCATTGCGTATTTCGCAATATCTGCCGTGCTGTCGGATCGTGACTGCGCGCAGACATGGGTTCCCAGGATGGCCAGAAACGCAGCACCCAAAACAAACGGAACCTTCGATCTAATCCAAGGCACGAGACTAATTCCGGCCCAGTCCTCGTTGTTCTGCAAAACTTTTAGATCCATCTATCAAGGAAGAATTCGACAAATACGCCGACTTGTCGATGCACGATAGCCGTTTGCAGCCTTTTCACCAATCCGAATGCTGGCAAAACGCAAGAAGACAATCTCCGTCGAACATTTCAGGCAACTTTTTGACTCGAATCGTCGAGGCCGGTCCGCCGGAGTTCCACCCCGAGCAGGCACATGTCATCGGTGAACTTCCCGGAAATGCAAGAACCTTGAATCTCGGCCACTACCTCGCCAAATAATTGTCTGGCCGCCAGGTGCATTCGCTTGCGAACCGCAGCCAGCAACCGGTCTGCTCCATAATAATCGTCCTCGGCGGTCTCGACCTCGAATAAACCGTCAGTAAATAGCACGACCAGATCATTGGCAGAAGCGGTCCCGTGACTGTTAGGGTAAGTAGCCGCTGGGAAAATCCCAAGTACCGGTCCTTGTGCCCCCTGAAACCGCAAAGGTTCGGCTATACCTGTCGCCCGATGAATATGAAAAGGTTGAGGATGTCCCGCGTTGGAGTAGCAGAGTTTGCCATCCACCGTATTGACGACCAGGTAGAAAGCAGAGACCAGCATCGGAGTCTCGGTTTGCCGAAAGATAGCGATCAAACTGCCATTAATCTCGGAAAGCAGCCGGCCCGGATCGGTCCCAATTGGGGTTAATTCTTCCAGCAGCCCGCGAACGATCGCAGTCACCAGGGCAGCCCGAAGTCCATGGCCAAGGACGTCGCAAATGAATACGCCTGCTTCCGTATCTGACAACGGCAAAACGCAGAAAAAATCACCGCCCACCTGCTCAGCCGGCTGGTACCAATGGCAAAAGCTCAGCCAGCTCTCCTGCGCGGTCATGCTTCGTGGGAAACTCGGAAAATTCTGGGTCAGAAAAACCTGTTGGATGTCGCGCGCCATTTCGAGATCGGCGTTGAATTGCGAATTCTTGGCCCGTAATTCCTCCGCGTAACGAACAAGGTCCTCTTCGGCCTGTTTCCGTGCATCCTCTGCCGCTTTGCGACGGGTGATATCCTGGACCATCCCTTCGTAGTACAAGAGTTCACCGGTAAGCTCGTCGTGCACGGCGTGCGCATTTTCCGAAATCCAAATGACAGTCCCGTCACGCCGGTAGATTTGCGATTCAAAATCGTGGATGCGCCCGTCGTTGCGCATCGCCAAAGTGAATTTCCGACGACGATCCGGTTCCACGTAAAGCTGCCGGCTGATGTCGACCAGGTCTGCCAGGAGTTCTCCGGGTGAATCGTAACCGTACATCCGCGCCAACGCCGGGTTAGCGCTCAGATACTTTCCTTCCGGAGTCGTTTGAAAAATGCCTTCCGTCGCATTCTCGAAAATGCTTCGGTATTTCTGCTCAGCGCGCCGGAGAGCTTCGATAGTCTCCTCGCAACCTTGGCTGCGATCGATCTGCGCCTGGCTCATTGAAGATTATACTTTGCAAGACACATGGGTTCTTTTGCTCAGTTTAAAACAGCATTTTCAGAAGAGCATTTGGTATGCCGTACCTTTCTTCGCCTTGTCAGTACGATCGATCGCCGCCAGTCAGGCGCTTCACCCTGGGTGCAGTTCCCAGGGTTGAAACCTGGTTGAAATCCTGAGCGATCTTCCAGCCCGGGGCAAGGACCTCGAGCCAACGCCTTCGGGCCAGTTGCGGCCTTAAGATTTCCAAACGCCAGTCCCGCTTGTAACCCTCCGCTGAATCCTCAAGCCTCCTTCGGGCCCATCTGCTATCGCTTCCGCTTCAGCGAAGACTTTTGGGTCGGCGTTCGTATAGGATAAAGTCCTGGACAGCATCCAAAGGTGTCGTGAAAAGCGTGGCTGAAATGGCTCAGGCTCGAATATCCCACTTCCATGGCCGCTTCGGTGACGTTGAATCTTCCGGACCGCAGCAATGCAGCGGCGCGTTCCATCCGGAGTTGCCGCACGTACTGTGGAATCGTCATTCCTGTGGCGGCAGAAAAAGTTCGGCTCAGATAAAACGGACTGCACCCTGCTGCCTGACCGATCTCCTCAAGGCTCGGCGGGTTCGCTAATCTCTCCCGGAGCAACGCCATCACTTTCTCCACCCGCTCGACTGAAAGCCGCTGCTGCCGGTGACAAAATAATTCCTGATCATCATGCGCGATAAAAAACAGTTCCGCTGCCAGTTCCAGCGCCTTGGCTTGATACCAAACCGATTGGGCCATCGCCAGGACCGGCGCTTTCCGCAAGCTGGCGACCAACTGCGATTGGCGGGCCGTCAATCGCATGGTGGGTGCGACCGCAGATTTCTCGGACTGACCGGACACCACGTCGCGCACGATAGGATGAAGTGAGGTGACGAACTCACCCAAATGGCGTCGCAAAAAATCGAACGACATTTCGACCGTCAGAAATTGATGTTGCTGCTTCGCCTCACGCGTCGCAGGCAACGCTTCATCGCCGCGGCGATAAAAGCCGATGGTCAAAGGCGTGAAGGTAGCCTCGCGTTTATGGAGGCCAACCCGGCCGTTGCCTTCGCGATTCAAGCAGACTTCGATACTGCCGGGATGAAAGCTTTTACCCCAATTGAATTCCTCAGCCACCGTGAAGTTATGCCACTCGAAGCTCAACCCAGCGCCGCTCACGCTGCCATGCAAATGACACCAGCCGTTCCCGATCGCATGCCAGACCGGACGTTCGGTGAACGCCGGCAACTGACGGGCCTCGTTATTGACTTCGGTTGGTCGCTCGGAAGACCTCGGCACGTCGACAATGTGCCGATTCGCAACTCAGGAGCAAGGGTAAAACAGGAGTTCAGGAGTTCGGGAGTTGCAGGAGTTCAGGAGACGGGAGGAATGGAGTGATCGAGAAACAGGAGCCAGAATTCAGAATTCAGAAGCCAGGAGCCAGGAGCCAGGAGCCAGGAGCCAGGAGCCAGGAGCCAGGAGCAGGAGTTCGGACCGATCCACGTCGGAAAGATCAGCCTCGAGAGTCAAATTTGCCTCGTAGCAAATGCGCTCCCTCCGGAACCGGATGGTTTCCGAGATTCTGACTTCTGACTCCTGAATTCTCCTGGCTCCTGGCTCCTGGCCCTGGCTCCTGAACAACGCAATCTCCCGTCAATAATTCGCAATCCAGCGAAAGCCGATTTTTTCGCGGTCCGCTAATATCGCCGCCAATGAAAGTAAAGAGGCTCCTGGAGGTTCGTCCGCCCAGCGCGGGATCGAAGAAGATAGTCAGTTTCACTCGGGTCGGTGGAATCCTGTGGCTTTCTCTGTGGATCACCCTCACCGCGACGACTTCCCTCCGCGCTGGACCGCTCTCGAGCGACCAGGTGGCGGCCTCTGCAGCTTCCTCTTCAATCACCGAATCAGACAAACCGCAGAGCACCCGGTACGGTCTTTTCGATTTGCTTGATCATCGCAGCGGCTATGGGCAAGGCGTCTTCCCTGAACCGTTCCTGGTCGATGATTCGGACTTAGAGGTGAACGAAGCGCGTCTCGATTGGGAGACCACCCAGCGAAACTCTCAGCACAACAACCTGATCACCGGGGAAGTGGAGAAAGGATTCGGGTTACTGACGTTGGAAGTGGAGGTCCCATTCGAACATAATTACAACGGAAACGACGTCGAGAATGGCTTCGCCAATATCGACGTCGGCGCGCGCTACCCGATTTATCAATATGTTTCCAGCAACGGTTTTGTGGACTCGACTTTTGGTGCCGGGATCGAAGTGGGAATTCCAACTAATTCGACGGTGAGCAAGAATGCCGAGCTGGTGCCCAAAGTTTTCAATGACTTGAGGCTTGGCTCGCATTTCACCCTCCAATCAGTTTTTGGCTATTCGATGCTCTATGGCCCGGGCGAGGACGGTGGATTAGACACTTTTGAATATGGTTTCGTCTTTGGCTGGACGATTCCGCACAGCGAGCTGCCGATCCCAGGAGTGCTGCAATTGATTCCGATGCTTGAATTGAACGGTGAGACGGAATTAAATCATGCCGATCATGGTAGTAATAGTTTGATTGGCGATTTGGGCGTCCGAGTCAACACCAAGCCGATCGGCGGCGTGCAGCCAAGACTCGGGGTTGCTTTCGTCTTCCCCGTCGATAGAGGTGCGCGCGACGACGTACATTGGGGTGTGGTGACGAGTCTGGTGTTTGAGTACTAAATCGGTCAGATGAACAGCGAGGACCAAGAGCTGAATATCGAAGGCATGAACCGGCGCCAGTTCCTGATCCTGGCTGCCGCTTGTGCCGCAATGGCAAACCCGGAGCAGGCCAATGCCCGTAGCCCGGAAAAATTGATCGACGCCGGTCCGCTTAGCAAATACTCGGCCGACGGATTATATGAAGGTTTCCACGATCTAGGGTTCTTTGTGGTCCGCAACGGTGACAAGCTAATTGCCCTCTCTTCTTATTGCACACACCGGAAGTGCAAGCTGACCGCCGAACGCGACCATACTTTTTACTGCGAATGCCACGGCTCGACATTTGACCCGGGAGGCAAGGTCACCCAGGGGCCTGCGACTCGAAATTTGCCGATCCTCCCGACGATCAGTGACAAAGGGCACCTGTTTGTCAAGATGTCGGGTTAGTGGATGGCTCTGAGAGATCGCAAGCATACTTCGAAAAAGAAAATTCCAGAGATAACTCATATAAGAGATGTTATTACATTTTTTTTCAAGGCAATTTGGTTATCGATCTGGCGCAGGCGGAAGCCTACCCGGGCTTACTGCGATAGCTTTCAGGATGGTTCTCAGAGAGCGCTTAATAGTCCGGAAAACCAATGTAGCATAGGCTTCCAGCCTGTGTTCTGTTCGCACGTTGTGGATGCTTTCTAGTAGGGGCAATTGGTGATGGTAGGTGCGAGTCACTGGTTCCGCCGATGAATTGTGTACAAAGCCCAGGGTTTCAACCTGGATGCCCAGGGTTTCAACCCTGGGAACCGACCACCCAGAGCGACGCGCCCTGAAAAGGCGACAGATCGAACGTACTAACAACGCAGCAGTAGAATAATCGGACCACGTCTCAATTGAGCACTCTGCTTTGCGCAACAATATGTACGAGATTTATCCGCTGGCCTCTCGCCCCTTCAGGGCGAACCGTCTATTTTGAGGGTTCCCAGGGTTGAAACCCTGGGCTGAGGCCTATAGCCCCTTTGGGGCAAAGGCACGAGGTGCCTGGTAGCGATGCAGAGAGGCCGCCGTCCCGGAGGGGCGATTGAAGTCATTGTCAGTCCCTGGTGAATTCGCCCGCATTATCCCAGCGCTTACCGGGGTTTCCCGCCTGGCCTCGCCCAACAACGTCATCCCCCAAACAGGCCCTTACCCTACCGTGGGGATTTTGTGCCCGAGAATCTTCACGGTCTGAATCAGCTGCTCTACTTTCAGCGGCTTCTTCAGAACTGTGACCGGACTGACTCGAAGAATCCGGTCGAGGATCTCGCTGTCCGGATACCCTGTGATAACGACAACATTGAGATCCGGATCAATGTCCTTGGCTGTTTGAAAGACCTGATCACCGGGAGCGTCTGGCAATTGTAAGTCCAAAAACATGAGATCGAATTTCTGCTTCCGGAGGATCCTAATGGCCTCTCCGGCCGTACCGACCACCACTCGACTAAAGCCGCTTTGTTTCAAAAAGGTTCGAAAGAGCCCCTGCAAACCCAGATCGTCGTCTACCACTAAAACCGTCGGTTGGTGACCCAGTTTGTCTTGTCGTAAAACATCGCGGTCCAGCGAGTTTTTCTTGATCCGCCAGCGGCCGCCGATTTGAACAGCTGGAATCTTCCCGCGGTGTACGAGGTAGTAGACCGTTTGAAGCGGAATCCGCAGGTACTCGGCCGTCTCTTTCACGGTCAGCAGATAGTGAATGGGAGTTTCGCTCACAGCTCAGGAGATTATTTCTAAATTCTCGACTTTTCGTGTCCGGTTGATTGTTGTTATGGTAATACTTTAAAATCATAGAAAACACAATAATTAATTGCCAAGGGTGAAGCCAGGCCGCATGCCCTGCTACACACGAGACGATGCAATGCACTCTCTGCCCTGAAGGGTGCCCCCAAAGGGGCTGGAGGACATAGCCGGGTTTCAACCCTGGAACCGCCCCGAGAATTCGCGGGCGGGCCCTTTCGGCCGTCTGAGCAGCGCTAAACACATACCCGCGCTTAGCGCGGTTTGTCTTGCTTTAATTGTTGCACATCCGGAGCTCTCGGAGCGAGACGCGGTGCAGGAGGAGCAATCATGCCTCCGGCTGTCAGCGGAAAATGAATGCGGAAAAGAGCAGCCAACATGGCAACGGAGTTGTCGCTCCATAATCCGCCGTGACCCCAGATGATCTCTTTTGGCACGCGTACGACCCAGCACGGGACGCGGGCATTCCCGGTATAAACGAATTGCCACTTCTGCCAACTTTCCCGTCCTGTTGGTGGCCGGATTTCGTCGGGATGATAATCACCATTGCGGCAGAAGCGATCTTCGTGACCGTCGTTATGCTCGCTCGTATAAAACCTGTAATCCGGATGGTTTTCCAGGATGTTGGCCTCGAACGCTCTGTTCTCGGTGGCTCGCAAACCCGGCGGGGGAGAGGCTTCACCAAGTGGAACCACGTGGTAATTGACCAGGTACTTATTATTGCCCGGCGTGTGGTCATAGAATTCGCTTTCAGACACCTTTTGTCCGTCGCTGCCCGGAACCGGTACCCTATCCCAATGGGTACGAAGATTTACCACATTAAAGAGTCCGGTACCGATAGGAAAGAATGTACCCGTTGCTTTATCATTCTCGGATTGGAGGATGATCAGAAACGGACGGTTTTCGCTCAGGACGCTGCCCGCTTCAGACCCAGGATCTCGACCTACATAGGCATTCCGTTTTGGGTCATACTTATAGAGATAATCGAGTTCCGACATCAGTTGCCGACTGCCGATGGAGCTATCGGCTGGATTAAACGCCACGGCCATATCCCATGGGCTGGTATTGCGTGAACCTGTACTGCTGGCATCAAGGATGGAGTGAGAAATGGTGTTTTCGAGCACCAATCCGCCAAAAGAATGGCCAAGCAGCACGCAATGATGATAGGCCTTTTCCGGCGCGCGAGCAGCCAATGCCAGTTCGCTAATGGTCGCCAGACAGCCATTTTGCGCGGCAATTGTTGAGCCGGCAGACTTACGGCTCCAGAACGTTAAGTATTTCAAAACTGGCGCGGTAATGTCGATGCCGCGCCATGCGATGTAGACACCAATCACATTAATCTTTCGCCCTGTGATCTCGGGAAAACGCGAGATCGTATCGATGAAGTGCTCGAAACGGCAGACATCGCCTGAATCCGCGTTGTTTTGCCAGCCGTGAATATAAACAAAAAGCAGCGGCCGATCCGCTTGGCGAATCATCCCGAGTGCAGCAGCTCGCTGCGAAGTATCTAAGGCCGAGCCTTGATCGCCAAATTCGATGATGGCCACTTTATAACGCCCATCCTTGGGTCCTCGTATCGAGTTGAGCGGTTCAGCCGATGTATTCGGGCGATACGGTCCGTAAGCGGCGCAGGACGCCAGTAAAATGAGTAACCCGAGTGTGACGATTTGAATGTTTATTTTCATGTGTCGGTATTTGATTTTTGTGGGCCAGCAATATTCCTTCCACGGTCCAAGCCATGTCGTCGTGCCTTGTCGGCGGTGAGGGCCCGACAGTTGAACGGCGGCTCTTTGACATTGTGTTCCGGTGCGGTGCGCGGACAGCGGCTAAATTCAAGCGAAGCATTCTCGCATTATCAGAATTTCAGGACGGGTTTTACTCCGATGACAACCGTTATCAGAGTCAGAATTTCTCCACAAGCAGCGCGAATCGGTCAAACACATCCTCCTCGAGGCCCCAATGACGGGGCTTGAGGACTCAGCCCGGGGTTTCAACCCATAAGCGCTAAGATAATTCTGAGGCGCTTCGAATGGGAGAATGGCGTTTGTCCCGGAGGGACAGGCACGAAGTGCCGGGGTAGTTTGGACATTTGGAGAGCTTAGTTCGGGGTGATTTATGCCCCGAAGGTGGCTACAGGACTCAGCCCAGGGTTTCAACCCTGATCTTTGCACACATCTCGGAAGAACGGTGGAAACTTGAAAAACCAGCTCGATGGTGCGAACAGAACACAGGCTGGAAGCCTATGCTACATTGGCCTTCCGGACTGTCGAGCGATGTCCCAGAGCCATCCCGGGAGCTCTCGCCGTGCACCCTCGGTGACGCGCGATGGCCTTAATGTAGCATAGGCTTCCAGCCTGTGTTCTGTTCGCACGTTGTGGATGCTTTCTAGGGGCAATTGGTGATGGTAGGTGCGAGTCACTGGTTCCGCCGATGAATTGTGTACAAAGATCAGGGTTTCAACCCTGGAATCCTCAAAATAAACGAGTTCGCCCTGAAGCTGAAGGGGCGAGAGACTGACCCGATCAATCTCGCACCTATTGCTGCGCAAAAACTAGAGTGCGCAATTCAGACGTGTACAATTTAGAACCTACTATCGCGTTTTTAGTACGTTCGATCTGCCGCCCCTTCAGGGCGCGTCACTCTGGGTGGCAGTTCCCAGGGTTGAAACCCGTTTGAAACCCTGGGCTGAGTCCTTCTGCCCCTTTGGGGCAGAAACCGCCCGACGTGACTTTCTACAAAACGTCCAAACCCCGGGCACTTCGTGCCTTGGCTACTATCGTGCTGTCCCCTCGGGACCAGAAACCATTTTTTATTTTTTCGCGTCGGTTTGGCCGTTCATCCATTTCTCGCAACATTCCGGACAGTATCCGTGGGTAAATCGGGCTTCGGAATGGATCTCGATATAATTTTCGACACGCTGCCAGTTGTCCTGTCCGTCCCGAATCTTTTTGCAACTGCAACAGATCGGGAGAAGACCCTCGAGTTGGCTGACATGCTGGCGCAGGCCGAGGATCCGTTCGGCGACCTGAATGCGGGCTGTCAGTTGGTCTGTATCGAAGGGTTTGGTCATAAAATCATCTGCACCGGCATCCATTGCCTCGAGATAATTAGTCTTTCCTTCGAGCGAGGTCAGCAGGACGAGGTAAATATAATTGTCGCGCGGTAGTACCGTCCGGACCTTCCGGAAAAGAGCCAATCCATCCATCTCAGGCATCAGCCAATCTGAAATAATCACTGGGAAGTACTCCTTTTCGATCGCTTTCCATGCTTTGAGACCGTTCTCGAGTGCCAGCACTTCGTGGCCCCGTTTCTTTAAAGAGGTTTCCAGCACCGTCCTGGAAACCTTTTCATCTTCAGCGATGAGGATTTTCAAGGGATCACGCTTTCATGTTCAATTTCGATTTTCACCCGGTCAAATTCATGATCGAGACGCACCAGCGCTGCCGATGCACCCGTAAGAGTATGAGCGGTGCCCAGGTTTTCCAATTGCCTGCAGATAACGGCCATGCCCTTCGCACCGATGGTCAAGCTCGCTCCCTTCAACGCATGGGCCTCTCGACCCAGTTGTGTAGTCTCACCGCCAGCGATGGCTGAATGAAGCACGGCAAGATGCTCAATCGCGTCCTCCCGAAATATCTCGAGCAATCGAGGAAAAAAGGAGGGTCCCAGGTCGGAACCTAGCTCCTTCAAACTGTCCAGCGTCTCTTTGCAGAGCGCGTCATTTGTGCGTTGCCCATCGGGTACCATGGCGGCGTCTCTTTGGTTATCGGGCGGAGTCATCTTTATTCCTACGGTCGGCAGTCTGATCAAAATCTAATTATATATGGAAAATATCACAATCTATGATATTTTCAATCCTGGAAAAGTTTAATTGCCTGAGCAAGCCGATCGGACGCTGAACTAAACCCAATGCTGGAAATTGATGTAATTGCCGGTGAAGACTCGATTATTGTCCTTCCGGACATCCTTTCCGGGAGAGATTCGCTGTGCCGGACAAAAATCCTGATCGTCGAAAACGAATTGGTCAATCTGCAGTTCCTCGAGCGCATTCTCCGGCGAATGCGGATCGAAAACTTCAGGAGCACGACCAACTCCCGGACAGCGCTCTCTCTCTTTCAAGAGTTTCGGCCCGATCTGGTTTTAGTCGACTGGCTGATCGCTGATGTGAATGAACGCACGGTCGTCGAGCAAATACGCTCCATGATTCCGGCCGGCGGTTTTATCCCGATCGCCGTGCTGATGACGGAAACGACTTCGGAAGTCAGGCAACTGGCTTTGGCTTCTGGTGCCAACGAGATCATCAACAAGCCGCTGGATGCTTGTGAGGTGGTGCTCCGGATTGCCAACATGGCCCAGATCCGCTTGGTTCATCTCCACACCTACGAGCAAAAGAACATGCTTGAGGAAACGGTGGGTCGGCGCGCTCACGAGCTCGAGCAAGCGCTCACGGAGTTGAGTGCCCGCGAACAGCTACTGACGGAAAAACAACACCTGTCCGCTGTGGGCGCGATGGCCAGCGGCGTCGCTCACGATTTTAACAACGCGCTGATGCTCATTATGGGTTCCGGAGAAATATTGTTAGCCGACGCCGAGCGCCACTGTCTGACGAACGAGAATGCGATTCCTTTGCTGAAGGATATAATGACCGCCGCGCGGGACGCCTCAACGTTGGTGGGTCAGTTGCGCAAATTCTCAAGATCGGGCGAGACCGAAGAAATACATCAGCCCGTTCATCTGAACGCGCTGATCGAGCAGGCTGTTTCATTCACGAAACCAAAGTGGGACACCCAGGCGTTAGGTGAAGGTCGGCGGATCTGCGTGGAAGTCGATTCTCAGGACGTCCCGGCCGTCATGGGAGACGCAGCGCGACTCCGTGATGCGATCACCAACCTGATTTTCAATGCGGTGGATGCCATGCCGAAGGGCGGTACCCTCACGCTGCGAACCCGTGTGCAGGGCGAAAATGCACTCCTGGAAGTCAGCGACACCGGGACGGGCATGACAGACGAAGTGCGCCAGAGGTGTTTCGAGCCGTTTTTTACCACCAAAGGCCAGGACGGCACCGGCCTTGGCCTGGCGATGGTTTTCGGGATCGCTCAGCATCACTCGGGAACGATTGACATTGCGAGCAAACCAGGCAAAGGCACGACATTTACCCTGTGCCTGCCGACGGTAGCAGAGCGTAGCGGCGTAACGGCGTAGGGCGGGGGCGGCGGCGGAGAAACGTGTCGGCGGGTCGGCGTGGGGCGGGTCGGCGTGTTGGGGTGCCGCCGGCGCAGGTAGGGTAAGGCTCCGTCCGAACCGGGGTTTCCCGGGTTGTCCTGCCCAGCGACGTCATCCCCCATGCATTGCATCAAAAAGATCGAGGACGATAACGAGCACGATTGGGGAAAGAGAGGCGAAGCCTCTTGGTAGGGGGAGGCTCCGTCCGAACCGGGATTTACCGGGTTGTCCTGCCGAGCGACGTCATCCCCCATGCATTGCATCAAAAGATCGAGGACGATAACGAGCACGAGCACGCTTGGGGGAAAGAGAGGCGAAGCCTCTTGGTAGGGTGAGGCTCCGTCCGAACCGGGGTTTCCCGCGTCGCCCTGCCCAGCGACGTCATCCCCCATGCATTGCATCAAAAGATCGAGGACGAGCACGAGCACGATTGGGGAAGGAGAGGCGAATGTCGCGCGACACGTCATCCTGGATTTGCGATGTGCCCCCCATAAATTCCTGAGTCGATTGGTCGACCAATCGTATAAGCGATGACGGCATAGGCAAGGTAACGCGGAAAGACCCGAACGCTGGTAGGGTGAGGCTCCGTCCGAACCGGGGCTTCCCGCGTCACCCTGGATTTGCGATGTGACCCCCCAAATCCTCGATTGGTCGACCAATCGTATAAGCGGTGACGTCATAGGCGAGCTAACGGCGGAAGACCCCACGTAGGTAGGGTAAGGCTCTGTCCGAACTGGGGCTTTTCGCGTGATCCTGGATTGCGATGTGCCCCCCACATGATTCCGGGGTCGATTGGTCGACCAATCTCTTCCGCCTGGCACTCGCCTAGCGACGTCATCGACCTTTAAATCAGACGATCCATCTGTGGAAAGGGAACGACGTCAACGCGAACGCAGCGAATTGCTCAAATAAACCGCGTCAATCACCGTGATGGTCGATCGGTCATCGCTCGGGAAAAACGGGAAGCCCCGGTTCGGACGGAGCCTCACCTGGCCGCCCAGGGCTATCAGCCTCGACGGTCGCACTACGAGGATCATTACGTTATAGAACCCGTGTTTGTTAGGAAATCGTAGCAGGTTCCAATGGCAACTGGCGCGGCCAGGAAAGCCTTGGACCTATTATGCGCACGATTCAAATGATTCCTTCATTAGCGTACCGGAACGCCGATCTAGGGATTGTTTAATCGGATTTGCCACCAGGAAAAAATTCCTCTCAAATCAAAGTTAGACTCTTCCAAGAAGGACGCTGCGTGGGCCGTTCCTCCAAGCGCTTTTGCGCGAACGGCAAGACTCCCGGCCAGAGAAGATCCGTACAATCCTGGATCAATTGGATACCCATCCTCTGGTTCGTTAAAATTGCGTAGATCTCACTGGCCTACGGTTCTGGTGGCTTGGTAGGCCGAATCGTAGTCTGATACTGGACCTGACGCACCGCTTGAGCAAATGGAGCCATTTGGCGCGGTTGGGCACGCAGCGTTTCCGGTGACACCGCCGAAGGTATTCCATGGATCGAGCAGGGAATAAGAGACTATCGGGCAACAGGTTCGGTGCAGGGCGTGTCACATTTCCTGACATTAAAGGCGGAAGCCTTGTTCCTTGTGGATCGTACCTCTGAAGCTCTTGAGGTAATCAACGAGGCGGAAGCACTGGCTGGAAGGTTTGAGCATCGCAACGCGTTATCCGAAATGCACCGGCTACGCGGTATGTTTCTTGCCGCTTTGGGCGTCGACGAGAACCAAATCTGGCTTCGTTCTGCGAAGCCATCAGAATCGCACAGGAGCAGAAGTCGATTTCAATGGCGACACGCGCACAAGTTACTTACGCAGAATACCGCCGCCACAATGCGAACCCGTCAGGAGGCCGCAGATTCCGACTAACTCTTTGGTAACTTTTTGCAGTTTCTCGCCTTTGGCGCGATGCCGTGATTGGCGAACCTTTTTTTACGAGGACGGTAACCGAAACGCACGGACTCGTCTGGTCTAGCCACCACGGGTTGTAACCGCCGGCTCTGAACCTGGCGATCGGCGCATTGCAAGTTCCGTCTGTTTATTACAATGTCGGAGTTACTTTATTTTACGTATTAGTACACAAATAAGTTGTGCGATTTATTCATTCCTGCCATAAATCTCGAAACCGATAGATTCATCATATATCAAGCAGGAGCGATAAGATCTGGATTTTTCAGACCTGGGCGAAATGTTTCCTTTCGGCACGGATTGCCAAATTCGAGCCAAGCTACTGGATTCGTGCGGCACCCACGCAGTCGGAAAGTCGATGCCATTCGACCACCATTCCGGTTCCGCTCCTTGTCGGCAGCCGGGCCAATTCGCTGCGACTTTATCGCCCGCCATCAGGTCATGGCGGCCCAATAACGGATGCACACAAATGCTAAAACGAGAATGCTCATCAAGAAGTTTGTTCGCCTGAAATATCTTTTCGTGGTGCTCGGATGCCTCGGCGCAATTTCGATGTGGCCGGTTCGCGGACAAGTTCTCCCCGCCGCATCACCCGCACTCGCTCCCACTCCTACCGCCACGCCCACTCCCGGGCTGCAGGCTTTGCCGCAGACCCCAGATTTGGTTCCGACGCCGACACCGACACCTCCCGTTGACGTAACGCCGACACCTCCCGTTGACGTAACGCCGACACCAACACCATTCGTTCGCAATCCGACTGGCGAACCGGGTGATCCGAAACGCAATACGGAATCCGCATTCTGGCTCGACAGCTACCCGTTGAACGACCTGTCCCAATACCTCGCCCATGAGGCGGGATTTCAATTTTTTCAAAATCCTCAAATCAGGGACTACACAGTGACGGGGGAACTCTTCAAACAGGGCAATGCGATGGAGGCATTACATGCATTGGCTTTGCAATACAACCTAATATACTACCAGAAGGGTCGAACTATTTTCTTGCTGACGCAAGATCAATTCCACTCCCCGAGTTTCTTTACAACGCATCGGTACAGGCTGAAACATCAGATTGCGGAGTATCTTTTGGAACCAATCGCCAATTTTTTAGGCATTGTTGCTAAACCGGCTGGACAAACTTTTCCAGGATACCCAATACCTAACAACGTCCCTCGGTCAGCGCCAGCGGCAGCGCGAGTGGAAGCGGGGGCAATGCGAGTGCAAGCGGGACTGCGACCGAGACGACCGGCAATCAGAGTTCACCCCGCTCGGTACCGAGGTGTTCCGTTTGATGCGCCTCTTTCAATGGGTGGGTTTTCTGAAGGACGCGCCATTTCAGAATGCGGTATCTGTCGAACGCAGCAGCAATTCTCTCGTAGTTCGGACCCCGCAGGATCAAACTATGATCGCCAGAGAGATCTGTCGCTTGGATAGGGAAGAAAGGCAGATTCTTATCAAAACGTATGTGGTGGAATCATGCCTCCGACGGATTGGGAGAAGGAATCGACTGGAGCAAGCCTAGGAACGGCCGCAGGCCAAGGAGCAACTTTCTCGGTGCAAAGCGCCGGTAGCAGTAGCGGTGGTACTAGCGGTACTAGTGGTAGTAGCGGTAGCGGTAGCGGTAGCAGCAGTGGCAGCAGTGGACGGCACGCTAGGTCAGATTATGGCTACCTTGGTGGGGGGCAAATTATTCTCAAGCGGACTGATTTTAAATGTCAGCAATCTGCAGGTCGTTCTGCAAGCGCTGCAATCGAGTAGTCGTATAAAAGCCAACAATTCACCAATGACGGTTGCGAAGAGTGGAATTCCAGTCACGATCCAATCTACCATGACACAAACGATCTTTTTGCAAACAGCAGCGACGGCAAACGTCCAAGCAACAACTACACCTTTCAAATTTATCACCGGGCTATCGATTGATATCATTGCGCGAATCTTAGATGGCGGCTTGATTGACATGAATTTGAACCCAGCGCTCTCAACGGTAACAGGCCAGAGCCAAGCGCAACCGGGCACAACCGGGACAGTCCCAATCATCTCGACTCGTAGCACTACGGCGAACGTGACTGTCCGAAGTGGGCAAGCAGCCGTGATCGGGGGCATATTGCAAGATGGGCAGACGTTTACCCAAAATGGACTTCGACGCAGATTTCCGGTGCTTGGTACCTGTTTAAATCGCAGGATAACTTCCATTAGCACGAACGAACTTCATTGTAATTGTCTCGCCGACTTCGTTCCCGCCGCCAGCCAGCGGACCGATCGCTTTGAGAACATGAGGAGAGCACTCTTGACATTTCTTCTGATCTTCCTGGGGAGCCGCCTCCGCTTCCTTCTGGACGTTCTGGCAAAGATGTCCGGTTCATTTCGAAATCCAAGCGCCAATAGCCCTGCGCTGAAGCGATTTGACAATGAACAAGCTGTCGCAACTGTCGAGAAAGAGTTTAAACAGCTCAAGAAATTGAATCGGCTTTTTTGAGGGAATATGCCGAACTTAATAAGGCCTAGCCAAGAATCGAATTCATCTGAAGGGCGATGGACGAACAGAGTTTGGTCTCTGAAAAACACTCCTAAATCAGCGACTGCCCCGTCATGAGGTCGAAAATGGGAATTTCCACTCGGTGACCCGGTTCCTAGCTTCTTGGCGAAAAGCAAAAGCGCTCTTCAGCATAGCTAAGACAATCTCGCTCTGTTGGTCACCATGTGGCGGCGCGGGTGGAGGACTCATAAGGATGTGTCCGTGACGGTTGTCTCGATCCGATGTGGTAAGTGAGCGAGATCCGGGTCCGCGAGCAGCTCACGCCAGCGCTGCAGATTAAAGGCAGTTTGCCTTTCGGAATGATGGAGTTGGATCGTCAGCGGCATCGAGAGAAGAATATTTCGCGGTGAACAGCAAGGCAAGCTTAGACGAGGCCGCCGGCGAACGCCGATACGCCCTACGCCGACCCGTTTCTGCCTGCGTAGTATCGCCACTTGAGCTGGGTCCTGTAGCCCCTGCAGGGCAAAGAATGGCGGCGAATGTTTAGGCTTTTAGTGCACTATGAGTTCCAACGTTTCCGGTGTTGTCAGGGTATGAATGCGGGAGTCAAATGTCGCAAATTTTGCTTCTTTGGCGGCAGCCAGCTTCGTCAGATAGTAATCCGTGAGTTGCTTATGGCCGCTCAGGTGACGGAACCCTTCCGGACTCCAATGAGGGAGAGTGCTCCAGTATTCGTGTTGATCGAGAGCGACAAGGCGCTCTAAGAGTGTGGCCGCTTCGAAGGGAGTGGCTGCGTCTCGCGTGAACGCCGGGTTGGACGAAAGTCGAATAAAAGCGAGCTCGGTTAAGGCACAGGTGGCCCATCTCTTCCTGGAATGGGTCCACCAGCGGTGAGCCGCTTCGTGGAATTCATGGCTCGGCCAAGCGAGGGCCAGGAGCACATTGATGTCGAGCAGGTATTTGGCCATCAATCTTCCCCGTCGATGATTTCAGCTGCCCGACTTCCAGGGATCTTTTCTGCCGAACTCCCAATCCGGAACATGGGTATGCCATCTTTAATGTCGAACGAGGGTTCCGCCGCGAGGCCTTTTCGAGCCAGTTGAGACAGAACCTCTCCAAGAGTTCGTCCGGAGCCCTCCGCAATCTGCTTTGCTGTCGCATAAACATCATCTTCGATCATCAACGTTGTTCGCATGATGATAGTGTATCGATATGATGCCGATCTTGCAAAGCGATGCTTGGTTTCTCCGACTGCGACTTGCAGCCGCGCAATAGACCCGAGCATGGACAACGAGAATGAACAGCATTGAGCGAAGGTTGCGCCGTGGCGTAACTTGCACTCGGCTCGCTCCACGCGTGACGTGAAGGATGAGTACCGCTCCTCCTGAGCTGGGAGTGCCGCAAACGTCTTTCCTACTCGACTCGACCGTTCAAGATCAAAGATCAATGTGTAGCGGAAAGTCCGGACAGATCTCGGACGATGGGCGAATCTCTTGCGGCAACAACGTCTTCAGCAAGTAGACAATCTCACTCTGTTGGTCACCATCTGCCGGCGCGGGTGGAGGACTCATAAGGATGTGGCCGTGACGGTCTGTCTCGATCCGATATGGTAAGTGAGCGAACCGCGAAATATTCTTCTCTCGATGCCGCTGACGATCCAACTTCATCACTCCGAAAGGCATACTGCCTTTAATCTGCAGCGCTGGCGTGAGCTGCTCGCGGACCCGGATTCAGGGCCACGGAAAGCGCCGAGGCGCATTTGTCAATCAGTTGCATTATTCTAAGGTACTCCGCTCGCCGTTCGGGGATCGAGCCCAGCTCAAGGACGAAGACGACGACACGGCGGCCTCGGCCGGGGAGGCTCCAGGTCCAGCAAACGGTTCTCCGGCGCCGCCAGCCAGCGGAACAAATGATGCGGCTCCGGCGGCCCCCCCAGGGGTCTTGCCGAAGTGGGCCGAACAAGAAAGACAACGCGCGTCGGATTCCGAAAAGGTCCAGATCCTGTCATCCCCGACGAGTTGGCTCGACGAGAGTTCCGGTCAGCACCTGCTCGCCCCCGGCTCTCCGTGGTTTGCCGATGGACATCGTGATGAGGACGTCCGCCAACGATCCGTTATATGGCCAGACAAACACCGAGGTAAACCCTTGGAATTTCACCGGGAATGATATGAAGGCGCGTGAGCAACTGCTCCAGGAAGACGGATCGGCAAAAAGGGCCTTTATCGATCCCTATGGAGAGTTAGGACTGACCCGATTGTCTGCCTGTTTAAGGCATCGAGTGCCTGTTGCCAAAGTCCAGGAAGCGCTCGGCGGGATTTCTCCGGAATGATGATTTTTTCGATACTGACGCTCCTTTGGCAGCTCTTTGTTCTTTCAGCCTGTTGTCTGGGGTCGGGTTTATATTTGCGATTCCTTGTCCCGAAAGAGTTCTCGTTTCTGAACCAGTTGCTCTTCTTCCTCGTCGGCGGTCTTTTTCTTGTCGTCTTAGTTCCCCAAAATCTCTTATCTTGGACTGCCGGTTCGTATTTCCGCTCGGCTCATTGCTGGCGCGACTCTCGTCCAAGCGTGGCTTTGTCGTCGCAAGTTTATTGCCTGGAGCAGAGTATATTGTTCAAGCTGGGACGCTCGAGTCACGACCGTAGTCATACTCTTGACGATAGCTTTCCATGGGTTCGTTCCAACGAAGCAGGGACTGGGATGGTATTACGGAAAAGGCTATGACGACCAATTCAACTACCGTCTGCTCGCAGAGTTCCTAAAGGAGGAACATTACAATACGACAGAGCAGGAGGTAGGTTTACGCCCGTGGATGGCAAGAGCGGTGGGTTTTCAGCACGGAGACGATGCGTTAAGTAAGAGCCCAGAAACTCACGTTGCGGTAACCGGGCTGATAAAAGAGAGAATTGGCCAAAGCATTGTGACAGCAGAAATAAGTGTCTGGTCGTGTATCGGGGAAAGAGGGTTATGCCGCGACAGTTATTTTCTTCTTAACGCTAGTGGCAACCTGTATGTACGTCGTTCAACGGGAAATGGGTATTGATCGCTTCATGGCAGGTTCAGGGGGCCTGATGGCGGCGACTCTGCCTGCCATCACTCGCTTATCGCTAAACGGATTTCTGTCCCAAGTATCTATCCTTTTTGTTTTCTCATTCCTGGCAATCTTGCTGCGACGTAACTTGCTTGGCCCGCGAGCGTTTACTTTGTTTTTTAGCCTTGCCTTGGCTTATCTCGTCGCGGCTTACACGGAAGTAGCTCCGATTGGATTTTGTATCTTTTTATGCAAGGAATGATCTTTGTCCGGCAGGACAGCTTCCGCGCTAAGCGGCTCATGCTTTTGGGCGCAATTCTGCTCGTCGCAGCGGCAAATCCTTTTTATCTAAACAACTTCATCGTCTTCTTGGGCAAGGAATATTCCTTGGCTGCCAACTTCACTCAGCTGGAAAGTCTCGGGCCGAACGTGCGGACAGTGCGTGGTTGGGCAGAGCTTATCTTCGGCTTCATTCAGGACGCGCCGCTAGCATCGTTTCTCGATTACTGCGCTATCTTCTGCGTTTATCTGTTCCTTGCAGGATTTGTGGCGTTATCCCGCCGCGATAAGCTGGTTTTCGGCGCGGTTCTGCTGCCCGCCGTGCTCTTTACAGGGTTCCTTGCAAGCCGAACCCCATTACCGCCCTATCCTATTGCTAAAATCGCCCTCACCTTCTTGCATTTGCCATCGGTCTGATGTTCATTCCTCTGTCCAGGATAAAGGCAAAAAACACTCTGTTACCACGGGCGCCACAATGACGTTAGAAGTACAACGGGCAAATAACCTCAGACTTAGGCCGCCCGAGAATTGGTCCGGTCCCAACCACCGTTCCGGAAATCCGTGACATCGACTTTGTAGCCACCCGTGACCGAATTGCGAATTTGAGGGACCCGAATATAGTTTGTTTGACTCTCATCGATGATATGCGCGGCGAGGATCGCGCCGACGGCCATGATCGCTTTTGGCTCGGGCCGCCGGCTTGTTTGCGCTTCCTTGCCTTCCGGACGATTTCAGCGAACCTGAAAATGCGCTTGGCGCCGGGTCTAGGGGCGCTGCCTTCACCTATAGAGTACTTCCTGAGCGACGCTCATGGTCAAGTTTCCGAAGGAGAAATTCTGGGCGAAAATGTCTCCGCCAAACGAATGAGCTTCCCCCAGGGATTCTCCAACCTGTACCTTTCGGTCAAAGCGAAAGACAGCGACTCCCGGGCAGAAACTTCTTTCCCGCCATTTGCCGAACTCGATGCAATCGAACTCAGCGGCATCGATTTGAATCCGGGCAGGTGAGGGAGCTGATTAGCGGTTCGATCGCCTTTGCATTTCCGCTTGGCTGGTTTTTGGTGCGGTTCTTTTCCAAGGGTGGTTGTGCCGTGACAACTTGCCCGCTTCAACTCGGGCATTCCGCTCGAACGCCGAACTCCAGACCTTGACGGTGGTCATTTTTTTGTAACGGTGGCGTTTCACGGATTTGTTGCCATTCACCAAGGTCTGGAGTGGTATTATGGAAAAGGGCATTTCGATCAGATCAATTACGTTCTTGTCGCGGAGTTCTTAAGAGAAGTGGGGCATCTCTTACGGCGGTGACGCGACTTTCTCTGGATGGCTTCCTCTCGCATCTACCAACGCGTACCCCATTTTCCTATTATCCAGTTGCTAAGATTACGCTCACCGTTTTGCCGCTCTTATCGTTTGGCCTTCATCGGGCCATCCAGGCTTGCCGCCAGCAGATCGCTTCGTTGCGTTAAAAATGCTGACCTATGCACTGTGTGCGGTGGTCGTTCTCGCGGCTGGCGCCGGCTCCGGGCGATATTATTCCGAAGTGCTTGACAATGATGGTCTCCTGAAGGCGTTCCGGGACCCTGATTTCTGGGCGTTTGCCGCGACTTGGAAAAGTTAAAAGACAGGCGCGTCGTCATTTTCGAGACGCAACCATTGTTGGCCGCGTGGCTTTGTTATCACGCCCGCCACAATGGGGTTTACTTCGACGGCCGGTTGCTGAGCAACTCGCGATCCCTCCAGGTCTTTCTTTCTCGGAACTGCCAGACCTCGCGAGCCTAGATTTTGTCGCCGCTCTGGACCGGATCACTGATCTAAGGGTCCCAGGGGTTTCGTGCCGGACATCTGTTGACGATGTACCAGGCGAAAGTCGGAATGATGCCCATGTCCGCTATTTGCTGGGTCCACCGGCACGACTACGCTTCCTCGCCCTGCGGCGAATGTCGGTTAATCTCAAAATGAGCCTGACCCGGGATCCACTGAGGTTTCGGGCAACAACCGTGAGCCCTTTTCCTATGCGAATAGTCATCCTCCGTGCGCACGTGCTTGCCTTGACCCTGGTGCTGGCCTATCCGGCGTTTCTGCAGGCTCAATTCCACGTCTACGCTTCAGAGGTCGATCTGGGGCGGAAATGTTGGACACATTCCGGACAATTGGCGAATCTTTGGAGTGGTCGGGAAATGAAACTGGAGGGTTCCGCTGTCACATATCCAGACCTCTTGGGCTCCGGCTTCAAAGTAGAGAGCAATTTTTTCGGCGATTTCATCCGGGGTGTTCGATGGGGAAAGGACTTCGACGCAGATCTCGGGTGCTTTGATTAAGCAGATCAGCGACCGCACCTCTTGACGACGCTCCGGAGCGAGCCAAGCCACATCAACTGCTTTGACGCCATCGGAGGTCAAGAGTGGGCACTCGGTGACCACTCGTCCTTGCGGTAGCAAGCTTTTAAGCAAATAGACTATTTCGCTTTGCTGGTCGCCGTGCGCCGGGGCGGGTGGAGGACTCATGAGGATGTGGCCGTGACGATCGGTCTCAATTCGATGCGGCAAACGGGCCAGATCCGGATCAGCAAATAGTTCCCGCCACCGCTTGAGGTTGAAGGAGGTCTGGCTTTCGGATGGGCGTAGCTCAATCGTTAACGGCATTGGAACGACGATATTCCAGTGTCACAAGCAAGGCAAGATGTTGGGCCGGCGGTCAGGGAACGAGCGTGTCGTCGTTCGCGTTATATCGCGGTACAAATTTATCCTCTCACGCCGAGAACTAAGAACGGAGAACTGAGAACCGACAACTGAGAAGCCTTTTCCCTTTCGCTTGAGCTGAGGCTGAAATAACCTGCTCCGTAAGGCCGATCCGTTTATTTGAGGTCTCATGCCAACGACCACTTCTATCGCACACGAGCTCTGGACGGCCGACGAGTTTCTCGACTGGCTGGAACGGCGTCTTTGCCGACTTGATCGATGGCGAAATACTTATGCATTCTCCGGTCAGCCTACCCCATGGCAATCTGACAAACTTCCTGGACCGTCTTTAGCGTCCTCCATTGAGCAAAGAGGGATAGGGGGTGTTGTCCACCGTGAGGCAATCGCGGTGCGACTGAGCCAAAGGAGTGTCGTCCTGCCAGACATCGCTTTTTATACGCGGGAGCAAGAGTCGCTGTTTCGCGAAACACACATTCCCGTGGCACCCACTTGGGTCGCGGAAGTTCTTTCTCCGAGCACTGCGGTCAATGACGTTGGGCGTAAATTCGCCAAGTACGAAGAGTACGGTGTCCAAGAATACTGGGTTCTAGACCCCAAATCTTTGGCACACCGATTTTACGAGCGACGTGATAACTTGCTGGCAGAGTTCGGTGAGAACGAGGAGATCATTCGCTCCAGGTCAATTCCGGGTTTTTGGGTTAAACGAATTTGGCTCAATCGCCAGTTGAGAGCCAACCCAACAGTTGCCGAAGCCTTGGCTGAACTTGTCAGTTAGTAGTCGGTTGTCAGTGTCAGTTGTCAGTGGGAGGAACGCTTCAGAGATCGAACTGGAGTGGTTCTGGCCGCTTTGTTAGCAGGAACCATCGCTGCGGTACTCCGTGTGGCGGTTTCGTTCAACAGTTGCGAGTTGAGCCTCAAGTATCGATTGTCCCAACAATAAACCAGCAAACTGAAGCGGACGGGGCATGGCCGCTCCGGCGAAACGCCGTCGCGTGCTCCACAACTGACGACTGACACTGGCAACTGAAACTGTCTACCAGCACCCTTTAGGTCTCAGGAAGAATGAGATCGCCAGTCCCACCAATCCTCCGAGGACGGCGGCGCTGTTCCACGGCTCAGGAATAAAATAAGGCGCAATGGTCATCGTGACCAACGAAACGGCTCGAACAAACTGGTACCGTTCAGCATCGCCTTCAGCCAATATCTTTAGCTCGCGCACGGCGAAAAGACCTGCCCCAAAGCTCAAGAACATGATGAAAACGGAGAGGAAGCTCATTGTTTCCGCACTAGTTCTTCCCCACCGGTCCGGCCCAAACGTTCGGTCCTGGTCGATCTTGAGTCATTTCCGTCCGATTGTGTTGCAGAGCCACGGAAAGCGCTGAGGCGCATTTGTCAATGAGTTGCATTATTTTAAGGTACTCCGCTCGCCGTTCGGGGATCACTTGCCACAATCCCTTTAACTCCAGGGACTGCTGACAGGCCTTCGACGCTTGGAGGTAATACGTCACCTTATCTAATGCCGGCGGTCCGATTTCCTCGAATTTTCTGCGGGCCGCGGCAGATTTGTGGCGCTCTTCCGGGTCGGGGGCCAGCAACATCACGCGATTGTACCACATCACCGCGGCAGTCAGAAACCGTTCCGGATCCATGGTGTCAGGACGAAACTTGCGAATCGCCTCGTCAGTGATCTCGATCGCGCGCGTGTGCCGGCGTTGGCGTTCTTGTTCTGCCCATCTTTGAAGGAGGCTCTTTGATGACTCTGGCTCATTCGGATGAGCGATCCCAGCCGTTTGTCCCTGGGAGCTGTTCTGCTGCCCTTTGGTGCCGTCCCCTTCATCAGAGCCTTCCTCATCATCGTCATCCTTAAGCTGAGTTCCCGACAGCGACGCAAATTCAGTTTGAGTCACCTCATTGGTGAGGAAAAAGAAATAAACATCGTATGCTGCGTAGTTGCCGGGATCTAATTCGAAGGCAAGGCGAAGATTCTTTTCCGCCTGTTCCAATGCTTGGCTCACCTCGTACGGACGAAGCGGATATTGCTCAACCGGCCGATAGTGTAGCCGGCCTTGAAATCCCAGTGAGCTGCTGCCAACGTCAAGCCAGTGCGAAAGCGGATTGGTGCTCACCGGAGGCGTATGTTCAAACAATCCGTGATGGTAGGAAGTATTCGCTTGCTCAGTGAGTGCCCGCGCGATCGTTCGGCCGAAACCGCTTTCCTTGAGCGCAAATGAATTCCATCTCGGCGCTTCGGCGGGCATCCAGCCATAACCCCGAATTTGCCACCAGCCGTAGCTGGAAAGACCCAGAGAAAGCAAGACCAGGAGCCACCGTTTCATTTTAGTCGGAGCGATATCTCCAAACCCGGATCGCCACCAGGCTGCCCAGCAGGAGAATGCCGCAGAAGTAGATGAAGACGTTCAAGAAAGGTATCAAGGGAAGCGTTCCCCAGGAAAAGGTCAGACGCGAGGTGAAATCCGCGAAATGAAGATGCGGTCCGATCGTCCAGAGTAAATCGGCCACTACGGCGGCACCTCGATGACTGCCGGAGCGCGCCAGATCGACGATCTCGATGCCATACATCCCGTAGAGATTGAGCAGGAAACCGCAGGCAAATGAGGGCGACGCGTTCAAGTAATTCGTCAAGGCCAGAATGACCGCCGAGATGATGGATTGCGCCAGCACGGCAAAAAAGGCGGCCTGCAGATTGACCAAAATCCAGTCACCAAACGGGGCGCCCGGCTGGGCTCCCGTGAAAATACTGAGAAGAGCGGCGGAGAGAAACAGGGCGGCATTCAGCAGATTCGGAATTGCGAAGAGCGCGAAGAAATATCCCAGATCGTCCACGCCCAGACTTTTCCAGAACTCGCGCAAATGGTTTTGCCGCTGCATCGAGCCAAGCCTGGCCGCCACGAAGCCGACCCAAAACATCGAGCATCCCCAGGCGCACAGCCAGATCGCCTGGGTCCGAGTCGAATAAACCAAGGTCGGATCGTCGTCAGTCGGTGCCAGGTATTGTCCCAGGAGCGTGCAAAGAAGAAGGAGAAACACCGGATAAACCCAATCCTTGTCGCGGATGACTTGTTTCAGATGGATGAGAAAGATCGCTCTCATACAGGATCAAGCTTGGGCTTTTGCAGGAGCACTCTGATTTCGGGCCAGGAGGTCGCAGGCGGCACCGTCCAAATCTTTCCCCTAGAGACCAGGACGATTTGGGAAGGCGCCACCGGGATCTCCGAAGGATGCATGCTGACAAGCAAATGCCGTTCGCGATTGACGTTCTCCAGCCAGCGGTTGACCAGATAATCTCTGGCCTGAAAATCCAGGCCGGCGAAAGGTTCATCGAGGCCAAGGAAACAGACATTTCGTGCTCTCGAGATGATTTCGGCAAAGGTGACTCGCGCTTTCTGGCGATTGCCCTTGGAAAGAAGGCCATATTTCTTGTCGTCGACCTCCAGCCCGGCCAGCATCTCCCTTCCCATGTCCCGGAATTTCCCTCCCGGATCGAGGCACTGAACAATCTCGCGTGGTGTAAGGTTCCCTGGGAAATCGACATCATCGGATAGATAAAGTACTCGAGTTTCGGGCCAGATTCCCCGCCAAAGGGGGGAGCAACCCAGCCAAGGTCTTCATGAGAGTCGTTTTCCCCTGACCGTTCAGCCCGAGCAGAAGGGTGACTTGACCGGCCTCAAAGAGGACCTGCTCGGTCACCGTAGCCACCGGGTGCCTCTGTATCCAATGGATAGACCCTGATCAACCTGCCAAGTCATATCGGAGAATCTGTTTTCCTGAACCGGATCAAAGGTGGTCTGTATTCAATATTTATTAATTTTACAATATTTCAAATACAATTGAAATTATAATGAGTACTGTAAGTGGTGTTATTCTCTAATACTGACCTTGCTTTGGCAGCTTTTGGTCCTTTTTGCGTGCTCTGCAGCCGCCGGTCTCGCCCTTCGTTTTTTGATCCCGAAAGAGT
>CAWBYX010000012.1:0-231958 GCA_963793135.1 uncultured Verrucomicrobiae bacterium
GCAACCAGAGGCGGGCCATCCAGCGATCGCGCACGAGCGCGAGGGCGATGGCCAGGATCATTGTGGCGCCCCAGATGGCTTCGGTCAGGTGGGGGCTAACGCCCAGCAAATTGAATCCCGTGGAGATGATCTGAAGCAGTACGAGCGACAGAAAAAGCCCGAGCACTTTGCCGAAGCCGCCATTGGGATCAACCCCCCCGAGCACCGCAGCCAGGATGGTGATGAGCAGGTAGGATTCCGCGTAGCCGGCGCTTGCGGAATTAAACCGCGCCATCATGACCACCGCCGCCACCCAGCAGAGCAGACTTGAGGCAACGTAAACGCCCACCAGCATCCAGTCGGTGGCCACACCCGAGTAACGAGTGGCCTTTTCGTTCGAACCGATCATGCGAACGGCCACGCCAAAGGGCGCGTGGCTCATGATCACCGCCACCGCAATCGCGCAGAGGATGAAAAGGATCATGGGTACCGGCACTCCCAATAAGGTGCCATTTCCCAAGAATAAGATCGCCGGTGGAAACCCGCCGATGACCCCGCCGTTGGTGGCGTAGACCGCGATCCCTTTGACCGCCGTCATGGTGCCGAGGGTAACCAGGATCGGGTGCACGCCCAGAAAGGCCACGATTGCGCCCGTGATCAGCCCGACTACCAACGACGTCACTAACCCTGCCGCCAGCGCCAGCGCGATCACCCCGGCGATGGCCTGCGGCGGGCTGGCGGGTCCGATCATTTTGGTGATGATGGCGGCCATCACCAGAGCGGAAAGATTGGCGGTAGCAATGATCGCCAGGTTCAGCCCGCCGCTCATCAACGGGATCATCATGGCCAGGGCCAGGATGCCGAGCTCAGGCATCTGGAAGGCCATGGCGCGAGGCGTCTCGAGCGAAAGGAAACGGGAAGGGGCCAATGCGCTGAAGAAGATCACGGACAGGGCAATCAATGCGCCGAGCATCGTGGCGGTCGGGTCCCGTCCAAACCAGGCCATCAAGGAGGGCCGGGAAGCGGGCGTGGAGGGAGCGGTGGCGGCTTTAGTTGGCATGACGAACGCGCTGTTTTTGTTGGTGCTTGGCGGCGTAAGCCGTGGCGCTCACACTCATGAGAATGACAAGGCCGGTGACGAACCCGAATGAATAAGACGACACGCCCAGCAGGGTGAGGCCATTCTGCAGGATCGCTAAGAGAACGATGCCCAAGACCATCCCGCTGACGGTGCCGATGCCGCCCAGGAGGCTTGCGCCGCCCAAAACGACCGCTGCGAGGACGTCAAGTTCTCGCCCGATCAGGGCGTTGGGCACCACCTCTTCGACGCGGTGCGCCTGAACCAACCCCGCAATGCCGGCCATGAAGCCGGAGTAGCCGTAAACAAAACACTGAAGGCCCAAGAGGTTACAGCCCATGCGCTTGGCGGCTTCGGGGTTGCCCCCCAGCCCGTAGATCTGACGGCCAATCGAGAGCCGGCTCAGCAAGAAGAGGGTCACCAGAAGAACGATCGCGGCCACTACCACCGGAAAGGGGATACCAAATAGCGAAAGGTCATCCGTGAACCAGTCGGGTAAATTGTAGAGGGATTTGCCATCCGTCACGAACATGAGGATCGCGAAGTAAAAGGTCATCATCGAAATGGTGACGATGACCGAGAGCGCTCGGAGGTAGTAAATCAGCAGGGCGTTCACGACGCCGAGCAGGATGCCAAACCCTGCGGATAACCCGAAGGCCACGAGCCAGTTTCCGCCAATGCGCACGAGAACAGTTGCCATCACGTACTGGCTGACTGCGGCGATGGCGGCAAAGGAAATGTCGATCCCGCCGGAGATAAGCACGACCAGGAGTCCTGACGCCATGATTGCCATCACCGAGTAGTTTTCCAGCAGCGAGACCAGGTTACCGGGGGATAAGAAACTCTTGGAGAGGGCCGAGAAAATGACGGCCATGACGACAATGATGCCGAGGAGTTGAACGTCGTGGCGGTGAAACACCGCCTTATAAGAAGAGTGTTGATCAGGCATAAATGACCTCCCGGAGTTCTTGCTCACTGACGCGCTGGGGATCGTACGTCCCAACGATCTGTCCCGAGCGCATGACCAGGATCCGATGGCTTTGGTACAAGACTTCTTCGACCTCATCCGAGATGAGCAGGATGGCAAGGCCGCGGGCTGCGAGCTGGTCGACAACTTGGAAAATGCCGGCTTTGGCGCCGATGTCGACGCCCACCGTGGGCGAATCCAGGATCAGCACGCGCGGGTCGGTCGCGAGCCACTTGGACAGCACCACCCGTTGTTGGTTGCCGCCTGAGAGTTGTTGGACCGGCCGGTCGGCGGTGTTGGTCTTAACATGCAATTCCTGAAATATCCAACGGTCGATAGTTTGGGCCCGCCTCGCGCCGTCGATGAGGCCCAATGGTCCCGTGAGCCGGTCCAACACCGAGATGACCGTGTTGTCAGCGATGGTCTGTGGCATCACTAAACCCAACGAGAGGCGGTCTTCGGACACGTAGGCAATCTTCTGGCGGATGGCCTCGCGGTTGGTGCGCAGCTGGACTGGCTTGCCATTGACCCGGATCGCGCCTGAATCGGGCGGGTTCATACCGAAAAGCGAGAGGGCAAGCTCGGTGCGGCCTGAGCCCAGGCGCCCGATGAGGCCCAGGATTTCCCCGGGCCGCAATTCGAGGTCGACGTCGGCGTATTGACCCTCGCGTGTCAGGCCGCTCACCTCCAGCATCGGCTCTACCTTGCTCGAGAACGGGGCTTTAAGGCTGCTTTCGAACACGTGGCCGGTGATCAATTCGCCCAGCCGGCTCCGGTCCAGGTCGCGCACCCAGTAGGTGCCCAAGTTGCGCCCGTCGCGCAGCACGGTCACGCGCTCGGCAATGGTCATGACCTCGTCGAGCCGATGGCTGACAAATACCGTGGCGATTCCTTGGCGCTTCAGTTCGTGAATGATGGCCAGAAGCGCATCGACTTCCTGGTGGGTCAGCGAAGCGGTTGGCTCGTCCATGACGATCAGCCGCGCTTGTTCCCCCACCAGCGCCCGACAGATGGCCACCAACTGGCGGGTGGCGATCGGCAGCGTCCCAACCAGGGCTTCCAGCGGCAATGAAATCTTGAGCCGTTCCATGACCGCCTGCGCCTGCTTGCGCATCGCTTTGGGGTCCGCCAGGCGAACCGGCGTTTGGACGTGGTGTCCGAACGCGATGTTCTCGGCTACCGAGAGGTTAGGAAAGAGCGACAGGTCTTGGTAAATGATCTGCACCCCGAAGCGCTGCGAGGCGGCCGGGGACAAATGGGAGTGCGGTTTGCCCTCCAGAATAATCTGGCCTTCATCCGGTGCATGAACTCCCGACAGGATCTTGATCAGGGTGCTCTTGCCGCAGCCGTTCTCTCCCGCCAGGCAGTGGATTTCCGCCGCACGAATCGAGAAACTGACGTCGATTAAGGCCCGTACCCCGCCGAAGCGCTTGCTGATGCCGCGCATCTCGATGAAAGGCGTTTCGCCTTCCGGTGCGGGGAACGTGCCTGCCTCTTGCCGTTGAGAACTGTTCGGTATGTCGGTCATGCGGTGGCGCTCATCTCTCGCAAAGTCTGCTTAGATTAACGGAGACGAATGAGGATTAATCTCTGTTCCTTCCGGGTGGGACTTGCACGCCAGCCAACGCTCATAACCCCATAGCGGCCAACTGCCGCGACAGTATCCTTATTGATGGGCTGGAGTTTAATCGCCCGAATCACCCTCTTTTGCGGATCGACTGTGGCCTTACCCAGACCAGGGAAGTCCATCCCGTCGACGATTGGGGTGCCATCAATCACTAGCTTTGCCAGGTTGACGATCGCTTTTCCCGCTTCCTGGGGGTTCCAAATATAGCTCTGACGAATGATCCCTTCCATGACGTATTTGCGGGCTTGGGAAGGCGAACAGGTGCCGAGCACCGCGATCTGATCCTTTTTACCCGCTTCCTTCACCGCTTGGGCGGCGCCGACCACGCCCGAACTTCCATAAATCAACGCCCCTTTTAAATTCGGGTGAGCCAGGATCATGTCGTGGGTAATGCGTTTAGTATCGTCGAGGCTTTCTCCCACTCCAAAACGGTCTGCCACCAGCTTCATTTTTGGGTAGTGTTCTTTTTGATAGGCGATTGCGTAATCAGCCCAGGCATTGTGCAGCGGAACGGTCAATCCCCCCACGACAACCATGTACTCGCCTTCCTCGCCCATGTACTTGGCCAGGTCTTTCATATACAACTCCCCGAATTGCTGATTATCGATCATCTCGATATCCCAGGTATTACCCTGTTGGTCGGGCGACTCGTGAGTAATGATTGGAATGCCTGCCGTTTGGGCGCGTTTGAACACCGGCTCCAACGCCTTAGCATCGTTGGGGACTACCGCTATGACCTTCACTTTCTTAGCAACCAAATCTTCCACCAGCCGGACTTGTTGGGCCGGGTCAGCCGAATTAGGGCCGACCATGTAAGCGTTGAGCCCGTCGTCTTTGCCGGTTTCTTTGATACCTTTCTCCATGGCGGTAAACCAAGGAATGCCGGCGATCTTCACGACGACGGGCACTTCGCTATCGGCCGCATAGCCAGGAACGACTGCCAATAGCGGCAGGGACAATAAAGAGAGGGCGGCAAGGCGCCTATAAAGCGGTTTTGTCATAAGTAGGTTTAATCTGGGGAATAAGATGGACTTAGAGAAGGCTATGGCAAAGCGTTAAGGCTTGCTACATCTGACCGCTTGCCTAAAGGTCGTTATTTTCGCCAAAACGGGGGTTCTACAATCACCTTTTGAGGTTTAACTTTACACGCGATGGATAAGGGTTTGTTTTACAAATCCATCTTTCGATGTGCGCACGAAGATCGGTGCCGCACCGGTGGCAGGTCAAGCCCATCTGTGCGGAAAAAACTTTACGCCGTAAAGTTAACTTAAGTGAAACATTATGTTAGGTGGGCAAAGGTGGCATAGGCTGATGGCCGGTGCAGTTTGGACATTTGGCAAGGGTCACGTCGGAGTGATTTATGCCCCGAAGGTGGCTACAGGACTCCAGCCCAGGGTTGAATGGCTCTAAGTTAAGGCGGTTTGAAATGTTTTTTGGCCCGACGAAGGGTGTTACGAAATTGCTCGCGCGCGCTCTCTAGCTGGATGCCGTTTGCGAAGCGTCTGCAAGCCCGTCCCGTAGGGACACACCGATCGTAGCCTGGCACGAAGTGCCTGGGAAAGCGTCTTAGAAAGAACCGTCCCGTAGGGTACGGTATGATCGGGCGCAGTTAATCCCATAGGTATTTCTCGCCGAAATGGGCATCTTGCTTCTTTAGGAGGCTAAGTACTCTTCTTGAAAGGTCCGTGTCCGATGTTGTCGAGCTGCTGCTCAATGGGATAGACCGTTTCCTGAAGCTGCGAGATACAGAGATGGAGATGGTCTGAAACGCTGCCAAGGCATTTAGGGATCGTTCCATTCTGCCTAGCGATGCCGCCCAAAGACGTTCTCGATCGATTTCGTGCGTATACGCGCAAGAATCACACCGTACCCTACGGGACGGATCTTTTGGGGTGGCGCTCTCCCAGGCACTTCGTGCCAGGCTACGATCGCATCGTCCCTCCGGGACATTTTAAACAAGCAAATAAGCTTCAGCTAGGGAAGAGAAGAGAACTTGAAATTGAGCGGGATTTTGCCACGAAGCCAGGGCAAAATAAATCGCCCCACATCCTCCTTATCTTCGCGCCATTCAACCCTGGGCTGAGCCCTGTAGCCCCTTCGGGGCAATAAATCACCCCGAGTGACCCTTCTCCAAATGTCCAAACTGCCAGGCACTTCGTGCCTGGCTACCTGGGCGAAACCCCTAGGCTTCCAGCCTGTGTCGTTCCTGGTCTGAATCCTCAAGCTCTCCTTGGCATTCAGACACCATTCAACCGGTGTGAGCGCTTTGATATACCGAAATGGTGATCACAACTCAATTTCAAAAATATAGGAGGAGCCAGTGGAGTTGGACGACCCATGTCGGTGTGTGTTCGAGAATGAATCCGACTCATTTGTACCGCCGCCTTTGGCTTTTCGCAATCAACCATCGAGTTTTTCCGCTCTGAAAAATGAAACGTTTCATTATGCGATGAAGACCGAGTCATTATCTCGCATTTAAAATAAAAAAGTCGAATTCTCTCTCCTGATGCAAATATTCTCAAAAAAGTGTTTGACTCATTTAGATTCATCAATAAATGATACCTGAACTTAATCGTTTCACTTGCGGAGACTTCAAGGCAACTGCGCAAGGGGAACGACCCCACGGATCGGGGCGAATGGTCCAGTGCCGATTGTTTGAAAATCCCTCAGAATGAGCAAAACCGCATTGTTGGAATCATCGAAGCTTGCCGGAGCTGTTCCCGGCCGGGGGGGCGAGATCGTTTGGCCATTGCTGGAGGGACCTGCAGGCGGCTCAGGGAGCGCAAAGGAAGACCGGTCGTCCGCTCCGAACCTTGCGGTACGGCTGCGCGAGCGCTTGTCCAGTTTAACCTCCTTGGAAGCCGCTGCGCTGTTCACCCTCGTCCATCGACGGGCTACCGGTGAGGACACTTTGCTGAAATGCGCGGCCGGGGAGACTGGCGTGTCGGAAGCACTGATCGTTAAAATCGCCAAAAAGCTCGGTTTTGAAGGCTTTCGTCAGCTGCGGGAGGCTTTGGGCGAACACAACCGCTTGGCCCAGGCGGATCTACACGAGGAGCTCTGCGTCGCAGATGGAGCGTGCGCGCGGCTCCAAAAGGTCCTGCGTGCCTCCGTTCGGGCGCTGGAACAAGGTTTAGCGCGAGTGTCGCCCGAAGCGCTGGAGCGGGCGGCCGATTGCCTGCACGCTGCTCGCCAGCGCGACTTTTACGGCGAGGGCGGCTCGGGTCAGGTAGCCCGGGATGCCGCCCACCAGTTTCTGCGCATTGGGGTTCGGGCATCCGTTTTTAACGACGGCAAGCTGATGTTGATGTCGGCCGCACTTCTGCGGCGCGGAGATGTGGTGGTGGCCTTTTCGCATTCGGGCCAGACGGCAGCAGTGGTGGAAGCTGCGCGCCTGGCACGCCAAAACGGGGCCCATCTTATCGCCTTGACCAACCGGTCAGACTCGTCACTGGGCCGGGAATCGGATGTGGCGCTTTGTGCTTACCTGGACGGTTTGCCGTGGGCGGGGGGAAATGCGGCGGCTCGCCTGGTACAGCTCAGCATTCTGGATGCGCTCCTGAGTGCCGTGGCCCAGAAAGATTACGCCGCTGCTCAGGCCAATCTTGCCCGCACCACCGCCGCCTCCGGACAGGGTGGTTTCAGGCCGTGTCAGGCTAAAAATGTGAGCAGAATGTCGAGACCGAAGCCCTAAGAATGCTGTGGCAAGATTATCTCACTTTACGCCGTAAAGTTATTGTTTGGAGATAATGTTGACGCAATAGAGAACCTACTGATCTATTCCACTAAGCCCGCAGTCCCCGAAACGAACGAAAACGAGAGTTCAAGAGCGGGCGAGATTAATAACTCGAGAATGCCCCTTAAGGAGCATCGGATTTCCTCGCCATAAAAACGCTAACCAAAAGTAAAGCGTCCCCCAAAATCGCTGCGCTTCCTAGATCCCTGCTGCTCGGAATTGCAACATCCGGCTAACAGCATTAAAAAATTTTGCCCGACTCATCCACTAATCTCCTGAGCAAACATCTCTTGGTGTCAGCGAAGCCTTAACAAGTTAGGTAAGTATGACTACAGCAAATAATTTCGACGTGAGGGCGCTTGGCACGCGCGCCGGTCAGGATCTGGAGGCCGTTTTCTCCAAATTCGAACCTTCGCAGTTCGAGATACTTAGTCAAGAACTCCTCGCCGCCAAACGCATTGTCTGCTACGGCGTAGGCCGCGAAGGTCTGATGATGGCCGCGATCGCCATGCGCCTGATGCACGCAGGTTTCAAATCGTACGTGGTGGGAGAAATGGTGACCCCACCTGTGGGTGCAGGTGATATCTTTTTTACCAGCGCCGGGCCGGGGCATTTCCCCATCATCGAAACCCTCTTGAGAGTGGCCCGGGAAGCGGGCGGCCGCACGGTGATCGTGACTGCGCAGCCGGCACGCGCGTCGCAAATGCCGGTGGATGTGGTGATCCATCTGCCCGCCCAGACCATGGTGGACGTGGCGGCCGGCCTGAGCATCTTAACCATGGGTACTCATTATGAGGCTGCCCTGTTGTTGTTGGGCGATTTACTGGTTCTGCGCCTTCTCGAGCTGACTAACCAAAAGCGCGAAGACATGTACACCCGGTACACCAACATGAAGTGAAATTCTCCTCTGTCCCCACTGTATCAAACATCATCACCTAACCAATTAATCCAAAATCTAAGAATGCATTCCCCCGTGAAACGTAATGTCTTGTTGGCTGCCGCCCTAACGGTGCCTTTTCTGAGTGTCACCGCCCTCGTGCGTGCTGAAGAACCTTGCTCGGCCTATCCCACTGGTACGGCTGAAAAAATCGAGTCAACCGATTTGGAAAAAACTTTCGGCCCCGTGCCCGCCCCAAAAAAACCGCTTCACTTTGTTTATGTCACGAAGACCTTGATCAACGAATTCTGGCAAGACGTTTCGGCGGGAATTAAAAGTGAGGCGGCCAAATACAATATCAAGGTCGATGTTCAGGCCCCGAAAGACGAATCCTCGTTGGTTGAGCAATTAAACCTGGCGCAGACCCTACTTTCTCAGAAACCGGACGCCCTCTTAATTTCACCGCAGTCCGATTCAAACATGGTTCCGGTGGTCCAAGCGGCCAAGAAGCTTAACATTCCGACCGTTGTGATTGACGATGCGCGGACCGAAGGCGCCAGCACCTACGTCGGCACCGACCAGGTGGTTATTGGGGCTAGTGCGGGGGAATTTCTGCACAAGCTCTATCCCGATGGCGCCAAGATTGCCCAGATCGAAGGGCAAGCCGGTTCTCCCAACGCGCGCAAGCGAATTCAAGGGTTTACCGAGGCGGTCAAGAAATCTGGCAACTTGAAGCTGGTCTCGAGTCAACCGGGTAACTGGGATCGGATGACCGCCCTGAATGTGACTTCCAATATCTTGCGGCAGAACCCTGATCTGGGTGGAATTTACGCTAACAATGACGGCATGGCCTTAGGCGTCTTCGAGGCGGTCAAGAATGCCGGTAAACAAAAACAGGTCGCGGTGGTCGGCACCGATGGCATCCGTGAAGCCAAGCGATCCGTCGGCGCGGGCGAAATGCGGGCCACGGTAGCCGAATTTCCTTACGATGAGGGCGTGCTTGGGGTCCAAGTGGCCTTGCGACTCCTGGGCTGCCAGCCCATCCCTCCTTGGGTCGTCTCGCCGCAGGCCGTCATCACCGCCGACAACGTCAAGGACTTCCCCAATCCTCCCGCCTTCCAAAAGTAAGATCATGTCCGATTCCGTGGAGGAAAACGATGGATACCCCGAACGTTGATCCCTCTCCAAAGGTGCTGCTCCGATTGAAAGGCATCATCAAAGCGTTTGCGGGCGTCCAAGCGTTGAAGGGAGTGGATTTTAACCTCAGGGCGGGAGAAGTCCATGCCCTGATGGGCGAAAACGGAGCCGGTAAATCGACCTTGATGAAGATCCTCTTCGGCGTGCAGCCCCCGGATTCCGGGACAATCGAAATCGAGGGCCACGGCGAAGTCGCCATCGACGATCCACGACACGCACTCGCGCTGGGAGTTGGATTGGTGAGCCAGGAGCCAAGCCTGGTTCCTCAGCTCGATGTTGCGCAAAACATCTTCCTCGGAAAAACTGAGGCGCTCAACGTGGTCAAGCGAGCGGAGTTCCAGGCCAAAGCGAAAGAGATTTTAGAGCCGCTCGCTCCACGACTCTCGGTCACCACCAGGGTGTAATCTCTCGGGATGGCAGAGATGCAGGTCGTTGAAATTGCCCGAACACTCGCGCGAGGCGCCAAGATCATTGGGTTTGACGAACCCACTTCCAGCCTTACGCCGGCAGAACGAGATGGGTTATTCGACCTCATTCGACGGTTAAAAGCCAGCGGGAAGGGGATCATTTATATTTCACACCGAATTCCGGAAGTGTACGCGATTTCCGATCGCGTGACAGTCCTCAGAGATGGGCAAGTGGTGGCTAGCCGTCCGACGAGGGAGGTTGACCCAGACGAACTGATCAACTTGATCGCCGGACGACGCCTGGCCGAGGAACTGAACCGCCAAATCAAACCAAGTGAAGTTCAAGTTAAAACAGAAGCCTTGAGGCTCGAAGGCGTCTCCGCGGCAGGAAAATTGCGCGATATTAACCTCACGGTGCATGCCGGCGAAATTTTCGGTTTGGCCGGTTTGGTCGGTTCCGGGAGGACTGAGCTAGTGCGGTGCATTTTTGGCGCCGATCGCAGGGATGCCGGGACCATCTATGTGAACGGAAAGCCACTCAACATCCAAAGCTCCAAGGACGCCATCGCCGCCGGAATCGCTCTGATTCCGGAGGACCGGCGCAAACAGGCCCTGGTAGGGGTCATGGATGTGGAACGAAATTTTGGCCTTGCCAACTATAAGCAGTACGCGCCTTCCGGTTTTTTGCGGCTCAAGCAACGGCGAAAGGATACCGAACGCTACATTGAAGAAATGTCGATTCGTCCTCGCCGTGCTGGAGTTAAAATCCGCAATCTTTCCGGAGGCAATCAGCAGAAAGTGGTGATTGCCCGCTGGCTCCAATCGGGGGCCAGGATTCTTCTCTTCGATGAGCCGACTCGCGGAATAGATGTCGGCGCCAAATTTGAAATACACGAACTGATGCGCCGCCTGGCCAAAGACGGCTGCGCTCTTTTGGTGATCTCCTCTGAATTGCCAGAAGTCTTGGCCCTTTGCGACAGGATCGGAATCATGCGCGGAGGCCAGTTAGTCAGCACTTTCGACGACTGTTCCGAATTAAATGAGGATCTACTTATGAAATATGCCAGCGGGGAGGTCGTTCTCGTATGACCAGCGAACCTCTATCTTCGTCCTCTTCGGCTCCCGCCGAAGCGCCTGTTAAGTCCCAGAAAAAAGGCGTTCCATTGGATTGGGTGAGGCGCGTCAGTGTGTTCGCTGGCGTCGCCCTGCTTTTCATCGTTTTTTCAGTCCTGACCCAGAGCTTTTACCAGCCGGGCAATCTGCTGGACATCCTGCTGCAATCTTCGATCAACACGATGGTTGCGGTCGGCATGACGCTGGTGGTGATGACGCGCGGGATCGACCTTTCGGTCGGGTCGGTGGTGGGTCTAAGCAGCATGATTGCCGCCAGTTTCCTGACGGGGAACCTTTTTCTAGGAACTATCGCGGGGATGCTAGTAGGAGTGCTGTGTGGTTTAGTGAACGGCTTTCTAATCGCGAAGCTCAAGCTGCCTGATTTTATCGTTACCCTAGGCATGCTGAGCATTTTCCGTGGCGCAGCCCTGATCTACACAGACGGCAAGCCCATCTACGGCATCGATCCAACCTTTCGTGCCATCTTTGCCGGCGACGTGGCCGGCATTCCCACGCCGGTACTCCTCGCCCTGGCGATCGCGTTTCTGGCGTTCCTGGTGGTGCGTTACACGGCTTTGGGAGAACAGATCATTGCGGTGGGCGGCAATGAAGAGGCAGCCCGACTTTCCGGCATCAACATCGACCGCGTCAAAATCTGCGTTTATGCGATCTCCGGATTGCTGGCCAGCCTGGCCGGTTTTGTCCTGATTGCCCGAGTGGGTGCCGCCGAACCGATTGGCGGTACCGGATTCGAACTGCAAGCCATCGGCGCGGCAGTCATCGGCGGTGCGAGCCTTTTTGGTGGAGAGGGCAATCCTCTGGGCTCCCTGATTGGCGCCCTGACCTTAGGAGCGATGCAGAATGGTTTGACGTTGTTAAATGTCCCGTCCTTCTGGCAACTGGTGGCGACCGGTGTGGTTGTCATCCTGGCCGTATTTGTCGACCAGGCCACCCGGAAACGGCAATAGGGGAACCGTGACGCATGTTGGACGCGCAGCCGATCATTGATCCGCACCATCATCTCTGGGACCTCGGGCGCAATACGTATCCCTGGCTGCAGGACCGCACTTTGGCGCCGCGCCTGGAAGGCGACATCCGGCCCATTGCCAAGGATTACCTGCTGGAGGACTACGCGTCGGACACCCGCAACCAGAACGTGGTGAAATCCGTGCATATCGAGTGCGGGTGGGATCCGTCCAACCCGGTGGGCGAGACCGAATGGTTGCAACGGCTCGCCGATCAGCATGGTTACCCCCACGGGATTGTGGCCCGTGCGACCTTGGATGCGCCGAACGTGGAGCAGGTCCTGGAGGGTCACGCCCGCCACAAGAACATTCGTGGCATTCGCCACGCCATCAATTGGCATCCTGACCCCGCCAAGACTTACGTCAATTGTCCAGACTTGGTTAAGACGAAAGCATGGCGATACGGCTTTAGCCTCCTCCAACGGTTTGGCTTATCATTTGACCTTCAGCTTTACCCCGCTCAGATGGCCGACGCCGCCGCGCTGGCGCGTGCTTATCCTGAGGTCCTGATCATCCTTAACCACGCTGGAATGCCGGTAGACCGCGACGATGACGGCATTCGCCTTTGGCAACGCGGCATGCGGGAACTGGCCGCCGCTCCCAATGTCGTGGTCAAGATTTCAGGGCTGGGGACGGTGGACTGGAACTGGACGGTCAAAAGCATTCGCCCGTTTGTCCTGGAGACAATTGAGGTCTTTGGCGTTCCCCGATGCATGTTCGCCAGCAATTTTCCTGTGGACAAACTCTACAGCGACTTCGACACCCTCTACGCGGCCTTTCGCGAGATTACCAAACATTTTAGCGCGGATGAGCGCCAGATGCTCTTTCACGACAACGCCGCGCGTTACTACCGGCTATGAGCAGTGTCAGCGTGGACAAACTCTACAGCGATTTCGACACCCTCTACGCGGCTTTTCGCGAGATTACCAAATATTTCAGCGTGGATGAGCGCCAGATGCTTTTTCACGACAACGCCGCGCGTTACTACCGGCTATAGGGAGTTGTCAGATGCCAGTGTCAGTTGCCAGTTTGAGAATAAGACCCCAGTTAACTCGTAGCTGTACTCTGAAACAGCAAGCGATTCAAGAAACGACCATATATACTAAAACCCAGAGCTTAGGCGGCACCCTGACACTGACACTGACACTGACACTTCTCCTATGAGATACGCTTTCACCTACAAACCCAGTCCGCAGTGTCAGTTGGCAGGTATGTGCTATAGCGCCAGTCATACGGCCCGGAGGGCACACTTCGGGCTACGGATTGGAAACTGACTCCTGAACTCCTGACTCCTGACATCCTGTATGAGATACGCTTCCAGATTAAATTCGTTTTCGTCTTGCCCAGAACGTAGTTGGGGGACCGCCACTTACAAACCCAGCCCGCTGGAGTTGCTTAAGCGCGCCAGCACCGTTCGCGGGCTCTCTGCCGTTGACCTGAATTATCCAGATCACTTTGCAGGCCCCAAACCCGAACAAATCATCTCCGTTGCTCGCGATGAGGGATTAACAGTGAATGGGATCGCCATGCGTTACTACTCTGACCCTGGGTTTAAATTGGGAGCGTTCACTCACCCGGATTCACGCGTGCGGCAAGCCGCCATCGATCTCACCAAGAAGGCGATGGATCTTCTCGAGCAAACGGGCGGGAACTTACTCACCATTTGGCTTGGACAAGACGGTTGGGAGTACCCTTTTCAGGTGGATTACGAAGCCATCTGGGAAGCGGAAACCGACGCTATTCGGGAAGTGGCTGACCACAATCCTTCCATTCAGATCAGCATCGAATACAAGCCGAGCGAGCCGCGCAGTTTCAGTCTGCTGTCGAACCTCGGGATGACATTGCTGGGCCTCAAAAAGGTGGACCGCCCAAACCTTGGCGTCACGTTAGACTTCGCTCACGTCCTTTACGCCGGCGAACTCCCGGCCTTTGCCGCCGCCCTGATTCAGCGCGAAAGCCAGCTCCTGGGTATCCACCTCAACGATGGGTACGGCCGGCGTGACGACGGACTGATGGTCGGTGCCGTCAACCTGATGCAGACGTTGGAGTTGCTGTACCAACTCATCCGGAAAGGTTTCGATGGGGTCATCTACTTTGACACTTTTCCCGACATCACCGGTCTGGATCCGGTTCAGGAATGCGAGAACAACATTGCGATGGTGAACGCCCTCTGGGGAGTCGCCAAGCGACTAACGGAGCAAAAGGATTTGCTGGAGGCGATTAAGAGCCAGGATGCGGTCGTTAGCCAGAATCTGGTTCGACAAGCCATCTTAGGCGCCTGAAGAAGCAGTAAGTAAGCCGTCCCGGCTTACCTCCGGTTGTCCAGGCTGAAGAGGTAAGGCGAGACGCCTTACTTACAACCTGCCCACTTACGTGAGTCAGAAACAAAAGAGAGTTAGAAAGAAATAATCATGCTATTAGAAAATCAAGTCGCCGTCATTTCGGGCGCCGCTACCCAAAAAGGAATTGGACTAGCCACCGCACAGCTTTTCGCGGAAAACGGAGCTGCCGTGGCTATTCTGGATTTAGAACGTCAAGCCCCGGCACAAGTCGCAGCCTCAATTGGCAAGAGGCATCGTGGATACGTGTGCGACGTGACCAAAAAAGATCAATGCGAAGGGGTGGCGCGACAAATCATCGAAGATTTTGGCGGAGTGGACATTCTGATTAACAATGCAGGCATCACCCAACCGATCCGGATTATGGGGATTGAACCTCGTCACTACGATGCGGTGTTAGACGTTAACCTGCGAGGCATGTTGTATCTTTCGCAGGCTTTTATCCCGCACATGATCAGCCGGGGAAAAGGGTCCATCGCGGCGACCTCCTCCGTTTCCGCTCTGACGGGCGGAGGGTTCTTCGGAGGGCCGCATTACTCGGCCGCAAAAGCCGGGATGCTGGGACTGATGAAGGACATGGCCCGCGAGCTTGGACCCAAAGGGATTCGCGCCAACGCTGTGGCGCCCGGGATGGTCGACACCGACATCCGCGGTGACCTGATGAGCCAGGAGATCTTTGACAAAATCGTGAGCACGATCCCGATGGGGCGGATCGCCAGCCCCCGAGAAATCGCGAGCGCGTTTTTGTTTTTGGCCTCCGACCTCTCCTCGTTCGTGACCGGAGCGACCATTGACGTCAACGGCGGTATGTATATCCGGTAAGGCGCTTTTTGAAGTTCATATGTTTAGCTTCACGTCCCAATCGTGCTCGTGCTCGTGGTCGTCGATCCCAAACCGAGGACGAAGGACGACGACGAGGACGATTATGAGGAAAGACGCGGGAGTCACCGGATCTTCCTCGTCCTCGGTCTGCTAGTTGCGGAAAGAAGCGAGAACGACGACGAAGACGAGGACGATTATGGGAAAAGACACGGGAATTGCCTGATCGTCCTCGTGGTCGTCGTCGTCCTCGGCCAGCCGGTGGGGGAAGAATGGAGGACGAGGAGGAGAATAGAACAAGGCGCTAAAGTACGTACCATCGGTCAAACAAAGCCAAGTGGAAGATATGACGATCGAAGACAGTTCTTACGGTGCCGCAAATGAGGTTAAGGAAACGGGGACCTCTGCGCGCGTGGTGGTGCTCGGGAGCCTGCATCTGGACATTATGGTGCACGCCCCTGACCGGCCGAAAAAGGGCGAAACGCTGCCCGGAAGCGCCTGGGGCTATAAAGCGGGCGGGAAAGGGGGAAACCAGGCGGTGGCCGCCGCCCAGTTCGGCGCTCGGGCTTCGATGGTCGGAAGGGTGGGCAAGGATGACTTCGGCAAACGCCTCTTAAGCCATTTAAGCGACGCCGGGGTGGACGCGGAACGCGTCTATACGGATCCCGAAGCAGGCTCGGGGATGAGCGTAGCCATCATCGACGCGGAAGGCGACTATGGTGCAGTCATCGTGTCCGGAGCGAACCTCCGGCTATCCAACCAAGATCTCGAGGAAGCACGGGAAGTTATGCGCAGTGCTCAGGTTCTGGTGCTGCAAAACGAGATTCTTGACGCTACTAACGTTGCAGCGGCCCGATTGGCCAAGGATGACGGCATCCGGGTGATTCTAAACGCAGCGCCAGCTCGGCCGCTTGGGCCTGACCTTTCCGCTCACGTCGACCTTCTGGTCGTCAATGCCGTGGAAGCGGAAATGATTTGTGGCGTTGCGGTCACCAGTCTGTCTGCGGCGGCCGAAGCGGCCGCGCTACTTTCCGAACAAGTCGCCCATGTGGTCGTTACCGCTGGCGGCTTGGGCTTGGCCTTGGCCGAACGCGGAAAGACCCCATACTCGGAAGCTGCTCATCCGGTGAAATTGATCGACACCCACGGCGCGGGCGACACGTTCATCGGCGCGCTGGCCGCCCGCTGGGCCGGCGGCGCTCCGGTGGTAGAAGCCGTTCGCTTCGCAAATGCCGCCGCCGCGCTTTTTGTTAGCACACCGGCCGACCAGAAGAAAACCGTCACCTCGGATCGAGTGAGCCGGTTCTTGGCCGAGCGCCGGCACCCAATGTCGTCGCGGGGGTACAAGTAAGTGGCCGGCTCGTTAACACGGGAGGCCGAGCCGGTCCCGTTTCCTCCTAGCGCCGCTTAGGCGGACTTTTATCGACGAGTAGTGAATTAACCAAGAAGCACCGCATCCTATGCTTAAAAATATCTCCTCCGTTATCAGCCCTGATCTTCTGTGGCTATTGGCTTCCATGGGGCACGGCGACGACCTGGTACTCGTCGATCGAAATTTCCCCGCAATCCAGGTTGCCAAACAAACCTCGACAGGCCGGCTTATTGAACTGCCCGGCCTCAACATCCCGCAAGCCACTCGCGCCATTCTCTCCCTCATGCCGCTTGATCACTTCGTCGAGGACCCCGTCACACGCATGAGAGTTGTGGATGACCCGGACACCTTACTCGAGATGCAGAGGGAAGTTATCGAGATTGCTCGCGAGGTGGAAGGCCGGGAGGTTAAGATGGGCGCTCTTGAGCGTTTTGCCTTCTATGAGGCCGCCAGCAAAGGCGCCGCGGTCGTGCGCACCTCCGAATTCCGTCCTTATGGTTGTTTCCTTTTTAAGATGGGCGTTATTTTTGATCGCTGACTGCTTAGCAAATGTACGTGACGAAATGATCCACGAACTAACCTTTCCGGGGGGGAACAGGGGCGCGCGGCGCTGGTGTCGCCACACCGTGCGCCCCCAGCCCCGCGTGGAAAAAGGGCATGAGCGCCTGCGCGATAATTTGAACGGGAGCGTATGATCAATGGACCCCGGGCGCGATAGAGGTTCTACAGAATCGGTAAACAATTCTGCCTTATATAAAGAATTTTTAGCTGAACGCAGAGAGATCCTTCGTCACAAATGGATTGAAAGCGAGAAAGCTGGCTACGACATAGGTTTTGAACGTGCCTTGATTGATTGGGTTGTGAAATACCGGTCGACTTGGCGCGAAAAACGACACCGCTCGTAGCGAATAAACGGCCCGAAGTGGCCAAGAAAGCTTCGCCCAGGGTTTAGAACTGCGCCAAGCGCGGGCCACATCCGTCCTTAGCACAAAGTGCTCGAACAGCCGGCTGGCTTGTGAAGAGAAGCGCGATGAAAACATGATTCGTTCGGTACGGGGAGCTTTGCTTTCTAATGTGCTTTAGTTGCATCAAGCCGCGCGCGGTAGTCTTGATAAAGTCTGGCATAAGGTTCGATCCAGGCCGCTACCGGTTCGATCTTTCGCAGATTTAGTCCCTGTCCAAACGGCGCTGCGACGCCTGTGGCACCCTGCGCCGCAATCAGAGCTGCACCGATGGCCGTAAGTTCAGGCTCGTCGACCACAATCAACGGCTGCCCGAAGATGCTGGCGCGCAGTTCTATAAACGCGGGCGAACGTGCCCAGCCGCCGGTCGCGAAAATTGGTGCAGGCTTGGCGCCCGTCGCCAATATCTGGTCTAACATCCGCCGCGCGTAGAAGGTTGCGGCTTCTAACCCGGCTCTGACATCCGCTTCGGTCGGTTCGTTGCCGGTCCTCACCAGCAATTCGTTGGAACCGGGGATTGCCATCAGGCGGTCGCGAGGAACACCCGGAATGTGTTCCGAGGCAAGTAACCGGTGGACGAGATCGGTCGGCCTGCGAAGCCGCTCGATAGCTGCCGCCAATTCAAAGACGCCGAGGCAGGCCAAGCCAACATTGCCCATCGATGGCACCGAGAAAGCCAAGTAAGGATCGAGCCTCGGTTCGGTGACCTCTGTGGTCTCGCCGTAAACCAGGTTGGCCGTTCCCATCGAGTCCACTAGAGCGTCGGGATGTAACCGCCGGATCGTGGCGGCGGCGATTGGATGATCGTGTCCACCGGCTGTCACTATCGTCGCGTTGGATGCGGCTCGGCTCTCGCGCAGAGGCCCCTTCCGAACTTGACCAAGAACCGTGCCAGCTGGCACCACGGGAGGCAGCATCGGCGCGCCCGCAGCCGTCAATAGCGGCTCGATCCAGCAACGTGCATAGACGTCGTAACAGGCAGTTCGTGCAGCGAGGGTCTCGCTCATAAAGGCGTGACCTGTCCAGGCAACTGCCGGGTAATCGGTGAGAGCTATCCAGAATTGGGAAGATAAGAGGTCCGCTGGGCGATTCTGTCTAAGCCAAAGCCACTTAGCTGCCGTTCGGGAATAATCGATAGCTAACCCAGCCTGTGCAGCATAACGTGAAGCTCGTTGTAGATCGTTCGCTTGCTTCGCGGCCCGCTCGTCGAACCATGGAAGGGCCAGGCCCGTCGGTGTAAGGTCAGCGCGGACACCTATACCGTCCTCACCTACTCCTGCGGCTGCGATCGCTCGAAGCGGCTGGGATCTGCCATGCAGACGCCACCCTGTGATGATCATTTCCTCAATCATCGCAACCAGTCCAAGCGCATCGGTCGCGACGCCGCCATCGTCGGGAAGGCGCGGGGTTGGAACTGCCTTAGTCCAAACCGCGTGGCCGCACTCGTCTACCAATGTCACCTTGACGTTGGTGGAACCTATATCGACCCCGCAGCTGAGTGCGCTCATGGCGAAGACTTCATTCTCTAAAGATGCGCGAGGTGCTCCGCGTCACGACCGCGATTTCGCCGATCATCGCACGGGTTCGTTTTCCGGCATCTCTGACAGACTGATCTAAAAGACGATCGGAAGTCATTTCACGGCTCCAAAGATAATTTGAGCATTCATTGGGGTTGTTTGCCGATTTTCTGTGGAATTTGCTGACCTGACCTCATTTTCCTGCTAAATGGGTGGCGAAGAACGCCTTCACCAACGGCGCTACTTCCGGATCGGCGTAGAGTCCGCAACCGCCACCCGAGCCGAAATATTGCCCGTGTCCGCCGCCCTCGACGGGATGAAACTTCACCGGTACCCCGGCGGCTTCCAGAGCGGCCACTAAAAGCTGGCTTTGGTTGAAAGGCACCAGCCGGTCAAGCTTCCCGTGCACGATTAGAAAGGGGGGCGCGTTCTTTGTGACATAGGTGACAGGATTCACCCGCCTCACCTTATCAGGGTTGTCCTGGATCGGGCCACCGACCAACTTCGATTCCGGCGAATCTGGCGCATTGTGGATTTGGCCGTCCGGGAGACGGTTCGCATCCATTTGCAGAAAGTCCGTCGGACCATAGAAATCGCACACCGCTTGGACGCGACTGGAGTAATCGAGATTTTCTCCAACCTCAAAGTCACGAACCTCGCCGGTCGTCCCCAGAAGCGCTGCCAGATTTCCGCCGGCAGACGCGCCCCAGACCCCGATCCGGTTCGGATCAATGCCGAATTCATCGGCATGCGCCCGCAGCCAGCGGATGGCGGCTTTGCAATCTTCTAACTGGGCGGGAAACACCGCTTCGGGGCTGAGGCGATAATTGATCGACGCTACGGCATACCCCTCCAGCAGAAAATGCAACGGGACCGGTTCGACCGGGAATCCCTCTTTAGAGCCGAAAAGAAAGGCGCCTCCATGGATCCAGACGATCAAGGGCACCAGCTTCTCCTTTTTAGGGGCGTAGAGGTCAAGGGTCTGGCTGGAACCGCCGTACGTCACGTAGGCAAGGTTTTTTCGCTGCATAATGTCGCTGGTGAATTCCTTGGCCATCGGTAATACGGATCCGGCCATGGTTGTTAATGGCCAGGACCAAACGGTCTTAAGCAGCACCGTACAAAACAAGAAATATCTTATCCATTCAGAATCCTTTGAGAACCGTCGGGGTGACTCGCTGGAAGGCTTCGGCGAACTTGATTTCCTTGTCGCCGCAGATGCGGCGCGCGTGGTTGGCGCGCTGCGAAGCGCGCTGGGAGTAGTATTCACGGAGGTAGCCTTGCGCTCGAATCAGCATGCAGGGGATTGCGGTTCTAGAACTCATCGGGTGATTCGACCGCGCGCCGCACGGTTTTTTTTGCCAGGCGCAGCCGTCGGAGGGTGGGTTGGAGGTTTGCCGACTGGCCTGGCCGTGGCACGAAACCCGGCCGCCAGGAAGGGAATAAGATGTTTCATGTTTTCCGAAACGTTTGCAGGGTCGCACCGTCCCTCAGAGAAGGTTTTGATCCGGTGTGGCCCGGAGGCCGTGTAGTAGATCGTGCCGAGCATGAAATGAAATCGCCAGAGCACTTCGTCGCGCGAGAGTTCGGGCAGGCATTCGCAAAAAGCGTCGATAAACTCGCCACTCGAGGAGTCGAAATTCTCGGTGACAAGTTGGTCAAGCAGTTTGGAATCTTCCGCGGCCAGAACTGCGCGTAGCCGGCTAAAGGAAACCCCGCCGGCTTGCGTCTGCGCTATGGAAAGGGCGGGCAAGACAAACGCTTCGATCACCTTTTCCAGCTGCGGTGGCTGGCCTTCGGTCCTTGTCGCCTTAAGAAGCTGGAAGCGTTCGGCATTAAGCGCGTTGCAGTGGCGTCGGTAGACCTCGAACAGGAGGCCCTCTTTGCCGCGGAAATAGTAACCGAGCAGGGACCAGTTGACGCCGGCGGCCGCGGCGATGGCTCGCACGCTGACGCTTTTATACCCGTGCAGGGCAAACAGGCTTTCGGCAGCGACGACAAGCTTTTCGCGGGTTTCATTTTCTGCATCCCTGACCGTGGAGGGGAGGGAGGTAGCAATCAGGGTAGGCATAGGGTTGAACGAGGGGATATTACATATGGATTGCACATATGTGCAAATCTCTTTTTTTAAATTTTTTTATTTCCGGAAATTCGGTGCTGTGGGAGGCCGGGTTCAAGCAGGAGCCAGGAGCCAGGAGCCAGGAGCCAGGAGCCAGGAGCCAGGAGCACGCCGGACCACTGGATCCTACTTCCGCTTTGTAAAGACGTTCGATCTGGCGCCCCTTCAGCATCTCCAACCCGGAGACCGGGTGTTATTCATGGAACGCACATTCATGTGCCTTGTGAGCTTCAGGGTCGCTCGGATGGTTAGTTTCCAGGGGTGAAACCCTGGCAAGCCTTGGGCTTTATACACAATTTGTCGGTGGGAAGTCGGCCTCGTCCAATCTTCCTAACGCCCGCATTACCTCACTGGTTGCAATCATCGCATCGCTCAACGGTGCGAACGGAACACAGGCTGGAAGCCTATGCTACATTAACGCCGTCGCGCCGTCACTCCAGGTGTACGGCGATAGCTCCCGGGATGGCTCTGGGACATCGCTCGACAGTCCGGAAGGCCAGTGTAGCATAGGCTTCCAGCCTGTGTTCTGTTCGCACCGTTGAGCGATGTTCCACGTTGTTAGGACGTCTCAATTGCGCACGGTAATTTTGGCGCAGCAGGACGTGCGAGTTTTATAAGGTCAGCCTTTCGCCCCTTCGGCTTCAGGGCGAACTTGTTTATTTTGAGGGTTCCCAGGGTTGAAACCCGGGCTGAGTCCTGTAGCCACCTTCGGGACCTTGTACCATTTCTGCAAAGCGAACGTTATGTTGACGCAATGGAGAAAGCAGGTGCGCCATTTTATTTTCACACTGTAGTAGGCGGCGGACACAACCCTTATTTCGGACTGAATTTCAATGCAACCGGAACTAAACTTCGAGGGAAAAGGGGGTGGTATAGGGTTATTTGAAGACCCTATGGTTGAACCGCTGATTTTCGGATTTTTTCGCCATTATCTTCTTGAGAATAAAAAAGATCTGTTCACCGGCGCTGGCGTTTCAGCAACGCGACTGCCGGGTGTTAGCGGTAAGTAACGGCCGGGACACAGAGAGCGACGTTTGGGGTCGGGGATAGTGGTAAGTTGAGCGCTGTTTGGGATTTCTTCGTCCTGACGGAGTGTTAGCCTTTGCGAACCGAACACAGGCTGGAAGCCTATGCACGTGCACCCGCCGCGACGACGCCACGCGTTAAAGTAGCATGGGCTTCCAGCCTGTGTTCCGTTCGCACCGTTGAGCGGTGCTTCCAGGGCAACGATGATGGCCGCAAACCTCAAGAATTCTCTAACTGGCTGTCCAAGTCTGCTGGCAGTGCGATTGCTGGTTCGCGGCGTTGAGGCGGAGCAGGGGAGGGGCCTGCGATGCTTCCGATAGGTGGCGCGACATTGGGTAGCTTGATGAATCGTTCTTCTTCGCCTCTTCTCATTTTGAGCGCTTCATGTCTCCAATAGGAACAGGCTAACATCAAAAATGCGGTACCTAACAAGATACCAACGACCCCGCTGGCGATGGGCGTATCTTCATTGTTCTGATTAGACGGTATTAGTATTAAGAGTCCCAGGAGTAAGAAACCTATCGCCAAGCCGACGAGGCTTGTTGCAATCGTTATCCTCCTCGACCATCTTTGAGTATTCATCTCCTTAAGCCTTTCTTTTGTGCGTGCTGATCCGGGGTTGGCCATTGAGCGAGGCCAACCGACACGATGTCGGGCGACAGGGTCCAAGTAATCGTGGTCGCCAGGACTTTATGGCGCCGATTGATCCAGTAGGTATGTCGAAGCAGTGGAACGAACCGTCGCTGACGGGGCAGGAAAAGCCGACTGAGTAACTGAAGGGTAGCGTAAAAGGATGATTCACGTGCTTTTGATCCTCGAAGTGTCGGCACGCTAGCACGTGGGCTGCGCAAAAGTGTGTCGGCCTACCCTCTTTATTGTATCAAAGTGTGTCGTCCGGGAGAGTTGACACAATTTGATACAATTTTCTGCGATTCAACGGCCTGGGTTTGCTGTATGATTGACTCATCCATGTCAGGCGTCCCTCATATCGCGGTCGTCGATGACCACCGTGAGATTCGTGAGCTAGTTGCTCGTTATCTCGGGGAACACGGCTACCGGGTGAGTGTCGCGGAGAGTGTCGCTACCTTTCGGCATCAACTTGAAAATAGCGCACCGGATCTCGTCGTCCTGGACATCATGATGCCTGGAGAAGATGGCTTGGTTTTGTGCCGTGAGCTGCGAGCAAAATCGCAGATACCAATTATCTTTCTCACCGCCATGGCGGAGGAGACAGATCGCATCATCGGGTTGGAGATGGGGAGCGATGACTATCTCACGAAACCATTCAATCCCAGGGAGTTGTTGGCCCGGATCAAGGCGGTGATGCGCCGTACCCAGAGCATTCCCATTTCAAAGGGCGAGATCAAGACCGACAAAATATGGTTCGAAAACAAGGTCTTCCATCTCGGACGCCGTGAAATCGTGGGCGGCGACGGGGTGGCCGTGCCGCTCAGCCATGCGGAGTTTCGGCTCTTGTGCGTCTTTCTTGAGCGCCCGGGTGTCGTTCTTTCCCGTGAGCAGCTACTTGATCTCACCTCCGGTCGCGCTGCGGAGGTATGGGACAGAAGTATTGATAATCAAGTGAGCCGTCTTCGCCGCAAAATCGAGACTGACCCTTCAAGCCCTGAATTGATCAAGACCTGCTGGGGTGACGGCTACCAGTTTGTTGGAAAGGTAAAGAGGCCATGAAACGGCTATGGCCTCACACGCTGAGCGGACAACTGATTCTCGTCATGTTGCTCGCCGTAGCTCTCTCACAAGCGGTTACGCTGCTGATCTATCGCGTCGAGAGGGCTAAATGCGTTCACCGTGTAGTGGGCGATGAGTGCCTGAGCCGGTTCATCTCAGCGTCCCGGCTTGCGGAAACAGCCACTCTGGAGAGCCGTGCCCACGTGCTCGAGGCGATTGGTTCCCCTTTGACTCGCTTCTGGATCACCCCTTCCTTGGTCGACTCCTCGGACCAATGGCAACAGATGGCCAGGGACCGTTTGTTAAAGCCCTTTGCCAAAGGCGAAAGCCAGCCGCCGGCGGTCGATCTCATGCTTGGCCTCACTTCTGATCGACCGTGGCAGGTTATTGAGCCGAATAATACGCTTCCTCAGAGATCCATCCACGTCCTTGATCTCCCGAAATGGAACGGCTTCGGATACGCCATGCAACTGAGCCAAGGCGGATGGCTGAACATGGCCTACGCCAAGCCGGCCGCGACCGCCTTCATCGCTCCGACCCCGGGTTACTACACCGCACTCGTAGCGACAATCTTGATTTCTGCGCTTGTCGCAATTCTCGTGGCGAAACGAATCTCGCGACCGTTGCAACATCTCACGGAATCGACCGAGAGCTTGGGCCGTGGCGAGGAATTGAAATTGATTCCAGAGGAAGGTCCAGCGGACATTCGCTCGACGGTTGGGGCCTTTAACCGCATGCAAATTCGCCTCCGGCGCTATCTCGATGATCGCACACAGATGTTGGCCGCGATCAGCCACGACCTGCGCACTCCGATCACCTCGATGCGGCTTCGGACCGAATTCATTGAAGACGCTGATACCAGAGAGAAAATCACGACCACTCTGGACGAGATGCAGCGAATGGTCGAAGCCGGTCTCTCCTTCGCTCAGGCGGAGTCCAGCGTTGAAGCGACGCGAGCTGTTGAATTGAACGCGCTGGTCGAAAGTATCTGCGACGACTTAGCGGATCTTCAGTGGAAAGTCGAATTTGAAGGCGGTGAAAGGTTGCCCTATGCTTGCCGACCCACCGCTTTACGGCGCGCGCTTTGCAACGTCATTGAAAACGCTGTGCGCTATGGCGACAGCGCAAAGGTCAAGTTGCTGCGGACAAATGAGAGCGTGGAAATTGTGGTGACTGACCAAGGGCCGGGCATTCCACCGGACGGCAGAGACAGAGTCTTCAATCCTTTTGTCCGCCTTGAGACATCCCGGAGCCGAGAAACCGGGGGAGTAGGATTGGGGCTGTCCATTGCGCGCTCCGTCATACGAAGCCACGGCGGAGAAATCTCTTTCTCGCAAGAGGAAACTGGATTCCAGGTTCATCTTTCCCTCCCTGGCCTGAAGTTGGATCAGGCAAGTGCGGTTGCCCGCTATCCAGCCATATACGACAGTTGCGCCACTCGCTCTTCGACCGATGTGCGAGCTTCCAACAGCTCGCTAATCGGATCCCAATGACCATTAATGAGACCATCCCGGGCGCTAGGGAGAATAGAGGCCGAGAACTCTTCACCTCCAAGACGAATCGTTTCCTTCGTTAAATCGATGGTCATTGCACTTTTCGGCTCTGCCTCGACAATTTTGCGAATCTGGCCAAGGTCATGCCGTGAGACCGTAACGCAAGGGATGCCTAAGGTGGTGGAATTTCCGAAGAAAATTTCAGCAAAGCTCTCTGCGACGACAGCACGAAAACCATAACGATAGATCGCTTGCGGAGCGTGTTCGCGCGAACTGCCACAACCGAAATTTCTTCCGGCGATGAGGATCGTTGCCCCATCGAATCGGGCGTCATTTAAGGGAAAGTTCTTCGGCTGACCATTTTCATCGAAACGCACGTCGTAAAAGAGGAACTCGCCGAGACCTTCGAAGGTTACGCACTTCAAATACCTGGCCGGGATGATCCGGTCCGTATCGACATCATCTCCGGCGGCTGGGACGCAAGTGCCGGTCACTTCGAGAATCTTTTTCAAGGCCATACTTGTTTTGAATCGAAAGGCTGATCAGGAATTAAATAATTTCCGGGCATCTGTGATCTCACCCGCTATCGCAGCGGCTGCCACCATGACGGGGCTCATCAACACGGTCCTGCCGGTTGGACTTCCTTGGCGTCCCTTGAAGTTCCGGTTGCTGGAACTGGCGCAAAGTTGATCGCCGATGAGCTTATCTGGATTCATGGCGAGACACATGGAGCAACCCGCCTCGCGCCATTCAAAACCAGCTTCAGTGAAGATCCGATCAATTCCCAGTTTCTTGCACGCGACCCCCACAATTTGGGAGCCAGGAACAGCGATCGCCTTTACGCCGCGTGCAACATGGCGGCCTTCGATATATTTGGCTACTTCCTTGAAGTCCGAAAGCCGGCCGTTGGTGCAACTGCCTAGAAACGCGACTTGGATCGGAGTTCCTTTGATTGCTTGCCCTGGTTGCAATTTCATGTGATCCAGCGCTTCTGCGAGTGATACACGCTGATCTTCCGTTGCCGTTTCGGGCACGGGTAAGTGCTCAGAAATGAAAACGGCCTGGCCGGGATTGATTCCCCAGGTAACTGTCGGCTCAATCTCCGCGGCGTCGAACTCGACAACATCGTCATAGACACTGTCGGAATCTGAAACATACGATTTCCAGCGTTCGACTGCCTTTGTCCATTCGCTGCCTTTTGGGCTGTACGGACGACCCTCTAGATAGGCATAGGTTGTCTCATCCGGGTTGACGTATCCGATACGGGCGCCACCTTCAATTGACATATTGCAGACGGTCATCCTCTCCTCCATCGTAAATCCGTCGAAAACTTCACCCCCGTACTCGTAAGCGAATCCGTTTCCTCCATTGACACCCAATTTGCGAATGAGATGAAGGATCAGATCTTTGGCGTAGGTTCCGGCTGGCAGTTTCCCATTAACATTGATTCGGCGCACTTTCAGCTTGCCGATGGCCATTGTCTGGGTTGCCAGCACGTCACGAACCTGGCTCGTGCCAATCCCGAACGCGATTGCGCCAAAGGCGCCATGTGTCGAAGTGTGGGAATCCCCACAGGCGATGGTGGTGCCCGGTTGGGTGACACCTTGTTCAGGACCGACGACATGGACTATGCCTTGCTTGCCGGAGGGAATGTCAAAATAGGTGATTCCAAATTGCGCACAGTTCTTGCGGAGTTCCTTGATCATTTCATCTGCAAGCGGATCTGAAAACGGCTCGGTGCGTTGATCAGTCGGAACGATGTGATCGACCGTCGCAAATGTCCGGCGGGGATAAGCAACGGACAGTCCCAAATCCCGGAGCATGCCAAATGCCTGGGGGCTCGTGACCTCATGGATGAGATGAGTGCCGATCAGCAACTGGGTTTGCCCATTCGGCAATTCGCGAATCGCGTGCGCCGCCCATACTTTCTCGAAGAGTGTTTGTCCCATCTTAGGGTCACGGAACAACCTTTTGCGCTAAAAGGCAAAATTTTGCGAAAAGAAAAGAGTCTGGCCCGCCAGTCGGTTTAAATGAGTTGGTCGCACTAGAAGAATTTGTTGAGGAACGCCGCCGCTTCATCCGAGATGCCGACGATCTTGTTCGTTGCCTGACGATAGAATTTGAAATTGAGCTCGGTACCGGGTTGGCCGTCATTCCAATCGGTCAAATGTTTGAGATTGCTCCGCCCCAGCGGCCGCTTCGCGAGCGCGGTGCGTCTGATGGTCAGGCTCACACGGGGCGTTTGCCGGGCAATGCCGTGCTTCTTCGCGATCGCTTCGGCGGAAGTGACAACGCCGCGCGCGATAAGCCCTTGACCGCCCTCGTTCTCGCTCGCGAACACGAAAACGGCGTCGCCTTCGGCGACATGCTTACCGCCATACATCGTCTTTTGCGCGGTGAACTCGAACGTCTTCGCCCGCGGATTGCAAACCTCGGCCTTGATCGCGAACGCCATGCTTCTCCTCTGTTTAAGCGTTTATGAGGCTCCGCCCGAACCAGGGGCCTCCCGTGTCGCCTTGGCCCTTTGACGCTTTGACGTCAACTCCATACATAATCGTGCTCGTCGTCGTCCTCGTCCTCGATTTTCTTCACCGCCCACAGAGCGAGGACGACGACGAGCACGAGCACGATCAGGAAAATGCCGCGTCTTCCCCTTACTGGGCCGTCCAGCCGCCATCGATGAGAATATCCGTTCCTGTGATGAAGGCCGCATCCTCGGAGCACAGGTAGAGAGCAAGGCGACCAATTTCCTCCACGCGTCCCCAGCGGCCAAGCGGGATTTTTGAAATGAATTGCTGGTTGAGCTCCGGGTTCTCGATCAGTGCGGTGTTCATCTCCGTGGCGAAGGGGCCGGGACTTATGGCGTTGACCGTAATACTGTCGTCAGCGAGTTCCAACGCAAGTGCGCGCGTTAAGCCGAGCAACGCCGTCTTGCTTGCCGAGTAGGCGGAGCGACCCGGCAGCGAAACCCGGCTCATCATCGACGCCATATTGATCACGCGGCCATAACCTTTGCCTTTCATATGAGGTACAAACGACCGGCACATCAGGAAGACGCTCGTCAGGTTGGTATCGAGAACGCGCCGCCACTCTTCCATCGTGAATTCGACTAACTGCTTCCGAAGATTGATACCCGCGTTGTTGATCAGGATGTGGATGCCTTCGAAGGCTTCCATCACGTCGTGTTCGAGTTTGCGGACCTGCTCTTCCTCGACGAGATCTGCCTGAAAGACTTGCGCCCTGCCGCCCAGATTCTCCACCGCCTGTTTCACTTCGTTTAACTGCTCGACGCCTCGTGCCGCGAGCGCAATGCTCGCGCCCGCACCACCCAGCGCCAAGGCCATGGCTTTGCCGAGTCCTTTACTGGCCCCTGTGATGACTGCCACCTTACCGTTCAGGTTATATTCACTCATTCGTACTTTCCAAAGACTGCATTCACGAAGGCTGCCGACTGCCGCGTCCTGACGCCTTCGCGGATGGGTCCCTGCCTCGGGCTTACCCAGTCGGAACGGTCAAGCCACTGATGTTGCGATACCCCAAGATGCGGACAACGCCCTCGTCGTCCTCAATTGTGACCGCAAACTTGCCAACGATCACATGATCCGGATGTGGAACATCAATCGAGCGGCCATCGGTCACTTCGATGGAAAACTTCCTGAATGGCTTCGCTTCGATTTGTGCTCTGATTTGTTCGTTCATTCGTTGTCTTTGTCAGTTGGTCTATACTTCCGTTTTGTTTGAGGATCAATCGGCACGCCGTCCTCGGTCGCCAACATCGAGAAAGTCGATGTTGGCGCGTCTTAACCGGACAGTTTGGCGATCATTTCGGGGAAATGACAACCGGCGCAGTTGGTGGTATCTGCCAGGCAAAAATCCTCGAAGATCTGCAGGAGTCCCTGCTGTTGATAAAGAAAGCGGAGATGTTCGCGGGCGCGATCGGTCTCGCCGAAGAGCCGCTTGGAGACGATCGCCAGTCGTCGATTGCTTAACTCGGCCCGGATTCCTTTGTACGATTCCCAGTCGGCCTGATTCTTAGCGACCAGCATCGGATGAATGACGTTTGCCAATATCTCGTTGATCCGGGTTTGGCCGAGCAGATGGAAGGGCCGCTCCGTGGGTCGGGAGGTGAGGGTGAAATGGTGATCCCAGAATGGATGGGATAGTCCGCTGATCCATTCCGCGACTTCTTTGAGTCCAGGGGATAACAATCGAACCTCCTTCCAGCGGCGGACCAATTCGGCGAGCGCGCCGAGACGCCGATGGGGATGATTGCTCGGCCGGGTCATGCCGAATCGCCAAAGATTCTGGTCAAGGATAAGGTGGGCAAATTGGCTCCGGAGTTGCCACCAGTGCTCCCAAAGGTGGCGCCAATAATCTCGATCGACGGTGCTGGCCTGGTTGAGTTCGCGGTCCTCCAGGAAGCCCGCGACGCCGAAGAGGAGACTTTCCGCGGCAGGCCCCTGGCCACGAAGCAGCTGGAGTTTAGCTCGCTGGGCCAGCACCAAAAATGGAATCTTGTTCAGCTTGTATCCGAGCGCGACGGCGAACGACTGGAAGAGGGCTTCGTCCATGCCATGAACGATCGCTGCCCGATGGAACTGATCCGCCTTCCTCTGCATCCGGACGCGCGCAGCCGTTTCGATCAGAGAATCGATTGTCCGCGCCGGCAACTGTCCGAGCGGAGCGCAACAACGGCCCGGATGAGCAATTGGAGGGGGCTGGATCTGCAGGAGGTCAATTTCGCTTTGTAGATGAACCTGGATGACCTCCCGATTCAGAGTGGTCCGCGTGAAATGACTGGCGCCGCCTTTGTGAAGGAACAAATGAAGGATCACTCGATCAAAGGCCGGGTTTTGCGAATGACCGTGCCGGTCCCAGTCTGCGACGTGCATGTCCAATTCAATATCGCCTTCCAGGACTTGTTCCCCATCCACCCGGAGGGAAGCATGAACGAAATCGGGACCCGGCTCCCGATTCCAAAATCCAAATTGAATGATCTCGACCAGGGAACCGGTTACCGTGCGGAAAGCGGTGCCAAAAGCTCCGGAATACCACATGGCTTGCCATTCGAGTTCGGTCCACTTTTCGGCAAGGTGCCCGGACGGTTCCCGCAACAAAGGCGTTACCCGGGTGCACGCTTGTTGATAGAGGAACTCGTGAGAGGAAGAGAGAGATTTTTGCTGAGGCTTGGTCATGCAACGGAAAATACATATATATAACTAAATTATATTTTGTAAGTAAATTTTTGCAAAATGTCGGTGGGTAGGGTGAGGCTCCGCCCGAACCGGGGCTTCCCGCGTCGTACTCGCCTGCGGCGTCACCCCCCAAAATCAGTTCGTTCGAGTGGCGACCACGATACGCTCGGCCACTGGCATCGGACAGAAAATGGCCGACGCGGGAATTAGGATCTTATTCGGCTGCTTGAAATGAGCCCATAATCCGAGCGAGAATTTTAGGGGTGACGTTGTTGGGCGAGACCCACACTGGAAGCCCCCGGCGCAGGTAGGGCGAAGCTCCGCCTGAGCCGGGGCTTTCCGCGTCGAACTCGCCTGCGGCGTCACCCCCCAAAATCAGTTCGTTCGAGTGGCGACCACGATACGCTCGGCCAATGGGCATAAGACAGGAAATGTCCGACGCGGGAATTAGGATCTTATTCGGTTGCGTGAAATGAGCAAACAATCCGAGCGAGAATTTTGGGGGTCACGTTGTTGGGCGAGGCCCACGCGGGAGGCCCCGGCGCAGGTAGGGCGAAGCTCCGCCTGCGCCGGGGCTTCCCACGTCGCACCCGTCAGCCTCCCGATAAGAGAGGCCGGAGTCCTGCAAATGGGCGGGAGGCGGACCCGAAGGCAAGATCGACTTCTTCAGGTTGCGTAGTTCGAAAGCTTTTGTAACATGACCCAATGATTGAGCGAATGCCAGAGATTCGGATGTTGTCGGCGGAAGACAAGTTGGCTTTGGTTGCCGAACTCTGGGATGATTTAGCGTCCAAACCGCAGGATATCCCGATAACAGCAGGGCAGATAGCTGAGGTAGACGGCCGCTTAGAGGAGTATCGCAAAAACCCAGATCTTGGAGCTACTTGGGAAGAAGTTAAAGCGAGAATTCTGGGACAGAGTCGTTGATTGAACTCATTGTCCTCCTTGCGGCTGAATCGGATATTCAGGCAGCTTATAATCGTTTTGAGGAATACCAGGAGGGGTTCGGACTAAAGTTCATCCAAGACTTGGAGCTTGCGTATGAGTTCGCCGAAAGCGCCAGCTACAATGCGATGGGAGGGATGTTGTCGCTTGGTGAGGGCGCTTGGCGAAACTTCGGGGATACATGGAAGGAGCCGGGTTTTGACCAAGCGTCAACTCATCCAGTGGTGGGAGTCAGTTGGATCGACGCGGAGGCATTTTGTAAGTGGCTGACAACACTCGAACGGAAGTCCGGGATGTTGCCGGATGGAAGAGTCTACCGGTTGCCGACCGATGAGGAATGGAGCACCGCGGTGGGATTGAAGTATGAGGTAGGCAAGACTCCGGCGGCCAAAAGTGGTCAGATAGTACGTTTTCCATGGGATTTCCCTCAAAAGAGGATAAAGAGTTGGCCGCCGCCCGATGGGGTCGGAAACTACGCTGGTGAAGGGGATAACCTTCAAGGCTGGATCGGAGGCTATAAGGACGGGTATCCGAGGACCAGCCCAGCAGGAAAGTTTTTGGTTAACCAGTTCGGCTTGTATGACATGGGAGGTAACGTGTGGCAGTGGTGTGAAGATTGGTATGGTTCAGAACAAACCCGAGTCTTGCGAGGCGCGTCGTGGTTCGATTATAACGAAGCGGATCTGCTGGCCTCGTATCGCTCCTCGGACAATCGTGACAAGCGTCAGGGTAATATCGGGTTTCGATGTGTTTTAGCAGTCGAGCCTTCGCAATAAAAGCGGCGTGCAGAAGCCAGCAATGATGCGGGGACAGAAGCCTCAATTATCTTTCCATGGTTCGTGGCTGGCGATGAATGAACTTTCGAAGATCCGAGACTCGTTTTCCGCCCGGTTGTGATTTCAGCAGTTTTAGACCTCCGGCAGGATCCGGAGATGGTCCCTACGCGGTTGGAGGAATAAAGCGCAGAGCAGCAGCTCGGCCGCTTCTTCAAAGTTGAGCAAAGCGAGACGCTTCGCCTACCGAAGAAACAAAGCGGGGACGCTTCGCCTTCTGAAGTCTCAACCGGACAGTTTGGCGATCGTTTCAGGGCGAAGCTCCGCCTGAGCCGGGGCTTTCCGCGTCGAACTCGCCTGCGGCGTCACCCCCCAAAATCAGTTCGTTCGAATGGCGACCACGATATGCTCGGCCACTGGCATAAGACAGGAATGTCCGACGCGAGAATTAGGATCTTATTCGGCTGCGTGAAATGAGCCAATAATCCGAGCGAGAATTTTGGGGGGTGACGTTGTTGGGCGAGGCCCACGCGGGAAGCCCCGGTTCGGGCGGAGCGCTCGACCCGTGAGCCGAGGCTTACTGGCTTCGCCCTGCAGACACCTCAATTCAGAGCTCCAGGCGGAGCCCGTCGTAGGCGAGAAAGGCGTTTTCGGGCAACTCCTGCTGGGTAGCCGTATGACCGAAATCGTGGCTGAGGTGCGTGAAGTAGGTTTGCCTTGGACCGAGCCGCTGGGCCAGTGCGAGACCCTCGACCATGTTCATGTGCGTCGGGTGTGGTCGGCGGCAGGGAGTTCCAAGAATCAAAGTCTCGACTCCTTCCAGTTTTTTGATCCCGTCGGGATCGACCCTCTTGCAGTCGCTCAGATAAGCTACGACGGAGCGCCCCTCCTGGCGAAAAAGAAAACCTAACACGTGGGCCCGACCATGCTCCACCGGGATCGGATGAACTTCCGTATCGCCCAGCAAAAAGGGGCCATCGATCAAATGCGGCTCCGGTAGCAGATAACCGGGAAATCGCGCCGTTCCGTTGAACGCATAGGCAAAGCATTTTTCCAGTCCATTCATGGTCTCCTTCGACGCGTAAATCGGAACCGCGTTAGTACCGGTCGAGCCGAATCGCCGGAGATCATCGAAGCCCATGATGTGGTCCGCATGCGAATGAGAATAAAGGACGGCATCCAGATCTTGGATCTTCGCGCGGAGGGCTTGAACTCTGAACTCGGCGCCGGTGTCTACGACCCATGATCGGTTAGAGCTTTGCACATAAATTGAGGAGCGGAGCCGTTGATCACGCGGATCATTGGATTGGCAAACGTCGCACTGGCAACGAATCATGGGTACACCCATGGATGTCCCGGTACCCAGAAATGTGATTGCTAGCATCTATTGAAAAAAGGCCGCTGCACCCTTACATAATCGCTCTGTGCCCGCAACGTTGCGATCGCTCCGAATTCGAAACCTGGCGTTGGTGGAATCACTGGACTGGGAATTGGCTTCCGGTTTTAGTGTGGTGACCGGCGAGACGGGTGCCGGCAAATCGGTCATTGTCGGCGCGCTGAAGCTGGTCCTCGGGGAGCGAGCAGATAAATCACTGATCCGGACCGGGGCCGATCAATGCTCAGTGGAAGCGCTGTTTGAGCTGGATGAAGTCGCGCAAATGAACCAGCTCCTCGGAGAGCAGGGGATCGACGGGTGCGAAGAAGGTCAGCTTTTACTGAAGAGAATCTTCGCGGTTTCGGGTGGCAACCGGCAATTCATCAACGGATCGCAGACGACCCTCGCAGTGCTGAAACAGGTCGGAGATGGGCTGGTCGACCTGCATGGTCCCCATGATCACCAGTCGCTGCTTTCCGGCGATCAACAGTTGGTTTTAATCGATGCGTTCGCCGAACATCCCCAATTATTGAAGAACTATCGAGCGAGCTTTCAAGAGATCAGCAGCCTGCGCCGGCAACGGGAAGAGCTCCTCGAGCGGACGACCGAGCAAAATCTTGATCTTTGGCGGCATCAGCTGCAGGAGCTTGAGGCTGCTGACCCGCAACCCTCAGAGATCCAGGCTCTGCAGACTCAGTACACGGTGGCGTCCAACTCGAGACGCTTGATCGAGGTGACCGGCACAATTTTGGAGCAACTTTCGGCGGCAGAAGATTCGGTCTTAAAACAGTTGAGCGAGATCGCTCGTCAGCTCCGCGAAATCAACCGGCTGGATGAATCGACGGCCGAACTGATGCGGGCTCACGAAGCTGCGGCCATCGAACTCGAAGAGCTGGAACGAAGTCTCCTCACTTATCGGGAGCGCCTGGAAATCGATCCGGAGGCGCTCCAATGGATGGAGGAACGACTCAACCTCTTGCAGTCTTTACAACGGAAGCATCATCGAGATGAAAACGGTCTCCTGGAGTTGATGGAGGAGTTGAAAGGCCGGCTCGAGCGACTGGATCGCCGGGACGAAATGCTGGCGAAGATTGACGTCCAACTTGTGCGGGAAACAAAGACGCTGACTCTGCTTGGAGAAGAATTGACGGGTTCCAGAACGCGCACGGCGAAAAATCTTTCAAAATCAATCCAGGCGCATTTGAAAGATCTGGGGTTCGGCCAGGCGGGGTTCGAGATACGGATCAACGCGCTCCACGAACCGCGGTCCACCGGGCTTGAGACGGTCGAGTTCTTGTTTGCGGCGAATCCGGGTGAACCGTTGAAACCGCTCAGTGCGGTAGCATCCAGCGGTGAGATTTCGCGGGTGATGCTGGCCGTCAAAACGACTTTTGCCCAGCAGGATCTGATCGGTCTGCTGGTCTTCGACGAGATCGATGCGAATGTCGGGGGTGAGATTGCTCACTCCATCGGGACGAAAATGCATTGGCTGGGCGAGAGCCGGCAAGTGGTGGCCATCACCCACATGCCACAAGTTGCGGCTGCCGCGAGCCGCCATTTCCACGTCAGCAAGGCAGTGACGGAGGGTCGTACACGGACTTCACTCACCGAGGTGGCAGGAGAGAGCCGTGTCGAAGAGCTGGCACGGATGTTAGGGGGCAAGACGAAATCGGCGATCGAACATGCCAAGGAGCTATTGAGGCGAACGACGGGCGATCCCAAAATTAAGAGATGAGCCTCATTTTGGGGGCTAACTCTCAGGGCGAGATATCGCGGAATGTTAAAAAAAAGGCGAGCGCTGTCCTGAAGAGGGGGGATTCGTTCGTCATAAGATAGAGGCGAAGCAAAAACCAGAATTAGAAAGACGACATGAGCACACAGACCACAACGTCGGAATACCTGCTGTTATTTCGCGGTACGCATTGGGACAAGAATTTGTCTCCGGAGGAACTCCAGAATGTAATGAGCCAATGGAGTGCCTGGTACGATCGATTGGTCGCACGAGGAAAGATCAAGTCCGCCCAGCCACTGGCGGATGAGGGTAAGATTGTCGCCTGGAAAAAGGGGCAAACGGTAGCGGACGGACCTTTCGCGGAGTCCAAGGAGGCTATTGGCGGCTATTTCCTGCTGGAAAACGTCGACATGGAGGAGTCTTTGGAAGTTGCCAAAGAATGTCCGATGCTGAAATTCGGGGTGACGGTCGAGGTTCGGCCGGTGGCGCTGCAATGCGCGAGCCTGCAAAAAATCAATCGACCTTTTGCCGAAGCGACGGCTTAAACCGGTGAGCCAGCTTCCGGATGAGAGTCCTGCCCCGAGCGGAGAAGTTTCCCGGCTGACGGAGCATTTATTTCGAGTCGAGGCCGGCAAGCTGGTTTCTGTCCTGACGGGCCTCTTTGGGATTGACCACCTCCAACTGGCCGAGGATGTCGTTCAGGAAGCGTTAGTGCGGGCATTCCGGACCTGGCCCTATTATGGAATCCCGACCAATCCCGCGGCCTGGATCACCCAAACGGCAAAAAATCTCGCCTATGATTTGCTGCGGCGGGAGAAACTTTTCCGCGAGAAGCAACCGGAGATTACCCTCTCCGTTGAGCGATGGTCTGCAGAATCCAGCGACGATACGCCCTTATTCGAAACGGAAATCAAAGACGATCGGCTGCGCCTGATTTTCACCTGCTGCCACCCGCTGATTTCGCAGGAGTCCCAAACTGCGCTGGCTCTGAAAACGCTTTGCGGATTGAGCGCTGCCGAAATCGCCAAAGCATTCCTAACCTCTGAAGCGGCGATCGCCAAGCGGCTCACCCGAACAAGGCAGAAAATCCGCGAGCTGCGCATTCCTTTCGAAATACCTGCCGGGAAGGAATTTGCCGTCCGTCTGGACGGAGTGCTGCAGACCCTCTATCTCCTGTTCAACGAAGGCTACAAAGCGTCCAGCGGCGAGAACCTGATCCGAGAGGATCTTTGTTATGAAGCCATTCGATTGGCAACATTGCTCGCCGAACATCCTTTGGCTGATCAGCCGCGGACCCACGCTCTCCTTGCGCTGATGTTACTAGATGCCGCACGCTTGCCCGCCCGGGCGGATGCAGAGGGAAACATCCTCCGGCTGAAGGAACAGGAACGTTCCAAATGGAGCAAGCCAATGATCGACAGCGGTATCACGCACCTGGGACTGGCGGCAGCTGGGGAAGAACTGAGTGAATATCATATTCAGGCCGGCATCGCCGCTTGCCATTGCCTGGCCGAGGACTATCAGTCCACCGATTGGTCCAGAATATTATCTCTGTATGACCAGTGGATGAGGATGAATGATTCTCCAGTCGTGGCCCTGAATCGTGCCGTGGCGCTCGCCAAGGTGAACGGTCCCGAGTCCGGGATCGAAGCGGTCGAAGCTATTAAGAATCGAGGAGAGTTGGCCTCGTATTACCTGCTCTATGCGGTCTTAGGCGAGTTTGAGGTCCAACTGCGTCATTTCGAGGCTGCCGCCGGCCATTTCAGGAAGGCCTTGCAACTCACGGAGCTGAAGTCGGAGCGGATATTTTTATCCAAAAAAGTGAGAAGATTCGAGGGTAGGGCGAAACACTCCGCCTGAACCAGGAGTTCAGGAGTTCAGGAGTTCAGGAGTTCAGGAGTTCAGGAGTTCAGGAGTTCAGGAGTTCAGGAGTTCAGGAGTTCAGGACGATTCGCCTCGAACAAATAACCTCAGGAGTCAAGCCTCAAGACCGGTGAAGCCAAACCCTCTCTCAGCCATTTCATTCTGCAACTTCTGCAACTCCTGAACTCCTGCTTTGAAAGTTGGCCTTCTGTGACTCCTGCCTTAGTTTGGCTTTTCACCCAAATCAACAGCGGAGAATTATGACAAAGATGCGCGCAGTCCAGGTTCCTCAAGCCAAAGGCCCATTTGAAATTGTGGAACGTGAAATCCCGGAGCCAACTCCTGGATCGGTACGAATCAAGGTACAAGCCTGCGGCGTTTGCCACAGCGACTCGCTTACGAAAGAGGGGCTTCTTCCAGGCATTCAGTACCCGAGGGTTCCGGGGCACGAAGTGATCGGCCTCGTGGATTCTGTCGGTCAAGGGGTCGCGAGATGGAAACCTGGGCAGCGAGTGGGAGTTGGGTGGCATGGAGGTCACTGCGGGTACTGTGATTCGTGTGCGCGCGGGGATTTTTTTGCCTGCCAAACTTCAACCTTGGTATCTGGCGTGACTTTTGATGGCGGCTATGCGGACTACATGATTGCTCCCGCCGAAGCCATTGCTGCGGTCCCACAAGAACTTTCAGCCGTGGAGGCGGCGCCTTTGATGTGTGCCGGCATCACCACCTTCAATTGCCTTCGCAACAGCGGCGCTCGTGCCGGCGAGGTCGTTGCGATACTCGGTTTGGGTGGGCTCGGCCATCTTGGAGTTCAGTACGCCGCCAAGATGGGCTTTCGAACGATCGGCATTGCACGAGGGAAAGATAAGGAGTCTTTCGCAAAAAAGCTTGGCGCGCACCACTACATCGATAGTCAGAGTGAGGATCCGGCGGCAGAACTTCTCAAGTTGGGCGGGGCCAAGGTTATTCTGGCCACCGTGACAAATGCGGATGCGATGAGCGCGGTTTCCGGCGGTCTCGCGGTGAATGGAACATTGATGATTATCGGAGCCGTCCCCTCACTGCAGGTTGCTCCTCTGCAGCTTCTTACTTACCGGCAATCGGTCAAAGGCTGGTATTCAGGGATGGCGATTGACTCTCAGGATACACTCGCTTTCAGCGTTCTCTCCGGCGTGCGGGCGATGAATGAAGTCTATCCGCTCGAGAAGGCGGCAGAAGCTTACGAGCGCATGATGAGCGGCAAAGCGCGATTCAGGGTGGTGCTCACGACCGGGAACTAGAAACGGGAGAGCCCTTCGGACTTCCGTGGACTCCCTGCGGTGGTGGCTCTGTTTCTTTTTTGTTTGACGGTTGCTGAGAGGACCACTACGGCTTGTGCGACAAACTTGGAAACGCCACAACAATTTGCGTCCTTAAGCCTGGCCGAACAATGTCCGGTGTGTGGTGGCGATAACCAATGCCGTCTGGCGAAGGGTCATCTCTACAAGGGACCTTGCTGGTGCGAAGAAATCACTGCACCGAGTCGGGCGCTTGGCGCTTTCGTGCCTGATAGTTTGCAGCCGGTGTGCCTCTGCCGGTCCTGTCTTGAGAGGCTTGCGCAAATCTCACGCGAATCGAGTGATCCAGCCACGGTGAAGAAAGACTTCTATTCTCGACGAGAATGGGAATGCCGTCTTTACGGCGGCTTACCATCTCAAGCGCGGAACTTGTTGCGGTAACGGCTGCCGACACTGTCCATTCTAAGCCCCGGTCCGGACGGAGCCTCACCCAACCTGAAGCTTCGCCCTCACGACGCGCAGAGTTTCTCGATGGCTGCCAACAGGATGCAGATGGCGATCCCTTCGGAAGCGTCGCGGACATCCTGAAGAGGCGGAAAGGTGGGAGCCAAACGCAGAGTGCGATCCTGGGGATCGCGCCCATAAGGCCAGGTAGCCCCGGCCGGAGTGAGCGCCAGGCCAACCTTCCGGGCAAGATCGACGACGGTATTGGCTGTGCCTTCCAAGACGTCTACGCTCACGAAGTAACCGCCCTCCGGCCTCGTCCAACGAGCAACTCCGGTTCCGGCCAAGCGCGAATCCAAGGTGCTGATGACCGCTTCGAACTTTGGTGTGAGCAGGGCCCGATGCGCATCCATGTGGCGATCTAGTCCTTCCTGGTTCTTTAGGAAACGCACGTGCCGGAGTTGGTTCAGCTTGTCCGGGCCTATGGTCCGCTTCCCGGCGCGCGCGAGATACCATCGGAGATTGGCCGCCGAGGAAGCAAAGAACGATACGCCGGCGCCAGCTAGCGTCACCTTGGAGGTCGATGCAAACACGAAGGGGCGGTCGGGGTGGTTCGCGCTTTCGCACAGGTCGAGAATATTGGCGATTTCATGCCGGCGTTCCGTCAAATGGTGGACGGCGTAAGCATTGTCCCAGAAGAGTCGGAAGTCGGGAGCGCCTGCTCGCATCGAAGCGAGCCGTTGCACGGTTTCATCCGAATAGATCTCGCCGGTCGGGTTAGAGTATTTTGGCATGCACCACATCCCCTTCACGATGGGATCTGCCACTAACGACTCGACCGCATCCATGTCCGGTCCGTGCCCGGTCATCGGGACCGTCACCATGCGGATACCGAATTCTTCGCAGATTGCGAAGTGGCGGTCATAACCCGGAACCGGGCAGATGAAGGTTGGTGTCGGCGTCTGCGACCACGGCGCAGCCGAACCTGGAACGCCCTTCAAAAGCGCCCAAACGATGCAGTCATGCATGAGCGCGAGGCTGGAGTTATCGGTTGCCGCGATGCGGTCGACCGGTGCGCCTATTGTCTTGGAGAATAAGCCGCGCGCCTCGGGTAATCCCTGCAAGAGCCCATAGTTGCGCGTATCGTCGCCAGCCTCGGCGAAATAATTGCCGCTGCCCGGTAATGCTAATAGATCGTTCGCAAGATCGAGCTGTTCCGGAGAGGGTTTACCGCGCGTCATGTCGAGCGCGAGGCCGCGTGCACGGAAGTCTTCGTACTCTGCGCGGACTTGATTTCGCAAAGCGCGAAGTTCTTCTTGCTTTAATTCAGTGATTTTGTTCACGGGAAGCGCAACTTATCGTGCAGTAGCCTTTTCGACAACTGCACAACTTTAGCTGACAACAGGGTTATGGCGCTTTCAGGGTGAGCGTCTCGCAGTTGGCAAAAACCATGCCCTTTGTGGCAGCTTCTCTGACCTGACCTCCTACAAATGTCTACGCCGGTGGCACTCGCCCTCCGAAGACCGGAACCCGGAAAAAAGCATTCTCTGTTTAGTCGACAAATATTTCTGTTTCTTGTCTGATCGTTCCACCGGCGGCGGTCTCCGTTCCTGCAAAATCTGTTCCCTGACAACGCCCATGAGTTTAGAAACCGACCATCTCCCAAAGAGGATGAACGCCGTGGTCAACCATGGGCGCGGCGATTTCAGGTATGAAGAGTTACCGGTGCCACAGCCTGGGCCGGAGGAAGTTCTGATTCGCGTCTTAACGACCGGTATCTGTGGCAGTGACATCAAATGTTTCCAGGGCGCTCCCTGGTTCTGGGGTGACGAGAGCCGCACCGGGTGGTGCCAGCCTCCGGTGACTCCCGGGCACGAATTTGTGGGTGAAGTCGTTGGCCTGGGTCAAGGAGCACGCGAAAAATATGGGCTGGAACTCGGCGATCACGCGGTGAGCGAAAATATTGTTCCATGCTGGAATTGCCGCTATTGCCGGAACGGCCAGTATTGGTTGTGTGCCGTCCATGATATCTACGGGTTTCGGAGACGGACTCAAGGATCCTGGGCGGAGTACATGCTCTTCCCTCGTGGTGCGCTCAACTACAGGGTTCCAAAAACGATTCCGATTGATCATGCCATGTTTATCGAGCCCTTGAGCTGCTCGATCCATGCAGTGGAACGCGCGGACATCGAATATCAAGATACCGTGGTCATTGCGGGCTGCGGGCCGCTCGGTCTTGGAATGGTCGCCGCTGCCAAGTTAAAAGGGCCGGCGCTCTTAATCGCAGTCGACCCGAATGACGACCGGCTTGAGTTGGCCAAACTCTGCGGCGCTCATCTGGGGATCAACGTGAAAACGGAGAACGCCGTCGAACGCGTTCTTGATCTGACAGAAGGATATGGTTGCGATGTGTACATCGAGGGGAGTGGCAAACCAGCGGCCGTGGAACAAGGTTTACAGATGATTCGGAAGCTCGGTAGGTTCGTCGAATTCAGCGTCATGAGCGAGAAAGCAACGGTTGACTGGACAATTATCGGCGACTCCAAAGAGCTGAATATCCGAGGATCCCATTTAGGTCCGCATTGTTACCCCGTAGCAATCCGGATGCTGGAAAAGCGGGTTTTGCCCATGGAGTCGATCGTGACCCATCGGTTTTCATTGTCCGAGTTTGACCGCGGAATGGAACGGGTCGCGACACATCACGGGTCCATGAAAGTCATTATCGAACCGTACAGGTAGGCGGTTTCTCGACCAAAACACTGAAAGAGGATTGGATGCCCCGACGGCCGTTGCAGCGAATCCAGGCGACTACGGTGGCCCGGCGTTATTTCATCGAGCGACAAACGAAGAGCAGGATCGCTGAAGATCTAGCCATTTCAAGATTCAAGGTAGCGCGCCTGATCGATGAGGCGATCGAAGAGGGCTTGGTGCGGTTTGAAATCGATGAGACGGGGGAACTCGATGCGCGGCTATCGGACCTTCTACGCCAAAAGTATTCATTGCGAAACGCGCTTGTATTGGCCGGTCCAGATCTACCCTGCGGCGCCTTGATCGAGCCTCTTGGGCGGATGGCGGCATCGCTGTTGGAAGAAATTCTGACCGATGGTTGCGTGCTGGGTGTCGCATGGGGACGGACGCTGGCGGCGACGGCCAATGCCATTTCCCGATTGCCAAAAGTCAGCGTGGTGCAAGTGGCGGGCGGGCTAACAGAATTGGAGTTTCCGCAGAACTCGGTGGATTTGGTCTATCGGATGGCGGCTGCCGGCCATGGTACCGCCTATCCGATCTTTTTGCCGATGTGGGTCGAAGATCCTACACTTGTTGAGCGGTTAAGGACGGAACCGGCGGTCGCTCAAGTGTTGGATTGGTACGATCGAATTGACGTTCTGGTCGTCGGCATTGGTTCCTGGAATCCGCCTGTCTCCTGTTTACACAATTCTTTTTCCAAAGCCTGGAGGCAACAGGTGTTGGCTGCCGGAGTGCGCGCCGACCTTTGCTCCACGCTGATCGATGATGCTGGCCAGGTGGTGCCCAGCCCCCTGGACCAGGTCGGCCTGGCCTTGGATACCAAGCAACTTCGTCGAATTCCGGAGGTTGTCGGGATTGCGGGTGGCCTGGAGAAAGCAGATGCGATTCTCGCCGTCTTGCGCGGAAATTGGATCACAACACTGGTGACCGACGCCGGCGTGGCCCGCCGGCTTTTGGAGTAGTATGCGAAACGTCCCCGCTTGGGCAAAACGGGACGCAGCGCTATTAAACAAGCAAGGCGAGGGTTTCGCGTAGCTGATATTCCGCTCAAATGAGCGGATCAACGCTCACTTGACAAGTTTGAACGTTTCGGGTTATTTCGTTTTTTGTCCCCCCAATCATGAGTCTTTCCCCTAACCTGAACCAGCTCATCGAGCGCGCCCGTCATGTCATCGCCGCAGAGTCCGCGGCCGTGCTTAGCGCCGCTGAATCAGTCGATCAGCACTTCATCGATGTGGTTCAGGTCCTTCTTGACTGCTCCGGTAAAGTGCTGATCACCGGCAGTGATACCTCCGGAACCATCGCCAGGCGCGCCGCGCACCTCTTCTCGGTCGGTGGTACCCCTGCCTTTTACCTATCGCCAAACGACGGGCTCCATGGCGGCCTCGGCGTCTTACGGAAAAATGACGTGGTCATCGCGATCTCTAAAGGTGGGTCATCAGAGGAATTGAACCATTTTTGTCAGAGAGCCAGCGAATTAGCCGCTGCCGTGATTGCCATCACCGCCGTCCCAGAATCCGAGCTCGCTCAGTTGGCGGATCATGTTCTGCAGCTTCGCCTTCCGCCCGAATCGGATCTCGGTGCGGTGGTAGCCACCGGGAGTTCCTTGGCGTCCGCTGCATTGTTGGACGCCTTGGTGGAAGTGACCCGGACGGTCCGGGGCTATTCCTGGAGCGAATTCTTTTTTACGCATCCGTCCGGAGCGGTCGGTAAGAATGCCGAACAAGCTCTTCACCGGCTTACCCAGGAGGAGGCATAGCGATGGCGCGCACACTGGTGGCGGGGGTTGATTCTTCCACCCAGTCCAGCACGGTGGTTTTGCGCCGGATCGCGGACGGCAAGATTGTCGGAGAGGCGCGCGCTCCTCATCCGCCGACCACTCCACCTCGGAGCGAACAAGATCCGGTGTCCTGGTGGAATGCCTTAATGGAGGCCCTGAATCAATTGCAACCGCAGCTAGACCAGGTTGCTGCTATTTCGGTTGGAGGGCAGGGGCACGGTCTCGTTTTGCTAGGTGAAGACAACGCGGCGTTACGACCCGCGAAGCTTTGGAACGATACGGAACCAGCGCCTGACGCTGCGCGGCTTCGCGAGCTGCTGCCACCGGCGGATTGGGCTAAACGAACCGGATCTGTACCGGGGCCGGCTTTGACGGTTTCGAAACTGGCCTGGACCGAACGTTGTTATCCGGGTCTGGTCGGTCGGGCGGCACACGTCCTGTTGCCATTCGACTACATCGTCTACCGGTTAAGCGGGAACAAAGTCACTGAGCGTGGAGGTTGTTCCGGGACCGGATATTTCAATCCGTTTTCGAACTGTTGGGATCTTGAATTGGCTAGTCTGGCTACCTTCGGTCTCGATTGTACGAAAGTCCCGGCGATCATTGAATCAGCGCAGGCCGCCGGCAAGATCACGCAGATGCCCTTTCCAGAACTGAACGGCGCGCTGGTCGGAGCCGGCACCGGTGATAACATGGCGGCTGCACTCGGCTTGGGAGTCGAGGAAGGTGATACCGTGATCTCGCTCGGGACCAGCGGCACGGTCTATAGCGTCACGCCGCTCGGACTGCAAGACGCTTCAGGTGCGATCAACGGTTACGCGGACGCTACTGGACGATTTATGCCGATGGTGACCACTCTCAATGCCGCGAAAGTGACGGACTGCGTTCGGCGGCTGCTTGGAGTCTTCGTCCAGGAATTTGATTCTTTGGCCTTGGAGCCGCGAGAGGCCAACCATTCCCTCATTCTCATCCCTTATTTTGATGGCGAAAGAACACCGGATCTTCCTGAGGCGACCGGTCGATTGCTCAATCTTCGGTCCAATTCCACGCGGGCAGAGGTGGCTCGGGCGGCAGTTGAAGGCGTGCTCTGCGGTCTGCTGGAAGGATTGGATTTGTTAGCTCAGCAAGGAGTGCGACTTGACCGGCGCTTCATCCTCACTGGTGGCGCAGCCAGGTCAAAGGCTTATCAACAAACATTAGCCGATTTGACCGGGAAGCCAATCTGGATCGCCGCGATCGCCGAGGCTGCGGCGGCCGGCGCCGGGGTGCAAGCCGCTGCCGCCCTCCATGGAGAGCCCGCGGCAAAAATTGCTCGAGGATGGGCGCCGGACCTGGAACTCGCCGCGGAACCGAATCTTGATTTTCCACGCGAAGCGATTCGCGAGCGCTACCGGACTGCGGTAGATGACCATTTCGGTAAGGACTGATCGGAAATTGGTTAATAAGGAGGTAACGTTTGCGTCGTCGAAGGCTAGGTGAGGAAATTGGGATTTTTTCGGTCTGGCTGGTGGTGTTCTTGGTCATGTGCCTGCTTTCGGACCGATTCCGCATGTATAGCAACATCCGGATCCTTCTCCTCAATGGTTCGGTGATCGCGTTTCTGGCCTTAGGTCAGGCGTTTGTTCTTCTCACGGGCGGGATTGATCTATCGACGGGTTCAACGGTCGGGATGACGGGTGTGCTGTGCGCGGTGATGATGCAGTTGGGATTGCCATGGCCTCTTGCGTCCCTGGTCGCCTTAGGCTCCGGGGTCTTACTGGGTTTGTTTAACGGAGCCGTCATCCACTACTTGAAGATTCCACCTTTCATCGTCACTTTCTCCACTTATGGGGTAGCCACTTCGGTGCCGATGATTATCGCCGAAGCGCAAAGCATCACCGTCGCGGACGAACGTTTCTCCGTAGTTGGCAATGGTGAATTTTTGACCATTCCGATGCCGGTGGTATTGGTGACGTTGGCGGCCCTGATCGGCTATCTCGTGTTGCAACGAACCCGTTTGGGCGTCCATATCTACGCCGTGGGAGGCAACGTGGAAGCCGCGGGGCTCGCTGGCGTGAACGTGGCGCTGACCACCATCTCGGTCTACGCGATCAGTGGTTTTTGTGCGGGTATGGGTGGCCTGATCACCACTTCACGTCTGATGGTGGGTTACCCATCCGCCGGCACCGGAAATGAATTATTCTTCTCCATTGCAGCGGCCGTGGTGGGCGGCGTCAGCTTGTTCGGCGGCGTCGGTTCGGTGCTGGGCGCGATGTTAGGCGCGCTACTCATTGCGACAATCTCGAACGGAATGACCTTGCTAAGTGTGCCGAGTTTCTGGCAGCCGCTGGTCATTGGATTGATCATCCTTTTTGGAGTCATCCTGGACACTTATCGCCGGCGGATGAGCGAGGTGCGCCGGGCAGTGCAGGTGCTGCGCTCGAAGGTCGGAAAACAAGGTGGGGTATGATCGGTGCAATTCGGGCCGATCATCTAATTTCAGTTGCAGGAGGAAGAAGACAATTTGTTAGTTGAGGCGAAATGATAGGGCGAAGCGGGTAGCCAGGCAAGATGGTTAGGTTAGAACCAAGATGGTTAGTATGGAACCAAGATGGTTAATAGGGAATCAAGATGGTTAATAAGGAACCAAGATGGTTAGGGCTGTGGAAAGAAACAATGAAATAACAAAATACGATGTTAAATAAGAGTATAAATAGAGGAGGAAAGATGAAGATCCTAAGTTGTGTTGCTGCGATCCTGGGGATCGTTTCTGGATCGTCTGCGCTGATGGCGGCGGACAGTTCACGAATGATTCCAAAGTCCTGCAAGGCCGATAAGCCACTGATCGGCGTCGCATTGCCGAACACCACCAATCCATATTACGTGGCGATGCGGCAAGGTTTTATTGATGGCGCCAAAGAACTTGGTTTCGAGGTCAACGTTCAGATCGCCAACGACGACAATGAGGCCCAACTTGGACAGGTCCAGGGCTTTATTCAGCAGGGGATCTGTGCGCTGGCGCTGAACGGCGTGAAATCGGGACCGGCTGCGGCAGAAGCTGCGGCGGCCTACAAAGCGGGGATACCGGTCTTCACCGTGAACGTCATCGTTTCCGAGAAGGACTTGGCGGCGCAACACGCGGAGATCGTCGATTACGTCGGGGCCGATAATTTCGCAGGGGGAAAGCAAATAGGCGAGCAGGTTCTCAAAGACTACGGACCCGATGCCAAGTTGGTGATCGGGATCGTGACCGAACCGAACGAAATCCCGACGGTCCAACGTTCGAATGGGTTTAAGTCTGTGTTCACCGGCAATCCGAACGTGAAAGTGGTCCAGGAAGTGAATGGGTTGGTCAAGCCAGACGTCAGCCTGCAGAAAACCACTGAGATGCTCCAGGCTCATCCGGAAATTAACCTGATTTGGGCAGATACAGGGCCGGCCGCCCAAGGAGCTCTCCGTGCGGTAAAGAGTCTGGGCTCAACCGCCAAGGTTTACGGATTTGCAATCTCTGAGTTTCCCGTCGAGGCACAGTATCCTGCGGCTGCGGCGCAGGAACCGTACGAGTATGCCAAGATTACCCTTAAGCAGATCAAAGAATACCTGGATGGCAAGGAAGTTCCCAAAGAGGTCCTCCGCCCTCTCAAGATCATTACTCACGGAAAGCCGGCTCCGGGCGAAGTGGGCTAACACGTCGAAATAGGAGATTTCTAACCGTGGTCGCGGAGTCCAAAAGCGGGCTGGAAGCCGTTGAGGTCACGAAAGTATTCGGAGATCTCACGGCCCTGGATCGGGTTTCGCTTACGGTGGAACCTGGAGAAATCCACGGCCTCGTTGGGCACAATGGCGCCGGTAAGAGTACCTTGCTGCGGGTGCTCGCCGGTGTCGTCCGCCCCGAAAGAGGTCATCTGAGAATCTCCGGACAAGACGTTTTCTTCGATCGTCCCGCGGATGCTATCGGTGCCGGTATCTCGACCGTCTACCAGGAATTGTCACTGCTCCCCCAGTTGACCATCGTCGAGAACACCTTTTTGGGTGCCGAACTGACCAGAGCCGGCATTTTGCGTCGGTTTGCGATGGAACAGGAGACCCGCGAACTGCTGGAACGCTTCGAACTCGATCTCGATCCGCTGATGAAACTCGCCGACCTCGGGGTGGCCCATCGGCAGTTCGTGGAAATCGCCGTCGCGGTGCATCGAAAAATGCATTTTCTTTTGTTGGACGAGCCGACGGCATCTCTGGAGGTGGGCCAAGTCAACAGGCTGCTGGAATGGTTACGCAACCTGGCCCAGCGGGAGAAAGTCGGCATCTTATTAATCGGCCACAAGGTCAACGAGATGTTGGCGGTCTCAGATCGGATCACGGCATTGATTGATGGAAGGATCGCTTTGAGCGGCGCAGCGAACGAGGTGACGCGCGCCGATCTGATCGCCGCTATCACTGGGAAAGAGACGGTGCACGAAGTCCCGAAAGACGCTGGGCCGGTTGAACAGACAACGACGACCCGAGAAGAGGAACCCGCACTCGTGATTTCCGGTCTGCAAACTATCCATTTGCCGCGTGTCGATCTCATCGCAAGACCTGGAAGGGTGTTAGGTCTGTACGGTTTAGTCGGGTCCGGGCGCTCGCGGTTTCTGCGCTCGCTCATCGGCATGGAACCGCTCCTCGGGGGTTCGATCACGCTCTTTGGCCGGCCCTACCGGCCCAAGGGGCCAAGGCAGGCCGCTCAACGGGGTGTGGTCTTGGTGACCGAGGATCGAAAAATGGACGGGTTTATCCCTCAGCTCGATGCCAAACTCAACGTGGCGCTGCCGGTCTTGAAAGATTTTGTCAGGTTCGAGTGGTTACGACGAGGATTGATGAGACGTGATATCACCAGCGCGATTCAGCAAGTGGCGGTGAGGGGTAACCTGGATGGGCCAATGGCCAGGCTGTCTGGTGGCAATCAGCAGAAAGTGCTTTTTGCGCGGGCGATCCGCCAAAAACCGAAACTTCTTCTTCTGGACGAGCCGACCAAGGGCGTGGACATCGGGGCCAAGGGTGAGATCCATCAGATTATCCGTCGTCTGGCCGAAGAGGACGAGGAAGTCTTGGTTCTGGTTGTATCAAGTGAAGAAGAGGAAATCCTTTCCGTTGCGGATGACGTCGTCATTTTCCGGGCGGGAAATTGTGATGGGACTGTCTATGATCCCTCGACGCTGAGGGTACGGGACGGTTCTCTGCGGTCGCTTGCTTGGCACCAGGAGGAGATTGAGAAAACCTTGTGAGGGGCGCACAGGTACGGCAAAGCTCCGCCTGAGCCGGGGCTTGCCGCGTTGCCCTGCTTTGTGACGTAAGCCTCCATGATTCTTCGGTCGGTTTGGTCGGCTAATTCCATGGCAGGTGACGTCACAGGCGAGGCAACGCGGGAAACCGCGCGGTGGTAGGGTGAGGCTCCGTCCGAACCGGGGCTCCCGCGTTATCCTGCTTTGTGACGTGACCCCTCATGAACAACTCGGTTCGATGGGTCGGCCATTTCATGGGGGTTTACGTCACAGGCGAGGCAACGCGGGAAGCCCCGGCTCAGGCGAAGCTTCGCCCTACCAGCGCCGGGGCGCTTCCCAGGTTATCCTGCCTTATGACGTAAGCCTCATGAACAACTCGGTTCGATGGGTCGGCCATTTCATGGGGGTTTACGTCACAGGCGGGGCAACGCGGGAAGCCCCGGCTCAGGCGGAGCTTCGCCCTACCAGCACCGGGGCCCTTCCCGGGTTATCCTGACTTATGACGTCCCCCCATGAATAATCGCCCAGGTGTTCATGGGGCTCACGTCGCAAGCCAGGACGACGCGAAAAGCCCCGGTTCGGACGGAGCCTCACCCTACCAGCGCGGTTACTTACCGCCGCGATTCTTGAGCTGGTCGAGAATAACAGCACCAACAATGATGCAACCCTTGACGATCTGCTGCCAGAAGGCCGAGACATTCATCAAATCAAGGGTGTTATTCAATACCCCGATAATCAGCGCTCCGACAATCGTTCCTGCGACTGTCCCGATACCACCCGCCGAGAGCGAAGTTCCACCGATGACCGCGGCCGCGATGGCATCCAGTTCGTAGCCGACGCCAAGACCCGGTTGCCCTGAACCAATGCGGGACGAAACCACCACTCCAGCCAACCCGGCCAGGAAACTGGCGTACACGTAGATAAGCATCTTGTACCGGGCTGCATTAATACCCGAAACCCGCGCCGCCTGTTCGTTGCCGCCGATCGCGTAGATGTATTTCCCGAATTTGGTATGGGCATACAGGATATGAGTGAGGACCGCCATGACCACTAGAATGATGATCGGAACCGGAACCCCGAAGACATCCCCCTGGCCGATAAAATCGTAATCATCCGTCAAATCGGAGATCGGACGACCGCCGGTATAGAGGTTGGCGGCACCGCGAATTGCCGTAAAGGTACCCAAAGTCGCGATGAAGGGCGGTATACGAGTTTTAGCAACGAGAGTGCCATTAATTAAGCCGACTAAGGCACCGACCAAACAAGCTGCGACCACCGGTACAATTAAGGGAAGATGAAGACCGGGATAGAAGGCGCTTGTATTATCGGGCGACTGAGCCAGGCTGGCCGCCACCACCGCGGTCAAGCCGACCACCGAGCCAGATGAAAGGTCGATGCCTGCACTGACGATAATCCCGGTCACACCAAGGGCGATCAAGCCAACGATGGACATCTGCCGCACAATGTTGATCAGGTTGGTACTGCTCAAGAACGCCGGTGACAGTAACGACGCCCCCAATACCATCACGGCAAAAATCAGGAAGATCCCGTATTTGCTGAACACTCTCGAGATCTGGTGACTCGTCTGTGGCCGGTTTTCGGGCTTGTTGGCGGTAATGACTCCAGGATTTGCCATAATATTCCTTCTTTTTTAAGCAGTCAGACTCATGCCGGTAGCCATTTGGAGGATCTTTTCCTGGGTGGCTTCTGCGCGCGAAAGCTCACCGACCTTGTCGCCTTCATGCATCACCAGAATTCGATCACTCATTCCCAGGACTTCCGGTAACTCCGAAGAGATCATAATGATTGCCTTGCCGGACCGGACAAATTCGGTCATCAACCGGTAGATTTCCGATTTGGCGCCGACATCGATCCCACGGGTTGGCTCGTCGAGGATCAGGAGATCCGGCTCGGTTAATAACCAACGTGAAATTAAAACCTTCTGTTGATTGCCGCCGGAAAGGTTTTTGATGATTTCCAAAAGGCTAGGAGTCTTGATGCGCATCAAGCCGCGCATCCGTTCGCAATCCTTCCCGATTTTCCCAAAGTGGATAAACGGTCCCATCATGTAGTTATTGATGTTCGCGATAAACATATTCTCGCGAACGCTGGCATTCAGGTACAAGCCGGTTAACTTCCGGTCTTCCGTCAGTAAGGCCATGCCACCTCGAATGGCATCAGCCGGCGAATTGATTTTCACGGCCTTCCCATCAATATGGATGGACCCGCCATGGGTCCGGGTCACCCCGAAAACCGCTTCCATCAGTTCGGTGCGCCCCGCCCCCATCAGGCCCGCGATGCCGAGAATCTCACCGCGCTTGACCTGGAAACTGACATTGCGAAATCCTTTTCCGCTCAAGTTCTGCACATCGAGGAAAACCGAACCCATATCGGTAGTTTCCTTATGAAACATATCGGTCAGAGTCCGGCCAACCATCTTTTCGATGAGGATGGCATCGGTCAAATCAGCGGTTTCATCCGTGCCCATGTATTGACCATCGCGGAAGACCGTAACCTCATCGGTAATTTTGAAGATCTCATCCATTTTATGGCTGATATAGACGATCGCGCACCCCTGGGCTTTCAAAGACCGGATGATATTAAAAAGTCCTTCTACCTCTGCCTCGGTGATGGCCGAGGTTGGTTCATCCATGATGATCAAGTCGGAGTTATAGGAAACGGCCTTGGCGATTTCGGCGAGCTGGATATTGGCGATACTAAGCTCGTGCATTTTCGCAGTTGGTTTGATCTTGATCTGAAGTCGATCTAACAGTTCTGCGGCCATGCGATTCATTTTTCGCATATCGACCAGGCCATACCAGGTCGTCGGGTTCACGCCCCAGGTAGATGTTCTCGGCGACAGTCATCTGGGGAATGGGGCTCAGTTCCTGATGAATCATCGAAATACCCTTCGACAAAGCATAGTTGGTATTAGTGATGTTCAGTTTTTCGCCTTTGAAGGTGATCGTCCCCGAATCCGGCGCATAGATGCCGATCAAAATTTTCATCAGCGTCGATTTACCGGCGCCATTTTCGCCCATCAGCGCATGCACTTTTCCCCTGCGGGCATTCAGCTTGACATTGCTGAGGGCCCGAACACCTGGGAACTGCTTGGAAATTCCCTCCATACTGAGCACGTACTCGTTTTCCATAGCTTGCTCCTCTTGAAGGATCTACCAAGTATCTGTTAGGCCGAACCCAGGGTAAACCCTGGTATGTGTTTAGCGCTGCTCAGACGGCCCAGAGGGAGAGGGCCGCCCTGAAGGGGCTTGAGGACTCAGCCCAGGGTTTCAACCCTGGGAACCCCAAAATAAACGACTCGCCCTGAAGGGGCGAGAGCGAGCTGAGCTAACAATCATAAGTGATTTCGATGTAGCACGTTCAATTGCCGCTCCTTTGGCGTACGCTTGGATGTACAGTTCGATCTGATATCCTCGCCCCTTCGGGGCGTACCATTGACTTTGAAATCCCGGGCTAAGCACATACCCTGGGCTACCTCCAGGCCCTATGAGGCAAACAGTGTCGTCCAATGCCTCACTTCATGAACGTCTTGTAGTTTTCCTTAGTGACGGGCTGGTAGGGAATCCAGATGACACCGTCGACGACCTTCGGATTGGGTTCCTTTTTGACCATCAGATAGGCGGCATTGGCAGCCTCGACACCTTGGCCAACGGGATCCTGAAACACGGTGTTGTTCAGTTCACCCTTGTCCATGGACTCCAACGCGTCATGGCTGCCGTCCGTTCCGCCGACAGGGATCTTGCCGAGTTTTCCGGCCGCCTTGATGGCCTGTAAGGCTCCCAGCGCCATCTCATCGTTGTTGGAGGCGACGCCGTCAATTTCCTGTCCGGAAGCCAGCCAGTTCTCCATGATCGTTTTACCTTGGACGCGCTGCCAGTTACCGGTCTGTTCGCGGGTGATCTTAATGTCCGGGAATTTTTCCTTCACGACTTTTTTGATGCCGTCCGTCCGGCCCAGGGCGGCTTCATTGCTCAGTTCACCCATCAGGATAACCAGATTACCCTTGCCCCCCATGGCTTTGCCGAGTTCGTCCATATTCATGATCCCGGCTTCAATGGATTTGGAACCAGAATAGACCACACCCTTCGGCAGGTTCGCCGGTTGGCGATTGACATAGACCAGAGGCTTGCCGGCTTTGACGACCGCCTTAGTCATCGGGCCGGTCGCAGCGGTATCCACCGGAAGGATGACGATGGCATCCATTCCCTGGGCCAGGAAATTTTCCACCTGTCCTACCTGCTTGGCCGTGTCATTGGCGGCATCGACAATCGTCAGTTCGACATCGGGGTGGGTGGTGGCCCATTTCGTCATGGCATCCCGGACATTGGTCAACCAGACATCATCGAACAGGGCCATGGCCACGCCGATCTTAATCTTCTGGGCGGCCTGAGCAGGAGTACTTCCGAAGGCTATAGCCATCAGGGCGATGGCTGGAAGGAAAAATTTTGCGAACTTAATTTCTTTCATTTCTTTTTTTTACTGGGGGTTGCTCTGCAACGCAGAGCGATCATGCCGGAATCTCAAACGGTAACGGCAAAAAAAATGTTACTTCCTGGGAAGGTCCTTTTCAATACTTTCTCGCAATGGATGTGAAGGGGTCAGCAGGCGTTTGGCGCGGGTCCCGGCCCGAATGGCCTCGCACCGCACGGGGAAGAAAGCTCGGTCCGGGATTTACCTCGGTAACTTCCCACCACCGGAAGCCCAACAAGCGCTTGACACGAGAATCGTCTCAACCGAACCGCGTGGGCATTTCGATGCCGGGGGCTGCGCCCATATGTCAGCTACCGACGATGCAGTAAGTATTCTGACTAACCCGAAACCCAGTGCTAATTCTGTTATAGTTTAGGTTACCGAGCTCCGGGGAGGTGAGACCTGTTCCATCGCCTGCGATACGGCTTCTCGGCGATCAGAGGGAAAGAGGATTTCCAGTTTTTCTCTCGCATGTGCGACACGCACCTCGAGAGCTAAAACGCCAAACTGGTGCTGCTGGCTTACTTGAAAATTCGCCAGCCGAACACGAGGGACGAAAGTAATGATTTCCCCAAATTCGTAGACGTCGCCCGGGAGTTCGCCGGGATCGAGATCCGCCTTTTCGAAAACCGGAACCGAAATCGTACTCCGGCGCGGTCCCGGCAGAAGAGGTTTTTTCTCCACCTGGCCTTTCCTTCAATTCCACTTCAGAAGAGGCTTCCGCCGAAGAATTTATCTCGTCCGAAATAAGCACTAGCTCGCGCCCGGTGACCAACAGTGCGCCGGCGGGAGCAGTCTCGCGCTTTGATGCTCCGTAAACAGCCGGCCACCTCAGAGCGGCCAGCAAACGCTGCCCTCTTGGCCAATAACGCCGCGCCTCGTTCCGGAATTTCATCGGCCAATTCTCAAACATTGAAGCCGCGTTCCGGTCGTTCTCGGTAAAGGTACTGGGAGCCGGATCGACGCCCGCGAGGATCAGATCAATCGCCTCATGATACAATTCGTCCCCAACTCCCTCAAACTCTATGGTTGTCGAGGAGGGCGAGTCGACCGCGACAAAGGAAATTCTAAGCTGGCCCAAAAGAAGAATAGACCTCAGTTCAAGAAACAGAATCTCGCTAAATCGGGACTTTTCCAGAGTGGCGCCACCGTCTTCGGTCCCCGAGGCTACGAGCCAGCCGCTATTGGTCACTGCAAGCACGGTGGCCGGCGATCTTTCATCCCCGGTTGGAAAAGACGGAGAATGAACCAGTAAACGCACTGGTTCATCTGCCGGCAAACTCTCTACCAACGCGCTCCGGAGCGGTTCCGGCGCATCGGAAACAGTATCGAGTTTGGTTGGGAAAGTGGTATCGATTTCCATACTCTATTTCGCGACACGTTTCTCTGGTGTCGTTAGTTGTTAAGCCCGCCGAAACAGAGGTATTTGACCTCCAAAAATTCTTCAATGCCATAGTGGGAACCTTCACGACCGAGGCCTGATTGTTTGACACCGCCAAAAGGCGCCACCTCGTTCGAGATGAGTCCCGTGTTAATACCGACCATTCCAGATTCCAACCCCTCCGCGGCTCTCCAGATGCGGCCGATATCGCGACTGTAGAAGTAGCTGGCGAGACCAAATTCAGTGTCGTTGGCCCATTGAATGGCTTGCTCATCGGTTTCAAAACTGAATAGGGGGGCTAAGGGACCGAAGGTTTCTTCGCGAGCGACCTTCATTTGGGGAGTCACACCCGCCAAAACGGTCGGTTCAAAGAAGGTTTGGCCAAGAGCGTGCCGGTGACCACCTAAAAGCACGCGCGCACCATGCGAAACAGCGTCTGCAATGTGTTCCTCGACTTTCTCCACTGCGGCTTGGTCGATCAAGGGCCCTTGAAGAACTCCGGGCTCGAAGCCGTTGCCGACTTTAAGTTTCTTGACCGCAGCGACGAGTTTCTCGGCAAAAGCATCATAAACGCCTGCCTGGACAAAAAGGCGGTTAGCGCAAACGCAGGTCTGACCGGCATTGCGATATTTGGAGATAATTGCGCCTTCGACGGCGGCATCCAAATCGGCGTCATCGAAAACGATAAAGGGCGCATTTCCGCCCAGTTCCAGTGATAGTTTCTTAATCGTGCTGGCGCTTTGTTTCATCAGCAGGCGGCCAACTTCGGTCGAACCCGTAAACGTCACTTTACGCACATCCGGATTGGAGGTCATCTCTCCGCCGATTTCTTTCGAGCTGCCTGTCAAGACGCTGAAAACGCCGGCTGGAATACCAGCGCGTTCCGCCAAGGCCGCAAGTGCCAAGGCTGAAAACGGGGTAGAGCTGGCGGGCTTGGCGACCATTGTGCAACCTGATGCCAAAGCCGGTCCGGCTTTGCGGGTGATCATGGCGGCTGGAAAATTCCAAGGCGTGAGGGCGGCACAGACTCCAATAGGCTCCTTAATCACCACCAGCCGGCGATCATTCCAGGGCGAAGGGATCGTGTCTCCGTAAACGCGTTTGGCTTCCTCGGCGAACCACTCAATAAACGAAGCGGCATAGGTGACTTCGCCTTTTGCTTCCGCTAACGGTTTACCCTGTTCGGCGGTCATCAGCTTTCCCAGGTCCTCGACATTAGCAAGCATCAACTCGTACCACTTCCGAAGAAGAGCGCTCCGATCTTTGGCAGGCTTGCGACGCCAGTCGCCCCAGGCATTCTTGGCCGCGTCGATGGCGCGTCGAGTTTCTGCGGTGCCCATCAAGGGTACAGTACCCAAAATTTCCCCAGTGGCGGGATTGTTGACTTCCAACGTTGCGCCGTTGTCGGCATCACACCAACGCCCACCGATGTAGGCCTGGCAGCGAAAAAGATCCGGATCTTGCAAAGAGAATTTCGTCATAAAATTCGAAGGGGGTTAAAGTCAGTTTCAGCCCAAAATGAGGAAAGTCTTATAAATCTTTCAGAATTAGTTTCAGTGCCAAAAGAGAGGGCGCTTGGCAAGGGGCACGTTGATGCGGAAGCCCAGGCACAGGTAGATGCTCCGCCTCAAGCGGGGCTTCCCGCCTAGCCCTCGGCTGCAACGTCATCCCGCGTAAACGTGTCGACGCGTCGGCGAGGGGTGTGTCGGCGGTCGACGCGCCAGAGCTTTCGACGAGCGCCGAGTTCCTGAGGGTCAAAGGCGCGTCTTCAGAAATTACCCTCGAATTTTACCCGGCCAATTCTCGGCCATTGGTTACTCGAGTGTTCGAGTCGATTGCGATGTGTGTGTCCGATTGGCATTGTAAGACAAATGCCGCTCTCTTGTTAGGGCGGGTGTGAGATAATCCGAGCGATAATTTGACGGGGCGATGTTGTAGGGCGGAGCCTCACCCTACCGAAGCTTCGCCGCCCTGTTTTCTCCCATACTCAAAAGCAATGGAAACGCTTCCAAAAGAGTATTGGATGGGCACATTTTCCCGAAACAGAATTTGACTAAAACAGACATACTTCGTAGAAGCACAGAACGACCTTCATGATCCACCCCCCGATCCTCGGCGCGCCGGGATATTAACCCTGAAGACAAGAATCTATTATTACTTAATCGTTGATTGTCTCCATAAGCGAAATGAGACTGTTCGCTGTTTCTGAAAGTTTAGGATATTTTTCTTTCCCGGAAGCTGAGAAAGCGTCGGCCGATCTCGGCTTAATTTCTGCCCAGAAAGGGACCGCGCCCAGTCCTTCGCTCGAGGTTGGGCTCAAAGCCCAGCTGATTGCGGACAAAGCGACCGAGTGTCTCAAAGCAGCGCAACTGGTAAAATTTGTTATTTGAGTTAACAAAATGGCAACTTCAGAAGGTTCCGGCTCACAGGTTCGATTGGGTGTCAGTCCGCTCAGCTGGACAAATGACGTGCTGGTGGAGTTAGGAGGAGATGTCCCTCTGGAAGTCTGTTTGCAAGAGGCGGCAGAGATTGGCTACCAAGGTGTGGAGTTGGGCCGAAAATTTCCGAGGAACTCGGAGGACCTGCTGCCGAAACTGTCGAGCTATGGACTTCAGTTAGCTACCGGGTGGCACTCGGGGGATCGCCTCTTGTGATCCGACCGCCAGATGAGACGCGGATTTCCTGCTCGTGCTCGTGGTCGTCGTCGTCCTCGGTCTGCTGGCGGTGAAGAAAATCGACGACGAGCACGACGACGATGACGATTAAGACGCGCGGATTTCCTGGTCGTGCTCGTGGTCGTCGTCGTCCTCGGTCTGCTGGCAAGGAAGAAAATCGACGACGAGCACGACGACGATGACGATTAAGACGCGCGGAATTTCCTGGTCGTGCTCGTGGTCGTCGTCGTCCTCGGTCTGCTGGCGGGGAAGAAAATCGACGACGAGCACGACGACGATGACGATTAAGACGCGCGGATTTCCTGCTCGTGCTCGTGGTCGTCGTCGTCCTCGGTCTGCTGGCGGGGAAGAAAATCGACGACGAGCACGACGACGATGACGATTAAGACGCGCGGATTTCCTGCTCGTGCTCGTGGTCGTCGTCGTCCTCGGTCTGCTGGCGGTGAAGAAAATCGACGACGAGCACGACGACGATGACGATTAAGACGCGCGGATTTCCTGCTCGTGCTCGTGCTCGTCGTCGTCCTCGGTCTGCTGGCGGGGAAGAAAATCGACGACGAGCACGACGACGATGACGATTAAGACGCGCGGATTTCCTGCTCGTGCTCGTGGTCGTCGTCGTCCTCGATCTGCTGGCGGTGAAGAAAATCGAGGAGAGACGACGACGATGACGATTAAGACATTAAGGCATTAAGACTCGGGATTTACAGGCGCAGGAGCGTTGCTTGGTACCACCAGACAACCGAATCGCCCCAAAAGAACCAAATGACCGCGGCTATCGCGAGATAGGGGCCGAACGGGATCCGGGCGGATCGCTCGCGTTTTCCCAAGGCGATCGCTGTCATACCGAAGGCAGCCCCTAGAAATGAAGCAGCGGCGATCGTGAAGAGGACGCCTTGCCAACCGCCAAAGGCACCAATGGCCGCGATCAGTTTGACGTCGCCCAAGCCCATGGCTTCGCGGGGAAATTGTGCGGAAACGATGCGTCCCGAAAGACGCACAATTTTTTCGAGTGGGATCGTTTCCCGATCCGTGACGAGACGGTCGTGAAAGAATGTTAAGTCGATGTTCTGGTAGACGGCCTGGTTGATTTCGACTTCGTTCGCGTGAACCAGGATCCGGTCGGATTTGCGGAAGAAATGCTCACTCCAGAGAAAGGGTTCGTCTTCAATCAGGATTTGCCAATCATCAGGGGGCAGTCTGTCAAAATTGAATTTAGCAGGGGTCTCCAGGGTCACCTTGTAGCGGCCAAAGGCGAGTTTTCCAAATTCACTGATAAGGAAAAGAATCAGTGCGCCGGCGAACGCACCGACCAGGGAGAGAAGGACAGAGACCAAAGGAGAAGTCGTTTTGTGCAGTCCGGGCGTCAGAAAACTCAGCAGAAGGCCCGCGGCAATCCCGCCTTTACTCATGGTGTCCGGAATAATGAAAAATTCCAGATCGATAAACGTTATGACGACCAGAATGGATAGGATAACCCAAAGCGAAAGGAAGGTCGGAAACGGTATCAGGTAAGCTGCGGTCGCAAACAAAATTGCGGTGACCATTTCCACAATTACGTAACGGGGGCTGATCCGCACATGGCACCGACTGCATCGCCCGCGGAGCAGAAGCCAGCTCAAAATCGGGATGTTCTCGTACCAAGGGATCGAGTTCTGGCAATTCGGGCAGAAGGAGCGAGCGGGACGTATCATCGAGATCTCTCTCGGGAGACGATAGATACAGACGTTGAGGAATGATCCGATAAGCGATCCGAAGAAGAAGCCTGCGGGAATCAGCAAGGATTGCACGTCTATTTTTGGGCGAGATCAGGCTCCACAAGCTCGCAAAGCAAGTGGACGATCACCTTGTGGGCTTCCTGGATTCTGGCGGTGACCTGTTCGGGAATCAGCAGTTCGACATCCGCTAAGCCGAGACAAGATCCACCATCCCGGCCCAGAAGAGCAATCGAACGGAGCCCGAGCTCTTTTGCCTGCTCGAGGGCACGCTTGATGTTCTCGGATTTACCGCTGGTAGTGAGCGCGACCAGCAGATCGCCGGCTGTCCCAAACGCCCTGACTTGCCTGGCGAAGAGTTCCGCATGCGAGTAGTCGTTGCCGATGGCGGTCAGCAAACTGCCGTCTCCGGTCAGAGAAATCGCTGGATAGGGTCGTCGGTCAGCCACAAAGCGGCAGGCCAATTCGGTCGCGAAATGGGCGCTGTCGGAGGCGCTGCCTCCGTTGCCGCAAGCCAGAACTTTGTGTCCGGAGAGCAAGGTCTCGCGGAGCAAATTCGCCGCCACTGGCCACCGTATCCTCCAAGTCAAAAATGGAGCGAATGGCCGCGATGGAGTCATTCAGAGAGGCGCGGATGGACATCTGGCTGGGACTTTCTTCGGAGAGCTAGCTGATTTCAAGTTGGAAAAATGCGCTGAACATCTTACGATTGAATTCATGCGTTACTGGGCATTCCTCCTCGGTTTTCTCTTTCTGGCGGCCTGCGAAAGCACGGATGACACCTACGTCCCGGGGCGAATTCCGAAGGCGACAGCGGTCGCCATCGCGATGCAAGCCAACAAACAGTATCCGTATCCTTTGTCAAAAGTCACCCGGGTATCGTGGCGCCCGGAACAAGGCTATTGGGCGATCGATTTCAAAGATGAAGATGAGGACTTCGGCAAGTTTTATCTGGTCAACGGAAGAGGTAAGATCGTGGGCGTTGGGAATATTCAGGGCGACAATTACTATTAATGGATCGGACTAACCAACCGATCCCTCCATCTCAAGGTCAATTAACCTTTTTAGTTCAACGCTGTATTCCATGGGAAATTGCCTGACCAGATCGTTGACAAAACCATTGACGGCCAGGCTCATGGCTTGGCCCTTAGTCAGTCCGCGCTGCCGCATATAGAAAATCTGCTCGGTCCCAATCTGGCTAACCGATGCCTCATGCTGGGTGGCGTTGCCTGTGCCACGCACCGTGATGGCAGGATAGGTGTCGGTCCGGCTGGTTGAATTGATTAACAGCGCGTCACACTCAGTATTGTTTTTACACCCTTTGAGGTGTTGCGGGATGTGGACCAAACCTCGATAAGTGGCGCGCCCTTTACCTACGCTGATACTTTTTGAAATGATGTTGCTGGTCGTCTCATCCGCCGCGTGGATCATTTTTGCGCCGGTATCCTGATGCTGACCATCTCCGGCCAGGGCAATGCTAATCACCTCGCCACGCGACCTGCGCCCTTTCAACACCACGCCTGGATACTTCATCGTCAGGCGCGATCCGATGTTACAGTCGATCCATTTAATTTCGGCTTCCTCCATCGCCAATCCCCGTTTGGTCACCAGATTGAAGACGTTAGACGACCAATTCTGCACCGTGACATACTGGATTTTCGCGCCCTTCAGAGCGACCAGCTCGACCACCGCCGAGTGGAGCGTGGTGGTGGTGAATTTCGGAGCGGTGCAACCTTCCATGTACATGACCTCTGAGCCTTCGTCGGCGATGATCAAGGTACGCTCAAACTGTCCAAAGTTTTCCGCATTGATCCGGAAATAGGCCTGCAACGGATGTTTCACTTTTACTCCGGGCGGAACATAGATAAAACTGCCTCCGCTGAACACCGCGCCGTTCAGAGCACTGAACTTGTTGTCGCCGGTCGGGATGACTTTGCCGAACCACTTGCGAAAAATATCCGGCCTCTCTTTAAGGGCGTCGGTGCTACCCATAAAGATGACTCCCTGGTCGGAAACCGCCTTTTTAATGTTTGAATAGACCGCCTCGCTATCAAACTGAGCTTCGACTCCGGCGAGGAACTTGCGTTCGTTCTCAGGAATACCGAGGCGTTCGAACGTTTGTTTTATCTCCTCCGGAACGTCGTCCCAACTCCGCTTGGTCGCTTCGCCGGAAGCGAGGTAATAACGGATCCGGTCGAAATCTATTTCCTGGAGCTCGTTGCCGGCCCAATGCGTTGGAAGCGGTTTGCTCTTAAAGACGCGATAGGCTTTTTTGCGGAATTCCCGCATCCAATCCGGTTCGCCCTTTACATCGACAATATAATCAATGGTTTGCTCGGTCAGCCCAACCCCGGCGTCGCGAGTCGGTTTAAGATCATAATGGAAGTCGCCGATGTCGCGATTATTATCAATTTTGAGTAGGCTATTATTCATCTTTTATTTTCTGGGCGTCACGATGCCATTCCCATTTGTTCCTGCCTGGGCCCAGGTCTTCGGCGGCGTCCAACAATGTCACGGCTCCCGGAGCGTCGATTAGACGATAAGCTCAGTTGGGCAGCCTTTTAAGAAAGCGGGGGGAAGTCGAAATCCCAAGCCTCCATTCGGCTCTAATCGCGGTTTAGTCAATCCTAGAGAGTGGAAAACTGTCACCCGCCTTGAACCCGGGGTCTTTCTTATAATTGAGGGTGAGCCAATTTCTAGTCAAAGAAGTACTGAAAGAGCCGCAGTAAGGGTTCCTTTTGAACCTTAACCTTTCGAAGGGTCCCAGAAATTCGGAGGGTACCAATTCGACAATCAGGCGGTATTGCTCGCGGTCTTTTTCCGCCGATGCGACTTTGGCGTGAATAGGCGTCATACTGCACTGTCGACGCAAACTGGGCTAAATGCTATGATTGAATGGAGAATCGTCCATTTACCCCGAGTAGACCGTCTCCTGAATCCACACTCATGCGAATTCTTGAAGCCAAAATTCTAAGTATCCTGCAATTGCGACCTTCCCGACGAGGAGGCCAATTAGACGGTCAAAGCCCAAAGCAGGTGAATCAGTTTTGGCGAATGCGTGTTTCGTATGACGGACCGGAGACGCTCTATGAGATGGAACTTCGTGAGCCACTGAGAAGCCTGGCGTCGAAAAGACACACGGTGGGGTTAAACGGAATTGTGGAATTCGAGATGTTGTCTAATCCTGGAATTGCGGCCGGCGATAGCATTCTGATCGACGCTTACGAACCCGGTGAGAGAATTCTCGGTGGCAGGGTTTCTTAGTGATGGTTTCGGAGGGGCAGCAGATAGTGGCCAGGCACGAAGTGCCTGGCATGAGGAAAATGACTTCAGCTGTCCCTCTGGGACAAAAGCCATTCTCCCATCGAAGCGCCTGAGAATTATCTTAGCATGTATGGCTCAACTCTGGGCTTTGTACACAACGCGGAAGGGCGGTCGAAACTTGAAAACGCCACTCGATCGTGCGAACGGAACACAGGCTGGAAGCCTATGCTACTTTACGCCGTCGCGTCGCCAGCGCGGCTCACGGCGATAACTCAAGGATATTTCTGAGATGCGCTCAATAGTCCGGAAAACCAATGTAGCATAGGCTTCCAGCCTGTGTTCTCGCAGTTGAGTCCTCGAGCGGCATCTTACTGGACACATTAAGCTGGTCCGCGGTTCCGGGAACTGAACAGCTGAAGGGTACTCGTCGCGGCCCGAATTTCGTTGCGGAGTTCGGCGAGCATTTCGCGAGTGACTTCGAATTGTTGCGCTTTGCGCTGTGTCCAATTCTGTGTGGCGGCCTGCAGACGGTGGTAAGCGTTTGCTATGTAAGCGGAAGCCGTCTCGTTAAGGCCGGGCCGGGCGAGTGTTGTCTCGAGCCGGCGCTGCGCTTCGGCGAGCTCTGCAAAGAGGATTTTCTCCTGGGAAACGCGGCGCAATTTGCTGACCAGGCCGATACGGGAAAGGGTCCAGATCAGCCATTTGGTAGGATCGATCTGCCACGGCTTCACACCGTTGCGGTAATCGTGCTGAAACTCGTGATGATAGTTGTGGTATCCCTCGCCGAAGGTCACGATCGCCATGAGCCACGAGTCACGGGCGCTGCATTTGGAAGAGTAGGGGCGCTTGCCGAGGTAGTGGCACATCGAATTGATGCAAAAGGTACAGTGCTGAAGGACGACGACGCGCGCCACTCCCGCAATAAGGAATGCGCCGAGAGCCGAAATCCAGCCACCCCAGGCAAAGCCAAGGACTGTCGGAAATACGAAGGCGACCGATGTGCCGATCCAGTGAATATAGCGATGCTGCCACATAATCAGCGGATCCTTCTGCAAGTCAGTCACGTTATCAAAAGGAGGGAGTGGGTTGAGTTTAAATAGCAACCATCCGATATGGGCGTAGAAAAAGCCTTTGGAGATGCAATATGGGTCTTCATCGTGATCGACGTGCTTATGATGGGTACGATGTTCACAGGCCCACAGGAGAGCCGAGTTCTCAAAAGCACCTGCACCAAAGATCAGCGTGAAGAGTCGTACAAGCCAGTGCGCTTGGAAAGTCAGGTGCGAGAAGAGTCGATGGTAGCCGACAGTGATGGAAAATCCGCACGCACCGAGCATGACGAAGAAAAGCGCGATCTGGAACCAATCGATTCCGACGAAGAAGAGGTAAGCGGGTACTGCGGTCAGCGAGAGGAATAAGGTTCCAATGAGAAACGAACTGGTCGGCCAATTGACTTTTGCAAAAGGGATTCGTTGGAACATGATTTAAGATGGGAGGTTGGAGTCATCGGGAACGGCAATCGTGACGAGCCACGTACTCGGGTCCTGTTTACCTCTGAGGCCGTATAATTCCTCTTCTGCTTGAGCTGACGCCAGCAGTTTCGCCCGGTCTGGTTGTTTTATCCCATACTTTTATCGATGAGTTACCATTGCCTTTAGGTATCGCGACTCACAGAAGACCGAAAGAAGTGACAGAAGGAAGCAAAGAGAAATCGCTCTCTTTGTTACCTTCTGTTCAATTTCTCTTTATTCCCTTCTGTGAGGTTTACCGGGCGATGGATTGTCGCTGCGATACAACCACCGAGCAGCAGGATCACGCCGGAGAAATAGATCCAGAGAAGCAATCCCATGATGGTCCCGAAAACACCATAGAGCGCGTCGAAGCTCGTGAATGCTCCCAGATACGATTCAAAGACATTCCGACCTAATTCAAGAAGCGCCGCCGCCACCAGGGCTGCCACCCAGACCTCGCGGAAGCGCACGGATCTGCGTGGAGCAAACTTGTAGAACATTAACAGTCCATAGAAGAGAATCGCCGGTGGCAGGAAAACTGGCAGCACTTCGATGGGAAGATTTTGATTCAGGTGAAAGATCGCTTTCAGACCATTGACTATCAACGGTGCTAGGAGGCCCAGAACGAGAGCGCTAATCAGAATCCCGATCATGAAAAGGTTCTTCAGCGGAAGTTTCCACCAGTTGTAATCCTTGAATCCCCAGGCTCGATTGACTCCGATCACCAGGGCCTGGAAAAAGCGCAGGGCACTCCAGACCAACGCTAAAATCCCGAAAATTCCTGCTCGCCAACCGTTCTGAATGGCATGATCGATGGTCTCGACCAGGACCGCTTTATCCTTGGCCTGGAGCGGCACGTATGCTTCAACTTGTTGCACCACTTGATGAGCAGCTTGCAGCCTGTCCGGAACAAAAAACGTTCCAACGACCACCAACAGGAGGATCAGTGGAAACAGCGAGAAAAAGACGTAATAGGCGAAAGACGCTGCACATTGCTCTCCGTTGATCCGGCCATAGGTTTGAAATGCATCACCAATGATTTGAGCGAAAGATCTGGCCAGCCTTCGGCACCAAAGAATTGCCCAAAGCCACAGGGGCTGAGACCCATTCATCTGGCTCTCTCCCAGAAAGTGAGTTTCGCGATAAGCCTGGCAGGGGATTCTTTCGTTCCCGCGGAATAAGCGACCAGCAACGGGCATACACAAACACAATTGTAACTGGTCGAGAACAGTATGGGAGAATACGGGGAAGACGAGCGAAGGTCTCGCTAAGATTACGGTTCCCGGCACAGTCGTTTTTGTTCATCTTTTCAAGATCCTGACGGCGAGCGAGTTTCGCCGATACCATCAGGCGAATGAAATCAGTTTGTCGACCATGTGCAGTATGAAGCGCTCAATCGCTTTCAAACTACCAGCGGGAACAGGAGATTAAAGACCTAGTATGAGAAAAATAGTTAAAAGTGCCGACCTGCAATCGGGAATGGAGAAAGCGCCCTGGCTCGATGTCGGCGCGATAGCGCAGGTTGAAGTGACTTCGGAAGATTCGCAGTACCCGATCGAATCAGCTTTTACGGAAGGAAATACTGGTGGATGGCGAGCTTCTGAGCAAGGAAAGCAGACCATTAAGCTTTTCTTCGATGAGCCGCAACAGATTCGACGTATCTGGCTCCAGTTCGTCGAGGTGGCGAAGGAACGGACTCAGCAGTTCACCCTGCTGTGGTCCAAGGATAAGAACGACGCCCTTCGACCATTGTTTCAGCAGCAGTGGAATTTCAGTCCAAGCGGCTCGACCAGCCAGATCGAAGACTACAAAGTTCAACTCGATGGCGTCTGGATGCTTCAACTCGTTATTGATCCAGATATCTCGAGGGGAACAGCAGTTGCCACACTCGAAAAATGGCGTCTCGCCTAGAACCTTTGCAGAGAGGCCGCAATGCGCAACTTTAAACTGGTAATCGCTTCGCTTTTGGCCGTCCTGGTCGCGATTGTCGTCGTCCAGAACCGGGAACAGGTGGCAACCCACATCCTTTTCGCTACCGTGATGATGCCGCACGCCATTCTGTTGTTTATCACTGCCGCTGCCGGATTCGCCCTTGGGGTGATTCTGACACTGTCGCTCAACACGAAGCGGAAGCAGACCCCATAAAAGGCCCGAGCGGTTTGCTCCCAGTCAGAATTTCACCACATCGGCTCCAGGGAGAAGAACAAGGAAAATGTCAGTCATGAATGTCGAACTATTAAAACTAGGCTGGCGTATCAGAGCTTCACGAAAGAAGTTAGGTTGGAGCCAGAAAGACTTCTCCAGCCTGTGCGGTATGGATAGAAGTTATTTTGGTGGAGTGGAGCGCGGCGAGCGTAACCTGACTTTTTCGAGTCTCTGCCAGATCTGCGTTGGTCTCAACTGTGACATCGCGGCGGTCACGGACGGAATACCTTTTCCGAAAGAGGTTCCGAAGTAGCGGACATTGTTTTCTACCTGAGCTCGGTGGCTTCGCATTGTTCTAAACGGCAACGTTTCGGAGATCTGTCTCGAGAAGCGCGAAGCGCTTTTTCCAACCCACTGACACTGGAAGCCCCGACGTGCTTCCTCCCTTGAGAGTAACCGTTGCTTTCACCTGGGGTCCAGGTATGGTACTGATAATGCTCATATGTCCGGAACGATAAAGCGAAGATCCGTCTTTCGGGTCGGGTGACAAAGAGGAACAGCCATGAAGTTCCGCCATCTAGAATACTTTGTTGCCGCTGCCGAGGAACTGAACTTCACTCACGCCGCCGACCGGCTCAATGTTTCTCAGCCGCCATTCAGCAAGCAAATCCACGATCTGGAAGGCGAACTGGGCATCGAATTGTTCGAGAGACGGCGCAAGGGAGTTGCGCTCACGCCGGCCGGAAAGTCGTTCCTGGTGGATGCCCGACGGATTCTGGAAGATTGCGAAATCTCGATCAGAAAAGCCCAACGAATCAGCCGCGGCGAGATCGGGGAATTGGCCATTGGTTATATCTCGGCTTTAACTCACGATTTTCTGGGTAAAGCGCTGGAAGTCTGGCGGTTAACTTCACCTGGAATCGTCGTTGATTGCATCGAGATGGATTCCGTATCGCAAGAGAGGGCACTGCTCGAGGGGCGCATCTCGGTGGGCATTCTGGTGCCCAGCGACCGGCCGGTGTTAGAGTTGTTGCACGTCCGGTTCCTGATCAAATACCCGATGAGCTTGGCGCTGCCGAAATCCCACCCTTATGCCAACAGGGATGAGATTCCATTATCGCTCTTGAAGGAGGAACCTTTTATTGGGCTCAATCGGATGTACCCGAATTATGGGGATTGGCTCTTGAAAGTCTGCCGGCGCGTGGGTTTCAAGCCGCGAATCGCCAAGGAAGCGGACGGCGCTGCTAGCGCACTCGCCTTCGTCGCGGCCGGTTTCGGCGTGGCGGTGGTCAGCGAGCCGCTGCAGAAGATACCCGCCAAGGACGTGATTTTCCGCAAATTGACTCCCGAGGACAGCGCCTGGGTCTCAGTGGGGGCTGCCTGGAAACCAGACGCAGTTTCGGCTCCAGTCGTTTCTCGATTCGTGGACATCCTGGTGCAAATCTGTGCCGCAGGAAATGGGGAACATAGCGTCCCCAGGAGCAAAACAAGACAAGCTGGTTCCGATCTCCCTTTAGCAGAGGTCTGACTTCAGGCGGCGCCAAATGCGGCCTCCGGTCGGTTAGTGCAACCAGTTGGCTCCAATGATGGTGGGGCCACCTTGTTGAACACGAACGTAGGAAGTGTGTGGAACTCAGGGCCTCACCTTCATTGAGATCATCCGGGTCCGGCAACTTATCTTTATTTGCCGAGCCTGGTCCACTTTCCGAGCGTCTTCTGAAGCCGTCCCCACAGCACGTCTGCCTTACCTTGTGGATATTTTCCGAAGTGCTCTTTAAGCTTACCCTTTATCTCGTTCCAGGAACCCTTCATCTCGAGCTTGTTCATGGGGAATTAGACACTTAGAAAATGGCGATTGTTCGATCTGATTGGCCTGAAATCTATATTACCTTCTCGACCCTTGGAGCAGCATTTCAGCCTCACGGGTTGACGCAGCTGTTTACTGACTAAACACTGCGACCCGTGACCAACCTGATGACGACCACGATGACAACGATGACTAAAATTAGATGAATCAGGCCTCCACCAATATGGAACGAGAGTCCTAAAAGCCAACAAATCAGCAAGATTACCGCGATAGTCCAAAGCATAGTATCGAGGATACGGGATGAAAGGTGATATGAGCAAGCATTTTATTACTTGATGCGCCCTGGACATTTCGGGTAGTAAGAGTAGAGTCGGCTTACCGGAGGTTGGCAGTGCCGCATCTCGCTGTCGTCGCGTTTAACCTGGTTTGGATAGTGCTGATACTAATTTTTATTAGATTCAGATTTAGCGATCGGTTTCCCAAAACCGTCTACCTTGCTCTCGATGCCTTGATCTGCCTCTGTATAGCGGCTTTGATCTTTGTCTGTCTAAGGTTTTCGACACTCTAGTGCACTGGCTCAGCAGCTCAAATGGGGTCCTGTGGTTTGGACATTTATAGAAGGTCAGGTCAGACAATTTGCCCCAACGGGGCTTGAGGACTTAGCCCAGGTTTCGACTCCTCAAAGAGAACGGTTCGCCCTGAATGGACGAGGGGCACCAGATATGATCAAAATGCTTTGGGTTGGAAACACCGCTAGGTGCGACAGAACACAGGCTGGAAGCCTATGCTACATTGGTTTTCCGGACTATTACAGCGCTATCTCAGAACCATTCTGGAAGTTAATCGCCGCTGCAGCCCGCGCTGGCGAGGCGACGGCGCAAAGGGAGTGGCAGGCCATCGACAAGAGTATGATAAAAGTGGAGGCGGCGTGCGACCTTGGCAATCGCATCAAACGAGCATTAGTGAGACGACGCGTTAGATCTGAGTAAGAACCTTGCCCACATGAAGACAATTGAAGCCCGAGTAATAAGGAATATCAAAGAGCAACCCGGCATTGAGGAATGCAATATTTGGAATATTCAGGCCACATTTCTCGATAGCCTTCCACAGGAAGCTATGAGCTTTACGCACCGATCCCTTGGAAATCGGGGTTGAGCAAATTGCGCCAGGCTAGAACGGACAGCTCGCGGACCGCGGTTACCATTCGAACCCTGTGCAAATCACGCTTACAACCCGGCGAAACGATTCATCTGAGTTTGGACTGATTATTTGAGGTGATGCCACAGGCAAGGACGGGGCGGAAAAACCACATATATAGCGGAATCTTCACTAGCCGTAGACTGCGCTAAGAGTTGGGTAGTGAGCTTCTCGTCCCGGTCAACTGAGCGAACCAGTTTCCGCCTGCTGACCGAGTCGCTTTGCCAGCAGCACCAGGTCGGCGCCGTCTTCAAGGCCAGTTAGAAAGCGCCGAGGAATGCCTGACAGTCCAACCTGGGCGCCGACCAACGCACCGGTGAGGCAAGCGCGTGACATGTTTTGTCCGCCTCCGTTGATTGCGTGAAGTACCGCGGACTCGAAATCGTCTGGAAATCTTGCAGCTAAATAATAGGCGGCCGGCAATTGGTGGTAAATGGCACAAGGCATTCCATACACGAGGGATACTTTCCAGGGCGGTTCGATTCGAATATCAGGATCTTGCGCGGCTTCGGCCATGTAGGACGGCGTCAGGAGCGCATCAGGTGAGGAGAATTTTCCGCTCCGGGGCGGATCCGGGTCACCGGGGCGAGGCATTGACAGATTGTTGCCGGTAACCGCGTGGAATGGCAATTGGCCAGTTTTGACCTGGACCATGAGTTTATCCGACAAATCGGCATCGAGCTTTTCCCCAGAAACCAAAAGAGCAACGACGCAGTTGAAAGCTGTCGTCATGGCGACAATCGCTTCGTCGGATTGCGTCAGCAGGCAATTGCTGGAGACTGTTTCCGCAACTTTTCGGGGATGGAGTGCGTAACGAGCTGCCAAAACGATGGCTCTCTCGGCGGCTTCTGTGGTATCGGCATGTCCTCCGGTCTGGTCCCAGCCAAGCTTTTGCTGAACGCGGCGCCGATAAGCTTCCCGGATCGATTGGTTGGTGTATCCTCCCGGACCCTGCATCGGAGTTCCATCCAGATGTGGCAGAAGCTCGCGATCGAGACGGTCGGTAAAGTCTGCTTCCTGGTATTCACCTTTCTCAAGCACCGAACGTAACAACATCACCAGAATGAGACCAGTTTGAGACAACTGGCCCGCTTTCATTCCGGCATGGTAACGGCCTGGCAACGGGTCGGTGTACCCAGTGATCCATTGGCCGTAGTCTTTGCGCAGGCTGGTGAGGTCGTAATACCAATGCGGCCCAAGTCCAAGGGCATCTCCAATCAATGCGCCTATCAGGGCGCCAGCTGCACGATCCGTAACGTTCATAGTTTGACTCTTTTCTTTCTCCGCATTTTTGCAAGTCGGTGATACGTTGAGCAGTCGATGAACATTGCGGGCTCGGAGCTGGGATTTGCGATTGAGGGGCTCTGGTGAGTTCGGCAAAGGAAATGACGGTCAAAGTGAAACGCGAAACCTGAGGAATAATCGCATGCCCGAAACACCGGCAAGTTTGCTCGTTTGGTTAGTTCCTATTGTTATCCTAGCCCTGGTTATCTTGCCGCAGATGGTCCGCATCCTCCGCGAGTATGAGCGCGGTGTTATTTTCCGTCTGGGCAAGTTGCTTGGCATCAAAGGGCCGGGATTGATTTTTCTCGTTCCGATTGTTGATCGGATGGTGAAGATGGATCTGCGCGTCGTAACCATCGACGTCCCGCGCCAGGAAGTGATGACCCGCGACAACGTGCCGATGACCGTTGACGCCGTGGTCTATTTTCGGGTCATCGATCCAGCGGCTGCGGTGGTGCGAGTCGAGCAATATCTGAAAGCGACCTGGCTGATTTCGCAGACCACCTTGCGCAGCGTGCTCGGGCAAGCGGAACTAGATGAATTGTTGTCGCAGCGCGATAAGATCAATCTGAGACTCCAGGAGATCATCGATCGTCAGACCGAACCGTGGGGAATCAAAGTGACGTCGGTGGAGGTCAGAGACGTTGTTTTGCCCGACAGCATGAAGCGCGCGATGGCCGGTCAGGCCGAGTCGGAGCGGGAGCGGCGCTCAAAAATCATCAACGCCGAAGGCGAGTTTCAGGCCGCGGAAAAACTGGTTCAGGCGGCAACGATGATTTCCGCGCAGCCGATCGCTCTGCAACTGCGTTTCCTGCAGACCATGAAGGAAATATCGAGCGAGCATAGCACCACGACCTTTCTGCCGGTGCCAATTGATCTTTTTACGCCGTTCATCCAAAGGTCCAAAATCTCCACGCCAAAAGAACCGTAGCTAGCCCTAGCCCGCAAAAATCACGCTAAAGCTGAAGCGACGGGCTCATTGCGGGCTAGGCGGGACAATTGGAAATCGGTGCGATTGTATACGGGGGCGGAGTGAGACGCCCGTCTGCCGGTATCATCGTGAGCTCCATTTTATTCATCACGGCGCCGCCAAAAATGGTGGCAAACGAGGTGTCCGCAGCATCTCTGCCGTGACCGATGCGTACAAAGCTCGACTGCGGAGCAAGGCGACGTCGGATCGAATAGAATCCAGCGGCCTCCCAAAAAGGCTTCGATATAGACATGAAAGTCTGGGGGATTTAGGCCATAGGCATAGGCACTAACGAACCGGGCCGGAATTCCCAGCGACCGGCAAAAGGCGATGGCAAGATGACCGAAATCCCGGCAGACGCCGGTCAGCTCTGTCACAGTGTCAAACGCTGAGGTTGTTGGAGTCGAAGTTCCGGACAAATACTCAATTCGTTCGTAGATCCAATTGCATATCCTGGTCACTCTGAAGAACCCAGACTCGTTTTGGTTAAATTCGCGTTTCGCAAGCCGGGCGAGTAAATCTGACTGACAAAAGCGGCTCGGATAAATAAAGAGCAGGGCGTCGGAGGGAATTTGCTCGAAGAGCGGCACTTGAAGCTGCGCGGGATCTCCCAGCAACTCATGAGTCGCTTCCACTCGAGCTTCGTAAAAGAGCTCGACTGGGCCACTTTGAGCTGTCGCACGATGGTAGCGCTGATGGCCGATGACCATCTCGTGACAAGACTCTGCCCCAGCCACCTGGAAATGCTCTTTCGTGATGCGTTGAAACGAGTTTTGGGCAACGGCGACGTTGAAGAGAAAAGAGGCTCTTCCGGAGACTTGATAGCCCAGGTGACATTTGATTTGGAATTCCATGTGAACGGCGACTCAAAAAATTAGAACGGCCTGGCAAAAAATTGAGCACTTTCTAATAGAGACGCCGCGTGACGGGCGGCTATGGAACCAGGACAACGCCCTGGTGATCCAGAATGCGAGCTTTCATCCAACCCTGCGTCCCAATCTCCCGCTGGCAAAAGCAGCAAGAAGCGCTCTAATCAGTTTTTGGTCCCGGCGACATCGATGATTTGCCGCGCCAACGCCCTATCTGCGGACTTCGAAAATGCGACGGTTCCGAATTTGAGCAGTTTGCCTTCTGAGCTCCGAATGAACTGAAAGACGTACTCTGCTATTTCGTCCAGATGACCGTAGTCTGCGCGTCCGCGCAGTTTGGAGGCATGTTGTTCCCAGGTCATCACTTCAAGTTCATGATTATTTCTGCGATTCGATTTGAGCTGGTCGCGCCAATAATCAACCTCTTCGGGAGTGGACAGCGATAAGACCCGAACCGCGCCATCCCCGATAAAAGCGGTTCTCTCCTCCCAATAATCAGCGTTCATCATCAATTGATCGTAATTTTCAAACAGTGGGCTCGCCGCTTGATCTGTCAGAACGGATCAAACGGCTGAACCTGAATCGACTGCTCAGAAGCGACCAGAATTAGCGAATGACCTTTTCGGTTTCAACATCGAACAAAGAAACCTTTTCCAAGTCCAGCTGGACGGTCACTTCTTCACCCAGATGGAACAAGTGTTCGCCGTGAATTCGGGCGATCAAGTTCCCGGTGCCGGCTTTCAGGTAAACCAGTGATTCCGAACCCATCGGTTCAGCGATATCAACGGTCAAAGTAATTGGCACGCTGGATCCATCCTTCGGTTCGTTGGTGATGTGTTCAGGACGAATGCCAAAGACAATGTCCTTATCGACGTATTTGCTGGCCAAGGGTTCGAGGCGGCCTTTGAGAGGGAAGGTCAGCGCGTTTTTCTCGCCGGATTCTACAAAGAACAAGCCGCCTTCGCGCCGTTGGACTTTGCCCTTCAGCAGGTTCATGGGTGGACCGCCAATGAAGCCGGCGACAAAGAGATTGTCGGGCTGTCGATAGAGAGTCAGCGGATCCGCGACCTGCAGGATAAGGCCATCGCGCATGACACAAATGCGGTCACCCATGGTCATCGCTTCGACCTGATCGTGAGTCACATAAATCATGGTCGAGCCCAATTCAGCGTGCAGCCGGGAGATTTCCGAGCGCATTTGGACACGCATTTTGGCGTCCAGGTTCGAGAGGGGTTCATCGAAAAGAAACACGATGGGGCTGCGCACGATGGCGCGACCGAGTGCAACGCGCTGGCGCTGACCGCCGGAGAGGGCATGAGGTTTGCGCTCTAACATGTGGTCAAGACCCAAGGCTTTGGAGGTTCGTCCGACGATTTCGCTGATAAAATCTTTCTTCTTCTTTGCCAACTGCAGGCCGAACGCCATGTTATTGAAAATAGTCATGTGCGGGTAGAGCGCGTAGTTCTGGAATACCATTGCTATTCCGCGATCTTTCGGCTCAAGCTCATTGACGACCCGACCACCAATCGAGATTGTCCCGCTGGTGATTTTTTCAAGACCGGCAACCATGCGGAGCGTGGTTGATTTGCCGCATCCGGAAGGACCCACAAGCACCATGAACTCACCGTTCTCGATGTGTAAGCTGATATTCTTGACGGCTGTAAATGTGGGGCGCCCCCGATCATCTACGTAAGTTTTTACCAATTCCTTGATTTCTACTGAACCTTCACTCATGGCATTTTCTAATAGGGTTCTAACATTCTATTGCGGCGCGTGAAATAACCCTCTCCCGAGGCCAAGTGATCTACCCCTCTAAAGGATACTTCATTGCGGAGGCTGGATCCCGCCACCGACGAAAGCGTCTTTATCGTAGTCTACTCCTCCGCCCGAGCTTCTCTCATACTCTTTTGGAAGTGTTCTGATTGCTTTACGCTATGGCAGCTGGGCGTTCGCGAGTTCAGCGTTCGGCGTTTGGCGTTTGGCGGCGCAGCTTTATTGCCGAACGGAGACGGTTTGCCATCCGCGTTGACAGCCCGCAAAGGTTGTGGCTCGACAAGGGCTTCAATTCGGAATTAGTTCCGAAACAATGCAAGCGGCTTTGGATGCGGGTGAATTGCGGAAAGAATACACGTTGTCGGGACTCTACCGTAAGGATCTTTCTTCCGATCCGTTTGAGCAGTTCAAACTTTGGTTTGCAGAGTCGATCCGAACTGCCGGTGACCGCGAGCCAAACGCGATGACTTTAGCGACAGCATCTCGAGCGGGGGTGCCGTCTGCTCGCGTGGTGCTGCTTAAGAGCTTCGATGAACGGGGCGTGATGTTTTTCACAAATTACGAAAGCCGCAAAGCGCAGCAGTTGGCAGAAAATCCTCATGCAGCGCTCAACTTCCATTGGCCTTGGCTGGAACGACAGATCCAAATAGAGGGGGTTGTCCAGAAAGTAGGACGCGAAGAATCCGAAGCTTACTTTAACAAACGGCCGCTCGGCAGTCGGTTAGGGGCGATTGTTTCGAAGCAAAGCTCGGTGATCGACAGCCGGGAGAAATTGGAGGAGCGTCTTTTAGAGCTCAAGGCACAGAATCAAGAGACGAATCCGCTGATGCCGGAATTTTGGGGCGGCTACCTGCTGGTCCCAGAACGTTTCGAATTCTGGCAAGGGCGCGAAAATCGGCTGCACGATCGTTTCCTCTACACGCCAGGCGTGGACGCGCGTTGGCAGATCGACCGATTGGCGCCGTAGGAAGACGTTCGGCGTTCTTGGCGTTCAGCGTTCGGCGTCGGACGCTGATCGTGGTAGGCGCCCGATTTTCGCCCTCTACTCTTCTTCATGAGAAGCAACGAGAGGGGACGCGCTGGTGACGCCGTCGGACAACGCTGAACGCTGCCCGCTGAACGCTGAACGCCGAACGCCAAACGCCGATACGCCCCATCGCCGACACGCCGACACGTTCCTTTGCCGTGCGTCGTCATCCGGTGCAGTGTGCGAGCGTGACGCGTCTTCACTCGCTGGCTGTTCCCCATTTTGACCTCGAGAAAACGTTGAATTCCGGACAGGTATTTCACTGGGTCCGGCAAGGGAGAGGGTTTGTGGGGGCGATCGCAGAGAATCCAGTCTACCTGGAGCAAGTGGGGGATACTATCCGCCTCTGTCGGGGGCAGTCGAAGCTGGTGTCGCACTATCTGGCCTTGGACCATCCGCTCTTGAAAATTCTCGACACTTTTCCGTCCGATCCGGCGATCAAAGTCGCGGTGGAATATGGTCGAGGTCTGCGAATTATTCGTCAGCCGCCATGGGAATGCCTGGCGACCTTTCTCACTTCGTCGCTCAAGCAGGTGCAGCACATTCGAGCGATCTCCCTGGCGATACGGAGTCGTTTTGGCCGCAGATTGCCCTGGGACGGGACGGAAGTTTTTAGCTATCCGGGACCTGAACAAGTGGCAGAAATTCCGGTGGATAAACTGCTGGAATGCAAGCTGGGATTCCGGGCAGGATATCTGCTCGCAACAGCCAAAATGGTGGCTTCCGGAGCGGTGGATCTTGGAGCGATCGGTGGTTTGTCTACGATCGATGCGCGGGCGGCTCTCTGCGAGTTGCCCGGTGTGGGAGAAAAGATCGCCAACTGTGTGTTGTTGTTTGCCTATGACCGGTTGGAGGCGGTGCCGGTAGATGTTTGGATCGCCCGAGTCCTGAACGAGGTCTACTTTGCAGGGCGGAGCAAAGTTCCGTTACGCGAATTGAAGGCATTTGCGTCTGATTATTTCGGTTCTTATGCGGGTTATGCACAACAATACTTGTTTCATCACTGGCGACTGACGTACCGAAGAAAGTCATGATTCAAGTAGCTCTTTGCCCAAGCGAGATTCGCAGAATATCAGCGACCGACTTAAGTGAGGTCACCGCTGTGGTCTTTGACGTTTTGCGAGCGACATCTTCCATCATTACCGGCCTGGCCTCTGGGGTCGAGGCCATCATTCCGGTTGGCACGGTGGAGGAAGCGCGTCAGCGCAAGTTGAAGGATCCTGATCTTTTGTTGGCCGGTGAGAGGGGTGGATTGCCGCCGCAAGGCTTCGACCTGGGGAATTCGCCGGAAGAATTTGAGAACCTCAAAGGAAGACGCGTGGTATTGACGACCACGAATGGAACCGCTGCTATCCAAAGCGTGCAAAGTGCTTCCAAGGTACTAATCGGTGCCTTGTTGAATATCGATGCCTTGGCGGACTATCTCTTCACGCATCCCCCCCGCACTCTCTTGTTGGTCTGCGCGGGAACTGGAGAAGAATTTAGTCTGGAGGATGCTTTTGCCGCGGGCGCGCTGGTGACCCGCCTGTCCGATGACCAGAGGCTATCGGATTCAGCGATGATCACTCGCAGCCTCTACGAGCAGGTGGGCGACGATCTCGACGAATGGCTCAGACAAACTAACAACGGCAGGCATTTACGTAAGATCGGCAAGGACGCGGACATTACCTGGTGCGCGCGGTTCTCGGTATTCGACTTGGTCTGTGAGCTCAAGGGAGAGCAGGTTGTTTGTTCGACGGAGTGAGCCCTGCGGCAATTGTTTTGCTAATCACTTGAGCTACCGGAAGAGGAGATTTACTCTAGGCCGATTTGTCGATGTCCGATAGGAAAAAGATCATCATAGCGATCGTTGGGTCGCTCATTTTGCACGTCATTATCATCCTTGGATCAAGCAGGGTGGTCGCACTCTGGCCTGATTCGTCGCCTCCGGAACAGAAGGAGGATGAAACGCCCCCGCAAATGACGATGCTGGATACGCCAGCGCCCACGCCAACCCCCGCCGAACAGAAGCAGCAGCCTCAATATCTCCGCACCAACGAAGACCAGAAGACCGATAAGAAACCTGTCGATTCCATGTTCGAATCCGACAAGGACACGGCTGCAGCAAGTGAACAGCCGGCTAAAGGTGATGCGCCACTCCCGACCCAAGAGGGAAAGGACACGCCGGATCTCGGCTTCAAGAATGAGCAATATTCACTTGCCGACCGGGGGCAGGCGTTCGCCACCGATCCGGGGCGCCAAACTCAGGCGCAAGCCCCACCAAAAGGAGAGAAGCAGGAAGAAACTCAACCGATCGAATCGCCAACTCCTGCACCTACTCCTACTCCCACTCCTGTTGCTACGCCGACACCGACACCTACCCCAACCCCTACGCCCAATCCGACTCCCACACCTAATCCGACCTCCACGCCGGATATCGTTCCAAGCGATGAAGAGATGGCAATGCTTCGCCCGACACCGACGCCGTTGCCCACTCCCGTTCGAAAGCAGCAAACGACGCCGCAGCGCCCGAGCGCTCCCGCTACGGCGTACCGTCCGATGCAGCGAATGTCGCGTATGCAGGGCAACATCAACAATCGCGGGAGATCTTCGATTGCGGCATTGGGTACACCGCAAGGAAGATTCAGAAAAGCAGTGGAGGATGCGGTCGGCTCACGGTGGTACTACTATATGCGGGACAAGCGTGATCTGGTCAATTTCGGCTCTGTGCGAATTAGTTTTGAGGTGCGCTCGGACGGAAAAGTGGAAGATGTGAAAGTGGTCAGCAATTCGTCCAATGAAACTTTAGCCTCTTTATCTTTACAATCGATTATTGACGCCAACTTACCACCGATGCCGGAGGATCTCGCTCCGATGTTAGCCGGAGATCCGATGGAGTTTACTCTTACTTTTACCTTCTCTTCTGAATAGCCATGTTCCATCTAGCCTTATTCGAAAATACGTTGGATTTCTTTGTCAAAGGCGGCGTTTTCATGGCGGTTTTGCTGCTCTGTTCCTTTGTCGCCCTGACCGTTATTTTACTGCGGTCGTTTGCCCTGCGGCGCCGAGCGGTGATTCCGGCATTAATTGAGAAAGAGATTAACAAGATCAGACCGGGCGATGAACCAGAGCATTTGCGCCATCTGATACAGGACGACCATTCACCGCTCTCGCGAATCGTAGAGGTGGCGGTACGCCCGTACAACGCCACGAAGCAGGAGACGCTGGAAGTGGTTCAATCGCGTGCCCGACAGGAGATTGTGCGTCTGGAAAGCGGGCTTTTCATCCTGGAGATTGTCGTTGGCATCGCTCCCTTGCTCGGTTTGCTGGGCGCGGTGACTGGGTTAGTGCGAGTCTTTGGCAGTATCGGTAACGGAGCCATGTCCACCTCGGATTTGAAGGGCATTGCCGCCGGGATAGGCGAAGCCCTGAGCACAACTATCGTGGGATTGGCGATCGCAATTGCTGCTCTGGTGGCTTTCAGCTACTTTTCCCGCCGAGTCGAGCGATTGGCGGTTGAGATGGAAGCGTTAATGATCGATTTGATCGAGAAGATCTTTCACGGCAATCGAGGGCCGGACGCCTTTGCGCCGGAAAATGGTTCGCTCGAGGGGGCAACGCGATGAGGTTCTACGTTAAGCGGAAACGAACTCCGCAAATCATCATTGTCTCGCTGATAGATATTTTCGCGATGCTCCTCATTTTTTTCATCGTCACCACGACATTCAAGACGGCGGAATCGCAGCTTTCAATCAAGCTACCGGAATCTAAGAGTGCAACACAGGCCGAAAACCCAGCCGATCCAGTGGTACTGGCAATTACCTCTGACGAAAAAATCGTTCTGGACAATCGCTCGCTGAAAGGCGTGGACGACCTTGGGCCCGCGCTGGAGGAGGTGCAAAAGACGACTCCGACCCGGCCGCTGGCGATGAAGGCGGATCAGAAAGTTTCATTCGGGTTTATCGTTCAGGTACTGGATGCTTTGAAAAAAGCCGGAATCAAGAATTTGCCCACATTTACAAAAGCGCCCGATCAGAAATGATTAGAGACATCGTCATATATGGAGATCCGGTGCTTCGCGCCAAAGGGAAGCGGATTGAGGAGATCGACGACGAAATTCGCGCGTTGGCAGGCGACATGCTGGAAACAATGTACGGAGCAAGCGGCGTGGGTCTCGCCGCGCAACAGGTGGGAAAAGCTCTCCAATTGACGGTGATCGACGTCAGCGATGCCGAAAGCCGCCCAAGCCAAATGTGGATTGCTGGAGAAGAAGTTGATCCGAAGGATCATATGCCGCTGATCCTGGTCAATCCGGAACTGCAGCTCAGTGAGGAGTTGGAGCTCAGTACCGAAGGGTGCCTGAGCTTTCCGGAAATCACCGCGGAAATTGCGCGCCCGGGAAAGGTCAAAGTCGTTGCTCAGGATCTGCAAGGGAATCGCCTCGAATTTGAGGCGGCAGGGCTGTTAGGCCGGGCTCTTCAGCATGAGATGGATCATTTGAACGGAATTTTGTTTATCGATCGTATGTCTTCGGCGGCCAAAGCGTCGTTGGCCGGCAGATTGAAGCGATTGGCGGCTGAACATCGAGAGTGAGAACATTTGATCCGTACTGGGCGGTTCCTTCGCTGCTATCCAATTATTCTTTCGAGAGTTCATTGAACGATCCGCAACCAACCCTGGAGCGGGAATCGGGAGTCTCAGGTGTCGAGGAGGTTCGGGTCAGCCACTCCGTCGGGCGCGTTCTCGGAGAGAAAGTACCTTCTTCTTGGGTAATGGCATTGGCTGTCCTGTTATTTTTGTATTTCTTCACCTGCGGCGTCCCAAGACTGTTTGATCAGATCGACGGCCAATACGCCGGCGCGGCACGAGAAATGATGGAGCGGGGTGATTGGTTAACTCCGACCCAGAATGGCGTACCCAGGTTGCAAAAGCCTCCTCTGGTCTACTGGTGCGAAATCCTCTCGATGCGCGTCTTTGGAGTCAACGAGTTTGGCGCGCGTTTTCCCGTGGCGCTGGCAACTGTTGGCTGGTTCCTGGCGACCGGTCTGCTCGCCCGGCGAGTCGTTGGCACCTGGTCCGCAGGAGTCGCCGGCGCACTGACCCTGGCGATGTTCACCGGCACGTTTTTCTTTACTCATCTCGTGATGCCGGAAGCTTTTTTGAGTTGTTTTCTGACGTTGTCATTCTGGGCGTTGCTCAAGGCGACGCAAATGACGAGTGAACCGGAGCAAAGGTGGAAGGGGGACCGGTGGCTGATGGTTGCGTGGTGCTTCATCGCGCTGAGCACGCTCACCAAAGGCATTCATGGGTTGCTTATTCCTGTTGCCGCCCTCTCTTTCACTGCGTGGTGGAGGCCCTCGATGCGCGTGGTGTGGAGAAGATTTCTATTCCGGCCGCACGGTTGGCTTCTGTTACTGGCGGTGCTGGTGCCGTGGTATCTGGTGACCGAGCAGCGCTATCCCGGATTCCTCAAGGATCATTTTTTCAATGAGCAGATCGGCTCGGCACTGAGTCGGAGATCGCCGCCGGACAGTGATCGAGTGCCTCTTTCCATCTTGTGGCTCGAGCATCTGGTCCTGCTTTTCCCTATCTCGCTTTTGTTTCCCGCCGCGGTCAAGGCGGCTTTCCAAAGCCGGAAAGTAGGCCGGCCATGGGTCAGCAACGACGGACTCCTTCTTCTTTGGTGGTTCCTCGTCGTCGCGATCGGGATCAGTTTCGCCAATACACAGGATTACTATCTGATGATCGTGTGGGCGCCCGTGGCGGTTTGGATCGCATGGACTGTCACGAGAAACGAGATTTCGTTCAAATGGCCTGCGATCGTGGTCAGCCTGCTGGGTATTTCAGGGCTTCTGGTGGCGCTGGTTCTGGCAATTTCGAGTAGCAGTGAGTTAGCCGATTCTTCAAGGTCCAGAACTTTGATCGGGGATACGATTCTGAATGTCTTTCAGGTTCTGCCGCCCACGGCGTGGAGAGGGATCATCCCGCTTTTATTCATTGCGTCAACCTCCGCCCTGGTGGTCGGAATTTCGGCTTTTATCTTTAATCGCAAAGGGAGGTCTGAGTTCTGCCTCGCCGGCTTTGCATTTTTAATGGCGGCGGTTTTCGCAATCGGCACGCGCGCCATGCAGTTGGTTGAGGATGAATTTTCCTCTGCGAAGATTGCGAAATTGATCGATGCCCGGGATGGTTCGGGTGGCATGGTAATCGCTCGAGGGGGATCCGAATGACAAGACGACCTTATTTTTTTATTTACACCGGCCAATCTTCTGGGTGGACGGCCATCCAAATATCGAATTTGCCACCCGCACGCTTGGGATCGGTCGTGACCATTACCTGAAGCGTGAGCAGGTGGCAGAGGCATGGCGAGAAACCAAACAGATATTTCTGGTGATTGAAGGAGACACACTCTCCGAATGGGCTGCCTACTTGCGCCTTGGACCGGAACGGTCGAACCCTATTGGAACCTGTGGTTCTCGTGTGGTCTTGGCGAATCGGTAGAATCCCGATCTTGCTCCCCAGGATACCCCTCATGTCCGCCCAGACCCATATGCAACGACTTTTCTCGCATCTCTGCCGGTGGCTGGTTCGAGGAGCGTTCTCTCTGGTTTGCCGGACGAAGATCGTCTACTTCGGGAATCCCCCCATCGGGACCGGATATATTCTGGCGAGCAATCATATCAGCCATTTTGATCCTCCTTTTTTGGGGTCTCGGTTCCGGCGGTATGTCGATTGGATGGCAATGGAGGAGTTGTTCCGTAATCGCACGAGTGCCACCCTAATGACCTGGCTTTGTGCCTTCAAAGTGAGGCGCGACGGGACTGATCGCACGGGGATCCGTACCGCGGTGAAGCGACTCCAGGAAGGGCGGGTTGTCGGAGTTTTTCCCGAAGGCGGCATCCGCGCGGGCAAAGGATCGGTCCTTGAAGGGGCGCCGATGTGGCCCGGGGTCAGCGCTCTCGCTGTGCTGTCGGGTAAACCGATCATTCCGAGCGTAATCATTGGAACGGATCGATTGTATAACAAGAGAAACTGGTTTCGCTTCCGCCGTGTCGCCGTCTGGATTGGATTTGGCGAAGGAATTGTTCCTCGAGTTGATCTCCCGAAGAAAGACGCGCGCGAGTTAGTTCAAGATTCTCTTTCCAAAGCATTCGTTTCGCTGAAAGAACGCCTGGTGTTTAAATTCCGGCTGGCTGAAACGGACCTGCCAACGACCCCGCAGGCCAGAAAACGAGAGGACTATCTTCCTTGAACCGCAGGACTGGCCGCAAAATCGGGACCCTCCTGCGCAGAAAGACAGCGTCGGGCCTCGATGCGGTGATGTGTGCCATGATCAACGGTATCCAACGGAAAATGGGTCATCATGTCTGCACTCCGCACGAGCTCGACCTCTATTTTTCGGCTTGTGAACCGATTTCGCGTGATCAGTTCTACCAGGTTCAAGAAATGCCGGAAGTGGAAAGAGTGGGGGATTATCTGGAGTGGCGAAGCCCGGTGCAAACCGAATTTCCGGAAAATCAGACAGCGCGCGCCCGGCTCTTTTTGAGCGAGAAGGGATTCCGCGCTCCAACGGTGATCCTTTTGCATGCACTAATGTCAGCGAATGATTTGGGGTACCGCCGGATTGCCGCGCAGCTGAATCGCCGTGGTTGGAATGCAGCGCTGATACATTTGCCCTATCATTATTCCCGGGTGCCCCGTGGTTACTCTAACGGAGCACTGGCCTTAACGTCGAATCTACCTCAGAACGCGGAAACGCTGCGTCAGGCGGTCACGGAAGTACGCCAACTGATGGAATATCTTCGGAGCATTGGGTGTCCAGATTTTGGAATGATCGGGACTAGCTATGGTGGCTGGGTGGGCGCGCTGGTAAGCTTCCTGGAAAGGGAATTCCGGTTTGTTACGCTTTTGCAACCGATAGCCGATATCGAGCATGCGATCTGGGAGAGCCCTGCATCTTCAATGATTCGAAGAGCTTTGGTGACGGCGGGGATCGAGAAGGGCGTTACCAGGCGCCATGCACATCTTACCTCGCCGCTGGATGGTCGGCCGGCCTGCGAGGGGAAACGTGTCCTGATTGTCGGGGGCACCTTTGACACCATCACGCCGCCCGCTGTGCTGCAAAGATTGGCGGGAGTCTGGCCCGACTCACAATTCACGCTCGTCGAACAAGGTCATTTCGGCTATGCCGCAATGCGGGAAGCGCTGCGCCGGATTGACGTTTCGCTTTGACCATCGCGAAGACTCCTCGACGAACCCCCCATACGCAGAAACGCCGATAGTTCTCTAGCCTGCCCGGTAGTGAAGGCTAACGGATCGGTAGACTTCGGTATTACGCTCGGCCGAATAGAAAAAAAGTTGGATACTGCTGGCCGGCTTTTTCCACTCGTATCCCACGATCGTCTGCATGATATCGCCTTCCGGCTTTTTGTCCTTGGCCAGCACGATTGCGGGACCGTATAAGTCTTCCAATCGTTGGCGCGCGCTTTCGAGGAATTGTTCGTAAGCAACGAGATCCCAGTTGGCCTGCTGGTATTGCAACTCGACTTCAACAAGGTTCTTCTCGCTGCCGAAATAAACGATCGTGCGCTGGAGGGCGGGTTGGATTAAGCCCTCGATCGTCCACGCCTCGCGGCCCTCGATGACTGATCGGTCGACGATCCGGGCGCCAGCACGGCCGATGATCTTTTCAATTTCCTTTTGTCCTTCGGCCCAATGAAGGCCGAATGGCGGCCCGATTCGTTGAGAATAGGCGATTTGAACGTCCGCAAGGCCGAGCATTCCAGCTACGAACCATAGAACCCAAGCACGCACGGACCTCATAGGAAAAAAGTTCCGCTCAATTTAGAGCCCCAGACGGGCCGTGGTCAAAGCTGTTTGATATGTTGCAGGTATTCCGGCTCCATCGGCAACAGCCAAGGCACGGATTCACCGGGAGTCCAAAACCCGGCCATTCGCAAAGGACCTGAGGTGTAGTGCGCATTTGCCATCATGTAAGTATTAACAAAGTCGCGTGCCTGGCTCCAGTCGGGCCCGTGCTTAGAGGTTTGCTTCCAGGTACCAGCGGATGCTCGGAACCAGTATGGACGGATCTCTTCGATGGTAACCGCAAAGATGTGCCACATCCGAACGGTACTAACATGGGAGTGCGGATCCCAAGGCAGAGCTTCGAAATGCCAAAACAACCTGGTCCCCGGATTTTTTTTGACGACATCAATCACAAAATCATCCGGAGCTGTCCGAGAAAGTCCGACCGGACCCGGGGCCCGGGCGGTGCCGGAACGATGCTCTCTGACATATCTTTGATCAAAATCCTGGAGGGTATTGACCGGAACACCTTTGAGATAAAATGTCCCGACTATAGGGGCCAGAAGCTTGTTGCACCCGAAGAGCCGCTTGACCGCTTTCATACCAGCCAGGGAGTCGCCGATGTTACAGGCCCGAAGTTCCACCCGGTCAAGCTTCAGCGACTGCACTCTCTCCATCTTCTCCACCAACCGATTCAGGGTCGTGCGTGGCGCGGTTCCGCCGAGTAGGAGTTCGTTTTTGGCCACCTCATCCAGCCACTGCTCGAAGAGGCCCTCGACCTCCTTTAGCGTCACTTCGCCGAAGATCGACCCAGCGGCGATCTCCTCAGTAAGTTTGACCCAGGCGCCGATCTTAGCCTTTTTTTCTTTGTCGGATCCGCTGGGCATCGCCCGGATAACCTTGGCCTTCCGCTGTGCGGAACTCACGTCGAGCAGGCGTGCAATCGCCGTTTGCCCGGCCGGCAAGCGCCCACCCTTTGCCAAGGGCATGAGAAGTCCCTCGCCGTAGGCATGGCAGACGAGCATCACCACGTCACCAGCGGTGACTTTCGCCACTTCATCAAGAACGAGGTCCAAGGTCGCATTATTGACTTTCACGATTTGCGACTTGTCCAGGGTCAATTCTCCGGCCGGCGAAGGCTCCCAAGGGAATTCGGCGTAGTAATCCGCCGCCTCCTCGAGGCCATGCTCACCGGTGTGCACGATGACGCGAACGGAACTGGCCATGATCTTATTCCCGGAATGTCAGAACCTTTTACTCCGGCGGCACCGGCCGCGGCTTTCGATTCTCGTCAGTAGCAACGAAAGTAAAAACTGCTTCTGTGACTTTGCTCCTGGCGTCATCGGTCCGGCTTCGCCTCCAGGCTTCCACTCGGATCGTCATCGAGGTGGTGCCGATTTTCACAATAGTTCCGTACAGACTGACTTCATCTCCGATAAAGACCGGTTCATGAAAAATCATGCCGTCCACGGCAATCGTCGCGCAACGACCGCGACACCGCCGGCTGGCGGCGTTTGCTCCGGCGAGGTCCATCTGAGACATCAGCCATCCGCCGAAAATGTCTCCGGACGGGTTGGCATCTGCCGGCATGGCGATCGCGCGAATGAGCGGTTCACCGTCAGGTAGGTGAGTTGAATAGGGCATATGCTTTTTGACTTGGAGACCGAAGACAAGAGTTAAACCGCAGATGAGATCGATTGCCTAGACGAATTCTGCCGAAGGAGTTGATTTGGATGAGGGCAACTCCTGATGGCCTGTGTGCCCCTATCGGCCGTGAGCCCGTTTTCCTGCGGCGAATGCTTCGAGCGTCGACCTGTCCGGTAAGCCCTGGTAATCGCCGAAAGTCGAGACGCAGAAGGCGCCCAGGGTGGCTCCGCGGGTGACTGACTCTGGAAAAGAGCAACCGTCGAGTAGTCCGGAAATGAGACCTGCGCAAAACGCGTCTCCAGCGCCGACTGGATCGATTTCCGTTGCCGGAAAACAGGCACAAAAACCGCGTTCCTCGCCGTCAGCATACCAGGCACCTTTGTCACCGGCTTTCAAAATGACTTGGGAGGGACCCAGACTGCGCAATCCGTCCAACATCGAGCTGTGTTCGTGCTCAGTGTATCCGGTGAGAATTTCGGCTTCTGCCAAGCTGGGAACGAGGATGTCGCATTTTTTTGCGAGCTCCAGGAAGACTGGCCGGGCCTGGTCAGCGCTCCAGAGCCGGAAGCGCATATTCGGATCGAACACCACCTTGGAGCCAGCTGCTCGGAAGCGGTCCACCAATTCGAAGGTCAGCACACGATTGGAATCGCTGAGCGCCGGCGTAATCCCGGTGACAAACAGGTACTTGGCCTTCAGCATTTCAAAGGCCTCGTTTCGCAAGGCGGAGGCAGCGGAATTGCGTCGATAATAGAATATTCGGGAGCTATTGGCCGGGCCAGGTTCTTTGAACATGATGCCCGTAGGTTCATTCGCGGATACTTCCACACGACTGACATCAACGGATTCGCCTCGCAGGGTTTTGAGAACCCGGGATCCGAAAGGATCAGAGCCTAGCCGGCTGACCCAGGAGACCGAATGACCAAGCCTCGCCAGCCCGATAGCGCAATTCGACTCAGCGCCTCCGATCGACGCGTGGCAGGATGGAGCAAATTCAAGTCTCTCGCGTTCCCCAGGCGCAAAAAGAACCATGGTTTCGCCGAAGGTCACCACGTCAAAGGCTGAGCCTGTCGCCGCTGTGGTCATGGTGAGGCGCACCGGATTCGACGTCTTACCGTTGGCCGGCCCACCACGAACTCCTCGGTCCGAGATGCATCTGGATCGTTTTCAATTCCGTGAATTCTTCGATCGCAAACCGGCCGAGTTCGCGGCCTTGGCCGCTTTCTTTATATCCACCGAATGGTAGTTCCGGCGAGCCATCCATGAAGGTGTTCACCCAGATCGTTCCGGCGCGAACCCGCCGGCTCACCGACAGAGCCGTATCGAAGTCGCGCGTCCAGATCCCGCTCGACAGGCCGTAATTTGTGCTGTTAGCAATTTCGATCGCTTCTTCCGCGGTATCGAAAGTCAGAATGGAGAGCACCGGGCCAAAGATCTCCTCTCTGGCAATGCTCATCTCGGGACGGACCTCATCAAAGACTGTGGTGGCGATGAAGCGTCCCTCGAGGATTTCCAGCGGCTCTCCCCGAGCTGCAGCCGAGCGCCTCCGCGCCGCCCTTGATCGATATAGCCCATGATCTTGTCATATTGCTGCTCGCTGACGATCGCGCCAACTTTGGTCTTCTCGTCCAGCGGATCTCCGACCGGTACCGCTCGCGCCAACTCTACGACTTTGCGGACGAACTCCTCGGCAATCGGGCGCTGGATGAGGAGCCGGCTGCCGCTGTTGCAACATTCTCCCATGTTGAAGCAGATACCGAAAACGGCTGCATCCAAAGCCGCTTCCAGGTCGGCGTCCGCGAAAATGATCTGTGGATTTTTGCCGCCGAGCTCGAGTTCGACCTTTTTCAGATTGTTGCGAGCAGCGTTGACCACAGCTTTGCCCACATTGGTTGATCCTGTGAACGACATCATATCAACCTGCGGACTCGCAGTGAGCCGGCTTCCGACCGGATCGCCGTAGCCGCTGATAATATTGACTACCCCATCTGGAATGCCGGCCTCCGCCAGAATCTTTCCCAGCCGGAGCGTTGTGCCTGAGGTCAGTTCACTCGGTTTGATGACGCAGGTGCACCCCGCAGCCAGAGCGAAGGGGAGTTTTTGGCTAATGATTAACAGCGGGAAATTCCACGGAGTGATCATTCCCACAACCCCGACCGGCTCGCGAATAACCAGGCCGAGCATGGATGGTCCGAGGGCGTTGTAACTGTCTCCATAAATGTGCCGGCAGAGGGTGGCAGCATAATCCCAGAGACCGGCTGCCCAGTCCATTTCGTCCCGCGCCTGGGTGATGGGCTTTCCGCTCTCGAGCGTCTCGATCAACGCCAGTTCCTCCTTTTGCCGGCGAATTAACTCCGCAGCCAGCAAAAGGCACTTCATGCGATCAGCGCCGGAAGACTGCGGCCAGGGTCCGCGATCAAAGGCTTCCCGGGCTGCTTGAACCGCTGTGTCGACATCCGCGATGCCGGCTTCGGCGTAATCTCCAACGACCACGCCGTGCGCCGGGCTCCGGCGCTCAAATCGTTTTCCGGATCCGGAAGGAACCTCTTTTCCGTTGATCCATAATTCGTAATGAAAAGGTGTTTTGGGAATCATGATTTAGTGACCTTTGAAATGAGGGGAACGTTTCTCGCGAAAGGCAGCAAGTCCTTCTTTGGCATCGTCGGTATAGGCATTGGCCGCCGAGGCTAGCGATTCAAGCGCTGCGGCCGAAGGGTGGGCGATCAATTGTTTGGCCGTTTGGACTGCGACCGGGGCATTGGAGCAAACCTTTTCGGCAAGAGTGGCGACCGAATTGCGAAGCAGGGCGCCCGGCACCACCTCATTGACCAGGCCCCAACGTTCGGCCGTGTCGGCACCTATTTGTTCACCGGTGAATATCATCTGCTTAGCACGGGCGCCGCCGATCAATTGCGGCAAACGGCCGGTTCCGCCCCAGCCTGGGATCGTGCCGAGTTTGACTTCGGGCATCGCGAACCGAGCCGAGTCCGCGGCGATTCTCAAATCGCACCCGAGAGCCAGTTCCAGGCCGCCTCCAAAAGCGAAACCCTGGATGGCGCAAATCACTGGCTGGCGCGCGCGTTCAAGCCGTTCGAAGATCCGCTGTCCCCGGCGCACCCATTCCGCCCACATTTCGAGGGGTGAAAGAGCTGTCCAGGCCAGGATATCGGCCCCGACGCAGAATGCTTTGTCACCGCTCGACTCCAGAACAATGACTCGAACTTCGCGCGACTGTTCCGCCCGGCCGATGGCATCCTCCAGTGCGGAGAGCATTTCCGGATCGAGGGCGTGGAGTTTCTCAGGTCGATCCAGAGTGATGCGGGCAATCGCTCCATTGATCTGAAACTTCACTTTGTCACTGAGGCTCACGAGTGATCTCCTGTGGTCAACTGCCTGACCAGCCGTTCCGCCGCCCGGAAGGCAAGTGCGAGAAGGCTGAGCGTAGGGTTGATCCCCGGGCAGGTGGGAAACGTCGCGCCGCTGAAGACGTATAGCCCGGGTGTATCGTGCACCTCAAGCTCAGGACTGACAACGCTTTTTTCGGGATCTTCTCCCATTCGAGCGCCGCCAAAATCGTGGCTGCTGCCGACTCCGGTAAATCGGTCGCCGCGCCAGGTTCTGGTGGCCCCATCTGCGCAGGATCTCTTCAGACTTGGCTTCCATCCAATCAGCGAGCCGGTGTTCATTCTCCCTGAGGTCATAAGTGATTCGAAGAACGGGAAGACCGACCCCGCTCCGGTCGCGAGAATGGGGGTCGAGGTCGATAAAGTTGTTCTGATACGACAAGGTGTCGGGTTGAATGCGAACGACGCCGAAATGCTGCCATTGGAGAAGGTGATCCTTGTAGGGTTTGCCCCATCGCTGGATGCCGGGCGGCAGCGCTTCGCGACTGATCTGAATCGGCAGGAACTGTTGTTCAGCGCCTAAGGTGGCACCACCAATGAAGCCTAGCTTAAAGGAGTCAAAACCAGGAGCGAAAAAGTCATCCAACACCAGACCTTGGGCGGCTGGACCGGTGTGTCGATTAAAGATCGTCTCAGGGAAAAAGCCGTCGACATGGGCAAACATCTTCGTCATGAAATGTTTGCCGAGTTGGCCTCGATTGTTTCCCAGTCCATCCGGATGCTTCGAATCGCCCGAGAGAAAAAGCAGCCGGAGATTCTCGAAGGTGTACGCACTTAAGATGACAGTCCGAGCTTTTTGGAAACGGCGGCGGCCCTGAGGGTCGATGTATTCGGCCCCGGTCACTCGCCCATTTTCGTCGGTCCCGATTCGGATCACTCGGCAATGAGTCCTCAAGTCAAGATTGCCGGTCGCCAACGCTTCGGGAATCGAGGTGAGGGAGGGATCCCATTTATCGCCGTTGAACGAGCCGAACCCATTGCTCCAGGCGCAGTAGGTTGTCGCAGGCCGGCCCCGGTACGGAACCGTGTTGACTCCGACAGCGACCGGGTGCGGATGCAAAGCCATTCGTTCGGTCGCTTCTCTGTACAATTTACCCAGGCGAAACGGACGCATCGGCGGCATCGGCAATGGTTTGCTTCGCTGAATAAACGGATTGGACTCGTCGCCTGCAATCCCGATGGCGTGCTCAAGATGCGTATAGTAGGGCTCAAGTTCTTCGTAAGTGAGCGGCCAATCGGCTAAGGTACATCCCGTGGGTAACGCGGAGAGACCCCACCGGCTCTTGACATGGCTTAACATTTTGAAGTGGTGGGGATGAAAGCGCCGCAACCAGCCTCCATAATGGATAACAGATCCTCCGACGCTGTTCATCATCCGGCCAAGAGAGAAAGTCGCTTCCTGTGTCGCTTCGCCTTCATTGCGCCGCCAACGCGGGATCTCGCTTAAAAACTTGGAACCCATATTGCCCCGGCAATAGTAGGTGGCGCCAAGTTCGTCGGGGAGATAATCGGCCTGGGTCCGAAAGGGGCCGGGTTCGAGTGCAACGACCTTGAGGCCTGCTTGAGCGAAAACCGGTGCCACCACCGAGCCTACCGTGCCCGCCCCGATCAGCAGGATGTCAGCGTCAGCGGCTGGGTCAGCGGTTCCGCGGTGAGGATCGAAACCCGGAAGGGGTCGCTTTTCCTGGCGGCCCCGCTGGAGGTCTGCCAGCGACAGGATCTCGCCCCCTTTGTCTGCTGGTTTTTCGGCGAGGCTTTCCTCTGCGCTGTTCTCCAGCCAAACGCCAGGATGACCTAACAGCCGCCAGCCCGCTTTATTGCGATTGCCTCCGTAGATCGGGTCGGCAAACAGCCCCTCTTGCAAATGGGATCGTGCCAGTTCGAAGAAGGCTTTTCCTTCGATTGCCCGGAAATAGGGTACCGAACCTTCCTCAAGCGCCTTAATCAGTTCTTGCTGCTGGGCGGGATCCGCATCGATGAACGGTCGATCGAAGCGATGGACAGATTCGGCATCCAGGGCATCAACCCCTAATCGATAGGTCTCCAAATGGTGAACGTACGGCCCGCTCAAAGCCCGGTCGAGATATTGAATGACTCCAATCGAGGACGCACCCGGCCCATTTTCGTCCCCCGGGAAGAGTTGCTCAAAAAGAGCGTTGAGCGTGGCGGCTTCCGCTTGGTTAAGTGCGATAAGAGCACGCACGTAGTGTAGAGATGGGGTGTCCATGGGTTCAATTTTGGGAGGACCTGAGCGAGAGACCCTCGATGTGGTCGGCGACCCGCAAGGCCTGGGCAGCGATCGTCAGCGCGGGATTTACGGCGGAGGAAGATGGGAAGAATGAGCCGTCGACCACAAAAAGATTCGGCAAATCGTGACTCCGGCAGAAAGGATCGAGCACCGATTGTGTCGGGTCGGTTCCGAATCTCAGAGTGCCGCATTGATGGGAATTGGTCTCAATTCCCATGCGCTGGACCAAGACCACTGGGAAACCTGCACGTTTCAACATCCGCGTGCCGGCCTGCAGCAACCGGTTGTGCGCGCGAAGATTGTTCGGGCGATACCGGACTTCGATTCTTCCGGCAGGCCCAAGGGTCGCCCGGTTTTCTGGGTCGGGTAAGTCTTCTGACATGACCCACCAGTCAACGCTGCGCATGGCGAAGGCATTGAGGAGAGGCTTAGGAATCCAGCGTTGATTGGCGGTGAGCATGCCAGCCTGCAACTTTCCAAGGAGTTGCAGATTCCCGAGAGGATACCGGTGTCCCTGTTCACCTCGAAAATAGAAATCGTTAATGGCCATGGTTTTCTGAAACGTTGTCGGATTGATGCGGAACGGATCGATCGCCATTAAAGCGGTGTTGTTGTGGACCATGTAATTTCTGCCAACCAATCCGGAAGAATTCGCGAGCCCGTTTGGATGTTCGGTGCAGGCGGAGCGAAGCAGAAGCGCAGAGGAGTTAACCGCACCGCAAGAAACGATAAATGTCTCAGCTCTCACGCGGACTGTTTCGCCCTGATGTTCGATTTCAACTTCGGCGATCTTCTTTCCAGAACGATCCGTAATCAGTCGTCGAGCCAGGGCTCGAGTCATGAGTTCGATGTTGCCCAATGCGAGCGCCGGGCGTACGCACGAAACATCGGCCTCAGACTTGGCGTGAACCTTGCAGGGGAACCCGTCGCAGGTTTTGCAGCGGATACATTTTCCGCCCTGACGCAAATCGATTCCCAGCGGCAGGAAATAGGGATGCAGGTTCTGCCGTTCCAAGCGTATTTTAAGAGCCTCGACATACGGTTCGTGTGGTACTGCCGGGTATGGGAATGGCGCAGAACGTGGCGGATCGGTTGGGTCAACGCCAGCCTCCCCATGCACTGAAAGCATCTGTTCTGCACGACAATAATAGGGTTCGAACTCCTCGTAACTAACGGGCCAGGCTGGGGAAACTCCTTCTTCATGCTCAATGTTTGAAAAATCCTCTTTTCTCAATCTCGGGAGAGCCGCTCCGTAGACCTTCGTATTTCCGCCAACAAAGTAATGGACTCCAGGAAAAAAAGGGCGGCCATGCTGGTCGAACCATTGTTCTTTCGGTTTGTATCGGGTCCGCGCAAAAACCGCTTCGGGGTTCCAGTTTTCCGGCTCGGACGGAAGATAATCGCCCCGTTCCAGGAGCAAAACCTTCCGCCCCCAATTCCGCAGTGCATAGGCAAGGGTTCCACCGCCCATCCCCGTCCCAATGATCACTAGATCGTAAGCCTTCATGGCGTGAATCGGCAGCCTTAACGGTCGGAATTCAATTTCAGACCGAAAGGCTCCGGTTGGAAAATACGTTTGTCCATCACCCCAAGGTGCTCGCTCACCCGCAACGGGAAATCAGCCTGGAGCAGGACGTCCTGTTTGAGATCAACGCCTGGGGCGATCTCGATAACTGTCAATCCTTCCGGCTCAAGGCTCAGTACGCATCGTTCGGTGATGTACAATACCCTTTGTTTAAGTTGTTGCGCTCTGCGGCCGCTGAAGGTCACATGTTCGACTTCCGGCACAAATTTTCGATTTTTCCCTTCTCTGGCAATCCGCAACTGGTTGTTCTCGACCCGCAGGTCAAGGCCTCCGGCGGTGAAGTACCCACAGAAATAGATCGCGCGCGCCGCGGCCGTGATGTCGACGAATCCCCCGCACCCGGCCGTCACGTGCGGCCGGAGAGCCAGCCGTGAGACGTTGACGTTCCCATATTGGTCGACTTGGAGGAAAGAGAGACAGCTGCTGTCAAAGCCGGCCCCTTGAAAAAAGGTGAACTGATCGGGTGAGGCAACGATCGCATCCGCGTTTGAGGCGCAGCCAAAAGCAAAACCCAGCAACGGCATCCCGCCGACGGCACCCTGTTCGATCACCCAAGTCACTTCGCCGTGCAATCCTTCTTCCAGCAAGATCCGGGGGACGAGGGCGCAGATCCCAAAGCCGAGATTAACGACATCCTCCTCGGATAATTCCAGCGCGGCGCGCCTGGCGATGATTTTATCCACACCCCACTCAATTGGTTTGAAATCCCACAGGGGCCGAAAGACTTCGCCGCTGATGGCTGGGTTATAGGCGGTCTGAGTGGTCTGCTGCTGCTCGGGATCAATGACGACATAGTCTACCAAGATCCCGGGCACTCTGACCTGTTGCGGCCGGAGAGTCCCGAAAGCCGTCAATCGTTTCACCTGGGCAATGACGATCCCCCGATTATTGCGAGCCGCCAAGGCTTGATCCAGGGCCCCGAGGTAAGCCCCTTCATGTTCCATCGTGAGATTGCCATGTTCATCGGATGTCGTCGCACGGATCAAGGCAACGTCTGGCCGGATTGAAGGGAAGAAAAGCCATTCGTCGCCTTCAAAGTTCACGACGCGAACAATCTCGTCGACTGAGCAGCTGTTCATACGTGCGCCGTTGCGCCGCGGATCGACAAAGGTGTCGATCCCCACTTTCGTCAAAATCCCCGGACGGCCAGCTGCTGACTCGCGATGCAGATGGTAAAGGATCCCGCTTGGCACGTTGTAAGCCTCGACCTGATTGTCAATAATCATCTGCCAGATTTTTGGACTTGGCAGATTCGATGGGCCGCTCGGGAACGAACCGGCAATAACTCGTTTCAGTAAGCCGGGATGCGCCAGGTGATCGACTCCTGGAATACCATACATGTCCCCCGCAGCAATCGGGTGGAGGGTGGTCAGCCCGAGCGGATGCCCTTTTTCGAGAAAATGTGCGCCAATGGCGCGCAAAGCGGCGTCCGGACATCCTAAACCGCTTGAGGAACTGACGGTCACCACCGCGCCGTCGGGAATCAATTCACCGATTTTTTCCAGGGGGACTATCTTGGATCGCACCATAACAGGTAAATGATTGGATTCATGAGCCGGCTCCCGAGGACTGGCGAACGATCAGCCGAGGTTGAAGAATCACGGTCCGGATTGGGGAATCGGGTTGTTCAATTCTTTTGAGCAGCAGTTCTGCGGCTGTTTTACCAAGTTCCCGAGGGGAGGTATCAACCGTCGTCAACCCAGGAAGATTTTGCGCCGCGTCCGGTACGTTGTTAAATCCCACAACTCCAAATTCTTTACCCGCTCGCACGCCGGCATGTTGAAGAGCGTCAATGAGTCCGAACGCGACGACATCGTTGAAACAGAGTGCCGCCGTCGGACGACTCTTGACTTGCATCAGCCGGTGCAGGCTTTCATATCCTCCCCGACGTGTCGGAGGGGTGGGAATCACCAGAGCAGGGTCCAATGGAAGACCAAATCGAACTAATGCTCGCTGATAGCCTTCCATGCGCTCGCGCCCCGTTGAGACATCCGGATCGCCGCCGATAAAAGCGATTCGACGGTTGCCCAGGGTGCAGAGATGCTCGACCGCGAGATCTGAACCTTGAACGTTATCGACACCCGCATAATCGAGACCGACCGCTCGACGGGCAAAAGCGACGGCTGGCAGTTGACCTGGTAGATTCAGACGTCCGGCCGGCGTTTTGCGGCCTATCGCCGGACAAATCAAGATCCCATCCGCCGGAAATTCTCTCATTGTTTGGATAAGCCGCTCTTCCTTGGCGCTATCCTCCGATGTGTTTCCGAGGAGGGACACCAAATGTGCGGTGGCAAGCCGTTCCTCGATCGCGACGATGACTTCGGCGAAGAATGGGTTGGTGATATCGGAGACGATTAATCCAATGGCGTGAGACTGCTGCATCCGCAAGCTGGCAGCGCCGCGGTGATAAACGTACCCCAGCCGTTTGATGGATCTCTGAACCCGTTTGCGGGTGGAATCGGCCACCGATGGAACATTGCGAATCACTAAAGAGACGGTTGCCCGGGAAACACCGGCGTCAGCCGCTATGTCAAGGAGGGTGACGCGCTGTTTGAGACCTGCATGCATAAGGGGGGCTAGGCTCGGGCTGAACTGCAGAAAGCGGGGAACGGGTTTAGATCGATCTATAAGGCATAGATCGATTTTATGAGCAGGCCAAGTTAATTCTTAAAGGATTTTAGAGATTTTTGATAGATCGATCTATATTGGGGCGAAGCTCTGCCTGAGCCGGGCGAGGCGACGCGCGAAGCCCGGTTTGGTAGGGCGAAGCTCCGTCTGAGCCGGGGCTTCCCGGGTTGCCTTGCCTTTTATCGCGGGCGACAAGATCCGTAGGGGTTGAAGTCACGGAGCAGGATGACGCGGAAAGCCCCGGTTCGGACGGAGCCTCACCCTACCCGCTGAACGCTAAACGTTGACCCTTTTCAACGGTCTGGATATTGGTTGTTGTTCGTTGAGAATGTTCAGCGAAGGCAAAGGCATGGCAGACGAAGCAATGAATGATTTAATCGTGCTCACAGATGCGAAGCACAATGTTTCCGTCAAAGAATGGAGCATTAGCTCGGATGAGTTTGGAGGCCCTGCTGGCGGGATTAGGTGGAGAATTGCCAAACGTCTGTTGGCAGGTGGCCGGCAAGAGGGTGTCGAGGTTATCGAGGTGGATAACGGCCTGATGAAATTCACCGTAGTTCCCACGCGTGGTTTTAACGTCTGGACGGCCAATGTCGGAGACGTCCGACTGGGATGGGACTCGCCCGTGACGGAAATCGTGCACCCTCAATTTGTGAATCTGGCGGAGCGCGGCGGTCTTGGCTGGCTGAATGGTTTCGGTGAATGGATCTCTCGCTGCGGTCTGGAATCGATGGGCCCGCCGTGCAAGGATGGTTCCGAGATTTACACGTTGCATGGTCGGATCAACTATATTCCGGCGAGTTATGTGGCGGTCCGTATCGAATCGAGCCCCGTGCCGCGGATCGTTCTTCGGGGAGTGGTCGACGAATCGCTGATGTTTGGCCCGAAACTGCGATTGACGACGGAGATCTCGACCGAGATCGGCAAACCGGCATTGCGTTTCGACGACGTGGTAACGAACCTTTCCGACTCGCCCCAGGAAATGGAAAGCCTCTATCACGCGAACTTCGGCCCTCCGATACTCGGGCCTGGCGCCCAATTCATTGCACCCGTCAAGAAAGTGGCGCCGAGGGATGCCCGCGCAGCCGAAAACGCGATGGCCGATTGGAACCTTTACACTGGCCCCCATTCACCCGGCTATACCGAGCAGGTTTATCTGATGGAACTCTATGCCGACGATGCGGGGATGACGGAAGCATTGCTGAAGTCTGCGGACGGAACGAAGGGGGCGCTCGTTTCCTATGATGTTCGCAATTTGCCCTTCATGACGCTCTGGAAAAACGAAGCGCCGTCGAAAGCCGGCTACGTGACAGGGTTGGAGCCCGGTACGAGCTTCCCATTTCCCAAACCGGTAGAACGCGCTGCGGGACGGATTCCGCGGTTGAACGGTGGGGAGAGCTACCAAATAAAGGTGACTTTCAGTGCCCTGGTTTCGGGGGAAGAAGTCGAAAGCGCTGAGGGTGCGATCAGAAGATTGCAGCGAGCGGATCCGCAGGTGCAGATTACGCCGATGGATGCTGACTAAATTTTCTTGTAGATGATGCAGGAATTGATCCCGCCAAAGCCGAAAGCGTTACTTAAAATATACCGCAGATCACCTTCGCGTGGTTCGTTCGCGACCACGTCGAGGTTACAATCTGGATCAGGGGTCTGGTAATTCAGGGTGGGGGGGATCAGTCCATCGCGAAATGCGAGGGCGCAGAGAATACCTTCAATGGCTGCGCTTGCTCCCAGAGGATGCCCGTAATAACCCTTTGTTCCGCTGACGGGAATGGAATCGGTTCGATGGCCGAACACTTTCCTGATGCAAAACGCTTCATTCGAATCATTGAGCTGAGTCGAGCTTGCATGCGCATTGATGTAATCGATCTGATCGGTGTTCAGCCGTGCGTAATTCAATGCGTCGCGAATCGCACGCACGCAAGAATCGCCGGTGGGGAGGGGCGTCGTCATGTGAAACGCGTCGTTATTGAGGCTGTACCCGATCACTTCCGCGTAGATCTGTGCGTCGCGAGCCTTGGCATGCTCGTACTCTTCCAAAACGAGGCTGGCCGCGCCTTCGCCCATCACGAATCCATCGCGATCATGGTCGAATGGACGACAGGCCACCGATGGATGGGAGCGGCTCATGGTCCGAATAAAGGCGAATGCTCCATAGGTCAGGGGACTCAATGGCGCTTCGGCGGCGCCAGCGATCATGACGTCTGCCCAATCATCGCGGATATATCGGAGCGCTTCCCCGATGGCAACATTGCCACTGGCGCAGCTATTGGAATTGGTGGTACCGACTCCGCGGAACCCGAACTCAATGGCTGCGTTACAATGTGCCGACCCGCCAAAGACCTGCAAAGCGAGCGTCTGTCGGACGGACTTCGGTCCGCCATTCACAAAGGCTTTGTGTTGGCCCTCAGCATTGGAGACACCGCCGAGCGCGGTTCCGAAACTGACTCCCACGCGGTCATTAGGAGTGTCCGGCGAATAGTCCAGACCGCTGTCTTCCAGGGCGAGTTTGACCGACGCCACGGCGAATTGTGCGAAGCGGTCTAACCGTTTCAATCGATGCGGGGGAAAAATAGTTTCCGGGGACCAATTCGAAATTTCGCCGGCGCTGGTGGCCTTGAAGATCGAAGCGTCGAAGGTGGAGACAGGGCCTATACCCGACTTTTTATCCTTAATCGCCTCCCAAAACGCCTCTTTTCCGACTCCTATGGGGGTGACTGGTCCAACCCCTGTAATGACTACCCGCCTCATTTTTTTTCCACGTGGGCTTTCATGTGCTGCAGGGTTTGCGAGGCAATATAATTGATAAAAAATCCGCCGATGATCGGTTCCGCGAACGGTGCAAGCGGCGGCACGCGGAAAGAGAGGTCATGAACAATTTGCACTTCGACTCCGGCCGCCAGAGTTCGAAACTTCCAGACAACCTTCATCCCTTTAGTCCAGGCTTTCAGGTGCTTAAAACGGATTTCCCGGTTTTCGCGGTCGATGATCTGCTCGGATACCCAGGCAATCGGGATCCTGCCACGGTTGGCAGCCATTTTCACAAGGTTCCGGACCGGACCCTTCTCATAATAATGTATGTAGCGATAATGGGGCAAAAAGGTAGGCCAGCGTTCGAGGTCGGCAGCCGCTTCGAAGATATTTTCCGCGGCGGCATTCATGACAATTGCGTTGGTGTGGTACATGAGGGTCGATCTGCAACGTAATGAAGGTAACACTCCGCCGCCTCTACTTTCATCGACTTCAGCCGATAGATCCGGGAAGATGGAAGAAATGTTCCCGGCGCCCCGAGAACGCCCGGTGCGCCGGCGCCGCCCGCAATCAGCGGAGCCACGGTTAAAAAAAGCTCATCGACAACATTCAATTCGGCCAGAGCCTTGGCCAGTTGTGGTCCACCTTCGCATACCAGTGTTCGGACACGGTGCGTCTCATGCAGGTCATTCAAGACCTCCTCAAGGCTCAGATGATCAACGGCGCTGAGATGCAGCTCAGCCTTGGCCCGAAGTTCGGTTTGAGTCGTGGGCGGCATCCGGGCCGTCGAATAGATGATAATAGGAGAAAACCGATGATTGAAGACGTTCAAGTCGGTCGGGATATCGCCCGAATTCGAAATGATGACACGGATCGGGTATTCCGCTTGCGCCCGCTGGACGCGCGCCTGGCGGAGCTCTTCATCGGGCAACCCCATCGACATCCGATCGATCTGCAGGGTGTTCTTGCCGACCATCAAAGCATCACCCAATGAACGGATTTCAAGCAGGCGATGTTTGTCGAAGGCGGAAGTGAAACCGGAAGGAGTTAGCTTGGCCGTCGAAACTTTGCCATCGATCGTCATGGCGAAATTCAGAATAATGCGGGGCCGTTGCATAGGTTTAAGACTTTTAACGGGATCGGTTTATTCCCAGGGATTTCTTCAGCTGGCGATTCAACCTGGCATGCCCGGAGCACTATTGGTCTGCCGGTGGAATCTCTGTGAATCGTTGTTTCCAATGGGTCAACGCGGCTACGATATCGTCTTTGGACGCGCTGGAACTTAACTCCCAAACCATCGGCTGCTCGGCGTGTTAAGGAGGGAAGAAGGGATGCAAAATCGATCATTCCACTGAACGGCACACGGTGATCGCGGGCTGGGAACTGGACATCATGGATATGGCACCCGATCAATCGCGAAGACATCTCGCCCAGCCATTCGGCGTGATCAATCAGAGTTAAGTTGTGGCGAACCTGGGCGTGCCCGAAATCATGCCAGTAACCGATGGCATCGTCTCCAATCTCCTTGAAAAGCCGTCGAAATTCCCTTTCGGATGGAAAGGTTTCGATCCCAATACGATTCTCGATACCGAGGATGACGCCGGCCGCTTTCGCATGGGCTCTAGCAGGTTGCAACCATTCGATGACGCGATCGTAGGCAGCAACGGCCTCTCGCTTCCGAATAGCGGCTATCTTTAACCTGACATAACTGCGATCGAGATATTGTCCGTCGTAAATCGAACGAATGAGCCGTTCTGTGTAGTCCGGAGCCGACACCGAGCCCAGGTGCACGACGACTCGTGTTGCACCGAGCCTGTGTGCGTAGTCAATCGTTTGTAAGGTGTAGTGACGGGCGCGATCCCGCTCGGCCGCACGGAGAGAGGTGCACTGATAACAGTCGGGTGCTGAACCTTGAATCTCGATGGGAAGTGGACAGAAATTATGAAGGCTGGTCACCTTCATCGGGTGATCAGCGAGAAACCGTTCGATTCCTTCCCACAGCGATTGCCGGATGCCATGACCCAATTCAACATGGTCGAAACCGAGCGCGAAGATTTCCCTCAGCATCTCGTCGCCGCGGGTGTGACGGTTGGAATTCCAGCAGGTGGAGAAAGCGAGCATGAAACAGGAGTTCAGATCAAACTCAGAACTCAGGAGCCAGGATTCAGGAGTTATAGAAGCAGGAGTCGGGTTCTGGCTCCCGGCTCCTGAATCCTGGCTCCTGAATTCTGTTCTCCTCATTTCGCCCAGGTGATCAATCTTAATTCGTGATCCTGAACGAGGTTCGGATGAGTCGGAATCACACGGACGTTGAATCCGTAACTTCCACTTTCCGAGGTCTGAATTACCCCGCGGAAGCGATAAACTCCGTTGTCTCCACCTTTCTCGACGCTCGCGAGATCGACCGTATACGGATTGCGCAGCGTTCCGTCGTTTGATTCGCCGACATAGGCTTGAACTCGAACATGCGTGGGATCAACGGGTCCGAGGAAAACCCGAGCGACGATCTCCAATTTGTCGCCCACAAACATCGAAGCTCGGCCTCCCTGAGAGGTTTCCACCGAATCGATCCAGATTTTTGGCCAATCGACACGGGTGGCGTGTTTCCATTTCGCGAGTTCTATCGCTGCCTGACATTTGTTGGCACTGAGAGCCTTAAAACCTTGCGCAGCGGGTTCGTACAATCGCTCGGTGTATTCCTTGACCATCCGATGGGTATTGAAAACCGGTGTGACACTTCGCATTGATTCCCGCATGAGCTGGATCCAGGCGATCGGAATGCGACCGTCGGGCTTCGCGTAGTAAAGCGGGATGATCTGGTTCTCCATCAGGTTAAAGAGGCTATCGGCATCGACTTCGTTTTGAAAATCTGGACTCCCGTCGGTAATCTCTGGCCCAATTGCCCAACCGTTCTTGCCATTGTAACCCTCGCACCACCAGCCATCCAGGACACTGAGGTTCAAGCCGCCGTTGGGCGGCAATTTCATGCCGCTGGTTCCGCTTGCTTCAAGGGGACGAAGGGGGTTGTTGAGCCAGAGATCAACTCCCTGATATAACCTGCGTCCGATGTAGGTGTCGTAATCTTCAACGAAAACCACGGAATTCTCGAGGCCGGCTTCACGTGATTTATTGTAAACCTCCTGGATGAACCGTTTTCCGGGTTCATCCTTGGGATGGGATTTACCCGCGAAGATGAATTGGACGGGGCGCTCCGTGTTTTGCACCAGACGCAGCAATCTTTCTTTCTGGCTGAAAAGCAACGTGCCGCGCTTATAAGTGGCAAAACGGCGAGCAAATCCGATTGTCAGCACGTCCGGGTTTAACACACTGTTAATCTGCCGCAATTGCTGGGGCGATTCACCGAGGCGGATGCGTTGGCTCCGGAGCCGGTCGCGGATAAAATCAATCAGCCGAACCTTCAGCAAATGATGAGTCTCCCACAATACGTCGTCGGGGATATCGATGACTCTGCGCCAGTATTCGGTATCGGTGAGATGTTCCTCCCAATCGGCGCCGAGATATTTAGCGTAAATTCGATGAAACTCGGGGGCTGTCCAAGTTTTAGTGTGGATCCCATTGGTAATGCTGGTGATCGGCACTTCCTGAATCGGGACGCCCGCCCAGACATCCTCCCATAACCCTTGGCTTACTTCGCCGTGCAGCTTGCTTACGCCATTGGCATGGCGGCTCACGCGCAGCGCGAGGATCGTCATGCTGAAAGTATTGGTCGGATGGGCAGTCGGTTCTCCGAGTCGGAAAAAGTCGTCAAAACTGATCCGGAAATCATCCGCGTAGCGGGAGAAATATCGGACCATCATCTCGCGGGGGAAAGCGTCATTCCCTGCTGGCACAGGAGTATGAGTGGTGAAAACGTTGGAGGAGGCGACCACCTGGAGGGCGGTGTAATACTCCAACCCAGAGTTTTGCACGTATTGGCGGATTCTTTCCAGGGAGAGGAACGCGGAGTGGCCTTCGTTCATGTGATAGACCTCCGGATGGATGCTAAGGGCATCCAGGGCCCGAACTCCGCCTACGCCAAGGACAATCTCCTGCCGAATTCGCATCTCCAGGTCGCCGCCATAAAGCTGTTCGGTGATCGGGCGATCTTCCGGCGAATTCTGCTGGATATCCGTATCAAGCAGGTAAAGTTTGATCCGGCCGATCTGGAGCTCCCAGACTTTGGCAGTCACATTTCTGCCAAGCATCGAGACTGAAACGTAAAGAGGTTGATCACCGACCTTGGTCTCCAGCAACGGCAAATGGTTAAAATTCTGGTTGAGGCTTACAGCTTCCTGCCAGCCATCCTTGTTGATTTGTTGCTTGAAGTAACCGTGCCGGTAAAGGAGCGTCACCGCGCAGAAGTTCAGATCGAGGTCACTGGCCGATTTGCAGTGATCGCCGGAAAGAATTCCGAGACCGCCCGAATAGTTCGGCACGGATTCATGAAATCCGAACTCCGCCGAAAAATAGGCGATCCGGGGCGCGTTGGGGCGAAGTTTTCCATAGGTGTCGGCTCGCGCCATGTAGTCCTTAAATTTTTGATAGATGGACAGCATTTCACGGATGTAATTGTCATCGGAGGCGAGCTCGATCAAACGGGACTGGCGCGAAAGTTGCAGCATCCGGATTGGATTATGGTTCGTTCGGTCCCATAGCTGCGTATCCAAATGCCGAAAGAGCCGCCTGGCATCGGGCTCCCAGGTCCACCAGAGATTGTGAGCGAGTTCACGCAGCGGTTCCAGATTCTCCGGTAAGCGGGGTGATACATTGAATGTTTGTACAGGTTGCATCGTTTTCTTTCAGTTCTGTCCGACAGATCCTCCTATTCAGATGATCGGACCTCCGCAAGCACAACGTGTGCTCGGTGGACTTGCAAGCCTTTAGCCCGGGTTGCCCGCAAATGCTTGGATATTTGCGTGCGAGTCAGGTTTTCTTGCGGCCACGGTGCCGCTCGTTCAGGTTGGTTTGACCTTCTGTTGGCCTCGCAGGATAGTGCGTGACGCACCATGAATTATCGCACTTATCGAAACACGGATCTTCGGGTAAGCGAAGTCGGCTTTGGGATGTGGACGGTGTCTACAGGATGGTGGGGCAGCTTTACTGAGCAGGAGGCTGTGACTCTTCTGCGAAAGGCATTCGATCTTGGTGTTACGCTCTTCGACGCGGCGGACACCTATGGGAACGGATTGAGCGAAGAGTTGATCGCCAAGGCGTTTTCCGATCAGCGCGACAAAATTGTGATAGCGACGAAGATCGGTTACGACTTTGTGCAGCATGGCAACGATCGACGGGGGCAGCGAGAAATTCCCCAGGATTTTTCACCCGAAGCGATAGTTCGCGCCACTGAATCCGCCCTGAAGCGACTGAAGACTAACTGTATCGATCTTCTTCAGCTCCACAACATCCGGATGGAACAGGTTGTCGAGGACGCTGTCTGGGAGACTCTGGACCAGCTCCGCGCGCGTGGCTTAATTCGATATTATGGTGTTGCGCTTGGGCCCGCCATCGGCTGGATGTACGAAGGCATTAACTGCGTGAAGGAACGCGAGGTCACCAGCGTCCAGCATATCTATAATTTGCTGGAGCAACATCCGGGCGCGGCGATTCAGAACGCCGCCATCGAACATGGCAAAGATACGATGTTTCTGATCCGGGTCCCGCACTCTTCCGGAATGCTGGAAGGGCATTACACCGAAGAGACTAAGTTTCCGCCGAATGACCATCGGAATCATCGTCCGCGCGCCTGGCTGATCAATGGCGTCCGAAAAGTGGAACAGCTCCGGTTTTTGGAGCGAGCGAATCGGACGATGGGGCAGGCTGCTTTGCTCTGGTTGCTCAAGGACGCGCATGTCGCCTCAACGCTTCCGAATATCTACGACGAGCAGCAGCTCACCGAGTTCGCGTCGATTTCGGAATGTCCGGATTTGACGGACGATGAAATGGAGCAAGTCGCGGCATTGTACGCCGCTCACTTCGGAATAGAGGAGGAGCGACCGAAGTTCAAAGGAACGATGGAACTTAATCAGGAGTCAGGAGCCAGGAGCCTGGAGCCAGGAATTGCAAAATGAGGCGTCCGATTTGCGTCTTACGCCTCAGTTTCATCTGAGCCGCGCGCTTTCTCGACCGCCTGTTTAAACGCCTTCACCGATGGGAAAACCCATATCGTTCCAGCCGGCGTCCTTCGGGGCTCCTGGCTTCTGACTCCTGACTACTCCCTTCGTTTGGTATCGATGGAGATCGTGACGGGACCATCGTTGACAAGGTCGATCTGCATGTGTGCGCCAAAGACTCCGCGATGGACCGGTTTGGCCATCTCCATTTCGAGTTGTCGGCAGAATTCTTCGTAGAGCTTTATGGCCTGGTCCGGAGCCGCTGCGGCGATGAACGAGGGCCGATTGCCTTTTCGCGTGCTGGCAAACAGCGTAAATTGGCTGACGACCAGGAGATCACCGGCAATCTCCCGCACGGAAAGATTCATGGCTCCGTTTTGATCCGGGAAGATGCGAAGGCGGGCAATCTTCCCGGCCAGCCAAACGATGTCATCTTGCGAATCTGTGGATTCAACGCCGAGGAGCACCAGCAGACCCTGGCCGATCTGACCGACAATCTCTTGTTCAACCTCCACAGAGGCCCGTCTGACGCGTTGGATAACGGAGCGCATGGGGCGGGCAGTTGTCAGTGTCAGTTGGGACAAAAGAGCCCTCGGGGCGGATGCCCTCCCTACACTGACAACTGATAACTGGCACTGACTACCGACACCGACACTGACAACTAGTCGGTTCGCGTGTAGGATGTCCACTCTGACGCATGGACTTTTTAATTGTTTTGCTTCTCGCTTTACTCGTCGGGGTCAGTGGTGCGGTCTACTTTCGGATATTCCGGCTGATCTACGTACAGAATGGCGGGAAAGTCATTGCCAGTGAGTTTACCCGCACGGATGGGTATCTTGCTCTTGGCTGCCTGACGCTGTTTGCCCTTCAATGCGTGCAAAGTCTTCAAGGGAAGGGGAGAGCACTCCCTGCCACCATTGATACCGGTCTATTGGTTGTGGTGCAGCTCGGCTTCTGGCTGTTCGTGATTGGAACGATCCTGGTTTCTCTGCTTCTGCGTCGAATGCGTCCGGCGGAACTTTTTGGGTTCGACCGCCTCGGCTTTACGAAAGTTTTTCTCTGGGGAGCAGGGTTATTACTTTCTGCGCTCCCACTGATCTTCGCGAGCAGCGCAGTGGTCTCCAGCTTGATGCACGTCAATTCGCAGAAGGATTCGCAGCCTATCATGCAATTGTTTGAACGGGCCGGTGAGCCGGCCAAGCGGATCCCAATTATTATTTTGGCCATTGTCATAGCGCCGCTCGCGGAAGAGTTTTTCTTTCGCGGTTTCTTATATGGAGTTCTGAAGAGGTATGCAGGAGCGCTCCCTGCTCTAGTGTTTACCGGGGTTGCGTTTGCGCTCATTCATCTTCACGTCCCTTCCTTGTTGCCGCTATTTCTATTGGCCTGCGTTTTGACGCTTGCTTACGAATTGTCGGGCTCGCTGCTGGTGCCGATGGCCATGCACGCGCTCTTCAATGCGATTACTCTGGTCGGCGTCTTTTTTACCAGTCGATGAAGCTGAGCGAACTCGGAGAAGACGTTGTCGTCACGGGATTGACTCGGTCGCTCCGTCTCGATGACCGGGTCAAGTTGGGACCGGGCGATGATTGTGCTGTGGTGGAGACGGCAGGACGCTTGCAGCTTTTGAAGTCGGACTGCGTGGTCGAAGGAATTCATTTTTTGCCGGAGGCCGATCCGAAATGGATTGGCTGGAAAGCGATGTGCCGATCGATTAGCGACATCGCGGCGATGGGAGGAATGCCGTTGGACGCGCTCGTTACTGTGGCGGTTCGGCCCGAAACGGAGTTCGCCTGGTTGAAACGGGTGTATACAGGTCTGGCGGCGGCTGCCAACGTCTATCAGGTCAATCTAGTGGGTGGTGAGACCGCAAAATCGCCCGGTCCATTCTTTCTATCGGTCGCCCTGACTGGAACGGTCGAACGTGGGAGGTACGTTGGGCGCTTCGGCGGGCGAAAGGGCGATTGGTTGTTTGTCACTGGAAAACTGGGAGGTTCGATCGGTGGCAGGCACCTGCGATTCCGGCCTCGGGTCGCTGAAGCGCGCTGGTTGGTCAGTCGGTTCCCTATTCATGCGATGATGGACCTGAGCGACGGGCTGGCAAGTGATCTTCCCCGCCTGGCAAAGGCCAGTCGTCTCGGATTTGAGGTTGATTTGGCGGCTCTTCCTCTTCAGCCGGGGGCCAGCCAAGAAAATGGATTGCGAGACGGAGAGGACTACGAACTGCTTTTTGCTCTTCCGGCAGCGGCGAAAAAGCGATTGGAGACAGAGTGGCGGAGGAAGTTCCCGCGTTTGCGTTTAACGGCGATTGGCAGACTTGTCGAAAATGGCAGGACCCATTTTTTGGGGAAAGGCTATGATCATTTCGGGTGAAGAAGACAGGAGCACGGATGCGCCGCATTTCCAACAGCCCCGAAGAAACCCGGCTGATCGGTTCGGAAATTATCAGAGACACGCCGACGGCAACGGTCTTGAGCCTGATCGGTGATCTCGGCTCCGGAAAAACGGAGTTTGTCAAAGGGCTTGCTCTCGGGCTCGGAATCGACGCCGAAGTCACAAGTCCCACTTTTACCATTATTCATGAATACAGAGGAGGTCGATGCCCTCTTTTCCATATGGATTTCTATCGTCTTCTTGAAGAACGGGAACTGGAGGAAATCGGATTCGACGAGTATCTGCGGGCGGGCGGCATTTGCGCGATTGAGTGGGGCGACAAATTTCCAAGCCGTTTACCACGTGAGGCGATCAAGGTTTCTTTCCGGGTGAACGACGATGATACTAGGGAGATCGCCTGGTGAAAAGCCTGCTGATCGAGAACTCAACGGAGCACGGAACCGTAGCAGTCGCCGGTGAAGGAGAAATCCTGGTACGCCGTGAGTTTTCCAAGGCTGGTGAGCTCGCGATGGCGATCCAGGAGGTATTTTCCATTCTTGGCGCTCCGGACGAGATTATCGTCGGGATTGGTCCGGGTTCCTACACCGGGTTGCGGGTAGCCTCGGCAACGGCTATCGGGATGCAATTGGCGCTTGGTTGTCCAGCGTTCGGGTGTCCGTCCGTTTTCGGCTATCAGACCGACTCCTACCATGTGGTGGGCGACGCCCGGCTGGGCACGGTTTTTCTGGCCAGCGTCGAAGATAGACTATTAACCCGCGGTCCGGAATTGCTGGCGTTAGAAGAATTTCGATCTTTGCGTTCGAGATTGGGCGATCGACCCACTTTTGCGATCGGACCGGTTCCGGGTTTTACCGACTTGCTCATCGTTCGTCCTGAAGCGGAATACCTCATTCAATGCCGGGCGAGCTTCACTCACTCTCTGGAGCCGCTTTATCTGAAGGACCCCCACATTACTAAACGCGTTTAGCGTTCAGCGTTCGGCGTTCAGGGTTCAGCGTTCGGCGTTCGGGGCGCTCGGCTGTGCAGTCAGGACAGGTCGGCAGAGTCTGCGAGGCTGTCGATCATCTGCGTCAGAGGAAGCAAGAAGCGGGTCGTGACGTGAACGAAGGCGCCGCCGAACGCTGAAGGTCGAACGCTTCACGCGACACTCGACGAGAAGCGGCTGGCCGTGTATTGGTGCAGGCGCCATGAAAATCGTCGTTGCCTACTCTGGAGGACTTGATACGTCGGTGATCCTGAAATGGATTAAGGATACCTACGCTGCCGAGGTCGTTGCGTTCTGTGCTGATATCGGTCAGGAAGAGGAACTTGAGGGACTCGAAGAGAAGGCTCTTCGCACCGGAGCGTCCAAGTGTTACGTGGACGATTTGCAAGAGGAGTTTGCCCGCGATTTTATTTTTCCGATGTTCCAGGCATCGGCGCTTTATGAGAACCAATATTTTCTTGGAACGAGTATCGCGCGACCGCTGATCGCAAAACGGATGGTCGATATTGCTCGTGCCGAAGGGGCGGAAGCAGTAGCGCACGGAGCAACAGGCAAAGGCAACGACCAGGTTCGGTTCGAGCTCACGGTCGCCGCGTTAGCGCCCGAAATACAAGTGCTTGCACCCTGGCGACTCGAAGGTTTTCGGGAACAGTTTCCCGGCCGCGCCGAAATGATCCAGTACGCAGAGCAACAGGGTATTCCGGTGACTGCCAGTGCTAAAAAGCCGTATTCGATGGACCGCAATCTCCTCCATATCAGTTTTGAAAGCGGTGTTTTGGAGGACCCTTGGGTCGACGCTACGGGTCCGGAGCTGCGTGATATGTACAAGTTGAGCGTTGCACCGGAGGACGCTCCGGATCTTCCCGAGCACCTGGAGCTGGAATTTGAGCAAGGGTTATGTGTCGCGCTCGGCCACAAAAATTTGCCAGGCTTGCTCGACCAACTCGGTTTTCTGGGCGACCTCCGCGAAACGGCGGAACACCGTATTCATCTTTCTCCGTTGTGGATCATGAAGGTATTGAATCTTCTAGGGGGTCGGAACGGTGTCGGAAGAGTGGATTTGGTGGAGAATCGGTTCGTTGGAATGAAGAGTCGCGGAGTTTATGAAACGCCGGGCGGCACTATCTTGTTTTTCGCCCATCGGCAGATTGAGTCGCTGACCATGGATCGCGAAGTGATGCATCTGCGTGACTCGCTCGGTCCGAAGTACGCGGAGCTGGTCTATAACGGATTCTGGTTCGCGCCTGAACGCGAGGCTCTCCAGGCGTTGGTTGCAGAATCGCAGAAAAACGTTACCGGAGTCGTTCGAGTCAAGCTCTACAAAGGGAACGTGGCTGTGGCTGGACGCAAGAGCCCGGTAAGCCTTTACAGCCCGGATATCGCCACGATGGAGGCTGATCCGACCAAGGCGTATAACCAGTCCGATGCGACCGGTTTTATCGCACTGAACGCGCTTCGTCTCAAGGTTGCTGCGAGAGTTCAGAGATCCTGAAAGGCGACCCTTTGGGCCGCCGGAGGCAAAGCAGGGACGCTTCGCTTACATCGCCCCTGAGCTGAGATTCGGGGGCGTAACGTTCTTGACTGGATTGCGATGAGCTGACAAGAGTCAGAGCTGCTGCGGCGGGTCCAAGGCAATCGCACCCAAAAACCTAAACCGTTCCCCCTATGACTACTCTTGGAATCCTGCCACGCTGGTGGATTACGGTGGCTGCCTTGACTATCTCGGCTATCCTGTTGTCTCCCTTCTACTGGGTGCTGGTCGGCAGCTTCATGACCCCAGCAGAGCTTTTCGGCGGACACATGTCGCTTTGGCCGAAGCACTTTGTCATTGAGAACTGGTCCGTCGCCTTGAGCCGCCTGTGGCCGCACATTCAAAATAGTCTTCTGGTCAGCGCAGTGGCATCCGTCGGCACCCTCCTGATCACCGCGCCGGCCGCTTATGGCTTGGTGTGGAGGAAACCACTGGGGCGCCAATCCCTTTTGGCGTTCATGTTGATGACCCAAATGCTGCCAGCGATCGTTTTTGTGATCCCGTTATTCATCGTATTCACCCAGATCAACCTGGTGAATACGCTGGGCGGCCTGATCCTGGCCGACATGACATTTACCGTTCCCTTCGCCCTGATCATGCTCTCCGCCTACATGAAGGACTTGCCTTACGAGTTGGTCGAAGCAGCGCTGGTCGACGGGGCAGGCCAATTGCGGGCATTTATGATGATCGTCCTACCCATGACGCTGCCGGGTCTGATCACCGTCGGTGTTTTCAGTTTCCTGATTCCCTGGGGGGACCTCATATTTGCTTTGAGCCTGATCACCGATGCAAGCTTGCAGCCATTAACGCTTGAGCTCTACAAGGCCTTCGGTCAATACGGAATAGATTGGGGATTCCTGTTGCCAGGAAGCGTTCTGACGGCCATTCCGGCCGTGATTTTCGTCATCGCGGCCAGCCGGTTCATCGTGGCAGGTGTGACCCGCGGCGCCATCAAATGATCGAGAAACGCCGATGAGCGCCCACGCGAAACCCCCAATTGAGAAGGAGAGCAAAGCCGGCGTCACGGAGCAATCCCGGTCGGATGCCAAGAAAGGCGCGTTTCGACACCTCTCCGTACCTGTTCATACTGCCCTTCGTCCTTTTCTGCCTTGCGCTGCTGCTTTACCCGGTCGTCTACAGTTTGACGTTGAGTTTTCGGTTAGCCACCGTTGACACCTTTGTCAGCGGAGACATGCCGTTCAACGGGCTGACTCAGTACCAAGCCGCCGTCACCGACCCGATTTTTTGGAAAGCGGTCCTCAACACCATCCTCTTCGCCTTTTTTAGCATTCTGTTCCAATTTTCCATCGGTTTTCTCTTGGCGCTCTTATTTCAGCTCGATTTTCCCCTCAAAAATTTTTGCCTCGCCTTGCTGCTGATACCGTGGGTCTCGCCCGTTCTGACGGCCGCAAACATTTTTAAGGGTCTGTTCAATGAGATTGGTCCGGTGAATCAGATTCTCCATCTGATTGGCGTGGGCTCATTCCCCTGGTTGGCGGATCCGAGATTCGCATTTCCCGCTACCATCGTGGCGAATATCTGGATCGGTTTTCCTTTCAATTTCATCCTGCTGTACGCTGGAATGCGAAGCATTCCGGTCGAGGTCTACGAGGCGGCGAAAATTGACGGTGCACGTTTCTGGACGCGGGTAGCATTCATTACCTTGCCGATGCTGAAACCGGTCTCGGTGGCGGTCCTGACGCTCGGTACCATCTACACCGTGAAGGTCTTTGATCTGGTGTTCATTATGACGGGCGGCGGCCCTGCGAACGGGACCCAACTCTTGTCCACTTACGCTTACCAGGTGGGCTTCTCGGTTTTGAACTTTGGAGAGGCCGCCGCTATCGCGACCCTGATGGTCCTGTTGGTGCTTCTGCTGAACCTCGTGCAGCTGCTTTTACAGCGAAAGTGAGGGGGCGGAGGCAGGAGTCAGAAGTCAGGAGTCAGGAGTCAGGAGTCAGAATGGGAAGGCTCATAGCCGGATCCCGACCCAAAGAGCGGATAGCCGCCTTCTATTCTGCAACTCCTGAACTCCTGCAACTCCTAACTCCTGAACTCCTGATTTATTTAGCCAAAATCGTCTTAATCTTTTCGGCTGCCTCCTTGAGCGCGGTTTCGGCGGTAGCCTGCCCCGTGAGAGCGCGCTGAATGGCGGTTCGGGCCGCCAAAGAGATCTCTGGGTACTTCGCCCCACCGTCTTGCGATCTGGCTTTCGCGGTGGCCATTTGATCCACGAAGGGCAGTAACTCAGGATTAGCTTCGCCCTGCTGCTTGGCGACACTCTGGATCGACGAGATGTAGTTGAACGTATCGCAGATCTTCCGCAGGCGGCTTGGTTCCTGCGTGAATTGAACGAACTTCACCGCCGCCGCTTCGACTTTGGGGTTGCCCTTCAGGACGCACCAGACCTCACCGCCGAGCGGGACAACGGGTTTAGAACCCTCTTTCGGTACGGGAATTGTCACAATCCCGAAATCAACCCCGCTCTTCTTGACGTTTGCGAGCTGCCAAGGCCCCATCACCATCGTGGCGGCGCGCCCGCTGATAAACTCGTTAGGAACGTCGCCCTGGTTCCAATTGACCACATCTTTGGAGGCTAAGCCTTTTTTGACCCAGTCGACCCAAAGTTCCAGCGCAACCTTCGCATTTGGCGACGCGAGATCGCTTAAGCTGCCGCCGTTACTCCAAAGGAATGGCTCCCACTGCCAGGTGGCTTCCTCCGTATTAACCGCCGAGAAGGCGATGCCATAGACCGGGGTTTTGGTGGTCTTGGTTGCGGTCTCAGTCAGTTGGTCCCAGGTTTGGGGTGGAGCAGAGACACCGCCATCGGTCAGCAGCTTCTTATTATAATAGAGAGCGAGGCTATTGCTGCCGATCGGCACACCGTACACCTTGCTGCCGTCCGAGACCGCCGCTTTGGGGCCAGGATAGATATCACTCCAAAGCTCAATCTTGGCGACATCGGCGGAGATATCCTTGAGAATGCCGGCTTTAGCGACCCGCAGGACATCGGGGTTATCGATCGCCGAAATGGCCGGCGGTTTGTGCACGGCTGCCATCTGGAGCGTGCGGCTGACCAGTTCGCCAAATGGCACATAGGTGAAATGAAGTTTAATGTCGGGGTTGGCGGCTTCAAAGTCCTTTTGCAATTGACCTAAGGCATCGATCTGACCTTGCACATTAAAGTAGTGCACAATTTCGACAGTGGTCTCTTCGGCTCGCGTCTGGGCAAGCCCGAGAGCCGCAAGGGCGGAACCGAGCAGGATCAACTGGCGGAACCGCAGTTTGAGTTTGGTATGACTTTTCATTGGATTTACTTGGGGTTGTGGGGGGGAGAGATTTGAGGGAACGAGTTCTGAGCCTAATGGCACTGTGACCGGCTTAGCGCCCGCGCCGTAGCCAAACTAACATCTCACCGGGAGAGCGATTGTCCCAGGCATAGTAGGGAATCATTTTGATTTCACAAGGTTTAGTCCCCGGTTCAGAAAGGGAATAGAGCAAACTTTCTTCCAGGTCTTCGCTGGAGCCCGGCGCCGAAAGTGAAACGATCTTACCGAGTTCGCTATCCTCACGTTTAACCTCGAAGTTTTTGTCCGGATAGATGGCAAGCCGATCGAGGCGACCACCATTGTCGGTCTCCTCTGCGCAGTAGAGCAATGGGCCGCGGCTGACCGCGACTCTGCCTCGATTGCTAACCACTTCATAGTTGGAGAAGTGCGTTTGCACCGGCATCTGAAAACTCACTGTCAACTCGTCTCCTGACTTCCAGTCGCGCGAGATCGTGGCATAACCGGCTGCAATCTCTGGCACGATTTCATTGCCGTTCAGAGCGAACTGACGATCGCCGGCCCATCCTGGAATCCGGAGCCGGACTTCAAATGAAGTACCGGGTACGCTCTCGAACCGAATCGAAGCGGTGCCATCGAACGGAAAATCCGAGACTGCGACCAGGCGGCCATCCTTGCCATCCACGGAAAAGCTCGCTTCACTGGAAACGTAATGATGAATCGCAATTGCTTTGGGCCCTGAAGAATAGAGGTAACCGGAAATGGACAGGACCAGGCGAGCGAGATTTGCCGGGCAGCAGGGACACCACCATGGCCAACTCACCCGGTGTTGCGAACCATCGCTCGCCAGCGGGTTGTGATAAAAGAATGTTTTGCCGTCAATGCCGAGGCCAGCCAGAACACCATTATAAAGCGTTCTTTCCATCGCGTCGGTGTATCGGCTGTCGAGATCGAGGTGAACCATGCGGTGGGCCCATTGCAGGAGGGCGATCGCGGCACAGGTTTCGGCGTAGCTGTCGAGGTTTGGCAGATCGAAATTTTTGGTGAATCCCTCGTTCTCAGCGTCTGAGCCGATGCCCCCGGTGATATATAGTTTGCTCCTGCAGAGGTCGTTCCAGAAGGTTTTGCAAACGGCGAGTAATTCTTCGTCTCTCAATTCATCCGCCAGATCCGCCACCGCACTGTAAAGATACATGGCGCGCACGGCATGTCCGACCACTTCCCGTTGTTCCCGGATCGGAATGTGGGCCTGCATGTACGCGTACGGATGCACCGGATGATTGGGGCGAAACGGTACTGAATCCAATCTTTGGACTGCTTCCTGGTCGAAGTAATGAGGTTTCGTTCCTCGTCGTTCGACAAAAAATCGGCTGAGGTCCAGGTAGCGTTGCTCGCGAGTGAGACGATACAGGCGGATCAGGGCCAGCTCAATTTCAGGATGCCCACAATAGCCAGGCAGTTGATGAGACCCGGGACCAAACACGTTTACCAGGTGATCTGCCAGACCAATGGCAATATCGAGCAAAGTCTTTTTACCAGTCGCCTGGTGGTGGACCACTGCAGCTTCGATTAGATGGCCAGCGCAATAGAGCTCATGCAGATCACGAAGATTTTTGAAACGATGCCGTGGGCGCCAGGTCAGGATATGGCTATTGAGATAGCCGTCGGATTGCTGGGCGCCCGCGAGGAGTTCAATCGTACCGTCGACCAGGATTTCGAGCTTCGCGTCTTTGTGGTGTTGCAGGTAGGCGCTGGCGGCCTCAAGCCATTTGGCCACATCCGAGTCCCAGAAGATGCTGCCTCCCCAGTACCATGAGTTCGATTCCTGCCGGCCGCGGTGCATGCGCTGATCGAGTCGCAGGGCATCGAAGTGGCCTTGGTTCCGCATCTCGTTGTAGATGTGGCCGAGAGTGACTTGTCCTACCTGCTGCTGCAGTTTGGCCCAGAATCCGCCGGTAATGGAAACGCGGGTTTGATCGAGAGGTTGCCAGGGGGGAAGCATCTCTAAGGTTGTAGTCTGCAATCACGCCTTTGTGCAACGGTAGCGTGCGGTAGAATACCCGTACGATTCCGACACAGGCAGAAACGGGTCGGTGGGGAAACGTATCGGCGGGTCGGCGTAGGGCGTGTCGGCGTTCGACACAGTCGTTCATTGTATGCGATGCGGCCACGGCCGGGTCGCCAGCCGGGCAACAGCCCTACGCCGACACGCCCTACGCCGACCCGCCGATACGTTTCTCCTCCAGCTCCTCGACCATCTGCAACATTCGCTGAGAGACTTTGCGAATCTGGCCCGGTGTCAGGAACGAGAGGTTGAGGAGTTCCAGGAGCAATAATCCCTGCGAAGCGAGAAACAGAATAGCTATATCTTCCGTCTGCAGGGTGAGTCCCTTGGAGAGATTCTGAAATTCCCTTCGGATCGAATTTCGCATCGGTTCAACCAGCTTCGGATCGCTGGCAATTGCCGCGATAACGGCCGTCAGAACGGGGCGCTGGCCCTCCAGGTGCCGGAGAGTTCCGATGATGTTCGCCTTCATTTTGCCGTTACGCTCGCCATTCAGCGATTCTTCGACTTTCGTTTGCTCGCTGAGCAAAAGTTCCATCGATCGGAGGATCATCGCTTCGAGCAGGGCTTCTTTGGACCGAAAATGATAAAAGAGGCCGCCCTTGCTGACCTTGGCTTCGTGGGCGGCTGTTTCGAGCGTCAGGTGCGCGGGACCGCGCCTGGCGACGATATTCTCGGCTGCCTGCAGAATTAATTCGCGCGAATCTCTTTTGTGTCGAATCGGTGTCGAAGTGGAGCTGCGGACTACGGCTCATGCCGAAGCCTACTTTAGAACCGGTCGCGTGAGTACACTCAAATGGTGTGAACTGGTCAAGTAATCATCGACCGACCGACGAAGTGAGTCGGTAGCCTCCACATCAGCTTGCGATTACGGGTGCAAACGTTTAGATGGGAGGCAAAAAAGAGGAAAGAGTAATCTATGTTCAGTCTGATTGGCGCATTGGTTATCGGATTAATCGTCGGCGCGATTGCGAAACTAATCGTTCGAGGGGAAGAACCCGGCGGGTGCCTTATCACCATGGCGATCGGGATCGCCGGTTCGTTTGTCGCTTTTTATATCGGCAGAATATTTGGCTTCACCTATGGGCACCCGGGCAATTTGCGACCGGTCGGGTTTATACCGTCCGTGATCGGCGCGATTGTCCTTTTACTGATTTATCACGCGATTCGGCGGAGGAGGTAAAGATTTTCCACCGGCGTCAATCCACGATCTGAACGGGAGTTCCCAATTCGACGTTATTGAAAAAAGTCTCCGCCATTTTTCCGGGCATTCGAATACATCCGTGCGATGCGGGATAACCTGGCAAATAACCTTCGTGCATTCCGACACCGCCGGTGATGCGCATGAAGTATGGCATTGGGGCGCCTTTGAAGACTGCTCCGGGCGGTTTTGGATCCTTGCCCGCTTCAACGTCCTTTTGCACAACGTTTCCCGTGGCATCCACATAGTCTCCGTACAGACTGGAGGCATGATCCTTGTCTTTTTGCGTGATCTTGTAGTTGCCAACCGGCGTGTTGTGGCCTTCCCGCCCGGCCGACACTTGGGATTCGCCCACGAGAACGTCGGCCTTGTAGAAATAGGCCCGCTGTTCTTTCAGATAGATTTTGACGGAGGGCGCTCCCTGCACGCCGTCCCCATCCCAATAGGAGATCGGGTCGTAACCTGAACCCGATTCAGGAGCGTTAGATGCCGAACCGCCGGTCAATGGTAAATACGACGTATTCGGATTTGCCAGGCGCGATTTTTCGCTCTCACCGCACGCCGCGAGAAACGAAGCGACCAAGATTATGGGAAACCATCGAATAGTCATAGACCGGAAATCAGCGGAATAAACTCGATTGGGCGAGTCGTCAAGTCACCTCCGTTACGATTGCCGATGACAGATGGATGCAGGCACTGTTTGCTGGAGGCATCACCCTCTGCTATATCGAGAGCGTCACCTATGCCCACCTACGAATATAAATGCGAAAAGTGTAATCAGACATTTGATGCCTTCCAGTCGATGAACGACGCGGCGTATGCGGTTTGCCCGCAGCAGTTGTGCCGGCAAGAGGTTTGGGGTGAAGGGAAGGTCAAGCGTCTGATTGGAACAGGTGCAGGACTGATATTTAAGGGCTCTGGTTTTTATACCACCGACTACCGGAGCGCGAATTATAAGGAAAGCGCCAAAAAAGAAAGTGGATCCTCGAAAGGCGACGAAGCCAAGGGCAGTTCGGATAAGCCTAAAGAAAGTGGGTCTTCCAAAGGCGAGGGGAGCAAGAGTGAGACCGCTAAAGGTGGCTCGGATAAGGCGGCCGGATCTTCCGGGCCCACACCCTCCACGAGCAGTTGAGGGCCTTAACCGTTGGGAGGCGTCGATGACATGACAAAGCATTTCAATGGCATATAGTTATTGGATGTTTCGATTGACTCGGGGTGAGCAGTTGCTGGTTGTCGCACTTGGATTGGCGTTGCTCGTGGGAGCAATCGTAAAACACGTTCGGGCAACCGTTGTTCAGCAAGAGCAGGTTGAGTCCAGGTAAAAAAAATGCAGAGATCTTTTAATGAAGTCGTTGAACAAATGATCGAAAGGGATCCTCGCTACGGGAAAGAAGCCTACATCTTCCTGAAGGAAGCCCTTGAATTCACGATCAAACAAAAAAAGCGTGGGAAAACCGAAGCCGGATCGCACGTCGATGCCGCCGAGTTGCTCGACGGATTCCGACAACTCGCGCTCAAAGAATTTGGACCAATGGTGATGACCGTCCTGGAATATTGGGGTGTCCGGTCTTCGTTTGATGTCGGTCAGATGGTGTTCAACCTGATCGGTGCCGGCGTTTTCGGAAAGACGGAATCGGATTCAGTGGATGATTTTAATCGCGCTTTGGATTTTCATATGGCATTTACCGCGCCTTTTGAGCCTCACAAATCAAATCCGGCAAATTCCTGAACCTGGAAATGATTTCAATGGGGCTTCCTGAGGTTGATCCGACTCTTTTCGAACTCTCAAATGGTTTGACGGTCATTGTCGCTGAACAGCATTCCGCGCCGGTTGCCAGCATTCAGGCCTGGTGCCAGACAGGCAGCATTCACGAAGGCAAGTGGCTCGGCGGCGGGCTGACCCATCTGCTGGAGCACGTACTTTTCAATGGGACGGAAAGCCGTTCTTCCAAGCAGATCAGCGACGAGATTCACGGAATGGGCGGTTACGTTAATGCCTACACCTCCTTTGAACGGACGGTTTTCTGGGTTGACTGCCCAGCCGCAGCGGTCCGGCAGTCGATCGACGTCTTGGGCGATATGCTCTTTCGATCGCTCGTCGAACCTGAGCCTCTCGAAAAGGAGATGGACATTATTCGACGCGAGTTTGACATGGGCCTCGATGATCCGGACCGCCTTCTCAGTCACCTCACTTTCGGAACGGCTTTTCAGGTGCACCCTTGTCGGTATCCGGTGATCGGGATCCGGGAAGTATTTGATCAACTGGCGCACGAAGATGTCCTCCGGTATTACCGGCAGCGCTACGTTCCGAACAATCTGTTTCTGGTGGTGGTGGGGGACGTCGAAACGGATCAGGTTCGCTCCTACGCCGAAGAACTTCTTGGATTCGCCAAGCGCGGTCCACTGGAGCCGATCATTTTACCGGAAGAACCACCCCAGTTGGGTCGGCGCGAGACCTCGCAAGACTTTGCCGGTGACCTTGCTTATTTCAATCTGGGCTGGCACGTGCCGGGCGTTTCCGACGATGACATGGCGGCGGTCGATGCCGCTTCCGTTGTTCTGGGCGGCGGAGCCAGTTCAAGACTCTATCAGCAGCTGCGCGAGAAGGAAGGCCTTGTCTATGGGGTGGGAGCTTACGCCTATACCCCTGGATTCCCAGGTTTGCTGACGGTTTCGGGCCAGTGTGCGAAAGAAGTCGCGGAGATGGTTCCCAATCGAATTGTGGAATGCGTCAACGATCGTCGGCAAAGCCGATTTTCCGAGGAAGAACTAAGGAAGGCGAAGCGGATCATTACCGTGAACACGATCGAGCAGTTTCAGACCGTCAAGGGATTAGCTTCGGATCTCGGTTTGAATTGGTTGTACGCCAGGAACCTCAATTTCAGCCACCGTTACTTGGAGCGCTTGCAAGGCGTGACCCCCGCGGATGTTGAACGGGTTGTTTCCCGCTATCTCACGGATTCCAACCTGACCGTCGCGGTGCTTCGTCCAGGGAATGACTCCAAGCGGGCGTCGATCAGAAAAACGAAGATCGCAGACCCTGAACTTCATGTGCTGCCCAATGGAACCAAGGTCGTTCTCATTCCGGACCGGCGGCTTCCGATGATCTACGCTTCCGCGGCCTTTCGAGGCGGTTCGCTTTACGAGACGAATCGAAACAGTGGCCTCCATCGACTGCTCACCCAGGCAATGCCAAAGGGTACGAAGAGCAGATCGGCCGAGCAGATCGCCGGGCAGATTGAGGGGATGGGCGGCATGCTCTCGGTGGAATCCGGGTTTAACACGATACGGATTGCCGCCAGTTCGTTGTCCGACGATTTCAGCGATGCGTTTGCCGTGATGATGGACGTGGCGGTCAACCCCGCGTTTCCAGCCGAATCAACGGAACGCGAACGGGAAAGTCAGATCGCCGGCATCCGGGCGGAGAAGGCGCAGCCACAGATCGTCGCGCGGAATTTGTTGAGAGCCGAGATTTACGGTGATCACCCGTACGGTTTGAATCCGCTCGGCCGCGAAGAAACAGTCCTTCAAATTGGGCAAGCCGATCTCATCAATAGACACCGGGCCTGTTTTGTTTGGCCCCGAGCGGTTTTTGGTTTTTGTGGCGCTATCGACACTGACCGGATCCTCGAACTGGTCGATCAGGTACCGAAAGATTTGGCAGAGGACCAATCTTTCGTTCCGACCACCGCGAGAGTGCCGGAGGATTTCCAAAGCCGGCTCGTCACTTCCTATGAAGGCAGGCACCAGGCAGTGGTGTGCGTCGGCTATCTCGCCTGCACGATTGATAGCCCGGATCGAATCAGTCTCGAAATTCTGGATGAGGCGGCGGGCGATTCGAGTTCCCGATTCTTCGTAAAGATCCGCGAGGAACTGGGACTGGCCTACTCGGTTGGGAGTTCCTTATTCCTGGGAGTTGCTCCAGGAGTTTTCAGCCTTCACGTGGCCACTGCTCCCGCAAAGGTCGAACAGGTGACGCAGATTCTTTACCACGAATTGGAGATCTTATGGAAACACGGCCTTAAACCAGAGGAGTTTGACCGAGCTAAGACAAGGACTTTGTCGCAACTGGCTTTCCAGTTGCAGAACATGGACGCCTACGCGCACAGCGTAGCGCTCAATGAGTTGTACGGATTGGGATACGATTATGTCCACCGACGCAGGAAGCAGATTGAGGATCAGACGATCGATTCTGTCAATGAAGCCGCCAGGAAATATTTGATGGATAAACCGGCGATAACGATCATTGTTAGGCCTTGAGCGAAACGGAAAATCCGATATGGCAGAATACCAGAATACGACTGTTTCTTCGGGCGAGATGACGCAACGGTTTATCGAGTTCGTGATGATGCAGGCCCAGAATGCGGCCTTTATGTTGGGTCAGATACCACACCCTCAGACAGGGAAGGCGGAAGTTAACTTGGACATGGCCCAGCTACTGATTGATCAACTGGTGATGATTCAGGAAAAGACCAAAAGCAACTTAAACTCCGACGAGTCCCGGATCCTGGCCGGCGCTATTTCGAATTTGCAGATGGCCTTCGTTGAGGCAGTTCGGGGGGAGCCCTCGGACTCGAACAAGACGGTAATTCAGCCTGAAGCGCCTCCACCCCAAGCTGAGCAGAAACCCGCGGAGGAGCCCACACCAGAACAAAGCAGATCCGGACGGTAAACGGAAGTTCGTCAAAAGTTACGGTTCTTGATTCGCCCGTTGGGCACTGGCGGCAGTTCGCTCCAATTGGGGCGCGGTCTGTTCCTGGCCGGTCTTTGAGTCGTGAAAAGATTTGACATTCGGGGCGTGGAAATTGGCGGTGAAAGGCCTGTTTATATACTTGGCCCCTGTGTCATCGAATCTGAGAAATTCGTCCTTTCCCTGGCCGAAGATCTTAAAAAGATTTGTGATCCATTAGGTGTTTCGTGGATCTTCAAGGCTTCCTATGACAAAGCGAACAGGACTTCGGTCAAATCGTTTCGCGGCCTTGGACTGGAAGCCGGTTGTCGGTTGCTGCGCAAGATTGGGGATCAGATGAAGGTGCCGGTCACCACCGACGTTCATTCGCCGGATGATGCTCGGGTGGCAGGCCAATTCATTGATCTCCTGCAGATTCCTGCTTTTCTCAGTCGCCAAACCGACCTGATTCGAGCAGCAGCAGAAAGCGGGAGAGCGGTGAACGTGAAAAAGGGGCAATTCCTGGCTCCGTGGGACGTCCGGAACATCGCGGACAAATTGGAAACCTACGGATGCTCAACGTACGTCTTTACCGAAAGAGGCGTTAGTTTTGGCTATAATAACCTCGTTGCGGATATGCGTTCGTTGTATTGGATCCGGGAACTTGGCTACCCGGTCATCTTTGATGCCACGCATTCGGTTCAACGACCGAGTGGTGCGGGAGACCGGAGCGGCGGTGATGGCGTGCTGGCGCCAGTCCTGGCGCGAGCTGCAGCGGCGGCGGGGTGTGACGGAATATTTATCGAGACCCACTATGATCCGAGTCAAGCCCTTTCAGATGGACCGAACCAAGTACCGCTCCGGGATCTTTCGGCTTTGCTGGGAAAGCTTAAGCAAATCCATGATCTCTGCCGGTAAAGCTTTTGCTTTAATCTGGCTGTTCGGAAGCACAGGTTCAACGCTGCTGGCCGACAGCAACAGCAGCGGAGAGGGGCGTAGAATTGATCTGCCGGTGCCGATCGGACATGATGTCAAAGGCTTGCGTGTTCCGGTCCGGAATGATCAGGGGAAGGTAGAGATGCAATTCGACATGGAGGCCGCGAGGCGACTGGATGACCAGAACATCGAAATGCACACCACGACGATCCAAATGTACAATCAACAGACGTTCAAGCCGGACGCCAAGATCGAGTTGATATCATCGACGATGAATCTGGATACCGAAGTCATCACAACGAAGGAACCGGTTCATATCACCCGAGAGGATTTCAATTTCACGGCGGATAGTGGGGTATTTAACTCAAAAACTCGCCAGGGGACGATGTTCGGAAATATCCATCTAGTGATTTATAATCGTAGCAAATTTGAAACAAAATCTGGCACCGGCGGTCAACAACATTAATGTCAGTGAAGAAATCAGTCATCTTGTTCGGAACTATGGTCTGTTTGAGTACGGTGATCCATGCGGCACAGCAGAAGCCCGCTTCTGGAGCGAAGCCTGCGGCGGCGGCAAAATCTCCTGCCTCAAAACAGACTCCTACCCCAGCGAAGGAGCAGTCGAACGATCTACTAGGCGAAAATAACGGCCGTCCACAGGGCCCGACTGAGATTACAGCGACACAGGAAGCGCAGTTCGACACCAAGACTCGGAGCGGAATATTCATTGGCAACGTCAAAGTGGTTGACCCTCAATTCACGTTAACCTCGAATCGATTGACCGTTCACCTGAACAAGGACGAAGACGGGGGTGGATTAAACGAGGCTGAGGCTCAAGGGAACGTGGTGATCGTTCACATCAATCAGCCCAAGACACCGGCGCAAACAGCAGCCGCGTCTAAGCCCGCTGCACGGAGTGTGACAATAGGTCCAACTCCTGCTCCGACACCTGCAACCCCTCAGCAACCCACGACCTCGGTCGGGAAGGCAGAGAACGCTGTTTACCTGGCAAAAGATGGGACGATTACCTTAACCGGGTGGCCACAAGTCACGCAGGGTCTTAACACGCATATCGCAACTGCACCCGGCGTGAAAATGGTGATCTACAAAGACGGAAAGATGCAAACCTACGGGAGCACGAGAACGTTGATTGTGGACAGAACCGGTACCAACACCCCCAATACGAATGGCGCCCAGTAGATTAGAAATTGAGTCCCCTGTCCTGGAAACGAGACGGCGAACTGAAAAGCCGATTCTGCGTACGGATAAACTGGTCAAGATATACGGCGGCCGGTCGGTGGTGAACGGGATCGATATCCATGTCAACGAAGGTGAGATTGTCGGCTTGCTCGGGCCAAATGGTGCTGGTAAAACGACCACCTTCTATCTTATAGTGGGTCTGGTTCGGCCCAATGGTGGCCGAGTTTATTTTCAGGATCGTGACGTGACCGGCTTTGCGATGCATCGGAGAGCCCGAATGGGTATGGGGTATCTTCCCCAGGAAGAGTCCATCTTCCGAAAACTGACCGTCGAACAGAATATTCTGGCCATCCTGGAGACCCTGCGGATCTCGCGCCGGGAACGACACCGGCGTTGTGACGAATTACTCCGGCAGTTTGGAATTGAGAACCTTGCCAAAAACCAAGCGTTGACGCTGAGTGGCGGGGAAAAGCGACGCCTGACCATCGCACGATCGCTGGTGACTAATCCGAAGCTGATGATGCTGGACGAACCCTTCAGTGGCGTCGATCCGATTGCTGTCTCGGAAATCCAACAGCATATCTCAAACCTCAGCAAATCGGGCTTGGCAATCTTGATCACCGATCACAACGTTCGCGAGACGTTGGAGATCGTGGACCGCGCTTATCTGATATTTGATGGAAGAGTTGAGAGCCAGGGGACCCAGGAGTTTCTGATCAATGACCCCATTAGCAGACAACTCTATCTCGGTGAACGCTTTCGAATGTAAGTCTAGAACCATGTTGTCGGCCGCTTGTTCACGTAGTCCATGCCAGGGAGAGTTCTTCTTGGTTCTACGGGAACGTTTTCTGCTCTATCTCGCTGATAGCAGATTACTTAGCGGTCATTAACCCAAAAAGAAAGCGCCCAAATATGCAGGTACAGAATGCAAACCCACCCATCCAGGTCACCGGGAGGCATGTCAGTGTCACCGAAGCGATGAAAGAGTATTGCCGACGTCGCTTGGCTTGTCTTCACCTTGATTATCCAAAAATTATCGAGGTACAGATACTTCTGGATGTCCAGAAATACCGCCACACGGCGGAGGTGATTTTGCACTGTAGCAACCATATCACGCTCGAGGCCAGTGCTGAGAACGATGATATGTACGTCTCCGTCGATGAGGTGGTGGATAAGATCGCCCGACAGATGCGGAAATATAAAACTCGGCTCATGCGGCAGCACCGGCCCCGAAAGCATGCGATTCGACACCTCGAAGAGACTGTGCTGCGGTGGGAATGGGTGGATGGGGTAGATGGGTTCGACGAGGCATCGGAAACTGGACTCGCTGCCACGGCTAAGTCGGAAGCCCCTGCGAATCTCTCGGAGCCATCTTTTATTCACAGCGAGAAATATCCCGTGAAACCGATGTTCATCGATGAAGCTGTGTTGCAGATCGAAATGTCGTCCAAGCAGTTTCTTGTCTTTCTGAACGCCAAAACAGAGAAAGTGAACGTTATTTACCGGCGGAAAAACGGGGATTTTGGGCTAATCGAGCCAACGTTTAACTAAGTCGGAGCGAGAAAAGTCTGTGCCCGGGGAACATGGCGTGCCGGTCGCGCTTACCCGGGCACTTTTTGCGTGGAGCCTGCGAGACAATAGCTGGCCGATTCCACACTTTGAAATGGATGCCCCAGAGAACTTTGCTACTATCTTGCCGGTGAATGCTGACGAGCAACGAAGCAGCCGACCCGGTGCACTGGAATGAGACGAGGGAAGTTACCTTTTATCCCGGTCGGCGAATTCTACACGCGGCACGCAGACGCGCTTCAGCTCAAACTCGTTGGCCCTGCCCTCGGCTTCGAACGAAAAATTCGCGAACCAACCATCAATCGTCCTGGCTTGGCTCTCTCCGGATTTTTTACTTACTTCGCGGGTAAACGTATTCAAGTCCTTGGTAATGCCGAGGCAAGCTATTTGAAGAGCTTGCCGGAATCCGAACAGCAGGCGCGCTGCCAGCAGCTTTGCGAACAACATATCCCCTGTGTCATTGTTTCGCGCCATTTGCCAGTCGCGAAAGCGCTCGCGGATGCCGCTGCCCGTTTGGAGATAGCCATCTTTCGCACTCCCATGGTCACGATGCGGTTCATCAATGCCGCGACCATTGGTCTGGAAATGGATTTTGCACCCGTTACCACCGAGCACGGAAGCATGGTCGACATTATGGGAATTGGAACGATGGTCCGCGGATCGAGCGGGGTAGGAAAGAGCGAGTGCGTTCTTGGGTTGATCGAACGCGGTTACAGCCTGGTGAGCGATGATGTCACAAGATTCCGCGTCCTGGATGGACGCGAATTGGTCGGAACCGCTCCCGATCTGACGCGTTATCACATGGAAGTTCGTGGTCTCGGCATCATTAATGTCGCCTCCATCTTTGGGGTGGGTAGTATTCGGATAGAGAAGCGGCTTGATCTGATTGTGACTCTCCGGGACTGGCAAGAACTTGAAGAGGTTGACAGGATCGGGCTTGAGCAAGAATTTTACGAAATATTGGGGATCCGTATTCCGCACATCACCATTCCAGTCCGGACAGGACGCGATCTGGCTCGATTGGTGGAAGTTGGGGCGTTGGACCAAAAGCTGAAAAGCCTTGGCCAAAACAGCGCAGTAGAATTTAATCAAAGGTTGTTGAATTTAATGCAAACGAGCAAGGAGATGTGATGAGTTTGTTGGGGAAGCGGCCATCCTCTGGAAAAGTTCAAAAGGAGATCACTATCTTGAACAAGCTGGGCTTGCACGCTCGTCCGGCGGCCATGTTCGTTCGCGCAGCCAACAAACACAGAGCCGAAATCTGGGTCGAGAAGGATGGGGAGCAGGTAAACGGAAAGAGTATCATGGGCCTCATGATGCTCGCAGCCGGCCAAGGGACGAAGCTGATCCTTTCAGCGGAAGGAGTGGACGCCGAGAAGGCCATTCAGGAACTCGAACTGCTGGTCGAAAAACGGTTCGATGAGGAATAGCGCTGAATGAGCGGCCCGGAAGAAAGATTTCAAGGAATCGGAGTTGCGCCAGGGATTGCCCGCGGGGTGGTCTTTCTTCATCACCCCGATGACGAAGAGCCGCCGAAAAGAAGCGTTGATGAATCTGAGATCGCCCAGGAGATTGTCCGGTTCGAGTCGGCCCTGATCGCCACCCGGGCGCAGATCCTCGAGATGCAACAACGGATCGCCGAAGCGATCGGAGCAAAGGATGCCAGCATCTTTGATGCGCATCTGCTGGTGGTCGAGGACCGGACGTTGATCGATGAAGTGCTTCGCAACCTCGAGCGAGAGAAATTCAACGTCGAGTTCATTTTTGCCGAAGTCGCCAATCGGTATGCGCGGACACTCAGTGAAATCGATGATCCCTATCTGCGGGAGAGGGCCTTTGACATTCATGACGTGACTCGGCGCGTCGTTCGCAACTTGCTCGGGCGATCAACCAAGACACTTGGTACCATCGATCTGCCGCAGGTCGTGGTGGCGCATAATATCACTCCCTCCGATACGGCGACGTTGAATCGTCAATTGGTTCTCGGATTCGCGACGGACGTTGGGAGCCGAACGTCGCATACCGCAATCATGGCGCGTTCGCTGAATATTCCGGCGGTCGTAGGGTTGAAAGACATTTCGCAACGATTGCGTCCCGGCCAACATGTTTTGCTGGATGGGACAAATGGCATCGTCATTCTAAACCCGACGGATCAGACCCTTTGGGAATACGGTGAAATCGAAATAAAGCTGGAACACGTCGAGGAAGTCTTGACGAGTCTGCGCGACACCGTCAGCACGACGGCAGACGGCCGCCACGTCATCCTCTCGGCAAATATCGAACTTCCCGAAGACGTTCCGCTGGTGGTTGGAGCTGGCGCGGAAGGCATCGGTCTCTACAGAACTGAGTTCTTTTTTCTAAATAAGAGCGATTTACCAAGCGAGGAAGAGCAATACGTCGTCTACCAGGCGGTAGCGGAGGCCATTCTCCCGCAATCGGTCATCATTCGCACGCTCGACCTGGGCGGCGATAAGTTTCTGAGCCACTCGCACCTGCCGACGGAACTTAATCCATTTCTGGGATGCCGCGCGATCCGATTCTGTCTCGAACGCCCCGACATTTTCAAGGCCCAGTTGCGAGCGATTCTACGGGTGAGCGCTCTTGGCAACGTCCGAATTATGTTTCCGATGATCTCTGGTCTCTCCGAGCTACGGCAGGCCAAAGAAATTCTGGAGACGTGCAAAGCGGAGCTCCGTGCAGAGGGTAAGCCGTTCCAAGAGGACATTGACGTCGGCATCATGATCGAGGTCCCCAGTGCGGCGTTGGTAGCAGAATCCTTGGCGCGCGAAGTGGCTTTTTTCAGCATTGGGACCAATGACCTGATCCAGTACACCATTGCGGTGGACCGGGTGAATGAGCGGATCGCTCACTTGTACGAACCGACTCATCCGGCGATCCTTCGGCTGATCGAGATGACCGTTTCTGCGGCCCACGCGCAGGGAATCTGGGTGGGTGTCTGCGGCGAGATGGCTGGAGAAATTACCCTGACGCCGCTGCTTTTAGCGCTCGGTGTGGACGAATTAAGTGTCAGCGCGGGCCTGGTCCCGCGCGTGAAAAAAGCCGTTCAAACTTTAAACACTCAGGAATGCAACCGCTTGCTCGAAGAAACCCGGAAATTATCTTCAGCTACCGAGATTTTAACCCTCTGCGAAGAAGTGGCGCGCCGGCATTATGCGGAGCTGCTGAATTAGTGCATCTCTCATAGGTATTTTTACATAATGCTCAACGATAAACGGTTGCAGGAGTTTGAATATGAAGACCGACGTGCTGATTGCCGGAGCGGGCCCTGTGGGACTGACAATGGCCTCAGAACTGGCGCGCTACGGTTTGTCCGTTCGCCTCATAGACAAAAATGCCGAGCGGACTGACAAATCCAAGGCGCTCGTTCTCTGGGCGCGAACGCTCGAACTGATGGAGCGTATGGGCACGGATAGCACCCAGCGCTTCATCGATGCCGGCCTCAAAATTCAGGGGGCCAATATTCTCTCGGGTCGTGAGGAAATCGCCCACGTTGAAATGACTCACATCGAGTCTCGCTACAATTTCGTGCTCATGATTCCGCAAAGCGAGACGGAACGCCTGCTGGAAGAGCATCTGGAGACGCTCGGCCTGAAGGCAGAACGCCAGGTGGAATTGAAGCAATTGGAGTCGGGTGCCGATGGGGTATCATGCACTCTCCTCCATTCCGACGGGCGGGAAGAAACCGCAGAGGCATCGTGGCTGATTGGTTGTGATGGCGCTCACAGCACTGTCCGTCATCAGCTTGGCATGGAATTCCTCGGCAGTACGATGCTAAGCGATTGGATCCTGGCCGATATTCATCTAAGCGGCGTCGCAGGTGCTCCGGCGATCAATATCTTTTGGCATGCGGAGGGAGTACTGGCCCTTTTTCCGCTGCGGGGAACGCGATACCGAGTGATCGCCGATATTGGAGAATCGTCAGGCTCCATCGGCGAAGGAAATCGTCCCGCTCCCACGCTGGAGGAAGTTCAGCGAATTCTGGAGGTGCGCGGTCCCGGCGGAATTCGGGCGAGCGATCCTGTCTGGCTCTCCTCTTTCAGCATCAACGAACGTAAAGTCTCGGACTACCGCTCAGGCCGTATTTTTCTCGCCGGAGATGCGGCACACGTCCACAGCCCCGCGGGCGGCCAGGGGATGAACACCGGAATGCAGGACGCCATCAATCTTGCGTGGAAACTCGCGCTTGTCTCGCGGGGTATTTGCGCGCCGGAGCCGTTGCTGAGCAGCTACAGCGCGGAGCGAAGCGCTATTGCCAAACTAGTTCTCGAAGCAACAGGCAAAACCACCGTCCTGACCGTGATGAAGGGCGGCATCAAGCAGTCGATTCGTAATCATATCGCCTCGCTGGTTTTTGGTCTTGCACCGGTCAAAAGCGCAATGGCAAACATCCTTTCGGAGATGGCCGTTGGATATCCCGACAGCCCGCTGAATGCGAAATCCGCGCATGTCCATGGCGGCCCGCATCCGGGACAGCGCGCACCAATCCGTGAGGGCGAGCCAGCGGTAGGTTCGGGAAACACACCGCGCTTTGCGTTGTTCGCCGAAGACACGCCCGCATCGAGATCCCTCCTTTCGAAATACCCGAATTTTGTCGAGCCCTTACCGCGTAAACCATACGCCCACGGGGGCATATGGATCGTTCGCCCCGACGGTTATGTGGCCCTGGCCACGAAACACGACGCCTGGAACGATGTGGACGCGTATCTAAGTCGCCTCACGAAAGCGGCAAGCACCTCCGGTTAGCGATCATCGCTTTCAGAAGGAGGCCGAACAGGGACTGCGTTCGGTGACACGGCGGCTTCAACGCGAGAACTGCACCGAATCGGCAAAGCATCGCACAGAGGATACGGAGGTCACGGAGGGGAACCAGAGAATGCGAGGATGCGGCGATCAAGTCCTCTGCACCGGTTGAATCTCCTTATAATAATTTGTCACCCGCGAGAGGCAAAGCACGCGACCAGACTCTTCGTGGACGATTTCAACCGTGTGGACTGCTAGCTTGGAAGAGCGACGAACGACACTTGCTTTCGCCAGGATGTGACCGTCGGAGGCGGGTCGGATATGGCTTCCGCTAATTTCAATACCCACAGGAACGGAGTGCGACAAATCGAGATCCCAGCAGGCATGCAGACTGGCAGCGGTTTCTGCGAGAACCATGCTGATACCTCCATGCAAGAGACCTGAAGGTTGGCGGGCCCGATCGGACATCGGCATCCGGAGAAGGATTCGTTCTGCATCAACCGAAATGATCTCGACACCGAGAGCTTCAGGCGCGGTCTTTGGAAGCAAGGCTCGAAGCTGTTCGACAGAACTAATCCTGGCAGCGGCAGTGGACATAAAAATAAATGACCCATCGATACCAGGTTTTTCATTCAACTCGGGAACGGGTTTTGCCTTAACCATTCCAGAGTCTCCTCAGCGCTTTTATCGGGCGGAAATATCGGATAAAAAACCTTGGTGATGCGGCCCTCGTCGATAATGAGAGTTAACCGTTTGATCAGCGTCCTGGAATCAAATTGAAAAGTCGGCAGTTTGAGCGCTCGGACGAGAGACAATTCCCAATCACTCAGTAGGGGAAATGGAAGCTCGAGCCTCTCGACGGCTTCTTTTTGGTAGTTCGTATCCTGCGTGCTCAATCCAAATAGATGCGATGCGCCCGCGCCCGTTAACGCGCGATACTGATCCCGGAACCCGCGGGATTGGGGGGTGCAACCCCTCGCCCCTGGGATGGCATCCCAACTATCTGGAATGGGTTGATCGGGTTGTCCGGTCCGAGGATAGCAGTAGACCACCGTGCGGCCGCGAATCTGCCCTAGATGAACCGGATGACCGTCGGTGGACGCGAGCCATAGTTCCGGCATTCGCATACCAGGAAGGTGATCGCAGGCGCCGTCATCCTGCGGTACGGGCAAGCCGGTCGGCAAATCCAAACGGTTTGGCATGAAGGTAAGATCAATGACCCGCAAAAGTCTGCCACAGTAAAATCGCGTTCAGTACCACGATGATCCCGGCCAATACCCACCCAAAGAGGTTCATCCAGCCCGGATTCACAAATTGGCCCATCTTTAATTTGTCGTTCGTGAACATGACGAGGGGAACAACGGCAAAACTAAGCATCAGGCTCAGAACGACTTGACTGAGAATCAATAACTGTGCGGTCCCGCTTTCTCCGATCATTACCGTGACCAAGACTGCAGGGACAATGGCGATCAATCGAGTGACGAGGCGCCTTAAAACAGGCGTGAGCCGCAACCGCAGAAATCCTTCCATGATAATCTGACCCGCGAGTGTTCCAGTCAGGGTGGAATTTTGACCTGATGCCAGAAGGGCCACTGCGAAAAGGGTGCTTGCCGCGCCAACCCCAAGCAAAGGGCTGAGAAGCTTGTATGCATCCTGAATCTCGGCCACCTCGCGATGGCCGTTCCGATAGAAAGTCGCTGCCGCGACGATCAGAATCGCGGCATTGATAAACATAGCGAAGCAAAGCGCTAGCGTAGAATCAATGGTGCCAAAAAAAATCGCTTCGCGCTTACCCGCGGGGGTCATCTCGTAGTGACGCGTTTGCGCAATGGAAGAGTGCAAATACAGGTTGTGCGGCATTACAGTTGCCCCAAGGATGCCTATCGCAACGTAAAGCATTTCGCGATTGTGCAGGAGCCCTGAGGAGGGAAGAACGCCTAGCGCCATCGCCCCGAAATCGGGCTTTGACAAAAATACCTGAATACCGAAGGCGACCGCGATGACGCTGATCATGGTGATGACCAAAGCTTCAATCAGCCGAAAGCCCTTATTCTGAAGGTAAAGCACTGCGAATACGTCGCCTGCCGTCAAACAAACTCCCCAAACCAATGGGAGACCGAACAAGAGGTTCAGAGCGATCGCGGAACCAATCACCTCAGCCAGGTCACAGGCTGCAATGGCAATCTCCTGACCAACCCAGAGGGCAAAGGTGATAGCCGGATGAAAATTGTCCCGGCAGGCTTGTGCCAAATCGCGTCCGGTGACCACGCCAAGCTTCAGGGCGAGATGTTGCAAGAAGATCGCCATCAGACTCGAGATCACGACCACCGAGAGCAGCGAATAGTAAAACTGAGACCCTCCGGCGAGGTCGGTGGCCCAATTTCCTGGGTCCATGTAGCCAACCGCAACCAAATACCCGGGCCCGGAGAAGGCAAGAAGCTTCCGAGCAAATCCCATCCAGCCTGCAGCGTTCCTTGGGATTGGAACCGAACGGAAGACTTCAGGCAGGGAAGGATCCGTTCGTCGAAACCGCCAGCCGAGTTCACTAGGAACAGCTTCGGAAGGTGGATCGGCGGATTCGTTCATCGTGGTAAGTCACCGGACTGGCGAAATTAGGGTGAACTATCTTCAATAGCAAGACCTAAATCCCGCTTTTATTTTTTCACATCTCCGGATTGCGTGTTCCACTAAAGCGCCTGATGATTGGGCCAACGATGGATGTCAGTTCATTTCTGCGGGGACTGCCCGGTGGCCAGGCCTTGAACAACGCCAAAGACCGATTGATTTCCTCAGGGGCTAAGGCCCGCCTCAATAAGCTGATCGAGCGCTATGGAACCTTGCTCGACTTGCAATTGAACACCGTCGACCGGTCGCTCTCCTTAACGCTTCAATTAAAGGGAGAGCAGACTCCGGTAGAAATCCATTTGCGCGAATACACCTTGTCGATCGTGGACGGAAGATCTGTTCTGATCTTTGATGGCCGAAAGATCGAGACTTCGCGGGAGTGGCTAACGGCGCTCATCCACGATCGCGTCGGCGAGAACCGATTGGCCGTGCCTGACAACCTCGAGTGGATAGCCCAACTGTTGCGTTGACCGGCCAGCGAAGTGTCCCCGTCTCGTTCTCAAAGCGCGGCCAGACGGTTCGCAGACTCTCATCCGAGTCTACCAGTGGACTTCCTTGAACCGGCGCGCTACTTCGCGCGCGTTCTCTCGTGAATTAAAAGCTGAGACTCGAAAGTAACCTTCGCCCTGTGCGCCGAAGCCCACCCCTGGCGTGATCACGACTTGGATCTCCCGCAACATCTTGTCGAAAACCTGCCAACTGTTGTAACCGGACGGAACCGCCACCCAGATGTAGGGCGCATTTCGTCCCCCGAAGACTTCAAGACCGGTAGAACGGAGGGATTCTGCCAGGATTTCCGCGTTGCCTAAGTAGTGACGGATCAGAGTCTGCACCTGCTGCTGACCTTTTTCCGAATAGACGGCCTCGGCACCTCTTTGCACGGGATAACTAACACCATTGAATTTAGTACTGAATCTCCGATTCCAAAGCGGGTGCAGCGCTTTCTTCTCGCCCTTGGAATCGAATGCCACCAGCGTTTTCGGCAGAACGGTGAATGCGCAGCGGACACCAGTAAAGCCGCTGTTTTTTGAAAAGCTGCGAAATTCGATCGCACAGTCGCGCGCACCCGAAATCTCGTAGATCGAGTGGGGGATCTCAGGATCGGTGATGTAGGCTTCATACGCTGCGTCGTAGAGAATGATCGCTCCGGCGCTCCGAGCGTAATTCACCCATCCTTCGAGTTGTTTCCTGGTGGCGACCGAACCAGTTGGGTTGTTCGGAAAGCAGAGATAAATAAGATCGACGCGCTCTTTAGGGATTTCCGGAACAAAATCGTTTTCCTTCGTGCAAGGGAGATAAACAAGCCCCTGATAGGCGCCGGAGTTGTCCGCGGGCCCAGTATGACCGGCCATGACGTTGGTGTCGACGTAAACAGGGTAAACAGGATCGACGACAGCGATACGATTTTGATGGCCAAAAATATCCAGAATATTGCCGCAATCGCATTTGGAGCCGTCGGAGACAAAAATCTCATCGTCTTCGATATTCAGGTCCCGCTGGCGATAGTCGTTTTCTGCGATGGCGTGACGAAGAAATTCATACCCTTGTTCCGGCCCATAACCGCGGAACGTCTCCCGGCACGCAAGTTCATCGACCGCCTGATGCATCGCTTCGACGACTGCAGAGGGGAGAGGTTCCGTGACATCCCCGATGCCGCAGCGGACCAAAGACTTTCCCAGTTCCGGATTTTCCTCGCTGAACTGACGAACTCTGCGAGCGATCTCCGGAAAAAGGTAGCCGGCTTTCAGTTTGAGATAGTGCTCGTTGATATGGGCCATGGGACGAATGCCGTTGGCAACCAACTAGCCTGGATAACACAAAAGTCCAGAGTCGCTTTCGCCGGTCGCCAAGTTCAGTCAAGACACGCAGAGCCACTGGCTCGAAGCGTGTCCCGACCCGGACTTTGCTACGGCGAAAGCCACTATCCTGAACGGATTCCGGCTGGCGTTGGTGGGAGTTCGCTGCGGTTCCTAGACTGCTGCGTCGTAATTCTTACCGACCGCATCCCAATTGATGACAGCCCAGATCGCCTTCAGATATTCCGGACGCCGATTCTGGTATTTGAGATAGTAGGCATGCTCCCAGACATCGACACCGAGCACCGGCTTCAGGCCGTCGGTGATTGGACTGTCCTGATTGGCGGTCGAAACGATTTCTAATTTGCCAGTCTTGTCGACGACCAGCCAGGCCCAGCCGCTGCCAAATCGAGCCGCCCCAGCCGCCTGAAGTTTCTCTTTGAACGGTTCGAGCCCGCCAAAGGTAGAATCGATCGCCTCTGCCAACTTACCTGTGGGCGCCCCACCGGCATTTGGACCAAGGATCTTCCAGAAGAAAGAATGATTCGCGTGCCCGCCGGCGTTGTTTCGGACAGCAACACGGATTTTCTCCGGGACGACGCTCAAATCGGCGATCAGAACTTCAACCGGCTTCGCTGCGAGGTCGGGAAAATCCTTCAAGGCATTATTGGCGTTGGTGATGTAGGCCTGATGATGCTTGTCGTGATGGATCTCCATCGTCTTCGCATCGATGTGCGGTTCCAATGCGTCGAATGAGTAAGGTAAGGGAGGTAATTCGTAAGCCATAGGATTAACAGGTTGAAACGGTTTGATGCGAACCAACTACGCCTTGCAGTGCTCGCACAGGCGAAACCTAGAACAGGTACTCGCCGGACGTCAAACCATGCAGCATCTTCCGGTAAGAACTCTGCAAGTCAACTTCCGCTACGAACCATCCAACCTTTTCAGAGTGGGGGCTTGCTGTTGTTCCCTTTGCAGTTGGCTGTCAACGTGCTGCGCACCGCCGAGGCCTCTTTCGATCAACTCGGCTGCACAGGCGTGCAAAGGTTTGCCGACCAAGTCGCTGTAGTGCCGGAGAGCCTGCAGCATTTCCTGACTCAAGATGATTTGCAGAAAACTTTTAGATTCCTCCTTCAGTCTGGCGCGCCGTCTGCGCTGTGCCTCGCGAAGTTGGTTTCTGCGTTTCTTGCGCTTCTGGGGGGAGAGTTGCGCCATTGGGTTTTGATCATCATATCTTTCGTAAAACCCAAGTCTAGTGCATTCGATTGACAATCCTTCACACAGGTTTTAAGGAGAAGGCCCGTGCTGCCGCTGGTATTCTCATCTTCCTTGCGCTCAGATCAGCGAGACGAATTGGAGTCGCTGATGTTTTTCCATCCCGAACAGGGCCAACACACCTCCAGCATCAATGCGTCGATTCTCAGTTACGGTTTCCCAAAGGTGATCGATGAGGGAGGTGCTCTCCGAATTGGCATTGAGGGGCTCGAGGTGCAAACGCTCTACGCCTTTGTGGATCGGGGTTCCACGAAAGATCTAGCCGGCGTTTTGGTCTACACCAGGATTCATGATGACACCCTGGTTCTTTTGCATATGGCCGTTCGCCCGGAATTTTGCTATTCGATCGGCTATAAAAACGAACTGGTCCTGATTCGAATTCTCGCTCAACTGCGGGGGATCGCGAAACGAATCAGGGGGATCAAAAAGCTTTCGATTTTGTACGCGGATAAGGAAATTCCGCGTGCCTTGATTTGATGCAGCGATCGGCGTTCGGCTTCGCGGCGCAGTCGCGCTCGAACGTTTGCCGTTAGGGTTCAAGCGTTGGCTGTTCAGCGATTTTCGTCGGCCGGGCGCTCGCAGACGGACAAGCTCCGCCCGAACCGGGCTGATATATGCCTTGCGTGAAGTTCACGGCCGGTGACAACGTCGCTGAACGTCTGAACGCCGGACTCCGAACGCTGAACGCTGAACGCCGAACGCCGAATGAAGGCAATCGACCGAACGTTCTTCGAGACCGATCCGATCACCTGTGCGCAGTTGCTGATCGGCTGCGAACTGGTCTGGGGAGAGACTGCGGGGCGGATTGTTGAGACGGAGGCCTATGCGGAACATGGGGATCAAGCAAGCCACACATTTTTACGACTGGGCACTCGAAAGTTCATTGAAACTAACCCGCCCGGAACGTTGTACGTTTACCTGAACTATGGCCTTCATTGGTTGCTGAATTTTCTGGTGAAAGGCAAAAGCGTGAACGGCTTTGTCTTGATTCGCGCGCTGGAACCGACGAGAGGCTGCCAACGGATGGCCGAACGCCGGGGTGGGAGCGGGGAGCGCACGCTCTGTTCGGGACCGGGCAAACTGACCCAGGCACTCGCGATTGACGGTGCATTTCACGGTCGGGATTTTTTTCAAATCAGCGGCGCCCTGCTTCTGCATCGCGGCCAACCGGTGAGTGTTGAGTGCGATCGGCGTGTCGGGATCACGAAATCGGTGGAGTTCGATTGGCGCTTTCTCCAGGCCGGATCCGTCTTTGTCAGTGCTCCAAAAAAAACCCGCCTCAGAGCCAACTGAGGCGGGTGTAAATCCTCCTAAGGTCGAGACCTTATTTGGAGTAACCGGTGGTCGGTGGTGGCGGCGCTGGCGGCGGAGGAGTCTCCTTTTGCGCACAGGCAGAAACGCCAAGCGACGCAGCGGCCAAAACCACTAAAGTAAAATATTTTACAATGTTCATCAGTCTCGCCTCCTTTCTTAGCTTGCAGCACATCCGTATTAGGCTGAACCCAACGTGGATACAAATGGATTTTCAGAAATTCGTTCGAACGGCTGCTTCTTCATTTTGGCAACACAAAGAACCCGCGAACCGCCAAAAGGTTTCGTTCTTTATCCAACAATTTCAACCGCTGCATCCACATCAATCAGGTCAAATAAACGGACCATGTCTGCGTTACGCATCCGGATACAACCACTGCTTGCCGCTTGTCCAATCAATTGTTCCTGATTCGTCCCATGGATATAAATGTACCGCTCTCTGGTGCCAGCATTCTCTTCGTCCAAGCCATGCAGCCACAAGATCCTCGAAGTGATCAGATCCGGTTCCGTTGACCAATCAACAGGGGTCGTAACCGGTTTCCGCCCTTTAAAGACTGTTCCGACCGGCATCTCGCCTCCTATCTTCTGATGAATACTAAAGTGACCGGTCGGTGTCTTCCGGCTGCCGTTTTCGAATCCGAGCCCAAACCGCGATGTTGAAACGGGCGCCGTAAACATCAATTCGGTGTCCCGAAATAGACTGAGAGACTGGGTTCTGCTATCAATGACAATCTTGTGCACAAGGGCTATTCCAGCTAAAGTAGGCCGATTTCATGAGTTCTGAATTTGAAGTGGCAATTGTTGGGGCGACCGGCGCCGTCGGCGCAGAACTGATCCAACTTCTGGAACAACGAGAGTTTCCTCTGCGAAGACTCAAATTGCTCGCCTCACCCAAGTCTGCGGGCAAAGTACTTAAATTCAAGGGCGAAGAGCTACCGGTGGAAGTACTTTCGCAAGATTCCTTCAGATCGATCGACATCGCCTTGTTCAGTGCCGGCGCCGCTCGGTCCAAGGAATACGCGCCCCACGCGGTCAACGCGGGAGCCGTCGTTATCGATAATTCTTCGGCTTTCCGGATGGAGCCCGATGTTCCTTTGGTTGTGCCTGAAATCAATCCGGCTGATATCCAGAAGCACCGTGGCATTATTGCGAATCCAAATTGCACAACCATCATCGCGCTGATGGCTCTCTATCCATTGCACAAGGTGTTTCGCGTGAAGCGGGTCATCGCTTCGAGTTACCAGGCCGTTTCAGGCGCAGGCGCCAAGGCCATTGACGAGCTCTTGCTCCAAACCAAATTGTTCTTGTCCGGAGAAGCTGCGACTCCGGAGGTTTTTCCCCACACCATCGCCTTCAATGTTTTGCCTCAGGTGGATGTCTTTCTCGATAACGGATACACCAAAGAGGAAGTCAAGTTCGTCAATGAAAGCCGGAAAATAATGCATCATCCGACTCTGCGCGCATCGATCACCTGCGTGCGGGTACCGGTTTTCAGAGCGCATTCGATTGCCATCAATGCTGAATTCGAACAACCGATTTCCGTGGAGCGTGCTCGAGATGTTTTGGCGAAATTTCCGGGTTTGGAACTGGTGGATGATCCGAGTACGATGAAATATCCGACACCACTCCTGGTTGCTGGGAAAAACAATTGCCAGGTCGGCCGGATCCGGGCGGATTCTGCTCTCGACAACGGAATAGCATTCTGGGTCTGCGGCGATCAGTTATTGAAAGGTGCCGCCCTGAACGCGGTGCAGATCGCTGAGACTCTCGGCAAGTAAGGCTCCGCCGGGTAGGAACCGGGGCTGTCCCTGGCCCGCTGCTCGATGTCTTTACCCTATGAGATTGGTCGTCGGATTGAAGTGGGGGATGCAGAGCGCCAACCGGCCCGATCGGCGTATGCTCCGCGGGATCGTGAAATAGGATGCATTTAGCATGCATGGAGCGTCGGGCCTGAGTTTTGCCGTCAATATGGCTCGAAGAGCCAAGAAGCTACGCTCGGTGACGCTGCGGGCACAACCGGGAAGCAACCCGGGCAGGCTGTAAGGGGGGAGCCTCACCTGGTCCACTACGAGATGTTTCGCTAAAAATTTCTCCATCGCTTCGTAGAACGAAAAACGATTCTCCTCGTTGTGAAAGCCGTGCCCTTCGTCTTCTTTCACCATGTATTCCACGTCCACGCCATGTTTTTGTAAAGCGGCGACGATCTGGTTCGATTCGTCAATGTTAACCCGAGGGTCTTTCGCTCCTTGCGCCACGAAGAGAGGAGCCTTGATCTTGTCGGCATTCAAGGCCGGAGAATTCGTCTCAAAGAGCAGTTTATCTTTCTCCGGATTTCCAACCATTTCATACATCATTTCCAAGAAAGGCTTCCAATAGGGAGGGACAGTTTTCATGAAGGTGAACAGGTTTGAAACGCCGACGTAATCGACTCCTGCGGCGTACAAATCGGGTGTCTTGGTCAGACCTTGAAGGACGGCATAGCCACCGTAGCTTCCACCGTAAATTGCCACTCGCTCGGGATCAGCGATTCCTTGGTCAATCAACCATTTCACCCCGTCAGTGATATCGTCCTGCATGCTTTCTCCCCATTGCCGGAAGCCTGCCTCCCAGAACTTGCGACCATAGCCGGTTGAACCGCGGAAATTCATCTGCAAAACGCCAAAACCGCGATTAGCCAGGAATTGCACCTCCGGGTTAAATCCCCATTCATCCCGCACCCATGGTCCGCCGTGGGGATTGACCACCATCGGCAGGTTCTCCGCTGGTTTGCCTTTCGGTAACGTGAGATATCCGTGGATCGTAAGGCCATCCCGAGACCGGTATTCAATTGGCTGCATCTCGGATAATTGCTCTTCTTTCAGCCACGGATTGCGATCTGCGAGCTTCGTCAGATCATCGGCTTTTTGGTCGAAAAGGTAAAACGCCCCCAGTGACCGATCCGTAATGGTTCGAACGATGAACATGTCTTCCTCTTTGTTGGAAGAGACGACATAGACGTCGTAACCGGGCAGTTTCTCGCTGAGAGCCTTGTAAAGCGCCTCAGATTCCGGATCAAAAAATTGCCGGCCTTGTTTCCATGTGGTGTACGACGCGAAGGTAATCACTTTTCGTTTTCTGGAATAGTTTAGCCCGGAGACGTCCACTTCCGGATGTTCGAACAGCGTCTTCGTCTCTTTTCCTGTTTCGGGATCGAACTCGACCACCGCGGCTTTGTCTCGACCGATGTTCGAAACACCGTAAAGAGCTTTGTTGTCGAAGGTGAAAAACTGAGGGCTAAAGCTTTCCTTGAAGCTGGTCGTAATGACGGTCTTCCAGGGATCGTTTTCGTTCTTGCGGTAAAGCAAACTTGTATTGACGCCGTCGGTTGTCGTGGCAACTCGGATGTTTCCGTCGTGATCAGTTGTCCAGGTCCCGATGTTCCCGGGATTTTCGGCGACCAGCTTCAATTCGCCGGTCTCGACGTCCAGCCGGTAAGCGTCGAACACTTCTTTATTCCGTTTGTTCAGACCGAGGATCAAATCCGTCGGATGTTCTTCCAGGTCATCAATCATCTCGGCTCTGACACCTTCAAACGGGGTCAAATCCCGTTCGTCGAGCCCGTCACTCCGGGTCACGTAAAGGTGATAATTTTCGTCCCCGCCGTTATCTTTCAGGTACAAAAGATATTTATCTCCCTTCCAGAAAAACCCGCGAATATCCCGGTCCTTGACCCGGGTAATCTGTTTTGCTTCTCCGCCCGATTTCGGTTGGACAAAGATATTCAGCCGGCTATCGACCGGCTTCAGGAAGCCGATTAATTCGCCGCTGGGGGAAAGTCCATATCCCGTCGTCTCGGGATTGCGGAAAAAGTCCCTCAAAGGAATATTGAGCGAAACAGTGTCTTCGGCTGGAGAGTAGGAAGAGATCAACATAAAAGAGAACAGACTGACGGAAATATTCTTCACGCGACTGTTCCAGAACCTTTAGCATTGGAAGAGAGGATGACAAAATCGAATCCGCCGAAAGTCCTCTAATTATTGCAAATCAATTGCAAAAACTTTTCTCCTGAGTTTCTTTTGCGGCATGCGAATTCGTTGCCTGCTTGCCGCTTTGGTCCTCTGGCTCCTTCCGGTTTTCGACGGGAGCGCCAGGATAGTGATCCTGACCTCTTTCGCGCCTGTCCGTTGTTTCGCCTCCAATGTGGCGGGGGACGTCGCCGATGTCTCGGTACTGGTGCCTCCCAACGCCGGACCGCACGACTATTCTTTCTCCCCAGCTGACATCCAAAAGATCGCCAAGGCAGATGTGTTAGTCATAAACGGGGCGGGTCTTGAGAACTGGCTCCAGAGGGGGATCAAGAGCGCAGGCAGGAAAGACCTTTTAATGGTCGATACCAGTGCGGGCATCCACCTCATTACGGGGCTCGATGTCCGACCACTTCCGGGCGTTCACTCCGAACCGGATCCGGATGCGGGAGGGACTAATCCGCACATCTGGCTGTCCCCGATCAATGCGATCAAGCAAGTCGAAAACATCCGCGATGCTTTGGTTTCGAGAGATCCCGCCAACGCGGAGACTTATCGGGCCAACGCCGTCACTTACATCCGAAAACTCCAGAATCTCGACAATGAAATTCGCGCGGCGACTCATTCGTTTCCGAATCGAAATCTTATCACTTTCCACGATACATTTCCGTATTTTGCGCGGGATTATGGCTTTAACGTCGTGGCCACGTTCGAAGAGTTCCCGGGCAAGGAGCCTTCGCCGAAAGCGATCGAGCAATTGCGGAAGACGATTGCCGACGGAAATGTGTGTGCGCTATTTTCCGAACCGCAATACTCGCCGAAGGCCATGCAGATCATTGGCAAAGAATTTAAGGTGCCCGTTGTGCAGCTCGATCCGATGGAAACCGGAGACGGATCGAAGGACTTCTATGAACGCGTGACACGAAAGAATATGGATGCGTTAGTAGAGGCGTTTCATGGAGGCCGATAGAAAATCCTACCTTAGCGTGGAGAACTTGTCCGTGAGTTACGGGCAACACCACGTCCTCCAAGATATTTCATTTGAGATCGAACGCGGCCAGTTTGTTTGTGTGATCGGCCCGAACGGAGGGGGAAAATCCACGCTCTTGAAGGCGCTGGTCGGTCTCTTGCCGATCCGCTCCGGGATCATGCGTAAAGAAGCTAAAAATATCGGGTATGTCCCTCAACAGCTGCGAATTGACCCGGCTGTGCCGTTGCGCGTAGATGAATTTTTGTCACTCAAACTCTCGAAGCGAAGAGTCTGGTTCGGACCTGGCCGAACGCGGGCGACGGCTCGGAAAAAGCTCGAAGAGATCGGTGCTGCACACTTGATTGATCGGCAACTCGGTGAATTGTCCGGCGGAGAATTCCAGCGAATTTTGATTGCCTACGCTCTCCTGGATAATCCTGATTTGCTTCTTTTGGACGAACCGATGACCGGACTCGACGTGCGAGGTGGGATGTCCTTTGACGGTTTGCTACATCATCTCAATGAGCACGCCGGAATAACGATCGTCATGGTCTCACACGATCTGCATTTGGTGGAACACCTCAGCGACCAGGTCTTGTGCATCAATCGGACGGTCCATTGTCACGGATCTCCGGATCAGGTGCTGCAACCGGACAACCTCTCAAAGGCCTATGGACATCTCCCCGGCTTGGTCTCCGGACATGGAATCGAAACATTTATTCCGTTAGGGAAATTGAAATAACCTGAGGTGTGTTTGAGACATGTGGGAGATCCTCCAAACACCTGAGCTAGAAAGAGCGCTCCTCATAGCCATGATTGCCGGACCGATCATGGGGCTCCTCGGGACATTTATCACCTTACGTGGAATGGCGTTTTTCAGCGATGCGATTTCCCATGCGGCCTTGACCGGTGTCGGGCTCGGTATCGCCTTGCATTTGGCCAACGACGTTTACGGGACCGGGATGCAGTTGGTGCTCACTGTATTCTGCTGCATGGTTGGTTTGATGATGGCCTGGCTTTTCGAAAGAACATCGTTACGGGCGGATACGGTCATCGCTTTTTCTTACTCTGGGGCGGTCGCCTTGGGCGTGATCCTGATCAGTCAGTTAAAAGGGTATCAGAGTCTTGAAGGTGTCTTGTTTGGCGAAATACTTTTCGCCTCTACCCAGGACGTATGGATGATCTTCGGGCTGAGCGTCCTGGTCCTTGCTTTCCTCGTGCTGAACATGAAAGCTTTACTTCTCTGCGTCGTGCAGGAGGACCTTGCTCGAATTGCCGGCATTGATATCCGTAAACTCAACTATCTATTTGTGCTCTTGATCGCCTTGGTGATCGGATTGCTTCTTCAACAGCTGGGCGCTCTTCTGATCAGCGGCCTCATTGTGATTCCGGCCGCCGCCTCTCGGATGGTTGCCACCAGCTTCCGGCAGATGCTGCTGCTGAGCGCCGCACTGGGCTTGTGTGCGGGCATCCTGGGAATCGTTACATCGGCGCAGTTTGATCTGCCTACCGGACCAACCATTGTCCTCGCGAACGTGGCCTTCCTCATCGTTGCTATGCCAATGGGTGCAATGCTCGGCCGACGGAAGTTAATCCGGCCGAGCACGAGTCAGTTGGATCGGGTCTGAGCACGTGTTCATGAGCTGGTTTACCTTCACGTGGCAGAATTTTCTATATTCTTTTTTGGCGCTTGCCTTTGAAGGGCTTCCTTTTGTGCTGGTGGGCTCGCTGATTTCAGGTGCGATCGCCGTCTTCGTCCCGTCTAAAGTTATCACCGGGATACTGCCCAAAAACGGCTTTTTAGCGACCTTAGCCAGCGGTTTACTTGGAATTTGCTTTCCGGTGTGTGAATGCGGGATCGTCCCGGTCATCCGCCGTTTGCTGAACAAGGGATTGCCGGTTTCGTGTGGCGTTACCTTCATGTTGGCGTCTCCGATCGTGAATCCGATCGTAGCGTTCAGCACTTTTGCGGCTTTCCGGGGCCAGGACCCTTGGCTAGACTATGGCCGTGCGACTTGTTCTTGGCTATTTGGTCGCGGTCTCGGCGGGCCTGGTAGTGGGCCAACTCGATCCTGCATCGATCCTGCGAGTCGGAGCGGTGAAGATTCCCGCGGCGAAACGGTTGGCCTTTCGTGTCAGCCCGCTGCCCGATACGACCGCTTTCGAGGCTTCTTTTCGAGAGAAGCTGATCGCTGCGGTTCGAATGGCGTGCGATGACTTTATAGATACCGCGATTTATTTCATGATCGGTGCGGCGGTGGCCGCCACCTTCAATACCGCCGTGGACCAACAGATTATTCTCCCGCTGTCGCTTCAGCCGACGCTCTCCACATTCGCCATGATGGCGATCGCCACAATTCTGACGCTTTGCAGCACCTCCGACGCCTTCATTGCTGCGACGTTCGTCAGCTTTCCGATCTTTGCCCGAATGGCCTTTATGGTGTTCGGCCCGATGTTTGATCTGAAACTTTTTTTTCTTTACAGCGTCTTGTTCAAGAAAGCGGTTTGTCATTTGCCTGGGAATTGGACTTTTCCTCTTCATCGGGATACTCTGCAGCCGCGTGCTGATTTACTTTTATGCGGGCAAAGCTTTGTAGTCTTCTCAACGGGATCACCCTGATCGGATTGGGCGTGGTTCTCCTGGATTTTTTCTTCACCGGCCGATTGGATCAGTATCTGCATCCACAGTTTCGTGCTTTGGACGTTAGTTGGAGGCATTATTTTTTGTATCGCCGGGACGGTCTATGCCGCCGCGAAAACGGTGGCGCAATGTTGCATTGAGGAAGAGTGTATCCATCCCAATGCCAATAGCTTGGCTCGGAGCGTAATCGCCTTTGCTGTTTTATTTTTGCCGCTGGCTGCCGGGGTTGCCCTCTCGAAGGACAGTTACGATCAGCATGCGGTGCTGAACCGAGGATTTGTGGACGTCAGCAGCTTGCCGGGCCGCACAGCATCGGCTGCTGCAAAGACGCCGAACGATCAGCCTATCCCTCCGCAAGCGCTGGGCGCAGATGATGACGAGAAAGCCTCGCAACCTTTGCCTCAGGATACGCCTACAGCCCAAGCGAATCAGGATCTGGCGGCGAGCGGCGCAATCGATCAAGCGAATCCAGCTGTTCCATCGCCTGACGAAGCAAGTGCTCAATACCTGCCCAAAGCTGCTGACGGGAATGTAGCGCTCGAAGTGACCGATTTACTCTACGCAGAGTCAGAGGATAGCCTTCGAAAGATGTTTTCGGATAAGACCATCGAAGTACTTGGACAATACCTTCCAGGCTCCGAACCCGGACAATTCAAGCTCGTTCGAATGTTCATCGTTTGCTGTGCGGCTGATGCCCGCCCGATCGCGGTGCCGGTCAAAGCTTCTATCCCGACGAACATCGCCGACATGGGCTGGGTCAAGGTAATTGGAAAAGCGACCTATGCGAAAAATGGAGATCGCGTGCATGTTCTTTTGAACGCTGTCACCGTCGAGCCCGCGGATCCTCCCGCCGAGGCCATGCTGTACTAGCGTTCGGCGTTCTCCGTTTGGCGTTCGGCGTTCAGCGGAGGATATCCGACGCGTCTCTTCAATCGTTCTCGTGCTCGCTTTTGGATCGCCTCTGATGCGAAGCGGGTTGCGTTGTAAGGCACGCTAAGCGGGCGCCAAGGCCCCGCCGCACGCCGAACGCCAAACGCTGAACGTCCTTCCTCCCCTCACATCGCCATCCCGCCATCAATCGTCACGACCTGGCCTGTGATGTACCTCGCTTCTGAACTAGCAATAAACGCGACCGCTGCGGCAATATCTTCACACTCTCCGAATTTGCCCAACGGGATAAGGGAAAGGACATGGGTCCTTACGGCGTCCGGCAATTTGTCGGTCATATCGGTTGCGATAAATCCGGGAGCCACCGCGTTGACGGTCACATTTCTTCCAGCGAGTTCCCGTGCCAGTGCCTTTGTTAACCCGATTAACCCTGCTTTGCTGGCGGAATAGTTCACTTGGCCGGCCTGACCGATTAAGCCGCTTACGGAACTGATGTTCACTATTCGCCCGTAAGACTGCTTCATCATGGGGCGCTCCAAACCTTGGATAAAATGAAAAGCTCCCTTCAGATTGGTGTCCAAAACGGTGTCCCAATCTTCCTCGGACATCCGCATGCTGAGCCGGTCCCGGGTAATTCCGGCATTGTTGACCAGCACATGTACTTTTCCGAAATCCTTGACGATCGTGGTACAGAGATCCGCAACGGCCTCATGGTCTGCCACGTCGACCGCATACGGGCACGCGCTGTCAGGTCTCAATGCATTAATCTCGCTTGCTGTCGATTCAGAGTTCGCCTCTGTCCGGCTCACCACCGCGACTCTGGCACCTTCGCTCGCAAACCGCAGAGCGATCGCCTTCCCAATCCCTCGTCCGGCGCCCGTGATAACAGCCACCTGGTCCACAAATCGATTCATCAGGGAAGTTGCCAGTGTCAGTTGCCAGTTGCCAGTGTGATTTGCCAGTCAGTTGCCGTCAGTTGCCAGTTGTCCGTGTCAGTTGTCAGTTGAAGAGAGTCAGCATCGCTCTGCACAGATGCGGTTCAAACGTGGTGCTCGCCGGATTTCACCGTCCGTGCCTGCATGTTCCCCGAGCGCTGAAAACTGGCAACCGACACTGGGAACTGACAACTAACTCTGACACTGGGAACTGGCAACTGACACTGAGAACTGGTACTGACCACTCCCCTCAGACTGCCTGTTCTTCTCCCAATTTTAGCTCGTTCAGCTTGTTGCGCAGGGTTCGGATGCTAATGCCAAGCATTTGGGCGGTATGCGTTCGGTTTCCGTTGGCTTTCCGCAGGGCGTGTAAAATGTATTCTCGTTCCAGCTCTTCGAGCGGAACGATATTATCGGGGAACACGATGCCCGAGTTCCGCGGATCAAGCGGTTCACCGGGTTCATCCTTCCACGAGTGGTTGAGCAACCCGGCAGGGAACATCGGCTCGAGAAACTGAGGGGTAATCTCTTGTCCAGGCTCGGTCAGAATTACCGCCCGTTCCATCACGTTCTGGAGTTCACGGACGTTTCCCGGCCATTCATAAGCTTGAAGAACCTCTAGCGAAGCGGGAGTCAGCTTGGGCGGTTGAGACCCGCTTCGTCTGGCAATGCGAGACAAAAATCCCTGGGCCAACTCCTGCAGATCATCCTTTCGCTTCCTGAGCGGCGGCACAATGATCGGAAAAACATTTAGCCTATAGTAGAGATCTTGGCGAAATTCCTGGTTTTCCACGGACTTCTGAAGGTCGCGATTCGTGGTGGCGAGCACTCGCACGTTGACTTTGATCGTTCGATTCCCACCCACCCGCTCAAACTCGCGCTCTTGCAATACCCTTAAAAGCTTGGCCTGCAACTTCAACGAGATTTCGCTGATCTCGTCCAATAAGATCGTCCCGTTATTCGCAAGTTCGAATCGACCCTCCCGCTTTTCGGTTGCCCCGGTGAATGCGCCTCGCTCATGCCCAAAAAATTCGCTCTCGATCAAAGTCTCAGAAATCGCGGCGCAGTTCACTTTGATAAAGGGCAATTGCGCCCGCGCACTCGATCGAAAAATCTCCGTCGCCACCAATTCTTTACCGGTTCCATTTTCACCGCAGATCAACACCGTTGCCTCGGTCGGAGCGACCTTCTGGATCATTTGTCTCAGTTGCAGGATGGGCCGGCTCTCGCCGATGAATGTCGCGGCGTCCAACGATTCCTGGGCCAGAATCTGGCTGATCCGTACCGCCTGGTTGAAATTGTCTGCCTTGCGTAAAATAACGTCGATCTGGCTGGCAGAGAACGGTTTAATAATGTAATCAAACGCACCAGATCGAATGCAATTAACCGCTGACTCGATCGTGCCGTACCCCGTCATGACGACGATCAACGGCTTCTCGGGTCGGGGCGCCAGACGGTTTAACAGGTCCGTGCCATCTCCGTCCGGAAGCCGAACGTCCACGAACATGAGATCGAAGGAGTCCTTGGCAATATACTTTTCAGCCTCCGCGATCGTTGAACAGAGCGCTACTGATAGGCGCTTGCCTCGAAGCTGCAGCTCCAATGATCGGCGGATGATGGGTTCATCGTCAATGACGATTACCTTTTCGATAGCCATGCAATATTTAAACTTTACCGGATACAGAACCACCAAGTCCACCAGCTGGGGCTACCCGCGATATTTCAGCAACCATAAGAGCTAAGACCGTTGGCCGCAATGCTTTTTAGGCCGTCCCTCACGACGCCGATCCGCACGGCTCGCGCCTGTCTTTCTCGTTTCTCTTTGCAGAAGACTTTGCTCTTTTTCCGAGTCTCTACTAAATTTTATAAAATTACGGTCGATACTTACATCAGATTGGTCTTGGAATCGAAGAGCGAGCCAGAAGATTGCGAGCTGAAGCATGCCTCAGAGGCCTTATCGCAAAAACCGGACGTGAGCCATTCAGATAGTGCAACGGATAAATCCATGGAAATCTCTGTAGAAGGAAAAGTTGATCTGGTTTCGGATCCGAATTATCCAAGTTTTGAAATTCTTCTTGATGTGGCTGGCAAGCTGCTGGAGTCCTTTGAGGAACGCTGACAGGACCTACCGGTTCCGAATGCCGTGCCATCCGTGGAATTAACAGGTGAAGGCCGTCTCGGCCCCTTTTATCGGCCCTATGTGGAGTTTATCCTTCGACGAGTCGTTCATGATCTCGGCAATTCTGTTTCCGGGATCAACTCACTCAGTGACTATCACCTCCGTTCGGGCGTTAGTGATCCGGGTCTCGAAGAGAGCCTCACTTTGATCCGGGAAAGCGCTGAGCTCTCCCGCGATTTATTGTTGGGGGTGGGCGACCTTTTGCAGCCGAATGATGTGCAAGAGGAACTTGTTCAAGTTTGCACCCTGATCGCTGAAGCAGGCAGATTTATTTCGTTGCTGCTGCCCAAATCAATCAAATTTGAAATCAGCGGCGGGGAGCAGAATGACGCGGTGATTTCCCTGGTGCGAGGGGATTTCCTGCGAAAAATTCTGGCCTTGGTTGCCATGGACGTGAATGAGCTCCGAATTCCGACCGGAACCATCGAGTTGATCTGCACCCGCGACGAGAAAAACGTGCGAATCCGTTATCGTTCCACTCTGCGTTCTGGCTCTGCACTGCGGGAACGAGCTCAGTCCCTTTTAGCAAATCTAAGCCGCTCCACGGAAGTGGACGTCGCGGTCGATGGAGCAGGCATTGCGTTGACGATGAGCTTCCCGATCGTAGGAGCCGCGGGTTAGCCAAACTCAAAGGTGCTGTAACGCAGGGATCGAATAGGTCTTTTGCAGCTGGTCGCTACCTTCCTCCACTTGCTTGGCGTCGAGATAGATCTCATGAGGATCTTCCTCGAATTCAATTTTATGGAAGCCGGCGACTGGATTCTTCGCTGCTGCCGCAAAATCATCCAAACTCAGGATATCGCGGCCGTTTAACTTGGAAACCACCAAATTACTCAATTGCTCGTAGCCTACGGTATCTTCGGTCGGCAGAATCTGCGATAGAAAGACGATCTTCCGCTTGGCAGGGAAGAGGTCCGACTGAAATCGGTCGTAGTAAACCAGGCGTTGAGGCGCATCCTTCAGCCAGTTCGCCCCCCATTCCCGAAGATATTGCCTGGTCAATTCCTGGAACACCAGGCCACCTAAAATGTAGTAGTGAGGATGTTTCCCGATCGTGTAAGGCTCGACGGCATAATCCTCAATAGGTCTTCGGAACAATTCAACGTGCAGCTGTTGACGCTCCCCATTCCGAATCACGGTCATGATCACCGATTGCCCGGAATACACCTCGGTCGTCGTTAAATGGGTGATGGAGAGCTTTCCATAGATTGGATGAAGGTAGTTTCCGTCTGGATCCACCTGCTTGTCGTCAATGGCGACCAGGACATCCCCCTCTTTCACACCCGCCTTCGCTGCAGGTCCGTTTCGATCGACTTGATTCACGTACACTCCTCCGTCTGCATCCCGCAGCTTCAGATAGCGGCGCAGCTGGGGATCACGCGTCGGAGAGAAGCCAAGCCCCGCTCTTGGGAAGCCCCTGTAGGGGTCATGCTGCGATTCGATCAAAAAATGTTGGATGACCGGGCTGGCGATCGCATCGATGGTTTGTGAGCGGCTATCATAGCGCATCAAAAACGCAGCCAGCTTATTCCCCTTAACGATTGGGAGCGTAAAACTGTTTTCCCGGAATTGCAGCGGGCAGCTCATGCGAAACATCAGATAACCCGAATCTTCCAACGCATACTTTCCCACTTCGACCGTCGTCACTAACGCCTTGGTTGAAACCGGAGTTCCATTGGACTCCAATTGCAGGACCGACAATTCATCACCAGTTTTAACATCGGTTGTCGTCTCCAGGGGTTGCATGCCATCCAGAAATTTCGGATTCGTCGATCGAAGTGTCGCGAGGTTCGCCTCGTAGTCGATCACCTGGACGGTAGCCGTGGTCTTTTCCCCTCCATCCGCGCGCTCCAATTCGATATAGTCGCTATTCGCGACCAGTTCCGCTGTCACCAGGATGTTGTTGCCATCAATCAACACCCCTAAACCGCGTCGGCTGAACGGTGCTGCCTTGCTCCAGGGGCGAGAAAAATCAAAAGCTTGGTTTGTCGAATTGACACGAACAACCGATCCCTTTTGTTCCTCAGGAGCAGGCGCTTCTTTTGGTGTGGGTTCGGCCGCGACAGCGGCCGTTTGCAGAACCCAAATCGCGATGAGAATCGCCCGAAATGCTCTCATTTCAAGCCGCCTTCGACGTATTGCTCTCTCTGCACGTTGTAATTGCCTATAATTCGATCTCTGGCCCTTTCGACTGCGGAGCGTTCAAGAACAGCCGGGCGAACACTGCCCACGAAGTGGATGACATAATAATCGGACTTCTGCGCGAACGCGGCTGCCATATCTTCCAGCGTCCGGATCTTCTTATCGTTGATATCGTCTACGATTTGAAATCGCAGGTCTGAGAGATAGGCGTTCACCGGATCCGGAAGAATGTTCGAAAGCACGATGACCTCGGGATGGCTTTTGAAGATTTCGTCTGTGACGAAGAAGTTGTAAAAATAGCGCAGCCGCATGTCATCGACTTGATAGGCGTCCATGAAATTTTTGGACAAAGGCTGAAAGACTAATCCCCCAAACAGAACGAACCTGGGCGGCGTATCATACCGGTTGGCCTGGATTAGGTAGGGCCAATTTCCCGACAACTGCATTTCGACCGTCTGCTTCGTTTTATTCCGCAAGATATCAAATTTGACTTTGTCGCCTTTGAATTTTCGCTCGACGATTTCGGGCATCTCGACCCGTTCGCCGTCGAGTTGGACAAAACCGTCACTGGCGATTGGGAGATTGTCGATAGTGAGCAGCACGTCGCCCTGCTGCAGAATTCCGAAGCTGCAGCCCGCAGAGGAAACAGAACTCACCATGACGCCCTGCTCATTATCCGGTAGCCCCAGCCCGCGTCGTTCGGCAGGATTGACCAGTTTAAAATAGGTGAGCGACAGGTCCACGTAACCATCGTAACGCCCGTTTGAGATATCTTTGAGGAACCGCCGAATAACCGGGGTGGGGATCATGTAGCCGACATTCTGGGCCACATCGCCACTGTACCCTTGGAATGCGACCCCCACTACTTTCCCATCCTGCATCACCGGGCCGCCTGAGTTTCCCGGATTGATCGCGGCATCGATCTGGACCGCCAGATGAGAGTCAATCCCCGAATGAGTGTAAGTCTGAAAGTCAATCCGGGAGATGATTCCGCGCGTTACCGAAAGCCGTTCTCCTCCTATCGGATAACCGTACACGCTCACCGGGGACTCGATCGCCGGGATCCCTCCGGTGCTAAGCGGGCGAGTGTTCTGGAAGAAGCCCTTATCCAGGACGCGAAGGACGGCCAGATCACAATCGTGTCCGACAAATTGGACCGTCGCCGGGTAATGTTGCGGATCGTCTTCCTTTTCAACCACGATGAATCGCGCATTGCTGACGACGTGCGCATTGGTCATGATTCGATCGCCGTCGATGACAAATCCCGCACCCACTCCGACCGACATGGCACCCGGATTCCATGGCACCTTGTAGTCCGGTTCTTGGGAAGTCGCGGTAATCCGGACGAGGCTTTTCCGGATTTCAACCGGTTTGGGAGCTTGCGCGAATGCGTGCGCGGCTATGAAAATAAAAAAGGTGACAAAAACTACCCTGCGGATCATCGGTGTGAGGCGGGAAAGTGGCTCATAAGCACGCGTTCGTCAACGGACGTCCATAGCGTCGGTTCAAACATTGAATCTGAATTCCAGGACGTCGCCGTCCTTTACCAGGTACTCTTTTCCTTCAATCCGCAATTTTCCGGCCTCTCGGGTTTTGGCAAAGGAACCAAATTGCACAAGGTCATCGAAATGGACTGTTTCCGCGGCAATAAAACCCCGTTCAAAATCAGAGTGGATAACGCCCGCTGCAGCCGGAGCTTTATCGCCCGCGTGAATTGTCCAGGCGCGCGTTTCTTTTTCACCGGTGGTGAAATAAGTACGAAGCCCAAGCAGATGATAAACCGCTCGGATCAAGATGCCGACGCCGCTCTCGCGCACCCCGAGCCCGGAAAGATATTCCGCAGATTCCTCCGGTGAAAGGTCCACTAATTCGCTTTCGATTTGTGCGCTGATCACCACAGCCTCCGTTGCCAGATGTGTGTGCACGTAACTGGAGACAGCCGCAACCTGTTTGCCCGCCGGGATCGCTGTTTCACCAGCCGAAAGCGCGCCGAGGTCCGATTCAGAAACGTTACAGGCAAAAATAGTCGGTTTCGCGGTGAGCAGAAAAAACGACCGCATCAGCAGTTTTTCCTCCGGAGCAACCTCCAGGGTAAGCGCCGGTTTTCCGCTGTTTAAATGCGGGATCAGGATTTCGAGCAACGCAGCCTCGGCTTTTGCCTGCTTGTCTCCCGTGCGAACTTGCTTTTGCAATCGGTCAAACCGCTTCTGAATTGATACCAGGTCCGCCAGGATCAGCTCTGTCTGGATGATTTCGATGTCCCGGATGGCATCGACTGAGCCGCTCACATGATGAATGTCATCATTCTCGAAACAGCGAACGACCTGGACGATCGCGTCCACCTCGCGAATATGACTGAGAAACTGGTTTCCAAGACCTTCTCCCTGGCTTGCGCCCGCGACCAATCCGGCGATGTCAACAAACTCGATCGCGGCCGGCACCGTCCGAACCGATTTAGACATTTTGGTGAGCGTCTCCAGCCGCGAGTCGGGTACCGTAACCACTCCTTGGTTCGGCTCAATCGTGCAAAAAGGATAATTCGCGGCCTGAGCCTTGCGAGTGCGAGTTACAGCGTTGAACAGCGTTGACTTTCCGACGTTCGGCAATCCCACAATTCCAGCGCTCAACATAGAGCGCGGAAGTTAGCGCTGTGCCTTGGCCTAAGCACGTGAAATCTTGACTTTCCCTTGCCGGTTTTTAGGATCGCACCGAAATTCAGGTTACTTATGGCTTACGCTATTCCACCTTCTCCGACCGGAAGCGATACCGGGCTGCCTTCGAACGTGGCAGCCGGTTTTTGTGCCGTTTTTCATCTGATCGGCGGGATTGTCTTCTACGTCATTGAAAAGAAAGATCTCTTCGTCCGGCATTGGGCCATCCAGGCGATTTATTTTGGCGCTGCCTGGATTCTGGCGTTCCTCGCCATCTCAGTTTTCTCCGGAATCCTTGGTCATCTACCCGGCATTGGCTTACTCTTCGTCCTCTTGTTTGGCTTGTTGTCTTTCATCGTCTGGCTCGGCGGCGTGATTCTCTGGGTCATCGGAATCATTAAAGCGTTTCAAGGTGAGAGATGGGAGTACCCGATCATTTCTGATCTTGGTAAGAGATACATGCCAAATCTTTCCTGATCGGCAATCCGGTCTGCAACTGGTGTTCTCGACTAAACCGCCTGAAATTGGCCCGGCTTTTCTGGTCCGGCGCGCGGATTTAACCGCCCCGACAAGCGGCGCGACGAACTCTTGGATCCGGCGTGGGAGCTCTGCATCCTGACCGAATTCGCCGATCCGCCGGACGATGGCGCTGCCAACCACGACGGCATCTGCCAACGAGGCCACCTGACCGGCCTGTGCCGCAGTGGAGATACCGAAGCCGACCGCCACGGGCAGATCTGTGGCGTGACGGATCATCGCAACACGTTCACCAATTGTCTGTGACAGTGCCTCCCGCTCGCCAGTGACGCCCTCGCGTGAGACATAGTAGATAAACCCCTCCGCTTTGGCGACGATCTGCTCGATCCGCTCCTCGGAGGTCGTCGGCGCAACGAGACGAATCCGATGAAGCAGATTCTTCGGATTGTCAGTCACCAGGTTCTCGTCGGGTGGCAAATCCAGCAGTAGCAAGCCGTCAGCACCTGCGGCGGCCGCGTCGTGCTCGAATCGTTCGAATCCATACTGAAATAACGGATTAAGATAGCTGTAGAGGATGATCGGAAAATCGAGATTTTTCCTGATCTCGGCAATGGTCCGCAGCAACTTTCGAACCGTCGTACCCGCCGCCAGTGCGCGCTGGGCGCCGAGCTGATTGGCAACCCCGTCTGCCAGAGGATCAGAAAATGGAATTCCAATCTCCAGGAAATCAACACCGGCTTCGGATAGAGCGCTGGCGATATCCACCGTCTTTTCGGGCGTGGGATCGCCTCCAGTGATATAAGCCATGAACCCGCTGGTTCCCTCTTTTCGAAGTTGCAAGAACCTTTGATCAATCCGGTTGTTCATCAGTTGTCAGTGTCAGTAGCCAGTTGCCAGTGCCAGGTGCCAGTGGCACGGAGGCGAAAACGAGTTCTAGCTTGCAGCGTATCTATACAGAATCAATGAGGACTCTTGCTTAAACTGACGACTGACAACTGGCACTGACACTATATGTTCACAGCGGTCTTGTTAGCGGGAGGCAAATCCAGACGCATGGGTCGGGACAAGGCGTATCTTGAAGTCAGTTGGCAAGGCGTCTCGATGCCTCTCTGGGAAAGGCAACTGGCCGTCCTGCAATCTGTTGCTCCCGACGAAATCGTTATTTCCGGTCCGCGTAAGCAAGGCTACCCGGCAGCGATCGCGGTATTGGCTGACAGGTGGGCCGGCGTTGGCCCGTTAGGGGGGATCGCGACCTGTTTGCATCAGATCCGAAGCACTCTTCTTCTGGTCCTGGCGATAGATCTGCCTCAAATCATGCCTGGTTTTTTGATGAAACTACTCGCCAGGTGCGAAGCTGGTTGCGGCGTCGTCCCTTTCCATGACAACCGTTTCGAGCCCCTGATTGCCATTTACCCGGGAGCCGCTCTCCAAGTTGCTCTCGACCAGCTCCAACAAGAGGACTACGTCCTCCAGCATTTCATCGATAAATTGTTGCAAGCCGGTCTCATGGTCGGTTACGACGTCGAATTGAGTGAAGAGCATCAGCTGGAAAACTGGAATACCCCGGAGGATAGGGGTTCTCCTTAATCGTGCTCGTGCTCGTGCTCGTTATCGTCCTCGATCTTTCCGCCTTCTGCACCTGCTAGCCATACAAAAAGATCGAGGACGATAACGAGCACGAGCACGATTAGAAGAGAGAGCGTGCGATCCCGAATGGCCTTCCCTCCTTTTCCCCACTGCCAACTGCCCACTGACACTGCCAACTGCCAACTGACGCCAACCTACTCGGGTGCGTCGTCGTCGTCTTTCTCGACTCGGAGGTCGTCCACCCTGATCAACTTGCCATTTCCAGCGATTTGGAGTTCAAGCGCCGGAACTCCTTCCACATCGATCTCAACCTTGAAGATGACGGCGTTACCCCAGCTGAAACTTTCCGCACTTTTCGCCACGCCGTCTCCTTTTTCCGTATCGATCGTTTCTTGGACAGCCAGCGGCAGCGAATCGAGAGGAACATCGTCGGCAAGCAAAAGAAGCGGCATCGCGATAACGAACAGGAAAACGATCAAGCGCATCTTCAAAAATACCAATCCCGTGACAAAATCTAGCTCTTATTCATCACGACCAATGGTCGTTTCCGAAGCCTCCGTTCCTGACACTGACACTGGCATACTTCCCCCAGGACGCGGCACGATCCGGAATAGGAATTAAACCGGTCCTCACGCAAAAATCCAATCAATGTCGACCCATACTTTCGGGCGAGTTCAACGGATAGACTCGAGGGCGCGCCGACCGCGGCCATGAACGGGATGCCGGACATGATCGATTTTTGAATCAGCTCAAATCCGGCTCTGCCGCTCACGAAAAGCAGCAGATCGGAGAAATCACTGCGGCCTGCGAGCAATTCCGCTCCCACCAATTTGTCCACGGCATTGTGGCGGCCGATATCCTCGCAAATCCGGATGAGATTTCGGTTCGCGTCGAAAAGTGCGGCGGCATGAAGTCCCCCGGTCCGATCGAAGATAGACTGCTTCTCGCGCACCATTCGGGGGGTTTGGACCAGAAACTCGGCCGTGTGCTTCGGCCCGGATGGATCGAGGTGAATTTCCCGATTCATCTGCAGAGCCTGGAGCGAACTCTTTCCACAAACGCCACAGCTCGACGACGTATAAAAATGACGTTCCAGCCGCTTCAAATCGAGGTTTCCTGTAACGGCAACAGTGATTGATGAATCCGCGCCGGTTGTGACCTCCTCAATGGCGTTCCGATGATGAACGATGCCTTCTGTGTAGAGAAAGCCGACCGCGAGTTCCTGATCCTGCCCCGGGGTGCGCATGGTGATCGAAATTGGTTTGCGGACAAGCATTGCCCTCCGGCGAAACAGCAGGACGATTTCGAGCGGTTCCTCGACCGCGAGATGGTCGACGTCGTTTGCAGTCTCTTCGGTTAAGCTGTGCCGGCGGACTGCAAAATCTCGAATGCCAGGGGAATTCATCTTAGATCTTTTTGCCCTCCAAAGAGCAGCGTTCACGAACTTATGTCCCTTCGCTGGCTGCCGCAAACGGGTTGCGCCGGGACTGAGCTTTACCGGCAAATCAGCTCGGACTATCCTTCAAATGTGCTTTGCGTTGACTTTGAGATCCTTCATTTGTTCGTTTCCGGTGGGCACAATTACTTCGGTCACCACCAACGACCGCCCGATGACCACGCAATCGTCGAAGTAGCAGAGATTCAATGCCTGGCCGGAAAAGGGATCGCCGGAGACAGGTTCTTTGGCCACAAAAAGGGTTACAAGGGACAAATCACCTTCTTCGAGGCAGAGACGTATCAGGATCTCTGCTTGCAATTTGGGGTTTGGGACCGCGGTCCGGAAGCATTTCGTCGAAATGTGATCACCCGCGGCACTCGTCTGAATGAATTGATTGGAGTGGAGTTTGAGCTTCAAGGCGTCCGCTTTTATGGAACTGAAGAATGCCGTCCCTGCTACTGGATGGACATTGCATTTGCCTCTGGAGCAGAAAACGCCCTGAAGGGGCGCGGCGGCTTGAGGGCCGAGATTCGCACGGACGGTTTCTTGCGACGGTCGGGATAGCCGGTGGCCTCGGCGCTCGGCGATTCGTTGATTTTTCCGGAAGGGCGTGCAATGTCCATACTACGCCAAACCCTAGTTCGTGACCTCCGTGCGATGCTCTCCTCTTGCGCCGACTTCTCGTCTGCAAGCGACAGTGTCCACCGAGCAGCTCAACCGCTATCCCAAATCCTACTCCATTCGTGCAGAACAAAACGATCACACTGACCATCAACGAGATCTACCGATCGATTCAGGGGGAGAGCACCTGGGCCGGGTTACCTTGCGTCTTCGTGCGGCTGACGTTTTGCGATCTGCGCTGCACCTATTGTGATACGGCCTACGCATTTTACGCCGGCACTAAAATGAGTTTGCCGGAAATCGTTCAGAGGGTGCTGGCTTTTGACTGTCCGCTGGTGGAAATCACCGGAGGCGAACCCCTCCTGCAACGCAATGTCCTGCCACTTATGACGGAGCTCTGTGACCGCGGAAAGACTGTTCTGATCGAGACCAGCGGAGCGCACGACATCTCCGGAATTGACGCGCGCGCGCATCGCATCATGGATTTCAAGACGCCCGGAAGCGGAGAATCGGGACGCAATCGGTACGAGAATGTGGCGTACCTTTCATCGCGTGATGAAGTGAAGTTTGTCATTGGTTCTCGTGAGGATTACCTCTGGTCCAAACAAAAAATTGCTGAGTTCGATCTGATCGATCGCTGCGGGACCGTCTTGTTTTCTCCAATCTTTGGCCGGATCGATCCGCGTGAGATCGTCGATTGGCTGTTGGAGGACAATCTGAAGGTTAGGTTCCAGCTGCAAATGCATAAATTTATCTGGTCCCCGGAAACGAAGGGCGTATGAAAGCCAGGCTGACTAAAGATTTCTTTTTCGAAGCGGCTCAGACCTTGCCAAAGGTGCCTTCCGACCACAAATGCGGCAAGATGCACGGGCACAGCTTCCGGGTCGAAGTTTCGGTGGAGGGAGAAGTCAACGCAGCAACGGGATGGATCTACGATCATGCGCAGATCGGTGAGGCGATGAAACCATTGGTAGCCCAATTGGACCACGCCTATTTGAATGACATTCCGGGATTGGAAAACCCCACCATCGAATTAATGGCGGCCTGGTTCTGGGAGAAACTAACCCCGCACTGCCCCGGCCTCTGTGAGATCGTCATTCACGAAACGCCCTGGGCACGCTGCAGCTACCGAGGAGGATGAAGTCAGGAGTTCAGGAGTTCAGGAGTTACAGGAGTTGCAGAATGTCTGCCATCGCGCCGCTGCAGACTCTCCTGATTTCATTCGTGTCAACTCCTGAATTCTGAACTCCTGAACTCCTGACTCCTGAATTACGCTTTCCCTCCGAAACTGACGTAATCATCGATATCAAGAAGATCAAACCAGGTAGCGATATCGTCTCGGTCTGGGGCGAATTTCTGAAGCGTTTCGTTGAAATGCTGGCGGCTCTCGTTATCGGTCGGTCCGCGCCGGCTATGATATTCAGACCAGTATAAGATTTCCCAATCGTTCTGCTTTGCCTGTTCCCGGATCCATGCTAGCACCTCGCCGTCCGATTTTCCTTGTTTCAATAGATTCAAGATGTCGTCGGCAGCTAGTCCTGTGAATGACGAGGAAATGCTGATCGAGCGGACAAGCGAAATGGTATTCACCTGCTTTGCCGTCCAACTCGGCCCTCCCTTTGTCGAGCATCCTCGGCAATATGATGTAACCTCCCAGCTTCAATCGGGGACTTCTTGGAGGGCGTTGAGTGAGATCAGTCGTATTCATAGGATCCAATCTGAGGGCGGATGGAAAGAAGTCAATCTGTGGCCAATCCACTTAAAACGTTTTCGTCAAGTTTGCGAAAATGCGACTCAAGGTTGGTAGAGGCGCCGCCATTTCGACGAGATCTGAAAACGGAATACCATCCCACTGACAACTTCCTCTGTATTTGCTTGCCTCGCATTCATCGTCGGATTACTAAATGCGGCGCATGAACCGCAGTCATGTCACGGTTGCTGCCGTAATGTTTTTTCTGGGCGCGCTTGATGGTTGTCTGGCGGATTCTTTTACCTTTGACCTCAACGCAACGGGTCACCTGGAGTTCCCCGGCTGGATTCCGGATCGGCCATTGGCCGCTCCGAAATCGCAGGCCGAGCTTTCATTCCCCGTGGTGCCCGGCGCCGACGACGATGACCTGGTCCTCACCGTGGTCTTTCAAGAAGAAATGGGAGGATTTCTTAGCGTCTACTGGCAGAACGCCCTTGGCAAACGTGAATTGCTGGCCCCGAACTTATTTGAAAATACTGGTTTGGCTAACCAGCGGACGTTGTTGATCAATCGCCCAACGATGGGAGGGCCAGGCAAGGTCGTGCTAAAATCAAGCGAGTCGGTCCTCAATATTTTGCGGGTCCGCTTGGATTGGGCGCGTCCCGGAGTGGTGCGTCTGGTCGACAACATCCCAAACGGTGCGCTGGTCACGACCGGCGGAAAAATGTTCGCGCCGGAAGAAGTGGATGGCACTCCGCTGACACCCATCGCCGACTCCTGGGAGGGTCGAATTCTGACCACCTCAGTGACCGATCAAGCGGAGCGAATCGAGAAAGGCATCGATTTTTCAGTGTCCGTACCGAGTAAAGTGTCCCGGGTCCGGCTCGAAGTGCTGGTCAACGGTTTGCAACTCGATCAGACGCTCAATCTGTGGCTCAATGGCGTAGCCGTTGGCACGTTGGCTTTGCAAATTCCAGACCTGACCGATCCAGGTTACGAAAGAGGGGAAGATGGCGTCATGCGCTTTACCGGCTGGCGCAAGGGAGTCTACCTTTTCAGGGGCGACCAACTTCCAGTGGGTGAGAATCATATACAGTTTGAAACGCCGCCCGGCACTCAGGTTGCGATCCGAGATTTCCTCCTGCAGCTTGAGTACGCCGCCAATTGACTTAGCTGTGCCTTGATCTAGGTTTGGCCAGTGAGTTTTTTGCATATGAATAAGGCCCCCTTATTTCGTTCGAGGGCCAGCGGCTACACCTTGATGGAGATCATGTTGGTCGTTGCCATCATTGCAGTAATCGCTGGCGGCGTGATCGTCAAGATGACCGGAGCTCTGGACGTTGCCAAGATCCAGCGGACAGAACAGGATATCAACAATCTCTATAGTGCTCTGAAGCTTTACGAATCTCGCAATTATCAAATGCCCGATCAAAGCCAGGGATTAGAGGCGCTCATCAGTATGCCTACCACCGGTAACAAACCGGCGAACTGGACGAAGTTGATGGATAGTATGCCGGTTGACCCCTGGAACACCCCCTATCAATATCGTAACCCCGGCAAACGAGATCCTTCCGGGGTCGATGTCTTTTCCTTTGGAGCCGACCGCAAAGAGGGGCCTAATAACATCTACCGGCGGGTGAATTGACGTTCCCGCCATGAGAAGCTCGAACCCCCGGTCGCTCTGTACTTGCCGCCGGCTAGTGTGCCGTCTCCTAAATCCCTTGTGTTTTCGTTGCCTTCAAAATGGGTCGTCTGCGAGGCGTTCGAGGAAGGAGCATATCTAGATCGATACGTGACTGAAGAGCAACGAAGCAGCCGACCCATTTTCAACGCAACCCTTCGGGCCGCGGCCGGTTGGCTGTTTTTCCGCGTTGCTCGCTCGACCCGTATGACACGGATATGGGCACTTCGCTCGCGCCTTGAAAAACAGCCAACTGACCTGCGGCGAAACCCAAGGGATTTAGGAGACGGCACACTAACTTCCGCCCGCAACCAGGTGCCGGGGTTCACCATGCTCGAGGTCTGCGTTGTCCTTTTTATCATTGCCGTCATGTTTAGCATCGGAGTGCCTACGGCTTCACATTTGCTGGATGAGGAAAAGCTACAGGGCCCGATCCGCGAATTGCAGACCTTTGCCAGAACTGCCCGACGTCACGCTTTGATGGAAAATCGTGCCTACGAAGTGCTTTTGCTAAATGACTCTTATATCCTCCGACCGGTGGATAATAACAATGATGCCGATCGCAAGCCGATCACCTATGGGCTTCCGTCTGGCGTTACCTTTGTCATTGAACGGTTAGGCGATCACGGATTTCTTAAGGAAACTGACTCTGCCTGGTATTTTTCGCCCAACGGACTCTGCGAACCCATGAAGTTCCTCTTTCAACGCGAGGGTGACTGGGTGCGCTTCCACGTCGACCCGTTAACCGGGACAATTGAGAAAGATGGATCTTATATACAATGAGTGAGTCTCAATATTAAGAATCCTGTTGTGCGACTAACGGTGAAGACCCGGCAACCAGAAGCTGGCACTACGAGGACTACATCTTTTTTAACAAATGCTCTTTCAAAACGTTCTCGCGGTTTTGTACTGTGGGAAATTATGCTGGCGCTGATGATCTTCTGTCTGGTTGCCGTAGCGCTCACGACCGCTCTGTACCGGACTGTGGATGCCTCTATCCTCCTTCGAGATGAATCTCAGGTTCGACTGGAGATGCAGAATCTGCTGTTCGAGACCGCCGCGCAGAAATTAAAACCCGGCAAATCCGAAGTGCAGGTAGGCGACGGACGAGTGCATTACGAAAGGGACGTCCGTGCAGTGCAGGCCAAGACGGCGGCAGGAGTGCTTCTACCCAATCTGTACGAAATCAGCGTCCGTGCCTCTTGGAGAGCATCCGGCCAGGATCGATCCAATCACGCGGAGGTCATTGTCTACAGGCCATGAGTCAAATGAGTTGCTCAGCGCAAAGATTGCAAAAGACCAAGTGGGCGAGGCAGAGAGTTAAGACCGCCGGTTACCTGCTCCTCGAAGTGCTGTTGGCGGTTGCGGTCTTGAGCATCTCGGTGGTGATGATTTTTCGCATCATTCAGACCACCCTGAAGGCGACCGCTGACATTACCTTCTTGCAGACTCAACAACGAAAAGTGGACGGAATCTCTCAATTGCTGCGGCGCAATTTTGAGTCCATGCCTCAGACCTGCACTTTCCAGACTCGCAGTGTCAACGGTTCGCTTGAATTGATCTTTCGATCTGCGCCGTTCAACTTCTCGTGGGTGACCAGCAAAGCGAATTTCGGAACGGTGGTTATCGCCGGTCGCTCGCTGCCGAACGGGAGATTGGCGCTCACCGTTCTGCAGGAATCCGGGGATGCTTTGAATAGTTATGTCGACGGCTCAAACGAAAAAAAGGGCGAGTGGTTCCCGTTGGTGGATGACGCCGAACAACTCAGTTGGCGTTTCTTTGATGGACAAGCTGAAAAGTGGACATCGGATTGGCCTAATCCCGCAACGAAACCTAGCTTAGTGGAACTCACCTTTAAACTGGCGGGGCGAAATCATCTGGAACGTTGCGTCTTCCGGTGGCCGATGGCTCAAACAGGATCCTAGTCTTCGCCTCGAAATGGCATATATTTTTTCGCGATGAAAATAGACTGGCGCCAAGGAGAAAGGAACGGAGTATCCCGTACCTTTTCCCACTCTCGCCGATCTGGTGTTGCTCTTAGCAGAGGGGGGCGGCACGCGCCCGACCAGCAACAATCCGGCTCCGCGCTCCTGCTTGTTTTATTTGCCATCATCCTGTTGAGCGGCTTAATCACGGCGACGGTCGCGTTCGTCAGTAACGATGTCGATGAATACGGAGCGTTGAACAAGGAGTTTCGAGCGCGCCAGTTGGCGGAGTCCGGTCTGGCCTTTGGAATCGATCCTCAGGTTACTAACCAGGATCGGGCGCTGCTCGACCAGGTGATGCCGGATCAAGGACGGTTTCACGTATTGATTTCCAGCGAATCGACGAAGCTGAATATTAACTTCATTTTGCAGAATGGCCGGGATGATCTGCTAACCAAGCTTTTCGTCGGCTGGGGAGTCGCTCCAAAAGCAGCAGATGCCGCCGCTGCCGGGTTTCATAGCTATCTTTCCAAACCGCTCACCAATCAGCCCGCTTCCGGAGGCGCCCAGACCATCCAGACTGCAACCCAGACTGCAACGCCGACTGCTGCGCAGACTGAAGCTCAGAATCGAAACGCAATTTAGTGTCGTTGCAGAAATGAGCCTGGTGCCGGAATTCGGACCGGTTATGCAAAAGCGACCGGACTGGGCCAACTTTTTCACCGTTTGGGGAGACGGAAAAATTGACGTCAACATGGCGGATGCCCCGACCATTGCACTGATTACCGGCGTGTCGGCCGCGACGGCAGATAAATTCGTAAAATATCGATGGGGTTTCGATGGCAAGCCCTATACTTTAGACGATCGTATTTACAACAGCTTGGACGAGGTTCGCGCCGGCCTCGGAATGAGCGCCGAGCAATTTCAACTAGTACAGAATTTTCTCTCACTGACCAGCGCCGTCGATCGGATCGAAAGCACAGGCACAATTGCCGGTTATGAGAAGCAAATCGTCGTAGTAACCAGCCGGGATACGCTCCCGATCACTTATCTGTCATGGCAGGAAAAATAGACAAATCGCACACTCAATTTTTGCGAGCTGTCGAGGGCGAGGAATGGGAGCACTGGACATTCACCGAGAACAAACCTGCGCACTTTGTCCAACGTCTTTCCAATCCATCGGCAGTCGCGGGGCAGATCGTCGTCGCTCTCCCCGCTGAATACACCTTCACTTTTCCAGCCTGGTTAGCCACTGGCGATCGTGCAGTTATCCCTGAAATTTTGCACCTGCAATTGGAGAAGCGCGGGTTATTGGGCAAGAATAGCGGACCTTCGGCGGTGGACTACCGCGTCATTGAAACGCGTGAAAACCAGAGCCTGGCAATTGCCACAATTTTGCAGCCAGATTTTCCGAAAGAATTGGCTTTAGAACGGATCAAACGTTTCGAACCTTCCGCCTACACCTTTGATTTGCCGCAGGACCGGCTGGTCATCTGGCGCGAAAAGGGACGTTTGACGGCTGCCGCAACGCGTGGGCGGGAACCAGTAACAGTCCAGGTTCTTGGTGATAGCGAGCTTTCTGAGTCCGCCGCACTTGAATTGAAGTGCATCGCGCTGCAGCTTGGCGCTCAGGGGTTATGCGAGAAGCTCCTCGGTATTACATTGTGGGGCGAATTCACCTTAGAAGAGAGCGAGCGGCTTCAACGGCAACTGGGTCTGAAAGTCACGCGCGATGCTCTACCGCCACCCAATCTGCCGCCGATCCGTTCGAAGCTGCTGCCCCCGGAGGTTTATCATCTTCATGAAAAGAGACGACGCAGGCAGCGGATCCGCTCTGGAATTGGATGGCTTGCTGCAGTTTACGTTCTTGGGGTACTTGGACTGATTGGTTATATCTATTGGCAGCGGCAGGTGGCCAACGATCTGCGTCGGCAGATTCAAGCGCAAGCGCCAACAGTCTCCGCAATTCAAGACACCGCCGAACGCTGGGGCCAGATCGAATGGGCGACCAATCCGAAATTATACCCCGCGGAAGTGTTATACCAGGTTGCAGGTTTGTTACCGCCCGATGGTGTGCGACTCACTGCCATCGAAACTCTAAAGGGAAAAGTCACCATTCGCGGCGAGTCCAGCACCTCTCCAGCCGTCTTCAAGTTTGCCGAGGACATTAAGTCCAAGCCCGATCTGCAAATGTTTAATTGGCAAATGTCGAGTCCGATCTTGAGACCGGATGGACGCGCGGAGTTCACCATCGAAGGAGATCCGAAAATTGCGAAAACTGACTAAAAGCGAGCGACGACTCTCGACTATCCTGATCATCGCTCTGTTTGCTATCGCCAATTTCTACGGGCTTAGCTATCTCTTAGATTTGAATTCAGAGTCCGCTCGAGAACTGGCCGACCTTCGCAGCCAATTGCGTACGAACGAAATCTGGCTCAGGGAAAAAGATCTCTGGATCCACCGCAAACAATGGATCGGCGCTACCCAGCCCCGGATCCGCCCTGACCAGGTCCCGCAATCGGAGTTGCTCGAGTCCGTGACCAAGAGTGCTAAAGCCGAGCAATTGGAAATCCAGGAGCAAAGCTTTGGCGAGAATCTATCCACCCCGAACTATCAATCCGTGGCTGTCCGGCTCAAACTGAGTGGCGCCTTGCAGAATGTCATTAAATGGCTTGTCCAGGTTCAGCAACCGGAGTTGTTCCAGGCCGTCACCAGTTTTTCTTTGAAAAGCGCGAACGAGCCTCCTACTGTCTCCCTTGAGCTGGAGATTGCCCGCTGGTATGCTCCGAAATCGTAAATTAAATCCCGGTCCGTGCTTGCCATCTATCCTGACGTTTGTGTTAGGGGTGGCTAGCTGGGCGGCCATGGCTTCGGACGACATTCCGGTCGGCCATCAAGCCGACCGCTATCAACCGGTGTGGGAACGAAATCCGTTTACGCTGGTGACACCGGTAATCGTGCAAGCAAAGCCAAAAGTATTTGATAAGCTTGTCCTTTTGAGCTGGCTCAACGACGGCAGTAAAGACATTGTCTTCGTTCAGAATACCGAGACTAACGAAGTGCAAAAAATTACTACGGATGCCAACTCGGACAATCTCCGTTTGATCGCGATCCATAAATCCCCGGATCCAAAGCTGGCAGAGGTCGTACTCTCCAACGGCACAGAAGAAGGATCCGTTAAATTCCGCACGGAGGTCGCGGCAACCGCTCCTCAGCAGAACGTCGCTCAGCCGGCGGCGCCGACGGCGGGCGCGCAAAACGTGCAAAACCCAATGCCGGGCGGGGCGGGGCCGGCAATCATGTCGCGCCAGGCTCAAGCAGCGCAGAACGGGCAGCAAGTTTCTCGGTTTGGGGCCAATCAGCAACCACCAGGCACCGTGTTGCCGCCGCGCGCTTCTGAAGCGCGCCGCAAACGGATTACGCCGCCGCCAGTAGTAGAGCAACCCGTTGGAGTGCCGGTACCTGTCCAGAATGTCCCCAGCCCCGTTCAACCTCAGACACAGTAGTCTAATCTCATGCGTTTTCGCCCTCTTGTTTTTTTGTCGTTCGGTTTGATCATACATCTCTCAGTGGCGAAGGCGCAGCAGGTTGTGGATGCATCACCGTCAAAGACCCCAGCTGGAGACGATGCGCCGAGTTCTTTCCAGGCGATCAATGCGAGTGTTGATACCGTATTGATGCAATATGAGCAATTGACCGGCAAAGTGCTGATCAAGGATAGCAATCTCTCCGCCAATGCCTTGCCGATCACGATCTCGGTTCCGCAGCCGGTGCCAAAAAGCGAGCTGGTCCGTCTGATTGAGGCCTCGTTGCTATTGAACAATATCGTTCTCGTTCCCGCCCAGGAAGAGAACACCGTCAAGGTGATCAATATTAATACCGGGAAGAATCCCCGCAGCGAAGGTGTTCGCTTGTATACCGGCGTTGATTCGATCCCTCCAGGGGAACAAGTCATCAGTTATTACATGCCGTTCCAGTATATTTCCGCCAGCGAAGCGTTGACTGTCTTCCAAACCCACATTCTTCCCAGAGCCTATACTTCCTTTGTTCCGATCAATAGTGCGCAAGCCCTCCTGATTACCGAAAGCACGACCGTGATCCGCCAATTGATTGCCCTTCAACAGTTGATCGATGTCCCCCCTGCCAGGACGGTTACCGAGTTCATCCCCCTCATCCGGGCGGACGCGGAGCGGGTGGCTAAAACGATCAACGAGTTAATCGATTTCCAGAGGAAAGCCCGAACGGGTGGGGATCAAGGCGCACCCGTGCCGGGGGCTCCTCCTGTTGCGGGCCAACCGGCTGCGGCAGCCGGTGCGGCTCCGGACGCCAGCCTGTTGAGTGGCCAGGCTCAAGTCATCGCTGATTCGCGAACCAACCGCATTTTGGTGATCGCACGACCAGAAACGGTGCCCTATTTCAGAACGCTCATTCAACAATTTGACTCCGCCGTCGGCGGCTTCGGAGCCCTTGGAGTATCGTCTTCGCTACATCCCCGCCGGTGAAGTTCTTCCGGTGCTCCAGGATCTGCTGGTCGAAGACCAAGCCCAGAACGGTCAAGGAGGGACGCCAAATCAGCCGGCGCAGGAGCAAAATCGACCTGCTAATCTAAGCAACCGCAACAATTCTTCCAATAGCAGCGCCGGAGGATACAGCCCGGTCAGCGGCTCGGCAGGTTCGGTCGGAGCGGGAGAAGATTTGCTCCAGGAGCCGAATGAACAACTAGGGCCGCAGGCCGTTGTGGTCGGCCGTTCCAGAATTATATCGGATTCCAAAGATAACAAAATTCTGGTCATTGGGCCGCCGGAGAGTGTTCGCAAGGTGAAGTCGATTCTTGATCTGCTCGACCGGCGTCCGCAACAGGTTTATCTCTCGACGGTGATTGGACAGTTGACCCTGACCAACGATTACCAGTTTGGCGTCGACTGGGTGCAGACCTTCAAGAAGATTTCCGGCCACACCGGAATTGCTTCCGGTAACTTGAATACCGCCGGTATTATCAACGCCAACGGGCAGGTCATCGGCGATCCGCGCAAATTCCTTACCAATACTGCTTTTCCTGCTTTGTCCGGTTTGACGATTTTCGGAACGATCGGGGACGCTGTCTCGTACTTTGTCCGGGCACTCGACAGTCGCAGCGATTTCAAAGTGCTGGCCCGGCCGGCCGTTTACACCGCGAATAACAAGCGCGCCGTGATCTCCAGTGGTCAACGTGTGCCGGTCCCGCAAAGCACCCTGAGCAATTTAACCACCGGCACCACCGGCGGAGTGATCAATAACAGCAGCAGCACCGCGGTGGCGGCCACGGTGGGCTACGAGGATGTCGAGCTCCGCCTGGAAGTCATTCCGCTGGTCAATTCGAAGAATGAGGTGACCATGAAGATCGCCCAAATCAACGACACGCTTGGTACCGACGTCAATATCTCGGGGAATGAGGTTCCGATCGTCAACAGCCAGCGATTGACGACCACGGTCACCATCCCCAGCGGCGCCACCGTGATTCTTGGAGGGCTGATCCAGGACAAGAATACCAAAGACGTCAGTGGTATCCCCTACCTGATGGATGTTCCGTATCTGGGCAACCTCTTTAAGTACAAAACGAACAATCGTGAACGGGATGAATTGCTGGTCTTTATTCAACCCACGGTCGTCAATGATGATATCCAGACGCTGCGAGCTAGTCTGAAAGAGGAACGTCGGACCAAGATTGGAGCCGATACCTACCAATTGGCTCATCCGCCCGAGCCAGCCGGGGCCTCTTCTTCGGCTCCGGTGAAAAAGAAAAGCGGCTTGTCGAAAGAGTATTAGGAAGCTTCTTCTCTGAATCCTAGGCCCATTCCTATGCGAAAAAGGGCTCCGCGTTGATTCGCAGATCGCAGGTGTACATCCCAGGGATCGGCGATTCGCATGGCTTTCCGCGTTTGAATTCGCCCGGCGATTCTTCGACAAATGTTGTGGCTTCCGGGTGCAGTTTGAAATGTTTATGGATTTGATCGTTCTCGCGTTCGATCAAAGCAATCGACAGTGGCAGTTGAATCCCGATCAACGGATGCAGTGACGGGTATAACGCGGACTTCCGATAACGCAATCCGGCGATCGATTCCTTCGGGGAAAACGAACGAAACGGCAACTCGCGCCCGTTCACGAATATGGCGTACTGCTGACAGAAGGTGGTGGAGGCGGCCAGCTCGATACGTTCAATCGAGGAATCCACAAATCGGCTGGTGCTTCCACCGAGGGTTGGCGTTTCCGCAAGTAGTGACCAGCTTTCCAATGCCTTTCGGATCGTCAATCCCTCTTGATTCAGCAGCGTCGGGAATCGCCATTCCCAAATCTCTCGGAAGATCGCGGGGTCAAAAGCAAACCCGAATTGGGCGATCTCACTGAGGACGTCCGTGATGTCTGCCCAGAGCGGGTTAGGCAGGAAGTATTTGTCGTGCAACTCAAAATTGAAATCTTTCAGGGCTTTTCGGAAGGGCTCCTTGAGCAGGTAGCTTAGCAGTGCCCGCCAGAGCAACGCCACCGAACCGGTCCATTCCGCGTTCGGAAGACTTTCGATGGCCCGGAACTCAATAAGACCGTAGTACCCGTTGGGGGGACTCCAGAATTTGTCAAAGCTTGCTTCGCTTCGGTGGGTGTTTCCGGAAACGTCCGTGTGAAGATGTCGGACTAACTCATTGATCTGCAGACGAGCATCGCCCGGCGGCAGGTCTTCCAGTTGGCGATACGCCAGCTCCAGGTCCAATAACGTGCTCCCACTTTCGTCCGGCCTCGGAGCCTGCGAGGAATGCCCGACGTAACACCCCGTGAAAAGGTAGGAGAGTGACGGGTGATGCTGCCAGTACCGCAGGATCGATGCCAGCCAGCCGGGCCTTGTGAAGAACGGATTCTCGTCGATCGAGACTCCGCCAAATAACAGATGCGCACCCCCGCCCGTGCCGGCCGGAAAAGGCTTTTCACGGAAGCTCCGCAGACCGATCGTTCCCGCGATCTTTTCCAGGATAACCAGCCACTCTTGAAACTCGGTCCACTCTTTGCACGGTGGCAGATTGACCTCCAGTACTCCAGGGTCTGCGGTGAATCCAAGCCGGGTCCAGGTCGACGGAAGATCGACTGGAAGATATCCCTGCCAATCCACGGCGCACCGGTCGCCGACGGCCGCCGTTATCAGGCGGACCAGTGATTCCCATGGTTCCGTCAAGAGAGGTGGCAGGAAAATGAGCAGGCTCTTATCCAGGACCTGGAAAACCAGCGCCCGCTTGATTGCGTCTTCGGGTAAACGATTGAGCGGAAGGCGAAGCCCGGCCGGCCCCTCCGTCTCCAACAGTTCGATCCGGCGAATATCCCATTGCTCCGTGATCCATTCTCCATCTTTGGAATCGAGAGGCAATACCCAGACCGGTGACCGCGGATTCAACGGGTCTTTCGCTGGCAGCCAGCGGTCTTCCAGTCCCAGTTCGTGGATCATTTGATTCCGGATCAGCTTGAGCGTTTTGCCGGTCGGAGCGCGTTGCTTGTTGGTGTCTGGCGGACCGAGCGACCCCGGCGAATCCGGATGCAGGATGTTGAGAGCCCAGCGTGGATTCACTTCTCCAGGGTACAATTTCCCCGGGCTATACAAAATCATCGCGCCAGGCGAAACCGCTTTCACCAGCTTTTCTGCAAAAGTGCGGGCGTATCGGAGCTTCGTCGGCCCGACCGCCGCATAGGTCCACTCAGGGCCCTCAGGCTCGGTCGGTATGAAGGTGGGTTCTCCCCCCATCGTGAGGACAACGTGCTGTTCGGCCAGCGTCTTCTCGACATGTTTGGCAATCTTGGTCATATCCTTTTCAACCAGTAAACTTAGGTCGAGATACGAATCAAATTCCCCGTGATGCTCACCGAAGTACGAGCCTTGAATCGGGGCAATTTCCGGCATTCGCGTACCGACCGCAGTTGGGATAAAGCGATGATCGCAAAATGTGCCGTTGGTTGGATCAATTCCCACCCATCCAGCGCCGGGCAGGAAAACATCGATCCAAGCATGCAGACTGCTCTCCGCTCGCCGATCCTTGATATCAACGTTGAATTCGCAAAGGTATCCGCTCACCACCCTCACGGCCAGGCCGATCTGCCGCAGGATCGTCGCGCAAAGCAACGTCGTATCCCGGCAGGCTCCTGATCGCAATTCGATGGTCTCGGACGGTAACCGCGCGTCACCTTCAGACCGTACCTCGTAGGCGATGTCGCTGTGCAAAGTGTCGGCTAAATCGACAAGCGCTTCGACCGTATTTCGCTTCCCGGTCAGTCTCCAGATCGTTCCCGTTTCTGCTTCTTCTTCAGGATTGATGTTCCGGTATGCAGCCAGTACACGGTTTTCTTCTGGCGTGTACTCAAACGGGAGGTTAAGGGCGCGCGGGGCCAGCAGAAAGTGAAATGGATTCTTCGGCCAGAGTTCGAGCTCGAGTTCAACGCGAATCTCCAGAACCTGGCCCGGCTTTGGCAAGAAACAATTCGCGACAATGTTATCAAACAGATCGCGGCGGTACTGGATATCGCTTTCTATATTAACCGTGGTTTGAAGCTGCTGCGTGGTGATCGATCGGTCCGTGCGAGGATAAAGGCGAATGGCGTGCGGGGAGAAACTGACCGGTTCCTCGTAGGAATAGCGCATCCAGTTTTCAATTTTGACGTGCATGAGAATGAAGATTCAAACAAGAAACTTTGCGTTTCGTGGCCTGTCGGTTTCGGAACTCTATTTCTTTAATCTATTGACCCTGACCTGGACCTTCATCGTTTGATGCCCGGTTCCCTTGAAGGTTCCACGAATCGGAGCGGCTTCACCGGCATCGCGTCCGAAGGAAACGGAGATATGTTGTTCTCCACACCAGCGATTGTTCGTGGGGTCAAGGGCGACCCAATGTTGGCCGGGCACCAGAACTTCGACCCACGCGTGGGTTGCCACTGAACCAATTAGTTTCTTCGATTTGCCGTCTTCCCCCTTAATTGGCGCGGTTTCAATGTAGCCACAGACATAGCGGGCGGGCAAACCTCCTGTTCGCAGTACACTCAGCATGATGTGGGCAAAATCCTGGCATACGCCAATTCGGTCACGCCAGATCGATCCCACATCCGTCGAAAAATTTGTGGCCCCTTTTCTGTATTGAAAGTTTTCGTAGATGGCACTGTTGAGAGCTTCCAGGCCCTGCCGCAAGGTCGTTGGTCCGTTCAGATACCGTTTTGCCCACTGCACAGATTCCCGGCCGATCTTGACCGTCTCGGTTGGTTGCAGGTAATCGAATACGAATGGCAGAGAGCCGGTTAATAGTTGACGCGATTCCTGAATGGTCAAATCCAGACTTTCAGCTGCGAGGGTTCCGGGAATGGTTTGCACCAAAGCCTCGCTTCGGATGGTCAGCCGGGTATGCCTGTAAGGAAGGGATAAAAAAAAGACTTCGTTCCCGAAATAGTCGCGATAGCCTGAGGTCCGGCTTGCCGGCTCGATCGACAAGCGATGTTCGCGCACAGCCTGCATTTCCCGACTCGGAGGCGTCAATCGCAGTTCAAGGTAGGCTTCGGCAACCGGTTCCCCGTATCGATAGTCGGTAATATGTGTGACCCTGAAATGCATGTGCCTCCTTTCGGCAGCACACTTACCCTCATTAAGGGTCGGAAGGCAAATAGTGTTCAGATCGGCTTTTGCGTCACCTCAAGCAACTCCTTGATCGCGTCGAGTGCGACCGGATCCTCCAAGGTGCTAAGGTCGCCGGTATCCCTCCCTTCGGCAGCAGCCAGAATCGCCCGCCGCAGGATTTTGCCGGACCTGGTTTTGGGCAGCGCCCGTACGATGTAGATTGCCGACGGGCGCGCGAACGCGCCAAGGTTCTGCGCCACGGCGGATTCAATTTCCCGCTTCAACGCCATCTCCGCTTCCCGCGACGCAAAATCTGCTAATTTCTTGAGCACAATAAAACAATGAACGGATTGTCCTTTCACCTCGTCACTCGCGCCGACGGTCGCAACTTCGGCCACCGCCGGATGGGAACTCACCGTTTCCTCGATCTCCCGTGTCCCAAGGCGGTGTCCGCTGACATTGATCACGTCGTCTGAACGCCCCAAAATAAAAAAATAGCCTTCTTCATCCTGAATCGCGTAATCGAACGTCGAATAGAGCTGTTTGCCCGGGAATCGGCCGCAATAGTGGTGCTCAAATAGTGCGTCATTCTTCCAAACTGTCGGCATACAGCCAGGAGGCAATGGGAGGCCGATCGCCAGAACACCCTTCTCTCCGCGAGGAAGGGTCTCGCCGGTGGCTGGATCGACGATCTTGGCATCGTACCCGAATAAGGCGATTCCTGGCGATCCCGGCCGTATTTGAGGTGCTTCAAGTCCGGGCAGCAAAGCCAGCACCGGCCATCCCGTCTCCGTCTGCCAATAATTGTCTAAAACCGGAATCCGCAAAGCGCTGCCGATCCAGTCCCAGGTCGTTTCGTCCAACGGTTCGCCAGCCAGGTAGAGCCGTTGCAGACTCCTCATGTCATATTTCCGCAGATACGCGGGGTCCTGCCGCTTCAAAACTCGAATGGCAGTGGGCGAGGTGAACATCACCGAAACCTCGTATTTTTCCACAATCCGCCACCAGATGCCACCATCCGGACGAGTCGGAAGACCCTCGTAAAGCACGGATTGCATCCCCTGAATCAAAGGACCGTAGACGCCGTACGAGTGACCTACCGCCCATCCGATATCTGCCGCTGTGAATATGCTGCTGCCCGGCTTGCCGGCAAAGACATAGCGCATGGATGCCGCCAATGCGACAGCATAGCCGCCTGTATCCCGCTGAATACCCTTTGGTATCGCCGTCGTCCCGGACGTGTACAGTAGATAACTCGGTTCGCCGCTCTCCAGCCAGACCGGCCCAACTTCATCCCGCAAATGTCTCTCGCGAGCTTCCGCGTAATCAAGGTCGCGGCCTGGCTTCATTTGGATTCCCTCGTCGATGTGCCGATTACAGACCAGGACGTGTTCAGGCTGAAACTTGGCAACCGAAAGCGCCTCGTCGACCATCCGCTTCAAAGGAATGACTTTGCCACCACGCAATCCTGCGTCCGCCGTAATCACCAGCCTGGCTTCAGCGTCCACGATCCGAGTCGCGAGACTGGCAGGCGCAAATCCAGCGAACACCACCGAATGCACGAACCCAAGCCGGACGCATGCCAGCATGGCAAATACGGCCTCCGGAATCATCGGAAGATAAATGACGATCCGATCTCCGCGTTTCAGCCCCAATGATTTGAGGATCGCCGAAAATCTGCAAACCTCTTCATAAAGCTCCTGGTAAGTGAACGACCGTGAGGCGTCGATCTCGGTCGAGATGTAATGAAGAGCCGATTGGCTCGCGCGGAGCGGTAAATGCCGATCGATTGCATTATAGCAAAGATTTGTTTCACCGCCCTCGAACCACTTCGCGAACGGCGGCTTGCTGAAATCGCGGATTTTCCGGAATGGCTTGTGCCAGTGAATCGCTTCGGCCTGTTCAGCCCAGAAGCTCTCCGGCTGTTCCAAGGCGCGACGACAGAATTCAAGAGACCCGATTGGCTTGCTCATGAGGGGGACAATTGGTGGAGGAGTTCAGGAGTTGCTGGAGTTCAGGAGTTGCAGAATGTTCGACTGCACCTTCTCTTCGTCTCGGTCAACAAATCTGCGGCATTTAACGGCCAATTCAAGCAGGTGCGTGGCCGACAGGCGCAGGTAAGGTAGGCGCCCGAACCTCGGTTGTATCTGTTTAGCGTCTTTAGCGCCTCGTTCTCGTCGTCGTACTCTTCCTCGTCATCCTCCTCCTCGTCGTCCTTCGTCCTTATAGTTGGTCCGAAGTTATTCATAAGCCGGGGTCGAAAGCTCTTTTTCTGGCTCGGTTTGAGGGTGGAGGAGTGATAAATGGGAAAATTCGCAAACGTCGAGAGCTCGAAAAAGACCGGCAATAATGTATGGTCAGTCGGTGACAGGACGGTTGGACTGCGAGGGAAGTACGGGCAGGGGGAGGAGCAGACTGACACTGACACTGGCACCGACACTGACCGACATGCGAATATCTCGACGCGATTTCATAACCCGTACCGCGATCATCGCAGGAGGCCTGACGGCCGGGTTACGGGCCGGGCATGCCTTGGCTACGGACTCAGAAGACGGCGACCTTTTACGAGTGGTTTTTGCCACAGATTCTCACTTGATGGTCGATAATCTGCTTCGTTCCGGAGACGGTCTCGTGGCTGCTCTCGCGGCGATTGAAAGCCTGAGTCCCAAAGCCGATTTCATCCTGTTCGGAGGGGATCTCACCCACGAATCGCCTCAACTCGATTTCCCGGCGGCCGAACGCCTCATCGATCGATTTTTGGAGATCTGGAGAGATCACACTGACTTGCCAACCTTTTACACGTTCGGAAACCATGACCTGGTTGGAACTAAAAACTCAGCTGTCAACCGCGAGGACCCAAGGTTTGGCAAAGGTTTGTATCGGATGCGACTCGAACTCGAACGGAATTTCTATGCTTTTCGAAAAGGAGGATGGCGATTTATTGTGCTCGATGATGTGCTAACGGAACCTGATGGCTCGTACATCGGAGAGTTTGTTGAAGAACAGCTTTCATTCTTGCGCTCCGAACTGCGGACAGATTCTCAAACACCAACCGTCCTCTGTGGCCACATTCCCTCAGTCTCGGTCCTGCCCAACCTTAGTATCTGTGGAGAGACCAAAAGCGGAGGTGCGACTATCGAGACTCCCGCTTCTCTTTTGGCGCACAACGCCTCTGATTTGCACAAGGTCCTCAACGAGACGAAGGCGAATGTAAAACTCGTTCTTGCCGGTCACCTGCATCACTTGGAGCAGATTCAAATTGACGGGGTCGCTTATCTCAACAGTGGCGCGATTTGCGGAAACTGGTGGAAAGGAGCGCAAGTGGGATGCCCGGAAGGGTTTACGGTGCTCGATCTCAGCAGGAGCGGCCATCTTGCGGCAGAGTATCGGTCCTACGGTTGGAAGGCGACAGCCTAGGGCGTCCCCACGCCAACACGCCCCCCACACCGATCCGCCGACACGTTTCCCCTACCGTTTCCTGCGGCTGAAAGCCATTTGGGCGGCGATGTTGGTCACCGTAACCAGAGCCACCAGGACTAACGAAGCGGTCCACGCCATTTGAATCTGGTAGTCGTAAGGGAGTGTCGAGAAATTATAAATCAAGACCGACATTGAACCGGTCGGTTGCATAAGAGACCTCATCCAATATTGGCTGAATGCCGCGGTGAACAGGACCGGAGCAGTCTCGCCTGCAGCGCGTGCCACCGCTAGCATAATTCCAGTCATGATAGCCGGTAGCGCCTCGGGTAAAACAATTCGGAAGATAGTTTGCAGTTTGGTGGCACCAAGGCCATAGGAGGCCTCCCGGAGCGTTTTCGGAACTCCCAGCAGTGCTTGTTCGGTTGTCAGGAGGATCGTTGGCAGCGTCAGCACGGCCAGCGCCACGCCGCCGGCTAGGGCCGAAGAAGTGCCTGTCGAAAGCACCACCACGGAAAAGGCAAAGACACCGCAAATAATGGATGGAATCCCAGTGAGAAGCTTGGCCACGAAGCGGACCGTTTGAGCCAGACGCGATCTTGGGTTGTACTCATTGACATAGATTGCAGATAGAACGCCAAGAGGTGTCGAAAAGAGTAGCGCAAGGCCGACCATCACCGCTGTTCCCTGGATCGCGTTACCGAATCCTCCGCCCGTCAAGCCGGGAGCAGGCGGCAAGCCCGTGAATATGGACGGAGTCAACAGCGGGAGGCCTTTCTGCAAAAGCAAAAAAACGATTGAAAACAATGGAATCAAAGTTAAGAACGAAAGGGCCACACAGAGAACCGTCCAAAAGTTGTTCCTGAGAATTCTGGACCGCGAGTGAAGGTCGACAGCCTTGAGAGAACGGGTAACCGGCGCGATAGAAGAAGCGGCAGTTGTCATGGGGTCAGCGAATTCCAGCCGTGGATTTTTCTGCACGGCGCAACACCGCCTCTCCGGCTAAATTGACTAGCAAGGTTAAGAGGACCAAAACCAATGCGGCATACATCAGAGCACTGATCTGCAGTCCTTGCGCTTCACCAAATTGATTAGCAAGAAGGCCGGCGAGTGTCCCGGCGGGTGAAAGCAGGGACATACTCAAACGCGGACTATTGCCTATCAACATTGCTACCGCCATGGTTTCGCCCATTGCACGGCCAAACGCCAGAATCGTTGCCGCCACGATTCCCGGTGCCGCCGTAGGGATGAGAATGCGAAAGATGGTTTCCCAACGGGTAGCTCCGACTGCGTAGGAGCCTTCTCGCAAGGTGCTGGGAACAGCCACCAGGGCGGTGCGGGAAATTGCCGTGATCGTCGGGAGAACCATGAGCGCCAAAACCAGACTGGCGGTTAACATGCTGTTACCGGAGGCGGGTCCTTGGAAGAGCGGAATAAACCCAAGAGAGTCAGAGAGGTACCCGCCAAACTGTTGCACTAGCGGGATAACCACCGCGATACCCCACAGTCCGTAAACCACGCTCGGAATGGCGGCCAGCAGTTCGACAATAAATCTAATAAACTGCCGGACCCCCAAAGGAAGGAAATTTTCGCTCAGAAACAGGGCGATAAAGACCCCCAACGGTAACGCAATACAAAGGGCGATAAGTGAACTCACTGTCGTCCCGATCAGAAACGGCAGAGCGCCATAACGGTCCCTGTTGACATCCCAGACGGTGCTGGTGAGGAAGCTCAAGCCCGTCTTCTGGATGGCCGGCCAAGCCGGCGTAATGATGCTCTCTAAAATCCAGAGGAGAGTCAGGACTGCGGCGGCTGAAGCCACCCACGTGAGCACCATGAAGAGGTCAGGCCGGCGCTTAAACTTTCCCCTTTGAAGACCACTCGTCTTTACGTCACCTGCCATTTCGATCCTTTCGGCTTGAGGTCACTGTGCCTATCTTAGGACTATCCGAACCGCCCGGAAATATAATCCTCGGTCTGCCTCTGCGAAGGATTGCTGAATATCTTCTCCGTCCGATCGATCTCGATCAAACTGCCGAGATAAAAGAACGCTGTTAAGTCGGAACAACGAGTCGCCTGCTGCATATTGTGAGTCACGATAACGATCGTAAAGCGCTCCTTCAGCGAATCAATGAGCTCTTCGACTTTTGCTGTCGCGATCGGATCGAGCGCAGAACAAGGTTCGTCCATGAGAACGATTTCAGGTTTTCCAGCCATGGCCCGGGCAATACAGAGGCGTTGCTGTTGACCTCCGGAAAGGCCGAGCGCGCTTTCGTGCAGCCGATCTTTGACCTCGTTCCAGAGCGCTGCCCCGGTTAGGCTAGTCTCGACTGTCTCATCGATGATACGCTTGTCACGAACCCCTGCAATTCGCAGCCCGTAAGCGATGTTCTCATAGATTGACTTCGGAAACGGATTCGACTTTTGGAAAACCATTCCCACCCGTTTCCGCAACTCGATCACGTCCACGTCCGACGCATTGATATCCACACCATCGATCCGGATCGCACCGGCCGTTACCCTGGCATGATCGATCAAATCGTTCATCCGATTGATGCAGCGCAACAGTGTTGACTTCCCGCAACCAGAAGGTCCGATGAATGCAGTGACCTGTTTTTCGGGTATCTTGAGATTGATATTTTTTAACGCTTTGGAGGCGTTATAGTGAAAGTCAACTCCATCGACGTCCACGATCGTTCGGGCCGTCTCAAGGGAATGGGACGCCGGCGCGGCTTCGGAACCGCTGGGAGGCGCCGAGCTGGGTGTTTTAGCCGTTAAATTTGGAGCGATTCTCGTTTCTTCCATAAAACAGTCGGGGTGCCACTTGCCGATTTTCAGAAATAGACACGATCAGGCCCCGTTTTTGTAGGCTACTAAGTGACCACTGGATCATGAGGATCGCAAAAACGCAAATGTGACAACTTCGAAACAATCCGGCCGTTGTGCTTTGCGGCGACGTTGTCTACTTTCTAGCCGTTATTTTATTTATGGCTCTAGGCGGCAAGCATTCGTTACCCGGTTTTGAGAAGTCATTGGAGGATCTTCGGACAGACATCCTGCTGATGGCGGCGCTGGTCCGCCGCAGTCTGAGCAATGTCAAGACAGGTCTTGCTCAGCGAGATGAAGACTGTTGCTCGGCAGTCATCGCCGATGACGAAGAGGTGGATCTCCTGGAGAGACAGGTTGATCGGGGAGGAACAAACATTTTGATCCGCTTTCAACCGCTGGCTTTGGACTTCCGCACCGTGCTGGCAACCATTAAACTGGGTTCGCACTTGGAAAATGTCTCCGATCAGGCGGTAGTCATTGCTCGGCGCGCTCGGACGTTAATTCAGGAGAGCGCTTTGGAAGAGAACGATGAATTGAATTCCCTCGTCGAGGTAGTCGACAAGTCTCTTGCCGAAGCTTTGGAGGCTTTCTCCACCTTCGATAGTCTCCGAGCTGAGAAAATTCGCAGCCAAATGGAACCACTGGCTGAGGGCGCTCGTGATTTAATGGAAACGGTCAGCGACGCGGTAGGCAGAAATCCGGAACGTTCCGCGTTGTACGTGAACCTGATTATCATTGTCCGCGGTCTGGAGCAGATTATCTATCTCATCGAGAGTATCACCGAAGATATAATTTACGTCGCCGAGGCGAAAGATATCCGGCTCGCACACAACCAACTGGCGGTGGAAAAAGAGCCGCTAGGGTAATCGGCTTTTGCTCAGGAGATTAGGCGACGCCGCAAGATGTAGCACTCGCCCAGGAGGAATGTTCAACGGGCGAATGAAATATAGGCCCGGAGGCCTATGCACATTAACAGCCGTCGCGTCGCCAGCATCGAAGCCGGAAGACCAATGCAGAATAGGCTTCCAGCCTCGGCTCGAACGGGCCGAACAGAACAGGGGCTGGAGGCCTCAGCTACAGGGTTTCAACGCCGGTCTCATCGCCTAGGGAACCGGCTCACCAGAGCGATCGCCACCAGGATGGCTCTGAGAGATCGCTCAACATTTCCGGAAAACGCAAAGTAGCATAGGCTTCCACGTGTTTTTTCGCGCCGAGCGATGTTTTCCAAATAACGGCGCCCCCCTGAATTATGATAAAGCTCAGGGTCAAAGTGACCTTAATCCAACGACCAAATCATAGGCTTCGCCGCTAAAAAGTCTCCGAATCGCGACGCGATCGCCACCAAGGTGTCACAAAACTCAACTAGATCTTTTGGCCATCATGAGTATCGATCGCCGTACTTTCCTCCAACTACTATCCACGGGTGCGCTTTCTGCAGCTTTCCCGCCCAGCATTGCCCGGGCGCTGTCGATTCCCGCCCACAACCAGACCGGCACGATTAATGATGTGGAACACATCGTTATTATGATGCAGGAGACCGCTCTTTTGATCACTACTACGGTACGCTGCGCGGCGTGCGCGGATTTGGTGATAATCGAGTCATTAACTTGCCCAATGGTAACCCGGTTTGGTACCAGCCCAACAACAATGGTTATTTGTTGCCGTTCCATCCAGGGGCCCCCAATTTGGGATTGCAATTTATTGAGGATCTGGCGCATGACTGGTTCGGATTCGCTTTTTCGGCACCGCCTCGCCGGTCACCTGGAGACTGGGTGCGACAGTATGAGTGATCCGGCGATCGGGACCGTCCACCAGCCGGAGCAGGCTGACCTTAACCAAATGGCGACGCGCCAGTGAAGGGCCTGAGCTAAGCCTGTTAAACAGCGTGAGCAAGATGCCGCGGCATCTTGCTCACGTTCCTTCTGTGCAAATTAGCTGCAAACCACTCTCGTTTCGCAGCTTACCTCCAGGCCAGAATCAGGGCGCCGGCGGCGATGAAGAATCCGCCGATCCCTTCGCGAGCCGTCAGGCGCTCGTGCAGAAACAGGGCTCCAAAGGCCATGGCCATGACCACGCTGAGCTTGTCGACCGGTGCAACCTTTGATAACTCACCAATCTGCAGCGCCCGAAAATAGCATAGCCATGAGAGCCCCGTCGCCACGCCGGATAAAACAAGAAAGATCCATGTTTTTCTGCTGATCGATTGCACGTCGATGCTGCCTGTGGTCACAAAGACGATCGCCCAGGTGAAGATCAGGATGACCGATGTTCTGATGGCTGTCGCGAGATTGGAGTTGAGACCAGAGACTCCGATCTTGGCGAGCAGTGCGGTTACTCCGGCAAAAAAAGCGGATGATAGGGCCCAGAAAAACCATTGCATAAGACTATTCCGAAAAAGGAGAGGCCGACCCAATGGCCGGCCTCGTTGTTTTTGAGTCGTTCAATTTTCTAATCCAAATCAAGAAGCAGCGGAGGTTCACAGAGAACGACTAACCGTACTCCGGAAACATTTTACCAACATTGGCCGGGGACAGGTTCGCCGGTTTGCGGATCCAGGATCAGGCGGCGGCCAGGAAATTGGAATCGATGTTCTCTACGATGATTGTCATCAAAATCAAACATGTTGAGCAAAGTCCCTGCGTACTGGTCAAATGAGGAATCCCCGATTCTCTCGCTCTGCAACCAGTTATCTTCGATAAATCGCACGATCGAAGATTGGTCGGTCACGGTGTGATCAACGAAATTCTCTTTCGCGAAGGGGGAAATGACGATCAACGGCATCCGGGGACCGAACGAAAAGCGGCCTTGATAGCCGCCGAGGGGAGCGTTGGTTCCAGATTCTCCTCCCGAATCATCCGGCGCGCTCAGGAAATCGTAGGCGGTCTGAGATTCGTTGACCACCGGCGGCATGACGTGGTCGTACCAGCCATCTGAATCATCATAGGCGATGATGATGGCCATGGTTCGCCATTCCGGCGAGCGCATTAACTGATTCACGGTTTCAACCACAAACGTTTGTTCCAGGAGCGGATCGGAATAACCCGGATGGCCATCCTGGTAGCCAGGGGCCTTTAGATAGGAGACAGATGGCAATTGGTGGGCCGCCAGCGCATTCCAGAAATCAGTGAGATCATACTGGTGATTGGCGCCTTTTGGAAGTGGATCCGCTGCGCCGATCGGCACACCCGGTGTTGGAAGGTTGTGGTTCGAGTTCGCGGTCGACGGGTAATATTGAAAAGGTTGATGATGCGGGATGTAGTCGGCCTTCGGCTTGCCGTTGGCGCCGATATGGGTTTGCTTCGGGTTGTCGAATCCTCCTTCAAACCAGCCCCAAGTCACGCTTTTGTCGCTGAGCAAGTCACCGATATTTTTCCCCGTCATCATAAAGGTTGTCCCTCCCGAAGCGATATCCCCCGCGGGATCATCGTCGGAAATGACAGAGCCCTGCTCGACCGTACCGGTGATCTGTTTCGGGATCGCTCCATGAGTCTGGCCGGAAACCACGTTAATTGCCCCCGGGGTCGAAGGGCCTGGCACGGAGCCGAACGAGTTATCGTTCATGGCAAAGTTCTGGGCGTAGTTCCAATAAGCGGTGACCGTATTCCCATCAAAGTAATCCATGACCACTGTCGGGCTGGTCGCGGATTCCGGCGTCCCGGTGAATTCGACAAATTTGTCCATCAAACCATGATCCATGGCCTGTTGTTCGTTCGGGTAGTCGTGGTTTTGATCCTGCGTCGCGGCGTGTGAACGATCAAGCCGCTGCGGCTGCAGCGAGTTCTGGTTCCTGGTCATCAGGTCGGGAGTGAGCCCGTTCACGGTTGGAGTCCCTGGTTTGGCCAGGAAGTACGGTTCTCCGGGCGGATTCGCCGCCACCGGATAGGTGGCAAAATAATGATCGAATGAAATGTTCTCCTGAAATATGACCACCAGATTCCTAATCGGATAGGCCGTTTGGGAGCCTGGAGGAGGGTTTTCTGTAGTTTCTTGCCCAAAACTCAGATTTCCAAAAGAAGCGGCGGCAGCGAACGCTGCCAAATAAACGGTCTTCAATATTGTCATTTTGGTAGGTATTTTCGGCTGGTCGGCTCGTTGAGCCCGAACCATTTCATAGGCCGCCGGAACAAGGCAAAAAGAACCTTGCAACGTTTCTGTAACAGTCACGTTGCCGGTAGGGTGAGGCTCCGCCCGAACCACAGCCGCAGACGCCGGACGAACACGGCTGGAAGCCTATGCTACTTGTCTTCCGGACCGTTGAGCGACCTCTCGCGACTCTTGACCTGCCTGACTCCAGTAGACTCCTGATTCCTGGCTCCTGGCTCAGAACAGCGTCGGTTCCGGATCCGAAATGATGCTTTGATGACTCAGGAAATTATCCGTTACCACGTGATGTAATTCATGGGTCTCTCCAAGCAAGACATCCAGAAGCAAGAGCAGCTCTTCCCGCCGAAGGAGACGAATGTTAGTTTCGTCTTCACTAACAAAAAAGTTATACCAATCCAGTCTTCTGATCGTTCTCAGCAGTTCCTCAAGAAAAGTTTGGGCCTTTTGCGCGGCTGAAGAACCGCTGGGAAGCGAGGCCTGCAGGATTTCCGCGCAACGCCGGAGAGAGTACTTTACCGATCGCGGCATTTCAGCATTTTGCCATAAGAATTCCAGAACCTGAGGAGGTTCCGCTCTTGTTTGATAAATCCGCCGATAGGCATCTCGAGAACCGAGAAGACGTAAAAACGCGGATAGCTCAATCTCGATGGAGTGCAACGACTCCAACCGCCGGACGATCGACTGGGTAATGCTCCGCGTCGCATTGGCCGTTGTGATGGCCCTTTCAACAAACTGACCGAGTTCGCTAAATCGCCAGCCGTCATCAGCCAGCATGGAGAGTTGGGCGGTGGCGAAAAACTGCGGAATCACCGCAACCGCGGTTTCTGACAGCCGACGCGTCATCTTGCGCGCCTCGTCGTCGGTGACTCCTGCGCGAAAGCGGCTACGAACGAAAAAGCCTCGCAGGCCGGCCAATGCCGCCCAAGCTTCCGGACTGATGGCCTCGCGTAGTGAATCGGCATTGCGCATCGCTTTTCGTGCGATTGATACCACCGATCCCGTTTCACTGGCGTCCAGCATCAACCGGTATCGCTCGATCGGACTTGCCATGCTGCGCCTCCCTTTCTTTCCCGCATGTTCCAACGGCGGCAGCAGCCGATTCCAAACCGGTCGATAGAGCTTACGCTCAGCGGAGGTTAGTTCCTCCATCTCGATCGTTTCGATCACCTGGATCATTTTCGCGATGGTTAGAGCGCGTTCCAAGTACCGTCCCAGCCAGTAAAAACCCTCCGCCACCCGGCTGGTAACGGGCCTGGCAGGTAATATTTTAGGGCGCCGAAAAGGTTCAGCGGTCGAGATCGTCGTCGACACCTCCTGAAGCACCCAGGTGTCTTTCCCGCCGCCTCCATGCTGCGACTCAGTGCGGCCTTGATCCGTAGCGGAAATACGCGTCAAAGCGCCGGGAAATACTTCGAAGCGGTTCCCGTCCCTGATGCCGTACACTATATGATCCTGCAGACGAGTTGTTTTCTTCCCTCGGGAGAAACAAAGCGTTTCAGCGCAATCCTCAACCGGTTGAGCGACGAATTGATTCGGCGCGCGCTTAACCTCCGCCCGGATCTCGTTCCAGGATTTTTCTTCGCCCGAAAATTTTAGAAAAGTTTCTCCGGTCAGCGACCGCACTTGAAACCGACCGGGTTGTTCGAAGACCATTTCGCGCTGATCCAGATCTCCCATCCAGTAGGTTTGGAGCGCCGGCAAAATGGGTGATTCGCCGAGATAGAAGCGGATCACCGCGTTGGAAAAATGAAGCAAGCTGCGATCATCCGCGAGTTGCGATCCGATGCCGTTCACGATTGAGACCGTGCCTTTCCGGATACAATGGACAAGGCCCGGAATTCCAAGGTGACTTTCCCGCCTGAATACCAGCGGATCGAGCCAGGGATCAGCGAGGCGCGCGTAAATCACGTCCACACGCTCCAGGCCGGAAACCGTTCTCAGAAAGAGTGCATCGTCCAAGACCACCAGATCGCCGCCTTCGACCAGGGGAATTCCCATCCTTCTCGCCAAAAATCCATGTTCAGAGTAAACGGCGCTCGAGGTCCCTGGAGTCAGCAGGACCACGGATGGGTCGGGCTGGGGCGCGATCGCTCGCAACTTCAGCAAAATCGCTGTTGGAATATCGGCAATCGATTCGACCGATTGGCTCTGAAACAGCTCGGGCAAAACTCGCGCCAGAAGCCGCCGGTTTTGAATCATGTAGGAGAGACCGGAAGCGTGACTGAGATAATGGTTTTTGACCAACAGCCGGCCGGAAATGTCCCTGCAAATACAAAGCCCGCTGAGATGCAAAAAATGTCCGCCACCAAGTCGAAGTCCGACCGCGCTTCTCTGATAGTTTTGGCTTCCCAGAACGACCTGAATGGGAATGATTCCTTGCCGCAGGATCTCTCGGGGACCGTAGACGTCTTCGAGAAACATTTCGAACGCGCGAACCCTTTGCTCGAACCCACGCACCACCTGGTTCCATTCGTCGCTCGTGAAAACCTGGGGTAACAGATCGCAGAACCAGGTATTGTGGTGTCCACCGGAGGGGAGTTCGAACGTCACTCCGAGTTCACGAAGCGTCGCGTCCACCCGTTCTTCGAGTTCGCGCAATTCGGAGGAGGTCGCCCGTTCCAGGTGGCTGACAAGCTCCGAATAAGGCGTGCGAGGCTCTCCTCCACGCACGGTCAACACTTCGTGCCACCGTTTTTGCGGGCGATTACCGTTCTTTCCGTTCTTTTCTGCCATTCGGGTCTGCTCTCGGTTAACTGGAAACCGGTCTTCACGCAAGGTCGGATATAAGAATTGTAAAGTCCCCTTCATTTGCGCCGTCGCATCCGGCCAATCAGGGCGTCGACTTCCGGAATCCGCAAGTACCAGGTTCCGACCAGATAGAGCAACCCGTAACAAGGAAGAACCAGCATCCCGGCGACGACCGGATGCCCGCTGGTCAAGAGCTTCAGCGGATAGGTCAGAGCCGCCGCGACCAGGGCCACACTCCAGAGCTTGAGTAACAGCCTGCCAGGAACTGAAAATGAGCCGATCAGGCTCCTCAACGCTCGTCGAAGCAACCAGAACTCCATCCAGCCGGCAACCCCCGCTGAGGCTGGCAAACCTGCTAATCCCCAGCTGGGATCCAGATGCAACAGCTTTGGAATCGGAAATGCCGACAGGTACCCAAGAACAATCGTTAGAACGACCCGCACAATGGCAAAGCGTAGAGGCGTTCGTGTGTCGCCCAGCGCGTAAAACGCCGACGAACAGACGCGACCGCTGGTCGAGGCGACCAGTCCGACTCCAGAACCGATCAGAAGCGCCCAAACGTAAAGGGTATCGCCATGAGTGAACCGCCCTGACTGATAGAGCAGCCCGGCCAGGGTATCGCCAAAAGCAAAAAAACTCATCGCGGCGGGAATCACCAAAAAGGCCATCCGGCGCATCGCCGCGTTCAAGCGCTTGGCAAGCTCGATTCGAACCACCTTTTCGTCGCCGGCCATTGCCCTGGACATGGCCGGAAGTTCCGCCGCGGAGATTGACATCCCAAACAGGCTGATCGGGAGCAGACCGATCGTTTGCGCACAGTTCAAAAGCGCAACTGATCCGGACGGCAGCAGGCTTGCTAAAACATTATCGACGTACGCACTGAGCTGGACGATCCCGCGGCTGATGAAGACCGGGACAAAGTTAATCAGAACGCTTCGTACGTGCGCCGAAGCGGTATCCAGTGAGAAGTGGAGCCTTCGAGTCAAACGCAAGACCGTCGGCACTTGAACCAGGAGCTGAGCGAAGCTGCCCAGCACTGAACACCACGCGGTCGACACTACCAGGTTCGACAGTGATTGGGTGGTCCCGAAAAGGAGGAGACCGGCAATGATGAACAAGTTCCAGAGGACCGGCGCGGAATAGGAAAGCAAAAACCGACCGTGGCTGTTCAATATCCCGAGGCACCAGGCAGACATGACCAGCGCGCCCACTCCAGGGAAGAGGATCTGAACAAGCTTAACGGTCAGTTGGCGCGTCTCGGCCGTAAAGCCGGGCGCAATCGCGTCAATCAGGAGAGGGGTGCTCACGACGCCGAGAACAACCAGGAGAGCCGTCAGCAAGGCCAGAAGCGACCCGACAACACTCGCTACCTGGTTTGCATCTTTCTCATCCGAATGAGCCAGGAGACGCGAGTAAACTGGGATGAATGATGCCGATAGTACCCCTTCTCCGAAAAGATTCTGAAGAAAATTGGGAATCCTCAGAGCCGCCCGAAAAGCGTCCGCCGCCGGCAATGTCCCTAAATAATGCGCGAGTGCACGTTCTCGTATCAGCCCGGCTATTTTGCTGAGCATAATCCCAGTCGCCACCAGCATAGCCGGGCGGCCGGATGAGCGACTTTTCGTGGATTGTGCGGTTTTTGGTAGATTCTGCGCCATCGTGATGCGCCGGAATCTTGGTTCGATCCGGAAGGCGCGGCAAGATATTGCGCAGATAGGTCACCAGGAGCCGGAATTCGAATAGCCAGGAGCCAGGAGCCAGCGCCGGGGGCCCGACTTAGGTAGGGTGAGGCTCCGCCCGAACCGGGGCTTCCAGCATCGCACTCGCCTGCGACGTCACCCCCCTTAAATCAGTCGTTCGAGTGTTCGAGTCGACCAGCAGCAATTGCCGAGAAGAGAATTCGGATCTTGTTCAGGCAGTGAACTCCTGTCTCCTGGCTCCTGGCTCCTGGCTCCTGAATCCTGAATCCTGATTCCTGACTCCGCCCCGTCTCCTGATCTGTCTTGCAGAGCGGGTCGATGCGGCACATCGTAGAACGCACCTACCGCGATTCCCCCCTTCGATCTTCGATGCAGCATATCTATTCTGATCCAACTTTTCAGATGGCTTGCGATCAGTTCGCGCTGATCGCCGATTACCTGCAGGTTTCAGGCGACCTTCGCGACCGATTAATGTATCCAAAACGTTCTCTGGTAGTCGCCGTTCCGGTGCGCATGGATGATGGTTCTACGCAGGTTTTCGAAGGTTACCGGGTTCAGCATACCCTGGCGATGGGTCCAACTAAGGGAGGCACTCGTTTCGGCACCACGGTGACCATCGGGGAGATGGCGGCCCTGGCAATGTGGATGACCTGGAAATGCGCCCTTACCGGGTTGCCCTACGGCGGCGGAAAGGGAGGCGTGTACGTCGATCCGCGGAGGCTTTCAGGAAACGAGTTGGAACGACTGTCCAGGCGGTATATGCAGGAGATGATCCCGTTCATCGGCCCCCATATCGACATCATGGGACCTGACATGGGAACCAACGAGCAAGTCATGGCCTGGTTCATGGACACCTATTCGGCAAACGTAGGGCATACCGTTCCCGAAATCGTTACCGGTAAACCGGTCAGCGTTGGGGGGACCTACGGGCGGAGAGAATCGACCGGACGGGGGATCGTCTATCTCGTGGAGCGCGCCGCAAACCTCTTGAAGTTGAAACTGCACGATGGAACCGCGGTCATCCAGGGGTTTGGCAATGTCGGGGCGGTCGCTGCCCACGGCCTGGCCCTTAAGAACGGCATGAAAATCATCGGTATCAGCGATGTCTCGGGCGCTCATCACAACGAACGTGGAATCGATGTCCGGGCCGCGGAAAAATATACGCTCGCGCATGGCGATTTGAACGGATTTCCCGGCGCAGAACCCATTCCTGCCGGGGATCTTCTCACTTTGCCTTGCGATGTGCTGGTACCGGCAGCTGTCAGCGGAGTGATTAACGGAGAGAATGCCAAGAAAATTCACTGCCGGATTTTGGCAGAAGGTGCCAATGGGCCGACCACCGTCGAAGCGGATAAGATCCTGTTCGAACGGTGGGACGAAGTTTTCGTAATCCCGGATATACTTTGCAACGCGGGCGGTGTAATCGTTTCCTACTTTGAGTGGATACAGAGTCTTCAGAGCTTTTTCTGGAACGAGACTGAAGTGGTCGATCGCCTTTTCCGGGTCCTGGAACAATCCTTTAGCGCCATGATCAAACGAGCCAAGGAAGAAAAAATTCCTCATCGCTTGGCCGCTCTCGCGATTGGAGTGGAGCGGGTGATGAAAGCTCGTCGTGATCGTGGGCTCTTCCCGTGAACGATCGGAGTTCAGAGTTGATCGACAGAGGGTCTTTAACCGCACGCAACTTTATGGAAACTTCCCCGAAGATCAACCTAAACCCTACCCCTCGAATTCCGAACGTCTAACTCTCACCGAACTTTCTTCTATGCAGATTCAAACACCCGAGGTCCAAGTCCCCGAACTGGTTAAGCCGCCCGCGCCGCTCTGGTTCAAAGAAGCCATCGTCTATCAATTGCATATTAAGACCTTTTGCGATGGGAATAATGACGGCATCGGGGATTTTCAGGGATTGCTGAGCAAGCTTGATTACCTGAAAAACTTGGGTGTTACCGCGATTTGGCTTCTGCCGTTCTACCCTTCGCCACTGAGGGACGACGGCTACGACATCGCAGATTATTTCACCGTCAATCCTTCTTACGGCACCTTGGACGATTTTAAACGATTCCTGGATGCCGCTCATGAGAATGGCCTGCGGGTAATCACCGAACTCGTGCTCAACCACACCAGCGATCAACATCTCTGGTTTCAGAGATCTCGGCGCGCGGCTCCGGGAGATCCCTGGCGCGATTACTATGTCTGGTCCGATGATCCAACCAAATACTCGGAAGCCCGAATCATTTTCAAAGACTTTGAGGTCAGCAACTGGACCTATGATCCGATTGCCAAATCCTATTTTTGGCATCGCTTCTTTTTTCATCAGCCCGATCTTAATTACGACAATCCAGAGGTGAAGGCTGCCGCTTTCGAGGTGCTCGATTTCTGGCTGGATCTTGGCGTCGACGGACTCCGGCTTGACGCCGTGCCCTACCTGATCGAGCGGGAAGGAACAAGTTGCGAAAACCTCGTCGAAACCCACGCCATTTTGCAGGAGTTACGAGCCCGGATTGATGCCAAATACGCCGATCGAATGCTTTTGGCGGAGGCAAATCAGTGGCCGGAGGATGCCGTCGCCTATTTCGGCACAGGAAACGAATGCCAAATGTGTTTCCATTTCCCTCTGATGCCGCGGATGTTTATGTCGCTGCACATGGAGGATCGTTATCCAATCGTCGATATCCTTGAACAAACACCGGCAATTCCGGAGAACTGTCAGTGGGCTATCTTTCTTCGGAACCATGATGAATTGACTCTTGAGATGGTCACGGAAGAAGAGCGCGATTATATGTATCGCGTCTATGCGCGAGATTCGCGGGCGCGGATTAATCTCGGTATTCGCAGGCGCCTTGCACCTCTGCTGGGAAATAACCGAAGGAAGTTAGAGCTGATTCATTCATTGCTATTCTCGTTGCCAGGGAGCCCCATCATCTATTATGGAGACGAGATCGGGATGGGGGATAACATTTATCTGGGCGACCGCAATGGGGTGCGCACTCCCATGCAGTGGAGCTCGGATAAAAACGCCGGATTTTCCCGGGCCAATCCGCACTCGCTTTTTTTGCCGGTTAACATCGATCCTGAATTCCACTACGAGGCCATCAACGTAGACGTTCAAGAACAGAATTTGTCCTCGTTACTCTGGTGGATGCGGCGGGTGATCGCGATCCGCAAACGTTTTCCCGCTTTCGGGCACGGCGATTTTCAGATGCTCACCCCGTCCAATAACAAAGTGCTGGCCTTTACTCGCACCTATGACACCCAAACCATTCTAGTCGTTGTTAATCTGTCGAGGTTTTCGCAAGCGGTTGACCTGGATCTCACCACCTGGATCGGCTGGGTCCCTGAGGATACTTTCGGTCATGGCCGCTTTCCGGTGATCCGTGACGGCAGATACCCACTCACCCTAGGGGCGCACACTTCATATTGGTTGTTACTGACTCCGCCTGAAGTCCCGGGCGTCGCAGATGGCGAAAAATCGTTGCCTGTCGTACAATACAACGGAGATCCGGCTTGGTGGTTTACTTCGGCTGGTTCCCGTTTTGTCGATCGCGAGTTGGCGACTTATATCAAAAGGACCCGCTGGTTCCGGAGCAAAACACGAGCGGTCCTCACCGTCACCTTGTTGGATCTGGTCAATTTTCCGGGCGATGGCCTTGGCCAGTTGCTGATCATCGCTTTCAATTACGCGGAAGGCCCGCGCGATTTGTACGCCTTGCCGATCCGCGTGGTATCCGGGGAAGAAGCGCGCAATATCGAAGTCGATTATCCGGCCGCAGTGATTGCTCGATTCGGTCAAGAAGGCGATCTGCTGGTCGATTCCATTAGTTCACAGCCTGTTCAACGAATCTTGCTGGAATTGATTTCCGATGCCCGCACCTTGGCCGGTCGATCGGGCAAACTGGTTTCCACCCGGTCAACGCATCTTGCGGAAACTTTGAAGGATGGCCCGCCGCAGCAAAGCAAATTCTTAAAAGTCGAGCAGAGTAATAGCTCCGTCATTTACGATGATAAGATTTATCTCAAACTGTTCAGGAAGCTTGAAGAAGGGCTCAACCCGGATCTGGAATTGACCAAACAGCTGAGCGAAAATTGCGGCTTTGCGTATGTGCCTACTTACCTCGGGGATATCCAGTATGTCGCACCTGGCCAGGAACCGGCTTCGCTGGTGATGATTCAATCGTTCACTTCGAACGAACAGGACGGATGGACGCAGACGCTGAGTGCGGTGAGTCGATACTTTGATCGGGCCCTCGAAGATCCACAAATCAAGCCGGCGCCAGCACTCGGTCTATGGGAGGAGATACCGGAGCAGTTTCTCGGCATTATCGAAGGAGTTCACCTCGACTCAGTTCGCTTGTTAGGAGTACGAACCGCAGAGATGCACCTGGCTCTTGCGCAGGACACTGCTTCGCCCAATTTCGCTCCGGAGCCTTATTCGCTGCAGCACCAGCGTTCCGTGTTCCAGTCCATTCGAAGCGAAACTAAACAAACCTTCGCCCTCCTGACGCGGTTGGCGAATGGTCTGGAAGAGCATTCCCGAAGCTTAGCGGAGAATGTCCTTCGACACGCCGATGTCCTGGGAGGATTGCACGATTACCTTCTGCGCGAACCGATCGATACCAAGAAAATTCGGATTCACGGGGATTATCATCTGGGTCAGCTTCTGTTCACTGGAAAGGACTATATAATCCTGGACTTTGAAGGTGAACCAGGCCGACCCATCGGTGAACGCAGACTGAAGCGTTCCGCTCTGATCGACGTTGCTGGAATGCTCCGTTCGTTTAATTACGCAGCCCATCACGAACTGCTGGAGTCCAGGACCGTCCGCCCGTTTGATCAGCCGACCCTCGAGACCTACGCTGACCTTTGGTCGACACGAGCGAGCCAGGTTTTCTTGAAGGCTTATTTGGATAAGGCCGCGAACGCTTCCTTTATCCCGAAAGATGAGAAGGACTTGCGGCTCTTGCTCCGCAGTTTTCTGATTCTAAAGGCACTCTATGAGCTTCGGTATGAACTTAACAATCGTCCAAAATGGGTTGCCATTCCGTTGCGCGGGCTCTTGGGCCTGATTGATAAAGGAGTGGTACCCGAGCCAAAGCGATGAGGAAACAGGAGCCACAAGCCAGAAGCCAGAATTCAGGAGTCAGGATTCAGGAGTTGACCCTGTGAGTCCACCAAGGATGCGTTCACGATTCCAATGCCCCTTTCCTCCTGAAACTCCTGTCTCCAGGCTCCGGGCTCCTGGTTTCTGGTTTCTGACTCCTGGCTCCTGGCTTCTGGCTCCTGTTTAAGAATGAATCAAGCAGACTTTGTCGTTATCGGCAGCGGCGTGGCGGGGCTGAGCCTTTCGCTCAAGCTCGCGGAGCATGGCTCTGTCATCATCGTGACGAAACGTCGGGCCACCGATTCTAATACGGCTTGGGCGCAAGGAGGAGTGGCTTGTGTGACCAGCGCAGAGGACTCATTCGAGTTGCATATTTCTGACACCTTGATCGCCGGGGCCGGACTTTGTGATCCGGCGGCAGTACGGACCATCGTGACAGAAGGACCCGCCGCCGTTCGCGATCTGATGCGAGTTGGAGTGCAGTTCGACGAAAGAGTCCTTGAGGGAGGCCAACGGGAGCTGGACCTCGGTCGAGAAGGAGGACATTCCAAAAGACGCGTTCTTCATTACCACGACACGACAGGGCGCGAAATTGAACAGCGTTTGCTCGATGCGGTGACCAACCAGCCTAATATCCAGGTCCTCGATAACCATATGGGCGTTGACTTAATCACCACAGGCAAGCTCGGCTATACCACCGAGGATCGCGTGATCGGCGTTTACGTCCTCAATGAAGCCTCTGGTAATGTCGAAACGATTCGCAGCGATCGAGTCATCCTCGCCACCGGTGGATGCGGTAAGGTCTATCTCTATACCACTAACCCCGATATCGCGACCGGCGACGGGGTGGCGATGGCTTGGCGTGCAGGAGCGGCTGTCGCCAATATGGAATTTATTCAATTCCATCCCACCTGCCTGTTTCATCCAGAGAAAAAATCGTTCCTGATTAGCGAGGCGGTGAGGGGAGAAGGCGGCAAATTAGTGGACGCTGCCGGGCACGAGTTCATGCCGAAATATCACCAACTTGGCGCATTAGCCCCCCGCGATATTGTCGCTCGCGCAATTGACGCGGAGATGAAGCGGACCGGGGCAAAATGCATGTACATCGACATCACCCATAAGCCGGGCGGATTTCTTCGGGAGCGTTTCCCAAACATTTATGAAACATGTATGAGCCTGGGGATAGATCTGACCAGGCAGCCGATCCCGGTGGTTCCAGCCGCGCATTATCAGTGTGGCGGAGTGAAGACCGACCTCGATGGTGCGACAACGCTGCGCGGCCTTTTCGCAGTCGGAGAGGTGGCGTGCACCGGCTTGCACGGGGCCAATCGATTGGCCAGCAATTCGCTGCTCGAAGCGCTGGTTTCGGCTGCCCGTTGTGCCAAGGAGCTCCTGAAGCCCAAATATGCGAAATATCATCAGGCGCTTGATCTTCCTGAATGGCGTCCTGGTCACGCCCAGGATGTCGATGAAGTCGTGGTCATTTATCACAATTGGGATGAAATACGCCGACTCATGTGGGACTACGTGGGAATCGTTCGCACCAAAAAAAGATTACTCCGCGCCAGCACCCGGTTGCGCAATCTTCAACGCGAAATACAGGATTTTTATTGGGACTTCAGGCTTACGACCGACCTCCTTGAATTGCGCAGTTTGTGCACCGTCGCCAGCCTGATCGTCGACAGCGCTCTAGCGCGCAGTGAAAGCCGAGGACTCCACTTCACGCTCGACTATCCCGCTACCGACGATGCCCGTTTTCTTAAAGATACAATCTTGCGACGTTACTGACTTTGCTGGCACTTTTTCGGCAAAATTCAGCGCCAAAGGCCGGTTTCGTCTAAAAAACGGCTGTTTTATCATGAAAAATACAAATAGCGCTTGCGTTACTAAGCGTATTGCCCGTAGAAAGTCGGGTTAATTACATGAGGCTGTCATTTGTTCTCTCGGTTTGTGTTGTTGCAGCAATCGTCGGAAAAACTTCGGCACAGTCTCAATATGAGAGTAGTACCGATTTTGCTAAGTACGCGATGAAGCTGCGTGAAAACGCTCTGCTAAAAATCGAACCTAAGGTGATCATGTCACCGACCAAGACCGTCTACAGCGGTGATGGCCCTCGGTACATGACTGGACCGTCTTTAATGGGACGGGGAGCCGAACTCAGTGGGGGCCCCGGCCGCTACTCATGGAAGCTCGGGATTATCACCACCATCTTTTGGATTGGTGAGCGCCCCAGCGGCAATAACCCGGTCCCTAACGATCGCAGCTCCTGGGACCGAAATTGGTACTATAGCTATGGAGGCTATGATACGCCCGAGGTCAGTGCCCGAAGAAATTTCATTCCAATCAATTTTATTCCGCGGCAGAATCCGTTTTATGTGGCTCTCCCTTACAATGATGTCGAAGGAGGGCGAACAAAACCGGAAGCTGGCCAGGTGATCCCCTGGTTTAAGCAAGCGTTTGTGCGTGATGGCCAGACAGTACTCAAGGGTCGATGGCTTGCTATCCGACACGGAAATAGAGTTTGTTATGCCCAGTGGGAGGATTGCGGCCCCTTCCGTACCGATCATTGGCAATATGTGTTTGGCAACGAACGTCCAAGACCGAATTTGAATCAGGGTGCCGGCCTCGATGTGTCGCCGGCCGTCCGAGACTACCTCGGCCTTGGGAGCAAAGACCCCTGTGACTGGAGGTTCGTCGAATTTCGTGAGGTGCCTTCTTCGGGACCGTGGGCGATGTACGGCGACAACAATACTTTCGTTCTCCTTCGCCGGCAAAGTACCGACCGATTTGCGCGTCGTCTTGTTTTCAAAAACGAATCGACCGATTAGGCTACGCCCTAAACTAGACGCCGGCCTTCCATCCGCCCACGCCGGCGTAGCACCAAGCCATTCCCGCGTCGGTTTGTTCCAAACAAACCGCCCAGCCAGGCTACTCTTCGGACTGACGGCCGGCCTGTTCGACCATCGCGCCTGGCATTAGCGTTGACACTTCCTCAGTCGAACCAATCGCCGATCAGGCTCCCACCTGACACTGACACTTCCTTAACGCCTCAGCTCAACGCTCGGTTGGCCGTTGCGTTCGACCACAACTTGGCGCATTCCACGTCCACCCAAAGCCTCGTAATCGTGTCCAGCCTCAACAGGGCAAGTCCAAAGAAAGACCAGGGGGACGTCCGAGGTGTTGATCGATCGGTGGGCCCAAAATGGTGGGATGTACGTGACCTTGCCCGGTGTGAGTTCCGCGCTGCAGGTTGTTCCGTCTTCGCGCTCGAATAGAACGAGGCCATGACCTGATAAAGCCTGGTAAGTTTCCGCGTGGTCGCGTCTGCAATGGTAGTGGCCACGAGTCAGATGATACTCCGAGCCCACTTTGCCAGGGTAAATGATGGTCGTACCGAAGAAGATATCGCCCTCCGCCTGGTTGTCGTTAAATGCGTAGTTCTCGTAACAGATTGGATCGTTCTCTTCTCGAATCCGCCTTTCTAAATTCTCCGGATCGAGGAAAAGTCCGCGCAAATCAGAAAGACGCTTTTCGTAGTGGGCCGTGGCTTGAGGAATGACGCCTGTGTCGGCTGCGATCGCGACACTGCATGGAAAAGGTGAATCCGAGGTTTTCATATCCCTATCTCATATACATACGAATCGAAAACGAATCAAAATCAGGCAACGTTGGCGCAGGCTTTACGCCCCGATCCAGTCTGTGACCCGAAGGTCCAGTGGGATAGTCGTATCCGAGGTGTCAGGTCGATTGCCGACGTAAGCCGTAGAGCGTCCCGGTTTATACCCGCTATCACCTCAATACCGCCGGCCTTCCGGTGCTTCTGCATTGGTGGTCCAGGAAAGTCAATGTAGACCCAGGCTTGAGCCCAGTGGTCTTCGCACCATTGCGACAACTTCGAGCTTGCCGCTCTGTGGTTTGGGGCGAGTCCGTTAGACCACGCCAATTGGGATGAATCACCGACGTCAACCCTTGACCGGCAAATTTTGCCGCTTTCGCCTCCAATCTCCGTCCGCCCTTTGAGGAAATAAAAGTATCTCTGTTCACTACTCCTTCAAGGAGAACGGTGTTATGAATGTCTAGCAAAGGCTGAATACTCCGTGGCACATAAGGTGCTTTGGTGTGTCCCTGTGAACATAACCAATGACCCTGCATCAAGCTTAAACAAATCTTCCGGAGCGAAGGTTACAGAAGGGCTTGGTTCAATTGCAATCGACGAAACCGTATTTCAACGCTTGTTGGAGAATCATCTGCCGCGCGTTAGATCAATTGTCGAGCGAATCAGGCAGAGATTGCCCAGCACGATCGAGGCAGACGACCTCTATAGCATTGGCGTCACCGGCCTGGTCGCTGCCGCACGAAACTATCACCCAGATCAGGAACGGAGTTTTGGCAGCTATGCGAACACCCGAATTGAAGGGGCAATTTTAGACGAGCTCCGACGAATGGACTATATGAGTCGCGGCAATCGAGCCAAGGCCAAACGGCTCGGAACTGCCATTTCCAAATTGGAACAGGAACAAGGTGGCAATATCCGCGAGGGTTCGCTCTGCGCGGAAATGCAGATGACGGAGAAGCAGTTGGCGGAACTCCAGGAAGATGTGCGTGAGGTGCGTTTTGTCTCTCTGGATGAGGATCAAGGCGAGGCAGAGGACCAATCCCTGCACGATATGATTCCAGATCACTCTTCGGTTTCTGCCTTGGAGGTTTTGGACCGTAAAGAAGTTTTGTCGCTGCTCGCACAAAGAATGGCCAAACTCTCGGATATCCAGAAGAAAGTTCTGGCAATGTACTACTACGAAAATATGAAATTGTCCGAGATTGCTAGCTGCTTCGGATTAACCGAGTCACGGATCTGCCAAATTCACACTCAAACGGTGGGCGTACTTCGAAACCACCTCGCCACCCTTCTGGCCTAGACTGATGACTGAAGATCTTATGGATACCACGCTGGATTGGGAGCAGTTAATAGGTGCGCTCAGGTACGAGTTGCAGGAGAAAGGTGGACTTGTTGGGCTGCTGAATCAGCAGGCTAACACTTTGTATCGCTGCGACGCCGCAGAGAACAAGCGGTTAGAGGAGCTGATTCGTTCTCAATTGGAATTGGTTTCTCTCTCTACCCAAGGTCGAGACGAAGCAGTCAGGCAAACTGCCTCGGCATTGCATCTGAATGAAGATGTCCAGTCCAAGGAAGTCATCCGCGGTTTCCCGGACTTTGTTCACCCTTTGTTGGAAGCGCTTTTCTCAGAGATTGAACGACTTGGTCATCGGGTGAAGGAGCGACTCAAACTGAATGAGGGGCTGAAGAATCGATATTTATTTGAGGCTCCTTCCATCGTCGGCTACACTCGCTAGCTGGCAATCCTTTTCAGGATTTCCTGTTCCGCAGTCCGCGCGAACACATCCACCCCCACGCGAATCTTTCCCTTCTCTCGATTAATGGGCGTCGTGAACCCGGGAGCGCTCGCTTCGTCGTGCACATCAATGTCGTAATTCTCGAATCGAAATAACTCCGGGCGCACCATGGCGAGCGCAGCCAGAGGGTCGTGCGGACTATTCCCTTCGGTATGGGTATATTCCCACCAGCGAATCAGCTGGTCTTTCAGCAATGGTCCAAGTCCATTGCCCAGCGCCGCGATCTGCGGTAGATCATTTTTGGTAAGCCTGACCCGAAGCGTCAGGTCCAGACTGATCACCGTCATCGCTATACCGCTGCCGAACACCACTCGAGCGGCATCCGCGTCACACTTGATGTTATGCTCAGCCCGGTTCATCCAAAATGCCCCTCCCATAATATAAAGGTGCTTGATCCTGGCGCACGCCGCGGGCGCTGCGGTAATCGCTCTGGCAATATTCGTCAATGGACCGGTCGCGATCACTTCGAGCTCACCGTTGAGTGCTTCGGCGGTTTCGCCGATATAACTGGGAGCCGACTGCTTCTCGTCAACATCGAACGAATCCAGATCCGGGACCCCTTCTCCCTCGTGTCCAGCCCAGTGAACCTGGCGTCCGCTCACCGTGCGCTGTTCGCCCGGAACAATCGCAATATCTTTCCGACCCAGCATATGCGTGGTGGCCTTCGCAATTTTTGCTCGAAACGCGGTGTCTCCATAAACAGTGGTAACGCCCAGCAGGTTGAGCTCAGGGGCTTTGGCGAGAAGAACCAGAGCAAGAATATCGTCCACATCCGTGCCGATATCGGTATCAAAGATAACAGGTCTCATAATAGTTAGGCTGCATATTTCTGGGTTCGTGTTCGTTAGTCTTTGGTCGCGGCAGCCGTCACTCCCTGGACGTAGAACCTCTGCAACGGCAAGAGAATGATCAGCGGGATTAATGCGGCGACAATCGCCGCGGCAAACAGCTCGTTCCACAGGGTGACGTACCGTTCTTCAAACCCAGCCAGCGCGACCTGAATCACTTTCAGGTTCTCCGAACGCGTCGCAATCAGCGGCCAGAGGAACGATTCCCATTGAAACAGAAAAATCAGCAGCGCCGCGCTGATTACCACCGGCTTCGACAACGGCAGATAAATCCGAAACAGGATCGTGATCCAGCTCGCACCCTCAATCCGGGCCGATTCCGCCAGTTCACGCGGAATCTGAGAGAAAAACTGCCGAAACAAAAATATGACAATCCCATTGGCAACACCCGGTCCGATCAATCCTTGGTAAGTATCCAGCCAGCCGATCGAACGGACCACGGTGTACAGTGGAATGGCGATCGCTTCGAATGGGATCAAGAAAGTCAGGACAATGAGAAAAAACAGCACGTTCCGGCCCGGGAACCGGAGTACCGCGAAAGCGTATCCTGCGAACCCGTTGATTACTAACCCTAGCAATACGGTGACCCCGGCCACCACCACGCTGTTGAAGACCGCCATTCCGTAACCCTTTTGCGCAAAGATCGTTGCGTAGGCCGCAAACGTGAGCTTGTCGGGCACGAACGCCTTCCAGCTAAACGGCGAAATATACTTGAAAATCTCGTCCAGGGGTCGCAGCGAAGAGGAGAGCGCCCACCAGAGTGGCAGAATGAACACGATACAAACAAACAGGTAACCGGCGTGAACAAGCAATCGTTTCATCGTTCTCCTTCTGGCCGTCTCAAAAGTCGAAACTGGAGCGCCACCACTGTGACTACTAAGAGGAGCAGCACCACCACGATCGCCAGGGACCGGCCCATCTCGCCGTAAACGAATCCCGATTTATAGGCTTCAAACATCAACACGTTCGTCGATCCAGCCGGGCCGCCGCCCGTCAGCAAAAACATCGGAACAAAGAGAAGAAAATTTGTGGCCGTATCCGTCACCAGCACAAAGAGCAGCGGCCTCCGCAAGAGCGGTAAGGTGACAAACAAAAACCGCTGAAACCGATTCGCTCCGTCAATCTCCGCCGCTTCTTGAACCTGTTGCGGGATGTCCTGCAGCCCAGCCCATAGAAAAATCATCCAGAAGCTGATTCCTTTCCAGGTCGCGATCGCCACGATGCACCACAACGCCTGTTCCTGACTGATCAGAAACGGCTGGCTCGGGATCTTGACCAGGGATAAGAGTGAGTTGATCAGACCCGCGTTCGGGTCAAACATCGTCTTCCAGAGAATCGAGGCAATCGGCACCGAAACTCCGATCGGAACAAAAAATAACAACCGATAGAAATCGATTCCTGGAAATCGTTGATTCGCCATCAGTGCCAGTCCGAGCGCCAAAGCAATTTGGAGCGGATTAATCACCAGGTTTAATTTGATCGTCACCCAGATCGATCCCCAGAAAACCGGGTCTGTGAAGAGGTCTGCATAGTTTGCACCCCCGGCAAAGACGCTGCTCCCAGCCTTTTCAAACGACTCGGTGTTCAAGCTGCCCCAGAGCGTGGCGGCAATCGGATAAAGTCTAAAAATTGCCAGCGCCAAAAGCGCTGGCAACAAAAGGGCGTAAGCAGTAAGCGCCGAACTTTTACCCATCGAGTTAATCAATCACACTTTAACCCGCATGAGCTCTTCGCCTCGGTATCGACCTCGTTTCTGCGGGTTATGGGTGAAACTGCGCGAGCGCCCGGTCCAATCGTCGTGCCGCGCCATCCAGAGCTTCCTTCGGATTTACGCCGTTCCGGATGTCTTCGAAGGTGGAAAAAAACAGGTCTTCAACCTGCAGGTAACCCGGCGTGCTCGGACGGTTCACGGCCGAATTGTTGGCCTCATAGATCGCCAGCAGGTAGGCGTCTTTGGGAAAGCTCTTGTACAACGCGTCCTTTTCAATCGCGGATTGCAGCGCCAGCGTAGCCGGCACCTGCCCTTGCGAATCAAACCAGATTTGGCTCCCTTTCTCGCTCGCGGTCAAAAACTTGATGAACTTTGCTGCTTCCGCTTTGTGCTGCGAACTCTTGGAAATCCCAATATGCCAACTCCCGGTTCCGGTCACTGGCTTGCCATCGGCAAAATAGGGAAAAGGCGCGACCAGAAAATCGACGCCCGCTTCTTTGAACCGGGGCACATTCCATTCACCGCCCGCAAAAATTCCGACTTTCCCGCCGGAAAAGAGAGCCGGTGATTCGTCCGGCGCCACACTCTTCGGACTGACCTTCCATTTATTGAACAAGTCCGAGTACCATTGCCCGGCGCGCACCCACTTTTCGGAGTTGAGATAGCCTGAGGCTTTCAATCCATCGGGGCTTAAGAGCGGTTGTCCAAGCGATTCACCCAGGCATTGAATTTGGTAGAGTCGGCTGACCTGGTCGAATTCAAAACCCCAAGTTTCTGTCTTGCCGTCGGTTTCTTTGGTCAGCTTCTTCGCCGCGTCCACAACCTGTTCCCAAGTCCAGCGATCTTTGGCCGCGATCTCACTGATCTGCTGAAAATCGATCGTCTGATCCGGCCCGAAACCTTTGGGGGGCGTGATTCCCGCATCCTGAAACAATTTGCGGTTGATATACATGAACTGGCTCGATGTGTTCTGGGGCGCCGCCATGAAGTGCCCATTGTATGTCCCCGCCTTGCCAGACTCTTCCAACCAGGTCTTCTTAATATCGTCCGCCGTAAAATAATCATCCAGTGGCGCCAGGTAGCCGCGGAGCGAATAAGAAGCAACCAGCGGCACATCCACGCTGATCATGTCAAGATTCGCGTCTTGCGCCTTCATGCGAACTTCGATCGTTTCGAACAATTGCCGGAAAGGATACGTATCGAGCTCGACTTTAATATCCGGATTCTCCGCTTCGAACGCGGCAATCACCTTTTTGACGCTGGCCGGCCAGGCGCCGTCGGAGAGGGTCAGCCAGCGAATAGTGGTCGCCGCCGAAGCCGTTAAGGCCGAAGCCAAAACGCTGACGGCCGCAATTCGTACCAGGAACGGGAAAAAGCGCGATGAGCGAATCTTCATGGGGGGGTAGGGAAAGGGGAATTTTGTTGAGTCTGTTAGCGATAACAATTGATGGATCACCCCAGCCTGTGTCAAGATTGAATCTTATTTGGAACCTCCGTTGTTCTGCTCCCTTGACCCCGCTCTGAAGCCTTCTGAATGGCCGCCCGCTCTCATCTCCGCCAAGACTCCGTGACCCTTTACGACGTCGCCACTTTCGCAGGGGTCTCCCACCAAACAGTCTCCCGGGTTATCAACAATGCTTCCCATGTGGCCGCCCCAACCCGCGCTCGCGTGCTCGCAGCCGTTTCCCAACTCGGTTACCGGCGAAACAACGCCGCTCGCCATCTGGTTAGTCAGCGGTCGAGCCTAATCGGATTAATCACCTTCTGTCAGGATTCATTCGGTCCCTCGCACCTCCTTATCAGCATCGACTCAGCCGCCATGAAAAGCGGGTACAACACGTTGCTGGCGAGCATCACCGAACCTTCTGTCCAAGCCATCCAACGCGCCGCCGACGATCTGCGAACCCACGGCGTGGAGGGAGTTATTCTAAATGTCCCGACCGCGGTCGATTTGCGGAGCCTTCAGGAAGTCTTCCGTCACATACCTTATGTTGCAACCGATGCGGGAACTGGGAACGAAATCACCATGGTCACCACCGATCACGAATACGGCGCCTGCATCGGAACCGAATACCTCCTTGAACTCGGCCACCGCCGGATTGCCTGCATCTGCGGGCCGTTGGACTGGCGTTGCGGTTTGCTCCGGCGCGACGGTTGGTCCCGAACACTGCATAAAAATGGAATCCCGGAAGGTCCTAGCATCGTTGGGGAATGGAGCGCCAAAGGTGGATACTTAGCGGCGCAAGAGCTTATCAGACGATGCTCGAAGAAATTCACTGCCGTTGTGGCCGGGAACGATCAAATGGCTCTCGGCGCGATGCGGGCCTTGTCGCTCCATGGCCTGTCAGTCCCCAGGGATGTATCAGTCATCGGCTACGACGACATGCCCGAAGCCGCGTTCTTCAATCCCTCTCTTACCACCGTCACGCACGACTTCGAAACCGCCGGGCGTACCTGCCTCGAATTCCTGCTCCGACGGATCCGGGATCCCCAGTCGCCGGCCGAGCGCCTCATTATCAAGCCGGAGTTAGTGCGACGGGAGAGTACAGCGAAAAGGTCAGGACCGTGCCCGCGCTCTGACTCTGATACTGTTTCCAGTTGCAGCCCTTCTTCAGGGAGATGAACGTTTCATCCGGAGAGTTAGGGGTTCAGCGGGCAATCGTTGATGGCGAGTAAGTTTAAGCGTCACGGTTCTTTAGAACTCCCGAACTCCTGTCAACTCCTGACTCCTGAGGCTGGTATGTATTTCGCATTTTTTTTCGGTGCCTGTGGCGCCCTCGTTACGGAAGTCCTGAAGCGCTGGCAGCAATGGAATAACGTGCCGGAAGGGCGCTTCCTCGCATTATTGCAAAACAAAGAATTCTGGCTGGTAACCCTGTTTCTGGTCCTGCTCGGTGGGAGCGTTGGCCTCTTTGAGGCCACTAAGACCCGGCCCTTCGATTGGTCTGTCTGTTTCTTTGTCAGTGCCGGAGCGATCAGCATCATCCGCAATTTTTTCTCTGGACTGGCTGCGCGCGGAAGTTCGCGTGCCAAACGGCGCCGGCTTAAGGGCCGGCTTCACCCCAGCCAGGGCCGTGAGGGTGGTCCAACTGGAAAAGGGCTCTTGGCAAAGTTAAAGCAGAAAAGCGTCTTTCACCCCGAGCCCAAGGCGGCGCTCGAAACCTTGAAGCCGTCGCAGGAACGGGTATTAGAAGAGACTGAGCGTGCCTTGCGGAAAGCTGTCCGTCTTTATCCCGAGAACGCGGGTGCCCAGTATATATTGGGCGTTTTGCTCAAGGAATGCGGGCGGCTCGAGGAAGCAGGGCAAGCCTTCGAGGGAGCCATCCGACTTAATTTACAAAGCGCGGAGGCGCACTATCAATTGGGCGTTTCGCTGAAAGAAAATGGTCGGTTTGAGGAAGCGGAACGCGCCTTCCAGACGGCGATCCGACTCAATCCCCAAGATGCATCAGGGCCCAGCAGCGCGGCAGGCTTTCCCCAGGAGTCGCGACGGCTCGAGCAACTCAGCAGTCTAGGCGAAAAGGTCGAGGGAAATCCGCGAGCACCAATCAATTGGCGAGACATATTCAATTGATCGGGACCCGCATGAGAGAACCGAACAACCAAGTGGCATCGCACAGAGATCAGGAGATTAAAGAATCTGGCCTGACGGGACTTAGGTCACCCGGACGCGAATGCCTTCCAGGGCGATACCGGTGAGTTGGGTGGCCCATGTCGCACCGGCTGATACCGGAAATGCACGCGTCAGCGTTCCTGTGGTCACAATCTCACCGGCGGCGAGCGGTGGGTTAAACTGGTCGCGCGCCAGGATATCAACCAGGTGACGCAAGGCAGAGAGAGGTCCGCCTAACACATTGGAAGAGTGACCGTGATCGATGACCGCACCATTCTTCCGGAGATCGATCTCGAAATTCGAAAGCTTCTGGCTCCAATCCTCGGCGCGCTCTGCGATCGGATGATGAGGCCCAATGAGCAGGGCACCGTGCAGGCCCAACCCAGCAACCGTGTCGGGAACCGAAAATTTCCACCCAGGAAAGATCGACTGCACAATTTCGAAACCGTGCGCGACCCAGTCGATACAAGCCAGGAGGGCCCTCTCGTCCATCCCAGGAGCCGGCCTGGATGCCAGCCGGAAGACGATCTCCGGTTCTATTCGTGGCTCAGCGAAACTGACGACCGAAAACGTGTCGTCGATTTCCGCGAGATGGTAGACCGTACTGTCGTACACATATCCCCAGATCGGCCGATCGACGTTGTACTCGGCCCAAATCGTTCGATTTGTGAATCCAATTTTGCGTCCGACCGGCATCTCACCGCGCGCTTCGCGCATCTGCCTTATGGCAGCTGTCACGCTATACGCCTGATCCAGGTCGAAGGCAGAAGCACCTGCCGAGAACGGTTTAATCTGGTGTCCGCTCTCCAAGGCAGCGAACACTGCAGCAGCCATCGACTGAACCTCGTTCAAGGCGTTAAGGTGAAAGGAGGTGATCCCAAAAGCAAGCGTCCGGATTAAAGAAACTCAGCTAGCCGGAAGAGTCACGATATCTGACTTTTCCGCCGGTTCGGAAGCTGAAGGCGTGATGCGAACCGAACAGGGTGCCTCAAAAGTCACTTCCAAAACCTTTCTTTCTTCAAACAGACCTAAAGCTTCGCAAACTTTATCAGCATCCGCGAAATCCATCTCCATCAAAAAGTTAGAGGTTACGACTTGAATCGTAAAACTCTCTCGTTCCGGTAGGACGTGCACTTTGGTGACATCGTCGTAAAAGACGATCTCGTCATCGTCTGTGTCAGTAACGGTATTGTGACCCCGGACAAGGAATTCTTCTCCAGGTTCTTCGGTAATTGTTAAGCGCGTCATATCAATCAAAAATGTTAAAAGTCCAACTCTATTTCGTTTCCATCAGGATCGATGGCTCCCTTGCCTTGAGAAAAAGTGGGAGATACTCAATCAAACTTTCGTGACCTCTTTCCCTCTCTCTGTGCCTCTGTGACCTCTGTGCGATGCTTCCTCCGTCAATCCCTTTCCCGCACGTGATTCACTCACATCACCGCCAGCTCTTTCAAAACCTCCGTGGCCTTTCTCCCCTCTGTGACCACTCTTCACCGATAAAAAAGTTCTAGCAATCATCTAATTTTCATCGAAGAATCGACTGCAGACGCTCCGGCTCCAACAACAACCCCGCAATATGCGAGACCGTACACTAAGCTCCTGGGTACTCCGGAATTTTCCGGATTCCAGCCCTAGGGAAATCGTGCGAGCTGCGGCTCGAACCGAGTCGGTTGACCTTGAAGAATACCATCGTGCAACCTGGCTGTGGCGAAGACGCCCGTCAGACGTCAAGATTTTGGTACATCTCCTGATCCTCGCCATCGGCGCTCTGATCCATATTCCGCTGATTTTTGCTGATGATCTCGTTCTCTTTGCGATCTACCACGCAATTTATATCGGCGTCGTGACCGTTTACGTGGGTCGATATCTCTGGATGGAGTCGCAATATCGCCGCTGGAAACAGGACTACCTTCGTGCTCTCGCCCGGCTCGAAGATGAAGGCGATTCCCTGGGCTGACCGCCATAAGCGCTAACTTATCAAAACCTCGGCGCGGAGAATTTCTTGTCCCGGAGGGACAGCATGTTAGTAGCCAGCCACGAAGTGCCTGGAGTCATCGAGGAAAATAGCTCCGTCAGAGGCACTTCGTGCCTGGCTCCTATCAGCCTGTCCCTCCGGCACAAAACCCATTCGCCCATCCAAGGGCCTCGCATTAAGCTTACGGATCGGAGCCAAAAATGGGCAGCTCCAGCCACCTAATAGCACTGAGCGCGCATTGGGTGTGCGACCGACCGCCCGCGAATCAGCTCTGAAAGCCGATCTAAGCGTATGAGATATAAAGATCCCAAATTGTCAATTGCGGAACGTGTGTCCGACCTGTTGGGTCGGATGAATCTGGCTGAGAAAATTGCTCAAATGTATTCCCATTGGCTGATTTTGTCTCCAGACGGCAATCATCGGATTCGTACTGACTCCTTCGCGCAAGGTGCAACCACAGACGATCTCAAACAAAAACTCAAGGTGGGGGTGGGGCAAATTACCCGACCTCTTGGCACCCATCCCGTCCATCCTAAAGAAGGGGTGCGTGCTCTGAATGCCCTGCAAAAGTTTCTGGTCGAGGAAACCCGGCTTGGCATCCCGGCCATGTCTCACGAAGAATGTTTGGTGGGGCTGATGGTCAAAGGCGCCACCCTGTTCCCAGCGGCCCTGAACTATGGTTCGACCTGGAATCCCGAGCTCATTGAAAAGGTGGCCCAGGAAATTCGCCAGGAGGCAAAACAGGTCGGATGCCATCAGGGATTGGCGCCGGTCCTGGATGTGTCCCGCGACGTTCGCTGGGGACGCACGGAAGAAACCATGGGGGAAGACCCTTATCTGGTCGGGGTTCTGGCCAGTCGTTATGTCAAGGGACTACAAGGGGAAAATCGGGAACTCCTGGCGACTTTAAAGCACTATGCAGGACATTCTTTCAGCGAAGGAGCGCGCAACCATGCGCCGGTGCATCTTGGCTTCAAAGAACTCAATGATGTCTTCCTGCTACCATTTGAAATGGCAGTGAAACAGGCCCACGCCGGCTCCGTTATGCCGGCCTACCACGACATTGACAACGAGCCCTGTCACGCCTCCCGCTTCCTCCTGACTGAACTGCTGCGTGACCAATGGGGCTTTGATGGTTTGGTGGTCGCCGACTATGCGGGTATTCATTTGCTCCATGCTCACCACGCAGTAGCCAAAGATAAAGCCGAAGCCGCCGCTCAGGCCTTCAACGCGGGTCTTGATATTGAACTGCCTGGGTTTGAATGCGCAGAACATTTACAGCAGGCGATCGAACGTTCTGAAATCACCGAAGAAAAAATCAACGAGATCGTGGCGCGGGTGCTCACTGAAAAGTTCCGTCTAGGCTTGTTTGAAAATCCTTACACCGACGAAAATCAGGTCAACTTGCCATCCGACGGCGCGAGAAAACTGGCATTGGAGGTGGCTTTGCAATCCGTTGTTTTATTGGAGAACCAGGGAATTTTGCCTCTGAATATCGCCACCAGACTGAAAGTGGCGGTGATTGGGCCCACGGCCGACGATCAACTCGCGATGTTCAGCGGTTACAGTTTTCCGGTTCACCTGATCCTTGCCAATATGCAGGAGGAACGGATCCGTTACGCTAAAACTCCGTTGCAGGCTTTGAGTGAACGGTTTGGCCCCGAAAATGTCAGTTACGCGAAAGGTTGCGACATCCTAACCGAACGCAACCCTCAGGCGCCGGTTTTTCCAGGTGATGTGGACTCGGAAAAGGCCTCTCATCTTGATCGCACTTCACCGATCAGTCGGGATACCTCGCAAATTCAGGGTGCGGTTGAATGTGCCCGGAAGTCTCAGGTCGCTATCGTCTTCGTCGGAGATCTGGCCGGGCTTTTCCAGACCGGCACGGTGGGGGAGGGTTCCGATACCGATAGCCTCCAATTGCCTGGGGTGCAGGAAGAGCTTTTGCGGCAGGTTATTGCGACCGGCACGCCGACCATCATTGTTATGACTTCGGGTCGGCCATATTCCCTCAATGGTCTGGAAGAAAAAGTCGCGGCGGTCCTGATGGCCTTCCAGCCGGGACAGGAAGGGGCCGAGGCAATCGCCGACCTGCTGACCGGTAAAGCGAACCCCAGCGGGCGCCTGGTCGTCTCGATTCCGAAGAATGCCGGAGCGGTGCCCTATTACTACAACCACAAGCTGAAGAGTGGCGGTACGCCCATCGCGTATCACTTCGGCAGCAAATACTCCTTCGGCTATGGTTTGAGCTATACCCGGTTTGAATACAGCCGTCTGACCATCCAACCGTACCAAGTCGACATCAACGACGGCACGTTCACGGTGTCTTTGAACCTCCAGAATAGCGGTGTGCGCGACGGTTGCGAGGTAGTCCAGGTTTACGTGCGTGATCTCTATGCTTCCCTGGTCCGTCCTGTTAAGGAGCTCAAAGCCTTTAAGCGGGTCACCTTGCAACCGAAACAAAGAGCCTTGGTCCGTTTTTCCATTCCCGTCGACATCCTGAACTTCACCAATCTCGACCACCAACGCATCGTCGAACCCGGGGAATTCGAGATCATGGTGGGTGCATCGAGCAATGATATCAAATTGAAGGGGAGTATTGAAGTGGTCGGAAAAAAGCGGGTGCTCGGCAAAGTCTGGCGAATGGAAAGCCAGGCCGAGGTGCAGCTCCTGGATTAATCGGGCTGGGGGGTGACGGCGCTGGTAGGGTGAGGCTCCGTCCAAACCGGGGCTTCCAGCTTGGCGCTGCCCTGCAACGTCACCCCCACAAACTCGCGCTCGGACTGTAATGCGGTTTCCGCTAACGCGATACTGCGCCAGCTAGTCTTTCTAGGGTGTGGTTTGCCGACGAATCTGTTCAGTCCCAGGACCGTACGCCAATTGATATTCCTAGCTAAGGATATGATCTGATCCATGCTTCTCTGCGGCTGTCGGACGCGCCTTGGCGGCGCGTTCGATGGCTGCTTTAATTTCGTCGGGGCGTATTGGCTTGCTGACATAGTCATCCATACCCGCAGACAGGCAAAGCTCGCGGTCTTCTTTCATCGCATTGGCGGTCATTGCCACAATATAGGGCCTTTCAGAAGGACTCAGGCGTGAGCAAATGAGGCGGGTAGCTTCGAGACCATCCATCTCCGGCATTTGGAGGTCCATAAAGAGGAGATCGTACTTTTGGCGCTCCAGCGCTTCCACTGCTTTCTTTCCACTGACAACCAGATCGGCTTGGTAACCGAATTGGAGAAGAATGCCCGTGGCGACCTTTTGGTTAACAATATTGTCCTCAGCGACTAATATATCGAGTGGCAGACGGGCGGCCATTGCGGGGTCAAAGATTTTGTTTTGACGTAACGATTTCGTAACCGTCTTGATTTTTCCTAGAGCCGTCGTGAGCGCGTTAAACAAATCCGCTTGTTTAATCGGTTTCATTAGACGCACTGCGAACTCATCAACGGAGCTGATTCCCGTGCCTCTGGATGGAAGCGATGAACTGAGTAGAATGAGGGGGAGTTCCTTGTATTTGTCGAAGGAGCGGATTTCCTGGGCGAGTTGACATCCGTCAACGACGGGCATTTGAAAATCAAGGATCGCTACGTCCAGCTGAGGTCGTCCTCCCTCGAGCCAGGACAAGACCTCCGCTGGTTTGTCAAATACTTGGGGAATCATCCCCCAGCGTTCAGTCTGGATGCGGAGAATGCGACGATTAATTTCGCCATCATCGACGATGAGAACTTGCCGATCTTTCAGCACTGCGGACGAAGTGAGAAAATTCACTCGACGACGTGATGAGGTGGCTTTGGTGAAAAGAGTGAAGAAGAACGAGGTTCCCGTTCCGGCTACGCTATTGATCCAGATCTTTCCGCCCATTGCTTCAACAAGACGTTTGGCAATTACCAGGCCCAAGCCGGTTCCACCATGGTGGCGTGTTATGGTTGCATCAACTTGACTAAAAGGCTGGAATAGACGGTCAATACGATCCGCGGGAATTCCGGGGCCGGTATCGCGGACTTCAAACTTGAGGCGTGTCCATTCCTCTTCTTCAAATTTTTGCTCGTCCACAAGGCGAAGATATGCATTGTCTTGCGGAACATCCTGGCGGGAAAGCCGTTCACTGGAAATCTCCACGACAACCTCGCCTTTTTCTGTAAATTTCAGGGCGTTGCCGACAAGGTTGATTAGGACTTGGCGCAATCGCGTGGGGTCGCTGACGATAGCTCCCGGCGTATGAGCATCAAAGAGATAGGCCAGATCGATATTTTTCTCGGCGGATCGCGCACCGAAGACGTCAAGTACCTCCTCCAGACATGGGATCAGGTCGAATGCCAGGTGTTCGAGTTCCAGTGAACCCGATTCAATCTTGGAGAAATCAAGAATCTCATTGATGATGGTTAGCAAGTTGTCCCCGCTTTGTTGGATGGTCTCAACAAAACCAATCTGCTCATCACAAAGTTCGGTATCGAGCAATAGGCCAGTCATACCGATAACTCCGTTCATGGGTGTTCGTATCTCGTGACTCATGTTGGCCAAGAAAGAAGACTTGGCGATGTTAGCGGTGTCAGCGATTTCCTTAGCTTTTTGAAGTTCGTGATTGGTCTGGTCCAATTCATGAGTGCGCTCTTTCACTGCGAGTTCGACTCGGTCGTTGGTCAGTTCCAGTTCTGCTTGACGCTCGGCGATTGCTCGCATTTCCAGGATGCTTTGATGGCACATGATGAAAAGGAAAACATCTTCAAAAAGCACCCAGCCGGCGTGCTCAATCCAGCGGAAAGAGTCCGGAGTCACCGTCCCGAATATCGATCGCGGCCAATAGGCGCCGCGCAGGAAATGATCGAGTGTCACTACAATCGATGCCGTGACAAGGACCCGCCAATCCCGGTAAAAGGCGAGAAACGCGAGGGAGCCAAAAATTTGGAAATGGGTTTCTATCCGTCCTCCGGTGAGATGGATCAATAGCGCGGATGCGAGCATTTGAGCGACGGCGATCACATGGCGGGTAATCGGCTGCCCCGGACGCAAAAACACCAGCAAAATCGGGAAAGCGGCAATGGCACCTCCGAGGAAGATCGCGGCAAGCACATGAAGGTGGATTGAACTGTTGGCTCCAATCCAGGTGAAAGGGGTGATCCACATGGCCACGCCAATTCCTGCCAACCACTGTAACGCCATTAAACCGGCGAACATGCGGTCGGTACGCTGCCAGACCTGCTGACAATGATTGTGAAAATGTTCCGCTGTAAGTTGGGCCAGGTTGAATTCCGCCTTATCCCCGTTCGTTGAAAATCCAGTAGAAGATGAAGATTGGGTCATCAATACCTTTTCTAAATCCAATCGTTACGGAGAGATCTGTTCATAAGAGCGAACAACCGAAGACGGGTGTGTGACTGACAGGAGAGTGACCGTGGAGAATAAAGCTCACGATGGCAGAGCGGCCCATATTGTCGCCTTCATGGCCACGGGTTGCTGTGATTCCACCACTGAAAAGCAACTGCCCGGAAGGGGCGTACAACAGGACGTGTCCTGAACCCTTAACGTCAAATCGGTGCGCTTCCCCGCCCCCTTGGTCCCTAATAACATGAAGGCCGGGAATACTTTTCGCCGAGTTCCACAAATCCCCTTCTTCCCAATGGGCGGGAACTCCATCTGGAATCGTAAAGACAACAGTCACGGAGACCCTGTTCTGGGTTTCTGCCAGAAGAGCGTCCAGTTCATGGAGACTTGCACGGGTACAGGGACAGTGGGGATGAGCAAAAAGCACGAGTGTCGGTTTGTCTGAGACAAGTCGGACAGCGGAGCTTTGTGGGAAAAGCGTCACCGCTAGCGAAGATTTCACCGGAGTAAACTCCTCCTGAGCCAAGTACAGGAATCCGACAATAAGAAGCAAACCCCAGAGAACACCCGCAGCGGCTAGAAGACCGTGAGACCGTTTGCCATTATTAACAGCTTTAATAAGGCTTCGGCTTCCAATGCAGGTTCTGTTTGGGTTAAAGAGCAAGATTCAACAAAGCGATCAGGCAAAATCGCGACCGCTTTGGCTATTGATATAATTAGAAATTATCATTATTATAATCTAAAAACGATGGAATGCAACAATCTACCTCCAGAGGGGCCGGTACCCGATATTCCAATCGAGGGGGCACTCGGCGACTGGTCGTCGCTAGTGCTCAGCCAATCCTGGCCCTCGATGGGCGAATGCTCGGCGCCGTGGTTGCAATCCACGACATTACTGACCGCAAGGTCGCCGAGCAGCGCCTGCACGAGAGCGAGGCACAATTAAGCGCATATTTTAACGCTCTCCGACAGGCATGGGAATGGTGGACCCGCAGTTGCGGTATTTGAAAGTCAATCAACCATTGGCAGACATAACCGATCGGAGTCGTCGCAGTCGCGGATCTTATCCCTAGCTGGCGTTTCCCGTTTGGATTTGTTCTAATCTCGACGTGATCGACCCCTCCAAACTTAAATTAGGTGATCCCCTTCCGGGATACCGATTCAAGCCCGGTGAATACATCGTCAACTCGAGGTTCGTGGCCGAGTTCGTCAGGGGAAATGCACCCAGAAGGAACTCGATGATCTGAAAATGCTCGTCGTTGAGGTAGGGATTGAAAAAGTCACCCAGAAGAAGGGCTACCGTCTGTTGTACTATTCTACGGCAGGAGGGGATAAGATCCCGTGGAATCATATTGATCATTGGAGGCCGAAGGACGCAGTAGAGTTGAATTTTGAACTCTGCGATCACCCTGACACCTGATCTTTGCGATCGACTCTGGAGTACGTGTTTGATTCTGACAAGAAGGATGTCATCAAGATGGTGATCAAGGAAACGGCCGCCGAGCCTGCGCTACAAATAAGGAGTTTGCGGTAGATTTTTCAATTCGCCATGAAACGTGATAGGGCCACAGCAATCCATCGTCACATACGGCCATACACGCCCAAATCCTTATCCAGATGACCATCGCTTCCCGCGCTTCAAGGTTCGGGCACCGTCGACTTGCGTTTCTTGGGGGACTCAGCCTGTGTTGCCTTCTCAGATCCCGGCTCTTCCGATTGGCGCAAGTGCATCATGTCGGAATGCCGCAGTTCCTCCCCTTTGTGCCGAAGCTGTTCCCTGTTCGCCATCGCCGTTCGCGTCCGCCGTTTGGCGCTGAGAGCACGGGTGAGCGTTTTTAGACGAGCGTCCATCTCTTCAATTTCGTCTTCGATGATGGCATCTTGGCGGTCAAATTCGACTTGCAAGTGGTTCTGCTCCTCGCGTTCTGCTCGTTCCTTCTGCCATCGCATCGTACCCATGAGCACCGTTCCTTCTGCCGTGTACGGAGGTGTGATCGAGAGCCCCGAAGAAGTAAGGCTGAGCTCCCGCACCTGGTTGGAATGATTGGTTCCCCGCGCCTTGCGGATCGTCAGACCACGGTTGCGCTCCCCACAGTCAAACATGTCCAAATGGATCCAGGTGTCGGCCACATTCGTCACCTGGGAAAGTGTTTCATCCAGTATGGGCAGACTGGTGCAAACGAAGGTGATGCCTGCGCCTTTTACCCAGCGAGCCAAACGCGCCGCGATCGCCTGGGTGCTCGCCGTGCTTCTCCCGTTTGAGAAGACGGTGAAGGGATCAATGATCAGGCAGGTGGCTCGCTGGCGTCTAACCAGGGTCTTGATCCGGTGAAGGTGCTGTTCCGCAGATCCGGATCCCATGTAAGCCGAATGGACTTGTAAAATCCCATTCTTCACGTGTTCTCCAAGGTGAATGTTGACGGAGGCAAGGTTGCGTACGATTTCCTGGCCGACCTCATCAAAGGCGACGTACAGCGTGCGCTCGCCTCGTCGAGCCGCAGCCTCGGCGAATGCTCCACTTATCGTCGTCTTGGCCGTTCCGGAAGCCCCCGTGATCATGGTGGAAGAGCCGCGCCAAATCCCCCCATAAAGCATCTCATCCAACTGCTCGATGCCCGTAGAAACTTTTTCAGTGAGCGGTAAATCGAGGACGGGTTCATCGGCGGCAGCTACCTCTATCCCGCGGGGACCAATGATCAACGCCCTCGCGTTTTCCGAATAGCTCGACCCCCGATATTTAATTATCCGTACACGCCGCTGTGAAAAATCCTCTTCGATCTTTTGCGTCAACGCGACTACGCAACCAACGACAAAAGGCAGGTATTGCATCGGGTCGTCATAGAAAAACAGGGCTTTTTCTGACCAATCGTGTTTCGCGGTGACGACTGCGGTCAGTTCGCTGGCTAGCAGCCAATCATGCAACCGGTCGATTTCCCTCCGTTGTTCCCCCGGCCCCGGGAGCAGTCTCAAAAGGACGTCGAGGGAATCAAAAACGATTCGGCGTGCCTTCATTGCTTGTACCTTGGCAGACAACATCTCCAGCGTTCCCGAAAGGTCAAAATCGCCAGCTGTTGCCGTATCGACGATAGGCCTGGCACCCATGAAGAAAAGCTTGTGGTTTTCCAATTCGCTCAAAGACCATCCGAAGCTGGCGGCGTTGGCGATAATCGTGCGGGCGGTTTCCTCGAAGCCGACGAAAATGCCATGTTCGCCGAAACGGTTCACGCCGTTCGCCAATGTCTGCAGCCCAAACACGGTCTTTCCGGAACCCGGTCCTCCTACCACTAACGTCGCGTTGCCACTAGGCAAACCACCATGAGTCATCTGGTCGAAGCCCTCAATGCCGGTCAGCATTTTAGGAAGGACGCTGGGCGGATTTTCGTCGAACGTATTCATGGCTGGATCATCTCTCTCATCTTTTAGGTCTTGCCGTTCCCGCTGACGGCCTGGAGCACTCGGGAAGGTCGCTTAGGTTTCTCAAAACAATTTGTCTCGGCTTTCGCCTGATTCTCACGCGGGCGTGACGATGATCCCATCCGGCCACGCTGGGGATCTTGCGGCAAATCGACGATCTCGACCGGCGGCAACCCGGAAAGTGCGCGAGACGCAGCGCCTTCAAGTTTGCCTCCGCATAATCGAGTTCGGCGATTGGCTACTAATATAAAGAAGGAACGAAACATCGATCATACCCGCAAAAAGGATGCATCAACCCTAACTCTCAGTGGGCCACGCACCTTGGGAAGAGCCTCCTGTAGTTTTATCGCCAAGTATATTTATCGCAATTACAGCTAATATTATAATTTAGCCCATTGTCGCTCCAATACTTTATTCAATGGGTTGCGAATCTTTTCGAGTATAGCCAGCGAATGTCGAAAATGCGGAAAGACAATCGTTTTGTGGAACCAAAGAGTTACTGCGAAACACGCATGCACTCACCCAGCCGCTGCGCAAATCAGTTGCCCATTCGTTGGTCAAGCTCTCAGCTGGTAACCACGCCTATGCTTTTGTCAAGCGGTGGAGGTGGAATCGACCTGTTAGCGTCGCTCATAGCGATCCGCCTCAACAACCTGGCCAGCTGCTCAGCGCCACCAACCGGCTGATTGAAGCTGAGCTCTCAGCCGGACGAGTCTGCAAATGCTAGTTCCGGACCACTGGTCGGGGCACGAGCATCTACACTTTCACGGCGACAAACTACGCGCAGATAGACCGGCTTTGCGTATTCCCCTTGGACTCGATACACGGCCGCTAGGTTGTTAAGATTTTGGGCAGATTTCTTCGCGACGCATCCGGAAACGCGAAACAATCATGTTGGCGAGAGCGTGATCCACGGTCTGCCGGTGACGCCGAGTGTTTTGTCCGCTCGATTGAAGGATCTGGAGTCCAACTCGATCATTTCCAGCCGCAACTATACGGACCATCCTCCGCGGCTCGAATACTTCCTGAGCCCGAAGGGGCGCGAATTGGGACCAATCCTCCAAGCTCTTAAAGAATGGGGGCAGAAACATGTTGTATGAAACACAGAAGGCAACCGCCGCCGATGCCCGTAAGGCGCACGTCCGTCAGGCTCTCTTGAACGGACCGATCCTGCGCACGCTGTTTAAACTCGGCTGGCCCACCATCGTGGTGTTGGTGGTGCAGACCCTGGTGGGAGTGGCCGAGACCTATTGGGTCAGCTTTCTGGGCACGGCAGCCCTGGCTGGCGTGACACTGGTATTTCCCATTTCCATGCTAATGACCATGATGTCGAACGGCGGCATTGGCGGCGGTGTCGCTTCGGCCGTGGCGCGTGCTATCGGTGCGGGGCGGCGGCACGACGCAGATGCACTGTGGGGTTTCGGCTTACCAACACTGTTCGCCCTCGTGGCCGCGGCCATTGTGATCTCGGCTGCCATCTCGTTTGTGGCGACGCTCAGCGGTGCGATCTGGCGGACGGGACCCGAGTAGCCGGGTTACGCCGTCTGGATCTGGGCCGCTAACTGACCGACGTACGATCGCGAGTCGCCCAGAGTCTGGGCCACGCGCTATCTGACCGTGGACGGCCAGCGACGCCCGACGGGTCAAACGCGATGCTCTTATTGCGTTTCGTCGATAAAATGGCAAAATTTTGCTTGTTACCGCATTTTGTCCGTATATTAGGGATCCGCCAATTTTAAACCTAGTGCAGTTCCCCCAATCTGGTATGTCTCATCTTCAGTTCACCGTTGCTTACGAAACCGTTCCTCTCGACTTACTGATCAGCACCCCTAAAACGTTGCGCCTCCTGTTGATCCACAAAATTCGAGAGACCAGGCTCCAGTTGCTCCTCTTCAATTGGACCTGGATTCTACTCGCCCTGCTCGTTGCGGGCATTTGCGGATTCAGTTTTATGCCGATGCTCCTAGCCGTCGGCGTTGTTGCTGAAGGCCTCTTCCTTTTTCTCTTGATGCTTTGCATCGACGCGGGAGACATTTTGCTGGATTTCGCGCGCGAAGATGAACGGTTTTTCGAGCTGGCGACCCGATGCCATGCTTTGAGCATTTTCGAGGATAAGGAATTGGCTCCGCTTCAATCGGTAGATTAAGTCCGAAAGATAGCGGTCCCGAGATGTGGCGACAGAACTCCGGCGTTGCCAACCCAGAGGTGTTATCACGCTGGATAAGCGAATTCGTCACCCGGTCTGTGAGCAGGCCAGCGTTGCCAGCCGACTGTCGGCTTAATTGCCCCTAACGATATACCTGGCGAGCTCTCAGAAAGTTCTCGTCTCCCGTCACCCCACCCAGGAAACGCGTTCATTGGTCGCGTGCCGTGTTAAACTGCGGATCATGTGGACGTGTATAGGTCCCACCGTGAGTTGAACAGCCAGTAGCCCAGAGAAGGCATGTGGCGGTGATTGAAAGCGAAATGATTAAAATGAGCTTATTCATAGCAAAGTTCGTTTTCTGACTGAACATATTGCGTGCCAATCCTCCCCAAGTTCCACCGTATTCCCGGAGGCTACATTTTTCCACGCCATTCCCAAATTACAATAGGAATAGCCAGTAGAATACACCCGAGGAATATCAATAGGAAGGGCCAGAGTCCCACTAGGACAAGCTGAACGATAGACCAGATTATTGCTATTAAAGATAGAACCTGGATAGGTGCACCAAAATACCATCGATCTGAAGACATCCCAATCAGCTACAGACCCTATATGCATCCTGTCAAGCACACTTGGGTGGGCGCAGGTAGGTGAGGCTCCGTCCGAACCGGGGCTTCCCGCGTAACCCTGCCCTGCGCCGTCACCTCACGGTATGGGAGGTCCGGTGCGCCCTGAACGACTCGCTGCTTCATCGACTTCACGTAAGCCCGCCCGGAGGTGCCGGCCGTGACGTTGGTGACGATTCCGGCGGCGTTGACATCCTGGAGCATGTCGCAGTGCCCCTCCAAACATTTAGGCTCAAACCGCGCAGCATCTATTTCAGAAATTGTTTTTCGCAATTATCGGGCAAAGTGCATTGACTGTTGCCACGAATTTTGCCATGAAGTTCTCCAGCACAGATCGGGTGAATTCGATTTCTGTCCTTTACGCGCAATAAGGGTGTTGTTCTGCTCGGAAAAACTGTTGTCGACCACACTCGACCTTAAGGCAGAATTAGCTTTAATCTTGCTCTCAGGGTATGAGCAAAAAGGTGAGGTAATAGGAAAGGTCTCAAATGAAAAGTTCCCCTTTTGGATTTCAATCGGTCAAAGTCATCGCGCTGTCCGCAAGTGATGTGGCTCGGGCCCAGCGTTTCTATTCGGAAACTCTTCAGCTCGAAGAAGACCGGGAATCAACCGAGGAAGTGGGTTATCGGATCGGAGAGTCGGTCTTGATTATCCGCCAACATCAACCAACTGACGATCCAAATCCGCGCATCACCTTGCAAGTACAAGACGCTCGACAGACCGAAAAACGCCTATTAGAACGAGCCGTAACCATATCTGACCCTGTCAAATTGTACGAAGAGAGGTTCTGGGTCGGTGGCTTCCTGGATTCAGAGGGAAACAAACTCTGGTTTTGTTCCTACGCGGAATGAATTCCGTATTTCTCTGAAATGGCCGTTATGCGGCTCATGTCACGCTCTGGTTGTGCCCACTCTTCAGCGACTTCGGCGAAGAAATGTTCAAATCCCGCAGGAGCGATATTCATGAACACGCGGATAGGCTGATCGGTGTTATTTTTGAAAGCGTGGACCGATCCGCGCGGGGCGTATATACAAGTACCCGGAAACACGTCGGTCCACGTACCATTCATTAAAAAACTGACCTGGCCTTCGACGATATAGAACCATTCGTCTTCGTGGTCGTGGTAATGCGGCCCCGGACCGCACAATTTGAAAGATTGGATGACCTCAATCCAGTTTCTCGCAGTGGAATTCGATGGTATCGCCGTCTGGGTCGAGGAGATAAATCTGAGGGTAGCCCGCCGGGGAGTTGGGACGAAGCTGCAACTTTTTGAGGTTATTGTCGGGAACATCGTCGCGGAAGTCTTTGCCCCCGAGCCACGCTAACGTATCCCGATAGCTTTTTACATGCAATGCAAAGTGAACGTCGTTACGGTCGATCCACTTGTCGCGGCGGAGAGTCGCGTCAGACCGCACATTGATGTGGAGTTCCTGCTGCCCGTCGCCGACCTTATACCATAGCCCCGGATACTCGAAGTTGGGGCGTTGGAGTTCCTGCAATTCTAGGATGTTAGTGTAAAACTGTCGCGCACGTTCCAGATCGTCAACGGCAATCAGAACGTGATGGATGTAGTGTGTGTTCATGGAGCACCAAGTGACGAACGTTTTAGGTGTCAGACTACTTGTCGTAGAGGTATAGCATAAGAATCCTGTCAGAGAGGCAAGAATCTTTTCCGCTTTTATCGGCTTGAAGCGGCTCGATCTTGATCTTTAAATCCGGTGCGAAACTGGTGGACTATCTTTTTGACGGTAATAGAAATCAGTACGTACTAGTAGCGATAACCTGCACGCATTTTTTCGCTCGACTACAATTAAGTATTGCAAAGTGCATAACGCAACTATAAAAGGATAGTTGCCCTCTGAAACATTGGTTCGCGCGATAACTCATACCCACCGATTGCCATCTTTTGTTATAGCAGAGCTAAGCTTGAGAGATGTCGCTCGCGAGTCTGGATGGGGCAATGGTCTGTATTGATTGGGCATTATTGTACGTCTGCGTGAGCCGAGCGCCCAAGACCTTTTGCAAGAAAAACAGATTCGAGAGTATGAGCTCAAGTAACCCTCAATCCGTTGCCGTTATTAGCCGAAGAGAACTTCTGAAAAGGGGAGGCAAGGGTGCCGCAGCCGCAGCGGTATCATCGGTGTTCTTACCGTTTGCTTTGACTGGAAAGGCAGCCGTGCCAAAGACACTCTCATTCTGGCAGTTCTATGCTCCCGCCAAACAGGTGGGTACTCAAAGCAAATGGTTTGAAGACTGTGTCAAAGGGTGGAATGCGACCCACGATGTCAAGGTCGAGCTGCAGTTTGTCCCAGTTCAGGACTATATTGGTGGGTCCAAGCTACAGACCGCTTTCGCCGCGGGTCAGGGTCCCGGATATTTTCATCATCAGCTCCGGGGACTTTCTTCGTTACTACAATGGCGGCGTTCTGGTCGACCTCACTTCTTACATGGATGATGCCGCGAAAAAGGACTTTTTTCCAAGTGTGATGGAAACCCGGATCGTTGATAAAAGGATCTATGGAATTCCGATCGACGTTGTACCCCTGGCGATGTATTACAGTCTTAAGGCATTTGAGGAGGCTGGACTTTCGGAGAGCGATATCCCAAAGACCTGGGACCAGTTCCTCGAAATTGCGCACAAGCTGACCAAAGGGGAGCGATTTGGCTGTCTATTTGAAACTGGACCCGGTTATTATCAGACGTTTACCTGGTACCCGTTTATGTGGCAAGGAGGTGGTGAGATCGCTACACCAGATGGAAAACGCAGCGCCTTCGCGTCGCCGGCCACCGTTCAGGCTCTGAAGTTCTGGCAAAACGCTATTCAACAGAACGTCGCACCGCGCAAGGTCCTGGGCAATGATGGCGGGGACGTCATAGCGAATTTGGTTTCGGGCTTCTGCGCCATGCAAAATCTGGGTACCTGGGGAGTGAGCGCCATGCGGGAATTCGCTAAGGATTTTCAATATGGCGTCTTTCCTCTTCCCTTACCTCCCAACGGCCAGCAAAGAAATATTTTTGGTGGATGGGCCTTCGTCGCCAATGCGAAGGGCAAAAATCCCGAGGAGGCGGCAAAGTTCTGTGTTTGGGCGGTCGGTTCCATGCAGGACGATTCCATTCAAAGAGTCGTTGACTGGTGTACCAAGGCTAACAGTCACGTTTCGCCGCGGAAATCGGCTTTGGAGAAAGGAACCTCCGAAGGAGGGTACAGCAGCGCTCCGATGAAGGTATTTAACGACGTGATATTCCCGACTGCTAGAAGTGAGCCTCGGGTTCCACCGGAAGTCTATAAGGCGGTTTCGGATACTATCCAAGCTTGCCAGATGAGCGGAGCTGATCCTAAGCAGGCAGCGGAACAGGGATCCGAGCAAATAGACAGTTTCCTTGCCGGTTATTCGGGCGCACCATTGCTCTGATGGTGTGATCGATCCGATTCGGGAGCTTTTCTTGCGCATCACAGGTTCTTTTTGGCAAAATCCCATTTAGTGGAAGCGCCACTTGATTCGACGGCTGGCGAGCGACCCAACTTCCGCACCACCCAGTGGGGGCTGGTAGTAACCGCATCTGCTGAAGGCGCGGCGGAAGCCCGCGTTGCGTTGGAGGAACTTTATCGCCTTTATTGCTATCCGGTTTATGCCTTCATCCGCCGCCGTGGCCACGGCCGCCATGATGCGCAGGATCTCACACAGGATTTCTTCGTTCACCTGTTGGAGAAAGGCGCCTTGGGACGGGCCGATCCGCAACGGGGCAGGTTCCGCAACTTTCTACTGGGCGCATTAGATCATTTCCTGGCGAATGCCGCCGAACGCGCCAGATCCGCCAAACGGGGCGGCGGCTGCCAATGGGTGTTTTTGGATGACGATGCCGCGGAGGATCGTTACCAGCTTGCGGCGCCCGAAGGGATGACAGCCGAGAAAGTCTTCGAGGCGCGCTGGGCCGCCGCACTCATCGAAGCAACGTTTACCCGGCTGCGTGAAGAGCTGGAATTAGAGGGCAAGGGACACCTGTTCGGAGCGCTCCAAGGTTTCGTGGTCGGCGGGAAAGACGCTTCTTACCAACAAGTCGCTGATTCACTCAGTTTGAGCCTGGGAGCGCTAAAAACGGTTATCCACCGCCTTCGAGGCCGCTATCGAACGTTGTTGCGCGAAGAAGTGGCTCGCACGGTCGCCACCCCTCTGGAGGTCGACGAAGAACTTCGTCATCTTCGAGTCGCGCTGAGAGCATAAAACTGCAACCTGCGCATCCACCATCATGAGTGCTTCGGCCGACCAATCCCAGCAGAGCTGCACGAACTGCGGGGCATTGCTGGAAAGTGGCAAACATTTCGCCGGCCAGTGCCTTGCCTGCTTACTGGATCCAATTTGGGAAGAGGAGGAAGTTCCGGCGGCAAGCGCGGAGCGCTTTGGTCATTACCAGGTAGCTGTCCACACCGACAGCACTCCTATGGAGTTGGGTCGTGGTACCATGGGTGTCACTTACAAAGCGTTTGACGTCGATCTGAGATGTCCCGTGGCGTTAAAAGTCATCAGCGAGCGATATCTCGGGGATGAGATGGCGCGCCGTCGTTTTTTGCGCGAAGCCCGCGCGGCGGCGAGGCTGCGGCATTCGAACGTGGCCTCGGTGTTGCATCTGGGCAGAACTGGCAGCAGTTACTTCTATGCGATGGAGTTTGTAGAGGGGGAGACACTGGAGAGTCTTATCAAACGCTCCGGCCGGCTCGAGGTAATGTTTGCGCTCGAAATCACGACACAAGTCGCTGCCGGGCTGGCTGCGGTGCATCGGCAGAAACTCGTTCATCGGGACATCAAGCCAAGCAACATCATGGTGAGCGTCGAGGAGGGGAACGCTGTCACAGTCAAAATCATTGACCTCGGGTTAGCGAAACCCGCGCCTGACGCGCCTGCTGAAGCTGCGATTTCAACTCCCGGAGTTTTTGTCGGGACACCGAAATTTGCGAGTCCTGAGCAATTCGCCGGAGTTGGCGTGGACATCCGCTCAGACCTGTATTCGTTGGGCGTGGTGCTTTGGGAGATGGTGAGCGGCCATGCGGTTTTCAAGGGATCCCCAGCTGAAATGATGTATCAGCACCAGTACGCAACGTTACCGCTGGAAAAGCTCGAACATTTCCCGCAGCCGGTGGTTGTTCTCATTGAAATGCTCCTCGATAAAGACCCCAGACGTCGCTTTCAGAATCCGGCAGATCTCCTGAAGGCGATGCCGACGATCACGGGGGCTATCGACGCACAGCGTAGAATCACTCGTCAGAGCCTGCAGAAAACGCCCTCTAGCGCTTCGCGTGTCGAAACTCGTAAGCCGCCAGCAAGACCTCCACCGAAGAACATTTCCATAGCTAGATTGCCCGTTACAGGAAGCGATGTTTTTGGTCGAGAAGAGGATATCACTTTCCTGGATGACGCATGGGCAAACCAGGATGTAAATGTGGTTACCATCGTGGCTTGGGCCGGTGTCGGGAAGTCTACTCTCGTCAACCATTGGCTCCGACGGATAGCTGCTGAACACTATCGCTCTGCGGAGCTCATATTTGGCTGGTCCTTTTACAGACAGGGCAGCAGTGGGGGCACTTCGTCTGCTGATGAATTTCTGGATGCCGCTCTTACCTGGTTTGGCGATCCTGATCCACGGCTCGGAACAGCATGGGAGAAGGGCGAAAGATTGGCGAAACTCGTCGGGCATCGGCCAACCTTGCTTCTTCTGGATGGGTTGGAGCCGCTCCAAAATCCCCCTGGTGCACAAGAAGGGCGGTTACGGGACCCGTCCCTTCAGGCACTATTGCGAGAACTTGCTGCTTTCAATCTGGGCCTGTGCGTGATTACCACGCGCATGCCGGTTGCTGATCTGTTGGATCACGAGGGTCGCTCAGCTCTCCGTCGTGACCTGGAACATCTATCCAGTTATGCTGGAGCACAGCTGCTTCGAGCCCTGGGCGTAAAGGGAGACGAAGCGCATCTGCGAAGTGCCAGCGATGAGTTCAGTGGCCATTCTCTGGCGCTGACACTTTTGGGCAGCTATCTGACTGATGCGTACAACGGAGACATTCGTTCCCGTAACGAAGTGTTGGGACATCTTGCTCACGACGTACGACAGGGAGCCCACGCCCGAAAAGTAATGAGATCTTATCAAACCTGGTTTGGTGAAGGTCCAGAGCTGTCGGTTCTCCGCATGTTAGGGCTCTTTGATCGCCCGGCTAAGGGAAAGGCGATTGCAGCGCTTCTGAAACCGCCAGCCATCCCGGGCCTCACAGAGTCATTAACGCATTTGAGCCCCAGTGAATGGCGGATGACTTTAACCAGACTAAGAAGAGCACGACTTCTGGCTGGGGAAGATCCTAAAAATCCAGCCGATGCCGATACCCATCCTTTGGTTCGTGAGTACTACGGCGAACAACTGCGAGACCAACGAAGCGAGGCTTGGCAGGAATGCAACAAGAGGCTTTTTAACTATTATCGAGGGATTCCGACGCAGCTGCCGGATAGTTTTGCGGAGATGGAGTCACTTTTTCTAGCAGTAATTTGCGGCTGCAACGCCGGTTTGTTTCGAGAGGCTTTGCATGAAGTTTATATTCCGAGGATTCAGCGGGGAAATGCCCACTTTGCGGCTAACGTTCTTGGAGCAACAGGACCATTGCTATCGGTCTTAAGTTACTTTTTCGAACGCGGGCGCTGGGGATCGCTGATCGAAACGGCTGTCGAGGGACAACGTCTCACGGAAGAAGATCAGCTCTTCATCCTCATGCAGGCTGGGCTATATCTAACCGCGACGCGAGGATTTGGAGCACCCGAAACCCGAATTTGCTACGAGCGCGCCGAGCCCTTGTGTCATTCGGTTAATCGTCCCCGGCTCCTGTTGATGGAATTGCTTGGTCAGATTCGCTATAACCTTCATACGGACAAGCTCTCTGTTGCCATGGAGATTGCCGAACGAGTTCATGCGCTGGCGTGGGAACAGAATGACCCAGGGCTCATTTTAGCTGCCTACCAGGTTTTCGCAGCCATTTTTTACTTTTTGGGCCAATTCGATTCCGCCCGGAAATACGCGAGGCTTGGTGTTCAGATCTGGCGTTCGGGAACCGTCCAGTCTCCTGTTTCGGAAGAGATCCAGGCGCCAGTCGTCAACTGTCTAATTTATGAGGCAATGTCCGATTGGCATTTCGGAGAGATCGCCTCTTGTCACGCCCTGATGGACGAAGCGATTTCAACAGCAAAGGAGCTGAACGATACGAACGCATTGGTCCTGGCGCTAGTTTGGGCAGCGAGTCTTGCTTACCTTGAGCATAATCCTGCTAAAGTGGACCGATTGGCGTCGGAATTGATTGAACTCTCCACTCGCCACAATTTTGTCCATTGGTTAGCGATAGGAGCCATCTCGCGCGGTTGGGCGTGCAGCGCGTTAGGTAACACCGAGGAAGGTATTCCGCGGATCGAGCAGGGAATAAGAGATCTTCGGGCAACTGATACTCTGCTGGACCTGACAGCTTATTTACCACTAAAGGCTGAAGCATTTACACCTAGCTGATCGTACCTCTGAAGCTCTCGAGGTAATAAACGAGGCGGTAGCAATCGCTGAAAGATTTGAGCACGGTTATTGCCTCGCCGAACTGCACCGGCTGCGCGGAGTGTTTTTCGCCGCTTTGGGTGCTGAGGAGTTCCGAATTGAGGCTTCATTTTGCGAAGCTGTCAGAATTGCCAAGGAGCAGAAGTCGGTTTCGCTAGAGAGACGCGCTGAAGATACCTACGCAGAATATCGCTGCCAAAAAGCGGGTGCATCAGGTAACCATGGCACCATTGCCGACCGTATTTACCCGGTCGGCCCTAATTAAATCTACTTCGCTCGTTTAAAATTTATATGGGGAACGAAGGCTCCCATCGTCGGATCCTGAATAGGCTTCGTTGTAGTGACAATCAATTCGTTCTCCGTCGGCATCGCAACGTTATCGGTGCCGTCGATCTCATCCCATTGCGGGAACGTACAGCGATCAATGTGAACGGTCTTGGTCTTCGCCGTCTCATTGACCGTATACGTTCCGAAAAAGCAGCTGACTTGCCCGACGGGTGTCCGGGGATTAGTGCCTTCGGATTTTGGACGGTTAGCAGCCATTATCTGCCAGGAAAAGTGGCCATTATCATCAAACATAGCGATCCCTTTAACACCAGGACCCCACGGTTCGTGTTTTATGCCATCCTCCGTCTGGTCGTACACCGATTCCAATATCCAAGTGCCTACGATTAGTTCTTTGAGCGTCTTTTGCTGGCCGAATGCATCACTGGGAGGCAGGGCTATTCCGAGGCACAGGAATGCCAAAGCGGTCAATGTAAGCGTAATACGTCGGTTCATGGTGTTCATCTCTTTATGGTCAATTTTTCGGTATTTGTTTGTCGCTTCACGCGAGCGAAACCCTGGACTGGGGTGATGATCGCTCTGTGAGGTGAAGATATTGTCTGCACGTCTTGTTCTCCGGAAAATTGCCCGGGAAGTTTCGAGAAAATGTAAAAATCAGTAAAATGGCAACAGAGTTGGCGTTCAAGCTGGCAGATGATCAAAGGCCGGATTAAAAACCGAACTATATTGGAAGTAACCCACTCTGAAGGTGAACAAATGACCTCCATCGACCGCAGCCGTAAGCATGAATTCACCGGCATGGGTGAACTGTACGACCGGGCACGACCGCCCTATCCGCCCGCCTTGTTCAGGCAGCTCGACAATCATTTTAATTTCAAAACGGGCGAGACCACTCTGGAAATCGGCTGCGGCACCGGAAAGGCGACGGAGCATCTGGCGGCCTGCGGGCTGACCGTCACCGGAATCGATATCGCATCCGACTTACTGGCCGTGGCGAACAGTAAACTGAAGGGCTGGAAAGTCAGGCTGCTCCAATCATCCTTCGAGGATTTTAAGGCGCCGCCCGCCTCGTTTAACTACATTGTCGCCGCGGCGGCTTTTCATTGGATCGACCCTGCCATCGCCTCTAAAAAAATACGCTTACTCCTGAAAGAGAACGGCGCTGTGATCCTGATCTGGACAATCAGGCGTGATCCCGACTCACCGGAGCGCGAAGCGATCGATGGGTTGTATGGGAAGTACGCGCCCTCACTGTTGGCCCGTCCCTGGCAGGAAACCGGTCCAACCGCCGGAATCTCCCAAACCGCCTACAAAGAAGCCAGGGCTACGCTTGAAAAAGAGATAACCGAAGGGCGGTTCCGCAATCTGAAGACCTTCACCGTTCATTACCAACAGATCTACACCACCGAAGATTACCTATCCCTGTTAGATACCTATTCGGACCACAAGCGCCTGAAACCGGACGAACGTACTGACCTCTATGCTGCTTTGAAAACTTTGATCAATGAAACGGGCGGCAAGATCACAATTCCTTATGATTGCGTAGCTTTGACCGCATGCGCAGCCTGAGGATGCTGTCGGTATGAATTTCGTGCCAGCAGCTTGAATCGTCCGCGCCGGATTCAGTGGCAACCCGGTGCCAATCGGACATTCTTCTTGCGATACGGCGTGCACAATGCAATAATTCGTGCTTTCCAGATTCTTAATCCGCACCGATAAACTAGCGTGCTGAACGGATAATTGGATGATTACCCCCAGAATCGTCTTAACCGGTATGTTGAGCATGCTCGCCTGCTTTGGGGGCGCGGCAGAGCCTCTCAAAATCGGCATGGTAGCTTCGCTCACTGGACCTCTTGCTGAATCGGGTCTCTACCAAAGTCAGGGCGCAAAGCTCGCTGCCGAAGAGGTGAATAAAACGGGCGGCGTGCTCGGCCGGCCCATTGAGCTCATCATCGAAGATGACCAGACGACCAACCCGGGAAGTGTGCTTGCGTTCAGCAAACTGGCCGGAGACAGGGATGTTTCCGCGTTTATCGGGCCGATCCACAGTACCCAGATTCACGCCATGGCCCCAGACATCCAACGAGTCGGCAAACCAATGATGATTGGCGGCGCCGATCCGCAGCTTACCCATATGGGCAATCCATGGCTGTTCCGTTGCCGTCCGAGCGATACCTATTCGGCGCGCGTGATCGTCGACTATGGCCTCAACACGCTGGGCAAAAAAAAATGGGCAGTCGTACACTCGACCGATGCCTACGGCACCAGCGGCATGAAAAATCTGCTTGAAGCGCTAAAGCGTGCAGGGGTCGAACCCGTGCTGATTCAGGGTTACACCAATAACTCGCAGGATCTCACCCCGGTGGCGCTGGCCGTGAAACAGTCCGGTGCCGATGTCATGGGCACCTATATAACTTTCGAAACTGACTTGGCTATCTTTGCCAGGCAAATGCGTCAGCTTGGCGTCAATACGGCCTGGGTTGGCTCGCCCGCGGCGGTGGCGAAGACCGCCCTCAGGCTCGCTGGACCGGCGCTCGACGGCTCCTATGCTGTCGCCGATTTCGCCGCCGACTCAAGCCCGCCGGCCAAGGAGTTTGCTGGCAAATACGAGGCGGCCTATAAGTCTTCGCCCGACAACTTCGGGGCCTGGACGTACGACGCGGTTCACGTTCTCGCGCTCGCGATCAACAACGCTAAGAGTCTCGATCCTAAGAAAATCCGCGAGGCGATCTTAAGTGTTAAGGGTTACCCGGGTGCCGAGGGCACCTACAATTTTGATCAGAGCGGCGATGGGCTCCGCGGCTACAACGTCGTCAAAAACGAGAACGGCAAGATCGTCTTCATCAAGCATATTGAGTTCAACGACTAGAAAAGCTGCGCGGAGAGCGGCAGGACCTTGACCGTATTGCACGCGCAATGCTATGGGCATAGCCCTCCAGCTTCTCTTCACCGGCCTCGGCATCGGTAGTATTTATGCCTTGGTCGCACTTGGATTCGTACTCATTTACCGGGCGACAAACGTGGTCAATTTCGCTCAGGGTGATTTCGCCATGCTTGGGGCGTTTTCGATGGTCGTGCTCTGCATTGATCTCGGGTTGCCTTATTGGCTTGGAATCCTCATCACCCTGGTAGCGATGCTGCTTTTCGGTGCGCTCTTTAACTTTGCGGTCTACTACCCGTTGCGCAACCGCGGCTTTCAGCCGGTAATCATCAGCACTATCGGCGCCTCCATCCTCTTGGAAAACGGCGTCCTCGCCGCGTACGGGCCGCGACCGCAGACTCTACCGAGTTTCTTTTCCTCGCCGGGGTTCAGTATCGGCCCAATCTTTTTCGATAGTCAGTATCTTTTAATTCTTGGCGTCACCATGGTAATGGTGACGATCCAGTACCTCTTCTTCGAGCGCACGCTTCTCGGCAAGAAGATGCAAGCAACCTCGCAGGACAAGGAGATGGCCAGCCTGCTTGGCATTCCCGTCGCGACGATGACCATGCTCACCTTTATATACAGCTCCGCTCTCGGCGGGCTTGCTGGGATTCTAGTCGCGCCGATCTTGTTTGTCTCGGTCGGCATGGGTTCTTCGATCGCCCTGAAAGCCTTTGCCGCCAGCATCATTGGCGGGTTCGGTAACGTCACCGGTGCGATTGTTGGCGGGTTGGCGCTCGGTGTGGTGGAGACTTTTGGCGCAGCCTACATTTCGGTCCCCTACAAGGACGCATTTGCCTTCATCGTGCTGGTCGTATTCCTGCTTTTCCGGCCCCAAGGCCTCTTCGGCGAGAAAGTGGCGGAAAAAGCATGAGCGGAATTGTTGCAAGCGAAGCCGACAAACGGAGCGCCGGACCGGCCGGGGACGCGGTCTCCTCATGGTCTTTACCGCAGCGATGACGGTCGTCGCGCCACTCTTCCTGCCGATAACCGCTTACTATCTCAACCTGTTAATCCAGGCCTCTACCTATGCGGTCGCCGTGCTCGGTCTGACTATTGTGCTGGGTTACACCGGCCAGATCAATCTTGCCCAGGCCGCCTTTTTCGGTCTGGGCGCTTATAGCGTAGCGCTTGGCACCGCAAACTTCGGGCTCCCTTTCTGGCCGGCGCTGTTGGCCGGCGTTGTCATTGCGTCGGTAGCTGGTGCCGTGCTCGGCCTCACCTCTTTGCGCCTGGGGGGACATTATCTGGCGATGGTGACGATTAGTTTCCAGCAGGTCCTGACCCTCGTGCTCAACAACTGGACTTCCTTTACCGGGGGTCCGGACGGTATCCCAGGAATTGCCCGTCCGATGGTGGTCGGCTTCTCGTTTGCCGACAGTGGTACCTACCTCTCCCTTTGCCTTGGGGTGTTCTGGGTAGTTGGCTTCTGGGTCGGCCGGCTCAAGCACAGCAAGCTCGGCCGCGCGATGCAAGCGTTACGGGATAACGAGCTGGCGGCAGGTGTCATTGGGGTTGACACATATCGGACCAAGGTGATTGCCTTCACGCTTTGCGCACTTCTTGGAGGGCTGGGCGGCGGGCTATTCGCTAGCGGGTTCACCTATATCAGCCCTGACCAATTCGGCTTTGCCGAGTCTGTCGTGTTCCTTACTATGGCGCTTCTGGGAGGGGCGCGTTCACCCTTAGGCGTCGCACTTGGTACGGTCCTTCTTATCCTCCTGCCTGAGTGGCTTCGCTTCCTCAAGGTCACCTATCTCGCCGTCTATGGCGGAGCCGTCATCCTCCTCATGGTCTTCATGCCCGAAGGTATCTGGGGCTTTCTTAAAACGCTCCGGCGGTGGCTATGGCCACCTGCAGTGCATTCTTTCGGTCGGGTTGCGCCGCTGCCGCTCACCACTCAGGTAGCACCCGAAGTCGATTCAGCCATTCTTGAAGTGAACCAGCTCTCAAAACATTTCGGCGGCCTCAAGGCGGTGGACGAAGTCGAGCTTTTAGTCCGCCGCAATACTGTACATGCCCTGGTTGGACCAAATGGATCGGGCAAAACAACGCTCCTTAACGTGTTGAGCGGGATCTATAAGCCAACAAATGGTCGGCTTATTTTTGACGGCCGCCCTGTCACCCGCCTCCTGCCTCACGAAAGAGCGGGACGCGGGATCGGCCGTACTTTCCAAAACGTCCGGCTTTTTAATGCGATGAGTGTACTCGAAAATATCAAAGTCGGTGCGGAACGACCGGGGAATGAGGAACCCTTGGTTCAACCGGAGTGGAGCAGCATGCTCTTGCTGCCCTTGATTTCGTCGGTCTTGCGGAACACCGCAAGCAGACAGTGCAGAGCCTCTCCTATGGGCACCAGCGACTCGCTGAGATCGCGCGAGCCTTGGCTGGCAGCCCGAAGTTGCTACTCCTCGATGAACCGGGTGCCGGCCTGAATATTGTCGAAAAAAGCGAGCTCGTCCAACTTCTGAAGCGTCTGAAGGGACACGGGCTCACGATTCTTCTCATCGATCACGACATGAACCTGGTAGAGCAGGTTGCCGACCGCATCACCGTGCTCAACTTTGGTCGCCGTATTGCCGATGGTCCTCCACCGGAGGTCTTGCGCAACCCGGAAGTAGTGGCTGCCTATCTCGGGAAGGTGAAGACTCATGCCGCTCCTTGAACTCGAGAATGTAGTTACTGCCTATGGCAAGGTCGAGGCTTTGAAGGGGCTTACCTTGCATGTAGAAGAGGGAGAAATCGTGGCGCTCCTCGGCTCGAACGGCGCAGGGAAAAGCACTACGCTCCGCACCATTTCCGGATTACTTCGTCCACGGTCTGGTACGATGCGTTTCCTCGGCCAACCGATCGATCAACTCTCGCCCGAGGCAATCGTCAAACTGGGCGTGGCTCATGTGCCGGAACGCCGCCGCGTGTTCCCGGGCCTCACCGTCAAAGAGAATATTCTCCTTGGTGGTTCGAATCGCGCGCGGGCATCACGTCGTGACCTTGAGGTGGACGCAGAACGAATGTTTGCTCTCTTTCCCGAGTTAAAACTCTTCGCGAATGTACTGGGTTGGAAGCTTTCCGGCGGCCAACAGCAAATGGTGGCGCTCGCTCGGGGATTAATGGCCCAACCCAAGCTTCTTCTCCTCGACGAACCTTCGCTCGGCCTTGCACCACTCATCGTCCAGCAGGTTTTTCAGATTATTGCCAGTATCCGTGGGCACGGTACAACGGTCCTACTGGTGGAACAGAATGCCCATTTGGCGCTCTCGATCGGCGATCGCGGTTACGTGCTTGAGACGGGCGCCTGGTCGCGGAGGGCAACCCAGAGGCTCTATGGAACAATGATGAGGTACGCGCTGCGTATCTCGGCGGCCGGAAGACTTGACCCTGCGGCCGGCAACATCACATGGAGGGCGGTGGCAGAATCGGGTCGCCGGGATCGGTGTATCGGCGTGGGACTGTGTCCCGGGGAATACCCGCTGTGGTCTTTGGCGGATGACCGGCAAAGCAGCCGGTCAAAAGGCGCGCAGTCCGGATCAAAATAGGCTGAGGGCGGCGTGGCTCGGGCCGCCTTGCCGGCGGCCCATTTTATCGACAACACCACTACACCAGTCACTGACTTGGTGCATTAGGATTTAGCATGATGGTGCGTCGTCCCCTTTTGAGGCATCGCCGGGCTACTACTTATCGCCGTCGGTCTCACAATTCGCCCATCGTCAAGAACAGCAGCATAAAATGTCTGGCGAGTCTGGCCGATCTTCCCGTTCATTTGCACGAGATAATACGGGACGGGACTCGTTTCCATTTGGACCGAATCCACCTTTACATAAGTTGCATTATAAAAGCCACCAGGTTTACTGGCTCCTAGATTCGTCAGACCGCTAGCGGTAGTTTCCAACCCCGCAGCCCATCCGACTGCCACGATCGCCGCTTCATTCTGGAGATCTTACCGGTCGTACCAGTAGGATCGGGCTTTGCCGGTGGCAGGTTGGGGGGTACTTCAAGTTGATAATTCTGATCAACTCCATTTTCCTGGCGCACACTGAAGGTAACGCCGTTCGTGGTCGCCGCCATCGTCGGGACAACCAAAGCAAAAGCCAAAATACTCAAGAGCCGAGGATACATTTAAACAGGGATTCCTTTCGTAAATGGGAGGTTAACGTTTTGCTGGTCTCGTGGAAAGGGCTTTTCTCCTTTTTCCCGCCGCTCTAGCATGGGACTACAGCGGCTGTCTGCCAGCGGATCCAGCATTTCATACAGTACTTGTTCTAAACACGCCACAAAAAGCGTCAAAACCCGGAAGTCTTATTCCGGCTACGTGATCAGGGTTGAAAGTCGTCACGACGCCGCAGTTGGAAAACACGCCTTGCGCGACCGCCACAACGCTGCTTGGAGATCGAACGTCACAGCCGCCTTTTTCCGGTGGATGGATGTTCAGCCCCTTCCTGAAACCGGCGGGCACCGGAAGCCAAGGACCGGAATCTCCCGTCCGTCGTCTGAATTCACTTGTACCGCATTGCGCCCAGTTCGTTGGTTGATTCCGCCACAGTGCGAACTAATCCGAACAGGTAATTACCTCTGACTGTAAACCGGCATATCCTGGTGCATTCATCAAAAGGACCCAGAAATGAACCATGACCTTAATACTCTGAAGAATAGAATTGATCGCATTGATGCACGCCTCTCCGATGTCAGTTCACTAAAGGATGAACTTTTCCGTATAATTCACAAACCGGGGTGGACTACTGTTGCTGAGTTCGCTTTAGTGGAAGCCAGTTTGTCTTCCATCGATAAGCAGATTGAGACTACAACAAGCCACTACAGAGAATTGATTCAGGCCGCACAACAGGTTGGGAAGAAGTAATCCGGCATCAATTGTTAGGATCTCGCAGGCCGCAGCGTCAGGCGGGCACACCCCAGACATAGTTCGCGCCGCAGCATGTCGGAGCTGACCAGAATCGCGACTGGCTCGTCCGCGTGCCATTAGGGTAGGGAAGGGAAGAGCAGGGGATTGGCAACGGATGCGTTTCCTTATCCAATTGGCCGCCGCAAGCCAGGGCCGGTAACGCGTGAGCGCCCTGGCCAAGGAGCTGAGCTTGAGCTGGCAACGCGCCAGAACTCTGAGCTCTGGTTAATTGCGGGAGAGGTTTTGCTCGGCTGGGCGCATGGCGTTTCTGGTGCGATCGCTCCAAGA
>CAWBYX010000013.1:0-108178 GCA_963793135.1 uncultured Verrucomicrobiae bacterium
TTTGCACGTCGCGGGCAGTGGTATTGCGGCGCGGAATGGAGGCGGAGGCCAGTGGAGACGTCTTGCTGGCGGAAGAATAGGCCTTGGCTTGATACATGGTGTTCATTGGTGTCCCTTTGTTAGAGTCGTGCGGAAAACTCCGTCTTCTTCGCTGCCTAGACTTAAGTCCAATGCACTGATAGAATAAAAGGAGCAGTCCTTCGCAATTACGGAGGGAGCGTACACTGCCAAGACTGAACCGGGTATGACGATCCTCTTTGATGCTTGGAGAATTCTCCAAGGGGATGGACTTTAGCCCGAAGTATCCGTCAAATTTCTCCGCATGAAGAGCAAGATCAGCCGCATCTCCAAGCCCTTCGACCGATCAGAAATCGAACGCCGGGAATTCGCGGAAGCCATTCTGCGCGAGCTTCCTCGCGATGGAAGTGTCGAGGTGCAGCCCGGCCTCACGCTCTTCCGCGTCTCTGCTCCGACCGAACCGGTCTATGGCGTTTCCGAATCGTGCTTCTGCGTTATCGCACAAGGAGCCAAGCACGTGATGCTAGGAGAAGACCGCCTCCGATACGACCCCAATCACTATTTGATCAGCGCAGTAGGATTGCCAATCATAAGCCAAATCGACGTGGCTTCGCCAAAGGAACCCTACCTGGGATTGCGCCTGGTCCTCGATCCTGCCGTGGTGACTTCGACCATGGTGGAATCAGGGTTCGCTCAGCGACAGAACGACAGCGTCAAGGCCATTGCGGTCAGCAAACTCGATTCCGACCTGCTGAATGCCTGCCTGCGCCTACTGCGGCTGCTCCAGTTGCCCGAGCAATATCGAGTTCTGGGACCGCTCGTCATTCGCGAGATCATCTACCGGCTTCTCACTGGCGAGCAGGGCCATCGCATGCGCCACCTCGCAACGATTGGCGGCCACGCCCATCGCATGGTTCGGGCCGTCCGAAAGTTGCGCGAGGATTTCGCCAAGCCGCTTCGCATTGAGGAAGTCGCGCGCGAGATTGGCATGAGCGTGTCCGGCTTTCATGCCCACTTTAAAGCCGTTACCGCCATGAGCCCCTTGCAGTTTCAGAAGGAACTCCGCCTTCAGGAGGCGCGGCGGCTCATGCTCACCGAAAGTCTCGACGCGGCGGAGGCAGGCTTTCAAGTCGGTTATGACGACGCTTCGCACTTCAGCCGCGAGTACAAACGCCATTTTGGCGATCCTCCTGTCCGGGACATCCAACACTTGCGAGAGTTGGCCATGATCACGGAGCCGGCTTGAGGGGCGTACGGTGATTTTGCCAAGGTTCGGTCTCCAGGGGATGACCGGTGACGGGGATTCGGTCGGCAAAAGGGACGCACCGCCCTCCGGTAGATGGGCTCCCTATCGTGCTCGTTTTTCTGCCCTCGTTTCGCCTGCCGCCTTCAAGGATCGAGGACGAGGACGAGCAGGATGACGAGCACGATTGAAGAACTGAGGAGAGGGGGCCCTCCCTATCGTGCTCGTGCTCGTGCTCGTGCTCGTGCTCGTGCTCGTTTTTCTGCCCCTTTTTTCGCCTGCCGCCTTCAAAGATCGATGACGAGAACGAGCACGATAACGAGCACGATTGAAGAACTGCGTGCTCGTGCTCGTCCTCGTTTTTCCGCCCTTTCTTCGCCTGCCTGCCTTCAAGGATCGATGACGAGAACGAGCACGATAACGAGCACGATTGAAGAACTGAAGAGAGGGGGATCCCTCCCGATCGTGCTCGTTCGCTCGTCCTCGTGCTCGTGTCGTCCTCGTTTTTCCGCCCTTTCTTCGCCTGCCGCCGTCAAGGATCGAGGACGAGCACGAGCACGATAACGAGCACGATTGAAGAATTGAGGAGAGGGTAGCCTCTCTTCTTTTATCCAGCGGCTTTTCCGCAGCAATGTTTGTATTTCTTGCCCGACCCGCAGCCGCAAGGATCGTTGCGGCCGATTTTTCGCTCTGCCTGGCGTCTCGCTCCGCCGAGGTCTGCCGCTATCCTTCGGCGTTCCGGCCCAAAATATTCGTAAATCGCTGTCACGCCCGCAGCGGCGCCGAGGATCAATTTTTTTCTGCGTTCCGCATCGATACCGTCCTTGTAAGGGCGCATTTCTGGATCAGGATCGTGCTCGTAAGCTAAAGCCAGGATAGGAACCAACGGACCATACAACTCATCGACGAACAATTTCTCCCAGGCTGCACGATGGAAGTGAACGCCGCGCATGAATCCACGTGCCCAGTCGTTGCCGTGAGCGGTACCGGCTTCATTCTCGAATAACAAAGGAGTAAAGACATCATCCTCTTCGAGTTTGCGGCCGATGCTGTTCCAATGGCGCATCAGCAGACGCAGAAATTCCTGAAATTCTTGTTCGCCGGCGAATGCCTCATCATCGGTCATTTCTCCCCAGATTTCCGCCAAATACTCGTTCGGCTTTGCGATCTTCGGGCTGCAAATCAAAGCAGCAAAGAATCCATCGATTTGCTCCGCGTTATTCATGGCATCCTCGCTGTGAAAGCGGGAAAGGATGGCGTCCATGCGATCACGTTCGACATCATTCAGCGGCCAATCTGGAGAAGGAGACATATTCAAACACTACATCCTTTAACCCCACATGACGAAGGCCGTGGCGTCTCCTCCTCAAGGGTTAGCTTTTCTGCGGTGCATTTCTAGCATGAAGCTACCAAAGAGGCAGTCGGAGCCCACGTCCTGACGCGTTCGCTTTTTGGCGGCAATATTCCGCGTCGGTTGCTTCTGCGCTTTTCAATGAATTCAGCTGGAGACGAAGAACCTCTACTGGTTCCCTGCCTATAGAAAGACCAGGCAAAATCGCCAAAGCGTCGATTTCCGCTATGAAATGTCCCGGAGGGACGATGCGATCGTAGCCTGGCACGAAGTGCCTGGGAGAGCGCCACCCCAAAAGATCCGTCCCGGAGGGTACGGTGTGATTTTTGCAGGTGTACGCACGAATCGATCGAGAACGTCTTGCGCCCGATCATACCGTACCCTACGGGACGGTTCTTTCGAGGACGCTTTTCCAGGCACTTCGTGCCAGGCTACGATCGGTGTGTCCCTACGGGACGAGCTTGCAGACGCTTCGAAACGGCGTCTAGGGAGCGCGCGAGCAATTTCGTAACACCCTTCGTCGGGCCAAAAAACATCCCAAACTGCCCTTAACTTAGCGCCATTCGGGTGACGTTGCAGGGCAGGGCCAAGCTGAAAGCCCCGGGTCCGGACGGAGCCTCACCCTACCAACTGCCGGAGCTATTATTATTCCGCTTTCAAAACGTAACCTTGAGCGATCTTCTCATAGTCCGCTACGGCCTTCTTCGTCCACTCTCCATTGGTGCCCATTTCTCGCGCCATGAGTTCCGCTACGCGCGGCGCAGCCTCAATGCTTGGCCGGGCACCGAGGAGCAGAGCGCGAGTTCGCCGCGCGAGCACATCCTCGACTGTTCGCGCCATTTCTTCGCGCACAGCCCAGACCACTTCGGCACCGATGTAGGGCAGGTCGGGATGAATTTTATTCGCCAACTCAGGATCTGCCGCAGCGATGTCTCTAATCGCGGGTGCGTCGGCACCGTAAACGCGGAAGGTTGGCTCGGGAATACTCTGCTTGGTCCAGCCGTGAACCTGCAAATGCTCGGTCTGGCATGGGCGTTCATCGAAGCCGGCCAAGGTTTCAGCCTGAGTGACCGCATCCTCCGCCATTTTCCGATAAGTTGTCCATTTTCCGCCGGCGATGGTCAGAAGTCCGGAGTTTGAAATCAAGATCGTGTGATCGCGGGAGAGAGCGGCTGTGCTCTTCGCGTCGCCTACTTTCACCAGCGGACGTAGACCAGCAAAAACGCTCAGTACATCGCTGCGGCTCGGACGTTTGCTCAGATATTTGGAGGCGTTAGTAAGAATGAAACCGATCTCTTCGTCCATCGGACGCGGTTCGACTTCAATATGGTCCACCGCCGTGTCGGTGGTACCGACCACCACACAGTCATGCCAAGGGACGGCAAACAGCACACGGCCATCGGAGGTCTGCGGAACCATGATGGCGCTGTCGCCTGGCAGAAATGCCTTCGGCAACACCAGATGCGCGCCCTGACTGGGGGCGATAATAGTTTTGGCGTCTGGTTCATCCATCTTCCGGACGGAATCACAAAAAACGCCCGTGGCGTTCACGACTACTTTGGCCCGGACCGTGTGTTGCTTCCCGCTCTCCGAATCCTGCACAACCGCCCCAACCACCAGATCAGCCTCCTTGATCAGAGAGACCACGCCGAGGTAATTTGCCGCGGCACCGCCCAGGTCAATAATTGTCTGGGCAAGGTTCACCGCCAGCCGCGAATCATCGAACTGTCCGTCGTAATAAGAAACCCCGCCCTGCAAACCAGTGGCTTCGAGTGTTGGAATACGCTTCAGCGTTTCTTCGCGTGAAAGACTCTCCGATGGCTTGAGCCCGAGTTTGCCGGCCAGACGGTCATAAATCGTCATTCCGATGCCGTAAAATGGCCCTTCCCACCAGCTGTAAATAGGCACGATGAATGCCAGAGGGTGAACCAGGTGTGGCGCGTTCTCGGTCAGTAATCCGCGCTCACGCAGGGCTTCCAGCACCAGTGAGATGTTTCCCTGCTTTAAGTAACGCACTCCGCCGTGTACCAGCTTTGTACTGCGGCTCGAAGTCCCCTTGGAAAAATCGTACTGCTCGACGACAAGCGTGCTATATCCCCGCGCCGCCGCATCAACTCCTACTCCAAGCCCTGTGGCTCCGCCGCCAATGACGAGAAAATCCCATGGTTTCTTGGTATTCTCGATTCGATCCAGCACCTTATCGCGTTTCATAGACAATTCTGTTTCAACTCCGTTCCACGAGGCCCGCCGAAGCGGGCACTCGCTCTTTTTTGGGTAATGTTAAGAATGGCTTCTCTTTGACCAGCGGCGCAGCCTCAACGTTGTGCTTAGGCTGACCACGCCTTGGAGCGCCCCAGCGCCTTGTTCCAGCCGGCGCGAAGGTTCTCGCGTTGGTCCTGTCCGATCTTTGGCTCAAACCTGCGGTCCGAACCCCACTGGGACGAAATCTCTTCCGTCGATTTGTAAAAACCGACCGCGAGCGCGGCCAGGTAGGCGGCACCCATCGCCGTCGTTTCGCGGTTGCTGGCTCGGACGACTGGTACACCCAGCAAATCCGCCTGGAATTGCATGAGGAGGTTGTTAGAACAAGCCCCGCCATCCACGCGAAGTTCGGCCACTTTAATGCCGGAATCGGCTTCCATCGCGGTCAGGACGTCGGTCACCTGGAACGCTATACCTTCAAGGGCCGCTCGGGCGATGTGAGCCGCGGTGCTGCCGCGGGTCAGCCCAAGGATGGCCCCACGGGCGTAAGCGTCCCAGTGAGGAGCGCCCAAGCCGACAAACGCCGGGACCAAATAGACCCCACCGCTATCTTCCACGCTGGCAGCGAGAGCTTCGACTTCGGGTGAGGTTTTAATGATTCCAAGACCGTCACGCAGCCATTGGACAACCGCGCCGGTGATGAAAACGCTTCCTTCCAGTGCGTAAGTGGTCTGGCCACCCAGTCGCCAAGCGATCGTCGTGAGCAATTTGTTTTTCGATCGGATCGGTTCTGTCCCGGTGTTCATCAGCATGAAAGAGCCGGTGCCATAGGTATTTTTGACCATCCCTGGTTTGCTGCACATCTGGCCGAAGAGCGCCGCTTGCTGATCGCCGGCAATCCCGGCGATCGGAATGCCGGTTAAGGTACCGCCACTAGTCTCACCATAAACTTCGCTCGAGCTCTTGGCGGTCGGCAGCATCGAACGCGGCACATGGAGCGCCTGCAGAAGCTCATCATCCCAGTCTCGGGTGTGAATGTTGAAAAGCATTGTGCGAGAGGCGTTGGTTTCATCGGTCACGTGAACCTGGCCATTTGTCAGTTTCCAGATGAGCCAGGAGTCAACCGTTCCAAAGGCGAGTTCGCCCCGCTCCGCCTTTTCGCGAGCCCCTGGAACATTCTCCAGCAACCACCGGACCTTGGTACCCGAGAAGTACGCGTCGATTACCAGGCCCGTCTTGCTTTCGATGAGTTTTTCCAGACCATCGGCTCGCATCTTGTCACAAATGGGAGCGGTCCGACGGTCTTGCCAAACGATCGCGTGGAAGATTGGTTCACCTGTTTTTCGATCCCAAACCAGGGCGGTCTCACGTTGGTTCGTGATGCCGATGGCCGCGATGTCCTTCAGATCGAGATTCGCGCGGCCGATCGCGTCTCCAACGCCTTCGGTTTGCGACGACCAGATCTCGTTTGGGTCGTGCTCGACCCACCCGGGCTGGGGGAAAAACTGCGTGAATTCTTTCTGGGCGACAGAGATCACTTTTCCGGAGTGATCGATGACCAAGGCTCTGGAACTGGTGGTTCCTTGGTCCAAGGCTAAAAGATACTTTGACATAGGGAGGGACCTTTCCAGGGTTTTACAGGGTTTGGCAGTTTCGTGATGGGACGGATCTCGGCGCACGGTCACTTTCACTGACAGCGTGCGCCTGGATCAAGGCTTTACCGATAAACAAATCATAGGCCAAACTGCCCAATGGCCCGCCCACAATCGGTCCCAGGACCGGCGGCAACCAGACACTCGGTCCGTCGATAAGCCGGCTATTCTTAAATCCCGCTACCACCGCAAATAGACGCGGACCCAAATCGCGCGTCGGGTTGATCGCATTGCGCCCGCACCGCAACCAAACCATGGCTCTGAAGGACTCAACTAAAAACTCTTGACCTTTTGTGAATTTCATCTGAGGGATTTCACTGCGCCTAGCCGTTAGAGGCTCGAGTTGCTTCGAACCAATCTGGTGCGTGAAGGCTTAGTGTTAGGGGATAAGCTCGGGGTACTCCGAGCCACGTCCTTTTTGGGGGGAAAGCTAGGCAGTGAACTGAACCTAAAGGCCCGTGCACATTTCGTCAATCATGATGAAAACTTCTACAAATTTCGCACTTAGTATTTAGTTATTGTCTGGTAGCTCCGGAGCTTCCCCCCAAACATGAAAAAGCTCATTAACTCACGCGAGAACGTCGTTCTCGAATCCATATCCGGCTTCGGCGCCGCATTTAGCGCTCTGATCAAGGTTCACATCGATCCCAACTATATCACCCGTGCCGACGCTCCTGTTCAAGGCAAGGTCGCGTTGGTTTCCGGAGGTGGCAGCGGCCATGAACCGATGCACGGAGGTTTCGTCGGTCGCGGAATGCTCGATGCCGCTTGTCCCGGGGCCGTCTTCACAAGTCCCACACCGGACCAGATGTTGGAGGCCACCAAAGCGGTCAGCGGCGGCAAAGGTGTTCTTCACATCGTGAAAAATTACACCGGTGACGTGTTGAACTTTGAGATGGCGGCGGATCTGGCCAGGGCAGAGGGCATTGAGGTCGAGGCGGTCGTGATCGATGATGACGTGGCCGTCAAAGACAGTCTTTGGACCGCTGGCCGGCGCGGGGTCGGCACCACGGTCCTCGCGGAAAAGATTTGTGGCGCAGCGGCAGAAGCCGGCCACTCGCTCAAAGAGGTCGCTGCCCTCTGTCATCGAGTGAACGCCAGCGGCCGGAGCATGGGCATGGCTCTGACTTCATGTACCGTGCCACATGTTGGGAAGCCCACTTTCGACCTGCCGGAGGATGAAATGGAGATTGGCGTCGGCATCCATGGTGAGCCCGGAAGGACTCGGATGAAGCTGAAGGGTGCAGACGAAATCACAGAAATACTCCTGGCGCCGATCATCGAGGATTTGCCCTTCAAAGCTGGTGATGAGGTCTTGCTTTTTGTCAACGGCATGGGCGGCACACCATTGCTCGAACTGTTTGTCGTCTACCGGAAGGCGCACGAGATTTTGACCAAAGCCGGCATCAAGGTGACCAGGAATCTCGTCGGACCCTACATCACGAGTCTCGAAATGGCGGGCGCTTCGATTACCGTGTTGAAGCTGGATGCTGAATTGACAAAGCTGTGGGACGCACCGGTCCTGACGCCGGCACTTCGTTGGGGCGCCTGAACCAGAACCGAGATTCCGGCTATGCCGTGGAATTGGGCAGACCTCAGTCCACTTAGCATTTATGTCAAACATCTCTTCAAACCAGATTTTACTCTGGATCGAGCGGTGCGCTGTCAGGATCGCTGAGCAGAAAGAGTACCTAACCCAACTAGACTCGGCGATCGGTGATGCAGACCACGGCGCCAATATGGATCGTGGTTTTCAAGCGGTGCTTGCGAAAAAGGCCGAGCTCCAAAACAGCGATATTGGCGCCCTTCTCAAAGGCGTCGCGATGACCCTGATTTCTAAAGTCGGCGGTGCCAGCGGCGCCCTCTATGGAACGTTCTTCCTACAGGCTAGCACCGCGGCGCAAGGAAAAACCGAGCTCTCAGCGAGCGAGTTTGGATCCATATTGGAGAAGGGGCTAGCGGGAATTATCTCGCGAGGCAAAGCAGCTATTGGCGACAAAACGATGATCGACGCCCTGCAACCGGCCATCAAAGCCTACAGACATTCGGTCCATTCTGGTGAAACTCTTGAGCAGGCGCTATCCAACGCGGTGAGCGCCGCGGAGGAGGGTCTGAAATCGACCGTGCCGCTGGTTGCGCGTAAAGGTCGGGCCAGCTATTTAGGCGAAAGAAGCGCCGGGCACGCGGACCCGGGAGCCACTTCCACCCTTTTACTTTTTCGTTCGGCAGCGGAGACGCTTGTCTAATTAGCACAACGATTTCTATGTGGTTAGCGCGTTTCCAATTTGTGGCCCGAAGCGGCGCTGAACAGATATAACCCAACACCGTTTTCATGGTAGGCATCGTTTTAGTTTCCCACAGCCGTCCATTGGCCGAAGCAGTCGGTGACCTGGTGCGCCGTGCGGTCAATTCAGACCTGCAGCTGAGCTATTGCGGTGGAGTAGGTGAAGACAGGACGGAGCTGGGTACCGATGCCATCGAAATTCAGCAAGCGATCAGCTCCGTCTACTCCGATGACGGGGTGCTCGTCCTCATGGACATGGGGAGCGCCATATTGAGTGCCGAGACGGCGAAAGAGTTCTTGAGCCCCGAGCAGCAGGAGAAGGTGCGCCTGACCTCTGCGCCTCTTGTGGAAGGAGGGGTCGCTGCCGCAGTCCAAGCGCAGTTGGGATCTTCTCTCGATGAAGTGGCGAACGCCGCGTTGCAAAGTCTATCGCCCAAGCAGGATCAGGTTCAAGATGTTCCACCAGGCGTTCAGCCGGCATCTCCCGCCCCGAACCCCTCGGTAGACAAGATCCTGGATGTCACGGTCCAAAATCCGCATGGTCTGCATTTGCGCCCTGCCGCTGCTCTTATCAAAACTTTGTCCGCTTTTCCCGGCGAAGTGCTCATCGAAAATCGGACCGAAAGTCGTGGCCCGGTTCTCGCGAGAAGCCTGGTGGATGTCGCCCGTTTACAGATTCGCCAGGGTGATTCCGTGAGATTCTCGATTTCCGCGCCGGATCCTCAACCTGTGATTGATTCGATTCGATCCTTGGTGGAGAGCCAATTCGGCGAATCCGCTCAACCAGTTCCTTCAAGTAAGGTCATTAGCGCGCTGGATGTCTCTCAGCCTTTCGGCGTTTCGCGTGGGATTGCGGTCGGTCGTCCGCTTCGACTGGATACCATTGTCGCTTCGGTGCCGAGATATACGTTGGAGTCCTCACCGGAGATCGTGCGTGAAGTGGCGAGGCTGCGCTCGGCGGTCGCATCAGCCGTAGCGGAATTTGATACCCGCGTTGACCGCCTCAGAACGTCGCTTCCTGAGAATGAGCTGGAAATTTTCAATGCTCAGCGAATGCTTTTTGCAGATCCGAGCATCCTCAAGGAAGTCCAGGCAAAAATCCAAGAGCAACACTTGAACGCGGCGGCCGCATGGCATGAGATCCTTTCCCGCTACGCAGCCGAACAGGAAAACGCGGACGATCCCTACCTTCGGGCTCGAGCAGCGGACTTCCGGGAAGTGGGACGAACTGTGCTGTCACGCCTGATTGACGCTAAAGAGGGAACCGGTTTGCCCGACCAGGCGTTCACGGAGCCCACCATACTGATTTGCGAGGAACTGACGCCGACTCTCGCAGCGCAGTTGCGTCGCCTCTCGATTGCAGGAGTGATCCAACTCGGAGGCGGCACGACATCCCATGGAGCCATTTTGGCTCGAGCGCTCGACATTCCGGCCATCGGGGGAGCCAGGAGGGATTTGCAGAGACTCCAGGCAGCCCAACAGGTTGCGATTAATGGATCTGAAGGAATTCTCTGGATAGATCCTTCTCCTGATGTCCTGGATGACCTGGTCCGTCGGCAGCAACGCGAGCTCTCTGAAAACCAGTCGGCGCTCCAAAAGAGCCACGTACCCGCGATTACGATAGATGGGATTTCGATCCAAGTCGGTGGCAACGCTGGTTCTGCAAAGGACATTTTGGACGCTCGAGCAAACGGCGCCGAATTGATCGGTCTTTTTCGGTCAGAATTTCTATTCCAGGATTTCACTGAAGAACCCGACGAGGATCAACAGCTCACAGTTTACCAAGAAGCTCTCGCGCCCTCTGCAGGCACGTTTCCGGTCACCGTTCGTCTGTTGGACATAGGGGGGGATAAACCGCTCAAATTCCTGCCGCAACCAAAGGAAGCAAATCCATTTCTCGGAGTTCGCGGAATTAGATTGCTGATGGCCAATCGACGCTTTTTTCGTTCTCATCTTCGGGCTATTCTACGGTTGGCAATTTCGTTTCGGGTTCAACTCCTGATCCCGATGGTCACAGACATATCGGAAATTCTCGCGACCAGAAAAATGCTCGCTGAAATCGCTGGCGAACTAACAAAAGGAAACGTGCCCCACCAATGGCCGATTCCCGTTGGCGCCATGATCGAGACGCCGTCTGCCGGGCTTCTGATCGACCAACTTTTATCGCATCTCGACTTTATTAGTATTGGAACCAACGATCTCACCCAATACATCCTATGCGCCGAACGAGGAAGCGCCCCGTTATCAGCCTTCTCCGATTCGCTTCATCCAGCGGTTCTCCGGGTGTGCGAGCAGGTCATCCGCGCCGCTCATGAACGCGGTGTTAAAGCATCGATTTGTGGGGAAATTGCCTCTGATCCTGAAGCTCTCCCAATCTGGCTCGCTCTCGGACTTCGGGAGTTCAGCGTAACCGCGGCCGAAATTCCAGCCACCAAGTCTCTGGCCCGTAAGCTGAGTCTCTCCGGGATTGCCGCCCAATGGGACGCCCAGCATCTCTCTTTCCTCGGACCATCGGATGTCCGAAAGTTTTCCAGAAGTTGCGTCCAATGAAGTAAACAGGTCCTATCTCAGGGGCCTATCGAGCGTTTGGTCCGATGGCGCTGCCGCAGTTTCTCCCTTCACAGAGTTGAGCATGACTTAGCCTCCGCGAGCTTGACTCGAACGACTGATTGAAGGGGGTGACGCTGCAGGCGAGTGCGACGCGGGAAGCCCCGGTTCGGACGGAGCCTTACCCTACCCGGAGCTGCGCGACCATGGCTTCGGTTCAAGAAAAACGTGAGAGGGATAGCTGAAGAGATTGTTAGTTGGAAAATTGTAGCTGGATGCGTTTAACGCGTTCAATAAGCCGCTAGCTTCTTAGATACTTATTGAAAAAATCGAGAGTACGCTGCCAGGCCAACTTGGCGGCCGCCTCGTCGTACCGTGGCGTGGTGTCGTTATGGAAACCATGATTGACGCCTTCATAAATGTAGGCGGTGTAGGGTACTTGATTTGCCTTTAACGCTTCCTCGTAGGCCGGCCACCCCCCGGTGATACGGGTATCCAATGCTGCGTAGTGAAGCAAGAGGGGTGCCTTGATTTTAGCAGCGTCCAAGGGAGACGGTTGTCGTCCGTAGAATGGAACCGCAGCTGCCAAATCCGGGAGGCGCACTGCCAGTCGATTGGCCATGGTTCCGCCAAAGCAGAAACCCACGACGCCGATTTTTCCCGTGCAGTCCGGACGCGATTTCAACCATCCGGCCGAGGCCACAAAGTCTTCGAACATTTTATTCTCGTCCACCTGGCCGAAAAGTTTTGCTCCTTTCTCATCATCGCCAGGGTATCCTCCGACCGAGGTAAGACCGTCAGGCGCCAGGGCCAGAAAATTCGCGGTTCCCAAACGTCGCGCCACATCTTCTATATAAGGATTGAGGCCGCGGTTCTCATGCAGGACGAGAACTCCAGGCAATTTCTCCTGGGCGTTGGCGGGACGAACGAAATATCCACGGATGCTGCCGTTGCCCTGTGGTGAAGGCACATTCACATATTCGGTTTTGAGCCGTTCGTCGTGTGGAGGGATTTGTTCCGCCAGAGCGTAGTTCGGCCTTAGGCTCTCCCAAATTGCCATGGCTGTTAAGCCACCCACCGCGTACTTTGCTGCGCCCTCCAGGAATTGTCGTCGGCTAATCTCGCCGTGAACGTAACGATCGAACAGGTCCAGCAGCCCCTGAGGGAAGTCGCTCGCTCTTCTTCGTTCCATCGAAATAGCTCCTTTGCCGTTGATACTCAGCGCGGATTAACCGCCCTGGCGGTACGCATACCAATACACTAAACGTGAGGTCGAGACTAGTCGGACTCAGGTGGTTGCGCGAATCGACGTGTTCTCCGGAGCCAGTCCAAAGGAGAAACTGATTGAGAAAATGGAGAATGGTCGGAATGGGTGGCGGCACTCTTCTTGATCCAGGGCGCCCGAATGCGGATCGCTGGAAGAGGGTATAAAGCGGGACGCTTTACTTACGTCACTACTTACGTCACCAACGACGGACCAGAACCGCGCTGTCGAGCCGTATCAGGGAAGTACACTTCGGTGTAAGCTGGCCAGAGTCTAACTCGCTTAGGTGATGGAAATCTTTCGTAAGTTCTGCTTCTATCGTGGAGGGATTGACAGACGCATCAACTGGCGGTCCGGTAATCCCTGGTAAAGCGTCACCGGAAAACTGTGTCCGTTCCATGAATATTCTTTTACTGTCGATGCCTGATTCCTTCGAGCATATGCCCGCCGCCGGAGTGCGCATGCCCAATGGCGCCCTTTCTTCTCTGGCCGGTAATGTGGATTCTCACCATCAGGTGGCCGTCGCGGATCTGATCTTGGTGCAACGTCGCGTTCAAGAAACGGTAGTGCGGTTGGTTGACCGGTGGCAACCTGACTTGGTTGGGCTATCGATCATGACTTTTCAGCGCAAGACAGCCCAAGCCACTATCGATCTAATCCGAACTCTGAAGCCAAACGTTCGAATCGTGGTGGGGGGCTATGATCCCACACTGGCTACCGAATCTTACACCGGAGCAGGCCCAGGTCAGGTTGACTTTATTGTCAGGGGAGAAGGGGAGATTACTTTTCGAGATCTGGTTCGGGCCATCGAAAGTGGTTCTCCTTATCATCGCATCCCAGGCCTCTCCTATCGGGTCGGTGACCGACTTTTACCACAATCAAGAACGACCAATCAGTGGTTTGGACAAAAGCGAGATTCGACCGCCGAAGCGCAGTGCCCGTGTCCTATCCGGCTACACCATGCTCGGTCGGCGAATCGACGTGATTGAAACTTCTCGGGGCTGCACTTTTGATTGCAGCTTTTGCTCCATTGTCGAAATGCGCGGGCGAAACTTCGAGACGTTTTCGTTCGATCGAGTGATCGCTGATATAAAGGACGCTCGTGAATATGGGGCGCGCGCCATTTTCATTGTCGATGATAATATCACCCTGAACGTGAAACGATTCGCAGGCCTTTGCGAAGCCATTATCGCGGCCGGTTTGAACTCGATCGACTACTCGGTTCAAGCGATGACTTCGGCGATTGCCAACCATGGCGAACAGTTGGCGCCGCTGATGCGCAGAGCAGGCTTTCGATACGTGTTCCTCGGGATTGAAAACGTGGTCGACGCCGATCTCGAATTTTTGCGCGCTAAATCGAAAAATACCCGGCGCGAAAACGGTCGCGGAGTGGGTAACGCGGCAATCAAAGCCATCGAATACATTCATCGAAATAAGATGTATGTGATTGGCGGGCTAATTGTCGGAAATCCGACGGACACGCGAGAATCAATCCAGACCAACTTACATTTCGCCCAGCGTTATATCGATTGGCCTTACATACAGCATCCAACTCCCTATCCACGCACTCCGATGACCAAAGGGCTGCGCGAAAAGGGCCTGATTACCAGTGATCGAGTGGAAGAATACGATGGTACCACCGCCGTGGTGGCTTGCGAAAACCTTACCGGAAAGGAGATCGAGTTTTTGCGCTGGAAGGCTGAACGCTGGATGAGAGTCCGCCATCTTTCTGCGCTTTTCTCACATGACCCGCTTTTCGTAATGAGGAATTTTTTGAGCATTCTTTCATTTAACTTCCGGGGCTCCTCGGTGCGATCAGTGCTCGGCTTCGAGAAAGAGGGAGCGGTGTTCGAACGTTACCGCGCCATTAGGCAAGCCGAACGGATTTACGTCTGAGGCCGGTCCGTCTGCGCCGCTTCTTCAACTGCGGACCGGGAACCGGAAGATATTCGAAGCTCTGATGATCTTGGCGGTACTGGCCAACAGAGGCCCGAATTATGAGAGAGAAGTTTCAAGATCGAACGGAAGCCGGGCAGCTTCTGTCCGAAAAACTGGCCCATTACGCAAGCCAGTCCAAGGTCATTGTGCTGGGGCTGCCGCGCGGGGGCGTGCCGGTGGCTTTCGAGGTAGCCAAGGCTCTGCACGCGCCATTGGATGTCTTCGTCGTTAGGAAGCTCGGTACGCCCGGCCGGTGCGAATTGGCCATGGGCGCCATCGCCACCGGAGGTGTCCGGGTGCTGAATGAAGAGGTTGTGAAGGCACTGCGTATCCCGATGGAGACGATCGAAGCGGTGACCGAAGAGGAAAAGCGGGAATTGAAACGGCGCGAATTGGCTTACCGGGGCAGTGAGACGGAGCCGAAGGTGCGCGGCGAAACAGTCATTTTGATTGACGATGGGATCGCCACCGGCTCGACCGTTCGAGCCGCGGTGCGCGCTTTGGTTGCCCAGAATCCCGCTCGGTTGGTCCTGGCGGTACCGATCGTTGCCGCTTCCACCTACGGCGAATTGCGAGGGGAGGTGGATGAAATCGTGGCCCTGATGATGCCAAACCGATTCTATGGAGTCGGTGAGTGGTACGAGGATTTTAGCCAGACGAGCGACGCTGAGGTTACGGATCTGTTAGAGCGCGCGAGATCGTGGACGGTCTGTGGCAAATGGAAGGTCTGGGCAAACGTATTCAATGGATCGCGGAGTCTGCCTGGGTAAGAGTAGAGAGATGCGAGTCTTCGATTCCCCCACTTCGCGCGCTCCGGAGGTCCATCTACTGTCCAACGGCCGTTATCACTTGGCAATCAGCAACGCGGGCGGCGGCTACAGCCGCTGGCGCGATTTAGCGGTCACCCGCTGGCGCGAGGATGGCACCCGCGATCACTGGGGAACTTTTATTTATCTCCGCGATGCAGTGACGGGCGAATTCTGGTCCGCAGCTTACCAGCCCACCTTACGCCAGACCGAACAGTACGAAGTTGTTTTTGCGGGGGCGTATGCCGAGTATCGCCGGCGTCAAGGCGACCTCGAGATCCGAACGGAAATCTGCGTTGCCGTCGATGATGACGTTGAGTTGCGGCGCCTGACCCTTACAAATCATTCCGACAAAGAACGATCAATCGAACTGACCAGTTACGCTGAAATTGTTCTCGCGGTTCCTGGGGCGGATGCGGCTCACCCGGTCTTTAGCAATCTCTTCGTGCAAACGGAGTTCGACCAGGCGAATTCCGCGATTCTGTGCAGCCGGCGTCCCCGCTCCGAAGGCGAAAGGCGACCTTGGCTTTGGCATTCGATAGTGGGTGAAGAGGGTGCCGTTGATGAAACCTCCTGTGAAACGGACCGGGCGAGGTTTGTCGGGCGAGGCCGCACCCCAATCAGCCCGGCGGCCATGGAGGATTCCTCGCCGCTTTCTGGTACAGTCGGTTCCGTGCTCGATCCGATTGCTTCGCTGCGGCGGACATTCGGTTTGGCTCCCAAGCAAACGGTTCGGGTCGATTTCATGCAGGGGGTGACCGAGAATCGGGAAGCCGCACGGGCACTCGTCGGGAAATATCGTGATCCTCTTGTCATCGACAATGCCTTTGATCTCGCTCGGACCGATGCGGCCTTAGGCCAGCTCGGAGCAACCGAGTCCGATGCTCAAACCTACTCGCGACTGGCCGGCGCCTTGATTTACGCCAATCCCGCTCAACGCGCGGCCTCGAACGTTTTGCTGGCAAACCGGCGCGGCCAAAGTGGACTTTGGAAGTATGGCATCTCCGGCGATATCCCGATCGTCCTCTTGCGAATCAGCGACCCAGCCAAAATCCAGCTCGTGAAGGAACTTATCCAGGCGCATTCCTACTGGCGGCTGAAGATGCTGCCGGTGGACCTGGTCATTTTGATCGAGAAGGGTTCGGATTCTGGCCAATCTCTCTCTGACCAAATTACCGGTTTGATGACGTCAGGACATACGGCGGAGTTGCTGGATAAACCGGCCGGCATTTTTATCCGAAACCTGGATCAGCTTGCCGGAGAAGACTTGGTGCTGCTGCAATCAGCCGCGCGCATTGTCCTGACCGATGAAAGCAAAGGGTTAGCCGGAAAGCTGGATGCCGACGATAGATCCGATCTGTCAATCCCGATGCTAAGGCCGAGCCAAGCCGCTCTGCGCGAAACGCCGCAGCCCCTCGCTCCGCGCGAACTCATCTTTCACAATGGGTTGGGTGGTTTTACTCCCGACGGTCGTGAGTACGTCGTGACGTTGCCGTCAGGACAAGCAACGCCAGTGCCGTGGGTTAATGTGATCGCGAATCCGTCTTTCGGTACAGTCATTTCAGAGAGCGGCTGTGGCTACACCTGGGCGGAGAATTCGCACGAGTTTCGGCTTACGCCTTGGAACAACGATCCAGTTACGGACGCCACTGGAGAGGCTTTTTACATCCGTGATGAGCAGAGCGGAGTCTTCTGGTCGCCTACACCCTTGCCGGCATCCGGTGCGACGCCCTACGTCATCCGACACGGCTTTGGTTATAGCGTATTTGAACATGCTGAGAACGGCCTGATTTCCGAGTTGACCGTTTATGTCGCGATGGATGCGTCCATCAAATTCGCGGTCTTGAAATTGCGGAATGTCTCGGGTCGTCCGCGCCGGATATCCGTCACGGGCTACGTGGACTGGGTCCTGGGCGAACAAAGGGCAAAAAACTTACTTCATGTGCAAACCGAAGTGGACCAGAAGACCGGTGCGTTACTGGCCCGCAACTTTTACAATACCGATTTTTCCGAAGAGGTCGCCTTCATCGATGTTGCCGATTTGCCGCGAAGCTTGACGGGAGATCGGAAGGAATTTTTAGGCAGGAACGGAAGTATGTCGAATCCTGCCGCCCTGCAGAAGGAGCGTCTCTCAGGTAAAACGGGGGTTGGGCTGGATCCTTGCGGTGCCATGCAAGTCACGCTTGATTTGCCGGACGGAGAGGAACGAGAGATCCGGTTTTGCCTGGGAGCCGGTCGCGATCTGGCGCACGCGCAAAGCCTGATCGAACGCTATCGAGAGGCCGAGGCCGTCCAGGCAGCTCTGGATGGCGTTCGTCGATATTGGGAGCGAACACTTGGCGCAGTCCGGGTGGAAACGCCCGACGCATCGGTCAACCTGATGGCCAACGGCTGGCTGTTGTATCAGATTTTGAGCTGCCGTTTGTGGGGACGCACCGGTTTTTATCAGTCCGGTGGCGCATTCGGATTTCGCGATCAATTGCAAGACTCGATGGCCCTCGTTTACGCAGAACCGGTCTTGCTGCGCGAGCATCTCCTGCGCGCGGCAGCCCATCAATTCCGCGAGGGCGACGTCGAGCATTGGTGGCATCCCCCAACGGATCGGGGAGTGCGGACCCATACTTCGGACGACTATTTGTGGCTGGCCTTCGTTACCTGCCACTATATCTCATTTGTCGGAGACGCCGCCGTTCTCGATGAGAAGATTCCCTTCTTGGAAGGTCGTCTGCTTAAACCGGAAGAGGAATCTAACTACGATCAACCAGGTCACTCCAAAGAAGTGGCCACCTTGTACGACCATTGTGTGCGGGCGATCGAACATGGGTTCAGGTTTGGCGTTCATGGCCTGCCGCTGATTGGGAGTTGTGACTGGAATGACGGAATGAATCTGGTCGGAAAAGAAGGACGGGGTGAAAGTGTCTGGCTGGCTTTTTTCCTTTACGACGTGCTGATCCGGTTTGCCGAATTGGCGCGGCAGCGAAACGAGACCGCCTTTGCCGACCGTTGCGTGGCCCAGGCGCGGCAGTTGCAAGAAAACGTCGAGCAGCACGCTTGGGACGGGCAATGGTATCGGCGCGCCTATTTCGATAGCGGCGAACCACTCGGTTCTCAAAGCAATCTGGAATGTCAGATTGATTCCCTGCCGCAGAGCTGGTCGGTCTTGAGCGGCGCGGGCAATCCGAAGCGCGCACGGCAGGCGATGCAAGCGGTCGAAGAGCGGCTCGTCCGCAACGAGGCAAAGCTGATTCAATTGTTAGACCCGCCGTTCGATCGTTCCGTGCCTAGCCCCGGTTACATCCAGGGTTATGTACCGGGTATTCGCGAGAACGGCGGCCAATACACCCATGCCGCGACCTGGGTGGTGATGGCGCGTGCGCTCCTGGGGGATAACGATCGGGCTTGGGAATTGTTTGCGTTGCTTAATCCGATCAACCACGGGTCGACGGCCGCCCAAATCAGCACCTACAAAGTGGAACCTTATGTCGTTGCGGCAGATGTTTATGCCGTTGCGCCACATACAGGTCGGGGCGGATGGACGTGGTATACGGGCTCAGCCGGTTGGATGTATCGACTGCTGACCGAAACACTCCTGGGATTGAAATTGGAAGGGGATCGATTGCGGCTAACACCCCGTCTTCCGAAACACTGGTCAACGTGTCGAATTGATTATCGCTATCGGCAAACGCTCTATCACATTCACATCTCCAGATTGCCCGAAGGCTTGTCCGGCACCGGTCAAACATTCCTCGACGGAAAAGAACTGACCGACAGCACTGTGCCGTTGGTGGATGATCACCGCGAGCATAGCATCGAGGCGCGCAGGTAGGGCGGGGCGACCGAGCTTCGCCCTGCCAACGGCGCCGGCTCAGGTAGGGCGAAGCTCCGTCTGAGCCAGGGTTTCCCGCTTCAACCTGCCTTTGGCGCTACCCCTCACGACTTCATCGAATCGAAGCCGTTTACGGTTTACCGTGCGTCGCAAGAGCCATCTTCTCAGAGTGCGCAACGATATGATGCTACGCGGTCGCTCTCCAAATCATTAATCACTCCATTCCGCTAAAAAGGCTTCCACCAGAATTGGCAAATCGTCGCTGTATCCTCCTTCTAGAATAACACCGGCGGCCAGACCGGACTGTTTCAACCGACGGCCGAAGTCGGCGAAATGGTCCTGCTCCAAAGTCATTTCGGTGAGCGGGTCTTTATGGTAGGCGTCAAAGCCGGCCGAAACCAAAAGGAGGTCCGGGTTGAATTCGAGCAGACAGTCAAGCGCCTGGTGAACAGCCGAGGCATGCTTTTTCGCATCAGTATTTGGCGGGATAGGCCAGTTGAAGACATTCTCTCGCGATGCCTTGCCGGTGCCCGGATAACCGGGATATTGGTGAACCGAAGCAAACCGGATTCGCTGGTTACCAAAAACGGTCGCTTCAGTTCCGTTGCCATGGTGTGCGTCGAAGTCCCATATGGCGACCCTCTGGCAGCCGATGGCCAGAGCGTGATGAGCGGCGATGGCGACAGAATTCAAATAGCAGAAGCCCATTGCCCTCGTCTGAGTGGCATGATGACCGGGCGGACGCATCAGGGAAAAACCCTTTCTCCCGCTTAGCGCCAGATCGACTGTGGCGATCGCCGCTCCAGCCGCACGCCGGGCGTGATCTTCAATCTCCGGATAATAGGGAGTGTCGGCGTCGAAATCGGTCGGTACACGAAGACGCTCAAGATGCTTTGGGTGATGAACTCGCAGTACTTCCGCTTTCGAGGCCAGGCTTGGTTTCATCCACAACCAATCCGGATGCTTATCGAGGAGGTAAGCCCGGGTATGGATCAACCGCTCCGGTCGCTCAGGATGATAATCTTTGGCAAATCGAGTGGCGAGTTGATCGAAAATCAAAGCAATCATAAAGGCAAGTGATCCAGATATGGTCCTTTACGGCGATGGGTTACTAACAACTTTGTTAATCTTCGTCCATGGGTTGTTCTGAATATAGGCAGGCGAGCGGGACGATAGAGCGGAAGCTCCGGGTAGGGTAAGGCTCCGTCCGAACCGGGGCTTCCCGCTTGGTCTCGCCCAACAACGTCATCCCCCTAAGCATACACGCTCGAATTCGGCGTTTGATCATCTCCACGCCGCAGCCAAACAAGATCAAATTCACGCTTGTTGGGCCACCTATTGGAGCCCGTCCGACCAACCTAAGACGGCGTGAAGTCACCGAGCGAAGTGACGTCCTAAGGCGAAGCCCATGGTTCGGCGGAGCCTCACCCTACCGAGAGCTTCGCCCTGGCGAATAGTCAGTTCGCCAGTTTGCGTTTCTTGAGAAATTCTTCGATCCGGTTTGCGATTTCTTCTCCGTGGGTTTCCAGCGCGAAATGTCCGGTGTCCAATAAGTGCGTCTCCACATCTTTCAGATCGCGCGGGTAGGGAACGGCACCCTCGGGCGGAAAGATGAAGTCGTTCTTGCCCCAGACAATCAAAGTGGGCGGTTGAAACTGTCGGAAGAAGGCCTGGAATTCAGGATAGAGCGGCACGTTGGTCCGATAGCTGTAGAACAGATCCAACTGGATCTCGGCATTTCCCGGGCGGTCCAGCCCTACCTGATCCAAGATCCAGGTGGTCGGATCCAGTAGAGTGTGGTCAGCCACGCCATTTTCATATTGCCAGCGAGTCGACTTCGGGTCGACCAGGAAGCGGATGGCCTCCCGATTCTCAGTGGTTGGATCGCTCCAGTATTTTTTGATGGGGTCCCAGAACTCCCGGAGGCCTTCGTCGTAGGCGTTGCCATTCTGCACGATCAGCGCCTGGACGCGTTCCGGATGTCGCAGCGCCAGGCGATAACCGATCGGTGCCCCGTAATCCATCACGTAGATCGAGTACTTGGTGAGTCCAAGTTTATCGACCAACGCTTCCACCACGTTGGTCAGGTTTTCGAAACTGTAGTCAAAATCGTTATGACTCGGCATGCTGCTTTGGCCGAATCCAGGATAGTCAGGTGCTACCACGTGGAATGAGGTCGCGAGCCGCGGAATCAGATTCCGAAACATGTTGGACGAAGTTGGAAATCCATGCAAAAGCAGGATAACCGGGGCGTCTTGTGGCCCGGCTTCGCGATAGAAGACCTCCAGTTCATTCACTCGGATAGTGTTGTAACGCACTGGATGTTGATTAGAAACTAAGGGATGGTCGGTTGTCATATTCTTGTTCTTTGGGTTCGGAATGTCGGCCGTGTAATGATCCGTCGTTCATCCTCATTCAGTTTGCATGCCATGCTCATCCTGTGGCGCAACTTTTGCTCCGCGAGCAACTTAAACACGATAGCGATTGGCTGAAGCCGGAGCGAAATTTCGTTCGTTCGAAATCTCGTACGCGAACTCAGGAGTCAGAAAAAGTCTACTTCTTGCATCATACCTTGGTATAATGGTAACAGCGCTCTTTTCCGTTGTAGAGATGCAAAATCGAATGTTCCAAAGAGCCGTAATGATCAACGCCAAGACGATGGTTAGAGGCTTACGCCTGGTGTTAAGTGTAGCACCCGGTGGCGGATTTCTCTCGACCACGACATCAGCCGGAAGGGCATGGACGTGAGGCCCGTTCCGAAATCACCTGGGGAGCGACCGGTTGTATTCGTGGTGGATGACGATCGATCGGTGCGTGAAGCGATCGCCGGCCTCATTCGTTCTGTCGGTCTACGGGTTGAAACTTTTGCTTCGGCGTCTGAATTTCTGCGGCAGAAACCTCCGACCGAGCCTTCTTGCCTGGTGCTCGACGTGGGTTTGCCCGGTTTGAGCGGGATTGACCTCCAGCGCGAGCTTGCCGCGGCGCACCGTCCTTTTTCAATTATTTTCATTACCGGGCAGGGCGATATTCCAACCACGGTGCGAGCCATGAAGGCAGGCGCCGTCGAATTTCTCACCAAGCCATTCAACGATCAAGAGTTATTGAATGCTATTGAGCAGGCGCTGGTTGGAGATCGGAAGGCGCTTGCTCAGCGCATGGAATTGACGCAAGTACGTGCCCGCTACGAAAAGCTGACCCCACGTGAGCGCGAAGTAATGAGACTGGTTGTACAGGGTCTGCTCAACAAGCAGGTCGCGGCGGAACTTGGCACACGCGAGATTACGGTGAAAACCCAGCGCGGGCGAGTAATGCGCAAGATGCAGGCAGAGTCGCTGGCCGACCTGGTTCGAATGGCGGAGCGGCTCGACCGCGAGGCTTAGGAAAGTGTCAGTGTCTAGGTGTCAGTGAGTAGGCCTACGGCTGGGCAGGTCCTCCTTGATCGCCGAAACATTCGAAACTGCGCCCCGGCTCAACACAGAAAAGGCGGGCGTACTGACCCGCCCCTTCTCGGGATGGCTCAGCTTTTGAAGCTGGCTCGATCGTCCGCTTCGAGAAAGTCAACGAGCGTCGAGGTCTCAGGCTTGAGACCGACCTTGGTACATTCGCCAGTGAACCATTCCTTCTTTTCCGGATCGTCGTAGGGTCGATAGCCCTCAACTCCTTCGGACCAAGCCTTAATCTCCGCGCTCGTCTTGGTCGTACCATGACTGCTGAACCAGTCAATGATTTGTTGATCGGTGGCACCCGAACCGAGCAGCTTCTTAACCTCTTCGGCCTGAACCCCCTTGAATTCAAAGAGCATTTGATCAAGCGGGCAGGCGTAATGATATTCGCCGACGTTGCCCTGGAGATCGGCGCGGCCCTTATCGACCATCCGGGCCATGAGGGCATAACCACCGAGTCGTTCGCGAGGACTGCGTGGTGGTTCTTTGGTGAGATCTTTGGGTGTGGTGGTAGTGCTCATAGGTGTGGGGTGGTCTAAATCAGTCGCCATCAGATGTTAAAACTACAGCAGTGGGTAATACATCCATAGACGGATAAGTTGTCAAATGCTCCGGCTGTCAGAAACATCAACGGCAATTTGAACTCATGTGAAGCCGGCTGGTTGGTGCCGGGCCGAGTTCCGTTAAGAGATCAGCCAATTTTCGGTAGGCCCGATTGCGGTAGGCAATCAGTTCAGCGCCCTTTTCCGCCGAGACGTTCAGAAAACCTGCCCCGGACTTGGTCCCGCATTTACCTTGGTTCACTAAATCGATGAGGATTTTTGGCGCAGCCAGGCGTTCCCCATAGTGTTCCTCAAACGTCTTGAAACAAGCGGCGTAAATGTCCAGTCCGGCCATATCGGCGATCACGAAAGGTCCGAAGAAAGGTAACCGGAAACCGAAGGTGGTTCGCACGATCTCGTCGATTGCTTCAGCGCTGGCGATGCCTTCCTCAACGATATTGATCGCCTCTTTGAAAAGCACGTACTGTAAACGGTTAAGGACAAAACCTGCGGAATCCTTGACTCGCGCGGGAACTTTTCCGGCGCGGCGCAACAAGTCCTCGACCGGGGCTAAGATGGATTCATCGGTTCCGGCGTGAGGGATCACTTCCACGCCCGGAATGAACGGGGCCGGATTGGAGAAGTGGACACCCAGAAAGCGATTGGCATCCGCAAAAGCCTCGGCCAATCCCGCGATTGGAAGCGTCGAGGTATTACTGCCGACGATCGCATCCGAACGAACCGCGCGGGCAACCAGACCAAGGACCTCACGCTTGATCGCCGGTACTTCCGGCACGGCTTCTTCGACAAAATCGACTGATGCCACTGCCGACTCGATCGAGTCGGCGGCCCGCAAACGCTCCTTCAGGCGCGCGGTGCTGCCCGGCTTAAACAAGCCCTCTCGTTCAAACTGCTCGGATTCGGCCAGTAACCGTTCAAGTGCTTTCCTGGTTAGTTCGGGATTAGCATCGGCGAGTTGCACGTCCACTCCGGCTAACGCCAATGTTTGGGCGATGCCGCCACCCATGTAGCCGGCACCGATCACGGCGGCGGTCTCAATGTTAGTTTTCATAGCTTTTGAAGGGAAGGACGCGCGGTGTGGCGTGCTCAGCCAAGGAATCCTCGAAACGAAAAGAGTTCTTACCGTGCGAATATTTGGCGGACGGCAGGGGTTTCTTGACCATGAACGCCTAAAAGCTCAGCGGACGCGATCCGCTTGTCAAGAAATACCCATGTTGGGGGAATTATCCAGGGTAAACCAAGGTACCCACTGGGGAGCTCAGCGGTGTTTGATGCCCCGAAGGCGGCTGCAGGACTCAGCCCAGGGTTTCAACCCTGGGATCTCAAAATGAACGGTTCGCCCTGAAGCTGAAAGGCGAGAGACTGACCGGATAAATCTCGCACGAATTGTTGCGCCAAAATTATAGCGCGCAATTGAGACGTGCTAATAACGTGGAACATCGCTCAACGTGCGAACAGAACACAGGCTGGAAGCCTATGCTCCATTAGCCTTCTGGACTGTCGAGCGATCTCCCAGGCCATCTCGGGAGCTATCGCCGTGCACCTGGAGTGACGACGCGACGGCGTTAATGTAGCATAGGCTTCCAGCCTGTGTTCCGTTCGCACCGTTGAGCGGTGCTTCCAGGGGGAACGATGATTGCAACGGGTGAGTGGATGCGGGCGTCAGGAAGATCGGACGAGGCGGACTTCCCACCGACAAATTGTGTATAAAGCAGAGTTGAAACGCCTGGGCTGAGTCCTCCTGCCCCTTTGACTTTGGGGCAGAATCTCCTGAGTCCTGTAGCCCTTCGCCCGTCTATAGGCCTAACCCAGGGTAAACCAGGGAAACTCTGGGCTAAGCTATCTTGGTCACTTCGGGCGACGAATAAGCAGATTAAGGGTGCCCAATCGAGCGTACTAACAACCTGTATTTAGGAGGTAGTATAGTTAGGCACACCGACCCATTCAACTTCATTCTTGACGGAATGGAAGCCTCCGTGAAAATCTGTGCTCATGCCTTATAGCAATCTAGACTGGCCGATTGCGGCCGCAATGCTGCAGTTTCAGGCCGTTACCCCGAAGGGTGAGCTAGTCCAGGATCAGGGAGCAGACGAGTGGGCCGTTTCTTTACAAGAAGTCGCAGATGCGGGTTTCACCCATTTTGATCCAACAGATTCGTGGTTGCGAATTGCGGACCTTTCGGAACCACGTCTCGAAGAGTTCCTGAAAACGGTGAAGCAGGTTGGGCTCTCGATTCCTGCCGTCACCACGGCTCGCCGGAGCGTCATTGATCCGGATCACGGTGAAGAATACCTCGCCTACAGTCATCGAGTCCTGGATACGGCAGCACGGATTGGCGCCACAGTGGTTTCGTTCGGCTTTTTACAGGCTTTAACGCCCGCCCAAAAGGAGGCGCTCTGGTTTTGGACAGTCCCGGGTCCCAAGAACCCGGATGATCCTGCGGTGTGGAAGCTCGCCGTCACCCGGTTGCAGGAACTGGCCAGACACGCTGAGGCGGTGGGGGTGGACATTGCGCTCGAAATGTACGAGGACACCTACCTGGGGACGGCGGATAGCGCGGTGGCGATGGTGCAGGACATTAATCACCCGCGGGTCGGGCTGAATCCCGACTGGGGAAATTTGCAGCGTTTGCTCCGGCCCGTAGAGCGCTGGGAAGTCATGGCCGCGAAAACCCTGCCCTACGCCAAATACTGGCACATAAAAAACTATTACCGTTCCGAGGACGCTTCGACGGGACAGGTCGTGAGCGCGCCCGCACCCCTCGAGTTCGGGGTCATCAATTATCGCCAGGCGGTGCGAATGGCGATCGAAGCGGGTTATCGGGCTCCCTTTTATGTGGAGCATTATGGGGGCGACGGCCTGAGTGTCAGTGCGACCAACCGGGAATACTTGCGGCGCATTCTGCCACGGGCCAATCACAGAGGAGCAGGGCGGACCGCCCAATGCCTTTGCGAGCGATTCGATGGCGAGCAGGCACCATCCAGGCACGGCGCCGAATTGAAACAGAGCTTGAGCAAGTTGAGCATTCCATTTAAATTGGAAACTATTTGCCTTGCGCTGAGATTGCAGTTTGCACTATTCTGGCGTTAGGTCGTCCGTATCCATTCCCCGCGGCAAGTGTTTTTCGGCAACACTCGGGAGTGTGTTGTCGCAGGAGACTGTGCTGGAACTTTGTCTTTGGCCCCGGCGGTGCCTCGTGCTCTAGAGGTTATTGTTCAGAGCGGTTCCTGGAAGGTTTTGGGTGTCAGGCCGGCCTATCTCAACGAAAGAGAACGAAAATGGAAACAACAACTGGAAATGGAGCGCCGGCTGGCGCCGGCAAAACTCCGTTGAACCCCGATGCCCTGGATCGGCTTCTTGGGCAGATGGTCGGCGATCTCGGTGCGGCTATCAGTGGAGCACTGATTGTGCTTGGCGATGGTCTTGGAATTTATTCGGCGCTGGCTGACCTCGGCCCGGCAACCTCGCAGGAGCTGGCCCAGAAGACTAGCCTCCATGAGCGACAGCTGCGCGAATGGTTAAGTGCACAGGCTGCGTCAGGCTATGTCACCTATGACGCGGTAAACGAAACGTTTTATCTGACTGCTGAACAGGCTGCGGTGTTTGCTGATCCGAACAGCCCTGCGGCGATGATTGGAGGGTTCTATGGCGTATCGTCCCTCTACCACGACGAGCCGCTGATCGCCGAGAGTTTCCGGACCGGACGAGGCCTCCCTTGGGGGAAGCATCACAATTGCCTTTTCTGCGGCACGGAGAGGTTTTTTCGGCCGGGTTACGAGGCCAATATCAGCGCCAATTGGATACCCGCACTAGAGGGCGTACAGGAAAAGTTGAGCGCGGGAACGCGTGTCGCGGACATCGGATGCGGTCATGGGATTTCGACCCTGATCATGGCGAAAGCGTTCCCTAAATCTGCATTCTATGGATTTGATGCGCACTCGGCTTCGATCGACGCAGCGAATCGCCACGCTGAAGGAGCAGCAAATCACCAATGTTGATTTCCGCGTCGCTGCGGCGAAAGAGTTCCCGGGTCGCGACTACGGGTTCGTGACCGTGTTCGATGCCCTGCATGACATGGGCGATCCGGTGGGTGCGGCTTCCTATGTCAGGCAGTCCCTTCATCCCGACGGCACCTTCATGATCGTGGAGCCGATGGCGGGAGATTCACTCTCTGAGAATTTGAATCCGGTTGGCAGAGCGTATTACGGATTCTCGACGATGATTTGCACTCCTGCGTCGCTGAGCCAGGAAGTCGGTCTCGCTCTGGGAGCGCAGGCTGGTGAGCGGCGCCTGCGAGAGGTTCTCTCGAAGGCCGGGTTTACGCGGTTTCGCCGCGCTGCGGAAACGCCGTTCAATATGATCTTGGAAGCCCGGCCATAAAAGATCTGAGCCTGCCTGCACTCGAACAGACCAGGGTCCTGGTGTTCCGGCCCGAAATTTTCGGGTTGGTGGGGAATAGAAGCAAAAAGCATGGCTGTTACCTCGCCTACGACGTCATCCCCTATGGAATTGATCGACCCTGCGGCCGAAGAATTCAGGGGGTCGCGTCAGAAGGCAGGATAATGCGAAAGCCCCGGTTCCGACGGAGCCTCACCCTACCCGGGCGCTGCGCCGATTTAATTGAAAAAATCTCTGGCCGAAATTGATTTGGTCTACGAAATAAATGGCTGGAATCAACAATTGCCGTGGGTGTGGGCACCACCAATTGCAACCGCACCCATCATCGCCCCCCGAAAAATTGGAAACCTCGCCTTGCGCAACCTTCCCGATCACGCTGGTCAAAGCACCTCGAAGACGCTCGACGAGATTTTGATAACTCCGGACGGTGAAGCGTCCCGGGGTTACGCCTCGCGAACTAAAATTTTATGGAGAAATTAGCTATGGAAACGATCAAAATTCCTCACACCGACCTGGAGGTGTCCCGCCTGGCCTTGGGCTGTATGGGCCTCGGCGGCGGTTGGGAAGCAAATGTCCAATTGACGAAAGACCATGAGCGCCAGGCTCGCGAATTCCTTGATACGGCTGAGGAGATCGGCGCCAATTTTTTCGATCATGCCAATATTTACGGTCGCGGAAGAGCTGAAGAAGTTTTCGGCCGGGTGCTGAAGGAAAGACCATTTCTGAGGGATAAAATTGTCATCCAGTCTAAATGCGGGATCCGCTGGGCGGATGATCCGGCCGGAACGCCGCAACGCTTTGATTTCAGCCGCGATCACATCCTGGAAAGCGTCGATGAGATCCTGGCTCGGCTGGGAACCGACCGTTTGGAGATCCTCCTGCTGCATCGTCCGGACCCTCTTTGGGAAGGAGAGGAAATCGCTGAAGCATTCGAGAAACTCCGCCTTTCGGGCAAGGTGCGCTATTTCGGCGTTTCTAACCAAGGGCGATTTCAAATGGAATATCTCCAATCCTTTTTGCCGGAACCTTTAGTGGCCAACCAGGTGGAAATGAGTGTTCTGCATCATGGCTTCGTCGAGCTGAGTGTTTCGTTCAACCAGAATTCGCCCCGCTACCCCGACGGCTGGGAGGGAACGATGGAGTATTGCCGGATGAAGTCTGTTCTGCTTCAGGCCTGGAGTCCCTTGGCCCAAGGTGCCTTGACAGGGAACCTGGATGGTAAACCTGAAAACATCCGGAAGACAGGCGCGCTGGTGCAGGAATATGCCCGGGCTCACGAAACTACGCCGGAGGCCATTCTGCTGGCGTGGCTGCTCAAACACCCGGCAAAGATTCAGCCCGTGTTGGGAACGACGCGTCCGGACCGGTTGCGGTCCTGCGTCAAATCGCTTTCCGTTTCTCTGAGCCGGGACGAATGGTACTCTCTTTTTGCCGCGGCCCGGGGAGCATCCATGCCTTGAAGACAAGAAGGGTCGATGAACATGGCAATTGAACACAAACGCTTAGGAAAACACGGAGTTCTGGTCAGCAACATTTGTCTGGGCACCATGAACTTCGGCTGGCACACCACTCAGGAGGAGAGTTTCAAGATCATGGACCGGGCTCTGGAGCTCGGCATAAACTTCTTCGACACCGCCGACGTCTACGGCCGGGGTGGGGAGCAGGGTGACACCGAGGAGATTTTGGGGCGCTGGTTTGGCCAGGGTGGTGGCCGCCGGGACGCGGTGGTCCTGGCGACCAAGGTCTTTAATCCCGTCCGACGCAAGTCCAACCTTGCCGAACCCAACACAGACAGACGCAGTCTTTCCGCGTACAAAATCCGCAAGCATTGCGAGGGCAGCCTGAAACGGCTCCAGACCGACCACATCGACCTTTACCAGATGCACCACGTGGATCGGGATTGCCCGTGGGATGAGACTTGGCAGGCCTTCGAGCAATTGGGAAATCAGGGTAAGGTGGTTTATGTGGGATCCAGCAACTTCGCGGGATGGGATATCGCGACCGCCTGCCAGGAGGCATCGAAGCGTGGTTTGATGGGTCTATCCAGCGAACAAAGCATCTACCACCTGAACAACCGGACGGTGGAACTGGAGGTCATCCCGGCCTGCCGGTACTATGGCTTGGGACTGATTCCCTGGAGTCCGCTGGGCGGCGGCCTTTTGGGCGGAGCATTGGAGAAGCTGGAAACCGGTCGGCGCACCAGCGATGAAGCCCTGAAGGAGATTAACCAAAATCGGGCTAAGCTGGAGCCTTACGAGGCCCTGTGCAAGCAATTGGGCGAACCGCCCGCCGCAGTGGCCTTGGCGTGGCTTTTGCAGAACCCAATCGTGACGGCGCCCATCATTGGCCCCCGCACCATCGAACAATTGGAATCGACCCTCCCCGCCACGGAAATTAAATTGGATGAAGCAACTTTAAAAAAGCTCGGCGAGATTTTCCCGGGTCCTGGCGGCGAAGCGCCTGAGGCCTACGCGTGGTAAGCAGACAACAGCAAAGCTCGAGGACGACGTGCGGAAGATGATCGGAGGATTTAGTCTTCGAGAGTCCGCCAGGATACTGAAACGCTTTTACGCCACTTGTTCAGTGCGCCATCCATAAGGCGAAGATGATAGCGAGCGCTCTTTAAAGCCTGCCCGCGCACGTTGGAAGCTTTCCATGTGCCGGTTGGCGACGGCCGGCCAAGTCATCCCCCGACCAAGTTTCCACGCTCTCTTCCGAGTGGCAGCCATGAGAAACGAATTGGAGAGATATTGATTCACCGCCTCGCCGATTCGCTCGGAATTTGCGAATGGGACCAGAATACCACGATTGTTTGCCAGCAATTCCTGGGCATGCCAGTAGGGCGTGGAGACAACTGCTTTGCCTGCGCCGAACGCATAAGCCAGTGTGCCCGAAGTAATCTGCGACTCGTTGAGATAAGGCGTGACGTAGATGTCGGCGGCACCGATGAATTGCTTCAATTCCTCGAGGGTAACAAAGCAATCGCGAAAGATGACGTGAGACGCGACTCCAAGTTTTTTTGCGAGGCGCTCGAGTCCGAGTCGGTAGGACTCGCCGTCGCGCGCCACGATATTGGGATGGGTTGAACCCAGAACGATATACACCACGTCAGGATGTTTTTCGATGATCGCGGGAAGCGCTTCGATGACGTACTCGATGCCTTTGTTCGGTGATAGTAAACCAAAGGTCAACAAGACGGTTTTGCCTTCTAGACCGAACCTATCTTTGTTAATATTAGGATCGACTAAAGGAATCTCTGGGATGCCGTGCGGAATCACGTCAATCTTCTCGGCCGCTATGTGATAGATTTCAGTGAGGAATTCTTTACCCCGCTCAGCCATGACGATGAAGCGCTTTGAAAGTCCATTGAGCTGATCCATCAATGCGCGCTGATCCAAATCTGGTTTGCGGAGCACGGTGTGCAACGTTGTGACCACCGGCATCTTCAGGCCGCGCAGCAGAGCCAAAAGATGGCTGCCGGCAGGTCCGCCGAAGATGCCAAACTCGTGCTGAACAGACACGAGTTCTACTTGGTTGGCATTAAGGAAACGGGCTGCGCGGCGGTAAGAATCAATTTCCTTCTCCTCAATCTCAAACCGGACCTGAGGCTGGGTAGTCGTAGCCTTCGGATCGATCATTGATCGCGCCCACCAGACACCGGCAGAGCGGGAATTCCGCTGCCATAGCTTGACAAAGATCGAAGGTAAATGTGGCGATGCCGCATTGCCGCGGAAGATGACTGCCCAGGAAGGCCACTCGATTGAGAGGGGTGGCTGCTTGCTTAAGTCCCGGTTCGTATTGTAAGAAACCCTGCGAAACCTCCGATTCTTGCGAATCCCATTTTCCCCAGAGTCCGTTTGGATCCAGTTGTTCCCGTTGCGCCATAACAAAAGTTATTCGGATCTGTCGCCCGCGCTGGATCTGTGGTGGCTTGCCACCGAGATAGTGGTCTCCGGCCTATTGGTCTGATTGCTTCAATTATGGTCCGCGCGACAAATCATTATTGCGTATTTGGAGGCGCGTCGAAGACTACGGCAATCGGTGATTGGAAGCCATCGGCCAACTCAAAGTGATTCCTTTCGTCGTTGGGTGAATTTCTTTGTGTTTCCCTGAGAGAATTGCACTGTATTGGATAGCTGGGGGATGGTCGCCACCTTTATCCTCTCTGCGGTTAATGCGCGTGGGTGCTGCTGGTGAAGATAGTTATGAATTGTATCATCCCGAGAATCGGTGAGCACGGAAGTGCGGTCATATGAAGTTCGTGATTCCTTTGGCGCTACTGATCGCCCTCCTGATTGAAGTTGCCTCTGGACAGAAGGCGGAGACAGACCCGGTTGCGTTACCGGGAACTCCCAAGATGGAGGAGGTTCCCACACCGTCAGGAGCGCCGGAACCACAGACCGTTCCTGCGTTGCTACCGGGATCCAATCAACTTCCAGCAGAGCCGCCTGATTTACGGCTCCCATTGCCATCGATCTTAAAGCCCGAGGGCTCCGATTCGCCGCAAAACCCTCCTGCCACAAGGCAACTTTCCCCTGAGGAGGAGAAGAGGAACAGAGCCAGATTAGTCGAAATCCGGGCGATTGCGATGGGCAATGCCCGGGTGCTAGATCTCCTCGAGGAGGCCAAGAGCGCGCTAACCGATGAGGCTAGACGCGAATTCATGCGAGCCTATTATCACACCTTATGCACCCAGATGCGTAGATTGGAACCCGGCTTAGGCGAGTCGATCCGCGCATTCGAGAGCGCTGAAATTCGAAAGTTAGCGGTGGGATCTTCTCACCTGGCGATCGCGTCCCGTGACGTGCCTCATAAAGAGCGGACCCGTCGCGCACGGCAGTCAGAATAAGGCGAAGTTCGGATGGTTAGGATCCGCCGGACAGCGCGTGAGGGTTGGCGGGATTTGCTTGATTTAGGAGAACGCTTAGGAAGAAAAACATGGCAGATCCGATTCTGGTCACCGGTGCGGCGGGCCGCGTTGGCGCGGTAGGGCGCACAGTCACCGGACTGCTTTTGAAGCAAGGCAAAGAGGTGCGGGCGATGGTGCGAAATGAAGACGAACGCGCGCAGGCCTTGCGCGAGATGGGTGCGGAGGTCGTAGTTGGGAATCTGCTCAATCTCGATTCGATGCACAGGGTCATTGCCGGCTGCGAGACGATGTACTTCGGCATGTCGGTTTCGGATGCCTATCTGGCCGCGACGGTCAATGCGGCGGCGGTGGCGAAACATCACGGCGTAAAGGCGTTCATCAATATGTCGCAGATGACGCTCTCACAGATGAGCATTACCGAAACCACCGCGAGCCCGCAGCATAAGCTGCACTGGCTTGCCGAGCAGGCGCTGAACTGGTCCGGTCTGCCGGTCGTGCACGTGCGGCCGACGGTGTTTCTCGACGGCTTCTTCCTGATTTTCACTTCGGATTCGGTCAGGAAATCAAATCAGATCAGCCTACCGTTCGGCCGCGGCAAGACTTCGCCGGTAGCGGCGGAAGACGTGGCACGTGTGGTCGTCGCGCTACTCTCCAATCCGCCGCCGCACATCGGCAAGATCTATCACCTGACCGGTCCGCAGTCCGAGAACATGCATTTTTATGCTCAGGAGTATTCGAAGGCACTTGGCCGCACGATCACCTTTCAGGACATTCCGCGTCGAGCAGTGGCGGGCCGGGTTGCTCGAGCGCGGCTTCCCGGTTCACGTGGTGGACCACCTCGCGACGATGGCCGATCTGCACCGAGCGGGACGGTACGATCGAATGTCGGACGACGTGCTCATGTTAACGGGGCAAGGGCCGATGAGCTTGCAGGAGTTCGTCAGGAAGAATGCGGCGGCATTCAGCCCGCCCGCAAAAGAGGTCTGAGTGTCTGCGGGTGCTTAAGGATAGGTGAGGATAGCATCGTAGAGCAGGGCGACCCGAACAATGCCGGATCGGACTGAGCTTAGCCGACCCGCGGTCTCGCCCTATCTGCGGGCTGCCAACACGCCAGGAGATTCTTCCTCGGAATTGGGATGCGCCTGTCCCAAACATGGGATTCGGAAGCGGAGTTTACCTTTATCTCAAACAGCACTTCGTCATAACAGATTATCTATCAAGGTGTTATGATGTACGGAATCTGTGGCACATGCTGTGCTTTTCATGGGTTCTTCCAATGAAAGAGGTGAAATCAGGCTTTTTAATGTTGCTTGTTTGCGCGGCGTTTTACGTCCAGCTCGATCCGAGAATCTGGAACGGACTATGCCAATTGCTCGCACGTTGCCTGGTTGGATGGAGGTAGCTGTCGGTCCGCCCGCATTGCCGGCAAATCATTCGGGATTCATGAGCGATGCAGGCTCAATCGTCGGATTTCTGAGGTTGCGAAGGCCCGTAAACAATCGCGTTCAGCAAAAGCCTGATGGTCGAAGTCCAGATCATTCTGAAGCCAGGTTGAAAACTGAAGAGGATCACGTTGCCTGACTCAAGTGGTTCATCGATCAACGCCGAAGAATCCCGGAGCAGCTGCTCTGTGTTTCCTTCCCAGAAAAATCCGCTGAGTCTCAGCTTTTCGCCTGCAAAGGTTAGAGCGTTTCCGCCTGTCTCGCTCGGCTTGAAAAAGACGTCGCCCTGCACAAAGAGGGGAAGGTTTTCGGAATCGTACCCGATCGTTAAGAAATGATCGCGATTCACTTTGGCTTTAACAATGGATCCAGGAATCTCGATTGGTTTGTGATTCGTTGATTCCTTTTTTTCGGACGCCGCATGATCTGGTTTTTGCCGCGCTTCCGCCGGCGGTTTCTCGGTTGAGGCGTCCGACTTCTCGTCGCTGCCCACAATGCGAGATGGCGTGAGTTTGGTATCGGGGTCTGCTGCAAATTCGCTGGCGCCGCCGATACAAATCAGGACTCCGCCGTTGCCGACCCAGTCCCGCAGATCGCCAATCTGGTTTTCTTCCAATACCTTCTTGTACTGCGAAGCCTGACCGTCCGGGAGGATCAGCACATTGATTTGGTCAAGGACATCCCGAGTCAGGTTTTCCAACGAGACTGGAATGACCTCCAGCCCACACTTTTGCTCCAAGAGGAAACGCAGCAGACCATAGCTGGTCTGCTCGACGGGGTCGCCTGCCAGGATCGCCACCCTGGGAGCTTTCAGAAAAAAATCTGTCTCGGAGCCGATCCCGCGACGGTTGCTGTCTGGGAATGAGGAATGGATTGACTGAACTGGCACTCCGTTTTTCTCCGACAGTTCCGTCAAGATCTCGGGGAGGTTGGTGGGATTTCGCTCTGCCCAAAGAATGAAAGTGCCCCGGGGCATATCTTTGTTTCCGGCACGAAATGGATCGTTCGAGGTGTCCAGGCGATATCCCTGGCGCAAAAGCTGGATCGCCATTCGCATGGCTTCCAGGGAGGAAGGCTCAAACGCATAGGCGACTCCAGGTCCAACACGACTCGCTTCCGGGTCTTTGGAGCCTTTATTCTTTGCGGTATCAAAGGCGAGGGTTTGGGTTGCCGCCGAAACGGCCGAGACATCCGCCCGAACCGGTTCATCTGTGAAATAAGCCTCGACACCCATGGCCAAGGGAAGTGACCAGGCGGTTACGTCGTAAAACTCATAGTCTTGCTTTGCCTCTTCCGTCCCTTTGGCCTCATTCGCCTTTCGTAATGTTTCCTGGCGCTTCAGGAAATCCGAGTCCTCAGGGGTCTCGGTTTCCAGCAGGGCAGTGGCCATTCGGCCGTAAGGTTGAGCGGTATCGACGACAAATGAGCCTGCCGGAATGGTTTTCTCGCCCGGAGCGTTGCCAAAGTAGTCCGATGCCTTAAGCAGTTGAACGTCGCCGTTGGTTCGAGAAACTTCGATTCCCTGCATCATCAAGAGAGAAACCAACTCCGCGGTGCTTTGCGTGTCCTTGCCGGGCACAAGATAGAACTTTCGTTTGAGCTCCTTAAAGGTCGATTCGAAGAACTCTCGATAATCTCGGAGTCTGGCTTCGCGATTCGCCGCGGCCACCTTGACAGTCGCGAGACTGGCGGTGACATGTTTGGCGATCCCGTCGCGAAGGGTCAGGAGCGTGCCATCCGCTCGACGCCACCGGTATCCCAACGGGCCGCCACCGTCGGTTTCATAAGTCATGCCTGTGGCACCGTGGAGCGAAGACCAGCTATCCCAGTAGCCGGGATAAAAGAGATCAAACATCTGGCGCACAAAATAAGGCCACTCGTATTTGTCGAACGCGCCGGCATTCGATTTTCCGAAAGTCTCAAGCCATTTAATGGTGGTTTTCTCTGGTAGATTCGGGTTAATCGGAAGCGCGGGAGGTGGGAAGAAATATTCCTTGGTTTGGCCATGATGATCGGCCAGGACTTGCGGGTGCCACTCCAGGAAAGCTCTGGTCGCAGCTTTCGATTCCGGTTGTGAGAGCGAGACCAAATCGCGATTCAGATCGAAAAAATTGTGATTCAGGCGCCCGGTAATTGACCAGGGTTCATGGTGCTCGTAAGCGAATTGTTCCGGACGACCCGCACCGTGAGCATTGTACCAGGTCGCGAAACGCTCGTGACCGTCCGGGTTTTGGCAAGGATTGATGAGGACCACGGCGTGTGTTCCAGAGCCTCGCGGAGCGCAGAGTCATCGGATGCCAGGAGCTGGTAAAGGACCTGAATGCCGGCCTCGAAGGCGGCCGATTCGCTCCCATGAATACTGTAGGAGAGCCACACGACAATCGGTAGATTCTGAATTAACTGATCCAGTTCGGGGCCGGCCTTCAGCTTTCTCGGATCGATCAACCTTCCAAGTTGTTCCTTGATTTCGTCCAGCCGGGCCAGGTTGCTGGGGGAACTGATCGCCAGAAGGTATTGGGACCGGTGTTCCGGAGTCTTGCCGATCGTGAAAACCCGCAGGCGATCCGAATGGCTCTGGTACTCGCGTAACAAAGATTCGTACAGCGCGAAAGTCGTGAGAAAATCCCCCGTCTCATAACCGAAGAAATCAGAAGGCCGGGGAAGATCTGAGCGGTACGGTCCTCGATTATAAAAGTCGAAGGGAAGGGCATTGGCGGGTAGATCTGGAGCATGAATCTGGGCCTGGAGCTGCCAGGTACAAATCAAGAAAAGAAGCGGCGAAAATAATAAGGAACGCCTCACATTGACGCTGAAGAGTAGCTGGGAAGCAGGAGCTGCTACAGCGCTTCCGGTGCCGCCAGCAGTTCCATGATTCGGCGCACCAGGCGCCCGGATTGCCCTCCGTCGATGACCCGGTGATCAAAGCTGATCGTCAAATCTGCCTCGAGTCTGGGAACAAAGCGTTCGGTTTTTTCGTCCCAGAACGGCCTCTTTTCCCCGTATCCGAGACCGACGATCAATGTTTCGCTTGGAAGCGGTATGGGCGTTGCCCAATGGACTCCGAGCGTTCCGAAGTTGGTCACAGAAGCGATGGCGGGGCGCTTGGCTTCCTCCGGCAAACGCTTTTCCTTGGCGGCCTGGAGGAACTTTTTGTATTGAGCGGGTAGTTCGGCGAGCGGTTGTTTATCGAGATTCGCGAAGACCGGCACGATAACGCCGTCTTCCACTTCGACTGCCACACCGATGTCGATCGAGCCGGGAAGAACAATTCTGTCGCCCACCAGACGTCCGGCGGATTGGGGATATTCAGACAAAGCAATCGCCAAGGCTTTGGCCAGATAGAGAGCAGGGCCTGGGGCTGGGGAAAGAGTCCTACGGTGAATCAGGATCGGTTCGAGCGAGATGGAAACTCCAAGAGTGGCGAGCGGCCGCGTCCAGCTCCTGCGCATCGAATCGGCGACCGCGAGCCGCATGGGAGAAGCTTTCTTCGATGGAAAATGGTTCACTTCTTCCAGGTACGCTTCGAAATCGTCGATTGTGACCCGACCGGCGATTCCGCTTCCCGGAATAACTCCTGCGTCGGCCGGAGGAATGCCAAGCTCCTGGAGCCGTGCTTTCAACCGTGGGGATTGGAAAGCGGCGCCGTTTGGACCCACCGGAATTTCCAAGATGTGCGAAGGAGCATCGTCCAAAGAGAGGGGTTCGTCCGCGGAGCTGTGGGCGCCTCCAATCGGGTGCGCGATGACGGGCGGTTTGACGGCGTTCAGACGTTCAGCATCTTCGACCGAGGCTTCGATGTATCCGAGGGTGCTGCCGACCGGGTAAGTTTCGTTCACCTCGGCCGTGAAGCTTTCGAGGAGGCCCTGGCACGGCGTGGTAACGCTCATTACAGCTTTATTGGTTTCGACCTCGATCACCTCCTGATCACTGTCGATCTGGTCGCCAATATTCGCGGTAAGTCGCACCACCGTGGCTTCGGCGATCGATTCACCAAGCTGGGGCATGATGATAGGAACTTTCGGCATAGAAGCGGAGAATTGGTTCGTGGTTGAGTCTGAATACTAACTGGTTTTGATCAGGCGCCAACAGCCAAGGGATCCCAGTTTTGTTTTCGGGTTCTCGGACGCTCACCATTCATACAGCCGGCGCGCCGCAGCAGCAATCACCTGGCTGGAAGGTTTGTGGACTCCCCAAAGGTTTGGATGAAACGGTATCGGCGTATCTTTGCTATTGATTCGTTGAGGCGGGGCATCCAGCAAATGGAACCCGGAGGTTGCCACCGAGGCGATCACCTCTGCATTGACGCCACCCCAGGGCCAGGATTCTCCTACACAAAGCAGCCTGGCCGTTCTGGCCACCGAGCCCATCACCGTCTTGAGGTCGAGCGGTTTGACGCATCGGAGATCGACGATTTCGACTTCGATATTTTCCTTATGCAACTGGTCCGCGGCGGCGAGCGCCTCGTGGACCATCGCGCTGTAAGCCACAATGGTTAGATCCCGGCCGAACCGGGCAACTCTGGCCGTGTCGTAGGATAAGTTGGTCTCCGGAAGCGCATCCGATTTCAGGCGATTGTAAAGATACTTGTGCTCGCAGAAGATGACTGGGTCGTCGATTTCAACTGCTTCCAGCAGCATCGTGTAGGCATCCTCAACGGTGGCTGGCGTCATGACCACCAGCCCAGGAAAATGGCTATAGAGCGACTCTAAACATTGGCTGTGAAACGGGCCGCTTCCTGGGTTGCCGCCCGATGGCAAGCGGATCGTGATCGGGCAGGCTACCTGCGTCCTCCAATAAAGTGTGGCTGCCTGATTGACGATCTGATTAAAGGCCACCACCGAAAAGTCCGCAAATTGCATCTCAACGATCGGACGCATTCCCTCAATGGCGGCTCCGATCGCACTTCCGACCATGGCGTCCTCGCTGATTGGAGCATCCAGGATCCGGCCTGGAAATTCTTTGGCCAGGTTCTTAGTCGCCTTGAAGGCGCCACCGAAGGCCCCGACATCCTGCCCGTAAATGTACACACGATGATCGTCTCGGAGAGCTTTTTCCTGCGCCTCCCGAATCGCTTCGAGGTATGTAATAGTCATCGAACCAGAAGTGCTTCGGCAATTCTTGGGGTCGCGTAGGGACACCAAGTTTCAGTGTCCGGGTCCGCCAAAGGATCACGCTGAGCGTCGGCCACAGCGTCTTCCACCCGCTGTTTCGCATTTTTTCTCCAGTTCTCGAGTAAAGCCTCATCCGCCCAGTGGTGTTCTTGCAGATAGCTTTCCGCCACCTTCAGACAATCGCGGCCGAGTGGAGTGTGCAATAAACTCTTATCCATGTAGGAGGCATCATCATGTTCTGCGTGGCCGGTGAGCCGAAGGCAGCTTCCTACGACCAATTGCGGGCCGTGTCCCGATCGGGCTCGCTCCGTCGCTTTCGCGAGCACTTCCAGGCAGTCCCGGAGATCGGTTCCATCCAGGGAATGCCCTTCGACGCCGTAACCGACGGCCCGATCGACCAGATCTTTGCAGGCGAATTGGCGACTGTTGGGCGTTGAATAGGCGTACTGATTGTTCACCACCACGACCACAAGCGGCAATTTTTCGACGGCCGCCAGGTTGATAGCCTCATGGAAAGCGCCGGTGGAGGTTCCACCGTCCCCGATGGTCGTTGCACCAATCGCAGAGATGTCCCCTTTAAACCGTCTGGCGACTAAGGCGCCCGCCACGACAGAAATGAGTGATCCCAGATGGCTGATCATCGCTTGGTATCCCTCGCGCGGATTGCCTCGATGTACGTTTCCCTCACGCCCACGACTCAAGCTGGTGCGAGATCCGAAGTGAACACGAAACACGTCGATCAGCGATTCGCCAAAGGCGAGACGGCCGGCCTGATCGCGGATCAAAGGGCCAAAGATATCGCCGGACTTCAACATGATGCCAAGAGCGGCGCTGATCGCCTCCTGCCCCTTGCCCAGGTAGACGCCACCGGAGATTTTCCCGGCGCGCCAAAGGCTCGCCAGTTTTTCTTCGGCCGTCCGCGCCAGCAACATCCAATTGAAGGCGTCGATGTATTTTTCCCGGGCCACCGGGGAAACTACTTCCCTCTTTGGCTGCTTGAGGGTGTCTAACATAAGCGATCAATATCAGTAATCCCGAAAGTCATGCAACGCTTTCTTAATCATGATAATGCTGAGCTTTGCCCGAGGTCCAGCCCCGCATACTGACATTGCCTGGAATAACACGCTTTTGGCCTGTTGGATTATCGGGTGAAAGCGTCCCGCTTTTCTGATGACCGGTACAGCGGGAGATTTTTCTGGCCTTCTTTGATCGACGGCTGATCGGAATGTTTGAATCTTTTTGTCCTCGATAACGTCGAGAGAAATAGACGCAGAATGAAATTCTACAATGAAATTCTCTCGGAGGCGCAAGTCCCGGTTTGCTACGAATTCGGAATCCGGTTATACTCCCGGCGCGGATTGATTAAGAAGTACAGATGAACGAAGAGAGAGCACCCGAATATGGTGGTTATGGTTCTGAGCCCTCAACTCCTCTCGAATTCCTAGAGAGAATCATTGCCAGTCTTCCTCCAGGCGACCCAACCAGAAGCGAGTTGATCGATTTACGGTCAAACTTTGCCGAGCAGGAGGAGATGATCACCGAAGCTCGGCACACAATTGAAAAACTCGACGAAGTCATCAAGAAGGTGACCTCGCCGGCGAATCGCATCGGGACCTATCTCGGCAGCCCCAATAAAGAGACTGCTCAGATTGTTGTCGGAGGTTCCGACTACTACTGCAATGTCGACCCGAGAATCAACCTTTCGAGGATGAAAAAGGGCACGCGCGTGCTGGTCAACGAGGCGTACGTCATCGTTGGAGACCTGGGGTACGATTTATCTGGACCGGTCACCAAGATCACTGAATTGCTGGGAACCGATCGCCTTCGAGTCGGCATGGAGCATGGCATGCAGGCGGTCGTGCTGCAGAGATCTCAGGACCTGATGAAGGAGACCTTGAAAGTCGGAGATGAAATCCGGGTTGATTCGAATTTTCGGGTCGCCATTGAGGTCTTAAGTTCTTCGAAATCGGAAGAGTATTACCTCGAGACCGTGCCTGAATTACCGTGGGAGAAAGTCGGTGGCCAGGAGGAGGCCCTCAGCGCCATCAAAGACGCCATTGAGTTGCCACTTTTGCACGCGGACCTGTTCGCAAAATTTCAGCACCAGACACCCAAAGGCTTCCTCCTGTATGGGCCGCCAGGGTGCGGTAAGACTTTGATCGGGAAGGCAACGGCCTACAATTTGACGCGCCAATTGAAGGAGAAAACCGGAGAAGATATGCAGCAGTTCTTTATGCATATCAAAGGACCGGAAATCCTGAACATGTGGGTGGGAGAATCCGAGCGCATGGTCCGCGAAATCTTCGCGACCGCTCGAGAAAAACGGAAAGAGGGATTTTTGCCCTTTGTCTTTATTGACGAAGCCGAGAGTATTCTTGGGACTCGCCGTGCCGGCCGCTTCTCCAATGTTTTGTCGACACTGGTTCCGATGTTCTGCACTGAGATGGACGGGATCGAGTCTCTGAACGAAGTGGTGATCATCCTTGCCTCCAATCGGGCGGACCTCATTGATCCGGCCATTTTGCGACCGGGACGAATTGACCGGAAGATCAAGGTGGCCCGGCCCGATCGGGATGCGTCTCGCGAAATTTATCGAATTTATTTGAGCGAAGATTTGCCTTACGACCCGGATCTGATCAGGCGGACAGGCAGCGTTTCGCAGGCGGTTTCGCATTTGATCGATAAAGTCACCGAGGCCCAATTTTCACGTCGGGACGAAAACCGCTTTCTGGACGTCATCTTGCGCAGCGGCAAGCGCGATACGCTTTATCGCGGAGACCTGGTCAGCGGGGCGATTATCGCCTCGATCGTCGAGCGGACTAAGGAATTGGCGATTAAACGTGCCATAAACTCGACGCAGGAAGAGGGAATCAGCGAATCGGATCTGCTGCTTTCCCTCAACACGGAGTATGCCGAGAACGATATTTTCCCACCCACTGACATTGTTGAGGATTGGCTGAAGTTGATCGACTACGATTCGGAGAACGTCGTCAAAGTTGCCCCTGTCAAAGGCAATGTCAGATCGGCGGGAGAGTCTCATGTCATTTAATCTGGTCCTCAGCCCAGACGCCCCCTCGAGTTGCATGAAGCGGGTTTTCGGTATCGAGACGGAATACGGTATCACCGTGAACGGGGTCGAAAGCGTCGATGTGGTGACTGAATCAATCGAACTGGTGCGGTGCTACACGGAGCACGGGGCCCTGATGAAATGGGATTACGACCTGGAAGATCCGCACCTTGATGCTCGCGGATTCCGTGCCCAATCCCTGATGCAGGACACCGACGAATCGGCCTATTACGAGCTCGATAAAAATCGGCCTCTCAGTTTTGAGGAGATCAAAAGTGACCTCGTCCTGAGCAACGGAGCCCGCTTTTATAATGATCACGCGCACCCGGAATACTCGACTCCGGAGTGCACCCGATTGCGTGACATCGTTGCGCAGGACAAAGCAGGGGAGCGGATCCTGAGCGAGTGCGTCCGTCGCCGAAACAAGAAAATTGCTCCCGACCGGGAAGTGCGGCTTTACAAGAATAACACCGACTTTATCGGCCACAGCTATGGATGCCACGATAACTATCTGATGAGCCGATCGGTGCCGTGGGACCGGTTGGTCAGCGACGTCATTCCGTTTTTAGTGACCCGGCAAATCTTCGCAGGTGCCGGAAAGATGGGAATAGAAGGCGAAGGATCGTCCGGTCAGCCGGGTGTGTATCAGATTTCTCAACGGTCGGATTTTTTTAGCGTGCTAGTAAGTATCGATACGATGAATCGTCGGCCGATCATCAACACTCGGGACGAGCCGCACGCAGATCCGGGGAAATATCGCCGTTTTCATGTGATTCTTGGAGACGCGAACATGAGTGAGTTTGCGACCGCAATGAAGATCGGGACGATGGCCTTGGTGTTAGAGCTGATTGAACGCCGGGAAGCTCCGCAGTTGGAAGTCGCCCAACCGGTGGATGCCACAAAGTCGATCAGTCGGGATCCAACCTATGACTGGATCATCGAACTCAAAGATGGACGAAAGATTTCCGCCATCGATATCCAACGCATGTACCTGGAAAAGGCTCAAAAACATTGTGACCGCTCCGATCACGAAGTCAGCTGGGTGCTGGAAGAGTGGGAAAGAATTCTCAATGATCTGGAAGTGGATTTCATCCGGTGCGTCGATCGCATCGATTGGGTGGCAAAAAAATATTTGCTCAATACTTTTCAGGAAAGCGAAAAGTTGGATTGGACGGATCCCTGGCTTCAATCCATTGATTTGGAGTACCACAATATCGCTTGGGAACAGGGTCTTTACTACGAGCTGGTCCGTGAAAATCAGATCCGGTGTATCCTGAAAGAAGACGAGATCAAGACGGCTATTTTTATGCCGCCAGAAACGACTCGGGCCTATTTTCGCGGGCGGTCAGTTGCCAGGTTCAACTCTCAAATTCACGCCATCCATTGGGACGAGGTGGTTTTCGATCAAAGTTCAGGGCAGCGCAGAGTGGCCTTTAACCATGCCTCTGACGACGACCGGATCGACCAATTGAATACCGTCATTCGAGAAGCGGCGAACTACGAGGATTTTCTCCAGCGCCTCAAAAAGTTTGACTAGGGGATGAGTGGGGTGAGGCTCCGGCCCTCCCCAAGATCGTTCTCGTGTTTTCCGTGCTCTCTTTCCGCTGGTAGCGATCAAAGATCGAGGACGAGCGACGAGCACGATAACGAGGACGATTGAGGGAGAATCGAGGCTCAAGGCGGAAGGATCAATACTTCAACACTCCAATACTCCAACACTCCAATGCTCCAAACCTGGACAGAACGAATAAACCGGGCTTTTCTCTCTGATGAAATCGGCCTACGAGCTAGCAATGGAACGCCTTGAGAAGCAATCTCCCTCTTCCAAATTAACAGACGATCAGCGCTCTCAGCTTGCGGAAATTGACTCTTTGTACAAGTCGAAAATTGCAGAGAGAGAATTGCTCCTGACGGACGAAATTCGACGGGAAAGCGCAGCGGGGAAGGCTGCGGAGGTGGAAAAGCTACAGCATCAACTCACTTCCGAACTTCGACGGCTGACGGAGGAATGCGAATCCAAAAAGGAAAATATCCGTAAATCCGGCGGTTAAATGCAGAGAATTTCAGTGCATGAAATGGCCGTGGCTAACGACGATCGATTGACCGGTCAGAGCATTGCTCGGGAAGCCCGCGAGGAAGAGGGCGGTCGCGGCAACATCTTCCGTGGAGGTGAACTCACCGTCCACGGTTTCCCGCAACATAATGTTTTTGATCACTTCCTCTTCGGTAACGCTAAACTGATGCGCTTGCTCAGGGATTTGTTTCTCAACTAACGGTGTACGAACGAAGCCGGGACAAATCACATTGGACCGTATTCCGTGTTTGGCACCCTCCTTCGCCACCGCCTTGGTCAGGCCAACGATGCCATGTTTAGCGGCGACGTAAGCCGCTTTGTTCGGTGACGCGATGTGCGAATGAACCGAACCCATGTAAAGGATCGTTCCGCCTTGTCCGCGTTGAATCATCAATCGCATGGCTGCCCGGGTGGTCAGAAAAGCGCCGTCCAAATGGATTGCGATCACCTTTCGCCAATCGGAGAAGGGGAAATCGACAATCGGATGAATGATCTGTATCCCGGCGTTGCTGACTAGCACGTCCAAGGCCCCAAATTCACGCGCGGCTCGTTCGATCCCCGCATTAACCTGGTCTTCGTTTGCCACGTCCATTGGGATGGGTTTGGCCAAGCCGCCAGCTGCGTTGATCTGTTCGGCAACGGCTTGTGCTGCGCTATGGTTCACGTCTGCGATTGCCACTTGGACTCCAGCCCCCGCGAAAGCCTGAGCGATGGATTTTCCAATTCCGCTTCCTGCACCTGTGATCAGCGCGGATTTGCCTTTAAGTGTCATATCAAGTCTATTATAACGCCAACTGACCTGCGGCGAAGCCAAGGGATTGAGGAGACGGTACACCAGAGCAAGATCATCACGCAAAACTGTAGTCCTGCCAGCAGACTCTGCTGATGCCCATTGGTTTCAGACCAGATTGAGAGTATATGCCATCCCCGCTTGCGACCGCTTCCGGCGACGCTGCGCCAACCTATCCAGCCTGCGTCGAGCATGGAGTATGGAGTCCTGTACCGGTTCCACCTCCAAGGGGCGGCCAATCCCTCAAACTGAAGGATATCGCTCCCAATGAATCGCACGCCATCAGGGAACGCGGCGGCGTCATGACTTTCCATGCTGTGGGGTGCACCGGCGATTTCAAAGAGCATCTAGCGGGTTCACAGGTGGCGAACGCCATGGCCGCACAGATTTCCAATCCGCATGGAAGCGGTGGGAACCCCGCTGCCGTCGGAGCCTCGTTTCTTTTCCATTTGGGCGATGTCGTTTACAAGGACGAGGATCCGGCTGATCCGGAGGGCAAAGACCAGGCGAAAATGTATAACTCGCAGTTTTATGCCCAGTTCGCGGCCTACGGTCGCGAGATTTTCGCGATCGCGGGAAATCACGACGGTAAAACTTCGGTTCACGCTCAGAAATCCGCAATTGTTCATTTCCTGCGCAATTTCTGCGACTCGAAGAGGCAAAGAAGTCCCGACAATCAAGCCGAGAATAGCAAGCGGCTGACCATGATTCAGCCTTACCCTTACTGGTTATTCGAAACGCCTGTTTGTTATTTTATTGGTCTCTATACCAATGACATCAACGGAGGGCAGCTGGACGATCCGATGGAGACGAAAAGCCCGCAGTATCGTTGGCTGATCGATACCTTGCAGGGCATCAAGACGGCTGCAAATGGGAAAGTGGTTTTCCTGGCGTTGCATTATCCGCCTTATTCAGGTGCCGCAAATTTTGCCGAACGCGGTAACCCGAATTTAGGTCCGACGCCGCGACGGGCGCCGCCGGCTGGAGCCCTGCTGCCGCTTGGTAATATTTTGCAGCAGGCTTTTCACGAGAGTGGCCAATACCCGGATGTCGTTTTATCGGCTCACGCGCACTCCTATCAGCGAATCACTTACCGTTATGCCGCCGGTTGGCAAATTCCTTACCTGGTTTGTGGCTCCGGTGGCCATAGTCCCATCGAAAAGATCTCCCACACCTGCGCTGGGGAAAGTGTCGTCCTCCCAAGTGTACCCTTTGATATTATCGTTCCGCAGGGCCTTGCTTTACCTCAGGGTGATTCGGTTAAGGTGGCCTTTTACAACGACAATGATTTCGGTTTTCTGCGGCTAACCGTGGATCAGAATCAGAGAACGGTGGTCGGAGAGTTTTATTCGGTCTACAACCCTTCGAACCCAGGGGCGACGTTACCTGCTTTATCCGATTCTTTTACCCTCCACCTGGACAATCACACGATTGCTTAGCCGAGGGCCGCCCCAGATCGGCTGGAATAAGGCAACGGCGACCGCACGGCTTTTAGACGTGGCGTGCTGCCGGTCCCTCAAGTAGCAACCATCCAAGACGATCCGAGCGAAGTTTGCGGGACTGTAACCTAACTTCCTTGCTACGGCTATGAATTAGAGTGTCGCGGAGCTTAGGAATATTTGGCGGTCGATCCGCCTCACTAATAAGCGGTAAGGCCACAAAGCTATTCAAAATTCAAAGTCTTCTGGTGCCCAAATGAAGAAGTTCCCCCTGGTCTTACCGGCTCTTTGTCTAGTCCCAATCACCAAAAACATGAACAAACTAAATTGTATTGTGACGATCGTTGGCCTCTTCGCCTGCCTATCACCGCTGATGGCGCAGCAAAAACGTATCAGTCCCCACGAAACTATCAGCAAGGTCATTGACGGAAACCGGGTCACCATTGTCTATGGCCGGCCTTACACCAAAGACCCCAGCACCGGCCAAAACCGCAAAATTTGGGGTGAACTCGTTCCTTACGGCGAAGTCTGGCGTACCGGTGCTGACGAAGCCACACTCTTCATTACGCAAAAACCAATTCTGATGGGCGAAACCATCATTCCAGCGGGAGCTTACACTTTGTGGACTTTTCCCGGTGAAGATGGCGCGGCTCAATGGATCATCAATAAACAAGTCGGCCAATGGGGAATCGGTCCGGGATCGTATGACAAGGAACAAGACCTCGCGCGTATTGATCTGAAGAAAGAATCTTTGGATGCGCCTGTGGACCAATTCACGATAGCCATTTCAAAAAATCCATCTGGAGGCGGCTTATTGAAAATGATGTGGGAAAACACAGCGTTTTCGACACCGTTCAGCGTACAGAAATGAGCCCCATTCACCGTGTGCGACAGTTTATTGCTGAATGAATCAAGAGCTCATCTCGAAACTGCAGTGATCAATCCAGTCTCGGTGCCAACACCCAAACCACGGCGTCTGCAGGATTGTCGAGTCTTTGGAGTTGTGATGCTCAGCATTTTGTTCACGACAATGTCGCAAGCGGTTCCCCCGACAGAGATTTTACAGCAACTGCACGGCTTCCGTGAAATGGGCAGCGTGCTCTACATTGCGGCGCATCCGGACGATGAAAATACGGAATTGATCGCCTATTTCGCCCGGGGCCGAAATTACCGCACAGCCTACCTTTCGCTCACGCGCGGTGACGGTGGGCAAAATGTGCTTGGCCCTGAATTCGGCAGTGAGATCGGAGTGATTCGCACTGAGGAATTGCTCGCCGCCCGACGCATTGATGGCGGCCGACAGTACTTTTCGCGAGCAGTTGATTTCGGATTTTCGAAGGATTATCGCGAGACCTTGAAGATTTGGGATCGACAGCAGGTCTTGAGCGACATGGTGCGAGTCATTCGCGAGTTTCGACCAGACGTGCTGATCACGCGCTTTTCTCCCATTCCCGGCCGGACGCACGGACATCATACGGCGTCCACGGTGCTGGCTCTGGAAGCCTTCAAACTAGCCGGGGATCCGAAAGCCTTTCCGGAACAGCAACTGAAACCCTGGCAACCGGTACGCATTGTCTGGAATGAATCACTCTATCAGAAAGATGATATCGGCGAAGCTCAACAAGTGCGCATCGCTGTCGGCGGCAATGATCCGATAACGGGGGAATTATTCACTGATATTGCCGCAAGCAGCCGTTCGATGCACAAGACTCAAGGTTTCGGTAATTTCACCATATCGGGCAGATCTGGTCCGAGATTTGAAGCATTCCAGCTTCTTGATGGCAAGCCGATGGCCAACGATGTGCTTGACGGTGTGGATACCACGTGGAGACGCATGTCTGGGGGCGCGAAAATCGGAGAGTTGGCTGACGAAATCATTGCGCAATTCGATTCACAGAATCCTGCCGCAAGCGTGCCCAAACTATTAAAGTTGCGCGAAGAATTGAATGCCCTGCCAACCGACGATTCTATCATCGTGGAAAAACGCGCCCAGCTTGACCGCATTTTGCAGGCGTGTCTCGGTCTGGAAGTGCAGACCACCATTCCCTCGGCTGAAGTTGTGCCAGGGGAAAGGATAAATTTTCATCATTCCGTGGTTATTCGTTCGAGCATCCCAGTGCGTTGGGTGACGGTACGCTATCCTGAAATCAAACAGGAAATCGATCAAGGAATCGAACTTCTCCCGAATCAATCCAGATCGTCTAACTCGACGCAATCGCTGCCTGTCGACACACCGCTCAGCCAGCCCTATTGGCTGCGCGAAGAAGGCACTACGGGAATGTTCCGTGTGGATGATCCTTCCTTGATTGGTCGTCCGGAGAATCCGCCCGCGTTTCCGATCGAACAAGTTTTTGAAATCAGCGGCCAGACACTCATCGTTCCCGATGAAGCGGTGCAAGTCACTACGCCCCCCCTGAATAGTGGAATTCGCCGCCGGATGGAGGTGATTCCGCCAGTCTCGCTTGATTTTGCTTCCGACATCGCACTGCTAGCTCCGGGGACATCTCACTCGGTCGAAGTTGGAGTGGTTGCGTCACGCGCCGATTCGGTCGGCACCTTGCGACTGGAAGCACCCGATGGCTGGGATGTTTCACCAGCCCAACGACCATTCCGCCTTGCAACCGTTGGTGAGCGGGCGCGGTTTGAATTTACCATCAGCGCCCCGTCCCACCTGGGTATGGGTACGATAATAGCCGAGGCCGAAATCGGTGGAGTACGTTATCGCAACCGACGCGTGGAAATCAACTACTCGCATATCCCGCCGCAATTACTTCAGCCACTGGCCAGTTTGAAAGGCATTAGTCTTGAACTGGCAACTCGTGGACATTCGGTTGGTTATTTGCCGGGCGCCGGTGACAGCTTGGCGGAAAGCCTGAAACAAATGGGTTATTCCGTTCAAATGTTGGATGAGACGAATCTCACGGCTGAAACCTTGCGCGGGCTCGACGCCGTGGTAATCGGCGTTCGCGCCTTCAATGTCCGAGATAACCTTGCCTCACAACTGCCGGTGCTATTTGACTATGTCCAGAACGGCGGCACGATCATTACCCAATATAACCGGCCGGACGGATTGAAAACGAACGCGTTGGCGCCATTTGCCTTGCATCTTTCAGGAGATCGCATCACAGACGAAAATGCCGCCGTCACTTTTCTCGCGCCGGACCACCCGGTATTGAACACTCCAAATAAAATCACCAATGCGGATTTTAACGGCTGGATCCAAGAGCGGGGAATTTATTTTCCTAACCAATGGGACGAACACTTCGCGCCGATTTTAGAGTTCAATGATCCGGGCGAGTCGCCTCTCAAGGGTGGACTGCTGGTGGCGCAATATGGCAAAGGTTATTTCGTTTATACTGGACTGGTTTTCTTTCGGGAACTTCCCGCCGGCGTGCCAGGGGCTTTCCGTTTATTTGCCAATTTGATTTCACTCGGCAAATGAAACGGTCCGCCGCTGACAAATCAGTTGCGCCTGAAGATGATAACACCGGCCTGCCTTGGTTACCCACCTGGAAGAGGGTCTATCTGTTCGTGATCATTAACTTCGTTCTTTGGGTCGCATTGTTAATCGTCTTAACGGATTTCTTTTCATGAGCGCCCTGGATTTCGTTGTTCTCATCGGCTCCATCCTCGGCATTGCCATTTATGGGATCTGGCGTACGGGTGGGCGTCGCGGGCTGAAAACTTACCTGAAGGGCGATAGCAAGACGGCGTGGTTTGCCGTTGGTCTTTCCGTCATGGCCACTCAGGCCAGTGCCATCACGTTTTTATCCACGCCTGGGCAGGGATACCTCGGCGGCCTTGGGTTTCTCCAAATTTATTTTGGACTGCCCGTTGCCTTGATCATCATTGCCGCGGTTTTCTTGCCGATTTTCCGACGGCTAAATGTCTATACCGCTTATGAATATCTAGGATGGCGCTTCGATGGCAAAACCCGTCTGCTCGGGGCGAGTCTTTTTCTCCTGCAACGCGGATTGGGCGCAGGTTTGACCATTTACGCGCCCTCGATTGTTCTGGCAACTGTCTTTGGTTGGCCGCTCGACTTGACGATTATCAGCAGCGGATTGGTGGTGATTATATATACAGTGATGGGTGGCAGCGAGGCCGTAACCGTTACGCAGAAATATCAAATGGCAATCATCTTCGCGGGCATGGTCACGGCGTTTTGCCTGCTGGTGAAAAAGTTACCTGCCGGACTAACCTTCACGGACACCCTTGCACTGGCTGGCGGATTTCACAGACTCAAAGCTGTGAACTTTTCAACTAGCGTTCAGGAGCGCTATACATTTTGGTCGGGATTAATCGGCGGAACGTTCCTGATGCTGGCATATTTCGGCACGGATCAATCACAGGTTCAGCGCTACCTTTCAGGCGCTTCGTTGCGCGAAGGCCGGCTTGGTCTCATGTTCAACGCTCTATGCAAGATCCCGATGCAATTCTTTATTTTGCTGCTCGGTGTGCTGATTTTTGTCTTTTATCAATTTGAACAACCGCCGTTGTTTTTCAATGCGGCTTTAAGCCATTATCTCGCGGAGCATCGCACTGATCAACAGTTGCACGCCTATGAAACGAATTTCGATGCGATCCACACCCAAACAAACCGGCAACTGGAAGAGTGGTTGAAGGCAAGGCACGGCGGTGATCGAAGCGCTGCCACTGCTGCATTCGCCGCTGTTCTGAGCTCGCATGAACGGGGCGAGAAAATCCGCGAGGAGGCTGCTAAGGCATTGTCGGCGGTAAATTCGGCCACCAAGGCGAACGATGCAGACTATGTGTTTATCACTTTTATTCTCCAACAACTACCGCACGGTGTCATCGGTCTCCTGGTGGCGGCATTTTTCGCCGCAGCGCTCTCGTCGAAGGCCGCTGAGCTCAATGCGCTCGGTTCGACCACTACCGTTGACTTCTATCGACAAATCATCAGGCGCGATGCGACGGATGCCCACTTCGTCTTGGTCTCAAAATGGTTCACCGCATTTTGGGGGCTGGTGGCAATCGGCTTCGCTCTGTACGCTCATCTCGTCGAGAATTTGATCCAGGCTGTGAACATTCTCGGCTCCATTTTTTACGGAGTAATGCTCGGTCTTTTTTTTGTGGCATTTTTTATCCAGCGAGTGGGCGGCACGGCGGTTTTCTGGTCGGCCCTGGCATCGCAAACACTGGTGTTTATCCTCTACTTCAATCTTAGCATTTCCTACCTCTGGTTTCCCCTTATCGGCTCCGCAAGCTGTGTGATTCTTAGCGTGGTGCTGCAAGTCTTTTTGCACGACGCCAGCGAAATTAAAATGGGCACGATATGACGGCTCCAATCATTTGTTTCGGCCAGCAACCGTGCGGCTTTTTTCCGAAGCGTTTCCTATTAGCAAAAATAAGGGCCGGGCTACGGCTACAAAGTGAGATTGGTGGTGAGATTGTTTTCTTCTTCCACGACAGTGACCATGATCCGCGCGAGACGAGAACTATCCTGCGCCATCGTAAAACCGATGAGCCAAAGCAGCTAAACTTTGCCTTTAAGAACAGTATTCAACGCAAATTTTCACCGCTCTATGTCAAAGAGATTCCCGACGGCTGGCAGGATAAAACCGCCCGTCAGTTGCCAAATTACATCAGTCACCGTTTGACCGAAATTTTCCAGATGTCTTCCGCCGCGAACGTGGCGGACTTTTGTCTTGAGATGTATCGTCATATGGGCTTGCTCGATCATATTAGCGTCTTGCGTTCGAGCGCCCCAAGCTTTCGTCAAGCGGCATGTAACGTCGAGGAGTTTTTTGTGGACGTTCCGCACGAAGGCGAAATTGTCCGTGCTCGTTTTATCGATGGGAAATTGAAACTGCACAAAGGCGGAGATTCGTTCGTCACGCTGCCGCAGATTGCTTTCACGAAGTTGCAAATCAGTCCCACTCGCGATACGCGGTTGCCCTGGATGCAGTCTGTTGTGAATTGCAGCCATTATATTCACGGCGCGGGCGAAAAGGATTATCTCCATCCGGAGCAAAACCCGGAAATAACATTTATCCATCGTGACCCCATTGACCGATTCGATGAAGCCTATACTGAACTTCCCTGACCTGGGGCCATTGCTGGCCTTCGGTGCGCATCCTGACGACATTGAATTTGGTTGCGGTGGTGTGATTGCGAGCGAAACAGATAACGGGCGCAAAGTGCATTTCGTCGTTTGCTCGCGCGGCGAAGCCGGAACTCACGGTACGCCCGAACAACGTGTAGCCGAAGCGAAAAAAGCCGCCGCGTGGCTGGGTGCAAGCATTGAATTCATTGAACTTGATGGTGATGCCCATTTGGAACTTCGCGCTGCTCACGCAACCAAATTGGCAGAAACGATCCGCCGCATTCGTCCAGGTACAGTGCTGGCCCCGAGTCTGGCTGAAAATCAGCATCCCGATCACCGGCGTCTGGGAAAACTGGTGCGCGATGCCACCAGGCTGGCTCGCTTTGGCGGCTTGCAAGAACTCTCCGGGTCACCTCCGCATACCATTCAGCAGTTGTTTTTCTACGCGGTGACACCTGAAGCTGAACCGACCAATATCACTCCTATCTTAATTGATATTTCTGCGCCGAGATTTGTTAAGGCGTGGACGGCGGCAATGAAAGCGCACAAAACGCAAGTTTCCGCTCGGAACTACATTGAATTACAACTCCTGCGTGCCCGGTTGCTCGGTGCGCGCACTGGGGTCGATCTTGCCATCGCTCTTTTTCCAAACGAACCGCTGGTGTTTGGATCTCTTTCCCAGGCAGGCATTGGGGCGCGAAAATTTTGATGTGGATTCAAGCTGTCAATTGAAGATAGGGATCACCTGTTACCCTTCCGTTGGTGGAAGCGGCATTCTGGCCTCGGCGCTCGGCGAAGAACTGGCGCATCGCGGACACGAGGTGCATTTCATTAGCTATGGGCGCCCGTTCCGAATGCCGATCAATAGCCCGCGACTCTATTTTCATCCGGTGCTGATTAATGACTATGGACTGTTCAAGTATCCCGATTATACGTTGCCGCTCTCGGTGAAAATGGCGGAAGTGAGCCGGGACCATCAGCTCGACATTCTTCATGTTCACTACGCCGTACCCCATGCCACCGCTGCGATTCTCGCACGTTCAATGTTGCCGCCATCGCAACAACCGCGTGTGGTTACCACTTTACATGGCACCGACACTACGTTGCTCGGTTACGATCCCGGTTACAGACCAGCCATCCATCACGCGCTGACCTGCTCGGATGCGGTAACGACCGTTTCGGAGTTCTTAAAACAGGAGACACAACGGGTACTCGGCTTCGACGGTCCGATGGAGGTCATCCACAATTTTTCTGCGCCACGTGCGCCGCGGCGTCCGCGTGACGAAATGCGCCGTGAACTCGGTTTGCGCGATGAAGTGATGGTGCTTCATTCCTCTAACCTGCGCCCTCTCAAACGCATTGATTTGCTGCTCGAGACGGTAGCGCTCATCCGTCCGCGTGAATCGTTTAAGCTCGTCATTCTTGCCGGGGGAGATTTCTCACCGTTTGCCGGTGAGGTACGCCGACTCGGGTTGAGCGATCGAGTGATCGTGCGGGAAAACGTCAGGGACATGGAAGACTACCTACAAGTTGCCGACATCGGATTGTTCACCTCTGAGACGGAAAGCTTTTGTTTGAGCATTCTCGAAGCGATGTATTTTGCCTGCCCAAGTGTGGCGCCACAGGTTGGGGGGATCCCTGAGGTCGTTCAGGACAAAATTAGCGGACTGCTCATGCCATTCGGTGATTGCGAAAAGCTGGGTCGAGCAGTCCAGAGTTTAATACAGAATGCCACGCTGCGGAGGGAACTTGGTCTTGCTGCTAAGACGCGCGCCCATGATGAATTTTCTGCGAGCGTTATTGTGCCACGCTACGAAGCACTTTACCGTCGGGTCTGGTGTATAGAATCCGAAGGTCTTAGCAGCTCCGCGAGTGCCTTGATCGCCCGGAACCCTGAAGGAAGTGTCCAATGAAAACAACGCGATTAGTTTTAGCGTGATGACGCTGTTGGCTGCAAATACAGGGCTGGTACCCAGGAGCAGCTTGCAGCGTATCGTGAACAAATCGATTCGCTTGATCAACGCATTGTTGAACTATTTCAACAGCGCGCTCGTGTAGTCGAGGAGGTAGGCAACCTCAAGCGTGAGGCGCATCTTCCGGTGACGGCTCCCAGCCGGGAGCAACAAGTGGTAGAGAAGGCTGAAGAGCTTGCCAAGGGCGGTCCCCTGCCCGCAGAAGCCGTCGGCCGCATCTATCAAAAGCTGGTAGAAGAAATGCGCAATTGGGAAGCTAGTACATCATCTCATCAGTAGGAGGCATGTATGTGTTAGCGCTGCGTCAGACGGCCCAGAAGGGCCCGCCCCGAAGGGGCTAGAGCTAGGCCCAGGGTTTAGCCTGGGGTTACTCGAAATCAAGTTTCGCGAAGTGATCTACAAATGGCCAAACTGCAGATCTCATCAGTAGGAGACATACCTCCTACTGATGGGACGGTGCACTACTCCGCCGGCGCAGCAGCCAAGTCGCGGCCGCGAGAGAGCGTAACCTGCGCTATGACGAAAGTAATCACAGCGCAGATCGCGATTCCCACAATCATGGGTAATGGCGTGCCGTCAAAGAAAATCCCAGCGACGATCATGCAGATCGCGCCGGTAGCAAACTGTAACGTGCCCATCAGTGCTGACGCCGTTCCGGCGAATTCCCCGTAGTCTTCCATCGCCAAGACCGAAGTTGCCGGAATGACTAATCCCAGAAATCCGTTGCCTGCGAAAAGTAGAGACACCAAAACATCAAGCCGATCAACGCCGGATGCTGCAATCAGCAGCAGCGCGACCATCATCACCACGTAGCCAGTTACCGCTACGCGGACCAATCGTCTCAGTCCAAAGCGTTCCGATAGCGTTCCTGTAAATTGCGAGGCGGCGAAAAAGGCGGCGGCGTTGAGCGAGAAGAAGAAGCTATAGAGTGATGGTGACAACTTATAGTGGTCGATGAGGATAAACGACGAACTCGATAGATAAACAAAGAAACCCGATATGCCGAAGCTGCCGATAAACGTGAGTCCAAGAAAATTACGTTCGCGGAGCAAGAAACGGTAGCCGATCAGCGCACTGTTAAATGAGCTGGCGGCACGATGTTCCACCGGCCGTGTCTCTTTCAAGGAGGTTCTCAGCAAAATAGCAGCCAGCAACGCTGCAATAGCCACCACCCAGAAAACGGCCCGCCAGCCGAACCATTGGATCACGAAGCTTCCCGTGAGGGGAGCGAGAATGGGCGAGACGCTGAAAACCAACATTAGGAGGGACATTAAGCGTGCGGCTTCTGTGCCCGTGTGAAGATCGCGGACAACGGCCCTCGGTACCACCATTCCAGGGCAGGCGCCAAACCCTTGAATCAAACGAAAAAGGATCAACCAATGAATCCCGGGCGCCAACGCGGAGCCGATGCTCCCAAGGACGAAAAGTCCCAAACCAAGGTACATGGGCACCTTCCGCCCGATCATGTCAGAAACCGGCCCAACGACAATCTGTCCTAGACCCATCGTCAGAAAAAACGCCAGAAGGCTCATTTGGACGCTCGTCGGATCCGTCCTGAGATCTTTTCCGATCGACGGCAATGCCGGAAGGTACATATCAATGGCAAACGGCCCGATCGCAGACAAAAGTCCGAGAACAATCGCGATCCGAAGAAAACCAGTTTCCGAGGATTCCTTGGTTGGTCTAGTCATCAGAGTAGTCGTAAAAGCGGCGCTTCGCCACGAAGCGAGAGGAACTTGATTCGATCGTCACTGCGTCAGGCGGTCGGGATCTTCATCTCCAGGAGAGGAGCTCCGACGCCGGGGTCGAGAAATCTTCGCGGCCCGAAGGCCGTTTTTGTTCGCACTGCCGCAATCGTAAGGAACATGGGTGAAGATATGCACGATCTTGCTGTCGATGCCATTAAAACGGTAACCGATGAAAAAAAGAGTGCGTGTGATCCTGCTCTTGACTTGCCTAGATTTGACGACGGCGGAGCCGAGTGTGTTTCGGGATTTTGGCTGGACGACAGACTTAATTTCGCGAGGTGTTCGGCCAGTTTGCCAGACTTTCAGTTGAGCTTACTTTGGGCGATCGGGCAATTTCTTCAAGCGAGTCACCTGAGGAGCATAACTTCCAGAGAGCAGATAGTAAGGCGCACGCCTCCGCTTCAGCGCTAGTTAACTTTGACCTATCCTACACACAAAACAGTGGTGTGTAGTGTAAAGGAGATGCGCATTCCGAAGCGATGGCGAATGAAACCGCTTGCCCAGACGAAAGACCTGCACTAGTTATCGTTTCTCGATTGTGGGGGTATAGCTCAGTTGGTAGAGCGTCTCGTTCGCAATGAGAAGGTCAGGGGTTCGAATCCCCTTACCTCCACTTCTTCAATCGTCTATCGTCCTCGATTTTCTCTCGGATGGGCAAAGTCGGCCGCCGGGGAGCACGATGACGAACAAAGACCGAGCACGAGTACGATCAGGAGGAAATCGTGCCGCGCTCTACCATCCGATGACCTCGCGATCCCGAAAGAACTTCCCGCTCAAACTTTGCGGTGCATCGATGGCCAGCCAGACGGCGGTATCCGCGCCTTCTTCCACCGAACGGGAAGCGTTTGCTCCTCCCATATCGGTGCGAACCCATCCCGGACACATCACGTAGACTGCGATGCCTTCCGAACGAAGCGCCTGATCGAGCATAATGGTGATGCCATTCAACGTCAGCTTCGACAGACAATAACTGGGCACAGTGTGAGACAGACCGCCCACTTCGCCGTAGCCGCTTGAAATGTTGATGATCCGCGCCGCGCTCGACTTTTTCAAAAACGGCAAGAAAGCCTGAGTAACCGCTAGCGGAGCGAAAGTATTCGTCTGGAAGGTTTTGACCAACTGCTCACGTGAGATGGTCAGAATGTCTAGATCCTTGTCCGGATAAATGGCGGCGTTATTGATCAGGACGTCGAGCGCGATGCCGAGCGTGCCGTAGGTGCTCGCCGCATTCTTAATGCTCGCATCGTCGGAGACATCCATCTGGAGGAATTGGATATCGCCCTGAAGGCCGCTGACTGCTTTATGGCCCGCTTCGGCATCTCTGGCGGTCAGAAAAACCCGAAGCCCTTTCGCGAGAAGTTGGCGCACGATCTCGTGGCCAATCCCTTTATTTGCACCAGTTACCAACGCAGTTTTTGGGTCACTCATTAGTTTGATGTCCATTCAGCGTCTTAGAATCCCTTCTCGCCCAGTTGGCTGAGGCACTTCTCGATGGCGTCGAGTGCTTTCCCGGAATCAACGCCTTCTGCAGTGACAAATATTTCCGCTCCTTTGCGAATGTCCGCCGTCATGATATCCATGATGCTCACGCCGGAACATTTTTTGCCGTTCACGGCGAGTGTGATCTCGCTTTTAAAGCGCATGGCACAACGCACAAATTCGCTCACCGGGCGTGCGTGCAATCCACTTTCGTTCGTTATGAGGAACTTGCGAGTCTCTGCTGTTTTGGCGGGTTTTTCCATGACTCTGTGAATCCAATCCTTGACCAGAAATCCGAAGATCTGCGGCAGAAAACGCTTCCGTCATCAGGGCTTCGGATATCAGGTTTAATGGACAGCCTGACCGTCGATTTGTTTAAATCCGTCGTGAAAAAACGGTTGCGATGCCCATTTGATGCAACGCTAGTGCACCAGTCACTGACTTGGTGCACTAGAGTAATTCAGGTTGTCACAGTGTTCACCGCAGCCCTGATCTTCCCATTTCGGGCGGCATGCCGAGCGGAAGCAGGGGAGCTTTTTGGCATTTCGGATCGACCTCGTTGATCTAATTCCAGCAAGACCAGGCTCGCGGCGCCCCGAGCCCACACTTCGTCTCCCCAGTGGTGAATCACAATCTCAAGATTCCGCTTGAGCGGTGGGATCACCATCTGTTCAGCAGTCGAACGCAGACTGTCTTCAAAAAGATGAGCGCACCGAATGGCGCCTTGGCAGATGACCACGCGTTGCGGGTTCAATAAATTCACCAAATTCGCGATACCCAATCCTAAATACCGGCCCATCTGTTCGAAAATCTGCATCATCGATTGATCGCCCGCCTCTGCCTTGGAGACGATCGCCTGGATCAGGCGTGACTGCTCATTGTAGTCGAGAGGCCGTTTCGGAACGCGAAAGCCGGCCTTGGCGGCTTCGTGGATTATCGCAAATGCCGCGGTATGCGTTTCCATGCAACCGCGCTCTCCGCATTGGCAGAGCGGACCGTCAAAGACCAGCTTGGTGTGTCCGAATTCAGCGGCCAATCCCTGGGCGCCTCGATACAATTTCCCGTTAAAGATCAAGCCGCTTCCGGTGCCATGCTCGATTGTTACGACCACGGCGTTTTCTAGCCCCTTGGCCATCCCGAACCAGTGTTCGGCCAGGGTGACGAGGTTGGCATCGTTCTCGACGAAAACCGGAATTTTAAATTTTGTCTGGAGCAACTCCCGAAAGTTGACATTGGGGCTGACAAAGACCGGACTCCAGAAGGCGATTCCACGGTGAGAATCGACGAACCCTGGTAAACCGACGCCGATTCCACTCACATCTCCGATCGTCTTATTGGCCTTTTTCAGGCAGGCACGGACACCACGAACAACAAATGCCACCAATTGCGAAGGACTTAGCTTCAGCGGTTCCACTGGAATGATGTCGGAAGCGCAGACGTTTCCCACAAAATCGGTAACCGAATAGACGATCTGATGAGTCGCGATCTTCACGCCAACAACGTGGGTGTACTCCGGATTTAACCGTAGCATGACCAATGGGCGGCCCCGTCCCCGGGCTTCCATTCCGTAAGCGTCATCTTCGATGAGCGCTCCTTCAGCAATCAAATGACCGACGATACTCGAGATGGTCGCTTGGCTAAGTCCAGTCAGTTCCGACAATTCGGAACGCGAAATCTGGTTGTCGTGCAGGCGAATGGTGTGGAGAACATCAAAACGATTGATGTTGCGAATAATGGCTGGACCTCGTGCGGACATTCGAAAAATGGAAACAATTCCTTAAAAATGCAGAAAACCTCTTCCAGTTATGTCAAATCTATGGGATTCGACAAGCCCGTACTAGCACCACACTTCCGGGCAAATGGCAATGGGCGAAAAAACGCGTCTCGCGTTTTAGATAAATACTTGACGGCTTCAAAGGGTCCCCGGAGGATAAACGGGGTTATCACCTCGCGGTTTTTCCCGGCTTAGGCCGGCTGGATCACACAATCCCCCCGAATCATGAAATTAAGATATCTGCTACCTTTCGTCTTGTTAGGGTCCCTTTCCTGGTCGGCGTCTGCCGAAACGACCATCAAAATTCTTCACCTGCAAAAGCTGCCCAAGGCAATCGCCATTTGGCAGGACGCCGCCAAAGAGTATGAAAAGACGCATCCTGGTGTAAAAGTCGAATTTGATTACCTGGAGAACGAAGCATTCAAAGCCAAGTTACCGACCTTGCTCCAATCCAAAGACCGGCCGAGCTGCTTTCACAGCTGGGGTGGAGGGGTGATGATCGAACAGATCAATGCGGGTGTTTGTCAAGATATCACAAGTGCGATCGCCGAGGGCGGGTTTAAAGACACGTTTTACCCAGCCGGTGTGCAAAACTTCACTTATCAGGGTAAAACCTACGGTCTGCCGACCGACATTGGCCCGATGGTTTTCTGGTATAATAAAGAATTATGTGCAAAGGCAGGCGTTGACCCGACGAAGATCAAGTCTTGGGATGATTTCATCGAGGCGGTAAAAAAATGCCAGGCTGCCGGGATTACGCCGCTGGCGGCGGGCGGGAAAGACAAATGGCCGCTTCATTTTTATCCCGCGTTGCTGATGATGCGCATTCTGGGTAAGGAGGGAATGCAAGCCGCCATCGAAGGCAAGAACGGCGGATTCGCGAGTCCTGACGTGATTAAAGCGTTTCAGCTCTACAAGGATCTCGCGGTGTTGAACCCGTTTCAAAAAGGTTATTTGGCGAATACCTATCCGGAAGCAGCGGGCACCTTTCACGACGGGAAGACGGCTTTTCACCTGATGGGAACATGGGATATCACGGAGGGCCGGACGGACTCTGCCGATCAGAAGGGTCTACCGGATGAAAAACTCGGGTGGTTTTTCTTTCCTGAAGTCAAAGACGGCAAAGGGCATGCGAACGACATTTTTGCCAGTCTAAATGGTATGCTGGTCGCGAAAGGTGCGCCCAAAGAAACGGTCGATTTCTTGAAGGTCTGGCTCGGAAAAGATGTCCAAACCAAAATGGCGGAAGAAGGGTTGGACATCCCGACGGTGAAAGGGACCGCCGAAGCGATCCAAAATCCGTTCTTCAAGCAAATCGCGCAAGAGGTGTCGAACTCGCAATGGATCGCCATTGCGATCGATCAATTGCTCGGACCCGACACCGGTCGCGTGTTTAACGATGCGAGCGCAGATATAGCTGCCGGAAATATAACGGCCGAACAGGCAGCCAAAACGATCGAAAAATCATGGGAACAAAATAAGGAGTGAGGTGTCTACTCCAATCAGTGTTGGCATTGTCGGAGCCGGCTACATCAGCGCCGCCTATTTAAAGGCGGCTCAAAATTTCCCTGAGTTGGCGATAGTCAGCTGCGCGGATGCGCTGCAGGCGAATGCCGAAAAAAGGGGGGAAGAGTTTGGCCTCAAAGTCCAGAGTGTGGACGAACTGTTGCAGGATGAGACAGTCGATCTCATCCTGAATTTGACTACTCCGCAGAACCACGTTCAGGTCAGCTCTCAAGGGTTGGAAGCTGGGAAACATGTCTACTCCGAGAAGCCGCTCGCTCTGAATAAGGAGGGAGCGGAGGTGTTGTCGCGAGCGGCTCGCCGGCACAATGTCAGGTTGGGATGCGCGCCTGATACCTTCCTGGGCGGGGGACAACAGACCGCTCGCAAGCTGATTGACGACGGCGCAATCGGCAAACCACTCGGCGGAACCGCGTTTGTTCTAACGCCCGGTCCTGAAAGCTGGCATCCCAATCCGGAGTTCTATTACCAGACAGGTGGCGGACCCGTCTTCGACATGGGCCCATACTACATCACCGCGCTGATCAATCTGCTGGGACCGATCACCCGTGTCACCTCTATCGCCAGGCGAAGTTTTGCCCAGCGAGTGTTCGGAGCTGGCCCTCGAAAGGGCGAAAAATTTCCGGTCGAAATATTAACGCACTTCAATGCTCTGGTGGAGTTTGAGCAGGGGGCAATTATCAGCTTCCACGCCAGTTTTGATGTGCAAGGACACAGTCATTTACCGATCGAAATTTATGGAACGGACGGGAGTTTGCAGATTCCGGACCCGAACTTTTTTGGTGGACCGGTACGACTCCTGGAAAAGGGAGGACGATGGCTTGATATGCCTTTGACGCATGGCTTCGGCGACGGGAATTATCGAATTCTAGGTGTTGCTGACATGGCGTCTGCGATCCGGGCAAATCGACCACATCGAGCTTCCGATGAAATGGCGCTTCATACCGTGGAAGTGATGGAGGCCATAGTTTCTGGTGGCGAATCCGGCGTACCGATCGCCGTGCATTCTCATTGTGAACGGCCACGGGCACTCCAACCGCTCCCTCGATTTGGACTTCTCGATTAGTGAAACAAAGAAATGCATTGATCGTTTGGGGCGGATGGGAAGGGCATCAGCCTGAGCAATGTGCTGCTGTCGTTGAAAGTTTTCTAGCCGAAGAGGGATTCGTCGTTGCCAAGGAAAATCGAACGAGTGCTTTCGCCGATCCAGATCTGGTGCGCTTCGACTTGATCATTCCGATCTTTACGATGGGGAGCATTGCCGACGCGGAATCGAAGAATCTGTGCGCCGCTGTCGAGTCCGGTGTCGGACTTGCCGGGTTTCATGGAGGAATGGGAGACAGCTTTCGCTTGAACACGGACTACCAGTTCATGACTGGCGGCCAATGGGTTGCTCATCCGGGCAACATCATCCATTACCAGGTAAAGATCGTGGATAAAAACGATCCGGTCACAGCCGGATTAGAAGATTTCAACTACCAATCAGAGCAGTACTACATGCATGTTGACCCGATGAACCATGTTCTGGCCACGACCACCTTCTCCGGAGAACATTGCTCTTGGATTAAAGGTGTTGAGATGCCGGTCGCCTGGAAGCGGATGCACGGACGCGGCAAAGTATTTTACAGCTCCCTCGGGCATCTTGCGTCGGAGTTCGGGGTACCCGAGATGGCGACCCTTTTTCGCCGTGGAATGCAGTGGGCGGCACGGTCGTAAAATTTTAAAACTCTCTTCAAACCTTCTGTTGGATATGATCGCGGTACCAGAAGAACGAATCTTTCGGTATTCTCTTCTGAGTACCGAAATCGATTTTCACGAGACCAAATGTAGGGCGGTAGCCCGAGGCCCACTCGAAATTATCCATCAGCGACCAGACGAAATATCCACGGATGTCAACGCCGCGTTCTCTGGCCTCTTGCATAGCTTTGATGTACCCCTCAAGGAATGCGACGCGATTGGCGTCATGGACTTTTCCGTCCACAGATAGTTGGTCGTCGAAATAGGCGCCGTTTTCTGTGATGTAGATTGGAGGGCATTGATAGGATTCGTGAAGCTCCAACAAAACATCCCGAAATTCGCTTGGGTCAATTTCCCAATTAAAGCTGGTTCTCGGTAAATGGGAAGGCGGCGCGGCGTGCTCATAGCCGATCGAAGCGTCGGGCTTGGCCTGAATGTAAGCACGGAAGTAGTGGTTGATACCCAGAAAATCAACGGGTTGGCGAATTGATTTCAGATCGCCAGATTGCACGTAAGGCTCCAGCTGCGGAAAAATCCGAGATGGATAAGCAGCCCGATAAAAGTGGCCCCAAAAAGCAACCGTTCCAGAGGTCATTGTGACGCTCGGCCATGACCGCCGAAGCCTTGGAACCATCGGCAGAAACGCCGCGATGCACATTCAGCGTGGTACCGAGTTTCCACGACGCGTTATTGGAGCGGAGAGCCTGAAGAGCCGTTCCCTGGGCCAGGTTCAAATGGTGAGTGGTGGCAAAAAATGCCTGCAAATCAGTCAGTCCCGGCGCATGCACACCGATCAAATGCCCAAGAAAAGCAAAGACCGACGGCTCATTCAACATGATCCAATGTTCCACCCGGTCCCCCAGGCGTTGAGTTGTCTGAACCGCGTACTCACTGAACCAGCCGGCGATGTCGCGATTGGTAAATCCTCCTCGATCCTGCAGGGCTTGAGGAAGATCCCAATGAAACAGCGTGGCAAACGGAGTGATGCCTGCGGCGAGCAGGTCGTCTACCAGACGGTCATAAAAGGCGAGTCCTCGGGCATTCGCGTTTCCGCGGCCCTCGGGAAGGATTCGAGACCAGGAAATGGAAAAACGGTAAGCTTGGACTCCGAGGTCGCGCATCAGTGCGATATCTTCGGCGTGACGGTGATAGTGGTCACAGGCGATGTCGCCGGTCTCAGAGCGCTCGACCTTGTGTGGAGTATGAGAAAAGGTGTCCCAGATCGAAGGCGCTCGTCCATCTTCGGAAACAGCTCCCTCAATCTGATAGCTGGCAGTGGCTGTTCCCCATAGAAACGGTTGAATGGTGGGAGTAGGCATACAATGGCAAAAATTATTATCTGAGTGGTGTCTTATCTCCAAGTGAAAAGCCAAAGCATATCGTCGACATCGGTGCCGATATCTGTATCAAGAATGACATGGCGCATTTTGAAACTGTCTCTCCAGGGAGATAAGGCAAATGGGTGACAAGCAAAATCAATGGCGACGTCACGGGAGGAGCGGTCCAGTCAGCAGAGTGTTTAGCTCGATCATGAAAAGGCAAAAGTCATTGCTCTTGGCATCTTTTTGGTTGGCCTGGATGGGAACGTTACTCGCGACGGTCAGCGTTGCTTTCGGGCAGTCGATCCAGCTTTCCGATTCGCAAGCGGAGAAGATCGGACGGCGGCTTTGGCAGAATGAGTCCGGCGGCACAATCGCCGGGTTGACCGCTTGGAATTCCGGTGAGGATTTTGCCTCCTTGGGGATCGGACATTTTATCTGGTATCCGGCGGGCAAGCGCGGCCGGTTTGAGGAGAGCTTTCCGCTTCTTCTCCAATACTTGATTTCAAACGGGTTACAAAGTTCCTGGCTGGTTGAGGTCAGCGGATGCTTGCCCCTGGCCGGACCGGGCGCAGTTTTTGGCCGATCAGCAAAGTCCACGGATGAAAGAGCTCCGGTCCTTTCTAGCGGAAACGGTTGCCTTCCAAGCTAAATTTGCTGCACTCAGATTGGAGCGGGCATTACCCAAGATGTTGGAGGCCGCTCCGATTGAGGAACGCGAAAAGATCCGGAAAAACTTCTACCGAGTCGCTGCTGAACCCGATGGCCTGTATGCCTTGGTCGACTACGTTAATTTTAAGGGCGAAGGGACGCTGCCGAGCGAACGCTATCGCGGCGAAGGTTGGGGATTATTGCAGGTTCTCGAAGAAATGAGAACAGGACCGGCGAGTGTGGAATTCAGCCGTGCGGCGGACAAGGTGCTAACCCGGCGTGTCGCCAACGCTCCCGTTGAGCGAAATGAAAAACGCTGGCTCCCTGGCTGGCGGAATCGGACTCGGACATACGCCGAGTGATTAGCTTTTCTCACCGAACTCGTTCTCGGATTCTTTTGCGCTGAGGCGGAGATTGCCTATGCGGTTTAGGCCATCTTGCCTGCGATGAACAGCACGATAATCGCCCCGATGATCGATAAGATCAGACCAGCCGGATGAAATGAGGAACCTTCCGGCGGTTTCGAAAAGAGGCGGGCGATTATCCCACCGACGATCGACCCGATAATTCCCAGGAGTGTGGTCATTACGAATCCTAAGTGGGTGTGCATGATCATGCTGGCGATGGCGCCCGCGATAAAGCCGATAATGATGGACCAAATGATATGTAGCATAGGGTTGGGGAGGTTAGACTTGTGAAGTGGCTGCGCCAGAGATCTCTACCAGACTGAGAGATCGATGTCGAACGCCGTTTGGGTTTCGATTTTGAAGGTGCAGCGAACTGTGGGATGAGGTGACCGGGATTTCAAGCATAAACCAGAAGATGAATCTCTTCGGGTAAGATGCTGGAAATGTTCCGGATGATGTTCCCTCTGAGAAGGTTGACCAGACTGTTTCGTTGTGGCGCGCCGACGATCAAGTACGAAGCGCCGACCGTCGCCGCGATGTCGACGATGGTGTCCGCAGCCGAGTCGCTGATGGCGTAGGCCGGAAGCAGGCGGTGTCCGGAAGCCTTATCCTTCGCATAGATAAAAATCGCCCGAGCCTCGTCGTCTTCACCCCATTTGCGTTTGCGGTCATCAGGCGCGATGACCGGTTGCTCCCGGACAAAGAGGACGTAGAGAGGGCGATCGGTGTCTTTGGCTTCCTGGATGGCGAAATCGAGAGTCCGGCCGATTCCGCGGACGGCGCACAGCATCGGTGGACCTGTCGTTTCAGAGAGCGATTGCTCGAAAGGCGTCGGGAGTTCGCTCTTTTTGACGCCATTGCCGGCTGCGGCACTCAACGCCTTTTTCTCAGCCCTCTCGCTGGCCAGTCCGCGCAGGATAAGGCCAAAGACGAGAATCGTGGCTGCAAACAGGCGGGCGTTCGGCTTGTCGACAAAGAGGGAGACTTCGATCGTGGCCATCACGATGAAGGTGCAGAACATTAACGTCCGTTCCCATGTTCGTAGACCGAGCTTCTTGTCTGTCGAGGAAGCGCCAAGATTTGTCGCGATGGCGCCGACGACCCCCACTGCATAAAGGTCGGCGAGACCGGAAACGTCTCTGACTGCGATGACCAAGATGGCCGGGATGACCGTTGCTACGATCAGGCCCGCGTTGGGAACTCCAAAAGGATTGAGCCTCTCAAATTGCTGGGGCAACTCTCGGTCGCGGGACATCAGAAACGAGATCGCGATCAGAGCACCGATGGCGGTATTAACTGCGGAAAGCAAAAGAAAAGCGATCACGCCGGTCACCAGCCAGGCAGCAATCTGACCAAACACCGGCCCGAAGGTACCTCCAACGAACACGTCGGCCATGTAACGGAGCATGTAATCCCGGACACCAGGATTTCCGGGGGCATCGACATCTCCGTCGTGGATCCGCAGGCCATTGAGCGCAAGCATTCCCAAGCCCAGAACTGCGGTCAGGATACAGACCTCCAGCATGACAATGGCGATCGCCGGAGTCGAAGTTTTGGCGACGGACGGATGATCGTCCGTACTTCCCGGATCGAGCTTCATGACATTGGTGGCGTTTGCCACCGCTTCAACTCCCGACAGGGCAAGAACGATGCCGACGAACCCTTTCCAATTTTCCGCCAGGTTGCCGGAAAGAGGTTTCAGGTTGTGCAAGGCCTGGTCCAGATGGAAAAAACAGAATACCCCAAGGCCGATCACCACAATCGCCGTCGGGATCGAGACTGCGACTGCCAATCCGCCCGTGTGCTTGGGCCCGAAATAGTTCAAAGCGCCAATGGCAAGGATCGCCGCTCCTGCAAACAGTTCGGGTTGGCTGACGCCAAGGTACTGAAAAGCGGAAAGAGCACTAATGGATGCCGTTACGATGTAATCGGCGATCAAAAGGAAGGCACCCACGATGGAGAGAACCTCAGAACGGTGACGCACGCTCGCGTAAACGCCGCCGCCGTCCGGGTAGTGCCGGCAAACAATCATGTAGTTAAAGCCGACCAGCGCTGTCAGTGCGCACATCGCCGCGATCAACCAGAAAGAGCTGTATCCGGCAATCGCGAAAGCCAGGCCGATGACGTACGCCTTGCTGGTGCCCCAATCACCGTAAAGGATGGCCGCCGCGCGAGCTGCATCGACGTTCCTCGGCCGTTTCGTTTTCCCTACAAGCATTGAAATTTAGTCTCCGAGCCCAGGAGAGCAACGGACGATCGCGATAGTTACCCGGTCTGATTGATAAGTCAATCCCTGGTCGACCGCTCCTCTCAACCTCCTCTGCGCGAGTCCTCTTGAATGAAGTTTAGCGGATTTCTTCCCTGCGGAAGCGCTGTGGGTCTGAGTTTGTTTCGAACCGAATGGAGTGAGGTCGGGTATCTCCTGAATCTCTCAGGGTTTGGTCATTGAAAATTGATGTCCCGGAAAGTTCGAGCACTCTACGCGAGCTAATACCGGGCGACTGCGCACGGCCGAATAGCTGGTAATTATCATAATTGCCAGATTCAATGTGGCATCCCAGTTAAACAAGGCTACCCATAAGTCGATATGACAAAAAATGTATTAATCATTGCAGCAATCTGCTCTTTAGGTTCCGGGCCTACTCCCGGACCGAGCTCCCGCTATGTTGCCTGTTGGCAACGACGATCACCGACGTTTTTATAAAGATCAGGAATGGATTTGGACGTCGCCGAAAGATGCGAAACCGCCCGCTGAACCGGGCGTCGATCGCCCCTCGGCGGCCACCAAGCCGAATCAACCGGTACTGGCCAGCTTGGCATTCACGATGCCGCTCAGGCAATTCACGATGCCGCGCCAACCAGGCCGAGTCTAGCGTTCACGATGCCGACGCACCCGCCAGAGGCGAATCTAGCGTTCACGATGCCGACGCATCCGCCGGAGGCGAAACTAGCGTTCACAATGCCGACGCATCCGCCGGAGGCGAATGTGGCGTTCACAATGCCAACGCATCCGCCGGAGGCCAATCTAGCGTTCACGATGCCGACGCATCCGCCGGAGGCGAGCTTGGCGTTCACGATGCCGACGCACCCGCCGCAGCCGATTGCGTTACGATGCCGACGCATCCACCGGAGGCGATCTGGCGTTCACGATGCCGACGCATCCGCCAGAGGCGAACCTGGCGTTCACGATGCCGACGCATCCGCCACAGGCGATCTGGCGTTCACGATGCCGACGCACCCGCCAGCAGGCTGATCTAGCGTTCACGATGCCGACGCATCCGCCACAGGCGATCTAGCGTTCACGATGCCGACGCATCCGCCACAGGCTGATCTAGCGTTCACGATGCCGACGCATCCGCCAGCAGGCCGATCTAGCGTTCACGATGCCGACGCATCCACCACAGGCTGAATCTGGCGTTTACGATGCCGACGCACCCGCCACAGGCGAACCTGGCGTTCACGATGCCGACGCATCCACCACAGGCTAATCTGGCGTTCACGATGCCGACGCACCCGCCACAGGCGATCTGGCGTTCACGATGCCGACGCATCCGCCAGAGGCTAATCTGGCGTTCACGATGCCGACGCATCCGCCACAGGCGAATCTGGCGTTCACGATGCCGACGCACCCGCCACAGGCTGATCTGGCGTTCACGATGCCGACGCATCCGCCACAGGCTGATTTGGCGTTCACGATGCCGACGCATCCGCCACAGGCCGATCTGGCGTTCACGATGCCGACGCATCCACCACAGGCTGATCTGGCGTTCACGATGCCGACGCACCCGCCACAGGCTGATCTGGCGTTCACGATGCCGACGCATCCGCCACAGGCTGATCTGGCGTTCACGATGCCGACGCATCCACCACAGGCCGATCTAGCGTTCACGATGCCGACGCATCCGCCAGCAGGCGATCTAGCGTTCACGATGCCGACGCATCCACCACAGGCTGATCTGGCGTTCACGATGCCGACGCATCCGCCACAGGCTGATCTGGCGTTCACGATGCCGACGCATCCACCACAGGCGGATCTGGCGTTCACGATGCCGACGCACCCAGCCGAGAGGACGGACTCTAGGCGTTTCACGATGCCGACGCATCCACCACAGGCGGATCTGGCGTTCACGATGCCGACGCATCCCACGCACAGCGCTGATACTTGGCGTTCACGATGCCGACGCATCCGCCACAGGCGATCTGGCGTTCACGATGCCGACGCATCCGCCGCAGGCGAATCTAGCGTTCACGATGCCGACCATCCCCGCAGGCGAACCTGGCGTTCACGATGCCGACTGCATCCGCCCAGGCGACCTGGCGTTCACGATGCCGACGCATCCCGCCAAATCTAGCGTTCACGATGCCGACGCATCCGCCGCAGGCGAACTGGCGTTCACGATGCCGACGCACCCACCACAGGCCGATCTGGCGTTCACGATGCCGACGCATCCACCACAGGCTGATCTGGCGTTCACGATGCCAACGCACCCGCCACAGGCTGATCTGGCGTTCACGATGCCAACGCATCCGCCAGAGGCTGATCTGGCGTTCACAATGCCGACGCACCCGCCAGAGGCTGATCTGGCGTTCACGATGCCGACGCATCCGCCACAGGCTGATCTGGCGTTCACGATGCCCACGCATCCACCAGAGGCTGATCTAGCGTTCACGATGCCGACGCATCCACCACAGGCGATCTAGCGTTCACGATGCCGACGCACCCGCCAGAGGCCGATCTGGCGTTCACGATGCCGACGCATCCGCCACAGGCTGATCTGGCGTTCACAATGCCGACGCACCCGCCACAGGCTGATCTAGCGTTCACAATGCCGACGCATCCACCACAGGCTGATCTGGCGTTCACGATGCCAACGCACCCGCCACAGGCTGATCTAGCGTTCACGATGCCGACGCACCCACCACAGGCCGATCTAGCGTTCACGATGCCAACGCACCCGCCACAGGCTGATCTAGCGTTCACGATGCCGACGCACCCGCCACAGGCTGATCTGGCGTTCACAATGCCGACGCATCCGCCACAGGCGACTGGCTTCACGATGCCGACGCATCTCCACAGGCGACTAGGCGTTCACATGCCGACGCATCCGACAGGCGAACTTGGCGTTCACGATGCCGACGCATCCGCCAGAGGCTGATCTAGCGTTCACGATGCCGACGCATCCGCCACAGGCTGACCTAGCGTTCACGATGCCGACGCATCCGCCACAGGCTGATCTAGCGTTCACGATGCCGACGCATCCGCCACAGGCTGATCTAGCGTTCACAATGCCGACGCATCCGCCACAGGCTGATCTAGCGTTCACGATGCCGACGCATCCACCACAGGCTGATCTTAGCGTTCACAATGCCGACGCACCCGCCACAGGCTGATCTGGCGTTCACGATGCCGACGCATCCACCACAGGCTGATCTGGCGTTCACGATGCCAACGCACCCGCCACAGGCTGATCTAGCGTTCACAATGCCGACGCACCCGCCACAGGCTGATCTAGCGTTCACAATGCCGACGCACCCACCACAGGCTGATCTGGCGTTCACGATGCCAACGCACCCACCACAGGCCGATCTAGCGTTCACGATGCCAACGCATCCACCACAGGCTGATGTGGCGTTCACGATGCCAACGCATCCACCAGAGGCCGATCTAGCGTTCACGATGCCGACGCACCCACCAGAGGCTGATCTGGCGTTCACAATGCCGACGCATCCGCCACAGGCGAGCTTGGCGTTCACGATGCCGACGCATCCGCCACAGGCTGATCTGGCGTTCACGATGCCAACGCACCCGCCACAGGCCGATCTGGCGTTCACAATGCCGACGCATCCGCCACAGGCCGATCTAGCGTTCACGATGCCAACGCATCCGCCAGAGGCCGATCTAGCGTTCACGATGCCGACGCATCCGCCACAGGCTGATCTAGCGTTCACGATGCCGACGCACCCGCCACAGGCTGATCTAGCGTTCACGATGCCGACGCATCCCCCAGGCGATTGGCTTCACGATGCCGCACGCGCCCAGCCGATGTGGCGTTCACGATGCCGACGCATCCGCCACAGGCTGATCTGGCGTTCACGATGCCAACGCATCCCGCCAGCAGGCTGATCTAGCGTTCACGATGCCGACGCATCCACCACAGGCTGATCTGGCGTTCACGATGCCGACGCACCCACCAGAGGCTGATCTGGCGTTCACAATGCCGACGCACCCGCCAGAGGCGATCTAGCGTTCACGATGCCGACGCATCCGCCACAGGCTGATGTGGCGTTCACGATGCCAACGCACCCGCCAGAGGCCGATCTGGCGTTCACAATGCCGACGCATCCACCACAGGCTGATCTAGCGTTCACGATGCCAACGCATCCGCCACAGGCTGATCTGGCGTTCACGATGCCGACGCATCCGCCACAGGCTGATCTGGCGTTCACAATGCCGACGCACCCACCAGAGGCTGATCTAGCGTTCACGATGCCGACGCATCCGCCACAGGCTGATCTGGCGTTCACAATGCCGACGCATCCGCCACAGGCTGATCTAGCGTTCACAATGCCGACGCACCCACCACAGGCTGATCTGGCGTTCACGATGCCGACGCACCCGCCACAGGCTGATCTAGCGTTCACAATGCCGACGCACCCGCCACAGGCCGATCTAGCGTTCACGATGCCAACGCACCCACCACAGGCCGATCTGGCGTTCACGATGCCAACGCACCCGCCACAGGCTGATCTGGCGTTCACGATGCCGACGCACCCGCCACAGGCCGATCTAGCGTTCACGATGCCGACGCATCCGCCACAGGCTGATCTAGCGTTCACGATGCCGACGCATCCACCACAGGCTGATCTGGCGTTCACGATGCCGACGCATCCACCACAGGCTGATCTGGCGTTCACGATGCCGACGCATCCGCCACAGGCTGATCTGGCGTTCACGATGCCGACGCACCCGCCAGAGGCTGATCTAGCGTTCACGATGCCGACGCATCCGCCACAGGCTGATCTAGCGTTCACGATGCCAACGCATCCGCCACAGGCTGATCTAGCGTTCACAATGCCGACGCATCCACCAGAGGCTGATCTAGCGTTCACGATGCCGACGCAACCGCCACAGGCTTCAGATGCCGCATCAGATGGCGTTCACGATGCCAACGCACCCACCACAAGCCGATGTGGCGTTCACGATGCCAACGCATCCGCCACAGGCTGATCTAGCGTTCACAATGCCGACGCATCCACCACAGGCTGATCTGGCGTTCACGATGCCGACGCACCCGCCACAGGCTGATCTGGCGTTCACAATGCCAACGCATCCGCCACAGGCCGATGTGGCGTTCACGATGCCAACGCACCCGCCACAGGCTGATCTAGCGTTCACGATGCCAACGCATCCGCCACAGGCTGATCTGGCGTTCACGATGCCGACGCACCCGCCACAGGCTGATCTGGCGTTCACAATGCCAACGCATCCGCCACAGGCGATCTAGCGTTCACAATGCCAACGCATCCACCACAGGCGATTTGGCGTTCACGATGCCAACGCACCCGCCACAGGCTGATCTGGCGTTCACAATGCCGACGCATCCACCACAGGCTGATCTGGCGTTCACGATGCCAACGCACCCGCCAGAGGCCGATCTAGCGTTCACAATGCCCACGCATCCACCAGAGGCTGATCTGGCGTTCACAATGCCCACGCATCCACCAGAGGCTGATTTAGCGTTCACGATGCCCACGCACCCGCCAGAGGCTGATCTAGCTTTCACGATGCCGACGCATCCACCACAGGAGAGTCTGGCGTTTACGATGCCGACGCATCCACCACAGGAGAGTCTGGCGTTTACGATGCCGACGCACCCGCCAGAGGCTGATCTAGGGTTCACGATGCCAACACATCCACCAGAGGTCGATCTAGCGTTCACGATGCCAACACATCCGCCAGAGGCTGATCTAGCGTTCACGATGCCGACGCACCCGCCACAGGCTGATCTAGCGTTCACGATGCTGACGCACCCGCCGGAGGCGAGTTTGGCGTTCACGATGCACCGCATTCGCCAGAGGCGGGTTTAGCGTTCACGATGCCGACGCATTCTCCGCAGGAGAGTTTAGCCGCGTCTCCGGGCATATCGTGAACTTTGGCTGACAGACACCCCAGGACGCAGGCCTGTTTAGCGTTCACTCAGCCGAGGCCTTTCAACCAGCAAAAAGACCTTGCATCAATGCGAAGCAGCTGCGCCTCTTATGAGCGTTCCAACCGGTAGAAGCACCATCTGTTTCCGAGCCGGGAGCGAGCGTGGATGGAAAATGGTCGAGCTGCAAATGCCGCCGTAAAGATCGTTGGTGGCCCAACACTGCCCGGATTCCGGGTCGAACTACATCTCGGCGGTGCTCGAATGAGCGGCGACAATCTTCCATCCATCGTCAAATTTTTGGAGATTCATCGTCGTATTGCCCACTACCTTCTGCTTGGAATTGGGGAAAGTGATAGACCACCAGGTGAGGGCTAAAGCCAGGTCTGGCTTAAGAAGTTTCACTTGAATGCGCGCCGGACTGATGTAGCCCATCGAATTGCGGTCCGGATAGCCATTGATGTAGGAAGAATGCAGTTGCTGCCAGCCGTTAAACTGCTCGGAATCAACGACGACCAACAGCTCAGGTGACTTCCAATAGACCTCTAGATGCCCTTCAATATCGTGGGCGTTCCACCGATCGAGCATTTTGAGCAACAGTTGGTAGACCTGTTGGGCGTCTGGGGTCGTTGCACTGGGTGCGGTTGCCAGCGAATCAAAAACCCACCCTCCCTTTTCCTCCGCCGTCAGAGGCAGCGAGAAACAGAGCGAAAGAATAAAGGTAATTAGGCCAAATCTCCTGAAACGCATGAACTTAGCCACCCAATACGGTTCTGGTATACTCAGCTGAAACTTTTTTTATGGTTTTTACTATTATAAGGGCATCAGGCTTTCTCCCTGGCGAGTGTGAGTTCCATAACTAGTGATTCTCGAACGTAACGCAACTAATACGGCGGCTTTCAGAAGAAGGACGCAAAAAAACAAGGTCAATGCCACTGCGCGGTTCGCCTTTGAACGGTCGTGCCGGCAATGCGTTGCATCGCCATGGAATCAAAGTGGAGCAACGCATTATGAAGCCAGGTGGCAGCCTCTTCTTTTTTTCACACCTTGATGCTCTTTATTGCGAGACCCACCCGGTTTTGCTGAATCAGAGCGAAGGTGACGTTGCACGGTGCGGATGATAGGATTGGGTGAATGATCTCTTTGCAGTTCGATAAGACCCAGCCGCTGAAGGGGTACCGAGGGGTCTCGCTTCGGGCGGAAGATCGCGATGCGCCGATCGCAATCTCTTTGCTCGTTCGAATGGATTCCTCCGAATCGCCTCCTTTTATCCTGTTGCGGGAGACGTTGGACGCTTCCATTTACCTCGGGTCCATCGTTGACCGTGCCGGTCATCCAAAAGCATGGGTGGAGATCTGGGTTCAAAATGTGGACCGCGTGGCATTCAGCTTCCGAGCCCAGCTTGAGCCATTGACGAACTCGGTGCTCGACCGGCGTTGGGCCGATCGAGCGGCAATGTTTCGCACGCTTAAACGAGCCACAATCATTGAGACAGGTGCAGAATTTAATCATCCGGTGCCTGCCCTGATTGACGGAAAGGAAGGTATGGTCATTCACCCGTCCGACCCTTTGACTCGTCGGCCTTTCCTGCTCTGCCAGGATGAGAAGGCCTTGGAAATAGCGGGATTGCCTTCATATGGATCGTCGCTGCATCGATATTTGTGGAACGGATTCGGAGCGGACGAGCCCAGTATTTATGGCAATTACGAGCGGAGCGCCGATGCCACCTGGTGTCAGGCCGGTGAACGACATTTTTAAGGGTCTTTATCCATTTAATCCCGGGGGAGGATTGTTGCTCGTCCGGCCGCTGGCGCCTCTCGCGCTGACGGAATTCGCGGACATACTTTCCGGCAAAACCTGGCCCGGTTTTCAGTGCGGCAAGGAGACGATTCGCCTGGGGGCGGCTTACGCGAGACTTGAGGATGCCGAGGAAATACTCTACCGGGGAGGACATCTCTTCAGTGGGCGAGCCGGCAAAGCCGGGCGTTTGCTCGAGGTTTTCCACCTTAAGCTCAACCTCATTCTGCAGGCTCTAGAGGAGACGCGGTCCGCGATTCGATTTCAGCAGTTGCCGTTTCTGGTGCTGGGAGCGGAAAGCTTCCGAGTGCAGCTTTCTGAGATAGGAACCGGACTGCCTTTGTTTTGGGGCGCGCAGGTGGATCTTGCTGAATCGACCTGCGCAGCGGCGATATCGGTCGGTGCCAGCGGCGTGCGCTACTTTATCCCCCCGGAGTTATCCGGCCCGTCGATCTACCGACCGCAAACGCGCGACTTACCCGGACGCGGATCGGCAACGGTGCGCATCCGGAAGATATTTCCACCAACCCCGGACGGTACGAGCCTCGAGGCGACTTTGGCGACAGACGAACGTCTGAATGTAGCCGCCAGCGATTTGATCCATGTTCGCCTACCCATGGCGAGCGGCCGGATAGATCTCTACGGCCGGGCGGATGAGTCCGAAGCCTTGGCAAAAGGAGAGACCCGTTTTCGGACGATTCCCCAAATGCTATCGGAACCGATTCAGAATTCCCTTGAGCAATTGGCCGGTGCGCCGATTGGCAATGCCAGCTTTGAGATTCTGCCCCTGCTCACGTCGCCGTGCGACATGTATTCACTCGGAGTGTTAGCGGTCAAAATTCTGCTGGTTGACGATGAAAATACGCTCGCCGTTGCGCTGGACGAAATGTTGAGCCTAGCGCGCCAAATCGCCATTGAGCATCAACCTGGCGTCGCGATTGGCAAGAGGCTCCAAAATATTGTCGAACGAGATCGACGCTGGGAGACGTCACTGGGCCCGCATCGACTGGTGCGAGATGACGGCATTCGGCAAGCCGCAGCTCGGGTTATTCCCGGTGACCTCTGGTGGGAGACGATCGGGGTCATCACGCGTTTATTTCCAGGAATCGGACCTGACAGTTTTTGCGGAGACTTGGGTGACGCACCCTCGTCGGCTTTGGATCAAATTTTCGAGGAGGCGATCGGGCAGATCGATCTCTTGCTTCTGAGATCCAGGAGCCTGGTGGTAGCGGATTGGAATCAGAACCTTGAAATTCACGATGCCATCTATGAAGTCATCGCCAAGAAGCATGGGAGGAGGGAGTGAGGCAGGACGACAGGCAGACTCGGAAGTGGAGTTGTGGAGTGGGTGGTTCGAAGAGACGAGCCTAGAAAGTCAACCGGCCTTTTAGGAATTTCCTGCTCCAATTTTTGCCCAGAGGACCGGAGGAGGAATCACGGTTCGAGGCGTGACAGCCGGTGTTCCCCATTCTCGACTTCTGGCTCCTGACTTCTGAATCCTGAATCCTGAATCCTGAATCCTGAATCACGGAAGCACCGCCCAGACTTCGACGACCCGGTTTTTCGCCAGTTCACGAGCATCCAGTAGATTAGTCCCGCCCATAGGGACGATATGCATCACATTTTGGATCGCAAACTGATCGCGCAGCATATCCATTACCGCTTGTGCGCGGGCGCTTGAGATCTGCAGGTTCTTCTGGTCATCACCTTGTTTGTCCGCGTAGCCGAGGATTACTAACACGAGAGTCGGATCATCAAGGAGTTTCTGGATCTGAGGATGATCGAGCTGGCTTTTGACGTAAGCGATCTGATCAGGAGAGATTTTGGTGAACGAAGTTTCGAAGGAGACGGTGAATAAACGTCCCATTCCGCGGGATCTGTCGACGGCGCTGTAAAGCCTGTCTTTATTTTGGGTAGAGACGCTGGGCATGAGGTCGATGCGTTTCAGGACCTGGCGTTTGACTTCGGCAATCTCGGGCAAAGTAATATCGAGATCGATGGTTCCGGCAGCTTCTCCAGTCGCTGTGGGTGCGGCATTCGGGCTGGGCGTCGGAGTCAATATTGGTGATGGGGTGGGTGTCGGCGATGGCGTGAGAGTCGGAGTGGGAGAGGGGGTTGAAGTCGGAGAGGGAGTCGGCGAAAACTCGACAACCTCGGTTCGTCGCTTTGGTGAACTGCCCAGCGTCCAAAGGATGGCGCCCACTGCCAATAGAAGAACGACCGCGACACCGATTGAAAGGACGAGCGTGGGAGACAAGCTTCGTTTTGGGCTTAGGGATTCGAGCGGTGAACCGCATTCCGGGCAACGAAAGTCCTTTGTGACGACCGTAATCTTTTCGTTTCGGTAGGCTAGTTTGCAACCGGAATAGTTAGTGCATTTGCCGATGCGTTGCGCCATAACAAGACCTTCGATTGATATAGCCCGATTGCGGCAGGGTCAATTGCCGATAAAGATTCTGCTGAAAAACCGGTGCAATTGATTGAGTGGGCGGTGTGTTGCCTGAGTGCAGCAACCAAAAAAGCTCGCGTTCGACCAGGAGGGGAATTACGGTCTGGCACCATGAAGAGGGCAGCCCAGCTGAGGATCAGCGAGAAAATTGAGGGTCAAGACAGGATCCTCAGCTTTCAGGGTTCAGCAGATATTCTTTCGATGCCGGCTGTCCAGGAGCTTCTGACACGGTATAGCCGGGAAGAGATCCGGCTCCTGCTGTTCGACCTTTCAGAAACCGAGTTTATCAATAGTCCGGTTTGGGCGGTGATCACTCTTTACGCACGAAAGCGGCGCGCTCAGGCCCGAGTCGCGATTGTTGGGATGTCTGAGAGAATCAAGGGTTCCTTTGAAATGATGGGACTGCAAAAGGAGCTTTTGGCGTTTGCCGACGTGGAGACCGCCCGAAGAGAGTTGCTGGATTGAAGCCGGATATTCTCTCGAGACTGCAGGATGATTAGCAGCAAGACCGGTTATTTCAGCCTTGTGGCGCAACTTGTGGAGTCGACCGTAAGAACGCTGGCGCGTCCCTCGGCAGTGACATTCGAGAACGTGATTGTGCAAATTCGCTCGATTGGGGTGGGAGCCATACCAGCGTCAAGCTTGATCGCGGTGACAGCTGGGTTTGTGCTGGCGCTGGTTTTGGAGCTTCAGCTAAGCCAGATCGGGAAAGTGGAAATCGTGCCGAGTTTGCTCTGGGTCATCTTGACAGAACAGGTCGTGCCTGTGGGTGTGGCGCTGATCTTTGCCGGGCGCAGCGTCTCTGCGGTGACGGCAGAGCTCGGCTCAATGCAGGTATCCGAAGAAGTGAAAGCTCTTTTCACGATGGGCATCGACGTGGTGCCTTATCTGCTGGTCCCGCGTTTCCTTGGATTTCAGATTATGCTGCCGATCGTGACTTTGGTGGGCATTTACGCCTCTCTGGTCGGAGGATGGTTGCTGTGCGGCATGGTGCTCAAAATGAGCGTTTCTGATTACATCTACTACCTATTCGACGGGGCGAGTTTCTGGAGTGTGTTAGTCGCGATGGTGAAGAGCACGCTTTTCGCCTTTCTGGTCGCGACGATCGCGTTTTATAAGGGACTTAATGTCCGAAACGGTTCGCGGGAAATCAGTGAAGCGACCACCCAATCGGTCGTGACTGCAGTGATTGTGGTGACGATTGCCAACGCTGTCGTAACCTCTTTTCAGCTTGTTTGACGATGAGCACTACGGCCATGGGAGCGGAGGACGGAGAGACGGAAGCGCCTCTGGTAGAAGCGCGCGAGCCGGTCCTGGAGGTGAGCAATTTGACCAAGAGTTTTCCAAACGGGCGGACGGTTCTCAATGGAATCAGCTTCAAAGTCTTTCCAGAAGAGACATTCGTCATCCTGGGTGGGAGCGGATGCGGCAAGAGCACCCTCTTGAATATTTTAATCGGAGTCTTGGAACCCACCTCCGGCCAGGTCCGCATTTTTGGGCAAGACCTGCATCGACTGAAGGGCGCTCAGCTGAAGGAGTTGCATATCCGATGCGGGATGCTGTTTCAGTCCGGGGCCTTAATCGAATCCCTTTCGTTGCTCGGGAACGTGCACCTTCCGCTCCGGGAGCATTATCGAGGTTTGGATGCAGCGGTTCTCATGGAAACAGCGCGCCTCAAGCTTCGGATGGTTGGTCTGGAAGATCACGGATCAAAGCGGCCGTCGGGAATCAGCGGCGGAATGAAGAAACGCGTTGCCCTGGCGCGGGCGCTCGCCTTGGATCCAGACCTGGTCTTTGCCGACGAGCCGACGTCCGGCCTCGATCCAGTCAGCACGCAGGAGATCGACGAGATGTTTATCAGGCTCACCAGGCGAATCGGGGCCGCCGCAGTGGTGGTAACACACGATATCGCGAGCTTTTTCCGGATTGCTCACCGCGCCATCATGCTGGGTGGCGAGCGCGATGGCGCGCTTCAGGGCCAGATCATTATGCAAGGCGACCCTCAACAATTCAGGGCTTCCGATCACCCGGTGGTTCGTCGATTTCTCGATTTTGGCCGGGGTGGATTTTCTAGTTAAATGAGGTCTGCATGTTAGTGTACACTTGATTTTTCAGAAATCGTCCTTGGGCACCTATGAGCGACGGCAGTTCAAAGAAACAGATCGTCGGATTGATCGTTGGCATCGCGATCATCCTGCTCTTGTTGGCCGGCCTTTTCTTTGGAGTTGAACAGAATCCCTTCCGAAAGCCTTTTTTGACCTTTACGATTCGGTTCGACGACGTCTCGGGAATCCACGAACGCTCTAAAGTGACATTTATCGGCATCCCGGCGGGGTATGTTAAGCGATTGGACTACGCGCCGGGGAATCGCCAAACCGCGGTCAAGGTCGAGGTGGTCATCGGCCGGAAGTTGTACATTCCAGCTGCGGTGCGGGCTTATCTGGAACCGACTTTGTTAGGTGACGCCTCGATCGCGCTGCGATTGCCTCCACCTGCTCCGAGCGATAGCGCTGCGAACCGAAGCTGAAGGTGAGGCGGGTCCCACCCTGGCCGACGGTGCCGAGATAATTGGCCTGCGTGCCACCAAGCTTGAGGCGGTGCTGCCCGGATTTGATGAAACGATGGCCAAAGTCGAAACGTTTGGCTCAGCGACTGGCCAACGTTTGTCGACCATGGGTGACGTGATCGATCGAGGAGTCGGCGCTTTAAACAGCCTGTTCCTCGAAAAGGGTGCCGATGGTCAAACCAAAATCGATCAGCTGATCGCGAGCCTGCAAGGTATCATTAATGGTCCGGAAGGTCAGAAGGACCAGTCTATCCGCGGTCAGCTCCAGACGATTGTCGCTAACTTGATGGCGAGCAGCGAGACGCATTCGGAAACTGTCCGATCTCCAAGGCAAGGAGCAGGGTAGCATTGGCGAGGTCCTGAGCACGTTCGAAGAGACAGCCAAACGCCTGGGTGAAAATGCCGAAGCAGCGCAAAAGCTGATCGGCAAAATGGGCCACACCAGCGAGGCGGTGACTCAAGCCAGCGATCAGGTGAAAAACCTTGCCCTGGTCACTACTCAAGCGGTCGAACAATTTCATAGCCGGCCGTTCCACTATCTGACGACGACGAGATCGACGCCCGCGCCCGGGAGCCCGAAGCCCAAAAATTGACATGGATGAGATCTACCAGAGGAAAGAACTTGCCTACCGTTGTCTGATTGACGCTGCCAGATCTCTCAGCGGTGCCGCGGACATCGACGAGTTGGTAGGGCAGATTCTCTCCTCCTCGCGGGACGTGATGCAATGCTGGGCGTGTTCTGTCTCACTGCCCGATCCGGAGACGGGAGACCTGATTATCCGGGGCACCCAAGCCGAGCTGAAAGGGCAGGTCCTTCGAGTACCGCCAGGGAAGGGAATCGCGGGACGCGTCTACAGAACGCGTATCCGCGAAAACACGGCCAACGCTCAAGTCGACTCCGGACACTATGCCGGCATTGGGTTGGAGACAAAAACGCCGACCCAGGCCATGCTAACCATACCGCTGGTCGACGGTGACGTCTGTCACGGCGTGATGCAGGCCTTGAACCCGACAGATCGGGAACGGTTTGATGCCTTTGATGAAGAAGTATTTCTGGCCTTCGGGTCACTCATCGCCGCGACCTTGAGCCGGATGCAAGTGCAGGAGGAGGCTAAACAGAAAGAAATCGAAGACGCCTATCGGCAGGCCGAATTATCGATCGCGCGACAGGCGCAAGTTCTCCTTCATGCCCTCCCCAAGCTTCGAGTGCGGAAGTTTAAGTATCCGTGTCTTCCAGGAACAGGCAGCGGATGTCGGCGGAGACTTCTACGCGTATCATGAAGTGGACGATCAATGCCTGCTGGTTGTGGTGGGCGACGCCAGCGGGAAGGGAATTCCTGCCGCACTCGAGTCCGCTCGGGTCTGCACGTTGATCTCCCTGACAGCGCCGTCGTGCCGGGCAGCAGGTTTGTCTGAATGGCTGGCCGGCTTAAACAATGTGCTCGAGGCGACCTCGGAGAGGGCCGGAAGCTTGACCACTCTCAGCGTGCTGCTGATCGATGCCAAACGTTGCAGGGTTTCTGCCTGCAGTTTCGGGCAGTTCCGCCCCCGATACCTTTCGCGGACAAATGATTGGAAGGAACTGGCCTGTCCGGTTCACCCACCCTTGGGCGTTTTTACGGCTCCGACCTTCGCGATCACCACTGTTCCGCTGGCCATCGGTCGCAAATGGATCCTCCTGACGGACGGATTTGTCGAAGCGCGCAACACCAATGAGGTGCAGTTCGGCACTAGCGCGCTGGCCGAAGCCTTGTCCCAAAGCGCAGAGACGGACTCGGACCCTTTGCCGGTACTGGAAGCCAGTTGGAGGCAATTCAGTAAAAATGGGCCGGACCGTGACGACGCGACAGCCCTTCTGGTGACCGATTCGTCCTCGCTTCCGCCGTCGAGAGTCGAGTGCGATGTTTCACCGGAGAGCATTCCCGATTTGCGTGTTTTCTGTGAGCAGTGGGTCGCGTCAACCGGATTAGACGAGGTCGAGGCCTATCAAGTGGTCCTGGCGTGCGACGAGATATTTACCAATGTCTACAGGCATGCGTACAGTACGAGGTCAGGTCCTGTCCGGTGCGACGCCCGGATTGACCTGACTTCGCTCACCTTTTTGATCACGCATTGGGGTGTCGGCTTGAGTCCGGATACGGAGAAACCGCCTGCGCCCGATGGATCGCAGCTCGGTGGTTACGGGCTGCCCTTTGTGCGCAGGGTATTCGATGAAGTTGAATTCGAGAGCCATCGGAGCGGTTCAACGGTTCGACTCAGCAAACGTCTAATCCCTGAGACTGATTCCGTTTAATGGCAAGCCTACCGTCTACCGGGGACAGCGGCGGCCTTGGTGCGAGAGTCAGCCGCAGGTCCGAGAAGAGCAATCTGCCGAACGCTCACCACTCCAATCTCCAATACTCCAATATCCAACTCCAATACTCCAACTCCACCACTCCGCTTCCCTCCGAAGTTTTAGCTCACCAGCATTCCCTCACGCGCCAGCGACTCCAGACCTTCGCGGACGCGGCGTTCCAGGATAGCGGCAACTTCATCCATGTTCTCGATGAGTACGCCATTCTCAAGGACGTTGCCGCGCCCCGACCGGACGTGTTCTATCAAGTCGCGAGTGAGCATTTCTTGATCACGGCTTCCGTCCGATAGTTGGACCAGTCGACGGCTCAGCGGATCTGGAAACCTAATTAAAACGTGAAGCTGGTTCACAGCTGATTCGCCATGCTCCAACATGAACCGCGCCAATTTGCTGACTGATGGACGTTGGCTGACCACCTTTGTGACCGCGTGCGGAAAGACCTGCAATTGTAGAAAGCCTGCCCGGTAGGCTCTCAGCAAAGCCTCCGCGAGGGCTGCCGCTTCATCAACGGCGCTGCGGCTCGCGGCGTCGGCGGTTGCTGCCGTTCGCGCGGCGGCAAGAAGCGCTTCGAACGAAGCCGCAGCAGGCCATTGTAAGCAGAGACACTCTAATGCAGCCGAGATCAAACGATCCGTTGTTTCTAATTCCGCTCCTTTAGTCCTCCGGAACAGGGCAGCCTCACCATCTTGGTGCCCGCCCTCCTTCAGGACTGCATCACAGGAGACATAAAGCTTCGGGACATGTTCAATCAACAGATCCGAAGAGATCTCCAATTCTGAATGGCAAAGCAGGGTCTCGCGGAAAGAGCAGCCGCGAATGAAGTCTTTGTATTGTTCCCGCACAATTTCCGAAGCGCCCTCGAGTTCCTTGATCCTTTGCAACACTTGTGGGGTGAAGGTTCCTGGCTGCAAGTCGTTTGCACGAGCTTCTCCGAGAAACCGCAGACCATGACGCCCGGCGTCAGCCATGAATTCATGGAAGTAGAACGGCTGGTTGACTTCGCTCAAATCGTCATGGAAAAAGGCTTCGTCGAGGTATTTGAGGGTCCGCTCATACTGACTTCGGATGGCGGCCACGTAGTAATCTGGCTGCGGTGTGGATTCTGCCAGGAATTTCAGAAGCCCGCGCGCTTGCCCCACCTTCTCGATCGGATCCTCGAAGCGTGCCGTATGAAAACGCATCATCCCTCGGACGAGATCGCGCAAATGGTTTCCCGGGTACGCGTTGTAGCTGACGTAAGCGATACCCTGTGGGTTGAGCATTTCCCGGCAAATCGCCAAAATACGTTCCCGCACAGGTTGCGGAACCCAGGAATAAAGGCCATGGGCGATGATAAAGTCGAACCGTCCGAATCGCTCGGGGCTGGCCTCACAAAGGTCCATCGAATGAAGTGTGATATTTCCCAGACCGAGCGCTTTGGCAAAAGATTGCCCGGAAGCGATCGGACGTCGCGCCAGGTCAAGACCGATAAACTCGCTGCCCGGCAATTGGAAAGCCATTCCGATCAGGTTAGTGCCGACTCCACAACCTAATTCCAGTACCCGGCAACCGTCGATGGGCGCGGGTTGCATCCCGCGGAGCAAAGCGACGGTGGCGAGCCGATTTGGATGGGTCTGCGGGAATGTGGTCGCCGGATACAAAACTTCATCGTACACGTTGGGATCGCCTCCCGGGGTTGTCATACTCCGTCAGCGTGGGATAGCGAAATAGCACTCGACAAGCCAAAACGGATCCTGTCTGCTGACGCGCAGGAATTGCACCCGTGATTGTCTCTGAAGAGCTCCTAAAGCCGATTTCCGACGAGTTCCCTTGCGGTGAGGACTTATCTTATGATCCGGGTTTCCAGGAACTCGAAGCCCTGTCTCGAGGCAAGGAGGAAACGCAGTTCTCACCGGCAGAACCTCCCGACTATAAGAGTTTGCGATCTCGATGCCTGGAGCTCTTCGCTCGATCGAAGGACCTCCGCGTCGCCGTGACGCTGATGGTGGCTTCTTTGGAACTCGATGGCTTGTCCGGTTTTCGAGAATGCTTATTGTTGATCAAAGGGCTGCTTGAAGATTATTGGTCTACTTTTTACCCGCAACTGGACCCGGCGGACGACAATGATCCGCTGCAGCGGATGAATATCGTCGCTTCGATGGCGATGCCAGTCGGCACCTATGGCGACTCGTTTCGGATCCTTGAACGCCTTCGCCGAATACCCTTATGCGACTCCGTGCAAATGGGTCGGTACAGCCTGGCTGACATCTTGCGGGCCGAAAGCGGAACGCCGCCGCCGGGCGACAAACCCGAAGTTAAAATGGCCCAGATTGATTCGGCGTTTCGCGACTCGAATCAGGAAAAGCTGGGCGAGATTTATTCGACTCTGAACGATTGCGTCGCCTTGGTGCAGGCCCTTGATGGGTCCGTTACGCTCACTGTGGGCGCTAGAAACGCGCCGGACTTGACGCCGCTTTCGGCCGAACTCACCGCCATGCGGAGTCGGGTCGCTCCTTTTATCAAGGCCGGGGCCGCGCCGCTTCCGGGGGGGACCTCGCCTCAACGGCCGAAGCGCAGGGAGACGCAGGGTCAAAGGCCTTTTCGCTGGAAGGAGAGATCCGCTCGCGGGAAGACGTACTCAATCTCCTGCAAAAGATCTGCCAATATTACGATCGAACCGAGCCATCCAGCCCGGTGCCGCTGCTGCTGAAGCGGGCGGCTCGCCTGGCGGAGATGGACTTCATGCAGATCATGCAAGATCTTTCCCCGGACGCCATTTCGCAGATTCGCGTCGTCACTGGTGAGAAAGAAGAGGAGGGATAATTGCACTGTGGATGCGCGGCACACAATGCAATTGACAATTCCGCATGGTTTTTGAGAAATTCCTCAGTTCCTGGCCCGGAACGGCCGAATAATAATGATAAACGGATGCGGAAAAAGCTCGCAGGTTGTTGCAGTCTTACCGAAGAGGTTTTTTTGTGCCTTATCAAGCCACAGGTCGCCCACGTTCTTTCGCTTAATTCTCCCTTCCCCAACCCAATGATTCAAAGTTATGGCAAAAGCTAGCAGCCAAAAATTTATTGCTCGAAACCGGGCGCCGCGGGTTCAAATCGAATATGACGTGGAGGTTTACGGGTCGCAGAAAAAAATCGAACTCCCCTTCATCATGGGCGTCATGGCTGACCTTTCCGGAAAGCCGTCCGATCCGCTCGCGCCGGTGGCGGACCGTAAATTTCTGGAGATCGATATCGATAACTTCGACGATCGTTTGAAAGCGACGAAGCCCCGAGTGGCCTTCAGAGTACCGAATACTTTGACCGGAGAGGGAAATCTGAATGTCGATTTAACTTTTGAAAACATGGACGACTTCTCTCCAGGGGCAGTGGCGCGGAAAGTTGAATCGCTCAACAAGCTGCTGACCGCACGAAACCAACTGTCGAACTTGATCACTTACATGGATGGCAAAGTCGGTGCAGAAGAAGTGGTCAAAAAACTTCTCGCTGATCCTGCTCTGTTAAGCGCGTTGGCTTCCGCGCCAAATCCGGAAAGCGTGAAGGAAACGGGGAGCGCATCTTAGGAGCAACGATTATGGCTCAAGAGAATCCACAGGCTCAGACAGAGGCAGCGGCTAGTACCGCGACATTCGAACCGACCGAATTCGAGGCGCTGCTGAACAAGGAATTCAGACCGAAGACCGACCAGGCCAAAAGCGCGGTCCAGGAGGCTGTCAAGACGCTTGCCCAGCAGGCGCTTGGGGCCGCTTCTTTAATTTCAGACGACGTTCTTCTCACCATCCAATCTCTCGTTGGCGAACTGGATCGTAAGCTTGCCGAGCAAGTGAACATGATCATTCACCACGAGGAATTCAGGAAATTAGAAGGGACTTGGCGAGGGCTCTACCATCTTGTCAGTAACACCGAGACAGATGAGATGTTGAAGATCCGGGTGATGAACGTGTCGAAGCAGGAGCTTGGCAAGACGCTGAAGAAATACAAAGGTGTCGCTTGGGATCAAAGTCCAATTTTCAAGCGGGTGTACGAGGATGAATACGGTTCACCCGGTGGCCAACCGTACGGATGCCTGATTGGAGATTACTATTTCGACCACAGTGCACCGGACGTCGAATTGCTGGCGGGCATGGCTCAGATTGCGTCCGCCGCTCATGCGCCTTTCATTGCCGGCGCTGCGCCGACAGTGATGAACATGGACACCTGGCGTGAGCTCAGTGATCCCCGCGACTTGACCAAAATCTTTCAAACGCCCGAGTATGCGCCGTGGCGATCCCTCCGCGATTCCGAAGACTCAAGGTACATTGGTCTCGCCATGCCTCGGTTTCTTTCCCGCATCCCTTACGGTGCCAAAACCTCCCCGGTCGAAGACTTCGCATTTGAGGAGGACGTGGAAGGCGCCGACCACAACAAATACGTCTGGTCGAACTCTGCGTATGCCATGGGAACGAACATCACTCGCGCTTTCAAGCTCTACGGTTGGTGCGCCCAGATTCGCGGAACCGAAAGCGGCGGGATGCTCGAAGGCCTGCCGGTGCATACTTTTCCGACCGATGACGGTGGCGTTGACATGAAGTGTCCAACGGAGATTGCAATCACCGACCGGCGCGAGGCGGAGCTGGCTAAAAACGGTTTTATGCCGCTCTCGCACTATAAGAATACCGACTACGCTGTCTTTATCGGGGCTCAGTCCCTTCAGAAGCCGGCGACCTATTACGATCCAGACGCGACGGCGAACGCCAATCTGGCAGCCAGATTACCCTACTTGTTCGCCACTTGCCGCTTCGCCCATTATCTGAAGTGCATGGTGCGCGATAAAATCGGATCATTCAAAGAGCGTTCCGACATGGAACGCTGGCTGAACGATTGGATCAGGAATTTCTGCGTGGACGGAAGCACGGCTTCCGAAACGCAAAAAGCCAAGCGCCCATTGGCCGATGCGCAAGTCGAGGTGACAGAAGTGGAAGGCAATCCCGGATACTACAATTCGAAGTTCTTCTTGCGGCCTCACTATCAACTAGAGGGGCTTACGGTATCTCTTCGTCTGGTGTCAAAACTTCCTTCCGCCAAAGGCGGCAAGTAAATCGCTCGAAAGTTAGTCTTCTGGCAAATTGTTCCCCGATTCTCGGCGGTTTCCGCTGGTGCGCCGCAGCGGATTTCCGACCGGTCGGGATTAATCCGTCAGTAAACCAACGGCGCCAAAAATAACACAGAAGGAGAATACCACGTTATGGCAGTAGACATGTTCATCAAAATTGCAACGGTGGACGGCGAGTCCAAGGACTCTAAGCATAAGAAGGACATTGACGTTCTGGCCTGGTCTTGGGGCATGAGCAACAGCGGGTCTGCTCATGTCGGCGGCGGTGCCGGAGCCGGTAAAGTCAACGTCCAGGATTTGAGTTTCACGAAATGGGTCGACAGCTCGACGCCCAAACTTTTACTGGCTTGTTGTGACGGAAAACACTTCGACGACGCCACCCTGGTGGTGCGCAAAGCAGGTGAGAAGCCGGTCGAATACATCAAGATCAAGATGGAAGAGGTCCTGATTACCTCCATTTCGACAGGAGGATCTGGAGGCGAGGATCGTTTGACGGAGAACGTCACTCTTAATTTTTCAAAAGTTAGTTTGGACTATGTTCCCCAGGACGATAAGGGCGCGGCCGGGACGGCAATTCCGATGACTTGGGATATCGCGGCGAACGAGAGTAAATGACCGTCAGTCAGGACTTCTCATTAATTGATGAAGGCTAGCCAGGTTCATTTGGCGTTTGTTCAGGCCGGCGGATTTCCGCTCCGGCCTGCCTGCAGGGACCTGGCTTCGTCATCGCTTTTGGATGGGAGTTCGATCCACTAACATTGTACAGCCGAGAGCGCAGGGTTGCGCTCTTTGCCTCTGTTAACCGACAACAACTGACACTGACACTGGCACTGAAATTCTTAGGAAAGCCGATGAGCGCCGAGCAGTTTCTCAAAAATGGACAGCCGGACGAAGCATTAAAAGATCTTCAAAAAGCGGTCCGGGATGATCCGGCAAATCCCAAGCCGCGGGTTTTCCTTTTTCAACTGCTCAGCGTGCTGGGTGATTGGAAGCGGGCTGATACTCAGCTCAAGGTGCTCTCCGAAATGGATTCAGACAGCATGATGCTGTCGCGGATTTTTGAACCCATCCTGCCTTGCGAAGCGATTCGCACGGACGTTTTTGCCGGGAAGCGAACGCCGATCATTTTCGGCGAGCCACCCGAGTGGATCGGCTCTTTGGTGCAGGCGATGGAGTTGTTCGGCAAAGGTGAGTTCAGAGCCGGGGCTGAGCTGCGTGACAAAGCGTTCGCCGAGGCCCCGATGACCGCCGGTAAGATCAATGGGGAAGTTTTCGAATGGATTGCCGATGCGGATGAACGGCTGGGCCCGGTGCTTGAGGTGATTCTGGAAGGCCGTTACTATTGGATCCCTTTTTGTCGGATCCGCCAGGTCTTTATCGAACCGGTCACTGACCTTAGGGATTTAGTGTGGGCACCGGCCCAATTTGTCTGGGAGAACGGTGGTCAGGCCGCCGGCCATATCCCCGCTCGCTACGCCGGGACAGAGCGTTGCCAGGACGGGAACCTGAAATTGGCTCGGAAGACGGATTGGCTCAACCAGGAAGGGGTTAATATCGGTCTTGGCCAAAGGATTCTTGCCACGGACGCCGGCGAATACCCATTGTTAGAAGTGAGAACGCTTGAGTTGAACGTTCCGGAGGCCTCGGCGTCGTAACTCTCTCCAATGGCCGAAGGAATTATCCCGCTCGATAGACTACAGCCCTGTTTGCTCGATCGTCTGACGGATGAGGAGCCTGGAAACCGAGAGGAGAGCCGAAATCAGCGGATCGTTACCATCCAACGTTATAAGGCTGGAGTGCTCCGGGACCTGGAGTGGCTTTTCAATTCGATCGGCCATTACCCAGACGAGGCGGTGGGCGAGGTGACATTTGCTGATTACAAAGAGGCTTTCCGCTCCGTCATTAACTTCGGGATTCGCCAAGTCTACGGGCGCCTCGCACCGGACGTCGAAGAGATCGAGAAACAACTGTTTGACGCCCTCGTCACATTCGAACCACGGATCAATCGCCAGACCCTCAAAGTGAGCGTGAAGATCAAGCGGAATATCCTCTCGATCGAATTGGCGGGCGAACTCTGGGTAAATCCGTTGCCGGAAAAGTTGTTCATCAAGACTGAGCTCGACCTTGAGTCGAGCGCCAGCAGCACGAAGGAGGCCGGTCATGGATGAACGCTTGTTGGCCTACTACAACAGCGAGTTGCGTTTTGTCCGGGAGATGGCAGGGGAGTTCGCCCGCGAATTTCCCAAGATCGCCGGTCGTCTGGCTCTTGACCGCGATGCCAAGGATATTTGCCCGGACCCGTACGTCGAGCGGTTGCTCGAGGGCTTTGCCTTCCTGGCCGCGCGCGTCCATCTGAAACTGGACGCAGAATTTCCGCGTTTCACGCAAACCTTGCTCGAGACGGTCTATCCCCATTATTTGAGCCCGGTCCCTTCGATGGGAGTTGTGCATTTCGAACCGGACCCACGTGACCCGGGACCCGAGGAGGGTTTTTTGTTGGAGCGCGGTACCGCGCTACGCAGCCAAAGCGATGAAACTCCGTGTCAGTTCAGGACGGCTCACGACGTGCGGCTTTGGCCCCTTAAAATAAGCGATTCGCGATACTACACTCGAACCATCGTCGAGCTTGGTCTTCCCGGTTCACTCGAGGCCAAGGCCGCATTGTTGATCCGGCTGCAGACCACCGGCGATAAGAAGTTGAAAGAACTGAAGCTCGATCGCCTGCCGTTCTTCATCCGCGGTGCCGATGAGATTCCAATTTCGATTTATGAGCAGATTTTCGCCCGAGGCACCCACATCATTCTGCAAACTCCTAAAGGGCCGGGTCATTTCCGCGAGATTCTGCCCGCCGGGTCGACCATCCAGCGTGTCGGGTTCAGAGAAACGGAGGCGATGTTGCCCCGCAGTCCGCGCAGCTTCGAGGGTTACCGGTTGCTGAAAGAGTACTTTGCTTGTCCGCAGCGTTTTCTCTTTTTTGAGCTGACCGGACTCGCCTCAGCCGTCCAACGATGCGAAGGCGGACCAGTTGGAGATTATCATTGCCCTGCGCGCAGCCGAGCCGAAGCTCGACAACCGGGTAGATGCCAATACTTTCGCGCTCTTTTGTACCCCGGTGATCAATCTTTTCCCAAAAAGGTTCGACCCGATCTTAATTTCGGACCGCTTTAGCGAATTTCATATCGTCCCGGAGCGGACTCGGCCAATCGACTTCGAAGTCTATCAGATCCAGAATGTGGTCGGTATCCTGGCCAGGGTTAATGAGCAGCAACGATTTGAGCCCTTTTATCTGGCACGCGATGGCGAGGGCCGGACGGGTGCCTATTATACCGTCAATCGCGTGCCCAGGGTCTTGACAGCGAAAGAGAAGAAATTTGGCGCCGGTATCTTCCTACGCAGGCAGTGAGGTCTTTATCTCGCTGGTGGATGCCGACGGCTGCACCCTACAGACGGCAATTGAGCCAACTGAGCATTACAGCTCTTTGTACCAATCGTCATTTGCCTATTCAATTGGCGATCTCGGTCGGTGAGAGCGATCTCTGGCTACGGAACTTTACTCGCCGATCGCCTCTATCCGCTGGGTGGCTGTCCCGACGGTTCCGATTTCCTCCACGGCCGAGGGTGATCCTTCTTGGAGGGTCATCAGCCATTTATCTTTAAATTACCTTTCCTTGCTCGATGCGAAAGAGGGCGAGGGCGCCGTCGCGTTGCGCGATTTGCTGAAGCTTTACGTCAATCCAAACGACGTTTTCACGTTGCGTCAGGTTGACGGTATTCGTTCGGTATCCTCGGCTCCGATCGTTCGGCGGGTCGGCGGTACCGGGCCGTTGACCTTTGCGCGCGGACTGGAAGTCAGGGTCACCATGGACGAGGAAGCGTTTGAAGGTTCCGGGATCTTTGTCCTCGGCGCAGTGCTGGCACAGTTTTTTGCCCGGTATGTTTCGATTAATTCCTTTACCGAGACGGTGATCGTTTCACAACGACGCGGGGAGGTCATGCGATGGCCGAGTCTGATCGGCAAACGGCAGATAGCTTAGCTGCAGAAATGGCCTTGCGGCCTCACGCTTTTAATTTCTTCCAGGCGGTTCGAAGACTGGAGGCAGAGCATCCGGATTGGCCACGAGTCGGAGCCTCGATCCGGCTTGACGAAGATTTCATCGCGTTTCTGCCAGATTCCATCGCTGGCTTTTGCTCCTTCGAGCATTGAAAGCATCGAGCAAGTTGGGGGGATGATCCGAATTTATGTTAACTTTCTTGGCATGTTCGGGCCTAACGGGCCGTTGCCGCAGCAGTTGACTGATTTTGCTCGCGATCGGCTGAGAAATGCTCACGATCCGACCCTGGTTCGGTTCATGGACGTTTTCCATCATCGAATGTTGTCGTTCTTTTACCGGGCCTGGGCGAACAACGAGAAGAGCGTTGATTTTGATCGGGCGGACGATGCGCGTTATGCCGACTATTTCGGAAGTTTTATTGGCAATGGCACCCCTGCCTTGCAGAATCGCGACTCGGTACCGGATTGGTCAAAGATCCATTTCGCCGGTCGCATGTCGGCGCAAGTCGCGAAACGCGGAAGGATTGGAGGCCATTCTGGCCGACTTTTTTCGTATTCCCACCGAAATTCGCGAGTTGGAGGGTTATTGGATGAAAATTCCAAAGGAAAATCAGTGCCGGCTGGGCGAGTCCTCGGAAACTGGAAGTCTCGGACTCAATGCGGTCGTCGGCGAGCGGAAGTATGAGGTGCAACTGAAATTCCGGATTCGCATGGGTCCGATGGGAATCGAGGATTTGTACCGACTGGTTCCGACCGGTGCCAGCTTTAGACGTCTGCAAGATTGGGTCCTGAATTATGTGAACCACGAATTCTATTGGGATCTCCAATGCGTCGTAAAGGCCGCCTCCGTGCCAGCCTTGACTCTTGGAGGGGGCGCGTTGCTCGGTTGGACGACCTGGCTAAAAAGCCGAGCCTTCGGTCGGGACCCTGACGACGCAGTTTTCGATCCAATTTTCGGTCCGGGAACAGCCAACTGACCTGCGGCGAAACCCAAGGATTTAGGAGACGGTACACTACTGCATCGTGGCCAGGACGCCCATCCCATTGAGCTTACCATTTAAATTGATCCCGATCCGCAAACTGAATACATGATGAAGCAAGGCTCGACTTCGTTCCCGTTGCCGAAATTCAACCGGCGTGACACCCCCTTGACTCCAACCCGTGAAAAAAACTCGCAATTCGCGACGATAACCAATGGCTGAAATCAAAAGAGCGATCCTCTTCGGGAAACTAAATCCGATAGCGTACAAAGCGGTCGAGAGCGCGACCATTTTCTGCAAAATGCGCGGCAATCCGTACGTGGAGCTGGTGCACTGGATCTTCCAATTGCTGCAACTGCCTGACTCAGATCTGCACAGGATCCTCAAACACTTCGCGGTGAACCAGTCTCGGCTGGCCGCGGATCTTACAGCAGCATTGGACAAACTGCCGCGCGGAGCGACCTCGATCACCGACTTCTCACCGCACCTGGAAGAGGCGGTCGAACGTGGTTGGGTCTTTGGATCGCTTCTATTTGGGGAGAATCGTGTCCGAACCGGTCACGTGGTGGTCGCGATACTGAAGACGCCAAGCCTCCGCAACGTCTTTCTCAATCTGTCGAAAGAATTTTCGAATATCAAGGTCGAGACTCTTTCGGACGATCTCGCTCGTGTCTCTGCCGGTTCACCGGAAGAAGCGCTCAGTGCGGCAGACCAGTCCGGAGCGGGTGGTGCCGCTCCGGGAGAGACCAGCGGCGCCATGGCTCCTTCGGCGATGGGCAAGCAAGAAGCGCTCGGCCGATTTTCCGATTGATCTCACGGAGAAAGCCAGAAAAGGAGAGATCGATCCTATCCTGGGCCGGGATGAAGAGATTCGCCAGATTGTGGACATCCTGATGCGTCGCCGTCAGAATAATCCGATTCTGACCGGTGAAGCCGGTGTCGGCAAAACCGCCGTGGTCGAAGGGTTTGCCCTGCGAATCGCCGCCGGGGATGTTCCGCCAGCTCTCAAAGAGGTCAGTCTGCGAACTCTGGATCTCGGTTTGCTGCAGGCCGGTGCCAGCATGAAGGGAGAATTCGAGAACCGGTTGCGCCAGGTGATCGAGGAAGTCCAGGCCTCACCGAAACCGATCATTCTCTTCATCGACGAGGCGCACACGCTGATCGGGGCTGGGGGTGCGGCCGGACAAGGCGATGCTGCGAACTTGCTCAAACCGGCTCTGGCCCGGGGAACCCTGCGTACCATCGCGGCCACCACATGGGCGGAGTACAAGAAGTACTTCGAAAAAGATCCCGCGCTGACGCGCCGTTTTCAGGTCATCAAGGTGGATGAGCCTAGCGAAGACAAAGCGGTCCTGATGATCCGCGGGCTTGCTCCGGTCCTGGAAAAGCATCACCAGGTCCACCTGCTCGACGAAGCCCTCCAGGCGGCGGCTCGTTTGTCGCATCGTTACATTCCTTCACGGCAACTGCCGGATAAAGCCGTCAGTCTGATCGACACGGCCTGCGCCCGGGTCGCGATCAGCCAGCATGCGATTCCGCCGGCCCTCGAGGATTGTCAGCGAGCTATTATCTGCGCTCGAGAGCGAATACGCGATTGTCGAACGGGAATCCGCCATCGGCATTGACCACCAGCAACGTAAGAGTGGCATCGAAGCCAACCTGGCTTCAGAAAAGGATCGTCTCACCAAACTTGAAGCGGCGTACAAAAAAGAAAAAGAAGTGGTCTCAGAACTTCTTGAACTTCGCCGGAAACTGCGGCCGGACCGGGCTGCCGTTGCCGCGAAGAACGGCGAACCTAAAGCGGAAGAGATCAAGACCGAGGATCGCGCGACGCTCCTGGCCAAACTGGGAGAACTGGAAAGAGAGCTTATCGCAATTCAGGGAGAGGATCCCCTGATTTTCCCGAGTGTGGATGAGCAGGCGGTGGCTTCCGTGGTGGCGGATTGGACCGGTATTCCCGTGGGTCGCATGGTGAAGAATGAGATCCAGGCGGTGCTTACGCTGGCAGACAATCTCGAGAAGCGGGTGATTGGGCAACGTCATGGTTTAGAAGCCATCGCAAAACGGATTCAAACCTCGCGCGCCGGGCTGGACAATCCCGGTAAACCGATTGGAGTTTTCCTGTTGGCGGGGCCCAGCGGGGTCGGAAAAACCGAGACGGCCCTGGCTCTTTCCGAAATACTTTACGGCGGAGAGAGCAACATTATCACGATCAATATGAGCGAATTTCAGGAGGCCCACACCGTCTCAACGTTAAAGGGAGCGCCTCCTGGCTACATTGGATACGGAGAAGGCGGCATCCTCACAGAAGCCGTACGGAGGCGCCCGTATAGCGTGGTGTTGTTGGACGAAGTCGAGAAAGCGCATCCTGACGTGCACGAGATCTTTTTCCAAGTGTTCGACAAAGGGATGATGGAAGACGGTGAAGGAAGACTCATCGACTTCAAGAACACGATCATCTTGCTGACCACCAACGTGGGTAGTGATCTGATCATGAATATGTGCAAGGATCCCGAGATGATGCCGTCACCGGACGGTGTCGCCAAAGCGTTGCGGCAGCCTCTGCTGAAAGTATTTCCCGCCGCCCTCCTCGGCCGCCTGGTCGTCATTCCCTATTATCCATTAAGCGACATTATGCTGCGCTCGATTATCCGGCTGCAGCTCGGTCGCATTCAAAAAAGAATCGGCGAAAATCAGCAAATTGCTTTCAGTTACGACGATGCCGTCGTCGAGATCATCGCCAGTCGTTGCACCGAGCTTGAGAGTGGCGGCCGGATGGTGGACGCAATTCTGACGCAGACGCTCCTGCCTGAGATCAGTCGCGAGCTGCTTGCTCGACTGATGGAGGGTGGTACGCCCCAGAAAATTCAGGTAGCCGTCAAGGACGGAAATTTTGCCTACGACTATGCATGATTGCTCGCCGGTCGAATCCGATCTGTCGAGACCTGTCGGTCGGTGACATTGGAAATTGTATTTATGGCTCTTTCGCAAACGAACCGACTTCTGCAGGTCACGACTCCACTGGGCGACGATTTGCTGGTGGTCACCGGATTCCGGGGCACTGAGCGGATCAGCCAATTGTTCACCTTTGAGTTGAACTTAGTCGCCGACAATTCAACCACTGTCGATTTCAGTCAGCTGGTGGGGAAAGATATCACTCTGGCGATCGCGACGCCCGGGCAAGGGGGAGAGACCGACTGGCGATACGTCAATGGGATTTGCCATTCCTTTTCTGAAGGTGATCGCAACCAGCAATTTACGAGTTATTTCGCGGATGTGGTTCCGAAGGTGTGGCTCCTCACCCGTTTAGCCCGCAGCCGCATCTTTCAGCAAAAATCGGTTCCGGACATCCTTAAAACGGTATTCCAAGGATCTGATTGCGACTACAAACTGCAAGGTCATTACGAGCCGAGAGAATATTGCGTTCAATATCGGGAGAGCGATTTCAATTTTGCCAGTCGCTTAATGGAGGACGAGGGAATTTTTTATTTTTTCGAGCACGACAAGGGCACTCACAAGATGGTGATCGCCGATACTCCTCAGGCTCATACAGACGTGCCCGGGCTAACTACCGTCAGGTATCAGATGATCGAGGGCGGTGCCCGTACCGCGGATCACGTTTATCAATGGAGAAAAACTCAGGCGGTGCGGGCCTCGAAGTACACGCTGCGGGATCATTCGTTTCAGCAGCCCACACAGAACCTCGAGGCCAAGGAGAACATCCTGGACTCCGTTGAGGTCGGGACCGTGACCCACAAGCTGAAGGATCAAACCAACGCGCAGCTGGAAATTTACGACTTCCCCGGCGGTTACGCGGAACGCTTCGACGGGATCTCGCCCAGTGGCGGCGAGCAACCGGCGCGCTTGCAGAAGCTTTTCGAGGATAATAAACGAACGGTCAAACTTCGCATGGAGGGGGAGGCGCTTCCTGCGCTGACAGTCCACGGAACTTCCAGCTGTGCTAATTTTGTTTCAGGCCATAAATTTACACTTGGATCGTCACTTCGATGCCCAGGGAGATTACGTGGTAGTCTCAGTGGCTCACGAAGCGTCGTTGGGGGATCCCTACCGCTCTGGTCGCGGAAGCTTGGGCCTGACCTACGCTAACAGTTTTTCCTGTATACCCATTAAGCTTCCTTTCCGCCCGACACGCGAAACAACGGTGCCATTTATCGCTGGGGTCCAGAACGCTCTGGTCACCGGTCCTTCCGGAAAAGAAGTCTTCACCGACAAATACGGGCGAGTGAAAGTGCAATTCTATTGGGATCGCGAAGGCAAGAACGATGAGAATAGCTCCTGCTGGATCAGGGTGGCTCAGTCGTTTGCCGGAAAGCGCTGGGGCGCTTCTTTTTGGCCGCGCCTCGGGCAGGAAGTCCTGGTTGCTTTTGTTGAAGGTGACCCAGACCAGCCGGTCATTGTTGGGAGTGTTTATAATGCCGAACAGATGGCGCCTTACCTAGGGGATGGTTTGGACTCCAAGCACAAGAACGATCCAAACGTCAGCGGCGTTAAATCGAACACCAGCTTGGGCGGCTCCGGGTTCAACGAATTCCGTTTTGACGATACCAAGGACAAGGAGCAGATATTTTTGCACGCCGAGCGCAACTTGGAATTTACCACGAAAAACGATTCGCTTGCTCGGACCTACAACAATCGCCACCAAATTATCGGTCAGGAAAAAGATGGCACCAAGACTGGAGACCAGCTCGAGATGGTCTACCACGACAAACAGATCAAGGTGTGCCATGACCAAGTGGAACAGATCGGGAACAATATGCAGCTCCTGGTGGGAGGGGTTGATAGCGGAGAGGGCAATCAGGATATCGTGATTAAGGGGACCAAGAAAGAATCGGTTGCCAAAGATAGTCACTTACACGTGACCGGAAATCGCAATGAGAAGATCGACGCAGGTCAATCTTTGACGGTCGGCGGTTCTCAGCAAGAAAAGGTATCCATGAACCACGCCCTTGAGGCCGGCCAGCAAATCCATTTGAAAGCTGGGATGACTGCGGTCATCGAGGCCGGTGTCGAGCTGACTCTTAAAGTCGGTGGGAACTTTGTCAGCATCAGTCCTGCGGGCGTCTCTATCCAAGGAACGCTCGTCATGATTAACAGCGGAGGGGCTGCCGGTTCAGGGAGCGGAAGCAGTCCGCAGTCACCTCAAGATCCGACTGAAGCCAACCCGACCAAACCCGACGAGGCCGACGATTCTAAGTCAGGACAAAAATCCGTACGGTCCTAATTACCGAATAAAAAATTAAATCAGCGAGAAACAGTATGCCTCCAGCCGCCAGAATAGGTGACATGCACACATGCCCAATGGTTACTCCAGGTACACCTCCGGTCCCGCACGTTGGTGGACCGATCTTACCTCCTGGTTGCCCGACCGTCCTGATCGGCGGTCAACCTGCGGCGCGCGCCACGGATATGTGCACGTGTGTTGGACCGCCCGATTTGATTGCCATGGGTTCTCCCACCGTACTGATTGGCAATCTGATGGCAGCTCGAATGGGTGATCCCACATCGCACGGCGGTGTCATTACTATCGGTTGCCCGACCGTGCTGATCGGGTAACAGGGGAGCGGATCGGCGTGTGGGCGTGTCGGCGTATTTGCTCCCCCCCCCACCGTTCTCGTTTTCGTTGCCCTCAGGGCGAGCAAAGACAAGCCGTGTAGGCCCCTGGGCACATGTTCCGTCAGCGTAACCTGATTTGGGCCGCCGACGATCAAGGATCGAGAACGAGGACGATTGAAGAGCCAACGGATCCGCTAACTTACTGAACGGTTCGTCCGAACGTGTTCTCACTGGCACTGACACCGACACTTGTCTTTTCCACCAAAGCCCTCTAGTACTACGCATCCCTTCATGAAAATGAAACACTCGCTACTCGCATGGATGGCTGGCGTTGCCTTGTTGGTCAGCGGATGCGCTGGGTCGAGCGGGCCGAATGGTTTGGGTCAGCTCGTCCTCGTGGTTTGCAAGACTACGCCGGCTCAGCAAGCCGCCGCTAAGAACTTATCGAACCAATATTTTTCCGAGGTCGCCAGTGGCAAAAAAGCCAGGCCTGCGCGTCGTTATGTGGCGTTGCAGACGCTCGATCCCAACGCTAAGCAGCGCGGAAAATATGTGAAAACTCGAGAAGCTGCTCAAAAGACAGCTGAGTCGAAAGGTGAGCCGCTTGGCTCCGGATGGGCTGACGCGTCCCAGTTGCATTGCGTCATGGTTTTTGATGTTGTCACTCACGAGTCCGTCGGGACCGATTGCTATGTCGTTGGAGAATTACCCAAAGTTGGCGACATTCTTACTTACGATACCTACCCGGCAGAGTTCGTTGCGACGTCGGCCGAGTTTGTCGCACATTGAATTGTGATTCACCGAAGAAAATAGCCTAGAGGAGAATCCGACCACGGCGACGCGGTTAGCATCTCGTCCCAGACTTGCTGGTGAAGCCCCTTCTTTTATCCCTCGCCGAGGTCAGGGCCATCGTGCTCCGGTCGCAGGGCCTGGCAGATCAGGAGTCGCCCTTTGGACTTGGTAAAGCCGCCGTGCTGGAGGCGATCCAGCACCTGGGCTACGTACAGGTGGATGCCGTCAGCGTCATCCAGCGGGCGCACCATCACGTCCTCTGGTCGCGCGTTCCGAACTATCAGTCGGAAATGCTGCACGAACTTCAGAGTCCCGATGCGGCGGTTTTTGAATATTGGAACCATGCCGCTTCCTACTTGCCGATGGCGAACTTCAGGTTCTCTCTTCCGCTGATGCGAAAGCACCGCCATGAGTTTCACTGGTCCGATGATACGCCGGAGCTTCGCAAGTCGATGCGCCGCCTGGTCACCATGATCCGTAAGAACGGCGCGTTGAAGCTGAGCGATGTCCCATCTGCGGGGTCGACGAGCGGATGGTTCAACGCGGCGCCCAGCAAGATCGAACGTCGCGCCCTTCATGAGCTCTGGATGAGGGGCGACATCATGATCCGGAGCCGTCGAGGGGTTGAGAAGATATTCGATTTGCCGTCCCGCATCCTGCCGCCAGGGACCGAGCGTAAGCTTCCTTCGAAACGCGAGGCGGCTGAATTTCATCTGTTGCGAAACTTGCGGGCCTTGGGCGTTGCTGCTTTCCAAGAATTGAACTACCTGAAAGATGCTGGTTCGGCGGGCGAATCCCGTAGTGCCTTGGCAAAGTTAGTTAAGCTGAAAAAAGTGATTGAGGTTCAGGTCGCCGACTTTGCGAAACTGCGTCTCTTTGCGCTGCCTGAAGCTCTTGAGCTGAAGGCTTCTTTGCCAAAGCAGATCGTTCGCTTCCTCTCCCCCTTCGACAACCTGACCATTCAACGCAGGCGCTTGAAATGGCTTTTCGATTTCGATTACACGGTTGAGATATACGTCCCGCCAGAAAAGCGAAAATACGGCTACTTCGTTCTGCCTATACTCTGGGGTGACAGCTTGATTGGCCGCATGGATGTCAAGGCGCTTCGGGCCGAGCGGCAGCTCATCATTCACCATCTTATATTCGAACCAAGCTTCCGGGACTGGAATGTCGTAAAGTCGTCTTTCGCCGAGGCCCTGATGCATTTCACCCGCTTCCAACAATGCGACGGCTGGAAGATCACCCGGGTTGAACCGAAGGCTTTCCACATCTCGTGAACGCGTGAGTTTCTCCAGAAAATCCGAACCGCCTGGGTTTCCAATTAAAATCTTATTTATTAAACAGGCTCGACCACCAGGAGCGGCGAGGTGGTTGAGCATCGGCAGGTCCCGACTTGTAAGTTCCGAGGTAGTCCTTCGCTTCTGATTCCAACTTGCGAGATCTGTGCTTCTTCGATTTCGGCCGATGAGGTCGGGAGCGCATTTTCATTGGCCCGCAAACAAAAAAAATCATTCGGCAGCGGTTCACCGACGATCAAGTCGATCCATCTTTTTCCGCTCGCTGCGATAACCAGGTACGGCAAGCCGGGGCCGGCGCAATGGGCGGCAAGATAGGCCGACCAGAAACTAAGATTATCTTTGGTTTGAGAAGAAATGCCGGCCAACCGGAAACGCGATCCGCTTGTTTTGGCGGCTTCGCGTGGGCCGCGAGGCAGCTTGCTTTTCAGGCCTGCGGAGAGCGTGACCAGCGACAGGTAGAATGGAGTTCTCTTGCAAATCCGTTATTCCGGAAAACAGATTGGCATCAACGGAAGGGAGAGTGGCGCGTAGATTAGTTCCGATTGGGCCCGACCGAACGCGCTCACGAGTTCCTCCTGAGTCTTCGCCTTCCTGCAGAGCGCGCCGAGCTCGCTCGACGGGGTCAAATAAAAGGTCGATTGCCCGTGGACCATCCAAAGTCGGCCTGTGCGCAGATGACCAATGGGAATCGGGCTGCGTCCCTTGCGATCCGCTGACGCCCAGATCGCCCCGACGATCGCTTGTTGGTCCCGGCCCCAAACGAACCGGTGATCGAACTCGATCGCATTTCCCGATTTCTCGATCTGGTCCCAAGCGCCGGAGGCCAGTTGGGTGGCGATTCCTTCCGAATAAAGGAGCTGTTTGGTCAGCGCCAATGATCTCTGTGTTCAAGCCGATATCGTCGATATGGTCATCCCAGGCCGGGTGTTTGCCGAAGCCGGCGACCTGGATCCCGGCACTCGATCGGATCTCGCAGGAAAACCTTGAGAAATCGGCTCATGGCCCGGCAAAATCTCGCAGACCCAGACTGTCAACGGTCGGCCAGGCTTCCAGCGCCGGAAGCGGTGTCTCAAAGGTGATCTGAACCCAGACAGCGGTCGGTTCCCCCGGTCTGAGCGAGACACGCCAAACTTGGCCGACGTCCACCGGCTTTCCGCCAAATCTCCCTAACATGCGCAAGGCAGACCAGTTTTCACCGCAGTCCACCACTTCAGAATCCGCCACCGGTCGGGGTGTGGAAAACGAGAAAATGAAAGGCGCTATCGATTGGATATTTTCCGAGCGGCATGTCCGCCGGAGCGTCCATGGATATCACGCCGCTTCCGCTGCGGTACTGCTCTCGATTTGCCGCCCTCGACAAGCATGATTCCGTTCCAGTTGCGGGGATTGTACGGAAGCGGCGGTTCAGGAGTTGGGGTGGGTGCGTCACCCGTGAATAGTTGACTGACGATTGAGCGGCGCGGAGGGGGCGCAAGTGGAGGTCGGTGTGGCCATCGGGGCGAGATCGGGTCCTGACAACTGCCGTTGCGCCTGTCCATTCAGCAAAGTGATGGTGACCGATGAGACCGAGCCATCCGGCTTCAGAATGGTATCGCACAAAGCGTAAAGCGGGATTTAGTCCCTTTGCCATGTCCGTCAATCCTTGCCGTGACTGTACCGGCATTTTGGTGAAGGTGTCCGATTGCAGATCCCGGCGCATCGTGTTCAGCAAGGCTTTCACCTGCCGAAGCTGATCGACGCTGATGGTTAGATTGTCCGGGCCGGGAGGCCACAAGAGAGGGAATCGCACGCGCGCCCGGAGTTGAGCCTTGGCCTGTTTGAAATAGCTCGTCACGAAAGCGTCCCGCTGGGTTTCTTCTGCCCGACGAAGCAGATAGTTGCACGTGGTCACGAAGGGTTCTTTGAGTTTGCCCTGGTAATCTTCGACTTTCGCGTTCAGCGCCACCAGTGCGTCGACCAGAAGTTCGAAAGGCTTCCAGACCAGGCCGATCAGATTCATCCGATCCGTATAGTGGAACTGGGGTGCTCCCTCGCGGCACTCGCGATACAGGTTCCACCGAGCGAGATAACTTGGTTTTTGGTCTGCTACCGGCACCAGAATCGTCGTCATCGAGAGCCTTGAATTCTTCCAATTGGGGTTGGCTGACCGCACCTGTAATCTGGGTTTTCAGCTGCGTCGGAAATGTCTGCCAGTTTCGCTTTGATTTCCCGGAGAAGAGCGTATTTGTTGTCATCGCGCGGCAGCGCCTCCAGAATTTTCGACAGCGCATTTCCGTTCGGGTTGGGAGGCGAGGGAAGGACCTTTTCTATTTCGGCCTGGATTGTGGCAATTTGTCCGAAGAGCGATTCGTTTCCTGCAATCAGATTTTGATAGCCGGCAAAAAGGGTTTCCGGGCCGGCTTCGAAGACCCCGGCTCGCCGGAGCGCGGCGAGCTTTTCTTCCAGGGCGATCTTTACCGTGTTGAGCTTGTCCAACATGATCGCGACTTCCCGATCGCTGGTGGTCGGGTCGTCTTTGATGCCGGCCTTGGTGGAGAGTTCGGTCTCGGTCGCCTGGTACTGGCGCGCCAGGCCGGCGAGTTGCACCAGCATTTGAAGATTGGCTGCCCGGCTTTGAATCCGGTCTCGCGCACCCGCGATGAGGTGATCCAGTCCAATCCTGATGGCCGTATTCTCCGCCAAAGTTGCCCCACCGCTGACCCAGGCGACGGGCCATTTTCCGTGCCCATCGGGATTGTCGGTGTAGGTCCAATTCATGATCTCGACCAGCCTCGGCTCGTTCGGCCTGTCGGCGACATACTCCAGCAAAGGGGCCAAAAAATTTGTTCCGGGCGCACCCTCCGCCGGTTGGCCGAAGTTTCGGCGCGCAGCTATTTCTACGCGGATGAGAGCGGCGAGCGCTTTTGCTTCCAGAGTGCTGACCCGGTCGGCTGGTCTGGGATCAGGTTTGCCGCGCGCGGGGAGCAGCGGATTTGGTTCGCTCATCTTCTGCCGGGTGGCGTCCAGGAGCGGCTTGACCACGCTGTCTTCAAAAAGAACCCGTTGTGCGTGCTGCCGTCCTCGATCCGGATCGCTGCCGGAACGCGCGAACAAACTAAAGATCCAAGGGATCTCGCAGCGGTTTGCCGGCGAGTTCGCGGAGCGCTCCATGAAAATCTGCGATCGACAGTTTTTCATAGTGAAAATCGGCTCGTGTCTCGGCGGTGAGGCCGGGGCCGACGGGCTGATCGCCGCGGTACTGAAAGAGCGCGCTCCCGTCGGGATCGGGAGACCACAATCGGCTGCCAAGTCTTTCCCCGCCAGCCTTCTCTGGCGCGTGCCCAGAATCCGCTTTGGGCGACAACGCTCTCTTGAAGCGAATGGTAGCCGAATAATTCCGAACAAGAGGAGGCAGAGCAGCCCAAGCACCCCCGCCCCAAAAAGCAGCAACTTGCGGAAGAGCAGCAGGCGATCGGTGTTGCTCGCCCGAGTAACGAGCCCGTCCTCCCGGAAGACCTTGTCCAGAAAGAGGTCCCTTAAAAAATAGGAGTGATCTCGTTCCCAAGCGCGTCCGGCGGGCAACTGGTCGACCGGCAGACCCATCGCGTGGGCAAGTTCCTCGTCGAGCGCAGAACCTTCCCGCATCGACGACGTAAAATAAATTCCGCGCAAAAATAACGGGCGCGATGTCCACTCACCCGCGACAAAGATGATTTCCAGATAACGCCGAAGCCGCGGTGCAAGCGCGCCCAGGCTTTGGGGATAATCGTACAGCCGATCGACTTCGTCGGCTCGTCGGCTGCCGGATTCAACCGGGATCGGATCAAGCAACAGACCAAGCCTTCTTCTGCGGAGGCGTTGGGCGATCGTTCGCAGATGTTCTTCCAGAAGTTCAGGTCGAAATGGGGCATCCAGGGGCGCCGGATTCGACCATCCCAACATTTGTTGCTGGGCCCGAGGATCATCGAGCGATTCAAAATATTCGCGAAAACCATTGATCAGATCGCATTTAGTCACCAGGACGAAGACCGGAAAACGAACATCAAGCTCCCGTTGGATCACCTCAAGTTGACGCGCGATCTTGGCGGCTTTGCGCTCCATTTCTTCCGGAGAATCCTGGATCAGACTTTCGACCGGAATGGTCAGCAGCAGTCCGTTCACCGGGCAGTTGTATCGGTGCTTTTTTAACAGGCCGAGGAACTCTCGCCATTCGCTGGTGGCGCCTGGTTCAACCTCCTCAAAAATCAATCTTCCGGCGGTATCGAGGATGACTGCGTAATTAGTAAACCACCAATTCATGTTGATGGTGCCGCCGACTCCCTGGAATTCGTCCTGCAGCCCCGGCGGAAAGCCCGCTTGAGAGTGGCGGATCGCTTCGGTCTTACCTGAGCCGGGTTCTCCGACAATGACGTACCAGGGCAATCCGTAAAAGTCCTTGCCGGCCGACTCGAATTTCTCGATGCCTTTGGCGAAGTTGCGGCGCAGGTCCTCCAGTCTGCCGCGCGCTGCGGCGTCGATGATTCCACTGTTGGCGCCTGTAGCGGCAATCTCGCCCCGCATTTTGGCGGCCCGGCGGCGACGCACCCAGAAAACAATTAAAAGATAAAAGGCGAAGAACAGGACCAGCGCCGCAATACCGACCGCGACCAGGAGGGCGGTCTGAAGGCCGAAAAAGTAGTAGGCGGCCAGAATGACCGCGGCGATCAGAATAAAAATCAACAGCTTGACCCAAAGGGCCAGGCTGGCAAAGGCGTTATAAAGGATAGGCTATCTCTTTCACACAATGGTCAAAATCGAGCGTTTACTTGGAGATCTCCTGAGAGCCGATCGCGGTGAGAGAATCTGTCAGGGAGAGCGAGGCCGCGTGAAATAGGTAGGCTTCAACCGTCACGACGATCAAACAAAGCCCGGCAAAGACGATCGCGATCCCCCCCAGCTTGGAGGCAGGCGGTTGGACCAGATCCCGGGTATCAACATTCAGATAGGTTTCCGGGACAAATCCGCACCGTTTTGTCCGTTTCCATCGCGCTCCGGATCCGCTGGCTGATATCCAGCATCTTGCCGCGCAAGTATTCGGACTGACCGGCGTACCAGCCGGTAAATCCCAGGCCGATACAGGTGTAGAAAACTAACAGCCGCTGACTCGCTTCATCGCTCGGCGTCATTCAATGTTTCGTCGAGCAGATCGAAAAATTTCTCATCGCCCGCCAGCTCTTTTCGGTCGTAGGCAAGTCGGGCTACGGTTCCAGGTGGAGGCGACGGCGAGGCCGCTCTCCGAAATCATCGAATCCACAAAAAAGATCATCGGAAGTTCCAGCTTTTGCCACTGCACTCTCAAGGCGGGATCAGCCTCGGCAGAATTGCGTACCCCTGCGAACAGCTGCTCAATTTCCAAACGCAATTGATCGTAAGTGAGTGATCCTCCCTGGTTGCGGCCCAAGCGATTGAGCACGCAGATCCGGGTAAAAATCGGTTCGCAGAGTTCGAGCGGAGTCATAGGAACTAACTGTCCGATTTCGGGAGCGTCATATACAAGCGTCAGATCGTAGTCGGCCGATTCATTGCCGGTCCACCGAACGACCGCAGATTTTTCGCTTTGGATTTGTTGCCAGCTGCGGGCGCTTTCTCCGCGAAGCAGACGAAAATAATAGAGGTTTGATTGCGCAGGAAGTTCGAGCGGCGGGAATCGTTCCTCTTTCAGGATCACGCCGCGAATGGCGCGTCCAGCCATGCTCTCGGGCATCAGCTTGAATCGGTCGGCATCTTCGACCAGTTGCGCAAGCGAGCGTGGATCTTCCTTGGTTCTGATTCCCAGAAAATAGTCGCTCGGCTCGGAGGAAATGCTCGTCTGTCAGAGCAGCCTTCAGAACGGCCGTTGGCCCTGACAAACGGCACCTTCAGGAAGCTCGGCGCGACGCTTCCTCTTGAGCAATTCGCGAATCTTCGCAGTCAGTTCGCTGAAACATGGATAAGGATTGTCATGCTGATAGGGAGCGGAATCATAAAGATCGCGGTCCGGATGAAGCGCAGCCAGCTCTCCGAGGATCTCCCGCAGTTCCAGATAAATATCGAAGGGAGCGAGATTGGGCGCTTCGACAAGCGCCTCCAGCCTGGCACCGAAGCGATTCAGAGTGCGCAGGCGCATCACCTGTTCGAACTGGATGCCTCGCATGGTGTCGATGCTGAATCCCCCGCGCGTAATCTGGAGCGACAAGTTCCTGACGGCTTCCCAGCACCTGGCTGCTTAAGTCACGAACCAGTTCGCGGAGAGTGGCCGACCCGTTCAAGATGAGACATGGACCGACAAATTCCGGATCGCGCTTAGGCAGGCCGACCTCTTCCCCGGCGGCCCTGGTGACTCGCAGCAGCGGGATCACTTCCAGGTCTGAGCGATCCTCATTCTCCAACAAGAGCCGTGCATTGACTCTTCGGTGGAGGAGAGTTTTCACGTTTTCTCCCGTGTTCTCATCGGCCACTTCCGTTTCCGCAATACGGTAAAGAATCTTTGCCCGTGGATCGGCTGTCTGGCCCGGGGTTCACGCAATTGGCGCGCGCGGCAAACCAGAGCGGCACCCCGAGATAAACGGTGAATCGACCTCGCGATTCGAATGCCTGTTTGATGTCCATGGCCGGCAATTCGGCATCCTGCGGGAAAAATATCTCCTGTCCGCTCGGCATAATCGCGTGGAGCCGGTCGAATCGGAGTCGCATGTTTTCCAAGTCATCCGTTGAGAGACGCGCGTCGATCAAGCCGTAGGGATAAGCCCAGCTCAGGCGCCGCTCGGACGAGGAAGATTCAAAAATGCTGCGCTGGATTCGCTGCAGATGATGCGGCAACAGAAACAATCCTTCGTGCCAATGTACTTGCATAAAATTTTCAGGCTCTCGCCGGGTTCCGGCAGACCAACCGGATTAACGCCCTCGGATTTCCGACCTCGAAATCAAGTCCTCTGTATAAGCGACAATTCCATCGACGATCTGCATTTCAACGGCGTGCCCGCTCAGGTCAGCGGCCAATTCGACGTAACGGCGCCAGCATTTTAGCTCAACGTTGGAGATGAATCCGGGGGACTTCGACTCGACGCTGGCCCGAATCTTTTCCGGTGCAAATTTCTCCAGATGTTTGCGTGCGAATATCTCTCCGGCCGGACCGATCGCGGAAAGCAGACCCGCGGTTAGTTGGCGGGTTTTGTCAAGCATTTGGGTGATTTGCAGGGTGGCTACCTCGCGATCACCGGTGAGATAGCGCCCGATCGATCCGCCGCGGATTATCGCTGCTTTGCTCACGGCGGACGCTTGATTTAGGCGCTATATTCTTCCAGACGTTCCAGATCAGATGGTCAAGCGTGACAACCATCTCGAGCAAGGCGGCGAATAGTTTCGATCAACCGCTCTTCGTCCAGGGTGTCTTTGGGTGTCATCCCCAGTTTCCCCAATAACTCCAAGGGCAATTCGATGCCGTTGCTCGGCGGAGACAAAAAGTCCGACGGCCTGAAGTTTCTGGGCGAGTACCGCCTTCGCTTCATTGGAGAATTCGGGTAAGCCGGGCAATCAGTTCGTCTGCCACCTCTTGCGGGCCTCTTTCCACCGTTTCAACTTCTGGGGGTTTGAAATAAGGAGCGTCGATTCGTTCCGGGCCTGGAAAGCGCTCCATGAGCGCAGCCAGATATTCTGAACGGCGGCTTTCGGCAACATCTTTGATTGACCGTTCGATCTCTTCGACCAGGTATTCGTGGCGGGCGTTCGGCGGATCGTCCGCGAAACTGGTCTGGAGCATCCAGAGGCGTGAGGCGACTTTCTCGGCCCAAGGCGGGCTTCTGGCACAGGTTGCATAGCGACGAACGACTCAGGTCTCTCGGGGGTGCCAGACATGCGACGTGAAAAACACAAGTTGAAAGTACTTTGCGGGTGGTTTGCAGTGCAACCTAAAACGATGGGATCGCTTGATCCGTTGGTCTGGCTCCTCCTCGTCGTCCTCGTGCTCATGCTCGTGCTCGTGCTCGTGCTCGTGCTCGTCGTCGTCGTCCCTCGATCCCCAACAAACCAACACAAACTGCCGAGGACGAGAGGGATTGAGCCACCCAACGGACTCAGCAAAAG
>CAWBYX010000014.1:0-252209 GCA_963793135.1 uncultured Verrucomicrobiae bacterium
GTCACCCGTCACCCGGGCACCGAAATGATCGTTCGGGAAGGCAAGAACGGGGTTTGGCTCGAATTCGATCCACGCGACATCGCAGACAAGATGCAGGCGTTCGTCCGTGGTGAGTTTCGTTTCGAACTGCCAGATTCAGGAGAGGCCCTCACCAAGGCGCAGTATGCGGAAGCCGTTCTATCAATTTACGACGACTTTCTTAAAAGAGAACCGGTATCTCGGCGTTGCGAAGCTCAATCAAGCATCGAGATCCGACCCAATTTGTTTCACGGACCGGGTTAGCCAAATCCATCCAGAATGAGGACCAAGTGATCCACTGGCAACGCCTTCCATCGGCGGGATGCAGCTTGCTCATTCTGATTCTCGTGGGCCTCGGAGCTTGCTCCAAACCTGCGAACCCGATTGGTAGCGCGAATGTCGATTACTGGACCTGTGCAATGCATCCTTCGGTGCGCTCTCAGACACTCTGGAAAATGCCCGATTTGCGGGATGGACTTGATTCCCGTCATGAGTCAGACACGCGAGCCATCCGAGTCTGCGGTCAACCGTCACCCATCAGGCGATCATCTTGCGACCGGTCAACAGGAGGGCAGCAAAAAGAGATCTGCGAAAGCCGATAACGTCGACAACTCCAAACCGAGGCAGTTCTTTGTCCCGATCGAGAGTCAGCAACAATTCGGCGTGACCTACACGGAAGCGCGGCGCCGGCACATGCGACTGCGAATCCGTTCCGTCTGGAACTCTGGACGTCGACCAGGCGCAAATCTTCGAGTGTGTGGCTCACATGGACGGTTACATCGACGAGCTGCAGGTCGCTTCACCCGGCGAACGCGTGACCGTTGGACAGCCCTTAATGACCATCTACACTCCCGATCTACGCTCCTCAGAACAGGAATATGGCTAGTCTGCTTAAAGTGCAGGAAAGCGGCAACGTCCCGCCAGCATCACTGACTCAGCTGATCGATTCTGCCCGGCGCCGCTTACGGCGGATGGGTGTCAGTCCGGACCAGATCTCCGAACTTGAGCGCACCAAGCAACCAACCGACCTGCTTCTGGTTCGTTCGCCTTGCGACGGCATCGTGAGCGAGGCACCTATGACGGTCGGCCTAAGCGTCAAACATGGAGACAAGCTAATGGGCTTGTTAAATCTGTCGCGTTTGTGGCTTTGGGTGAATTTTTATGAGGATGAGGTTAATCTTTTGAAAGAGGGCGAGCTGATGACGGTGGTTTTCCCTGCCCTCGCAAATCGGTCGTTTGAAGGCAAAATCAGTGTGATTACCCCCACGATCGATCCTGTCAAGCGTACCACCTTGGTGCGCATCGATATTCCAAATCCGGACGGTCAACTGCGGCCTGGCATGTCTGCCAATGTCACCGCCGATATTGACGCCGGGGAGGGACTCACAATTCCATTTGAGTCGGTTCTCCCCACTGGGTCGCAGATGTTGGTTTTTGTCGAGCGGGGATTTGGTAAATTGGAGCCCCGCCTGATTCGCGTTGGACGGCAGTCTGTTGAGTGCGCTGACGAAAATGAGGAACGCTACTATCAAGTCATCGGCGGGTTGCAAGAAGGAGAGCGTATTGTTTCAGGCGGGAACTTTCTGATCGATGCCGAGGCGCAGGTCCAAGGGGCGTTGAGGAATTTCGAAGAAGAGCAGGCGCCGGGTTATATTGGATCGGACAGTTCCGGGCCGATCGGGGAAAAATAGGCGGACGTTTGGGTGTATCGGTGCTAGAGCATCGCCTAACTAACTAGCCAAGGGCTTTGCCATAACCCGGGATAATCCCGGGCAAGCCAGGCACGAAGTGCCTGGGCCCCGAAGGGACGTGCCCCAAAGGGCTGGAAGATCAGTCCAGTCTTTCAAACCACGAGGTATCCAAGTATGAAAGTCAAAGAGCGTCAAGAGCGAAACGCGTTCCTGAATAGCAGGATTACGCAAGTCATGGAAGTCCGGAGCAGATGCGAGGTCGTTATCGGCATGCGGCGGTATTGATTGCGGAGCCCGGTAGCACTTATGTGGCTGTACCGCCTGACTCTGTAGAGCAGGGAGAGTCGTTTGTTCGTCGCTTTCAACGCTTTGACAGAGGGGGACTGGATGCCTTAGTCGAATGGTTGATAGTCTGTGGGGTCAAGTACCGTGGCCATGGAGTCAACGGGTGTTAGTGGATCGCGCTTTACCAAAAGCTGGAAACTGCCCGGTAAAAAAGTCTTGCTCGTCAACGCTCGTCATATCCGCCACGTCCCAGGACGCAAGACTAATGTCAAGGACTGCCAGTGGATCCAACGGCTGCACAGCTTCGGATTAGTGAATCCTCTTTCCGGCCCGAGGATATGATCTGCCGGCTGCGAAGCTTTCAGCGCCATCGCCAAGCGCTGGTAATATTTTCGCGCTGTAATGCCTTTTGGTGAGAAGCTTCCGGAGCTGGCAGTTCCTCGTCACCTTGACAGCCCGACGACCTGCTTGAGACTGCGATGGATCAACTCGGCTAAAGAATGCTGAATGCCAACCGAATGGAATACCGAGCATCGCTTTTGTGCTTTGTGCCGGCACGCGAAGAGGTTCAACGTAAGCGTTACGGCGCAACGCTTACGTTCAAACGGTTCAAACGGCCCGCGCGAGTTACGCGTGCTCCTTGCCGCCCTTGCGACGAACGTGACGCTTCAGAACACTGCATCATTTAGCCAATAATCACTGACTCCGAAAAGACGCTAGGTCGGTACACACGTGCTTTGGCAGCTTCTTGGCTTCTTGCTGCCTAACTCCTTCAAAGAAATCAGTCTGTCAAAAAATACCAAACACTGGAATTTAGGAAGAAATGCTGCGAAATTGGGCCAAACGCTCTGCCGATCTATGGATGAAATGCCACCAGTTGCATCACCCACCACCCGGAGCCGAAAGAGGCGCGGTGGCACTGTAAGTACCGACTGATGTGACTCACTTTATCTTCCGCTATATCGCCGTCCGAGGTGAGCAGACGCTGTGTGAAGCCGGAGCCAGGACCGTTGGTACCGGTCTCCACCATATTGGCTCCGATCAACAAATCCGTCGCAGAAGTGGTCGTTAAGTTACCGCTACTGCTGGTCGTGCTGTTCCCCGACGCCGCCGCGACGGTGTCGAGCGGATTAGTCTGAGCAAGCCCGCTATATTCCAAAACTCGAATGTCCGCGTAGGCTGGCCGCCTGAGTGAACGTCACGGTCACTGTGTTGGCACCCGCCGACGCTGCCGGGATGTTCGGGGCATAATAGATGGACTGCGATAAGGGACCGCCGTTGGCGCCGCTTAGTAACGTTGGACCCACCGCCAGCTGATAGACAGTTCCCTCTGAATCCTTCACCGAACTCACGCTAGCATGTGGTATCATTCCATCCCACCACGACCACATTCAGGTCACCGGCCGTCTGCGCAACAGAATACGGCACCGTTACCGTTGCCTGCGCCGTCTGCGGAACCGCAAAGTTGCCCTGGACATATGCGGGTAGCGTCCCGCCGCCAGCCACCGAGATTGCACCGTAATCGTTCGTGTTGGTGGACTGGGATCATTGACGCCCAGGTTGTCGACCGCCGTCAGCGATGCGACGTAGGTTCCCGGCGACGAGAAAAGGACCGAGCCCGCATTGAGCGACGGGCTGGTCAGTGGAGTTCCCCCTGGGAAAATCCACTGCGTCGTCGCCACAGTGCCGCCCCCGTTGGTGGCTGTCCCTGCGAAGGTGACCGGTTGATTCGTACTGACGGTCAGATTATTCGCAGGGGAGGTGATCGTTCCTTTCGGAGGCTGATCGGTCGGGTTATTGAGACCTGGACAAAATTGGCAATCGAAGGCACGCCCGCATTATTAACCAGGAACAGCATGTAGTAGCCGGGAGGAGCAATGTTCGCCGTCGGCGGTCCGGTCACCGTGAGGACGCCGGAGCCGACCGTGAAGGTCAAACCAACCATCCGCTGATCCATATCGAAGGCGTGGGTAACCGAGCCGTCCCTCATCAGGACTACGGAGCTGATGGTCGATGCATTTGGGGTTTGCACCTGGAAACTGCCGGCATAGCCGATCGTTCGTCGGCGAGCTGGTGATGGTCGGGCGCGTTGCCGAGATGGTGTTGCCATTCCCGTCAGTCGTAAATAAATAGGCTGGCGAGTAACTCTCGATATGCTGTTCATAAGTTCCGCGTACCGGGTTCGATCCCGCGCTTAACACCGTTCCGTCCGGGAGAAGCAGCGCAGTCGAATGATACAGGCGCGCGTAGGCACACGTCCCAGCCGAGGACCACGTTCCGGCGACGGGGTCGTACAGATCGGCTCCAAGCGTCGCGGTGCTAGCGTCTTCGTCCATCACCGAGCCGCCGAGCGCCAGTAGTTTTCCCGTTGGCAACAGGACCGAATTTCCCTCGATGCGGGGTCCTGACGGCATATTGCCTGAAGAGACCCAGGCTGGATTGGATTGGGCGAGATCGATTATTTCAGTGGAGGCCGTGGCCGGGGAGTTACCTCCCAAAATCATGACGCGCGGGTCATAATTATTGGATGGTAGCAGGGGCAGGAGAACGGAGTTCCCATAGACGCGGTTCTGGCCGTAAAGGGTCGACGCGGAAACTGTCCATGCTGCCGCTGGATTAGCCGGGTTGTAAATCCACGACGTCGGTGTATAACCCGAATAGAAAACAAGTGCCGTTCGGTAGAAGATGCAACCAAGGGTAAAGGGGCGGAGTCCAGTTTGCGGTGTAGGGGGTACTATACCCGGATCCGACCGTGTATATTTCGACGGTCTGGTTGATGTTCGCCAGTTACTGCCATAGCCTGAGAACACCATGACCTGGCCGTTACCCAGGGTGATGGCGGTCGCGTACCAGCGGCCATCCGCCATGCTTTGCAGTTGGTTGAAAAGGTCCGTCGCAGGGTCAAAGACGGTGGTTCGTGGATCTCCTTCGAAGGGATCATACTGGTCCGTGCCCCCAAAAGTCATGCAGCGTCCATCGGCAAGAAAGGACCCGCCATTGCAGAAGACATCCCAGAGCATGGGTATGATATTAATCGTTGAAGCGTTCGGGTCCCAGAGGGCTCCGACTGAAGTTCCCGCGGCATGTTCGGTCGGGTTGTTCTCCGAACCGGCAACGATGACTATTTGCCCGGTGTGCAGCAAACCCAGACGAATCGGATTGATCGTCATCAGGTAGGGCAGCGTTTGCCATTGACCTGTTATTTGTGCGCCGGTATTCCCGGCTCCAAAGCTGAACTGGCTATCAGCAGAACTCCCGTTCCGCTGGCGTTGGCGGCCGTCGCGCGATAATGGTACGTGGTCCCGCTCGTTAATCCGGTGATGTTCGTGCTGAACGCTCCGCTTTGGACCGTAGGCGCTGCCACGTGGGTCCCGTAGGAGGTTGTCGTACCGTAATCAAATCCGTCAGCGGTGATCGTTTGACTGCCATTGGATGAAATGGAGCCATTCAACGTGGCGGTCGAGGCCGTTACATTGGTTGCTGCGGATACCGCGACGGTTGGTATGGTACCTCCTCCGCCGCCACCGCTGCTCGCCGCGAAGGCCGCCAGTTGCATGACCCACGGACCTGAACTCGAAAGTGGCGCGCTGGCACTGTAGGAACCGTTTGCCGTTACCACACGATCTTCGGCGATGTCGCCGTCCGTAGTGAGCAGCCGCTGGGTGAAGTTTGCACCAGGGCCATTCGTCGTCGTGAACACGATATTAGCTCCCAACAATAGATCCGTGGTCCTGGTGGTGGTCATAGCGGCGGTACTGCTCGTCGCGCTGGTCCCGCTCTTCCCAGTGGCCAGATCCAGAGGACTGGCCGGATCAAGTCCACTGTACTCCAGAATCCGAATGTCCGGGTAGTTCGCTGCCGAGGTGAACTTCACGGTCACCACGTTCGCACCAGCTGCCGCCGCCTTAATATTTTTGGCATAATAGATGGATTGCGATAACGCGCCGGTTAATAACGTTGGACCCACAGCCAACGTGTACGTGTTTCCGGACGTGTCCGTCAGCGAGCTGACCTTGGCGGTGGTTTCGTTCCATCCCACCACCACCGCATTCAAATCCCCGGCGGTCTGCGCCGAGGTGTAGGGCAAAGTTACCGTGGTCTGAGGCGTTTGCGGCACAGCATAGTTGCCCTGGACATAGCCGGGCTGCGCCATCGCCGTTTCCGGGCCGCCGAGTTGGCCCCAGAGAGCGCCGAGCAAAAACGCGATCCCGGCGCGAACAAGGGACGTTTTTCTTGGTGGCGAACGATTTGATCGCGGCAGGGAAGGACTCGGCTGGTAGCGGAATAAGTTGAGCTGCCATTGGATCTGAACCTCGTGTTGTCATTAGCACGTTGCCACGGTTTCTACCGATAACGTTAACAAAGTCATCCATAAATTTCCTCCCGGTGAATATTCGGCAGATATAAGTTCGAATCACTTCACACCATCCGGAAACAAACGGAGAGGAGGCAATAGAACCCGTGTCTTCTGCAGTTGCGTTGATACGAACAAAATCTCGGCAACACAATAAGTTCCTTTTTCGCAGTTGATTTTAATTTGCAGATACTTCTCTTTATTTATGGATAATCTCCAGCCGCGATCTCAAGGGCTAAAAAGCCTCTGTGGCCTGAGCGTACCGAGCCAACGTTACTTGGGAAATAGGGCTGATTATCTGCTAACTCGGATTAGTGCATCATAATTACATAGTGCATCATATGATGACGATGCACTAGCCTGAGCAAATAATCTCAAGCCTCAAAAGGATTCTCATGGTAAGAACCTGGCCTTGTGCAGAGCGTACGAGTTGCCGGGTCGCCGATTCCAGATCTCCGAGGCTCGCCTTCTGGGCAAACAAAATTACGTAAAATGATGGATCCAACGAAGATTGCTCCTTTTGATAATGTCGACTTGGTTATCCTGCGAAATTTTTTTGACTTTCCCCTCATTTAATAGCAAACGAGGGTGCATCGCGCGCTGGGATCGAAGAGGCGGGAAAGGAGTCGGCCAACTCGAGAGAGGGACTCTGGCCGAAGTTGTCTCGCTATCTATCCCAAAACCGCCATGAGCAAAGACGGTCATTTTTAATGGAAGCCCAGAACAAACCGTGAAAACAATCATCACTTCCAATTGGAGGCCTGTGCGTCGCTCCCTCTGCACACTTTTTCTGTGTATCGTTGCGCTTTGGTCCAACCCTAGAAGCGCCCACGCGCAGCTTTATGTCAATCAGCAGGCGCCCCCTACCAGCCAGGCAGAAAGTGGTGTGAGCGAATACAACACCACCACGGGCGCCGCGATCAATGCGAACTTCATTACCGGGCTGAACGAACCCGTCGCCATCGCGGTGTCGGGCAACGACCTGTTCGTAGCCAACATTATCGGCGGTACCGCCGGAGTGGTCAGCGAATTCAATGCTGCGACGGGCACCCCGATCAACGCCAGCTTCGTTGCCGGACTGGCCGATCCCTCCGGACTTGCGCTGTCGGGTAACAACCTCTTCGTAGGGAGCTCCTCCGGGATGATAGGTGTTTACAACGCCACCACGGGCGCCGCGATCAATGCGAGCTTCATCACGGGGCTGAGCCAGCCCATTGGGCTCGCAGTGTCGGACAACGCCCTCTTCGTGGCGAACTTCGGTAACCAAACGATTGGCAAATACAACGCCACCACGGGCGCTGCAATCAACGCCAGCTTCATCACGGGGCTCAACTCCCCGATCGCACTCGCGGTCTCGGGCAACAACCTTCTGGTGGCGAACTCCGAAAACGGTACCGTGGGCGAGTACGACGCCACTACGGGAGCTGTGATCAACGCCAACTTCATCACCGGCTTGACCGGACCCGGGGCGATCGCATTGTTGGGCAATAGCTTGTTTGTGGCGAATGACATTGGTGCGGACATCGGCGGCGTCGGCGCCGACTTGGCTACCGTTGGCGAATACAACGCCACTACGGGAGCTGTGATCAACGCCAAATTGATCACGGGACTGAACGAGCCTTTCGGGCTCGCCGTTGCGGCGACGCTACCGATCGCCAACGCCGGCCCCAACCAGACGGTTCAGGCAGGAACTCTCGTCACATTGGACGGCAGCGCAAGCAGCGATCCGACGGGTCAACTTCCTTTGACTTACGCCTGGTCATTTGTCTCTCAGCCCAATGGGAGCTCTGCGACCCTCTCTGATCCCACTGTCGTCCATCCCACCTTTACTCCGAACGCGGCCGGTAGTTATGTTATCCAACTCGTGGTCACCGACGCTGCGGGCCTCTCCAGTGCGCCGACGACCGTTAGTATCAGCACGACGGATGCTCCCCCGGTGGCAAACGCGGGTCCTGATCAAAAAATCACGGCTATTGGGACAGACGTGCAGTTAGACGGCTCGGGTAGCTATGATTTGGCTGGTTTACCGATTACCTACCAGTGGTCGTTTGTTTCCAAGCCCGTCGGGAGCAAGGCCGCTTTGACTGGTCCTACTACTGCAACACCCAGTTTTGTAGCGGATGTTGTCGGCGTTTATAGCATTCAGTTGATTGTGACAGACTCTCTCGGTACCGCGAGCGGACCGGCTATCGTGACGGTGAGCTTTAATGATGTTGCTCCCGTGGCCAATGCCGGTCCGAGCCAATCTGCCGTGGTCGGTGAGGCGGTCACGCTAAATGGCAGCAAGAGCACTGATAGCAACGGTGAACCGCTGACTTACAATTGGTCGCTGGTCTCGACGCCGAAACGCAGCAAGGCGGTGATTTCTAATCCAACAGCAGAGATCGCTCGCTTTCTGCCAGATCTGCCGGGTACGTATGAGGTGCAGCTTATAGTCAACGACGGCTCTCTTAACAGTCTGCCGGCAACAGCCGAGATAGAGGTGGTCAGTCCGCAGACACAATTGACCATGAATATCCGCAGTTTGCAGCAGGTGATCGCCAATCTGCCTGCGAGCGCTTTCAAGGCTCCGGGGCTGCGGAACGACCTTCTTAAGAAGCTCAACGCTGTAATCGAAAGCATCAGGGCGCGCGAATACCGGCATGCGGAGCAGCAGCTTCAAGACGATCTTCTTCCCAAGGTCAATGGGTGTGCCACTGCTGGAGCGCCTGACAGGGGTGACTGGATTGTTAACTGTGAAGAGCAGAATATGGTCTATCCGCGCCTCCTCAACATTATTGCGGAGGTTAAGGCAATTCCGTCTGGCCGGCCGGCACTTCGAAGCGACGGTCGAGGACACGGCTAAGCGTTTTCCGTGTCCTTCACTGTCGACGCCGTGATTGACCTCGCGTTCGGAAATGCTGTTTCAGTCGACGCGATACTTGCGTAAGTTCTTTCGCTTTCTGGGCTGGGTGGACGAGAAGTGGATCGCACTTTGTTCGCCACGCCCGCTGCATCGTAACGACATTCCTGTGATGCGGGAAAGTCACCGAAGGCAAAGCGCTCATTGTGAATTTCGATGACAAGGCGGCGATCGGTTGAACGAGCTGAGCCCCTGCGCCGAACCTGGCGACGCATCCTGAAAAGCTGCGGGCGTCGCTCGATATCAGTCTGAAGAGGTTAGCATCTTGATCGTGCCACCCGAACCATCCAAGCGATCGTCGTCTTCCGATAGAAAGTTAGCACTGCGTGAAAGAAGAGTCTGCTCAAGCGTGCTCCTGGAGAGTCTTTCGCTTTCAGGCCTTCTGATCCACTGGCTGTCGTTCATAAATTACTGATGCTTAACGACTTGCTTGGTAACTGGCCATTTCATCAGGCACGATCGAGAGTCCAAGCGCCGTCGAACCTATAACTCGTTGCGGCTCAAGACGTTACATCGCCAGCGGGGGAGGACAAAGAATTCGTCTAAAGAATTGATTCTCAATTAATACCAGATTATCAGTCTTTACTAGAACAACTGACGATCGGAGCTTTGACAATGAAACAAGTTCCTACTTAATTCCGGTGCACGAAAAATCCAACACGCCCCTCCCGAACCTCATGAATTTGCCTAATTTTATTTCCTCTCACCAGCCCAAGAAGCTCCTGAAAACCGAACTATAGTGTGCAAACAGACTGGCGAAAGAGACGTGGTCGCTTCGAATAAACGTACCCATCATTCGGATCGTCACCGCGCGAGAACTCGAATGTCCAAACCGTTAGAACCCCACCAGTTGGCCGCACTTTTCCCGGAGCTTCCCCCCGAGGAATTGACTTTGCTCGCTCGAGACATCAAGGCGCGAGGGCAACTTGAACCGATCATTGTGTACAAAGGTCTGATTTTAGATGGTCGGAATCGCTACCGCGCTTGTCAAATAGCCGGGGTGAAACCGAGGATTGAGGAATTCAACGAAAAAGCCACTAAAGGAAGTGCGGAGGACTTCGTATTAAGCCGCAATCTGAGGAGACGCCACCTTAGCATGGGTCAAAAAGCCGCGCTCGCGCTGGATTGGTCCGAGCAAAGGGAGTTAAGTCCGGATCCGGAGAAAACCAAGACGTCAGGGAGACCAAAAGGGACTTTGTCCGAAGCTGCAAAATGCATTGGCATTAACGAGCAAAGAGTATTCGAGGCGCGTCAGATCAGAGATGCGAACCCGAGACTTTATAAGGAAGTCAAAGAGGGCAGGCGCAGCCTCACTAGCGCGCTTACGGAAATCAATCCGCCGCGAGAAGATCGATTCGATCAGTTTGGCTTAAGAAATATCAGGTCAGCATCTGAGGAGTTCGATGACGGCAAACGGCCAAAGATGCGGAGGAATACTGGGCCGGAAAACGGCAGAATGGTGCTAAGCGCCCAAAAGCCAGCCATTAAAGAGGCTGAAGCGGTGGCTAAACATCCGCCGAGTCGGGGCGCCATCGAAAGGGCTCTTGCTCGAATAAAGGCCATTCTTGGGAATTGGTTCCACTCGGAAGTCAAAGCAAGGAACCTGATCCAAAAACCTGAGGAAATTGTCCACTTCGCCGGGCTGACCGACGCGCAAATGATAGAGATTGGATCCCTGCTAAAGAGAGGGTGGAACTTTGTGGCCGCCCTCCGGGAAGTTGATAGAGCGACTGACCCCGGACGATGAGATTCGGGCCCTTCACACCCGAGCGGTCGCCAACGGCGAAAAGTGGTATCTAAGCTCCGTTGGAGGCTTCGGGCACGTGGTGGTGTGGGGGACGGAAATAGATAAAACTCTGGCCAAGGTTAAAGAGACTTTGGCCCGGCACTAAAGGTCGAATGAGGAAACCGCCTCATGGAATTATCCCGACCGGATGGCTGTATTGCTAGGGTAAACCTGATGATCTTGCCCTGTCCATCGTGCGTCTGGATTCCCTTGGTGATTTCATCGGCCTCTGCGAACCAAGGGCTTCGCTGAGTTCTATAACACCGAATAACAACGTGCTTTTAACGGCGTTCGCGATCGTGCTGTGAAATGGCTTTTCTACTGTTTCTTGCTTCCGCTCAACTCTGGGATCTGTGCTGAAATGGATTTAAAGAGAGATTGTTGGTTGGTTCGTATGAAAAAGTGGTCTCCCTGAAATATTTTCAGCTCGAAAGAACGGTTAGTATGAAGCCGCCAAGCGCGCAATTCATCTTCCGTTGTCGTCGCATCAAGGTTTCCACCAAAGGCATGAATCGGACAATCGAGGGGGTTTTCGTCTTGATAAACATAAGTTTCAACTGCCGTAAAGTCCGCTCGCAGAGTCGGGAGGAGGAGTTGCATCAGTTCCTGATCTTGCAGGATCAGCGGAGACATTCCGTTATAGCGACGAGTCAATTCTGCTACGAAGATGTCGTCGGGCAGCTGGCGTAAAGGATGTTTCGTTTGCGCCAGGTGAGGGGCAGGCCGAGCCAATGCGTAGAGCGATACTGGCGGGTCTGCATTTTGCCGCCGCAACTGGCGGGCAAGTTCGAAGGCGACGAGAGCGCCCAAGCTGTATCCGTACAAGATGTACGGCCGGTCCAGATAAGGCTCGAGCTCCCTAGCCAGATTTTCCGCAATCGGGCGAACCTGAGTGAAAGGCGCTTCGCGAAGGCGATTCTCTCGACCCGGCAACTGAATGGGACAGATGTCGAGAATCGGCGGCAGAAAATTTTTCCATGAAGAGAATTGGGAGGCTCCGCTACCGGAATGAGGCAGGCAGAAAAGGCGACAACGAGCATGCGGATTCATCCGACCGCCGACGATCCAGGGAGTGGTTTTGAGGTTCATAATGTTCTACTTGCCAGGTGTGCCGGCGATACGGGGGATTTATCGAGTCGGACTTGGTGAAAGTGCCGAGGGTTCATTTCATCTGCTCCAGCTTCTCCATCAGCAGAATGGAGATCTCATCTTCGCTCAGGCCATCGGATGGCTGGTCGACAGATCCAGTTTTGGCGGGAGTCGCCACGTGTATCAAAGCGGTCATGTTCCGACGCCGGCGGAGAATCAAATTGAAGAACCTCCTTTAGCAAATAGTCGGTCAGCGCTCTGATCGTCGGATAGTTGAACGTGAGCGTCGAGGGAAGCGGCACACCTAGACTGCGTTCCAGTCTTCCCCTCAGCTCCACCGCCATGAGGGAATCCATACCCATGTCGAAGAGCCCTTGTTCCAACTCAATCTCGCGTGCGAGATCGAATCCTAGAATGCTGCTGGTCTGCGAGCGCAGGTGCGCAATCAAAATGTCGCGACGGCGCGCGGGCGAAGCGCTTTGCAGTTGAAGGTAAATTTCCTGGCCTGCGGCGGTAGATTTCTTGAGAGTCGCCGGGTCGTTCTCGGGCCGAGGTCGGGACCGCATTTCGGTAAACAGAGGCCGTGCTCTGCGTGCTTCGTAGACAGCACGTAGTGCATTCCAGTCGATCGATGCGACGACGGCCGAAGTTCGATTCGTTGAAACGAGATGCTCCATTGCCGCCAACGCCTGGGCGCCAGGCATCGGGTGGAGACCTGCCTGGATGAATTGCTCCTTTTCGGCTTGGTCCGCGACGCGCATTTGCTGCCAAGTTCCCCAATTGACTGAGAGTGCGCGAAGCCCGTGTTCGCGGCGCCATTGGGCCAGGAGGTTGAGCGCTTGATTGGCTGCAGCGTAATGCCCGAGACCGGCGGCCCCCCACAACGCGGTAGTGGAAGAAAACAAGACGAAGAAATCCAATTCCTGTTGCCCCGTGAGTCGGTGGAGGATCCAGCCACCCAGCGCCTTCGCGTGACACATCCTTTGAAATGACTCCAGGTCCAGATCCTTGACGGAACGACTCGTCATCTCCACGGCGGCATGGATGATTCCCCGCAAGGGAAACTCTTCCTGGCCGAAACGACTGAAAAGTGACTGCATCGCGATTTCATCGGCCACGTCGCCTCGCGCTACAGTGATTCGTGCCCCAAGCTTTTCCGCCTCAAGAATTCTCCGAACAGTGCCGTAATCCGTATTCTCAATATTCAATCGCTCCCATTGGGAACGGTCCGGAAAATTTCGCCGTGAAAGCAAAACGATGTGGCCCGCGCCCCGCTGAGCCATCCAGTCCGCGACTTCCAGCCCGAGTCCGCCCAAACCGCCGGTGATGAGATAGGACCCATCTACGCGGAGAGTCAGCGGGTCTGATGGCGGCTCGACGGTGCGGACCAAGCGGGGAAGCAGTCGGCGGCCGTTCCGGTAGGCAACTGCTTCTTCTCCGGCGCGGCTCTCGATTTCGCGCCAGATGGCTGCCGCGGACTCCTTTGAGGAAGCTCCCGGATCAAGATCGACAACGGCGCCAAAATGACCAGGGTGCTCGAGCGAAATGACCCGCGCCAGCCCCCACACCAGGGCCTGTGCGGGCTGGCTTGAGCCTGGACCGGAGTTTCCTTCTGAGAGGGTCTGCGCTCCCTGCGTCGCGAACCAAAGCCGCGCTTCCCGCGAAACGCTTGCGGATGGTAGTGAGAGAAACGACTGAGTGGTGTGAATCACGCTGCCACCCAAACGAGCTTGCGCAGCCTCCCATTGTGATGGCGTTGTTTCTGGGTCGATCACTTCGTCCACAGGCCACAAGTTTAAAACGCCTTTCAGCGGACCTTGGCGAGCGGAGCAAGCACGCGAAAACAGGTGGGCAAAATCTTCAGCACGCAGCGGATCCAGTGCTGCGTGCCTGTCATCCGTGAACTGATGTTCAGACGCTTGAGAGACCAGGACGCACCGGTCTCCTCGCTCCGAGATTAGAGAGGCCAGTTCTTCGGCAATTCCCTTTGTATCGCCAAGAACAACCCAGAAACCGGGAGTGACAGCTGTCGCGAGGTTCTCGCCGGTCGCCAATGGTTTTCGGCCAATCAGGATCGCCTGTGGAAGAAGATCCGTCTCTCCGGGCGATGCCGCAGAAGGTTCGGTCTCGAGACCTGTTTCTTTCAGCAGGGCCTTCCATTGTTGAGCAGAGATCAGAGCATAATCGGGCCGCAAGGCAGTGTCATCGAACCGCCACCAACCCTCGGTGAGCCCAAACGTCAGATCGACCCAACGCTGTCGAATAGTTCCTTCCAGTAAAATGAGCAACCCGCCTGGGGCGAGAAGGCTGACCGCATGGCCGAGAGTTTCACGGAGATCACGCGTGGCGTGCAAGACGTTGGCGGCAATGACGACGTCGAACGAATGCTCGCTCAATCCTTGCCCAGCGGGCGGCTTTTCGATGTCCAGAAGTTCGAAGGCCGCGAACGGATAATCTCGAAATTCATCACGTGCGCGGGCCAGGAAAAGAGGGGAAACATCTGTAAAGGTGTAGGAGGTGCGTTCCGGAGGCAGATGCGGGAAAAGGAACGACGTCGTGCCTCCGGTTCCAGCACCGATTTCCAGGATCCGAACCTTCCGGTCGCTCGGGGCACTCTCCATCGCGCTGAGTACGAGGTGGCGTAGTGCGGTGTTAAAGGCTCGCGCGAACGGCGAGGTGCGATACAGCGCATTTGCGGTGTCAAAGTCGCCGCTGGGAAAAAGCAGCTGCAACGGATCACAAGTTCCACGGAGGACTTCATCGAGCCGCCCGGCGCAGCGAGCCGTGAGGGCGACCTCCGCAGAACATTCGGGAAACTGTTGTTGGAGAGCTTCCGCTTCCAATGACAGATCGGAACCCTGCGTCTCCAGCGGATTCAGGACCTTCCAGCCGTTATCTTCAGGTCTCAAAAACTCTTCTTCTGCAAGAATTCCCAAGAGCCTGGCGAACAATCGCCGTTGGGCTGGCATAACCCCTAGTTGTTCCGCCAGTTCTTGTGTCGTGTAGTGTTCGCCCGGCAGCGCTGACCATCCCATGCGGAACAATGCCCGCCTGATGAATGCCGCGCTGAGAATTTCCAGATTTGGAATCAGCTCCGCGTAAATGCTCAGCCTCTCTGAAAGCGCGAGTTCACGCAATTTGCCTCGCGCATTTGCCGCTAGCAAAGCGGGCTCCGGGATGAAATCTGCCGTCCGTCCGGATCGATCGTCCCGTTCGGTCGGCACAAACCTCTCCTGGTCGCGCCAGGCAACATCGTAGAACCAGCTCTCGGATTTGGCCTCGGTTGCGCGGGTCATGGCCGCGCCTGTCGCACGTTTTAGGTGGAGTCCCAAAATCTCCGCCACCATTCGTCCATCGTCCCCGTAAAGCCAAATATCGCCACTGAAGGATTCTGAGCCGGAACCGGGACGCAAAACGGTGTGATTCCATAACTTTTCCGGAGCCAGAGTGAACAAGGTGAAGCGGTCAAGTCCAATGAGGAGATAAGCGTTTTGATCGCGCCCTGCCGGCATTGCCGCACCAAGCAGGTGAAAGCAAGAGTCTAAAAATGCGGGATGGATATGGTATGGCCCTGTTTCATTGGCGAGCGATTCGGGCAATTGGATTTCCGCGAGAGCTTCTCCATCACGCCTGCGAATAGAAACGATTCCCCGGAAGCGATCACCAAAGTCGAGACCGAGTGCGATCAGAGAGTCGTAGTAAGAGCGCGCATCCGTTTCTTCCGAACAGCGTTCCGAGACTTCCTGGCGATTCCAAATCCTGGTATCGAGTTGCTCAGTTTCGAAGCCGACGCGGACGTTTCCGGTAACGTGTGTCCGCCATGGGTCTTCGGTCGGATGGCCGGATGTATTCGCCTTATCCCTGCTACAGATTCGGAAGCCTATACTAGTTCTCGAATGCCCTTCGAAGATCAATTGAATCAGTCGCGATTCCTTCTCGGGCAGAATAAGCGGCTCGCGAATGATGAGATCCGTGATCTCGCAAGGAGTGGACGCCGTTTTGTCCAACTCGAAGATGCTCGCCGCACCCGCCAGCGCCATTTCAATATAGGCCGGTGAGGGCATAATGAGCCGGCCAAAAATCCGGTGATCATCGAGAAACGCCGGGCGATGATGACCGAGCTCAAGTTCAAATACCGTTTCTGAAAGTGCGGGAGAATCGAGACGTTTACCCAAGAGCGGATGGGCTTTTAAATCCTGAACTGAGAATGCCATGGCGGGCGACCCAGGACTCCCGCTCTTCCAGCCAATACCGTTGCCGCTGGAACGGGTAGGTGGGCAATACAATCCGCTTGCGCTGAGGCCCGGCATGCAGGCCAGACCATTCGAGATTCACACCATGCGAATACAATGTGGACACGCTTTCCAGCAGGCTCTCCCAGTTACCGGTGTCGCGATGTAGACTGGAAGCCCAGACGCCCTCGAACTCCGGTACGCTCAAGCCTGCCATACCTGTCAGGACAGGATGGGGGCCGATTTCGAGGAACACGGAGTGACCCGATTCGCACAAGCTGCGGATCGAGTCTGCGAATCGTACAGGCTTGCGAATGTGCCCCCGCCAATATTCGGAACACGACATCAGTCCTGGTTCGGCGGTCCGGCCCGTAACATTTGAGATGATGGCAATCATCGGCTCCGAATACCGAATGTCCCCGGCAGCGCGTTGAAACGAGTCAAGGATCGGATCCATCAGTGACGAATGAAAGGCATGCGAAACCACCAGGCGCCGACTACGGATACCTTTCACCGCCAACCCGTCTAAGACCGCGCTTAACGCAACGCCTTCACCGGAAATGACGATGTTAGATGGACCGTTGAGACAGGCGATCGCAGTCCCAGTTCCAGCGATCGCCTTGGACACTCGTGCTTCGTCGGCAAATACCGCGGCCATGGCCCCGCCCGGAGGTAGCGTGGCCATCAAACGGCCGCGTTCAGCGATAAGTCGAAGCCCATCTTCAAGACTGAATACGCCAGCCAGGCAAGCCGCCACATACTCGCCCACGCTATGACCGAGAACGGCGGCCGGTTCTACACCCCAGGAACGCCACATGGTCGCCAGCGCATACTCCAGCGCAAAAAGCGCGGGCTGCGAGTATTGGGTCTCGTCGAGCAGATGCGGCGATTGATTCACCTCTTTTTCACTAAAGAACAACTCCAGTAATGGCCGATCGAGGAGCGGTCTTAGAATTTCGGCGCACCTTTCGAGTTCACGCCGGAAGACAGGTTGAGTCTCGAACAGTTCGCGCCCCATTCCAACGTACTGTGATCCTTGCCCCGTAAACATGAACACCACTCCCGGCGAGGTGGAACTGACCGTATGCCTGTTTCGAATTCGGCGATGCTTTTCGCCGCGCTGAAACTGTCCAAGTCGCTCTCTAGCTTCGGGGAGATCTGCCGCCAGTACCGTCAAACGATGTCCAAAATGGGCGCGGCCGGTGCTGGCAGAATAGCAGACATCGGCCAGATCGAGATCTGGTCTTTCATTGAGAAACTGTACGTATTTCCCTGCGAGGTCGGATAGCGCCGATTCAGTTCGGGCGGTCAGAGGAAGTACCTGCAGTGGTGTTGCATAAGATTTCCGGTTACGCGGAGCGGAGAGGTCTGAAACCTGCCCAACCGGGGGAGCATCGGAGAGGATGACGTGTGCATTGGTGCCGCTGAAGCCAAATGAACTGACTCCGGCAACACGTTTGCCGCTCTCTCGGTTCCATCCGGTAGTGACGGTGGGAACGCTGATTGCCAAGCCATTCCATTCAACGTGCGGGCTGAGTTTCTGCAAATGCAGGGTGGGAGGGATCTTCCCATGGTGCAGGGCGAGGATAGCTTTAATCAGACCTGCAATCCCGGCTGCCGATTCTGCATGCCCGAGATTGCCTTTGACAGATCCGACCCGCAGCGAATGTTCCGAGCTTCGTCCGGGACCGAAAATTTCCGCCAAGGCGCGAGCCTCGATCGGATCCCCAAGGGAAGTGCCTGTACCGTGAGCCTCAATGAAGTCAATATCACTCGGCAGAAGTCCGGCGTTGGCCAGGGCCTTGCGGATGACAGCTACTTGAGAGGGGCCGTTTGGGGCGGTCAACCCACTGCTATGGCCGTCCTGGTTGGAGGCCGTTCCACGGATCAGTGCCAGGATGTTGTCGCCGTCGGCGCGCGCGTCGGACAGACGCTTCAACAACACGATGCCACAACCTTCGCTGCGGACAAATCCGTCCGCGGCGGCGTCGAAGGGCTTGCACCGGCCATCCGGAGCCATCATATGCGACTTGGACAAAATCATGGTCGTGTCCGGCATAAGAATCAGATTGACTCCACCCGCCAGCGCCATCCGGCATTCCCCGGCCTTTAAACTTTGGCAGGCCAGATGGACTGCGGTCAGGGAGGACGAACAAGCTGTGTCCACGGAGACGCTAGGACCCTTCAGTCCGAGGATGTAGGAAATTCTTCCGGAAGCAACGCTGTGGGCGTTGCCCGTCGCCACATAGGCATCCACGGAGCCTCGGGAGCTCTCGAATCGCTTCAGAAAGTAGTCACTGTTGCAGACACCTACAAAAACGCTGGTTTGCGACCCAGCGAGGCGATCGGGATTTTGCCCGGCATTTTCGAGTGCTTCCCAGACGACCTCCAGCAGAAGGCGTTGTTGCGGATCCATTCCTGCAGCTTCGCGTGGCGAGATCCCAAAGAACTCCGGATCGAATTGCTCAACCCGTTCCAGAAAGCCGCCCCAGCGGGTGCTCATCTTACCGGGTGCGTCGGGATCTGGATCGTAAAGCGCATCGACGTCCCATCGCTCTGGAGGCACCTCGCTCACGGCGTCGCGCCCGTCGATCATCAATCGCCAAAACGAATTCGGATCGTCTGCACCGCCCGGAAAACGGCAGCCCATTCCGATCACTGCAAGCGGTTCAACCACTTTTTGGTTCAGTGCTTCAAGTTTTGAGTTCAGCTCTGACGCAAGCAGCGCGAGGCGCTTGGGTGACAGATTGGCGATGCGTTCAAGAAAATCACTCACAGCTTTGGCGTTTCTTTCTGTTTGAGCAGACGCTCAATTTCGTCGTCATCAAGATTCTCGATCTGGTCCAAGACATCCAGGCCTGCGGATCCAGTCGAGCGCCGCTCTGCTGGCGCTTCCGTGAGCTCTTCCAGCCCCAGGACGTGCCGGTTCAAATAGTCGGTCAAGGTCTCCACTGTTGGATAGTCGAAGAGCAAAGTCGCGGGAAGGTTATGCCCGGTTGTACTAGCCAGCGCGTTACGGAGCTCCACCGCCATCAACGAGTCCAGTCCGAGCTCGCCAAGCGATTTGTTGTTGGGCAGCGATTCCTGGTTTTGCAGCCCAAGCACCCGAACCGTGTCACGACGGATCTGCTCAATCACCAGGGCGCGACGTTGATTAGGCGCCGCATCAGCCAGGCGATCGCGCAGCGAGGGCGGCTTCCTGGTCTGGCGTTCCCCGCTGGAACCCGAAACGGAATCTTGGGTTCCGCCTCCGTCATCGGCGCGGTTTTCCAGTGTCGGTCTCTCCGTAAGCTCGCGCCTGGCGAAGTTTTCCAAAAGTGGAGGGCACCGTCCGCCGCGCGAGTAGTTGGGAAGGAAACGGGGCCAATCCGCCGGAAATACGATCGCCTGAGACCGAGCTCCGTTGAGCGCCGCTTCCAGAGCCTGGAAACCGCCTTGGCGATCAATCAAGCCATATCCGCTCTCTTGTGCGCGAGCGGTCATTCCGCGGTCGACGGCTGCGCCGGCGGAGGTCCACACCCCCCAATTGATGCTTAATCCCGGTAAGCCCTCAGCGACCCGGGCGGCAGCCAACGTATCCATGAACGCATTTGCCGCCGCATGATTTCCCTGGCCGGCTGAACCGAAGACAGCGGCGACAGAAGAGAACAAGACAAAGAAATCGAGCGGGTCCGATGCCGTTAATTGGTGAAGAAGCAGGCTGCCGGTGACTTTTGGGCCGAAGACGGTCGCAAACCGATCCCAGCTCTGTTGCAGTAGTACGCCGTCGTCCAGCACCCCCGCCGAGTGGATGACGCCGCGCAGGGGAGGCATGTTGATCCGCGTCTCCTCCAAAAGCCGCTTCATAGCACCCGCATCGGAGGCGTCGGCCTGAGCCACCCGCACCTGGACACCGGCGGACTCGATCACGCGCAACGCTTCTTCTGTTTCGGAATTCGGGGTGCGCCGCCCCGTCAGGACGAGATGGCGTGCTCCGCGCTCCACCAGCCATTGCGCGGTCATGAGTCCAAGACCACGAAGACCGCCGGTGATTAAGTAGGTCCCCCCTGGATCGAGTGTAAAGCCCGTCTTTGCGCTACGGAGCATCTCTTGGTGCGACACCACCAACTTGCCAATGTGACGTCCCTGACTCATGAAACGGAACGCGGCTTTTGCCTCGTGCAATGGAAATACCCGATAAGGCAGCGACTCCAGTTCTCCACGGTTGAAGGTCTCCATCAGTTCATGAAGCATCGAGCCGATCAGTGCGGGATTCTTCCGCGCGTCCACGCTCCAATCGACGATGAAGTAGCGAATACCGCGGTCCAGTCTCGCGACTCGTTCCGGCTCCCAGATCCCTCGCTTACCGATCTCCAGGAATCGCCCATTCTGGGCAATTGCCTCAAAGCTGTGATCCACGAACTGATCGGCCAGCGAATTCAGCACCACGTCTACCCCGCGGCCTGCAGTGATCTTCATGATCTCTTCGGCGAAACCCAAGGAACGCGAGTCCATGACGTGCGACACACCCAGTGACCTCAAGAACGCACGCTTTTCCGGCGATCCGGCCGTCGCGAAAATTTCGGCGCCGGCGCGGAGAGCGAGCCTTACCGCCGCCAGTCCGACACCACCTGCGGCCGCGTGAATCAGCACTCGGTCACCACCCTGGATCTTTGCCAGATGATTCAGAGTGAAATGTGCGGTCAAAAAGGCTACCGGCAGAGTGGCAGCTTCGTCGAAGCTCATTCGAGCCGGCTTTCGTGCCACCCACGCCGCACGCGTCGTTACATAGCCCGCGAAACTTTCAGGTGCGATCGCCACCACCGCATCACCAATCGCAAAATGGCTGACTTCTTCACCGACCGCCACGATTTCGCCGGCACACTCCGCTCCCAAAGGTCCCGGATCGCCCGGATAAAGACCCATCACGTTCATCACGTCCCTGAAGTTTAAAGCGGTGGCATGAACTCGAATCTCCACCTCTCCTCGACCGGGCGGACGCCGGACCATCGTCTCCAGTTGTAGATTCTCCAGCGAACCTCGGCTCGTGAAGGTCAAATGGTAAGGCTTACCCGAAAGGCGCGTGAGGGCATCCGGGTCATCCGCGGGCCTATGGATCGCCTGCAACCGCGCTCCTAATCGCCGATCCGCGCGCAACGCCACTTCGCCTTCGTCGTCCTCGGCGTTCAGAGCGGCCCACAATTTCTCAATTTCATTTTCGACGCCATTTGGACTGAGGTCGATCCTTGTACAACGCAGCTCAGGGTGTTCGAGTGCAACCACCTTTCCCAGGCCCCAGACCGTTGCCCCCACCGGTGACAACCGTTTGTCAGTAGGATCTGCCTTCTGAGCGCCGCGGGTACATAACCACAATCTGGGCGGATTCGTTGTCGTGTGCCGCGCTAATGCTTGCACAAGGTGCAAGGCGCCACCGCACCATAATTTCGCTTCAGAATCGGCGTCGGTCTGATCCCAGGTGTACGGAGCGTCGGCGTTGAGAGCCCAGAGATAGATGACGCCAAACAGCGGTCCTTTGGCTTCGAGAGTCTGACGGTCAATGATATCCTGCAGATCCTCCGGTGAGGTGGGATCCAACACTTCGCCATCACCGGAATTCTGGTTCGTGCGGTCGCGAGCAAACGCCAGCGTGCAACGATCCCCGCCGGCGCGGAGGCGATCAGCGAGTTTTTGCCCGATGCCGCAGCGATCAGCCAGGACCAACCAGCGACGTTCCTTGGCGGCCGATTCTTGTACAACGCGAGCTTCAGCAGCGCGAGCGATGAGCATCGCATGGTCTTCTGTCTCCTCATTGGCGATTCCCTTTTCCGGAACAATGAGTGTGCGATCGAAACCGGCCTGCAGCAAAACTCGTTTCCACTGGGCACGCGAGATCAGGGGGTAGCGCGTCCGCAAATCGTAATCGCGGAACCGCCACCACCCGTCGGTGAGGCCAAAGGTGACGTCGAACCAACGTTGCGGGCGTGTGACCTCCAGCATGATCAGCCAACCAGCGGGAGCGAGCAAGCGGCGCACATTCACCAGGGCTTGCTTCACGTTTGAGGTCGCGTGAATCACGTTCGACGCAATGATGAGATCGAAGCTGTTCGGGCGGAATCCCTGAGCAGAAAGATCGTCTTCCAGATTGAGGAGTTGGAAGCTCAAGTTTTGATAATCCGCGAATTTCGCCTTCGCCCGTGCCAGGAAGAGCGGAGACAGGTCGGTAAACACGTAGTGAGTGCGATTCAGGGGTAGCACTGGCAACAGGTGCGCGGTGCTGGCACCGGTCCCCCCTCCGACTTCCAGGATCCGTATTGGCCTTTCGGCAGGCCAGACGGCCACCGAGGTTTGCACGGCCTCGCGCACGAGAGGATTCCAAGTTTGGGCGGAAGGCGAATGCTGGTAGAGTTTTTCGGCCGCCGTTAGATCACCGGCGGGAAACAGCAATTGGAGCGGATCCGCCTGTCCGGTGAGCACCGCGCTCAGCCGGGCACCACACCTTTCTGTCATCGTGAGCGTGGCCTCAAATTCCGAGAAATCCCGACCCAGTTCACCCATCGTTGAAGCAATGTCCATAGCTGGAAGCGGGCGCAGCCACCGGCCACGATGGTCGTCAAGCTCCAGGAAATTGTCTTCGGCCAGGATTTCCAGGAATCGGCCAAACAAACGGCGGTGCAGCGGAACGATCTCGAGTTCGTTCGCCAAGTTTTTGGGTTCGAATTCGGCGCCAACAACCGGATGGCATCCGTTCTCCCTCAGCGCGCGGGCAATATAGGCGCAGCAGACAGCATCCAAACGTGGTCGCAACAGTTCGAAGCGATTTAGTCCCGACGCCTGGGTGAAGATCTCAAGGTGTTTTTCGAGCGATCCCGCCAGCCCTTCTAATGGGGGGAGCGGAGCCGAAGCTCCGGCGGGCGTCTCTTTGTCCAGGGGTTTCCAGGCAATTTCGTATAGCCATTGGTCGATGTTTCTCTTGAGCGCCCGTTCCAGGGCCGCCCGTTCGACACGTTTGCAGGACAAGCCGACTAGTTCCGCGATCAGGCGTCCCTGATCGTCGGCCACCTGGATGTTCGCCTTGATCGTCTCGCCGCGAGCGCCCGCGGGGATATCCACTGTGGCCATGCTCCATAGTCTTCCCTCAGCGGGCGCGAAGAGGCGGAAAGATTCTATTCCCAACGGCATGAACAGCGTTGTCTCTGTTCGGTCTTTGTTTGCGCCTCGCATGGCTCCGGCGACGACCTGCAGGCATGCGTCGAGAAGCGCCGGATGCAGGCCGTACTCCAAAGTTTCACCACGGATGGAAATGGGCGATTCAATCAATCCCAATGCTTTGCCGGCATGGCTCCAGACCTGTTGGACTCCGCAAAATCGGGCGCCAAAGTCCAATCCCCGGCATTTATAGTCTGCATAGAAAGCCTCTGCTCCAACTTCTTCGGCGTCGCACTTCAGCGCCTCAAAATCCACTTGGATCGCGCGATCCGAATCGGTGATCCTGCGCAAAGAGCCGGAGGCATGTAGCCGCCACGAAGATTCAAGCGGCTCCGCGGCAGTGCCCGCGCTGAAAACTTGAAACCCGGAGGCACCGTCTCCCGTGCGTGACAACACCACCTGCAAGCGCTTGGTCTCGGTTTCTTCCAGCGCCAGAGCTTCGCCGATCACCATGTTCTCGACGGCCCAGTTCCCTTCGCCCAACCCCAAGTGCGCGGCAGCGCGTACCGACTCCAGATAGCCGGTTGCCGGGAAAATGATTCTGCCGAACACCCGGTGATCGTTCAAGAAAGGATGTGATGCAGCGCTGAGGCCGGTTTCAAAAACGATCTCCTTCAAGGACGGGGAATCGATGAGCCGCTGAGCCAAAGGATGCAGTGCTCCGCGTGGTCTCGGTTGACTCGGCACGCTGCGATTTTTCGATCAACGAAGTATCGTTCACGCTGGAAAGGATAGGTGGGCAGGCTCGCCTTTTGTCGCGGATAGTCACGATCGAATCCCGCCCAATCGACTTCCACACCATGCACGTAAAGTTGACTTAAGCTGGCCAGCAATTCTGCCCAATCGTCACGGCCCGACCGCATCGACGCCAGCCAGAGAGCCCGGTCCGGTTCAATGCAGCTTCGACCCAGTCCAAGGAGGACTGGATTAGGCCCGATTTCGAGGAACACTTTGCAACCTGCGTCGGCCAGGGTCTGCATCGAAGCCGCGTATTGGACTGTCTCACGAATGTGCCTGCGCCAATAGGCTGGTTCAGAAATCTGTGCGGCAGAGGTCACCTGGCCGGTCAGATTGGAAATCAGCCGCAATCGCGGTGCGCTGAAGCGGATCTTCGACGCCGCCCGCTCGAAAGGTTCGAGCATTGGATCCATCAATGGCGAATGAAAAGCGTGAGACACGGCCAGTTCGCGAAACTGAATGCCTGCCGCTGAGAATTGGGCCAGCAACGCCTTCACATCCGCTCCGGATCCGGAGATCACGGTTTGACGGGGCCCATTGAGCGCCGCAATCGAGACACTGGCTGCCAGCGGTTTCAATGCTTCCCGGACAACTTCGACCGGAGCCATGATTGCAGCCATCCGGCCTCCGGATGGTTGGGCCTGCATCAGACGAGCGCGCTCGGCGATCAGGGCCAGCCCGTCCTCCAAGCTGAACACGCCGGCGATGCAAGCCGCGACGTACTCGCCGACACTATGTCCGAGCACAAAGGTCGGTTGCACACCCCAGGAACGCCATAGCTCGCTTAGCGCGTACTCAATGGCAAATAAAGCGGGCTGGGTGAATTGAGTTTCGCCGAGCGGAGAGGAGCTCCCGGCGTTTGGGTAAAGCACCTCCAGGATCGAACGTTCGAGACGGTTGCGCAGTGCGGTGTCGCAGCGATTGAGCGCGCGGGCAAACGTGGGCGAGGTCTCGTAAAGGCGTCGTCCCATGCCAACATAATGTGAACCCTGTCCCGTGAACAGGAAGGCGATCTTGGGTCGCTCGGTTGCCTCGCAACAGCCGCGGACCAGACCCTGAACCGAATTGTTCGCGCGAGCTCCCCTCAATTTTGTCACGATTGTTTCGGCATCAGCGCCAGTGAGCGCGAGGCGATGCGGAAGGTGGGCGCGCCCGACATTGGCGGTGTGGCAAAGATCGGCGAGGTTCACCTGTTCCCGAAATTCGATCTGCTGCGCGTACCGCTCGATCAACGTGAACAACGCGGGTTCAGTGCGCGCGGAAAGGGTCAGCAAATGCAAGGGGCGCTCGTTGCTCGACCTTTTCGGTGAAACAATCGGCGCTTCCTCCAGCACCACGTGCGCATTGGTCCCGCTGAATCCAAACGAACTCACGCCGGCGATGCGTTTGCCATGAAGGGGTTCCCAGGATTCCCGCGCGCTGGTGACTCTGACCGGCAATCGGTCCCAAGGGATATGAGGACTCGGCTGATGGAAATGCAGGTGCTGCGGAATCTCTTGATGCTGCAAGGAGAGCACCACCTTGACCAAACCGCACACTCCGGCCGCCGCCTCGAGATGACCGATATTGGTCTTCAGAGAGCCAATCAGCAAAGGCGTCGAGGCATCGCGCCCCGGCCCGAACACAGCACCCAGCGCTTGCACCTCAATCGGGTCACCGAGCGAGGTTCCCGTGCCGTGCGCCTCGATATAACTGACCTCCTGCGGGCTGACCGTCGCGTTCGCCAACGCATCCCGGATAACTGACTCCTGGGAAGGGCCATTGGGTGCCGTCAGTCCGCTGCTTGGGCCATCCTGATTTACCGCCGAGCCACGGATCAACGCCAGGATGCGATCACCGTCGGCGAGGGCGTCCTCCAGGCGTTTCAGGACGACCACGGCGCAACCTTCGCCCCGCACAAAACCGTCCGCCGCTGCGTCGAAGGTCTTGCACTTCCCGTCGGCCGCTAACATTCGTGCACGCGACAACGCCGAAAAAATTTCGGGCGAAAGAATCACGTTCACTCCGCCGGCCAGGGCGAGCCGGCATTCCCCATTGCGCAAGCCTTGGCAGGCCAGGTGAACCGCAACCAAAGAGGAGGAGCAGGCCGTGTCCACCGAAATGCTTGGACCTTGCAGACCTAACACGTAAGACAGTCTGCCGGAGGCGATGCTATGGGCGATGCCCGAGGCGTAATACATGTCCAACAACGCCGGATTTCCCGCTTCGAGCAACAATTGGGCGTAGTCATTGCTGCAAACACCGATATAGACGCCGGTGCGGGTGTGACCGAGTCTGACCGGGGACTGCCCGGCGTTTTCGAGCGCCTCCCAACTCACCTCCAGCAACAGGCGCTGTTGCGGATCCATGGTGAGCGCCTCCCGCGGTGCAATCTCAAAGAATTGAGGCTCGAATCGATCCACCTGGTCCAGAAACGCGCCGAAACAAGTGGCGATTTTGCCGGGCGCATCGGGGTCCGGATCGTAGTAAGCGTTGGCGTCCCAGCGATCGGACGCGATTTCCCGGACTCCGCTACGCCCGTCGCGCAGTAACCGCCAGAACTCCTCCGGATCATTGGCGCCGCCCGGAATGCGACAGCCCATCCCTATGATCGCGATGGGCTCGTGCTGCTTTTTCTCGACGGTGTCGAGCTTTGCCTGCAATTCTTCAATTGCGAGCAATGCGCGCTTCAATGGCGAAAGTTCCGTCGTGTTCATGGTCGATTTAGAGGGGCAAGCGAAAGGGAGATCACCTTCGCTCCAGCCGTTGCAAAAGCAGAGCCTCGGCTTCATCATCGGACAGCGCCCCAATCTCTTGAGCGCGGTCTGACCTGGATTCTGCTGGTTGGTCTTTGATGGGCGGTGAAGGGACGGCGGACCGGTCTTCGCCGGACGTGAACTCCACCAGGAGGGCAGAAATGGAGCCGATCGTGGGGTAATCAAACATCAGGGTAGCCGGTAACGAACGGTCCAATCCGAGCCCCAATTCCAGCAGGTTGCGCAATTGAACGGCCATCAGCGAATCCAAACCCAGGTCCATCAGGCGATGTTGGAGGCCAGGGCGACGGTCCGCGTCCATTCGGAGGACTTCCATCACCTGGGCGCGGACGTATTCGTTCATCAATTCCTCGCGTTCATCGGGCAATGCCGATTCCAGGCTGCTGCGAAAGTCACGGGCGCGTTCGGCGGAGTTCGCAATGCCATCAGGCAATACCGAGTTTGGCGCCAGGTGATTACCTGGAAGCGCAGCAAACGATGCTCGATGAAAGGCATCGCTGCTTTCAGTGGCCGGCGTGCGTGCGAGGATCACGTGCTGGCCCAGTACCTCCGCCGGTGAGCCGTTTTCAGGAAGCGCAGTCACGTCGGAGAACCCGCGCTTCAACAGCTCATTCTTCCACTGCTCCGGCGTAAGGAGCGGGTGGTCACCCCGCAGGTCGTCGGCAAAATGTTGCCAGCCTTCAATAAGTCCCGTCGTAAAGTCGAACCATCCGTGGTGATGTGTCGCCTCAAGAAGGACCAAGATGCCGCCCGGTGCCAGTAGCAGGCTCATCCGCTTGATGGCCGCGTCAAGATCGCGGGCTGCGTGGACGACGTTGGCAGCGACGATGACATCGAACGAATGCACGGCAAAGCCCTGGGATTCCACATCTTTTTCCAGATCAAACAGCGCATAAGACACGAAAGGAAAGGCAGCGAACTTCTCCCGGGCGCGGGTCAAGAACAGATCTGAAACGTCGCTGAACACATAGACGGACCGGCCCGGGTCGAGAAGCGGAAGCAACGTCGCGGTGGTGGCACCAGTGCCTGCGCCCACTTCAAGGATGCGAAACGGCCGGTCGGCTCTCGACGCGCGAGCGGCTGCTTCTACGGCCGCGCCGGCGATGGCGTTGGCGTAACGGTTGATATTGGCGCCTGCATACAATCGCTCCGCTAATGTGGAAGAACCTCCCGGAAAAAGTGTCTCCAGAGGGCTTTCCTGACCCGTGATGACTCCTGGTAGCTTCTCACCGCAATTGCGAATATAAGCGAGGAGGTCGGGATCATCGGCGAGTGCCTGTTCCGTCTCGCGCATTCGTGCAGCGAGATCCGGATCCCTAAATGGGCCGGTGCTGACAAACTTGTCGCCCTCGGTACGCAACATTCCTGCTGAGGTCAATCGACCCAGCCAACGCTGCAGTAGGAGCTTGTAAATTGGGGAAATACCGAAACGCTGGACGACCGACTCTGCGTCGTGAACTTCGTCGGAGCCCGCAAAAGCGCCCAGGGTACGCAAGGTGTTTACCACGTGCGCGGTCGTGAGGCCTTCCAGACATCGCCATTTGTCGACATAGGTCCCGACGTTCACGCCGATGGGGGTCTGACGCGACTGGCGCAAAGCGGCGGTTGCGGTAACTCGCCAGGTATTCTCGGGATGCTCTTGAGTTGCCTTTGTAAGGCTACCCCTTTGGTCCAGCCAATAACTCCGGCGTTGAAATGGATAGGTTGGTAAAGCAACGCGTCTGCGCGGGTAATCACAATCAAATCTCGCCCAGTCGATCTCTGCGCCTGCGGTGTAGAGTGCCTGCAAGCTTTCTAACATCTGCTGCCAATCCGCACGCCCGGAACGAAGTGAGGGTAGCCACAATTGCCGTTCATCCTTCAGACAGCGCCGGGCCATGCCGAGGAGCACCGGATTAGGTCCGATTTCCAGGAAGACCTTAACGTCCTGGTCCGCAAGCGTCTTGACCGCCGCCGCAAACTGCACCGGCTCACGTGCATGGCGACGCCAGTAATCGGCGCGCCCGATCAGCTGCCGGCCGGCGAGTTCTCCCGTCACATTGGAAACAAAACCCACGGTCGGTTCGGAATACTGGATATTCGACGCCACCTGCTCGAATTCGTCCAGGATCGGGTTGATCAAAGGCGAATGAAACGCATGGGAAACCACCAGGTCTTTGCTCTTGATTCCCTCACTGGAAAGCCGCCTGAGAATCGCTTCGACTTGATTTCCATCGCCGGAAATCACCACGATCTCGGGGCCGTTGATCGAAGCGACGGAAACCGCCGTTGACGAAGCGATCGCAGATTCGATGCGGTCGCGCCCTGCAAAAATTGCCGCCATGCGGCCTCCAGCCGGCAATGAATGCATCAAACGTCCTCGCGCCGCGATCAGCTTCAGGCCATCTTCAAGACCGAAAACACCGGCCACGCAAGCGGCCACAAACTCGCCAACGCTGTGACCCATCACGAACGCCGGCCGCACGCCCCAGGAACGCCACAATTCAGCCAACGCGTACTCGATCGCGAACAGCGCCGGCTGGGTGTAAGCCGTATTATCGAGCAAGGAAACATCGTTGGCTGGAGGATAGAGCACCGAAAGAAGGGGCTTTTGCAGGTGTGGCTGGAGGATCTCGTTGCAGCGATCCATGACACGCTGGAAGGTCGGCGAGGTTTGGTACAATTCGCGCCCCATCCCTATGTATTGGGAACCCTGTCCCGTGAACAGGAACGCGACGTTCGGCGAGCTCAAGTCAGCAACCTCGCCGCTCACTACATTGGCAGCTGCCTCGCGTCTTAGAAATGCATTCAGCCCGGTCCGTACTTCCTCGGTATCGTTACCTAGAACTGTCACCCGATAGTTAAAATGAGAGCGACCCACGTTCGCGCTAAAACAAGCATCCGCGAGCTTATCAACGTCTGCCTTCTCGAAGCGGACTGAGACCTCCTGCACGAGTTCGTTGAGCGCTTGATCGCTCCTGGCCGATAAGGCCAGAAGATGGATTGGGCGTTCCGCCGCACTCCATGGTCTGGTCCATTCCGGAGCTTCCTCCAGGACGAGGTGCGCATTGGTGCCGCTAAAGCCGAACGAACTCAGGCCGGCAATGCGTTGGCCGTTGATCGGTACCCAGGGCGTCAGTTTGGTCGGAACGACAATCGGCAGGTTATCCCAGTCGATGTGGGGACTCTTTTGCTTCAGATGAAGGTGGGGCGGGATCGCCTTCTTTTGCAGGGCAAGTACGACTTTCAGCAACCCGGCCATGCCGGCCGCCGCTTCCAGATGGCCGATGTTGGTTTTGATCGAACCGATCATCAGCGGGAATGCATGAGGCCGGTCTTTGCAGAGTACGGCGCTCGCGGCCCGCACTTCGATTGGATCGCCGAGGGAAGTTCCCGTGCCATGAGCTTCCAGGTAGCTGATTTCGTGGGGCGCCACGCCGGCCGAAGCGAGCGCCGCGCGAATGACCGCCTCCTGTGCGGGGCCGTTGGGCGCGGTGAGGCCGCCGCTGCGGCCATCCTGGTTGACCGCGGAGCCTCGAATCACCGCCAGGATGCGGTTACCATCCGCTTGCGCGGCGGAGAGCGTTTTCAGGACGACAACTCCGCACCCTTCGGCACGAACGTAGCCGTCGGCGGCAGCATCGAAGGTCTTGCAACGTCCGTCAGGAGCCAGCATCCGTGACTTGGAAAAATTAATATTGGCCTCTGGTGAAAGGATGAGATTCACGCCGGCCGCGAGCGCGAGGGTGCACTCGCCTGAACGCAAGCTGCGACACGCCAGGTGCACGGCGACAAGCGAGGCGGAGCAGGCGGTATCGACGGCCATCGAAGGACCGTGCAGGCCAAGAAAATAGGAGAGCCGGCCAGCAGCGACACTGTAGGAATTGCCTAGCGCGGAGTAGGCATCGATCTGTTTCTCGTCCCGATAGGCCATCCGCCAGTAGTCGCTGTTGCCAATTCCGACAAAGACGCCCGTCTGGCTCCCACTTAAAGAGGCTGGCGCGATAGCCGCATTTTCCAGTGCCTCCCACGAAGTCTCCATCAACAGCCGGTGCTGCGGGTCCATGCTGACCGCCTCTCGCGGCGATACGCCAAAAAACTCCGCATCAAATTGATCCGCATCCTTGAGAAACGACCCGTAACGGGTGTTCATCTTTCCCGGCTTATCCGGATCAGGATCATAGTACGTAGCGAGGTCCCAGCGGTCGCCAGGGATTTCAGAGATGGTGTCCATGCCGTTTGCGAGAACCTGCCAAAGAGAAGCTTCGTTACGCATTCCGCCAGGCAGACGCAGACCCATGCCGACGATCGCGATTGACCCCTTCTGGCTGCTTTCCATTTCGTCCAGCTTCGCGCGCATTTCGCGCAGCTCCAGAATGGCACGTTTCAAGGGCGAGAGGTTTGCTTCGGTTTCGGGCAGGTGACTCATCTTTTGGCGTTTTTGAATTGATCCAGTTCCGCCAGCAACAGTGATTCGGCTTCACTTTCGGAAATCTCTTGCAGCATTCTCAAATCCTCGTTCTCGGCTGCCATACTCTCCGGAGGCGAGGCGGCGTCCCCGAGTTCCAGCCGCAAAACGTCTTTCGCCAGGTAATGGCTGAGCGATTCAATCGTTGGATAGTCATAAACGAGGGTCGCCGACAAGGAGCAGCGCAGAGAGCTCGCGAGAGCATTTCGTAATTCGACCGACATGAGTGAATCCAAACCCATTTCGTGCAGCGCCCGCTTCGAATCGATCGATTTGCCGCCCGGGATGCCAAGTGCGCGCGAGGCGTGAGTCTCGACGAATTGCCGCACGCGACCGAGTCGTTGTACGGGGGGCAAGGCGGCCCACTTTGCCACCAGATCTTCCTCAGGTTTGGCCTCGGGCCGCTCCGAATCGAATGGAGGGGTCGGAACAACGAGGCTTCGCAGAATTGAAGTACTGGCACCAAGCGGAAGCTGTCGGATGTATTGTGACCAATCCGCGGGAACTGCGACAACCTGTGGCAAGTCCCGACTTAGCAATTCACAGAGCACTGAAAATCCTTCTTCAAGCGCGATGGGGCGCAATCCGCGTGCTGCGAGACGTTCCCGGCGTTTCGCGACCAGGTTCGCCGACATACCGGCATCGCCCCAGGCACCCCAATTGATACTGAGAGCTGGTAGTCCCTGCGCATGACGATAGTGGGCCAGCGCATCCAGAAAAGCATTGGCGGCTGCGTAGTTGCCTTGACCCGGCGAGCCGAGAATCGAAGCGCCCGAAGAGAATAGGACGAAAGCCTCGAGCGAATCTCCTAACGTGCATTGATGGAGATTCCAAGCGCCGTCGAGCTTCGGGGAGAGAACCGCGCGGGAACGAGGCCAATCCATCTGGGCAATCGTACCGTCATCCAATACACCCGCAGCGTGGACTACGCCCTGGAGGGGACCTAGCTTGCGTATTTCGTCCAACACGTGCTCTAATAGCGCTCGATCAGTGACGTCGGTCTGGTATATCTCGACGGAAGCCCCAGCACTGCGTAATTCCTCGATCTGCATCTGTGCGGGTTTGTCCGGCGCGCGCCTTCCAATCAAGGCCACCCGGCTAACTCCCTGATTCTGTAGCCATCTGGCCAACTGCAATCCGAGTCCACCCAACCCGCCTGTGATTACCCATGCCCCACCCGCGGCGAATGCTCCTGCGAAATGAGGCTGCGGTCTTTTTTCTGTGAGCCGGATCAAAATCTTGCCAACATGGTGGCCCTGGGCCATTTGCCGGAAGGCGGCGGCGACGTCTCGTGCTGGAAATACTCTCGTGGGAGGCAGCGTCACTGCTCCCGACTCCACGAGCCTTTTCAGCTCCTCGAATAGTGACCGGATGAGCAGCGGCTCGTGCTGGGAGACGTCCGCCAAATCGAAGGCGGTGTACGACACTCCAGGGTAGGCGCGCTCAACCGCCTGAGGCTCTAAGAGGTCACGCTTCCCAAGTTCTATAAAAGCGCCTCCTGGTCGCACAAGTTTCAGACTTTGCGAGGCGAACTCGCCGCTCAGAGAGTTCAGAACGACGTCGATTCCGCTCTCTCCGACCACCGCGCGAAGTTTATCTGCAAAAGAGAGACTGCGGGAGTCGAACACATGGTGGACGCCCCAGGATTTGAGTAAGATCCGCTTTTCCGGGTTGCCTGCCGTGCCGAAAATCTCTGCACCCGCCAGCTTTGCTAATTGCACCGCGGCGAAACCGACTCCGCCCGCAGCGGCGTGAATCAAGACCTTCTGACCTGGGTGCAACGCCGTGACCCGACGAAAGGCGTACAGAGCCGTCAAGAAAGCGATTGGCAATGCCGCTGATTGCTCGAGGGAGATCCCGCTCGGCTTTTCGATCACCAAATCGCTGGACACTGTCACGTAAGACGCCAATCCGCCTAACGCGAAGGCGATCACTTCGTCCCCTTCCCGAAATCGCCTTACGCCCTTCCCGACAGAGACCACCCGGCCGGCGCATTCGCCGCCCAGACGTTCTCCACGGCCGGTCACCATTTTTAAGGCAGTTAACACGTCCCGAAAATTCAGGCCGGCGCAGTCCACTTCGATCTCCACCTCGCCAGTCTCGGGAGCGCGACGCTGACCTGGGCGCCATCGGAGTTGTTCCAGCACCCCGCTGGAATCCGTGTGGAGAGCGACGAACGGGGGAGCTGAGGTCGAAGGTAGAGTTGGATTCGAGAGTCGCTCCAATGGTTGTAACCTCGCGACAAAACGCCGTCCGTTTGAAAGCGCCACCCGGTCTTCCTCACTCTCCGCACACAGCTCATCGCACAACTGATCAACGGAAGATGCGATGGTTGTTGTATCCCCTTGTAAATCCACTTTGGTGCACCGGTATTCCGGATGCTCCAAACTAATGACGTGACCGAGACCCCAGACGGGAGCCTGTGCCGGCTCAACCACTGATTCTTCTCCCGAGATGGCGACAGCCGAGCGCGACACCAGCCAGATTCGCGGGGGTCTTTCCGCCTGCTCGCCGTTCAGCGCCTGCACCAGGTGGAGCACGCTGCCGAACGAGAGGACTTGTTCCTCGGAAAAACTACGAGACTCGTCAGCCGCTGCGGGCGGCAGGTCTAATCCCCAGAAGTGAACGACGTCCTCGATCGGCCATTGGCCACGGCGGCGAAGTTCTTTCAATAAGGCATGAAAGTCATCCGCTCTGGCAGGAGCGACCTTAAAACATCCGCCGCCAGTGCAATCAAAACGTTCGCCAACTTCCGCGAACAGGCAATCAGTCCCGCGCTCCGTCAACCCTTCCGCGAACCTCCGGGCGATTCCATTCCGGTCCGCAAATATCAGGCATCGTTTGTCGAACCGCGCGGTCTCTGCGTTGCCAGGAAGTGGCAGCGGCTGCTGGTTCCAATGAAGTCTATAGACCCATCTCTCATTGGTGTTTTGGACCAGTTGGGTGAGTCGGGATCTCTCGGTACGTTGAAGCCGCAGACCTTGCACTTGGCCGAAGATTTGTCCAGCGTCGTCAAAGATCCAAACGTCGGCAGTTAAGGTTCCGGTGCTCGCTCCATCTCGCGCACGGAGGCGAGCAAAACTCCAACGCGCGGCGTGGAGATTTTCGGAAAGGCTGAGCCGATCGATTGCCAAGGGAAGGTAGGCGCAAAGAAAGCCATCTCTGCCATAGTCCTCAGGCAGGATGGGAGCGATCGCCTGCAGACAAGCGTCGAGCAAAGCCGGATGAGCTTCGCGACTGGCGGACGGGTTCGCGGGTTCGATTGCGCGGACTCGCGCCAAACTCGATTGAGTGCCTCGCCAAAGCGCTTCGATGCCTCGAAAAAGAGGTCCAAACTCAACGCCTCGTTTCCACATCTTCTGATAATGTAATTCCAGATCGACCGGTTCCCGGCAGTGCGTCATGGCACTATCGAGCGTTGGGGGTTCCAGTGTATCTGAGGCTATTTGCAGAGATGAGGTCCGTCGGACCGAACCGCTGCCGTGCAACGTCCAAGGGCGATTCGTTTTTGCCTCCATCACCGGCCGCGAGAACAATTGGAACGAACCGCCGTCTGGCGTTTCGGCCTTGAATCCCAGCTGGAGCACTCGCCGTTCTTTGTCAGGCACGACCAGTGCCTGATCGATCGCGAAGTTCTCAAGGAGCAAATATTGGACGGCGGTCGAGAGGGTTGAGTCGCCCGGTGTCTCATGATCGTCGATCAGAACCTGCCGGGCCGCTGTAAGGGCGAGGTCGATCATCGCCGTGGCTGGAACTATCGCGGTGCCGGAGACGCGGTGATCATTGACGAACCTGGGCTGATTCGTGGATATCTCGCATTCGACCAGCACTCCATCGAAGAAGGCTGAACGTAAGACGCGGCCAGGCCATGCGATTTCAGCAACTTTTTGATCCACGGCGTTGGTCGCCGGTTGATGAGCGGCCCAGTGTCGTTCACGTTGCCAAGGATAGGGGGGTAGCGATACGCAGCGAGGGCGGCCGGGATGGAGGGCTCTCCACTGGACACTTCTGCCTAAGGTATAAAGCGAACCCAGCGAAGTGAGCATGGTGGAGCTCTCATCCTGTCCGCGGCGCATGGAACTCAGGACTGCTCCGTTCGTCCCGCTTGCAGCTAGACACTGTTTGAGGGCGCCGGACAGAACTGGATGCGGGCTTAGTTCCAGGAACGAGGAGTATCCTGCCTGAATAGCCGCCGCGGTCGCCGCGGCGAACTGCACAGGCTGGCAAATGTTGCGTCTCCAATAGGCTGTATCCAGCTTTCGGCCTTCGAGAATTCGACCGTCGACTGTTGAGAATAAGGGAATTGTGCCAGCCACAGGAGACAAGCCGGCAATCTCTTTAACCAGGGCATCCGCAAAGGGGATCATCGCGGGACTGTGAAACGCGCAATTGACCTTTAGCCGGCGCCCCTGAATTCCGCGCGTGGACAATTCGAGCAAGCATCGGTCAATCGCGTCCGTCGAGCCTGACAAAGTAATGGATCGTGGGCCATTAATCGCCGCGATGGTGAGGTCGAGTTTGCCCTGAGCAATGTACTCCTTCGCCTCATGAGGCGAGATTTCGACGGCAGCCATTCCACCCTGACCATTCGCGGCTTGCATACATCGGCCCCTGTGGACGACGATCTTCGCGGCGTCCTCCAGCCCAATGATCCCTGCCACATGCGCGGCGGCGATCTCGCCCACGCTATGACCAAGGACAGCTTCCGGGACGATTCCCCAGGATTGCCAGAGAGCGGCCAGCGCCACCTGCATGGCAAACAGCACCGGCTGAAAAACCTCTGTCTCTTCCAGGCGCGAACGATCACCGGAGGCTTTTAGTTCTTCGAGGACGGACCACCCGCTCACCGATTTGAGGGCGGCGTCACATTGCGTCAAGACGTCGTGATACACCGGTTCCCGTTCAAGCAACGACTGCCCCATACCAACCCATTGCGAGCCGTGGCCGGAAAAGACGAAAGCCAGTTTACCAGATTTTTCCCTGATTTCGTCGCGGACCGGCCTGACCTCCAAATAAGAGCGGATCTGAGCCGTTAACTCCTCCTGCGTCGCCCCAACGAAGGCGGCGCGTACAGGGTAATGCCATCGTCGGGAACTGGCGGTGTAACATAGATCCCCGAACGACTGTTCCCCGGCCAGACGCTTATCGCTGAGAAAAGCGACATAATCTTGCGCGAGTTCCGCGAGAGCCCGCTCGCTTCGCGCGGAAATAGGCAGGACCCTCAAGCTCCGATTTGGTCCGTGGCCGATTTCGGTTCGAGTGGGCAGCTGTGGCGCCTCCTCCAAAACGATGTGAGCGTTGGTGCCGCCAAACCCGAAAGAACTGACTCCTGCGCACCGCGGAACTGACCTGGCAGGCCATGGTACCGCATCGTGTCCGATGGCCAGGCAGGTGGCTTCCAGGGAGATGAGTGGATTAAGCCTCTTGAAATGGAGATGGGGCGGTATCATCTGGTGCTGCATGGCCAGCACGATTTTGATCAGGCCCGCCACGCCCGAGGCGGCTTCCAGGTGTCCCAGATTGGTTTTGACGGAACCCAAACGGCAGGTACTGCCGTCGGGCCGCGGCACTCCCACCACGGCTGCCAGCGCCTCGACTTCGATCGGATCGCCGAGCGCTGTGCCGGTTCCGTGCGCTTCGACGTAGCTCAATTGTGCACCCATGACGCGAGCGTTCTTCAGGGCCTGACGGAGGACCGCTTCCTGGGCAATGCCATTAGGGGCCGTCAAAGCGGCCGAACGGCCATCTTGATTGACCGCTGATCCGCGAATCAGCGCCAGGACACGATCCCCGTCGGCTAGTGCATCGGCCAGGCGCTTCAGGGCGACGATGCCGCAACCTTCGCCCCGGACGAAGCCGTTAGCGGTCGCGTCGAACGTCTTGCACCGTCCGTCCGGAGCGAGCATCCCCCATTTGGACAGAGAGACGGTTTCCTCCGGGGTAATCAAGGCGCTTACCCCCCCGGCCAGGGCCAACGAGCACTCACCGGCGCGCAAGCTTTGACAAGCCAGATGGATGGCCACCAGCGACGAAGAACATGCCGTGTCAATGGCCATGCTCGGACCATGGAGGTTGAGCAAATAAGAAAGCCGGCCAGCCGCGACGCCGTGCGACGTGCCTGAACTCGTATGGGCGCCAATGGTCGTAGGATCGCTGAACTGCAATCGAGCGTAATCCGAATTGTAGAGTGCGAAAAAAACTCCGGTTGAGCTGTCGTTTAACGATTCCGGCGGACGGCCAGCGTCATTCAGCGTCTCCCAGGCCACTTCCAAGAGCAACCTCTGCTGCGGATCCATCGCCGCCGCCTCGCGAGGAGCGATTCCGAAAAACTCCGCATCGAATTGATCCGTCTGGTCCAAAAGCCCGGCCCAACGCGTGCTCATCTTTCCCGGAACAGTTGGATCAGGGTCGTAGTATAAATCGATGTCCCACCTTTCCGGCGGGATTTCACGAACGGCATCCGTTCCTGATTCCAGCAATCGCCAGAATTTTTCCGGCGTTGAGGCTCCGCCGGGAAACCGGCAGCCGAGACCGATAATGGCAATCGGTTCAGACTGAAGTAGATCCGCGCCTCCCGACTCGGCGCGTAATCGCTGCGCTGTCAAAGCCAGCTTGAGTGCGGACGTCGACGGATTCGCTTCGCGGCTCACCTTAGTTGATTCCTCCTCGAAGCAATGCGTCCAAGGCCTCGTCTTCCGAAAGGTCTTCCACGCTTGATATGACGGACGTGAGGCGCTCTTCACTGACCGGTTTTGCGAAACGATCCTCGGTCTCCGGACTCATTACGTCTGTGAGCTTGAGACCAAGTTTATCAGCCAAATGACCGGCCAGTGCTGAGATGGTCGGATAGTTCCAAACCATCGTGGCGGACAGTGGTAGGCCAAAAGTCTGTTCGCAAAGGTTTTTGAATTCGAAGCCCATGAGCGAATCGAGCCCGAGCGTTCCCATGGGCTTTTCAACGTCAATGGCGGTCACCTCCAGTTTGAGGACCGTTGCCAGCAGATGTTGGAGTTGCGCTTCCAACATCGTCCGCCGCTCTGCCCCCGAACCGAGGGCAAAAAATCGCTCGCGCACCACCGTCGCAGGGCCCTCAGCGACCAGGCTCTCGATCTCGGCGGTCGTTGGTGCTTGGACACCCGGAGCAAGGCAGGCTAACAAGGGCGGTTCCTCGCCGATCGGGTAGGTTTTGCGAAACCTGGACCAATCCATGCGAATCACTGTTGCTTGCCTCGAAACCCGCCCCATCAGCAGGTCCAGGGCGGCAACTCCTTCCGAAGGTTGGAAACCGAGAATGCCGCGCTGTTCGAGACTCGTGATCGTGCGCCGCCCGCCCTTTGTCATTGCCAATCCCGCGCCGTACCATCCCCCCCAATTAATGCCAAGCGCAGGCTGTTCTTTGATTCGCCTTTCCTGAACGAAAGCATCGAGGAAAGCATTAGCGGCTGCATAATTTGCCTGGCCGGTCTGCCCAAGGAGCGCTCCAACTGAAGAACAGCAAACGAAGAACTGGAGCGGTTGGTCTGCCAGACAGAGTTCGAGCGTCAGCGCTCCGAGAATCTTTGGGTGAAAAGCTGCCTCCAAGCCCTGAATGTCCAGTTTTGGTAGCAGCCGATCGTCCGCCACCGCCGCAGTGTGCACCACGCCATAAATTGGCAGCCACTCTTTCGTAGCGAGCGATTTAAGCAGCCCTTCGACATCCTTTTGCCTGCCGATATCGACTGCCACGGTCTTGACGGCTGCGCCCATCGCTTCAATTTCCCGAATCGCGGCAATCTGTTCGAAGGTGCGACTGTCGCGTTCAACCTTATCCCAGCCAGATCGTGGGGGTAGAGGCGTTCGACCAAGAAGGACCAGCTTGCGAGCGCCCCGCCTTGCCAACCAGTGCGCAATATGCAGGCCCATGCCGCCGAGACCGCCAGTAATGAGATAAGACCCATCGGCCGAACAAACGAACGGGGGTGGGACAATGCTTGTTTCCGCTTGCGGCACCAGTCGGGGAACGAAACGAACAGCGGCGCGAAATGCACATTGATCTTCACCATCCGGGGATGTGACTTGTGCCAGGATAACTTCGGCATTTTCGCTCGGTGTTGCGCCGGGGTCCAGGTCCAGCATACCTCCCCACATTTCCGGGTGTTCGACAGCAATGACCCGACCTAATCCCCAGAGTGGTGCCCCGGCCAGTGCTGGCGATCCGGTCCTGTGCGGCGGTTGTGCGCCGCGTGTCACCAGCCAAAGACGTGGCGGATGCATGGCAGAATTGTGGATTAAACTTTGTGCCGTCCCCAGGACCTCCGAGCAAAGGGTCGTTATTTGATGATATAGTGATTCTGGCTCGTGGTATTCCTTCGGCAATGTCAGGCCCCACAGACAGAGAGCGTAGCGACACGGCAGCGTCACCGACGCGAGAGCCGCATCAACCGCTTGCCTGATCTGGCTTGGCCGTGCTGCGTCCACCCGGTAGAAACGTTCGTCGACGGTCTCGCAGCCAGCGCCTCTCACAATTCGCACAACTTCGTTCCCACGAATCGTCAGCAACCGGGCTACCGCGTCGCATTCGGGCGATTCGTCGCCAAATAGCAACCAGGCGCTCTGTTCCTGCTTCACCTCCGAAACCGAACTTGAGCCGGTTATCGGCACAATTTCACCCTCTTTGATCGAAGCAATGGGCGCTTTGGCCAGGAGAACTGCCTGTTCGAATATGCTGGGACGATTTGTTCGGTTGGCGGGAACGGCCGCGACGCCTGTGAATCCGGCTTCGTCCAAAATGCGCTCCCACGTTTCCAGCGGGAGCAGCGGATGGGATGGTCGCAAATCTGTGTCGGCGAATCGCCACCATCCTTCAGTTTGCCCGAAGACCAAATCGATCCACCGCGTCTCCTGGTATCCTTCCACAAGGGCGAGCAAGCCTCCGGGAACAAGCAAGGAACGCACATTAGCCAACGTTTGGCGGAGATCGCGGGTCGCGTGCAAAACATTGGCAGCGATGATCAAGTCGAACTGTTGCAAGGCGAAGCCCTGAACATCAGGGGAGTTTTCGACATCCAGGAGAGCAAAACGCAAGAAAGGAAATCGGCTGAACTTCTCCCGAGCGTCCTTCAGGAATAGCCGTGAGACATCGGAAAAAACGTATTCGCATGGGACGCTTTTCAATAAAGGGAGCAGATGCGCCGTCGTGCCGCCAGTGCCTGCGCCAATTTCGAGGACGCGCAGAATCCGACCCTCCGGGAGGGCTTCGACCGCAGCTTTTAGCATTTCACGGATCAATGCGTTCGGCGCACGCGACATTGGGGAATCTTGATAAACGCTACCCGCCGACTTCAGGGATCCTTGAGGGAAAAGCAACTCCAACGGGTTGCAGGTGCCCAGCAAGACTTCTGATAACCGGCTGGAGCATCGATCGAACAGGTCCAATTCCGCGTGATAATCGGGAAAGCGATTGCGCAAATCGCGGATCGTGGGCCCATCAAGGTCCTGTCGCCACGGACTGACAACTTCCCAACCTTCCCTGACCCGCCGCACCAGGCCCTCTTCGTCGAGAATCTCCAGCATTCGGGTGAACAGGCGCGCGTGCTGGTCGATGATTTGTAATTTTGCCATCATCGCCTGCGCCACGAATTGGTCGCCGCTTGCCGGATTCCAGCGAAGCTCTTGAAACGTTCGAGCGACAGATTGCGCACTGAGGCGATGCAAGTTAGAGATCAGCTCAGCAGCCTCTTTCTCGTCCTGATAAGATTGTCCGGCCAAATCGACTTCAAGACGCTCCTCGATTCGTTGGAGCGTGGGCAGGTAATCAGCTGCTTCCCGTTGCAGCGCGTGGCTCAGGCAGCACCGAGGCCGCCAGGCAACCTCGAAGAGCAGATCCGCCGGGTTTGCCTCATCGGAGGCTATCAGTGATTCACGAGTCGCCTGTTGAAACCGAGCTCCTTCAATTTCCGCGACGAGCAGCCCGCTTTCATCATAAAGCTGCGCGCAGCCTCGGAAAATCCCAGCCGAAGCCTCCCCCACAGCTTCGGAGACTGCGTGACAAGTGAGACGTGAGGCGCCGGCGCCAGTGACGCGCAGATGATCTAATCCGCAGAAGAGCCAGAGGGCGTCACCGCATCCGTTGGCGTCAATCCGTTTACCGTGACACACGGCAATCGTCTGTAGAGCTGCGTCCAGAAGCACAGGATGGACGCGGTAATCGGAAAGTTCGCCAGCGAACTGTTCTGGCAGGCTTAGCTTGGTCACCGCCTTGCCGTCCGACAGTTCCAGGTGTTCCACGACGCGGAAAGCGGGACCTAGGCAGACCCCTCGCTTTTCAAACCAGCTGTAAAAATCGCCGGGTGAAAGCACTTCCGAAAAACGGTTTCGAGTTAAACTTTCGTCGCATTTCTCCGACTCCGCTGGACCAGGAGCCGTTTCTGCACTGCGCAACGGGATTCGCCCGGTTGCATGCAATTTCCAGTCAGGTTCGCAGCCTTCGGTAAAATCCGCGCTGTGAATCTTGAATTCGGCACCGCGCGCGCTCGGAGGAGCGAAAACAAGGTGGACAACCCGCTCCCGCTCTTCCGTCAGGACCAGGGGTCGATGAAGCAGGAGATCCCGAACAGCCGACGAAGCTTCCGGGAAAGCTTCGCCGGCAGCCGATAAGGCCATTTCGACCATCAAGGGCGCCGGCATAATCACCTTGTCAAACACGCGGTGATCTCGCAAAAAGCCTGCCGCCTTTAATCGTGTCTCGAAAACGAATCCCTGGATACCGGGCGAGTGCAATCTTCTCCCGTGACAGGGCGAACGTTTTCCCACGACAGCAGAACCCCCCAGGGCGGCAGGGCGGAACTCTGCGGGGGATTTATCGAACCAAAATCGCTTCCGTTGCCAGGGATAGTTGGGAAGCGGTGTAACCCGGCCGCCTTCGGGGTAGACACCATCCCAGTCAATATCTGTTCCTGCCGCAAAGAGGCTTGAAAGGGATTGGAACATCTGGATGCGCTCGGGACACCCCCGTCGTAAGGATGGGAGGATCTCCGCTGGGCGGGAAAACGCTTCGGCACACTCGAGGACCATGCTCGATAGCACCGGATGCGGACTTAATTCCACAAAGCTCTGGATACCGGCATCCAGCATCGAATGGATGGCGTCCGCAAAGCGGACTGTCTGGCGAATATTGCGTCCCCAATAGTCCGCATCGAACTCCCGACCGGTCGCTTGCGCACCGGTCACGGTTGAGTAGATCGGAACCGAAGCGGTTCGCACCGTCAGTTCCGGAACCGCTCTTGTCATTTGGGCCCGGAATGGTTCCATTTGTGCGCTGTGAAAAGCGTACTCGACAGGCAGGACCTTCGCACGAGCTCCGCCGGCTTTTGCAGCGCTGACGATCTCATCAATCGCAGCCATTTCTCCGGAAACAACGATCGAGGTAGGGCTGTTGACAGCCGCGATGGAGATTCGGCCCAAATAGGGAGCCGAAAGGCGTCCTGCCTCGGACTTCAGTGATCTCAAGAGCGGCCATCCCGCCTAACCCGGTGGCGCTTTGCATCAATCGACCACGGTGACAAATCACCGTGACGGCGTCCTCGAATGAGAGCATCCCTCCCAGGTGCGCCGCCGCGACCTCGCCCACGCTATGACCGACGAGAGCGTCCGGCTGTACGCCCCACGAGCGCCACACTGCCGCTAACGCCAACTGCAGGGCGAACAAAGCCGGTTGCGCAATTTCGGTTTCGTTGAGCCGTGAAGCCGCTTCGTCTCTCGTCAGTTCCTCGAGTAAATCCCAGGCAACATGCCGATTCATTTCGAGAGCGCATCGCGCGATTTCCTGTCGAAAGATTGGCATCGACGACAGGAGCTCACGGCCCATGCCCCACCATTGAGGACCTTGCCCAGAGAGGACAAAAGCCAATCTCCGCGGCGTGCTGGAGCGAATCCGTCCGGTGACTATATGAGCGGGGTTTCGGCCGTCAGCGAACTCCTGGAGGGTGGAGGAGAGTTCTTCCCGCCGTGCACCGACCACCACCAGGCGATGTTCGAGGTGCTCACGGCGTGTTGCCAACGTGTAGGCGATGTCACTTGTCTTGACTTCTCGTCTTGTTCGCAGGTAATCGGCAAGGGATCGCGCCCGATCTCGAAGGGCTCCTGCCGTCTGCCCAGAAAGCGGGAGAAGCAAGGGTGTTTCTCCAGGCAATGCAACTGGTTCTATCGGCTGAGGTGGCCCGTCGGAAATCGGCAACGGAAGATCAGCTTTGCCGCCGCCAGTCACCGCAGACCATTGGACGGGCCATCCGAGCGTGTACAGCGTGCCCAGCGAGTTCAAAAGTGATCCGCGTTCATCGTCGCCGCGGCGACACGAACTGAGGGCTATCCCATGAACGCCGGAAGCGCTGAGGGTCTGTTGGATGGCACCATTCAGAAGCGGATGCGGGCTGATCTCCAGAAAGAGCGTACATCCGTCGTGCGCCAACCGCTCAATGACCTGAGTAAAGAGCACCGGCTGTCGAACGTGGCGTGCCCAATGCTCCGGCCCCATCTCCGGACCGCGAAGGTAGTCGCCGGTGACGGAAGAAGCGAATGGGATAGCAGTCCGTAACGGGCGTAGACCACTCAACGATGCTTTTAGCCTCTCGAATGCCAAATCCATCCGGGGACTGTGCGCGGCCACGTCAACGTCGATGAGCGAACACAAAAGTCCCTCTTCCTTCCAAGCTGGTGACGATGTCTTTCAGCCGGGCGGCATCTCCGGAAAGAATCGTTGAGGTCGGGCTGTTGGAGCCGGCAACAAAAACCTCGCCAGCGCCAATTTTGGATTCTCTCCCTGACTTCCGCCTCGAGCGAGTTCCACGACCGCCATGCCTCCGCTTTCGCCGGCTTGCGCCTGGGCGCGGCTGGATTCGACGACGACTCGCATCACCTCCTCGACATTCAACGCGCCCGCCACGCAAGCCGCCGCCCACTCGCCAAGGCTGTGCGCCGCCACAAAATCCGGTCGGACGCCCCAGGAGTCCCAAAGTGCGGCCAGCGCGATCTGCATCGCGCAGAGTGTCGGCTGGACAAATTCAGCACGGTTGAGCCGGGAGTCTCCCGGCGCAGCCAGCAATTCATCGAATAAAGACCATCCAGCAATTCGAGTCAGCGAACGGTCGCACTCGACTAATTTTGCTCGGAAGACAGGCTCGACCGCCATGAGATTCTTGCCCATTCCGAGCCACTGCGAGCCTTGCGGTGAAAAGACAAATGCCAACTTTGGTCGGGTCGTTTTCGCATGGCCGACGGCGAGGCCGGGGCGTTTCTGACCGAGCAGAAAACCTTCCAGCTGAGCGCTCAGTTCGCTGATTGATCTGGCAGTCAGGGCCACTCTTTCCGGTTGCCCCGTCCAATGGGCTGCGGCGGTGGCGCAAATGTCTTGCAACGCGAGTTCGAGGCCGGTGGAATCGAGATAAGTCCGCAATTTTTCGGCTGTCGCCTTTAAGGCGCCGGGCTCAGGCGCACTCAAAGGCAGCAAATGGGCCGTGCTGCGATCGGCTTCTTCGACGACCACATGGCAATTGGTGCCTCCCCAGCCGAACGCGCTTGCCCCTCCTACCGCCGGTTTCCTCGGTTCCGGCCAAGGTTCAAGCTGGTTAACAACTCGAAGATTAGAGGCTGCGAAATCAATGTGCGGATTGGGCTTCTCGAAATTTAAACTGGGCGGGATCTGGCGGTGCTGAACGGAAAGAATCAGCTTGATGAGCCCTGCGATGCCAGATGCGCCCTCCAGATGGCCGATATTGGTTTTCACCGAACCTAAGAGCAGGGGTTGGTCCAATGACCGTTCGCGCCCATACACCTCGCCCAAGGCGTGTGCTTCAATGGGATCACCGAGCGGCGTACCGGTTCCATGCGCCTCGACGTAGTGGAGATCGGCGGTCTGCATGCCCGATCGTGCGCACGCTTCACGGAGCACAGCTTCCTGGGCCGCTGGATTGGGTGCGGTGAGACCGTTACTGGCGCCGTCATTGTTGACTGCAGTCCCGCGAATGACCGCGTAAATTGGATCCCCGTCAGCCAAAGCCCTGTTGAGTGGTTTGAGGACGACGAATCCACCGCCTTCGCCGCGCACGAAGCCGTTGGCGCGGGCGTCGAAGGCGCAAAGTTGGCTCGTCGGCGAGAGCCCCCCAAACTTGGAGAGCGTCACCATCGTGTCCGGATCAATGATCATGTTCACGCCACCAGCGAGAGCAAGAGTGGCGTCTCCGGCCTGCAGGCTGCGGCAGGCCAGATGGACGCTGACCAGCGAGGAGGAACAGGCCGTGTCTAATGCGATGCTCGGCCCGTGCAGGCCCAGAGCATACGAAATCCTGTTGGCCACAATGCTGAGTGCCTGACCGGTGCCGGAGTGGACCGTAATCTCCGAACCCGCCTTGCGCGCACTGGTTTCGTAGTCGTGCCAGACGACCCCCACGAATAAGCCCGTGCGACTGCCGCGGACAACGTCTGGTCTCAGGCCCGCATCCTCCAAGGCCTCCCAGCTCAATTCGAGGGCTAACCTCTGTTGGGGGTCCATTTGGATGGCTTCGCGCGGCGATATTCCGAAAAAGCTCGGATCAAAATCGTCCACCCGGTCCAAAAGGCCGGCCATGCGCGCGTTCATCCTGCCCGGCTGGCCGAGATCCGGATCGTACCAGGCATTGATGTCCCAGCGATCGGAGGTGATTTCGCGGAAAGCAGAACGCCCTGACCGCAGCAAGTCCCAAAAGGCCGCCGGATCAGCCGCCCCGGGAAAACGACAGGCCATCCCGATCACCGCAATGGGCTGATTAAAGGCCGGGAATGAGTGCGCAGGAGACTCTCTTGATGCTGACTCCGGCGTGCCGGAGAGATGATTCGCCAGCGATTCAATCGTCGGGAATTTCCAAGCGAGTGTGACTGGGATTTTGCGATCCAGATATTCGCCTAGCCGGCTGAGCAAAGTGACCGCTTTGGCGGAATCGAGGCCGAAGTGGCTAAATGGCTCGTGCGTAGCGATCGCTTCCTGATCGATATCTACGATCTGGGCAAGTTCACGGGTCAACCACTCGATAAGAGCATTCACTGGGGCTTGATCCGAGTCGTTGATTCCATGATCACGTCGTACACGTCCTGAAGTTTCGTAAATGAACAATTTCCTTCATATCGGATCCTCAGGTGATCTCTTTAACGATCTTAAATCGTCGGCGTGACAGCTCGTCGGAGACGCGCATTGTGCCGATAGAGACCAAAACCTGAGAAGAGCAGTTTGCTGTTTTTGTATTTACCATTATAAATATAATTTCCCACACTACCACAAAAACAACAGTTGAAACGCCCTTCATTTTGCAATGCGAGCTTGTACGGAACGATCAGATGAGATATCTGCCAGTCGCTTAATGCCGAGTACTACGCCGGACCCGAGCCCGAGTCTGATTTCTGCCCGGGATGTCACGATGCAGTTTCCCGTCGTCAAACGGTATCGCGAATTGTTGCTGCACCCGTTTCGACGTCGGCAGGTGTTCACGGCTCTTAAGTCGGTCAACCTGGAGGTCGAAAAAGGAGACCGGATTGCGTTGCTGGGTCCGAATGGTGCAGGTAAGACCACGCTCCTGAAGCTCATCGGGGGCTTGCTGCTCCCGACCAAGGGCGAAATTGCCGTAAACGGCTACGATACTCTCCGCCACAATTCGGAAGCTCGAAAATCCGTGGGATTCGTGATGAACGAAGAGCGGAGTTTTTTCTGGCGATTGAACGCGCGGCAGAATCTGGAATTCTTTGCCACACTCGACAATTTGAGCGGGAAGGCCATGCAGGAACGGATTCGGGAACTGATCCATTTCGTCGGACTCGACTCACATATGGACAAAACCATCGACACTTACTCGTCTGGGATGAAACAGCGTCTGGCGTTGGCGCGGGGCCTGATCGCGGAACCGGAAGTGCTTATCCTTGACGAGCCCACCCGGGCGTTGGATCCGGTCGCTTGCGAAGACCTGAATGAACTGATCGTCGAGCGGCTCCACAAAGGGTCGCGCAAAACGCTTTTAATTGCCACGCATCGATTGGAGGAGGCAATGCGGCTCTGCGACAAAGTGCTGATCATCAACGATGGAAAGATTCTGGCCTTTAACCGCCTCTCGGATCTGAACGCCCAAGGGATCAATCTCTCCGATCATTACCGGTCGAACGTGACACCGAAACAATCATGACTCCTTTAATTCATAAGGCTTTAGCCTTCATTCGCCGGGATTTCCAGATCGAGTCCAGCTACAAGATGAGCTTTGTCATGAACATCGTGGACTCGATGATGGTTCTGATTTTTTTCTATTTCCTTGATCAACTCGTCTCTCGAGGAGAATCGCGCTTCCTGGCCCGTTACGGCGGCAATTTTCTCTCCTTCGCGGTGGTTGGCCTGGCTTTCGCCCGGTATTTTCAGCTGACGCTCCGGATGTTCTCGGAATCCATTCGGACGGCACAGCTGAGCGGTTGCCTGGAAGCGATGCTGAGCAGTCAGACGGACGCGTTGACCATTGTACTGATGTCATCGCTTTATGGTTTGCTCTCCGGAGCGGTGCAACCTCTTTTGATTCTCATTGCCGGGGGGCTGATCATGGGTGTGGATCTCAGTCACATGAACGTTCTGGCGACGATCCTGGTTTTAGGATTCTCCGTTCTGACCTTTGTCGCATTCGGAGTGTTATCGGCTGCCACAATCCTCTGGCTCAAAAAGGGTGATCCTCTCGCCTGGGTTCTCGGCGGGATGGGTACGATGCTTGGCGGCGCCTACTTTCCCGTTGACGTGCTCCCAGGATGGCTGCGACAGGTCTCCTTCCTGATTCCCATCACCTATTCTCTCGATGCCTTGAGATTGACCATTTTGCAGGGATACTCGGTGGAAAAGGTTGCCCACCCACTTCTGGTCCTGGCCTTGATGGCGGCAATCCTATTACCCGGCAGCCTGGCAATTTTTGCTGCCATGGTGCGAAAGGGTCGTGTCGAGGGGACCTTAATGCAGTACTAGCGGTGAGGAGATGGAGTCATGGAGTGATGGAGTAATGGAGTGGTGGAGTAATCGGAGAATGTCTACTGCGACCAGATTCTCTAAAGCATGGTCTTTACCGCTATGGAGGCTAATCGCTGCCAGATTCGGCGATGGCCCATGCAGAGGTTCCCCTCGAGATCCGCCAAAAGTTGAGTGGCCATGCGAGCCAGGACATGGACAAGCACTACACGCATTTGGAGCTCGAGACGGAGAGGCGGGCTGTCGAGTCCATTTCGCGGTTGCCGGGCAAAGCTTCTGACACACCCCAACAAAGGAGCCGATGACTCTAAATCACTGGGTTATAGGTTCAAGTCCTATGCGGTGCACAAATTGTTTATAGTAAGGGACTTACAGAATGCGTAGCAAAAGAGTAGCAAATGTGCGTTATTTCGCCCGCATGGCCAGCACATACACGAAGAAAGACTCGAAGTTCATTTGGATTCGGTACAAGGGGGAAGATGGAAAGTGGAAGGGCAAGAATTCCGGCTACCCCAAGGGCCATGGCGCTGGACCCACCTCCAGACGGTGACGTGATGGGCGCGCAGGCCCCGCTCGGCGAGCAACTCCTCGACGTCGCGGTACGAAAGGGAAAAGCGCAAATACCACCCCACTGCCAACAGGATGACCTCCGGCTCAAATTGCCGCCACTTGAATAAACCGGAAACCGAAGAGGCCAGGAGGAGCACATCGGCCCAGCATATCAGACCACTCCTGCAAGGTTGCAACACTGCCCCATTTTCCCTATTCTATCACTTGTTTGTTCAAGAAACTCTGAGCGAACGGAAGTTGGTGATATTCATTTCACAATTCAAACCTATGTTGGCCAAATGTGAGAGGTTGAGAGTCCTTCATATCGGACACGAACGTTTTTTTTGTAATCATTTTTTAGTTGATGGAGTATTCATCCGGAGCTGGTCGGCGCTGGTCCGAACCTAAGGAAGGCGAACCTGATCGAGTGAGCGCATCAGGATGGAGGAGGAGTAATGGAGTAATGGAGTAATGGAGTAATGGAGTAATGGAGTAATGGAGTAATGGAGTAATGGAGTAATGGAGTAATGGAGTAATGGAGTAATGGAGTAATGGAGTAATGGAGTAATGGGAGTAATGGAGTGTTGGTCTCTTCGAATCTTCACGCGCGCTAGCCCCTCGGTGCTCCGGCCTTTTAATAGGGGGACCTTTTTGAAGTGGGTCACGCTGTTCTGCAGGCATCATAAAGACCATGCTTTAGCGAATCTGGTCGCTCCCGGACATTCTCCCCACCACTCCACCACTCCATTACTCCAGACACTATCTCCAATACTCCAATACTCCAATACTCCAATACTCCAATACTCCAATACTCCATCTCTCATCTCTCCATCTCTCCTGAGTCGAGGCTGGCAACTAAAAGCATGTTATTTTACGGACCGCGATTGTCTTGACTTTCCTCGCTAAATCCTTGGTCCGCCACGATCCCCAACAAAGATGAGCTCCATAGGAGGAGTGTCCCTTTTCATAAGATAGTCCTTTGAAAATTATTAAGGGATGAAAGCTGTTTCTTCTTGGTAGATGGATTTCGGGATATCGATTTAGGTTTTCCACGTAGAATTTTGTTAGACCCTCCGGGCCAGTTATCTTTTCGATATTAGATTCGTCGACAAGATCGACATCCTGATTTTCGAAAATATGGCAGACAAAATCCTTCCAAAAGGGGTAGTTGGGCGTGGAGCCGAAGACGGAGTTGCAGACGCGAAACTCTGGGGATCCAGGGTCGTTATTGCGTGAAATAGGCAGGACACAGGTGTTTCGTAAGATGTCGTCGCCAATGCTCCTTAACAATTTATAATCGGTATCGAAATAAAAGCCACCGTAGACGTACATATAGACGATCCTGGCTATGTCCGCCTTGGCAACCCCTTTCCGCAATTTATTATAAGCAGAATAGTAAGCTGGGAAGGTGCGAAGAATCAGATTTGCATTGTCAGCATCGTCCCAGAGCTTTAGTTCCCAATCAGGTAAGAAACGCCTGAATCGCTTCTGCAATTGGCGTTCCTCAAACGAAATGTCCTTCGAGGCCGACGTCTGGTGAATTAGCTTTGGTATCATGCTGCGCCTATTTCGAGGTTTGGCCGCGACGCGGCAAGATGACCTCACGGGGCGGGCCGCCCCGGTGATCGAGAGGTGTTTGCGGGTGGCAGTTCCGCAGGGCTCGCAATTCAGGGCGACGGGCCGAACCCAGTGCGGCTGCTCGAGGCGTTGGAGGCGCTCGGTCTCCGCTAAGTCATGCGCCTGCTCATTGGTCGGCAGGACGAATTCCTGGCCGAACCCCGTGATGTCCGCGCGCCCTGTCGGCAGACGCCGGCATGATAGAACGCAAGAATACATAGTTTTTTGATATAAAATTCGCGCCAATGATGCCCAAAATTGCGCGAACAATAAGCAGAAAAACCAGATCTGACAACGTCAGATCAGCATAATACATTGCAGCGCAGATGAGTCTTCCCGTAGGTTACGCCGTGCAGAAGTCGATGCGACGGCGATTAATGTAGCAAGGATTCCAGCCTGTGTTTCGTTCGCACCGTTGAGCGGTCTGCCGTCCGAACCGTAAGCCGCAGTGAGTGAATGACTTCCCTCGAAGATCGTTCAACAAGATCAGGTTGAAACCCTAGGCTGAGTCCGTCGCCGCCTCGATCAAGTCACGAGATAAAACAGGTGCTGTGCGGCAGCGCTTCAGGCGAAACAATTCGTAGTTCTCCTTAAATAGCGTCCATTTGGGAAAGGACTCTAAGTTGTTAGTTAGCTAAGCTAGCTAGCTAGCTTTGATCGAAGGCGAGGTGATCGGAGAGATCATCGCTGCCGCGTCACGATTGGAAGAGGACTTCCGCTCGGGGCAAGGAGCTTGCGCGCGTTCAAGGCATCCAAGAAGTCGTTTCGGGAGTTCTCCGTCGTACAAATGACGTGTCAAGTGGTCGCCAGGTGTGCTGTGGATCTCCAAGCCGCCCGACGCCACTCCATTCCACCCCATGCTCTTGTCGGACTGGTATTCCTTTTCGTTAACGATGAGCGTAATCCGGCCCGGATATTTCTTTACCCTGTGCCGGTAGACTGTTCGCCAGTAGTCCAATGCCAAACGGTGGACGCGATGGGACGTCGATTCCTTCATCGCCTGAACAGGATGAAGTTTACGGTGAACCACATCCCGAATGAGCTGAAGCTTCGAGCTGCGGTCGGCGCGGATTAATTGGCTGATGACACTGAGCATGTACCTGCCTCTGCGCCATGCGTTAATGAAGTCAAGAGCCAAGGCGCGAAAAGCAGTCGGCCGATGGATGTCGAACAGGACGAGTAACCGGACCTCTTCCCCCTGTCGCAAAAGTTCCTGGGCCATGGCGATTGCGACGATGCCCGCGGCACATTCACCCCCCAGCAGATAGGGACCTTTGGGCTGGACAGCGCGGAGTTCAGTCAGGAATTCCGCCGCCGCCTCCTCGACATTTGAGTACCGTTCTGAATGGCCGTCAAGCCAACGCGGCTGAAAGCCATAAAGCGGCTGATCGAGGCCGAGGTACGGAATCAGTCTCGAGAGGAATTTCAATGTATCATCTCCATGAAGAAATCCTGCCACCATGAAGAATGGTACTCGCGAACCCTTGGGCTGTGCCGGCACTAAGCGATTCCAGCGGGAGATTTCACCGACGTAATAGTGCCTTTGGGCGAATTCGTCGTAGATGAGATGTTCGGACATCCCAGCGATCGTTGGCTCGATGAAAATGCTCTTTAGAGGTAAATCGACTTGGAAGGTTGAGTTCAAGCGCGCGATCAACCGAGTAGCCGAAATTGAGTGGCCGCCAAGCTCGAAGAAATGGTCGAAAACCCCTACCTTCTGAACCCCCAGCACCTCGGCCCAGATTTCGGCCATGACCTGCTCGACGTGATTGCGAGGCGCCACATAACCGGCAGCCAGGTGGTCTGGCAGGTCGGCGCCGGGAATCGGTAGTGCCTCTCGGTCAACTTTTCCATTTGGCGTCAGTGGAATCGTGTCCAAAAACGCGAAGGCCGAAGGAACCATGTAATCGGGCAGGAGCTTCCTGAGGTAGGTCCGCAAATCCTCGATCTCAGGGCGGCCGAGCGTTTGGGACCACGTAAGCTGCCAGGCGTACGTCGTCTGGACGGTCTTTTCTGGCCGAAACGACACAATCGCGGACGTCCTTGTGAGTAGCCAGGACGGCCTCGATCTCTCCCAGCTCGATTCGATAACCACGAATCTTGACCTGGTTGTCCATGCGCCCCAGACATTCCACGCGCCCATCGGGCAAATGCCGCGCCAGATCTCCCGTTCGGTACATCCGCTCGCCTGGACGGAACGAGTCCTCGGTGAAACGCTCGCGAGTTAACTCCGCTCGGTTCAGGTAGCCTCGGGCCACGCCCAGTCCACCAATCCACAATTCGCCCACCACTCCGCTTGGAACCAGTTCGCGATGTGCATCCAGAACATACATCCGGGTGTTGGCGATCGGTCGCCCGATGGTCACCTCATCGGATTTGATCCGCGCCAGAGACGACCAGATCGTTGTCTCGGTGGGCCCATACATATTCCAGACTGAGCCGCAGGTCGACACCAGCCGCGCAGCCAGGTCCCGGTCCATGGCTTCTCCTCCGCAAAGCACCTTGAGGCGGCGATCTCCACTCCATCCCGATTCAAACAAGATCCGCCAGGTTGCTGGAGTCGCCTGCATGACCGTTGCGCCGGAGGTGGCGAGGAGGCGCCCTAAGGCTGACCCATCCAGGGCTGTCCCCCAGCTGGCCAACTCAATTCGTGCCCCGGTTATCAATGGCAAGAACAGTTCCAACCCCGCGATGTCAAACCCCAGCGTGGTCACTGCGAGCAACACGTCGGTCTCTTTGAGCCCCGGCTCCCGCGCCATCGAACACAAAAAGTTCGTCAAGGCCCGATGTTCTATCTCCACGCCCTTGGGGCGACCCGTGGAACCGGAAGTGTAAATGACGTAAGCCCGGTTGGATGGATTGGCCAAGGGAGGTAGCGGTTCGTCGCTCTGCTGCTCGATTTGATCCTGCTCTTCGTCCAGATGCACACGCACCAGATTGAGTCCCGAAAGCACCGTTTCCGACAACGGCCTGAGAGTTACCAGCACCTTCGCTCCTGAGTCCTCCATCATGTAACGCAATCGCTCAGCCGGAAAGGCGGGGTCCAATGGGACGTAGGTCCCCCCAGCCTTGAGGATTGCTAAGAGACCCACCAGCATCTCCGGAGAACGAGGCAGGGCAATGGCAACGGGGTCTTCCAGTCCGATACCTTTACCAACAAGGTAGTGCGCGAGCCGGTTGGCTCGGGTATTAAGCTGGGAATAATTCAGAGTGCTCTCCTCGAAGACCAGGGCCGTGGCGTCGGGGCGGCGTTTGACCTGGGCTTCGAACAAGGCAGGTAAGGTCGCAGTTGGGATCTCGCTGGCTGTATTGTTCCAGTCGACCAGGATTTGGTGGCGTTCCTCAGAGCCCAGGAACTCCAGGCGGCTTATCGGCTGTTGGGGATCCGCGCTGGCAGCCTGCAGCAAACGTACCAAACGGGCGGCGATCGTCTCGATGCTCCGGCGTTCGAAGAGATCGGTGCGGTATTCGATAACACCTTGGATGCCATCGGGTGCGCCATCCAGAGCGTGCCCTTCGCCCAAAAAGAAGCAGAGGTCAAATCGCGCCGTTTTGGTGCCGACAGGCTCCAGCGTCGTGACAATGTCGGGCAGCTCAAGGAAGGCGTTGGGCGTATTCTGGAAGGCCAGCATGACCTGAAAGAGCGGTTGATGCGACAGCGAGCGGGTTGGGTTAAGGATCTCGACCAGTCGCTCGAAGGGCAGCTCCTGATGCGCGTAGGCACTTAGATCAGCGTCGCGTACCCGGGTTAATAGATCCTCGAAGCTGGGGTTCCCGGAAGTATCGGTGCGTAAGACCAGGGTATTAACGAAAGAGCCGATCAGTCCGTCGAGTGCGTCATCAGTGCGGCCAGCGATCGGACTGCCGATTGGGATATCGGTGCCGGCTCCCGTCCGAGTGAGCAGGACGGCCAGTCCGGCCTGGAGCACCATAAAGAGAGTGACCTGGTTTTTCCGGGCGAGACGCAACAAACTCTGGTGGAGTTCCCGATCGAACCGCAGCGGCACAACGTCGCCGTCGTGAGTGGCGGCCATAGGGCGGGGCCGGTCAGTGGGCAGCTGAAGCTGCTCGGGCAAGCCCTGCAGAGTCTTGGTCCAGAAAGCGATCTGATGGGCAATTGGGCTGTCGGGGTCGGTTTCGCCGCCCAGGTTCTGCTGCTGCCAAAGAGCGTAGTCAGCGTATTGGACCGGCAGCGCCGGCAGTCCTGGTACAGCATCCCGGCAACGTGCGGTATAGGCGGATCCCAAGTCACGTGCTAACGGGGCCACCGACCAGCCGTCGCAGGCAATGTGGTGGACGACCAACAGGAGGACGTGTTCGTTCTGGCTAAGGGCAAAGAGCCGAACTCGGAGCGGAATCTGCGCGCTCAGATCAAAGCCCTCTTGTGCCGCGGCGGCGAGAGATTCTGCCAAAGTCTCTTCGGTGACCGGTTGAACTGCCAGGCCGGGCCGCGCATTTGGCGCTTCCAGGATAACCTGCCGTGGGACGCCCAGGGTCTCGGGGAAGACGGTGCGCAAGCTCTCGTGGCGCTCGACCAGGTCGCCCAGAGAAGCCTCCAGAGCGAAGTAATTAAGCGGGCCGACAAGACGAAGGGCCAATGGGATATTATAGGTTGGGCCCGGGCCTTCGAATCGGTCGAGAAACCAGAGCCGGCGCTGCGGGAAGGAGAGCGGAATCTCAGCCGGGCGCTCAAAGGGACGGAGTGCCGGCCGTGCCGCCTGACCATCGCTCAGTCGTTGCACCAGGCCGGCGACGGTGGGGGCTTCGAACAAGCTCCGAATTGGACACTGGAGGTGGAGCGTGGCCTGGATGCGGCTGATGAGGCGGGTGGCCAGCAGCGAGTGGCCTCCGAGCTCGAAGAAATGGTCGAAAATCACCTACCTTCGGAACGCCCAATACGTCTGCCCAGATCTCGGCCATGACTTGCTCAAGTTCATTGCGAGGAGCCACGTAACGGATCGTTGGATCCGACAGGACGACTCCGGAAATCGGTAACGCATTTCGGTCCACCTTGCCGTTTGGCGTACGCGGTATCACGTCCAGAAAGGCGAAGGCCGAAGGGATCATGTAATCGGGGAGGATCGTCCTAAGGTAAGTTCGCAAATCCTCGATCGTCGGGCGGTGAGAGCCCGTTTGGGACCATGTAAGCCGACAGGCGCAGATCACCTGTTTGTCCTTTTTGGGCCGTGACAACACAATCCCGAACACCCGCGTGCGAAGACAGGGCGGTCTCGATCTCCCCCAACTCGATTCGGTAGCCCCGAATTTTCACCTGGTTATCGATTCGGCCCAGACACTCGATACGCCCATCCTGAAGATGACGGGCCAAATCTCCCGTCCGGTACATGCGCTCACCCGGATTGAACGGATCATCAATGAAACGCTCCTGAGTCAAATCTGTCCGGTTCAGATACCCACGGGCGACGCCTTCCCCACCAATCCATAACTCGCCGACCACTCCGCGAGGCACTGGTTCGCCGGTGGCGATCCAGGACATACATCCGGGTGTTGGCGATAGGCTGTCCGATCGTTACCTCGTCCGACTCGATCCGTGCGACCGACGACCAGACCGTCGTCTCCGTCGGTCCATACATATTCCAGACGGTCCCGCACCTCGACACCAGGCGCCCCGCCAGATCCCGATCCATCGCTTCTCCGCCACAGAGCACTTTGAGATGGCGATCACCCTTCCATCCCGAGTCAAATAACATCCGCCAGGTGGCCGGGGTCGCTTGCATCACCGTGGCGCCCGAGGTCGCGAGGGCGCGCCCTAAGGCTACGCCGTCCAGAACCGTCTCCCGGCTTACGAGTTCAATTCGTGCTCCGGTGATCAGCGGCAGGAACAATTCCAGGGCCGAAATGTCAAACGCCAACGTCGTCACCGCCAACAGTATGTCTTGTTCCCCAAGCCCGGGTTCCTGCACCATCGAGCGCAGAAAGTTCGCTAATGCTCGATGTTCTACTTCCACCCCTTTGGGGCGACCCGTTGAACCTGAGGTGTAAATCACATAGGCCCGGTTGGATGAACTGGCCACCGCCGGAAGTGGCTCGCCACTTTCCGCTTCGATGAGATCTTTGTCCCGGTCCAGACAAACCCGCACCGCGCTAAGTCCCGAAAGCAAATCCTTTGACAGAGCCGCCCGCGTCAGCAGCGCCTTTGCCCCTGAGTCCTCCAGCGTATAACGCAATCGTTCGGTCGGGAAGGCCGGGTCCAATGGTACATACGCACCTCCTGCCTTGAGAATCCCCAACACCCCGACTACCATTTCCAATCCGCGCTCCAAACACAGACCCACCAGCGACTCCGCTCCTACTCCCACCGATTGCAGATGTCGTGCCAGCCGTGTGGATCTAACATCTAAATCCGCATACGTCAGCAGGTCACCCTCAAAGCTCACCGCTATCGCTTCTGGTTGCCGGACGACCTGCTCCCTGATCAGATCCAAGACGGTTTCCTCCCGGGCATATTCTTGGTGCGGGCGGTACCCGCCCGCTACCAACTCCGCCCGCTCCGCCGCCTCTAATATCGCCAGTCGGGATACGCTGGTCTCCGGCCGGGCCACGATCGAGCGCAGGAGTGTCGCATAATGGCTCCGACAGCCGCCGCATCGTGCGTTCGTCAAAGAGGTCAGTGTCGTACTTGATGACACCTTGGTATGCTCCGCTGTTTTCGATTAACTCGACCGATAGCTCAAATTGGCCCTCCAGTTGCGGAATCGGAAACGGTTCTAACGCCAGTCCGCCGAATTCCGCGCTACCCACCTGAGCCGGTGAGTCGTGAGGAATCGTCAAGCCCGGCAAACTGCTTGAACTTCTGGAGAATAAATACCGTTTGGAAAATAGGCGTACGGGAAAAATCCCGATCGGGTTGTAACTTTTCCACCAGGAGCGGAAACGGGTAATCCTGATGCTGAATGCCCTCGACCACCGTTTGGCGCATCTGCGCCAAGAATTCCCGGAACGTCGGGTCATCATCGAACGTGGTCCTTAACGGGATCATGTTGATCAGATAGCCAACGATGTTGGAGAATTCCGTTCGGTCTCGTCCGTAAGTGGGCGTTCCGACAATGATCTCATTCTGCCCGGTGTAACGGTGCAAAAGAACTTGATAAGCCGCCAGCAACACGACAAAGGGGGTGGTTCCCTCGCTTGTCGCCATCTCGCGTACGGCGTTACTCAATTCGGGTCCGAGGTCAATTGGGAGCGATGCACCGCAGTCCGACAAAGGACGGACCGTGCCCGATCGGTCGGCAGACTCAACGGGACAAGAGTGCCCGCCAGTTTGCTCAACCAGTATTTCTCGTGCTCCTGACCTTCGGCACCGGCCAGCATAGCCTCCTGCCAGCGCGTATGTTCGATGACGTCGTACACGGGACGGGCGGGGGTGGCGTGCCGCCGTCCCGTTCCGCCGGATAGATTCGCCGTAAATCGTCAAGCAGCAGGAAGAGTGACCAACCGTCCGCGACGATATGGTGAACGGTAAAGAGAAGAATCTGGTCGTCTGCCGCCCGTGTAAAAAGATCGACTCGCACCAGCGGGCCGTTTTGCAGGTCGAAGGGAGCCTGCGAAATCTGGTGGATTTCTTTTCGGAGTGTCGGCAAATCAATATTAGCCCGATCGTGAACGGTCAAAGAGAGCGGCCAGTAACCACGGAGCTGCTGAACGAGGCAATCCGACTCCTCGCGGAAAGTTGTGCGCAGGGATGGATGGCGGTCCACCAAAGCTTGAAAAGATCGACGCAACGCGGGCAAATCAATCGCCGAGCGAATGCGGGCTGAAAAAACCACGTTATAGGCGGCACTTGTGGGGTTCGACTGATGGAGGAACCAAAGCGCCCGCTGCCCGTGTGACGCGGGATGGGAGACGACGTTGTGGGTCGCACGCTCACGCCAGGCGGCGAGCACCGAATCTTTCTGCGATGTCAATTGCGATCGCATCGTTTCGGTCAGAGACCCGTTTGAAGCGCGAAAACGAAGTCGGCTTCCTTCGCCCCATAAAAGGACGCCGTCATGGGCGAGGGACTCTAACAATTCCACGGAGTCGCTCACAATACGCCCTCCTCAAATTCGCTGACCAATGAATGAACTGCCGGAGTCGCGTCGGCAGCCTGCGCCGCCGACAAGCAGGTGCAAAACCCATTCCGTAAGTTCCAGGAGTGTTGGACCCTGGATGAGGCGCCCCATCGCGACACTTACCCCGAGGTCGACCTCGATCTGGTTTTTGAGTTCGATGGTCATCAGCGAGTCGAATCCCATGCTTACGATCGGTTTTTCGGAATCGACCGAAGCCAAGGGCACTTTAAGAATTCGGGCAATTTGCTTCGCCAGGTAATCGCTCTACGATCTCCCCGCGCGCCTCCGGCGGAGCGGCCAGCATGCGCTTGCGGCACTCGTCGTCGGACGGTTCGAGCGCTACTCGCCCGGTGGCCTCCGGAAATCAGCAGCGAAAGGTAGGGAGCAACTGCGACGTTGGCATAGGACCGCTGCCAGGCTTCCCAGTCGATCGGCATTACGCCGGCTTGTACAGCGTCGTCTTCCAGTACTCGCTCCAATGCTTCCAGGGCGCGTCGCGTAGGCAATACGCCAACTCCTGTGTTGATTCCCGTTCGTCCTTGGCGCTTGAATTCGTCTCGAGCCTGAAACCGGATCGCCATGCCGACCTCCGACCAGGTACCCCAGTTAATGCTGACTGCTTTCTTCCCTGTCGCCCGGCGATGATGAGCAAGGGCGTCAAGGAACACGTTGGCGGCCGAATAGCTTCCCATCATGGGTGAACTCAAAAGGGATGAAGAGGACGAGAAGAGCACGAATAGGTCCAACGGAACGTCCGCCAATAATCGGTGCAGGAGCCATCCGCCCACCATTTTTGCCGCCAGAACGTCTCGCATCCGCTCCGGAGTGTGATTGCTCAGCGGTTCGTACTGCATCACTCCGGCGGCGTGAAACAGACCGCGTAGTGGTGGTTGGTCCGCCCGCAGACATTGGAAGATCAGCTCGGTGACCGATGTCTCGTCACCCATGTCCACAGCCACCGTTCGGACCTTCGCACCTAGGCTCTCCAGTCCCCGTATCGCGGTGATGCGTTCCCCTTCGATGGTTTCGCTCGCGACTCCATCCCACTCTTCTCGAGTCCGGAGCGCGTTTCGCCCCGCCAAAACCAAGTGTCGAGCGCCGCGTGAAACCAACCATCGGGCAATGGCCAGCCCGATTCCTCCCAACCCGCCCGTTATTAGATAGGTTGCGTCGGGGCAAATGGAAATTCGTTCGGGCTTTGATATGGTTTCAGTCCGCCGAGCCAACCGCAGGACGTACCGGCGGCCATCGCGAAATGCCGTTTGGTCCTCGTCCCGCTGTTCGATCGATTGACGGAGGAGCAGTGCTGCCGCCGCCGGAGTATCAGCCGGATCCAAGTCCACCTGACCGCCCCAGCAGTCTCCGCTCTCCATAGCGATGGTACGCCCCAAACCCCAAAGCGGTGATTGAAGCAGGGCAAGCGGCGAAGCCTTTTCACCGGCCGGTTGCGCACCGCGACTGACTAACCAGAGCTTGGGAGACGCAGGTTGCTGTGCGCGCTCGAGCGCTTGCACCATCCGCAGGATGCTCACCGGTCCGAGCGTCTGAGCCTCTTCTACCGCTTTCAGATTCGCCTTTTCGGGATCTGCGGAGTCGAGACTCCAAAGATGCACAATCTTCCCCACCGTAGACCCCTTCGAAGTCGCGGAACGCAACAGTTCGTCATAGTCGTCCGCGTGATTGGCCCTGATCGTCATCGACCCGTCGCCCGTTTGCGAACGGTGCTCGCCGTGATCCACGCAAAGGCATGTCGCCCCGCGCTCTCGTAATTGTCCGCAGACCGCGTCACCAACCCCTTGCTGATCGCGGAAAATAATCCAGGTTCCTCGTCACTGGCTCTTCAAGGCTCGGTTCGTCGGCTATTTCCTTGATCAACCAGCGGGGCTCGTACAGCCAGTCTTCCACCGATTCAAGCAACTCCTGTTTTTGGGAGAAGTCCGGAAACCAGAGTCGCACTCCGAGGATCTCGGCAATGAGGTTTCCGGGAGCATCGAACACCTTGATATCACCGACCAGGGTATCGTTAGAAGCGGTTCACTGATCCGCGATTGTGCGTAAGCGTAGAAATGTTTTCCTTCCGGCCGTCGATAGATCCGGACTTCCTCGATCCCGGCACCGACAAAAGCGCCGCTCAGGCTTCCTTCAGATTTTTCCAGAGGGATCGTTGCTGTTAGAGTCTGCCACCAGGTGTTCGACAGCGCAGGATGAAAAAGATAGTGGGAGAGATCGCGCTTAAGGCCAGCCGGAACCGTTAGTTCGCTCAACGCTTCGCCTTGGCCTTGCCAAAGGCGGCTGATACCTTGAAAGCAGGGTCCCCATTGGTTGCCGCGCTCCTTCTGGAACCTGTAGAACTCCTGACCATCCAGACAACGAATAGCGCGCTTTTGAAAGCCGTCTCGCTGGAGCTCATCGTACTTGGTTGCGGGCATCGCGACTCCACCCGCCTGCAGTGCCCCGCTCGCATGCAGGGTCCAGTCTCCCTTCCTGTTCTTCCTACGGCTGTGGACCTGAAAGACCATGATACCCGCAGCCTCCCGTTCAAGCCTGGTTTGGATTTCAAACTCGATTCCCGGCTTGAGCACAGCACGTTCTCGATCTTGATCCGCGTGAGAACTATCGGTAGCTCTGAGACCTCTTCGACGGCGGCGGCGATGGCCATTTCCACGTAAGCCGCGGCCGGCACCGCCACCACCCCTTGGACGCGGTGGTCGTCCATCCAGGGAAATCGTTCCAGGCTGAGTTCTCCAAACCAAACATGCTCACCAGGCCGGCCGGCCAACGGCACATGCATGCCTAGCAACGGGTGACCAGCCGCGCGCGTACGTTTGCGGGTGGAATAAGCAGACGCAACCGGAAACCAATGTCTTTCGCGTTGGAACGGGTAGGTCGGCAATGCCACCCGACGGCGTTGATACGGTCGGTCGTAGGCGCCCCAATTCGGTTGCGCACCCAGCACAAAGAGCGCGCCGAGGCTCGAGAGCATTTGGGACCAGTCGTCCCGATCTTTCCGCAGTGAGGCCAGCCAGTTCGTCTTAGCATCTCTTGACATTGCTGGCCCATTCCGATCAGCACCGGCCCCGGTCCGATCTCCAGGAAGGTCCGAATTCCGCGTTCGTGAAGAGCACGAATTGATTCAGCAAACCTTACGGTTCCGCGGGCTTGCTTGCGCCAGTAGTTGCCGTCCAACGGCAAGTTTTCATCCGGTGGGCATCCGGTCACGTTCAATATCAGGTCCACGACCGGCAATGATATTCGACACCTCGAGCGAACTGTTCAAGTTCATCGAGGATCGGCTCGACAAGCGGCGAATGGAATGCGTGAGAGACTGTCAGGGGCTTTGCGTCTACGCCTTCGTTCCTCAGCCCTTCCAAAACTGCGCGGACATCGTCCGCTATTCCCGAGATCACCGTGTTCAGAGGGGAATTGGTCGCAGCAATGGAAACGGATTTGGCATATGGTGCGATCGCCGCCTGCACCCGGTCTTCCCCTGCGAACACCACAGCCATCGCGCCGTTTCGCGGCAGCGACTGCATTAGGCGCGATCTCAGGGCTACCAAACGCAATGCGTCTTCGAGGCTTAGCACTCCGGCGATGCAAGCACCAACATATTCGCCCAGACTGTGTCCAACGATTGCCGCCGGCTCGATGCCCCACGAACGCCAGAGCGATGCCAAGCGCGTATTCAACGGCAAAAAGCGCCGGCTGTGTGCAGCCAGTTTCGTCTAGAATACCTGGCGGCGCGGGTTGGCCATTGTCGTAACCCACGATTTCTAGTAACGGTCGATCCAGGTGTTCACCTAGCAAAAGCGCACACTTGTCGAATGCCTCTCGGAACACCGGCTCGACTTTATACAGAGCCCGGCCCATGCCCGGATACTGCGCTCCTTGCCCGGTAAAGAGAAACGCGACTCTGGAGTCGGGGCGAACGCGGCCCGAGAAGATCCCGGATGTCGGCTTCCCTTGTGCGAAAGCGCTAAGGACCTCTCTTGCCACAGCGATGTCGGGAGCGGGAAACGCCAGCCGGTGTGAAAGGGCTGAACGCCCAATCGCTGCCCCGTGACAGATATCCGGCAGGGAGCTTCCAGGTTCTTTCGTAAGATGTTCAGCATAAGCCGCGGAAAGCTCCCGCAGCGCATTCTCAGAACTCCCGGACAGCACGACCAAGTGAGTCGACCTGTCCGGCAATCCGGGCGTTGGACCAGATTCCTTCGCAGGCGGAGCCTCTTGCAAGATGATATGGGCGTTTGTGCCGCTGAACCCGAACGAATTTACCCCGGCGATGCGGGCACGCTCGGTCCGCGGCCACGCAGTGGCCGTCACGGGAATTTCAATCGGCATGTTACCCAGGGAGATTCGCGGATTGAGTTTACGAAAATGAAGCTGCCGGGTATTTCTTCCTTCCCCATCGAAAGCACGACTTTGATGAGGCCCGCAATGCCCGAAGCCGATTCCAAGTGGCCAATATTGGTCTTGACCGAACCCACGCGGAGCGGTCGATCTGGGGGGCGATCCTTCCCCAGCACCGCCGCCAAGGCTTCGAATTCGATGGGGTCGCCTACCGCGGTGCCGGTTCCGTGTGCTTCGAGGTAGTCCACGTCGTGAGGCTCAAGACCTGCAGCCTTGAGAGCGGCTCGTACCACTGCCTGTTGAGCAAGGCCGTTGGGAACCGTCAAACCGCTGCTCGCTCCATCCTGATTGATAGCCGTCCCGCGGATAAGCGCCAGAACACGGTCGCCTGCCGCCAGCGCATCGCTCACACGTTTCAAGGCGACGACACCGCAGCCCTCGCCTCTGACAAAACCGTCTGCCCGCTCATCGAAAGTCTTACACCGTCCGTCCGCTGCCATCATGCCCCATTTCGCAAGGCAGATGAAAGGCTCCGGGGCGAGAAGCATGTTGACTCCGCCGGCTAGCGCCAGATCGCATTCGCGGTAGCGTAGACTCTGGCAGGCCAGGTGAAGAGCGACCAGCGAAGAGGAACACGCTGTATCCACTGCTATGGCCGGACCATTCAAACCCAGCACAAAAGAGATGCGACCTGCAGCCACGTTGAGCGAGCCGCCCGTTGCTGAATAAATGTCCAGGTCGGTCGAATCGTTCTCCGTCCCCAGACGAGCGTAATCAGAGGTCGTGATGCCGACAAATACTCCGGTGGGTGACCCGCGCAAATTGCTGGCCGCAATCCCTGCGTTCTCCAAAGCTTCCCAACTGACTTCCAGGAGGAGTCGTTGCTGGGGATCCATGCTCTCGGCTTCCCGCCCTGAGATCCCGAAAAAGCCGGGGTCGAACAAATCAACCTGAGGAAGGAAACCGCCCTGCAGAGCGCGAATCTTGCTCGAGACTGACGGATCGCGATCGTAATACGCATCTTTGTCCCAGCGATCGTCCGGCAATTCCGTCACCGCATCGATTCCCTCGCTCAATGTGCGCCAGAACGCCTCCGGATCCGGCGAGCCCGGGAAGCGGCAAGAAAGTCCGACGATAGCGATTGCCTCGGTACGGTCGCGCTCAATGGTGTGAAGCTTGGACTGGAGCGAGTCAATAGCCTGCAAGGCTTTCAGCAATAGAGCCTTCCGCTCGCCGTCCTGGCGAGGGATCACGTTGGAATCGGGAGTCCGCATCGTTTGTGATAAATCGGCAGACTCAGATCACGATTGAGCTGCGGCGCGGGGGGATATGGAAGTCTTCGGAACTCGATAATTTATTATTGCTTCCGTAATTACTATAATATTTTTCACCTAAGGGGTGTATCGACCGCAATCGAAGCAGGTTAAGTGATATCGTCTTGCAAAATGCGGAGCTGGCGAGCGCCGGATGGTTCGTTCACGGGGCGTCAACGAAGGTTCGAAGCCTTCCTCCTGACGAACGATCTGTTTCGACACTTTTGCATGCGCGGCGAGAACACAGCGACAGTGACGTGTTTAGACCACGGACTTATGCAAACGGACGGCTTTTAGCAGTCCAGTCATGCTGATGGTGTAAGGAAAAGCATGACAGCATGGAAAAATAGGCTATCTCGAAAGTGAGACGCTTCGAATACGTTGAGAACGCCTCAGACCTTGATGATCTGATGCTCGATCAGCCAGTGCAGTGACTCGTGAACAGCTTGCAGGGAGTTGAATCTGGGCTGGTAATCGAGGAGTCGGCGCGCCTTGGCAATACTGCAATTCGGGCTATGGGCGATGTGATCCCAAGTGGCGGCTGCCTCCTCCTTGGATACCGTGCTTTGCCATTCATCCCATGATAACAGGCGGATCTTGGCTTTTTCCCCAAACCAGGCAAAGATCGCCTCGGCATAGCCGCGGAGGGTCAGCGCTGCCGGCGAAACCGCATGAAAACTTTCTCCCAGCGCAACGCTCCGGTGAATGATGGCCTGTGTGAAAGCTTGGGCGACATCGTCCGCGTGCACGTGGTGGACCGTTTCAAGGCCGAGGTTTGGCAGGCTAAGCTCTTCACCGCGAGCCAGACGCTCGAATATCTGAGGGTTAAAATGGCCGGCCGGATTCAATGGCTCCCATCCAGGCCCGACGATATGTCCCGGATGCAGGATCGTGGCGGGAAATCCAGCCAGTCGAGCTTCCCGCAACAGATAAGCTTCGATGGCGGCCTTTTGAATGCCGTAATCGCCAAAGGGTCGGCGCTGCGCTTCTTCGGTGGTCGGGACCTCGACACTTGGCCCATGGACCCAGATGGTGCCGCAGTGGAGAAAATGCTGGAGTTCGCCGCGCAGCGCTTCCACCAGATGGCGAGCGCTTTCAACGGTAAAGCAGATCAAATCAATCACCACATCGGGACGCAAGTCACGGATTTGCTTTCCGAATTTACCAGAGCGTTCTCCTTCGGAGCGGTCCATTCCAACGTGGGCCACCGACTTCCAGGCGCTATGCTCAGAATAAGGCGCGCGTTTGCTCCGGCTGACGTTGAGGACCTCATAACCAGAGGCCACCAATCGTGGGATGAGATAAGTTCCGATGTGTCCGGTTCCGCCGATAACTACTACGCGCATGGGACTTCAGCTTCCAACATCCGGGATATTTTTCAAGCTCGAGACAGAATTCAGAATTCAGGAGCCAGGAGCCAGGAGCAAAATGTACGCAACCGCAACCATCGACAAGGCGGGTCCCAGATCCATTCTGTAACTCCTGACTTCTGAATCCTGACTCCTGAATCCTGAAAATGAATCATCGCATCATCGGCACAACGTTACCTGTCCTTGAGTTTCAACTTCAGCCCGGCGAAAGGGTCGTGGCGGTTTCCGGAGAACTCTCGTGGATGAGCCGCTCGATTCAGCTGCAGACCGGCGCCCAGCTGGGCGGCGGTGGGTTTCTGGGAGCCTTCAAACGCGTTGCTGGCGGCGGCTCCCTTTTCATGACCGAATATTCGGCTCATGGTGAGCCGGGATTGTTGGCGTTTGCCACGCGGGTGCCGGGCCATATTTTGCCGGTCGAAGTTCGGGCCGGTCAGACTTACATGATTCATCGGCACGGTTTTTTATGTTCGACTCCAGGAGTCGCTCTGAGCGTCGGATTCCAGCAATCGCTTGGGGCAGGGATATTTGGAGGGGACGGTTTTTTGTTGCAAAAAATGTCCGGTGAATGCCAGGCATGGATCGAACTGGATGGCGAAGTCGTGATCTACGACCTTCGTCAGGGTGAGACGATGCGGGTTCACCCCGGACACGTTGGGATGTTCGAGGAGAGTGTTCAATTTCAGATCACCCGGATACCGGGTATTCGCAATATGTTGTTCGGTGGCGATGGGATCTTCCTGGCCGCGTTGACTGGCCCCGGCCGCATCTGGCTTCAATCGCTCCCGCTATCGAACCTGGCGCACGCGCTCAGGCCTTATCTTGGCAGCCCGGGTGAGAGCGCCGAATCGGCCGGCGCGGGGGCAATCATTGGGTCGGTGATCAGAGGGCTAACTCAGCGGTAATTCCGAACCGAACGCCGAACGCTGAACGCCGAACGCTGAACGTTCAAGAGCAAGGGCGAAATCACGCCATCGACAAGGCGGATCCGCAGATCCATTCTGTAACTCCTGACTCCTGAATCCTGTCTCCTGACTCATGCCCCTAACTCCTCCTATCTCGACTGGCCGCCGTGCTCTGCTCCGGTCTTTCCGATTGGAGTCCGAGCGTTTGCAATTGCCTCAAGGCGTGCGGGCGGCGCTGGCCATTTCTGTGCCGATCGGGTTGGGGCTTGCCTATCACCAGCTCGGCACCTCGGTGATAGTGACATTGGGAGCCTGGTTCGTTCTGGTCACCGATACCGGGGGCGCCTACCGGCAGAAAGCCATCGCGACTCTCAGTGCCACCATCGGCGTTGGTTGTGCAGTTCTCGCTGCGTCGCTGCTGAACGTGTCACCGCTCTCGATCATCGTGGGCACCTTCATCTGGGTCACGGCAGCGGCGTTCGTGGGGATTTTTGGTAACACGGCTGCGACGGTGAGCTTTTCGACCTCTCTGATGTTTGTCATCACAGCGGCCCTGCCTCATGCGAACGACATGTGGTTTCGATGTTCTCTGTGCGTTGGGGGAGGGCTCTGGGCTTCGTGCCTTTCTTTGGCCTTGTGGCCATTGCACGCCTTCACGCCCGTGATCGAGGCTGTCGGGGAATGCTACACGCGTCTTGCGGCGCTCCTGGAGGCGGCCTGTTCGTTTCAGCTCTCGAATTCCGGCGACGGACCCGCGATCCAGGATCGGTTCCCGCCTCGCTATGAGGCTCTGCTGGGTTCGCTGGAGAAGGCCAGAAAAGTCTGGACCGCCGTTCGGGTCGGACGGGCCGGACCGAGCGTTCGCAGCAGTCAATTGCTCGCCTTGATCGAAAACGCCGCCCAACTTTCGAGTGTCGCGGTGGCTATCCACGAACAGATGCTTCATGTGAGCACCTATTCCAATTTCGCCGAGGTAAGCGGAGAAATCGCTCGCGAGAAAATCGAACTGGTCCAGGTCATTCAGCTCATGGCCGCAGGCATTATTCAGCGGGGCGCAAACATCGATCTCTGCAACCTCGTCCAGACCGATGCACTACTGGGAGAGGCGGTCGAAAAATTGCGTTCGGCGACGTATACAGAAATCCACGATTATTCAATTCTGATTCACGTGGGTAAACTCTCCCGGAGCTTTAAATCGGTACTGGACCTGGTCCGAACCAACGCTGAAATCGTTAGGAACCTGGCAACCGGGCGTTTGACGGATTCCGTTCCGGCCGCCAGTGGCCCGCCCCGGGAACGTCAATCGACCCGCTATCTGGCAGTCTTGCGGAGCAATTTCACATTTGAATCGGTCAGCTTCCGTCACGCGATCCGGCTAGGGGCTGCGGTGACGATAGCGACAGCGATCGCGGAGGGTCTGCATTTGCCGCGCGGCTATTGGGTTGTCGTGACGGTGCTGGTGGTGCTCAAACCGAACTTTGGCGGAACGATTGAAAGGGTGATTCAACGGATCGTCGGCACGATCGTCGGAGGCGTGATCGCGATGCTGATCACCATTTACATCCAGGATGACCGGATCCTCTTTCTTTGCGTCGCACTATTGGCATTCATCTCTTTTTCCATCCGCTCGTTTGGTTACGGATTCTTCACTCTGGTCATCACACCGCTCTTCATGGTTTTGCTGGATCTTGCCAACCCGGTTGACTGGAGGGTTAGTCTGTTTCGGATGATGGATACGCTGGTGGGCGGCTTGCTAGGCTTGCTCGGTGGTTACACCCTGTTTCCGATCTGGGAGCGGGAACAACTTCCTCTTCAGCTGGCCCGCACGCTGTTGGCGTTAAAGGGCTATTTCGACTTGGTCACTGACGGATATCTTGGAAAGGGAAGCGGCCTCCGAGAGCTTGAACGAACGAAGCGACATGCCGCTCTGGAGGTGGCGAATGCCACGACCGCCTCGCAAAGGCTTTTGAGTGAACCGTCGAACTTTCGGGGCGAGATCGAACCGACTCTCAGCGCGGTCAATTATGCGCGCCACCTCTTTCTAGCGGTTGGTGCCCTCGACGAACATCTTCACGAATTCCCCGGCCGCGGTGAAAGGCAGGAAGTCCGTGCCTTCGCTGAAGCGGTGTCCGGCCAGTTGCAGAACCTGGCAGAAGTTCTGAAAACGGGCGCGCCGTTGAATGAATTCCCGGATCTCGATCAGCACGTTGCTCAACTCGGTGAGAATGTTGATCATCTTTCCGCGGCGCGGCTCGAGGAGTTCTCGCACGGCCTGAAGAAAGAGGTGACCTCAACCGTATTGGCTCTGCGGGAACAAAGCGTCGTCCACGTTCAGCTCAAACGGATCACAGCGCACTTGCGGATTTTGCAGAATGCGGTGGTCCGCCTCAAAGGATTGCCTGGAGCCGCGAAAGGGTGAAAATATTTGCGTGCAACCGATATTGAAGGGGAAGATAGTCGGTGTCACCTGCAGGGGAGAATAGGGATAACACTCTTTTTTGAAGGAGGCCCAAAATGAGCGCTCATATCACTGCCCCGACACAGCAAGTGTCCGAATGGCTATCGAACTTTGGTAATGCCTGGATCGCGCAGATTTCGACGCTGCCGTGAATTTGTTTCAAGAAGAGGTTATTGGCGCGACTTGGTGTCGCTGACTTGGAATATCAAAACGCTTGAGGGTAGGGAAAACATTAAGGAGATGTTGAAAGCGACAGTATCCGAAGCGAAACCCGGCCGATGGCAGGCAGAAGGTGATGCTACTCGGATAATGGCGTGATCAGCGGTTGGTTAACCTTTGAAACCGCGGTCTCGAGAGGAAAGGGTCATATTCGCCTGAGAGATGGCAAATGCTGGACGCTGTTGACCACCATGACCGAACTCAAAGGGTTTGAGGAGAAGAAAGGAGCGACTCGCCCTACCGGCGTGCGACATGGCGCCGTCCGAATCGGCAAAGCTGGCTGGAGCGAAAGACCAGGAAGACGCGGAATTAGGCATTACCAGGCAACCTTATTGTCTCATTATCGGTGGTGGACAAGGTGGTATTGTCTTGGGAGCAAGACTGAAGCAGTTAGAGGTACCGACCATCATTATTGAGAAGAACAGTCGGCCTGGCGATTCCTGGCGTAATCGCTACAAATCGCTCTGTCTACACGACCCCGTTTGGTACGATCACTTGCCTTACCTGCCGTTCCCAGACCATTGGCCGATCTTCTCTCCAAAAGATAAAATCGGTGATTGGCTGGAGATGTACACCAAGGTCATGGAATTGAACTATTGGCATTCCACGGAATGCCAGAGCGCTCACTATAACGAGACAGCACGAAGAGTGGACGGTGACGGTGGATCGCGGTGGTGAGACGGTCGTGCTTCGCCCGAAGCAGCTGGTTCTGGCGACAGGGATGTCCGGGATGCCCGAATGTCCCAGAAATCCGGGGCGCCGACACATTTAAGGGAAAACAACATCACTCCAGCAAGCACACCAGCGGAGAGGAATACGGCGGCCAAGAAGTGTGTGGTCGTTGGGCTCGAATAACTCGGCTCACGACATCTGTGCTGACTTGTGGGAGCACGGCGCAGATGTCACGATGATTCAGCGCTCATCGACGCACGTCGCCAAATCAGACACGCTGATGGAACTGGCTTTAGGGGGTCTTTACTCCGAGGCGGCTGTCAAAGCGGGCATCACGACGGATGTCGCGGACCTGATATTCGCCTCGGTGCCGTATAAGATCATGCATGCCTTCCACATCCCGGTCTACAAGGAGATCGCGAAGCGAGATGCGGACTTTACGAGCGTCTGACGAAGGCGGGATTTTTGCTAGATTTTGGCGAAGACGGCTCAGGGCTTTTTATGAAGTATCTGCGCCGAGGATCTGGATATTACATTGATGTGGGCGCCTCGGAATTGATCGCCGAAGGGGAGATCAAGCTGAAAAGCGGAGTCGGCATCGAGCGAATCAAAGAACATTCAGTGGTTCTGAGCGACGGCACGGAATTGCCGGCAGATTTGATCGTCTATGCGACGGGCTATGGATCGATGAACGGTTGGGCAGCCAGGATTATCTCCCAGGAGGTAGCTGACAGGGTGGGCAAATGCTGGGGCTAGGCTCTGACACCAAGAAGGATCCCGGTCCCTGGGAAGGCGAACTGCGGAACATGTGGAAGCCGACACATCAACCATCGCTCTGGTTTCAGGGCGGCAATTTGCACCAATCGCGTCACTACTCGCAATTTCTGGCTTTGCAGATCAAGGCGCGGATGGAAGGGATTTCGACTCCGGTTTACCACTTGAGCGAGGTTCACCATCTCAGCTAAGCGATGCGTTGGATAGAGATTGTCGAATTTTCGTTTTACCTGGTCGAAACCTTCGCATTGCCGTTCGCTATTCTGGTGTTCGTGATCGAGCGTCGGAAGGAGCGGTTTGTCGATGAGGAAGAGCTCTATCAGCGTCTATCGGACGAGTATACGAACTTCCTCAAGCTGGTGCTGGACAATTCGGACCTCCAACTTCTTCGCAGAAGCGCGCCTCTCGGGCAGCTGAACGAAGAACAGATGGAACGGAAGCTGGCTCTGTTCGGGATTCTGGTCTCCATTTTCGAACGTGCTTACATCCTGGTGTACGAAGAGCGCATGAACAAGCAGACGCGCCGTCTTTGGTCATCCTGGGAAGATTACATGAGGGAATGGTGCCGTCGGGCCGATTTCCGCCACGCGCTGCCGGAATTATTGGAGGGCGAAGATCCGGATTTCCGGGCCCATATTGAGCGCATCGCCGAAGTGGCAGCGACCGCCGCGCCTCCATTGAAAAGTTCGGGACAACTGGAAACTGGGAGATAAAATAGCCCGCCATCCATGCTACATCTTCTCCACCATTCGCTCGGCGCGCACGTGGTCACGCATCTTCGGGATCGGACGACGAAACCGGCGACATTTCGCACGCTCGCTTACCAAATCAGCTTGCTCCTGGCCTTCGAGGTGACGCGTAATCTGGCGACGCGAGAAATTACGGTCGAAACACCGCTCGAACCGCATCCAGGCCGTGTCCTTTCTCAACCGATTGTCCTCGTCCCAATCTTCCGCGCCGGGATTTCCATGGTCCAGCCGTTCACCGATTTGCTGCCCGATGTGAGCGTCGGTTATCTCGGGCTCGAACGCGACGAGCAGACAGCCGTGGCCCGAAGCTATTATTGCAAGCTTCCTTCGCTCAAGGCCAAACAGATTCTGATTCTTGACCCGATGCTCGCGACGGGAGGGTCAGCTGTTCAGGCCATCGAGGTGGTCAACGAACATGGTGTGGCCCTCCAGGATTTGAGTCTGGTCTGTATTGTTTGCGCTCCGGAAGGTGTGCGGGCAGTGGAAGCGCTCGACCCCGGAATCAAAATCTACGCAGCCGCGATAGACCGCGAATTGAATTCTCGAAAGTATATCTTGCCCGGACTTGGAGACTTCGGTGACCGGCTTTACGGAACGTAGGGGAGGGGAAACGTATCGGCGTATCGGCGTGTCGGCGTGTCGGCGTTCCCGCTGACACTGACACTGCAGCTGGCTGTTTTGTAATCTTGGGGCAATGTACCGGTCAGGCGGCGAGCTTTAACTCCCTCGCTTGCGCCAACTATGCGTGGAGCCAAGCTTATGAAATCAAGTGGAACAACCATTTTCACCTCGAGCAGCGGAATAGCCTGATGGACAGATCAAAACGGAATGCGGTGCGTGACGCCTGGCGGCTCGCGAAGCCCTACTGGGTGTCAGAGGAGAAATGGTCCGCCAGGGGACTTCTCCTTGCCGTGGTGGCGCTCAACCTCGGGAATGTCTACATCAGCGTGCGCATTAATGAATGGAACAATGCCTTCTACAACGCACTCCAGAAATTGGACGGGGCCGAGTTTTTTCGGCAACTGGGTGTCTTTTGCATCCTGGCCGCTGCTCTTTATTGTCATGGCGGTCTATGCACAATATTTGAGTCAGATGCTGCAGATCCGCTGGCGTCGCTGGCTGACTCGCAGGTATCTGAGCGCCTGGCTTGCCGATCGTTCCTATTATCACTTGGAACTAAAGAGCGCGACGGACAATCCGGATCAGCGTATCTCGGAGGATCTTAATCAGTTCACCTCGTACGTCCTGACGCTATCGCTCGGTCTTCTGACCGCGGTGGTCTCCCTGGGCTCATTTCTGGGCATTCTCTGGGGGCTTTCAGGACCGGCTAATATCCCGCTCGGGACCTGGGGAACGCTGCATATCCCTGCCTATCTCGTCTGGGCAGCGCTGCTTTACGCGGGTGTGGGCACTTGGCTGACGATCAAAATCGGACGCCCGCTGGTGCCATTGAACTTCGACCAGCAACGGCTTGAAGCGAACTTCCGTTTCAGTCTGGTGCGCTTGCGGGAGAATGCGGAGAGTGTGGCTCTTTATCGTGGCGAGGCGATGGAACTTGGCGTCTTCCAGGAACGGTTCCGCAGCGTCTTCGAGAATTTCTGGCAGATTATGAAACGGCAGAAGCGTCTGTCCTGGTTTACATCGGGCTACGCGCAGATTGCGGTCATTTTTCCCGTCGTCGTGGTTGCTCCTCGGTACTTTGCCAAGCAGATCGGTCTGGGCGGTCTGATGCAGGTGGTCGGCGCTTTTTCAGCCGTCCAGAATTCCCTCTCGTTTATCATTAGCTCTTATACCAGCATCGCGGCCTGGCAGGCCGTGACAGAGCGATTGAGCGGTTTCGAGGAACGGCTTTCCGCGATTCAGCGCTCGACGCACGAGCCGCAAGAGCTCGTTATCCGGCGTGAAGAATCTGGAGTCGCTGTCGATGACGTCGATCTGGATCTACCCAATGGCACGCCCCTTTTACGCGGGGTGGCTTTCGCCTCCGAGCCCGGTGCGGCGGTGTTGATCAACGGACCCACCGGCGCTGGCAAGAGTACCTTGTTGCGGGCGCTGGCCGGGATCTGGCCGTATGGTCGAGGCGAAATCAGGCTCGCGAAGGGGCGGATCCTTTTTGTGCCCCAACGGCCCTACCTGCCGCTGGGTACGCTGGCTGCCGTTCTGCGTTACCCAGGCGGAGAGAGTGACAGCCTACCCGCCACGACGCTGGCGGCTGTGTTGAACCAGGTCGGTCTTGGCGCTCTGATTAACGAACTGGATGACGTCCACGACTGGTCGCAGCGACTGTCGCCCGGAGAACAACAGCGGCTTGCTTTCGCTCGGATTTTTCTGACGAAGCCGGCGCTTGTCTTTCTGGACGAGGTAACCTCGGCGTTGGATGAGCGCTCCGAGGCGGAACTTTACGGTCTTTTGCGGACCGCCCCATGGCGCCCGACGATCGTCAGCGTCGGTCACAGAAGCACGCTGCGCAGTTTCCACGATCAGGTCTTGGAAATGGCCGATTTCAGGGAGACCGTACCGGTAGGATAGCACCGGCATGGGTCGCTTACCGGGTTCTGGGAGATATCCTGCTATGGAAATACTGGGGCTGCCGTTGTCACAGGACGCTTTTCAGAATGTCTAATCCTGGTGACATATGAAAAGAGCGAGTGAATTTTCCAGCGTTGAAATGGTGGGAGAGCGAATCAACCCGTTTAGTGAATCTAGGGGACAGAGACTCGATCCCGCCGATGAGGAACTTGTTACCGAGGCTCAGGCCGGGGATAAAGACGCGCTGGAACAATTAGTGCGCCGTCATCAGCCTTGGGTTTTCAACATTGCCATCCGAATGCTCTGGCACCGTGAACAGGCTGAGGACGCGACGCAGGAGATCCTGATCAAGGTGGTCACCAAGCTGAGCACCTTTCGTGGGCAGAGCCAATTCCGGACCTGGCTTTACCGAATCGCCGTCAATCACCTCCTCAATGTGCGCAAGACCGATTTCGAAGAGATGAGCATCACTTTTACCGATATGGGTCGTGGCCTCGATGAAACACCAGACTTCGATCTGCCCGATCCGAAGAGCGTGCCGGTCGAATTGCCGTTGCTGGTTGAAGAAGCTCGCATTGGCTGCATGACCGGGATGCTGGTCTGCCTTGACCGTCGTCAGCGTCTCGCCTTCATCCTAGGTGAATATTTCGGAGTCACTAGCGAGGTTGGAGGCGAGGTGATGGAAGTCTCATCGGACAATTTTCGACAACTTCTCTCCCGTGCGCGGCGCGATCTCTACCAATTCATGAATGAGAAGTGCGGCTTGGTCAATGCCAGCAATCCTTGCCGATGCGCGAAGAAAACACGCGGTTTTATGGAGGCGGGTTACGTCGATCCAGAACGCATGGAATTTACGAGAGGCAGGCTGGCCAGTGTGAGTGATGTCGCTCCGCACCGTCTGCATGAACTCGAAACGCTCGACCGAAAGCACGCCGAGTTGTTCCGTGATCACGGATTTCTCGCGGCGCCCGACTTGGCGACCAGACTTCGCGAACTGATCAGCGCATCCGGCGTGGACGCAGAAATTGGATCCTAGATCCGGGTAGGGTGAGGATCCGTTGCGAGCCGGGCTGAACCTGTTAGCGTCATGTCACGCTACTCGTCGTCGTCCGAGTTTCGAGCGAAACGCGCGACACTTGCTGTCTCCGTTTATCCCTTCTTCATTCTAGCAGATTACCTCGGATCCCCAACCGAGGACGACGAGGAGCACGAGCGCGATGGGAGAGCGATCGAGCGATCAATCCTTCCGGATGGGAGGATCATCCACGTCGAAGCGATCGATTAAGCGCGTGAGCATGGCTACGACACGCGCGAGCATTTCTTTGCCGGGCCGAATGCGCTCGGGCAGGATGAACCCCTTGGCGACCGATGCATCCAGGCAGGCGGCGCACTCGAATGCCGAGCCACGGGCGTCATCAAAGAATTTGGCGCGATGGCGGCCGTGACGTTTACTGTTTCCCTCGGCCGTGTTGAGAAGCATGGAAAGGCTCGCGCGATCCAGTTGTTCAATCAACTCCCGCCGATGCTGGGCCGGGGATGCACAGACATCGTGTAAAAAGTCAGTGATCCAAGTCATGAATGCGAGTTCGACACCGATAGACGTCGAGTTTTTCGTGATCAAAAATGGGTTCCATTTGAATATAATAACAAATTTAAGATTAGTTGTATATATCGGTTTTTAAGTAGAGATCGGTTTTCTTCAAATTCTTCAATCGTGCTCGTTATCGTGCTCGTGCTCGTCCTCGATCTTTGAGGAGGGGGAGGAATGGGATCCCTCCTCTTATTCTTCAATCGTGCTCGTTATCGTGCTCGTGCTCGTCCTCGATCTTTGAAGGTGGCCGGCGAAAAGGGGAAGAAAAACGAGAACGAGCACGAGCACGAGGACGAGTGGATTTGGAAGAAGGGGATTATCCTCTCTCTTTTTGCCCAGTGGTTGGCGAGGATACCATTGGTGAAGAGCTGGAACGGATGATAGAACATGATCGGAAGCAGGATCAGACTTAGATCGGACCGTGAACCGAAGATGAGAATCGCCAGAGGAACTCCCATTGCGAGCGTCTTCTTAACGGAGCAGAAATAGCAGGCGATCGCATCTTCGCGGTTCAGCTTGGCCAGATGCGAAGCGAGATAGATGAGCAGTGAAACAGTTCCGAAGAGTACGGCGACGCAAAGAAGGATCTGAACTGTGAGCAGAAGTCCATACTGGTGCCAGATTCGTTCTTTCACAGAGTCACAGAAGGCGCTGTAGACGAAGAAAAGAATCACGGTGTTGCTGATTCTGTTGACCCACTTTTTATTGGCATCCACCCAGCCGCGAATGAAGGGGCGAAGTCCAACTCCAGCCGCGAACGGCAAGAGGGTCAGCATCGTAATCTCCAGTAAAAGCGGTCCGAGGGAGCCGGATCCGGCTTTGCCGGTGGCGTGCATCAGCAGGCTGACTAAAAGAGGAGTTAGAATCACGCCGACGATATTCGAGAAGGCGGCGCTCAGGATGGCCGCCGCCGTATTCCCTCCTGCCACCGAGGTCAGCACCACTGAGGTTGAGATCGTGGATGGCAAGACGCACAAATAAAGAAAGCCGTCTCGGACTGCGGATGGTTCATCTGGCCAGATTCTTTGGAGAACAAAGCCGAATCCCAGACCGACCAGCGGAAAGATCAGGAAAGTGAAAGCCTGGATGATCACGTGCAGTTTCCAATTCCCAGCGCCTTTTTTTACTTTCTCTAAAGGCATCGACATGCCCTGGAGAAACAGAATCAAAGCGATGCCGATATTTTGCAGCAGCTCCGGGTGTAACCATCCGTTGCGCGCTGCAGGGTCCGGAAAGATAAAGGCCAACAAGACAACGCCAAACAATCCAAGTATGAATCCGTTGATTTTGATCCAGTTTCCGAATGGGTTGCCCGCTGCGGACGCTCGGGGCTGCGGCCGGCTTGAGAACTGCTCGCTTTCGGACGCTTTCATCTCAGAGAAAACCGAATGTTAAGATCCGGAATCGAAACTTTGAATATATGGGTCAACTCTTGAAGGTAATGTCCAGCCAATCCAGAACGCGCCGATTGAGCAGGGACCGATTTTGCATTTCACAGTGATCTCCCGCGCCTTCCGCGGCGGTGAACCGGATCAGTGTCTTGGGGCATCGGAGCCCCTCGTAGACTTCGGGAACGCTTTCCGAAAGCGAATCGTCTTCCGCCATGGTCAGGAGCGTTGGGCATCGGACCAGGTCAATTCGACCATCCAAGGTAAATGTATCCACTGATTTGAGGAAATTCCGCAGGGTGCGGACGCCTTGCACCCAATAGCCGCGCCGGAGCACGCTCCAGGTCAATCTGGGATGCGCGGCAATCATAGCCGAAATCCTGGTCAGTACGCCTTCATCGAGATCGCCCAGACTCGTCGTCGCACCTGCAGGCAAGCTAAGAGCCGAAAGAAACTTGCCAAAGCCGGCGGACATGCTGAACAGGCCTGGATCCGCAATACACGCTGCCAGCCTGTGCTCGCCCGAGGCGGCACGAACGGCGAGATAGCCGCCGAGGCTCCACCCGCTAAGAGCGATGCGTTTCGGGTCGATATTGGGCAGAGTGAGCGCAAAATCGACCACCGCTTCGATGACAGTCTCCCAGTCCGGTCGAAGGTGGACGCCCTTCAGGATCAGCATCTCGCCTTGGCCCGGCCCGTCGAAGATCAGGCAGTGATAGCCCCGGCGACTGGCCGCCACGGCAGAGGCAAAGTATAGGTCTGTGACGTTGGAATCATAGCCGTTGCTTAGTATGAGCAACGGCCGCGTCTCGTTTTCGTGTCCGATCGCCGGAACAAGATAGGCTGGAAGGGTCGTCCCCTCAAAAGGGATGCGAAGCGGAGCCACAGGATGCGGAAACAGTGCCAACCCTCGATCGAAGGCGCGGATCTGCGCCTGAAAAGCGGCGGTTAGCCTGGGGTCGACGGGTTCGCCGTAGAGCGGACGATAAGAGAGACCGTAAAAGCAACTCGCTCTGAGCAAAAGCTCTCTGGCACTCTCTTGGTGCCCATCAGCGAGGGCCGTTTCGGCTTCCGCCACCAGCCGATCCCCGGCCGAAATCCAGGCGCCATAGAAAGCGGAATCGTCGCCTTCACCCACCTCGTCGGCGACGGCGACAATTTCTCCGAAATCGGCTCCGCCATACGGAATGTAGGCAAGCGCCCAACATCCGAATTCGTTAAGCTGTTTGTCTTTGAAGATCTGTCCCACGGGAAGCGCCTGTATTAAGTTGGCTTTGATTAGGATAACTGGGAGGATTCGCATTACCAGGCTTTTGGTGCAGCATCGACTAACGAAAAAACAATGCGGCAGGTCTGCGCGAGGTCCGTTAGATTGGAGCCGATACGATGCGCGCGATGATCCTCGAAACACCTGGGACCGCCCTTCGCGAAAGCGAAGTGGTCACACCTTCTCCGGGTGCCGGACAGGTGCTGGTGAGGGTAATGGCCTGCGCTGTCTGCCGGACCGACCTTCATGTGGTGGACGGTGAATTGCCGAACCCCAAACTTCCCCTCATCCCGGGACACGAAATTGTCGGAGAAATTGTGAAGTGCGGTCCTCAGGTTGAGCATTTGGGTGTCGGAACTCGTGTTGGAATTCCGTGGCTCGGTTGGACCTGCGGCCATTGCCGCTATTGCAAAACAAACCAGGAAAATCTGTGTGATGAGGCCCGATTCACTGGTTATACGATCGATGGAGGCTATGCAGAATTCACCGTGGCCAACGCGGCTTTTTGTTTTCCGCTGCCCGAATCTTACAGCGACGTGGAGGTGGCTCCCCTTCTATGCGCGGGCCTGATCGGGTACCGTTCTCTGGTGATGGCAGGTTCTTTCCAGGAGGCAGCTCATCTCGGAATCTATGGATTCGGAGGTGCGGCTCACATTATCGCGCAAGTCGCTGTCCATCAGGGCCGGCAGGTTTACGCATTCACCAGATCAGGCAAAAAAAGCGATCAAGAGTTCGCGCGCTCTCTGGGTGCGACGTGGGCCGGTGGATCGGATGAACTGCCGCCTCATGAATTGGACGCCGCAATTATCTTCGCTCCTGTCGGGTCATTGGTGGTCGCGGCGTTGCGCGCGGTAAGAAAAGGAGGCCGGGTCATCTGTGGCGGGATCCATATGAGCGATATCCCATCGTTTCCGTATTCCCTGCTTTGGGGAGAACGAAGCATCCTTTCCGTGGCCAACCTGACCAGAGGTGATGCCCGATCCTTCTTGAACCTGGCACCGCAAGTTCCCGTACGAACCGAAACACAATCATTCTGGATGTCGAACGCCAACGAAGCGTTGACCCGTTTGCGTTCGGGCCGGATCCGCGGCGCCGCCGTGCTCGTTCCGAACTGGTGAGGGGAAGTGTCAGTGCCAGTGTCAGTTGCCAGTGGCGAGCGGCAGACTTTGATACTCCTTCTGAAGAAGTGCCGATGCGGAAGGCGCGAATTGATGTTCCGACTCGAGACAAAGTTGACAGTCTCACCCGCAGTGAATTCGCCTTAACTGCCAACTGGCACGTTTCTATCTCAATTCCTCTGACACTGACACTGGTACTGACAACTTCCTAATGGACTTGATCTTTCGCCGCGCTAATCTTCCGGACGGCCGCAGCCGCATCGACGTCGGCATTGAAAGAGACCGCATCGTGGCGGTTGAACCGCAGCTACAGGCGAAGGCTGCAGAGGAAATAGATGCCGAAGGCCGGTTGTTATCGCCGCCTTTCGTCGATGCACATTTTCACATGGACGCGACGCTCTCCCTCGGTCTGCCGCGGATGAATCGTTCCGGAACGCTGTTGGAAGGGATCGCGCTTTGGGGGGAGCTGAAACCACAGCTGACGCATGAAGCAGTCATTGCCCGGGCATTGGCGTACTGCGATATGGCGATCGCCCAAGGTCTCCTGGCTATTCGCAGCCATGTCGATGTTTGTGATGATCGTCTGGTTGCCGTCGAATCATTGCTGGAAGTCAAAAAGCGGGTGGCGCCCTATCTTGATCTTCAGCTGGTCGCCTTTCCGCAGGACGGGATTTATCGATCGCGGACGGCCGAACGCAATTTGTTGCGGGCTCTTGATCTGGGGGTCGAAGTGGTGGGCGGAATTCCGCACTTTGAACGCACCATGGCGGATGGGGCAGCCTCGGTCCGACGGCTGTGCGAGATCGCTGCCGAACGCGGGCTTCTGGTTGACTTGCATTGTGACGAATCGGATGATCCGCTTTCACGGCATATCGAAACGCTTGCCGCGGAGACGCACCGGCTCGGTTTGAGCGGTCGTGTCGCGGGTTCGCATCTCACCTCGATGCACTCGATGGATAACTATTATGTTTCCAAACTCTTACCCTTGATCGCTGAAGCGGGCGTGGCGGCCATTGCCAACCCGTTGATCAACATCACGCTCCAAGGGCGTCATGATACTTATCCCAAGCGGCGGGGATTAACCCGGGTGCCCGAGTTAATGGCCTGTGGGGTGACGGTGGCGTTCGGGCATGATTGCGTCATGGACCCCTGGTATGCGCTCGGTTCCGGGGATATGCTGGAGGTTGCCCATATGGCGGTGCATGTGGGCCATCTGACGGCGCTGGACGCTATCCGTGCCTGTTACGAGGCGATCACCACGAATGCAGCAAAGATCTTGCATCTGGATGGCTACGGCATTGCTCCTGGGTGCCGGGCGGATCTGGTATTGTTGCAGGCGGCCGATCCGTTTGAGGCTATTCGTCTGAAGGCGCCCCGGTTGTTGGTCCTGCGGGGCGGCAAAACGATCGCCCGCACGCCCGAAAAAGTTACCAGTCTATTTGTGGACGGTCGCCCGGAGAAGCTGGCCTTGAATTTCGTGCCGGGATCGATTCCGTAGCTCGAAGGACTGATTAGATGGAGGGAGGGCGGGAAGCCCGGCGCCGGTAGGGCGAAGCTCCGTCTGAGCCGGGGCTTTCCGCGTTGCTTCGTCTATGAGGTCATCCCCTATAGAATTGGTCGACCAATCGACCAAGGAACTTACGGGGGGTTCACGTCACAAGGCAAGATGACGTCGGAAGCCGCCGGCGCCGGTAGGGCGAAGCTCCGTCTGAGCCGGGGCTTTCCGCGTTGCCTCGTCTATGAGATCACCCCCTATAGAATAGGTCGACCAATCGACCGAGGAACTTAGGGGATCACGTCACAAGGCAGGATGACGTCGGGAAGCCCCGGTTCGGACGGAGCCTCACCCTACCTCGCCGCGTCGACCCATCACCGAGGATTCATCGAGGAGTCACGTCACAAGCAGGATGACGCGGGAAGCCCTCGGTTCGGGCGGAGCCTCACCTACCCGCGCCGTAGTCCGAAATCGCAGATGGCAGCGATACCGCCCTTACGCTTGCTTCCAGGTTTCCCGTATAAATTCATACCCTTCCGTTACGACGTCGTCGGGTCGTTTGAAGAAATCGCGCCAGACCCGGGTTGGCTCGACCAACTCGGGGAGCGCTCTTCCGAACGCCTCAATGGTCAACCAACCGTCGTATCCGCTCGACTTGATCGTTCGAAAGATGGTCTGGAAGTCGATGTGACCGCGCCCAGGTATGCCGCGATCGTTGTTTGACACGTGAACGTGCGCGATTTCTGCCGCATTTTCCGAAAAGGCTTTCGGCAGATTTTCCTCTTCAATGTTCGCGTGGAAGGTGTCGAACAGCGCCTTGAAGCTGGGATGATCGACCCGGCGCACATAGGCAGCAGCGGCGGCCATCGTGTTCAAAAAATAGCATTCAAATCGGTTAAGAGATTCGATCGCCAGGACCACGCCCTCGCGCTGTGCCTCATCGGCGACAGTGTGATGCACTTCTGCGGCGTGTTTGAATTCTTCTTCTGTCGGTCCGGCCCCGGAAAATACTCCCAAGGCCTGGTGGAAAGGTCCGCAGAGGACATCCGCGCCGAGAATTGCTGACTGGCGCACGATTGTCTTCAGGCGTTCCGTCGCGGCCTTTCGGATGGCGGGATCGGGGCTGATGGCATTAGCCTCAGGAGTCGCGACGGTAACGGTGGAAGCTTTGAGCTGCAATTCATCCAATTTGGTTCGTAATTTGCGATAATGCGCGTCGTCTCCCCCAAAGATCGGGACCTCGACTCCATCGAATCCAGTTGATTTGATTTTCTCCAGATAGGGATAGTGCTCCTCGGTGACGTGAGTCGCCCAAAGCAGTAAATTCATGCCGATTTTCATAGGTGTTATGAGGGGAGGGTTCGGCGGTCCACGGCCGGAAGCTTGGTTCCCGGGTCTAAGGGCGTGGACGAATTAAGTCGATTAGATAGGATTCAAAAATAATTGGAAGCCGATTGCAGCAGCGGCCAAGAAGCACAAAGCCAGGAGTCGCACAATCGGTACCGATCCGCTTCTGACTTCTGACTCCTGTCTGAAGTTCGGTCTATACGAGATCGCACACTTGAATTAGAATCCTGCAACCCCCAGAACCTTAGATCAACCCCCGGAAATTAAAATCAACAACTACCAACCCGCGGAGTTGCGCGTCGCCGGACTGGCGCCCACCCGCTGCGGGCTCTCCGAAAAACTAGCTACTTCTCATGAATAATTATCCGAAACTGCACAACGCCATGTGGCCGGGACTGGTCGGCAAAGGACCTGGCTCGGAGCCTTTCATTGATTTGGATACAATGCTGGAGCTCACGGTGTCGGCCGAAAGTGGTGGCGTCCGGTTTGACGGCGTCGATTTGTTCCTGGCAGACCCGCACACCAGTATCGATTCGACGGACGATCAATTGAAGCTATTGGCCGAGAAAATTGCTTCGAAAAACCTGGCCGTTGGTTCGGTAATCGCGCCGGTGTGGCCACCGACAGGTGGCGGATCCGCGATGGGCACCGCAGAGGAGCGGAATCGTTTCGTTCAACAAGTGAGGAAGGCCATTGAGATCGGGAAAAAGCTGCGCGAACTCGGCATCAGACCGTACGGTGTCGTTCGCATTGATTCCGCGACCGACCCTGAGCGTTGGTTGAACGACCCGGAAGGCACGAAGAAAATTGCGGCGACTTTCAGGGAATGTTGCCAGATTGCTGAGGATCATGACGAACGTCTGGCCGCCGAAGGCGAGATTTGCTGGGGTGGCATGCACAGTTGGAAGCGAATGATCGAACTGTTGGAATTGGTCGATCGCCCCGAGACGCTCGGCTTCCAGGCCGACATGGCGCACACCTTGCTTTACACGATGGGGTATAACGCACCCGAGGACGCCATCTTACCCCCACAGTTTGATTGGAAAGACGGCGAGAAATTGCGGGAGGCGCTCAAAACCATGACGCATGCATTGCGCCCGTGGACGATCGACTTCCACGTGGCCCAGAGTGATGGCACCGTGAAAGGCAGTGGTTCCCATGACAAAACTGGACGGCACTGTCTGCCCGATGATCCAAACGGGAAATTAAATGTCTCTCGCGACGCTGGCTACTGGCTGCGGGATGATAAGGGGCATTTGACCAAGGCTTTCAAACACATTTGTTGGGACGGTTGCATGTTCCCAAATGAGGTGATGCTCAAACAGCAGACCTGGAACTCCATTCTGAGCGCCATGATTGCCGTCCGGGAAGCGCATGGGTGGAAAGAATAGAGCCAATAGAGCTAACTAAATGGTCTTCTAGAAATTCAGAATTAAGACGCTCATGAAGAAGCTCAACATAGGCTTGGTTGGTTACGGATTTATGGCACGTGCGCACTCGAATGCCTACCTGTCTGTCGGCCAATTCTTCGATCTCAAATATCAGCCCGTGCTCAAGGCCGTCGCCGCGCGGGATCCCGCAAAGGTCAAACAATTTGCTCACAAGTGGGGCTATGAAGCGCACTATGACGATTGGAGACGCCTGATCGAGGATCCGGCGGTCGATGTCGTCGATATTGCCAGCCCGAACGATACCCACGCCGAAATTGCGATCGCGGCAGCTCAAGCCGGCAAAATGATTCTGTGCGAAAAGCCGCTGGCCCGGAATCTGGCGGAAGCACAAGAGATGACGGATGCGGTCAAAAAAGCAGGTGTGCGCACGATGGTCTGGTATAACTACCGGAGAATTCCGGCGGTAACGCTGGCCAAACAGATCATTTCATCAGGAAAACTGGGGCGGATTTTTCACTATCGGGCAAAGTTCCTGCAGGATTGGACGATTTCGGCGGATGTGCCGCAAGGGGGAGCGGCTCTGTGGCGGTTGGATGTCAACGTCGCCGGAAGCGGAGTCACCGGTGACCTGCTGGCGCACTGCATCGACACTGCGATCTGGCTGAATGGCGAAATTGATTCCGTCTCAGGGGTCACCGAAACATTCATCAAAGAGCGTAAACACAATTTAACCGGCAAAACGGAGTCCGTGGGGATCGACGACGCCAGCGCGTTCCTGGCCCGGTTTAAGAACGGATCTTTAGCAACCTTTGAGGCAACCCGGTACGCACGAGGCCATAAAGCGCTCTACACGTTGGAAATCAACGGGGAACATGGATCGCTGGCCTGGGATCTCCACGATCTGCACCGGTTGCAGTGGTTTGATCATAAGGACGAAGGATCGCTCCGCGGCTGGCGATCGGTCCATGTTACCGATGGGGATCACCCTTATATGGCCAACTGGTGGGTACCAGGCTTGTCGATCGGGTACGAACATTCGTTCATCCATCAAGTGGCGGACTTTCTGAATTCGCTCGATGGAGAGAAGCTGGCTGAACCGACCTTTCAGGATGCGATGCAGACCGAGAGAGTGGTGGATGCAGTCCTTCGATCCGCTGGATCCGGGAGGTGGGAAAAAGCTTCCTAGGCCAAAATCGAGACCAAGCTGTTGAGCCGGCCCCCCGCCTCTGCAGACGCCGGAGGGGCGCACCCGCACTAGTTTTGGCCCATGAGCGAAATCCTTCAACTTAGAAATATCTCGAAGAGCTTTCCGGGAGTATTGGCGTTGCAGGACATCTCTTTCGATCTGAACGAAGGAGAGGTGCATTGTCTCTGCGGAGAAAACGGGGCTGGCAAGTCTACCTTGATCAAGATTCTTTCGGGAGCATATCAACCGGATGAAGGCGGGGAGATCCTCTTTGACGGAACAAAGGTGGTCCTGAACCCGCATCTGGCCATGCGGATGGGCATCCAGACGATCTATCAGGAGCACACCGTCTTCGAGAATCTAAGCGTCGTGGAAAATATTTTCACCGGATCAGAAATCGTTCACACGGGGATTGCTGCAGAAAAGTAAAATGCGGAAACAGACCATTGAGGTTCTGAAATACCTCAAGAGCGACCTGAGTCCAGATCGGAAAATGGGCGAGCTCAGTAGTGGCGAGCAAAAGACCGTAGAGATTGCCAAGGGTCTGGTTTTCAAAAAAAGGGTCATCATCCTTGATGAACCGACGGCGTCGTTCTCCTCGGTCGAAATAGAGAACCTGCTCGATATCATTCAGACGATCAAAAAAAGCGGTTTGGGTATCATCTATATTTCCCACCACCTGGAAGAGGTCTTTAAAATTGCCGACCGTGTCACCGTATTGCGGGATGGCCGCAAAGTCAGCATGTACGGCCTCGACGGCTTGACGAAAACTACCTTGATCAAAGACATGGTCGGTCGCGATCCGTCGACCTTTTACCGAAGAGAGAAAGTGCCAATCGGCGAAGTGGTTTTTGAGGCGAGAAACGTGAGCGGTAATGGCGCAAAGAATATTTCCTTCGTCCTGCGAAGTGGCGAAATACTTGGAATTGCAGGAATGGCAGGATCCGGCCGTTCGGAGCTGATGAATGTCCTCTTTGGCAGCGCGCGACTTGAGTCTGGCGAGATCTTGATCCACGGAAAAACCGTCAAGCTGGCAAGCCCAAAAGCGTCGATCAAAAGCAAGATGTGCTTCATTACGGAAGACCGACAGAACACCGGTCTTTTCCTGCCGCAAAGCATCGCGCAAAACGTGACGATTGCCAATCTGGTCAACACCAGAAATTTTGTGGTTCGGCAGGCCGATGATTCCCGGACGGGTGACAGGTTCGTCCAGCTCCTCAAGATCAGGACCAAGGATTCCGGGACACGCGTCATTAATCTTTCAGGCGGCAATCAGCAGAAGGTCGTACTGGCCAAGTGGTTCAATACCAACGGAGAGATCTTCATCTTTGACGAGCCGACGCTCGGCATCGACGTGGGCTCCAAACAGGAAATCTACAAGGTCATGGTGGATCTGCTGAAGCAGGGCAAGGCCATCATGATGGTCTCCTCCGATATGCCGGAGGTCATCTCCATGAGTGACCGAGTGATTGTCATGAAGGATGGGGAAAAAAAAGCGGAGCTCACCACCGACGAAGTTTCGGAAGAGAATATCCTGACTTATTCGATCGGAGACAAGGCGATATGAGCAGAGAGGGGATGGGAGGGCAGAAACAAGTTGCTCCGGAATCTCTCTTCAAGCGCTACGAGAATTTAACCGTACTATCGATCTTTGTTGGCTTTGTCATTATTATCGTTCTTTGGCAACTGATCATGACGGGCGGCCACCGCTTTCCGACCTTTATCAGCCCGGTGAACATCCTGAACATCCTGCAGCAAGTCGGGGTGCCGGGAATCGTGGCGGTCGGAATGACGATCGTGATGATCTCAGGTGGAATCGATCTTTCGGTCGGAATGCTAGCCTCGTTGGTCTCCATCGTAACCGCGCTTGGAATATCGAAGTGGCATCTTGGGGTTGCTCCCTCCATTCTGATCGGGATCCTGTCGGCTGTCGTGCTGGAGTCCCTGATGGGGTATATCATTTCGCGTACGAAGGTAGAGCCCTTCATCATCACGCTGGGCGGGATGATCTCTTTCCAGGGAATAGCACTCCTTTTGTGCAATTCACGCGAGGTGATTATGAAAGGGGAACTCAACTTTTTTAAGTTCAATCTGATTCAGGGCGCTAAGGATCCGATCAGTGGTCTCAATCTGATCATTCCACCGTATGTCCTGATTTTTTTCCTGATCGCGCTGCTGGCCGGGTTGCTTCTGAACTATACGAAATACGGTCGACGGATCTACGCCGTTGGCACTAACCCTAACGCAGCTTACCTGGCGGGTATCAATGTAAGGAACATGAAACTCTCGGTGTACATGATCATGGGCCTGCTGGTCGGGATCGGTGCGGTCATGCTGCTCTCGCGTGTCAACACCGGGATCATCACCCTAGGACAGGGCCTGGAGATCGACAGCATCGCGATGGTGGTCATCGGTGGGACGGCGTTGAAGGGTGGTAAGGGTAATATCGTGGGCACGTTAATCGGCGTGTTTTTTTTGGGGTCGATCGGCAACGCCATGAACATGCTTCGTCTGCCGTCTGAGGTGCAATTCGTCGCCAAAGGCCTGGTCGTTATCATCGCGGTGTCGGCGGGCGACGTCTCCGGCAGAGTTTCCGAGTTTATGTCACGGAGGAAGGAGCTGCGCCGGCGCGCAGGACAACAGGTGGTCAAAGGAGGATGAGGGTGAAATCCACCAACAGTTAAAAACAAGATATTAAAAAGTGTACAAGAACGATCAAAGGAGAAGCAGATGAAACGTCTAAGATTATTGTTGGTTTGTTTTGCTTTTCTGGGAGCCATGAGCTTCCCAGGCAGCAACACGCAGGCAGCGGCAGGAGATAAGGCGAAGGTCATTGGTTACTACATGGACAACTCGGATGACTACTACAAAGCGGGCTTCCAGGTCTTCAAGGCTCTGGCCAATAACGCGGGTTGGCAGGTCTTAGACGTGGTGGGACAAGGAACGGCGCCCGAGCAAATTTCTGCAGTAGAAGATTTCATTACACAAAAAGTCGATGCCTTGGTGGTCGTGCAGAACTCGCCGGAAACCACTTCGGAGTGTCTTAAAAGAGCACAAGCCGCTGGAATTCCCGAGTTTCACCTTACGCACAATCCGCCCAACGAACCCGGACTCGCGGGCTTCGCCGGATTCGACTGGGTGTACGATGGAGAGCTCGCTGCGCAATCTGCGATGAAGCATAATGCCAAAAGAGTCATCATGATTGAAGGAAAGCTGGGCCAAGGCACGGCGGCTGGTCAAACTCAAGGCTTCCTCCAGGGTTATAAGAAAGCAGGCAAGGATATCGGTAATCTTCTGGATAGTGTCGGTGTGAAGGGTGCGGGCGGCAAAGACCTGCAGGTGGTTTTCTGGGGCTCCGGCGGTTGGTTCGCTGATCCCGCTAAGAAGGTGATGCAGGACGCCATCACCTCGCTTGGACCCGATGGTTTTGACGGTGCTTATGTCCAGAATGACGAAATGATGACCGGCGCACTCCAGGCCATGCAGGAAGCAGGACTCGATCCTGGCAAATACTGGCTTGGTTCGAGCAACGGCAAAGAGAAGTCCTGGGACTGGGTTGAAAAAGGCTTGGTGACCATGGATGTCAATCAATGCCCAACGCTCGAAGCGGATATCGCGTTTCAGCAGGTCACAGCTCATTTCGAAGGAAAGCCCTACAAGAAGGCGGTCTTCGTCAATTTTATGCCCTTCGAGAAGGATAACCTCGACAAGTCGAAGATGATCCCGTGGATCCTCGACGACTACATGGCGAAGAGGGCAGCAAACGCTTTCAAGTATGACATCAACGATCCCGTTTTCAGGGCGAACCCTTCCTATCAATAGCGGGACTGCGCAACTTCAGGTAAACGTTCTCTGATTGTCGAACCGAGATGAAAAGGAAGGCTGCGCAAACAGCCTTCCTTTTTTATGTAATTTATCTGCGCAGGGCTTCCCGTGTTACGTCGCCTGTGACGTCACGCTCGCCGGATAATCCCGATCCTGCGCCGAACCCGGTCTATCGCCCGATATCCACGGTTAACTGAGATTTCCATTGTCCGTTTCGCTTTTGGCGGACGGCAGATGTCCGATATTGATGACGCGGAGGATTGACACGATGAGAGAGGTGCCGTTGTCATTTAAGACCGCCACTCGGCCCTGTGGGATCTCAGCGAAGGCAACATGGTCTGGCGTCTCTACGTGGAGCACCCGGCCACTGGGGCGTAGTTCGGGTAGGGTGAGGCTCCGCCCGAACCGGGGCTTCCCGCGTTGCCTCGCCTACAGCATCACCCCTGGAAAAAAATTGAAGATTGAAGAGGTCGGAGACTTTGATCGTGCGACATGGTCAGGAGGCTTTTGCTAAGTCGAGCGGGATCGCTCAATTGCATCGGGGGTGACGTCGCCTGGCAGGGAAAACGCGGCAAGCCCCGGTTCGGGCGGAGCCTCACCCTACCCCAAAGCGGCCTGCAAAGCCTCAGTCAATTCGTCACGGGTGAGCACGATCGGATTCGCTTTCATGCTGCTGGCTTTCGCGGCCTTTTCGACCAGCTCCGGGATATCACTTTCGGAGATGCCGTAAGTCCGCAGACCAGGGATTTGCAAGGCCTTGCATAGTTCGCTAATCCAGTGGATGCCGTCCGCCGCAGTGGCTTTCTCGGTTCCGGTGAGGATTGCCGCCACCGATTCGTAACGTCGCAGAGCTTCGCCACCCGGGAGGCGTTCCCGGAGGGCACCTAAGTTGACTTCCATCACGCGCGGCAAAAGCGCGGCACAGACCGCGCCATGGGGTGCGTGAAACATCCCACCAATTGGAGCTGCGAATCCGTGAACGGCGCCAAGTCCGGCGTTCGCCAGGGAGAGCCCCCCAAAAAGACTCGCCAAAGCCATGTCTTCGCGCGCCTGGAGGTCTTGGCCCTGCTCGAATGCGCGTTGCAGCGAACGGCCTACCCGGCGCATCCCCTCGATGCAAAATCCATCGGTGACCGGATTGGCTCGGATCGAAACGTAAGGCTCGATGACTTGGGTCAGCGCATCAAGACCAGTGGACGCCGTTACGGACGGGGGTAGATCGAGCGTGAGTTTCGGGTCGACGATTGCCAAATCAGGCAAAAGATATGGGCTGCGCAAGCTGACTTTGACCTTGTGCTCCGGCGAGGCGAGAACGGAATTGCGCGTGACTTCCGCTCCGGTTCCGGAAGTAGTGGGAATCGCGACGCAGGGCAGGCCCGGGACTGAGAGTTGCTTTCCTTTTCCGATGACTTCCAGATAGTCCAGGATGGCGCCTGAATTCGTGGCCAGGCCTGCAATTGCTTTGGCCGAATCGATGACGCTCCCCCCGCCGATTCCGATCACCAGGTTGGACTCCTCCCGTCGCGCCTGGCTTACGCCCTCCGCAACTTGTTCCACCGTTGGTTCACCGCGAACTTCGAAGCAGGAATAATCGATTTTCGCGGCCTCGATGCCGGCCAGCAAAGATCGGGTTCTGGCAGGATCGCTTCCGCGAACGACGAGCGCTCTTTTTCCGAATTCGGTCAGAAGCGTGCCGAATTCTTCGCTGGTGCCCGACCCAAAGATAATCCGTCCCGCAGTAGCAAACTCGAAGCCCATGGGAAGTTGTCAGTTGCCCGTGTCAGTTGTCAGTGGGGAGCTTAGCGGCTCGAGCTTCGTGTTTCAAATTTTGCAACATCATCGAGAGATTTCCCTTTCTTGCCGGTCTCTTCGCTTTCTCACCGAAATGAGCCTCACCCATGCTTGCTCTTACTGACAACTGACACTGGCAACTGGTAACTTCCACTGACACTGACACTTCCCGGGACGCTACGCGTCTTCGGGGAACAGGTTGGAGAATTTTGTGCTGGTGCGTGGTCCATTCATCATGGGAGCGACAGTGTCACGCCATTTTGCGTAGTGCGCAGTTTCTTTGTGCGCCTTGGTGGCCGCTTCGTCGCGATAGACCTCGACCAGCACGAACTGCGTCGGATCATCCGTTTGCTGCACGACATCGAATCTCGCTATTCCTGGCTCCCGGATGCTATTCCGCGCATTTTCTATCGTCGCCTCAATAAAATCTCCCACAGCTTCGGGATTCACGCGGACATGGACATGGACGATAAGCATAAGAAGTTTTCAGTGTCAGTTGCCAGTTATCAGCGGAGAGGGAGTTGCCATTAGGCAGTTGTCAGTTCGGAGCAAGCATGGGTAGCAGTATAGAGGAGGCCAGAACAAGCAATCTCTTTCGAATGGATCTCAAAATTTGGAACACGAAGCTCGGATCGCCTTCCCCCACTGGCAACTGACACTGGAAACTGGCAACTTCCCCTGACACTGGCACTGACACTACTCCCCATACGGCACCCAGATATTCTTGATTTGCACGGCGTGGCGCAGGTACTCCCAGCCTTGAGCCTGGTGATCGTCGAACCAATTACGGCGTTTACCGTGGTTGACCCATGTGGCTTTGAGATTGCCGGCCGATTCGCGTTCGAGTAATCCGCTGACCTTGGCTGATCCAATATACCAGAGGGCGGCGACATCGTCATGTTGGGCCAGAATCATCGCCAGTTCATCCGGATGCCCTGTCACCAGGTTGACCACACCAGCCGGTACATCGCTGGTATCCAGGACCTGGTAAAGATCCGTGGCCAGGAGCGGAAATCTCCAGGATGGAATCGTCACCACGCGATTGCCCAGGGCGATCAGGGGTGCGATGAGAGAAACCAAAGCCAGGAGGGGCTGTTCAGCCGGACAGACGACCCCGACCACGCCCCAAGGCTCCGGGATTGCCAGGGTCACGCTCCGGAACGGGGTCTGATGCACATCGCCGTCATATTTGTCGGCCCATGCGGCATAGTAGAAAAGCCGTTCGATCGTTCTTTGCACTTCCCAGTTCGCTTCGTCTCGACTGTTTCCGGTCAGCGAAACGAGTCGATTCGAAAATTCGGCTGCCCGGACCGATAGATTTTCTCCGAGATAATAGAGGATCTGCCCGCGCAGGTGCGCAGTGGTGCGAGACCAACTTCCTGCTTTGGCGGCCGCCTCGACAGCATTTCGGACATCTTTGCGATTACCCAATCCGGTCTCCGAAATATGGTTACCGTCCGTGTCCTCAACCGTAAAACTGTACCCGCTATCGGATCGCGTCTGTTTGCCGCCAATGTAAAGTTTTGGCGACCGGTCGATCAAAGGTTCGAGGTGCCTGTTTCCCGTGGAATTGACTGACGGGTACGGACGAAGCGCGACTTCCTGTTTTTCGTAATCCGGCTGAAATCGTTCCCAGCTTGGAACCAGGTATTCGTACATCCCCTCGCTGCCTCCTTCGCGACCGAATCCGCTCTCGCGGTAGCCACCGAAGCCGGAGGCGGCATCGAAGAGATTGGTGGAATTGATCCAGACGACGCCTGCTTTCAATTTGGGGGCGATGTCGAGGGCGAGATTGAGATTCTCTGTCCAGAGTGAAGCCGCCAGACCGTAAATGGTGTTATTCGCCAGCTCCACCGATTCGCCCGGGGTGCGGAAAGTCATCGCGACCAAAACCGGTCCGAATATTTCGATCTGGGCAAGCGTAGAGGCGGGCTCAACGTTCGTGAAGAGCGTCGGTGGGAAAAAGAACCCCTCTTTGGGCAGAGCCCAGCTCGGTTGCCAGCAGGTGGCGCCCTCCGCTCTTCCTTGCTCCACAAGTTTCTGAATTCGCTGCAGTTGCACCGGAGCGACAATCGCACCGATATCGATCCCTTTATCAAGCGGATCGCCCAGACGCAGATTTTCCATCCGATGCCGGAGTTTTTCGATCATTTTGCCGGCAATACTCTCTTGCAGGAGCAGGCGGCTTCCCGCGCAACAGACTTGCCCCTGATTGAACCAGATCGAGTCGACGATGCCTTCCACTGCACCGTCCAGGTCGGCATCTTCGAAGACGATGAAGGGAGATTTTCCGCCGAGCTCCAGGGACAATTTTTTTCCGGTCCCGGCTGTCTTGCGTCGGATGTTTCGTCCAACTTCGGTCGACCCGGTGAACGCGATCTTTTGGACATCTCGATGCCGGACGATCAGCTCGCCTGTTTGGCCGTCGCCGGTGACAATATTGACTACCCCAGGTGGTAAAGAAATCTGTTGCAGCAGCTCGGCAAAAAGCAAAGCGGTGAGAGAAGTGAACTCTGCCGGCTTGAGCACCACCGTGTTGCCGGCGGCCAGCGCCGGCGCCACTTTCCAGGCGAGCATCAGCAGCGGGAAATTCCACGGAATGATCTGGCCGCAAACCCCGACTGGTTCGTAACCAATGAATGTTTCGTTCCGCAGATGTGCCCAACCGGCGTGATGATAAAAGTGACGGGCGACCAAAGGTATGTCGATATCGCGCGATTCGCGGATCGATTTCCCGTTGTCCAGACTTTCCAGGACGGCAAATAACCTGGAGTGTTTTTGGATTTGTCGCGCGATTGCATAGAGATACCGTGCCCGCTCGTGACCCGATCGTGCCGACCAAGAGGGAAACGCTGCCTTGGCTGCCGCCACCGCTGCATTGACCTCAGTCTCGCCGCATTGAACAAGCCGGGCGAGGGGGGTGCCATCGCGCGGATTGATCGATTCGAAATAGACTTCGTCGATGAACCTGGCAAACTCTCCGTTGATGAATGGGCGCATCGCGTGTCCATGATCCTTCAACCAGATCAAAGCGATATCCTCTTGTTCGGGCGCAGGTCCGTATTCCATGGTCTCAAAAACTTCTCGGACGGTGCTCATCGGGGAACGTATGGGCGGGTCGGCGTGTGGGCGTGGGTCAACGAGATGGTTACCTGCAAAATTATCTGTTTTGCAGAAGATAGCTCGCAGTTTTTTCATCCGAATGCATCATCCGCAATTTCATTTGTCGCACTCCAACAAATGGGGGAAACTGCGGCAGTCGCGTGGCGCCCCCCCAGAAATACTAACCCAGAGCCTAACTATGGGCCCCCTCCAATCAAACGAAAACCATGCTCAAAAACCTCAGTCCGCTCCATACACCAGAGTTACTGCACACCTTGGCTTCGATGGGACACGGAGACGACATAGCGATCGTCGACGCGCATTTCCCCGCTGTTTCGATGGCGAAACGCCTTATCCGACTAGACGGGGTAGATGCTCCAGCCGCATTAGAAGCCTGTTTGCGTTTGATTCCGCTCGATACTTTCGTCGATGACCCTGCCTCGCGGATGGAAGTTGTGGATGATCCGGATCATATTCCAGAAGTCCAAGAACAGTTCCAGAAAGTCATTGATCAGGAAGAGGGGAAGCATTGGCCTCTGGCAAAGATCGAGCGTCACGCTTTTTACGAGAGGGCTAAAAGGGCTTACGCAATTGTGATAACTGGAGAATTGCGGCCTTACGGTTGTGTTTTGATCAAAAAGGGAGTGGTTCTTTAGAAGAAGAAGTTCAGGAGTTGCAGGAGTTCAGGAGTGCAGAATGGGCAATGAACGACGACGCGCTCAGGTAGGGTGAGGCTCCGGTGCGCCGTGAAAAGGGCGCCTAAATCCAGTGGGAGGAAGATATCCCGCCCGGCAACTTACGTTCCAGCCGGAAGCAGTCGAGGCAATGCGGAAGAGTGATCGACCCGTTGAGGCACTTGATGCAAAAGGTTCGTCTAGCGAATCAGCGAGCGTGCAGACCACAATGAAAATTGAACGCCGAGCAAGCCTCGAAAAACCCAATGTCCCTGTCGAGATCGTCGGAGCAAGTCGAAGACCGAAGTCTGGGAGAGAAGAGAGCGTAACGAGCATCTTCCAGGAGGACCGGGGTAGTGGCGGTGGTATGCGCGCAAAGGATAGAGGCGTCAACACGGGAGACCCAACGCAGTGCCTGGCAGGAGGCCAAAGCAACCGGCGATCCGCGAGGATCGGAGCCGGGCTGCATTGGGAGTCGGAAAGGTTCGTAGTAGCGATGAAGCGAGTAATGATCGTGGAGCGAAGGGACCTTAGTTCAAGGGCAACGTCGGAAGTAACACCCGAACCGGGACTTTACGCGTCACCGTTGGCCTGCGGCGTCATCCCCCAAAAATCAGTCATTCGGCGCGGGATGTAACGAGCGAGATTTGTGGGGTATTACGATATGGCCGAGGCCACGTGGGAAGCCCCGGCTCAGGCGGAGCTTCGCCCTACCTGCGCCCGGCGTTAGCCGTTTTCCCATTCTGCAACTCCTGAACTCCTGCAACTCCTGAACTTCTTCTTCCTACCCAATCCCATATTGCTCCTGCACAAATGCCAGCAGCCCCGCGCTCTCCAGAGCGGAGAGCGGTGCGAGGAATGTAATTTGGACCACCCCGGGGTGGCGTCCAATTTCGATTCCACCGGTAATGGTGGCCCGATTCATCACCTCGGGGATCGTCATCGAGAGAAGTTGAGCGGCTCGGCGAAGCCCGACTTCTGTGGCGCTATTTAAATTGGGACCTGATCCAACAATCGAGATGGGCGCCGACTCTTCGATCTTGGTGATTCCCCATTTCGCCGCCAGGTGGCGAGCTTTCTTCGTCTCTGCTTCGTCCAGTGGTTTGGCAAGGTGAGGAAGATCCTCAATTAAAGGAAACAATATCGGCCCTTCCAAGGTTCGTCCCTTGAGCAGGTCGATCCGGAGAGTCACAGTGCCGGAGACATCCATCGTGTGGCCGGCGATTTCGCCGTCTCCTTGCATCGCATGCATGTCGCCAAAGTAAATCCCGGCGCCAGGCACTTTGACGGGAGCGATCACGATTGCTCCGGGGCGGACCGCGTCGATGTCCATGTGGCCGTCGGTGCGAAGTTCAAGTTGTTCCGCCGTGATGGCATATTCGTGCGGCGCGCCGACCAGAAATGAGCCGAAGTCTCCTGCGTTGTGGGAATCGGGCATTCGGACGGCCGGCATAGTTCCCAATTGACCTAGAAACGGGCGAAGCCTCACCGCCAGCCCGACGAGGTCGTGCGGCGCATAAGTCAGGATTGAATGTTGGACAGAGCTTTCCGGCAGTGCGGCGAATCGGGCCGCGGACTCTGCGATTTTCTCTGCGGCTTCTTTGGAAACCGTCACGCCGACCTGACGGCTGTCGTCAAACACGGTCGTATACCCATTGACGATCTGAAACGGGTTGACCGGGGTGTTGCATGTGACGCAGCGAATCGCCTGTTGACCGATCCCGGCGACGTAGGTCTCCGGGTAATTTGTTCCGCAATTCGGACAGCGTGGAGCAGCGTACGGATCACCAAGATAATGGCCTTCGACCCATCGGTCGTGGCCCGAAGCCGTGGCAAATGACGTCACGTTGACGTTGCGAATTCGAATCACGACCGAATCGCCCGGTTCTGCCCCTTCAACAAAAACGGGTCGGGTCACCTCATGCCCGCCTCGGATGCGGGGAGTGATCATCGGCCCCCAGCAACCGGGTGCGGTGTTTCCGACGATCGTTCCGCCGTCGATTAGAGGGCCGAGCATCGGGTTCGCGGGATCCAAAATACCGTCTGTTAACTCTGAAACAAGGACTGTTCGTCTGGCTCTCTTTGCGTCATCAGCGACATTCATCATTCTGCTCCTTCGTCGATTTTTGAGGGTGGTTGAATGGGCCTCAATTTACTGGAAACGGTTGACTTCTCAAAATTCGCCGCTCAGGCCGGTTGCCCAATTTTAGGGTCCCGTGGCGCCGATTTGCCGTTTTTTATCTTGGACTTTATCACCAGCGACCTGACATCGACGCTTGGTTTTTTCCGCTGGCGCGCTTGCTCCCGAAAAAGTGCCTGTGCGTCTACCTGTTCCCCTTTCACGGCCCTCCGGACGTAGGTTCGTTCGCTCGTTTGCTCGCGGGCTTTGGCGTTGTCCTGCCAATAAGTAGCGATGATTTGGTCGACCCGCTCAACCAATTCAGGGTCTTCCACCGGGACGCAGACCTCCACCCGACGGAAGAAATTTCTGGCCGTCCAGTCCGCGCTCGCGAGATAGATTTCCGGTTTGCCAGCGTTTTCGAAACGATAAACCCGGCTGTGCTCTAAGAACCTTCCGACGATACTGCGTACCGTGATATTCTCGCTTACCCGGGGAACGCCAGGACGCAAGCAGCAGACGCCCCGGACCAAAAGCCTGATCTTTACGCCGGCCTGGGAGGCCAAATACAAAGCTTTAATCACTTCCTGGTCAACGAGCGCGTTCACTTTGACGAAAATGGCAGCTGGTTGACCAGTTCGCGCATGGTCCGTTTCACGTTGAATCATTTCAAGAATGAAATCGTGAAGTGATTTCGGTGCCGCCTTAATCTTTTTCAATTCAGGGAAAACCGACACCCCGGTCAACCAGTTAAACAGCTCGGCACTATCATTAGTGATTTCCGGATCGCAGGTTAGTAACCCAAAATCTTCATAAAGCTTCGCGGTGGAAGGATGGTAGTTCCCGGTCCCGAGATGCAGGTACCGGCGAATACCCTCCTCTTCCCGACGGACGACTAACGCTAGCTTTGCGCGCGTAATTAAACCGGCGATTCCGTAAACGACATGGGCTCCGGCTTCTTGTAATAATCTGGCCCATTTGATGTTGGCGGCTTCGTCGAAGCGCGCCTTGAGCTCAATCACGACGGTGACCTGTTTGCCACTCTGAGCCGCTTCAGCCAAGGAAGCCACAATGGGGGAATCGCCGCTCGTCCGATAGAGCGTTTGCTTGATTGCCAAGACCGCTGGGTCTTCGGCGGCCTGCTCAATGAAATCCAGCACTGTCTGGAAGCTTTCATAAGGGTGATGCACCAGGATCGGTTTACGCCGGATCTGAGAGAAAATGTCTTCTTCGTCAGCGGGTGCCGTCACGATCGCGGGCACAAATGCGCGGAACTTCAGGTCCGGCCGGTCGACTTCGGAAATCACGGGCATTAAGCGCAGGAAATTGATCGGTCCGTTCACCCGGTAAAGGTCGTCTCCCGTCAGGCTAAACGTTTGCAGTAACTGCTCCGCAACGTGGTCCGGGCAATCGCTTTGGACTTCCAGGCGGACCGCGGCTCCGCGACTCCGTTTTCGCAACTCAAGTTCAATGGACTTCAGCAGGTTATCGGTCTCTTCCTCGTCGAGATAGAGTTCACTATTTCGCGTGACGCGAAACTGGTAAGCGCCTTTCACTCCGACGCCATGAAAAAGAGAAGCCACATGCGCCTGAATCAGGTTCCCGATGAATATGTGACGGTACACGCCTTTTGCCCCCGCCTGGTACAAGAGCAGCCGAGGTAAAATGCGCGGAACCTGCACGAGAGCGAGATTCGTGCTGATCGAGGCGCCTTCAAGCTCTACCGCAACGTTTAAACTTTTGTTCAAAAGCTGAGGGAAGGGATGGACGGGATCGACCGCAAGCGGGGTGAGTACAGGGTAAACCGATTTTTCAAAGTACTTCGCGTAGTATTGCTTTTCGGCATTCGTGAGCTCGTCGTGGTGCAGAAAACAGATGTTGTTTTTCTCCAGAGCGGGGACCAGTTCCTGACTCCAGATACGATATTGATCGTCCACCATCTTTCGCACTCTCGCCGAAATGGCGGCGAGCTGTTCTCCGGGGCTCATGGCATCGGGACCAGGCGCACTGACATTGCTTTGGCGCTGCTGTTTCAGACCAGCAACCCGGACTTCAAAGAATTCATCCAGATTGGAGGCGACAATACAAATAAATCTCAAGCGCTCAAGAATGGGGTTGCTTGCATCCTGAGCCTCTTCCAGAACCCGCTCATTGAACTCCAACAAGCTCAGTTCACGGTTGTTGTAGAGCGTGGGATCAGACAAAACGGAGATGGTACTTTCTTCCATAAAGCCGATTCTTTTTTTACGATACGCGGATGCGGTGCACAAGCAGAAGCTGGTGTCGGCCCGTAAGGCGGGATGAGGCTCCGCCCGGACCGGGGCTTTCCGCGTCGTAGGATCAAAATTTTATTAGGATGTATATGAGTAGAGTGGCCGAAAGTTTGCTAGATGCGGATAGCTACAAGGTTACGATGGGATACTTTATGGGCTTAATTCAGAGCATTCAAGAAGCGGCATTATCTGTTAAACTCCTCTGTTTCCTTCCTCTCCTCTTTGCGACGCTTTGGTTTTCTGGGGCAAAAGGGGAGGTCCATTGGCAATATCGCTCGCTATTTCCGAAATCAGGACGATCTTACCTCCCACGTTTCACATTTTAAATGCGGCTCCATATCTGTAGGTTTTTCAGTTTCGCCAACTAAAGAGGCCAACCGGCCGACAATTCTGGCCACTGGGATGCACTTAGATCCACGATGAATAGATGAAAAAGTTAGAATCGTTTGAGCACCAAATTCCGACTGGACGATCCATTTCTCCCGGGTTGGAGGAAAGACAACGCGCGGCGGAAGCCGCACGTCAGGCAGAGATTGCGAACCCCTCGGTAAGGAAATCGCTGGCCGAACTGCAGTTTGCTGCGGAGGAAGCCGTCCAGAGTTTGATCGCGGCCTATTCGACCCTCGCGCAGCGACACAAAGACATCACGGAATTGGAATCGGCTCTCCAACTGGCGAACGACGAGATTATCCAGTTGAACCACGACCTCACCCCTGAGCCAAAGCAAATGACGCTGAAAAATAGCGAGGCAAGAAATGCCGCCCGCTCTAAAGCGAACCAGTTGCAAACGGCTCGAGACCTCGAAGCTCAGGTTCTTTCAACGATGCCGATTCCGAAAACGTGTCTCGAGCTCGAAAGATGGCGCCATGGGCTGCAACAGGCCATTGCCACCTTTGCCCGCGGAGAGATCCGACGCAATGAGGAAGATAGCTCCGTTAAAATGACTGAAACGATGCTGGCTGAATCCGTTGAGAAAGACCCTCGGGTCACGGAGCTTTCTCGTAATTCGCGTCTCCATCGAAACGCCAAGTCGTCCTTTCAACAGGCTGCTGAAGCGATGGGCCTGCTGAAGGAAAAGTTCGATTTTCTTCAGGTTAGTCACCAGAGGATCTCGAAATTGATGGATCACGGCTTTCAAGCCAAATTTTGCAGTTGGGAATGGCAACGGATTTGGAATTGATAGTGCTTTGGGCGAACGCAAATTGTTTGTTGTGCCTGGTCTTCTGACAGTTGGACGTTATGAAAAAGAGAAAAGCGTTTGAAAAGGCGGCGGACAGCGCGGCGGAATACGTGGTGAATACGGCGGGTGACATCAAGGAGGGAGCAAGGTCGATGGTGGACGAAGCCTCCCGGGTAACTCAAAAGAAATTACACGACGTGCGGACTGCAACCGAAACCGCCTGGGGTGAGGTTGAATCCAAGGCGAACACTTTGCAATCGCAGGGGGTGACGCAAGTGCGTAGACACCCGATCGGGTCAATTGCCATCATCATTGGCGTGGTTCTGTTGGTAAGCTTAATTTTCTTCTTCTTGCGGCCTGAACGAGAATAGCTTCTTCAGCTTGGGTGGGCTGATTGAAAAATCTCGAATGTAATTCGCCTAAGGTCCTGGAAAGCTTAGCGGCCGAGTCTGCTTCTTCGTGCTGAAGGTGGCACCGTGTTCTCTGCAAGCCTTCTATACGGACAAATAGGAGGTAATTGGCTTCTATTTGCGGTTCTGGTCTTGGCCCGGATCTTTCGGAGTTAGTGACGCGGACTGAGGCGAATGAGAATATAGATTGGGGCTGCAGATTAGCTCTCGAGGATCCAACACAAAAAATTGATCAGGAGCGATGGAAATAGCCGCGACCATAAAAAACATCGCTTTTCTCGGAGATTATGTTCCGCGCCAGTGCGGCATTGCCACCTATACATCGGATATCTGTGAAGCGGTGGCGGCGCAATACCCGCAATGCCAGTGTGTGGTGGGAGCCGTCAATGATCGGCCCGAAGGCTATGATTATCCGGCTCGAGTGCGATTTGAAATTGACGAAAAGGAACTCGATTCCTATCGGCGCGCGGCGGACTTCCTGAACATCAATAACGTCGAGGTCGTCTCAGTGCAGCACGAGTTCGGCATCTACGGTGGACCTGCCGGCAATCATCTTTTGGCGTTCCTGCGTGATGTCCGTATGCCCGTGGTGACGACTTTACACACGGTGCTGCAGGAGCCGAATCCGGATCAGCGGTTGGTGATGAAGCAGCTCGATATCCTTTCTAATCGGTTCATTGTAATGACCGATCGAGGCCAACGTTTTCTCGAGGAAATCTATGGCGTGGCGCGAGAAAAGATCGACGTCATCCCGCATGGCATCCCGGACATCCCTTTCATCGACTCCAATTTTAATAAGGATCAATTTGGAGTGGAGGGAAAAACCGTCCTCCTGACCTTTGGACTGCTCTCGCCTAACAAAGGAATTGAATATGTGATTGAAGCGCTCCCTGCGATTCTCGCGGAGCACCCGAATGTCGTTTACATCATTTTGGGCGCCACTCACCCGAATCTTCTGGCGCGCGAAGGGGAATCCTATCGAATTAAGCTGGAACGCCTCTCTGAAGATCGTTGCGTCACCGGCAACGTGATCTTCTACAATCGGTTTGTGACGATCGGGGAATTGAAAGAATTTATTGGCTCAGCCGACATTTACATCACCCCTTATCTCAACGAATCCCAGATTACTTCGGGTACCCTGGCTTACAGTTTCGGCGCCGGCAAAGCAGTGATTTCCACACCTTACTGGCATGCCAAGGAGTTGCTGGCGAACGGGCGCGGCATCCTGGTGCCGTTCGCCAATCCGGAAGCAATCGCCGGCGGGGTTAACCGCTTTCTTTCCGATCCGGTCCTGATGACGGCTACCCGTAAACGCGCATGGAAACTGGGCCGCGAGATGATCTGGTCGGTGGTTGCCCAGCGCCACATGGAAAGCTTCGAACGCGCGCGAGCGAGCTTGGGTGCTGCGCCAAGAAAGGCGTTCGCAGTTCTAACCCTCGACAATCGCCCCTACCAGTTGCCGCCACTGAAGCTGGATCATCTGCTTCGAATGACCGATAACACCGGCATTTTCCAGCACGCGATCTTCAACGTCCCGAACTTTGCGGAAGGCTATTGCACGGACGATAACGCGCGTGCTTATATCCTGACCTTACTTTTGGAGGAAACGACGAGTCGGGTGACCCAGGGCCAATTCGAACACCTGGCTAGCATTTACCTCGCCTTTCTGTGGGACGCTTTTGATCAGGGGACCTGCCGTTTCCGGAACTTTATGAGCCATCAGCGGCGATGGCTCGAACGCGAGGGTTCGGAGGATAGCCATGCACGGGCCCTGTGGGCGGCCGGCACGGCGCTGGGTCGCTCCAAAAACGAAGGTCACCGAAACCTGTGCGCGCTCTTGTTCCAACGCGGGCTCCCAACCGTTGAGGGATTTAGTTCACCTAGGGCTTGGGCCTTTGCACTGCTCGGGATTCAGGAATATCTGCGCGCATTCTCCGGGGATCGATGGGTCAATCAGTTGCGCGAAGTTTTGACCAATCGCTTGGTCGATATGTTTCGACGTAATTCCTCGGATGATTGGATGTGGTTTGAGCCTGTAGCGGCTTACGACAACGCGAAACTTTCCCAGGCAATGATTCTCAGCGGATACTGGACTTCCCGAGGAGACGTCGTTGACATAGGGTTGCGGTCGCTCCGTTGGCTGGTGGAGCACCAAAAGGCCGAACGTGGCCATTTCGCGCCGATTGGAAGCAATGGATTCTGGATCCGGGGCGAGAAGAGCGCCCGTTTCGATCAGCAACCAGTGGAGGCCCACTCCATGATTGCCGCCTGCGTCGAAGCGTATGCGCTGACTCGGGATGCCAGCTGGCACCGGGCGGCGCGCCGCTGCTTCGACTGGTTTCTCGATCGGAACGATCTCGGGTTACCCCTCTACGATGCGAGCACGGGTGGTTGTCGAGACGCGTTGCATCAGGACCGGGTAAACCAAAATCAGGGCGCAGAATCCACCCTCGCTTTCCATTTGTCGCGCGTCGAAATGACTCGTGCAGAAGCGGTCCTTTACAGTGAAACTCAACGATTGAGCGGTTTTTGAGGAGAGATGGAAAGCAAGTTTGGATAGCCGATTGCTAATGCGCCGGCTTCTTAAATACCGCTCCCGTATCCGCGCTGGTCACCTGCGCCGCATAGCGCGCCAGGTATCCGTAATCGATCTTCGGCGGATGCGGCTTCCACTTCGCTCTGCGCTTAGTGAGTACTGCGTCAGGGACTTCCATTTCCAATCTTCGGTTTGGGATGTCGATGCAAATCGTGTCGCCTTCTTCGACGAAGGCAATCGGGCCGCCTGCCGCGGCTTCGGGTGACACGTGGCCGATGCACGCGCCGCGGGTCGCGCCGCTGAATCTGCCGTCTGTGATCAGGCAGACCCTTTCGCCTAAGCCGCGGCCCATGATGCTAGCGGTGGGGGCGAGCATCTCTTGCATGCCCGGGCCCCCGCGCGGGCCTTCGTATCTAATCACGACGACGTCTCCGGCTTTCACCTTGCCTTCCAGGATTCCCGCGGCGGCGGATTCTTCGCTTTCGAAGATCACTGCGGGGCCGCGGAACTGATGCATCTTCGGGTGCACGCCGCCAGTTTTTAGCACGGAACCGTTGGGAGCAAGATTTCCAAATAGCACGGCCAGACCGCCCTTCTCGCTGTAGGGATTGCTCAGCGGACGAATGACGTCGCTATCTTGCACGGTCGCGCCGCTGATGTTGTCGCCCAACGTCTTTCCAGTCACCGTGATGCAGTTGAGATTCAGCGTGCCGGGTTTTCCGGCGAGGGTTTTGAGGATCGCGCTGATACCGCCGGCACGATAGACATCTTCCATATGATATTTGCCCGAAGGCGCGACCTTGCAGATGTACGGCACACGCGCACTGACTTCGTTGAGATGCGCCAAGTCGAATGGCTGGCCGGCTTCGATGGCAATCGCCAGCGTGTGGAGCACCGTGTTAGTCGAACCGCCCATTGCCACATCGAGCGCGAATGCGTTTTCGAAAGCCTGGTGCGTGAGGATGTCACTCGGCCGAATATTCTTTGCCACGAGATCGACAATCCGGCGACCTGCCTCGGCGAACAGTTCATCACGCTTTGGATCGGTCGCCAGAATGCTGCCGTTGCCCGGGAGCGCCCAGCCGAGCGCTTCGTTCAGGCAATTCATGCTATTGGCGGTGAACATTCCGCTGCACGAACCGCAGGTCGGGCATGCGTTTTCTTCGATATCCTGCAACTGGCTTAGGCTCATCGTGCCGGCGGACACTTTGCCGACACCTTCGAAGACGGTCGCCAAGTCGATCGCCTCGCCGGTTTTCGCCTTGCCGGCCTTCATCGGTCCGCCGCTGACGAAAATCGATGGGATGTTAACGCGGGCGGCGCCCATCATCATGCCGGGGACGATCTTGTCGCAGTTAGGGATGCAGACGACACCGTCGAAGCAGTGGGCGCGCAGCATCGTCTCCACGCAATCGGCAATCAGCTCGCGCGAGGCGAGCGAATACTTCATGCCGACATGACCCATCGCGATCCCGTCGTCCACGCCGATGGTGTTGAACTCAAATGGAATTCCGCCGGCCGCGTAGATCGCCTCACGCACTTTCTTGCCGACCACATCCAGATGCGCGTGCCCCGGAATGATCTGTACGAAAGAATTGCAGACCGCGATAAACGGCTTGTTGAAATCAGATTGAGATTTCACCATTCCAGTTGCTCGCAGCAGGCTACGGTGGGGGGCACGGATCACTCCTTGCTTGATGGTGTCGCTTATGGCCATAGTGGGGATATTTTAGTCAAGGAGTAGTGGTAGCACAGCACAGAAGCCGCAGCCATCCCCGATCAAGGAACAATCTGCTGACCGGGAATGCAAATGTCGGCGAGACCACGTTTTAAAGCCACGCCTTTCGCATCAGCCACATTTTCACCAATTGGGTGAGAACCATGTAACAGAGCAGCGTGAGGAAGAGAATCGGCCAATAGAGGGGCGGCAGGTGAACGAAGCCTAATATCGGGGCCAACGGGGAATAGGGCAGCCACATCCCGACGCCCATGATCAGGACAGTGGTGACCGTCAGCGCCCAACTGGCGTGGCCCTCGAGAAAAGGAATTTTCTTGGTGCGAATGACGTGAATGATCAGGGTTTGCGTCATCAGTGATTCGACGAACCAGCCAGTCTGGAAAAGCGGCGCCTTCGAGGGATCCCAGCAGTGAAAGAGGAAGAGCATCACAAAGAACGTTGTGTAGTCAAAAATAGAACTGATCGGACCAACGAAGAGAATAAACCGCGTAATAGCCCCGATTTCCCAAGTCCGGGGTTGGGCGGTTTCCTCGGGCCCGACGTTATCGGTCGGAATAGGAACTTGTGAAAAGTCGTACAAAAGATTGTTAGTGAGCACCTGCAAAGGGGCCATGGGGAGAAAGGGAAGAAAGGCGCTCGCTCCAAGTACACTGAACATGTTTCCAAAGTTGGAACTCGCTCCCATCCGAATGTATTTGAGGATATTAACAAAGACTTTGCGGCCTTCAATGACTCCCTCTTCGAGCACCATCAGGCTTTTCTCCAAGAGGATGACGGTGGCTAATTCCTTCGCGATATCGACCCCGCTATCCACTGAAATGCCGACATCCGCCACCCGCAGTGCCGGGGCATCGTTGATGCCATCACCCATAAATCCCACCACATGTTTCTTCTGTTGCAAGGCGCGGATGATTCTCTGTTTGTGCGCGGGTGAGACGCGGGCAAAGACGTGAACGCGCTCCGCGTTGATAGCGAGTTGTTCATCGGTCATCGTTTCAATCTGGCTGCCAAGGATGAGTTCGTCCGCAACCAGACCGACTTCCTTACAGACTTTCCGAGTTACCAGATCGTTATCCCCGGTCAGCACTTTGACGGTGACTCCAATTTTGCGCAGAGCCGCGATCGCTTTCTCGGCAGTTTCTTTCGGCGGATCGAGAAAAGCCACATACCCCTTGAGAATCAAATCCGATTCTTCCTCCTTGGAGCAAGGAGTTTGCGGCTCCAGGGGCTTGTAAGCGACGGCCAGAACGCGAAAACCATCCATGCTGAGTTCCTGATACTGGGCCATCAAATCTCCGGTCAGGATGGGATCCATCGGGCAAATCTCGCCCTCCAGTTCGAAGAAGCGGCAGCGAGGGAAAACCGATTCCGGTGCTCCCTTGCTCAGCAGCCGATGTTTTTTGTCCGGCATCTCGACGACGACCGACATCATTCGGCGAGAAAAATCAAACGGGATCTCGTCAACTTTTCGGTAGTCTTCAATCGAAGATTTTTCATGGATCTCGCGGTATTTCAGCACGGCGCGATCGAGCACGTTTCTCAGGCCGGTTTGAAAATGAGCAATAAGATAAGCATCGAGCAGCACGTCCTCGCTTTCCTTTTGCATCACGTCGCAGAAGCGTTCGAGGATGACCCGGTCGAGCGTGAGGGTGCCGGTCTTGTCGGTGCAAAGGATGTCCATGGCGCCCAGGTTCTGGATGGAGTTCAGACGCTTCACGATAACCTTTTTCTTCGACATCGCGATGGCGCCATTCGAGAGGCAGACAGAGACGATCATCGGCAGCATTTCGGGGGTCAACCCGACGGCGACAGCAATCGAGAAAAAGAATGCCTCTCCCCAATGATGTTTGGTCAGGCCGTTGATCAGGAAAACCAACGGCACCATCACCAGGATAAACTGGATCATCAGAACGGTGAACCGGTTCATCCCTTGGTCGAAACTGGTCGTCACCTCTTCCCCGATGATACTGCTGGCCATCCGACCGAAATAAGTCTGTCCGCCTGTCGCGGCAACCACGGCTGTTGCGCTGCCGCTCTCCACGCTGGTCCCAAGGAAGCAGACATTTGCCAATTCCAACGGAGCGACGCCTTCCCGCGATTCCCGAGCCTCATATTTCTCTGTCGGCAACGACTCGCCGGTCAACGCCGACTGGGCCACGAAAAGATCTCTCGAAGCGACCAGGCGCAAATCGGCAGGGACCATGTCGCCGGCGCACAGCTTGACGATGTCCCCAGGGACCAATTGATCGAGGGGGATTTCCTCTTCCTGACCATCGCGAACCACCGCCGCGGTCACGCTGATCATCGCCTTGAGTTTTGCCGCCGCGGCGTCCGCTCGCGACTCCTGAACAAACCGCAGCACCACGCCAAGGACCAACATCAGTGTCATCACGGTGCCTCCGCTGATGTCGCCCGTTGCGAATGAGACGGTGGCCAGGATGGCCAGCAAAATGACCAGAAGGTTGCGCGACGCCTTGAAGAGTCGCCATAACCAGCCGCCTCGCTTCTCCGTCGCGACAGCGTTGGGTCCATATTTGGTCCTCCGAGCTTCGGCCTCTGTGCCGGACAAGCCGTCGAGGGAAGTTTTGAGCTTCGTGAAAACGTCGGCTCTCTCAATGTGGGCCAGTTCCGTCAAAAGCGGCGAGACGCCGATCGAATGAGTCTTTGGCTTCGCAGCTGTCCTTTGGTGCGGAGGGCTCTGAAGGTCCGAAATCATCGCCAGCCCCCGAAAACAGAGTTCGATCCGGTCCCATTCGGCCTCTCGATCAGGATGCAGAGGCCGTTCATTGAACAGGTCTTTTCCATTCCCATTTCTCCGCCGGATCCAGGAATGTTTCCAATACGCCTATCGAATTGTTACCGTACTTTTAAGGTATGGCAGGCGCCGATTCGGGCGCGGGAAGCTCCTCGGCGCAGGTAGGGTGAGGCTCCGTCCGAACCGGGGCTTGCCGCTTGGCCCCGCCCAACAATGTCACCCCCCAAAGTTCTCGTTCGCGATTTTTTGTCACTTCAGCTGCACGGCGATAGCTCTGGGACAATCGCTCGACAGTCCGAATGGCCAATGGACATAGGCTGTCCAACCTGCTGTTGCGTTCGCACCGTCGAACGAGCGTTTCCGAGTTTCCATCGTCTGCCGGGAGGTGTACAAAGCTCATGGTTGAAACCCGGCATAAGCGCTAAGATAATTCTGAGTCGCTTCGATGGGAGAATGGCTTTTGTCCCGGAGCGGCAGCCCGATGTACCCAGGCGACTTCGTGCCATGGCTACTATCAGCCTGTCTCTCCGGGAGAAGGCGTTCTCCCATCCTGTCGGTTTCCACTATTTGGGCTTCGAAAGAAAAAGAATCAGCCGTTTGATACTGAGTTCGTACTCCCGCCTCCACCGGTCCAGGCGAAAACAATCAACCATCACGCCGCTCCCTCCGACAACCAGCCAGACAAGGAGTTCTGGAGCAGACTCGGGGAGGAAATAGAGAAGGCAAACCAGAACGAGGATGTAGGAAAACAACAAAATCAAATTTGCACAGAGAACCTTTGGCCGTCGGTGCCAAAACCACCCTGCGCGCAAAAGCTCGTCCTGGTTGATTGAGTCGGGTTTCAGATGGAAAGACCTGATCAGGTCTTCCGGGCAAAGATCCGGATAATTCCAGAAGTGATCCGTGCCATTGTTCTTCCGAGGGCACATAAATAGATGATCTGAATACCGCCAGGGGATTAGATTTACAATGTCGTAATCCGATGGAAGGTAAAGTATTCTCTTTCCTGGTTGCCATCTTTGATGGCCACCATTCGTACCGCAGGCATTGGAGGTCGGGAATTCCAGTAGTTCAGGAGTCGTGGAGTAATCGAGGGATGGAGTGATGGAGTGATGGAGTGATGGAGTGGTGGAGTGGTGGAGTGATGGAGTGTTGGAGTGTTGGAGCTGCAGCGTTGAAGGACCGCGAGGGTCTTGCTGGTTGCTCCTGGCTCCTGAATTCTGACTCCTGATTCTGATTCCTGACCTCTCACGCTATCGCAATTTTCTCGCGAACCAAGGCCTCGTTCGCGGCGACCGCAAGATCGCTTCGCAGCTGAGTCCAGTCCTCGTGGCGATCGGTCCAGGCGCGCAGTTGAAAGGTGACCGAACCGGCGGTGAAGTTGGTGACATAGACTTGTGGCGATGGTTCTTTAGAAACTCCGGACTGGGCAGTGGCAGTCCTTTTCAAGAGTTCAACTACACGTTGAGGATCGGCGCCTCCGGCGACGTTGACGGAGATTTCGACCGCGCGCTGGCGATCCGAAAAAGTCCAGTTAGTCACCTGACTCGAGATCAGCGATCCGTTCGGTACGATGACTTCCGAACCATCCGCGGTGCGAATGATGCTGGCCCGGATGCCGATCCGGCTGACCTCCCCCACATTGCCACCTGCCTCGATAACGTCTCCGACCTTAATCGGACGTTCAAAAAGGAGAATCAGGCCGGAAACAAAATTGTTGATCACATTTTGCAATCCAAATCCGATGCCCACGGTAAATGCCCCGGCCAGGAGGGTCACCTTGGTCAGATCAATTCCGAGCGCGCCCAAGGCGATGAAAAAGCCTAAGAGCAGGACGAGATAGTGAAGGATCGTGGAGATCGCGTACGGAATGCCGCGGGCGAGCTTCAAATGATGATAGACATCTTCTTCCAGGACAAAGCGCAAGAACTTCGAAACGAGAAAAGAAGCCCATACGGCGACCGCAAACGCCAGGATGTGACCCGGAGTAATGTTGAAAGATCCGAATGCCAGGTTCGCGTTTAGCGCCGCTTCAGCCGTCATGATGACCGGGGTTAATAACCCGAAGAAGTTCAGGAGTATATTCAGCCAGAATAGAAGAGCCAAAAGCTCCAGTACCCGACAGGTCCGACGTTGAATCATCTCCCGATGCAGGCTAACGACCCGTAACGAACCAAGTGGCCGGACTTGCAGGGCAATAATGAGCAATCCTTCGAGGATCCGAATAGCAGTATAGAGCATGGCCGCGATGTAAGTGCTCCGGAGAAAAATGATTCCCAAAAGATTTCCCAGGTTGACATACCCGAAAACATCGGCCAGGAACGCTGCCGGCAGGATGATAAGCCCGATTTTGGCAATCGCTCGGATGGTTCGCCAAACGCGGCCACGGGTTTGAGCGGTTTCCGGCGGTGGGCGCCAGCTCCGAAGCACCCAGACCAGGAAAACGGTGGCGCCCAGCAACTGGCCGAAAAATATGAACCTGGCCAACACCGGGAGAGACGCCACAAGAACGCGGAGTTGGCCCACGAAATACATGATAACGATCGCATTGAGGATGGGATACGAATGACGATCCAATAGCCGTCGAAGAATCATTGCGGCTGGGATGAGTGTTAGGGCGCCCATGATGGCAAGAATTAAGCGCGGAGCCTGCGCATAGATGACCGGTACCAGCAGCATCGAAAGCGCCAGGGCAGTCGAGACGGGAAGATCGAGGATTGGCAGTGCATGCTGCAGGTCCGGTTTTTCCTTGGCTAATCTTTGGATTCTGCGGCGCATCCAGTGAAGCGCGGCGGCCACCAGCACCACAAAAAGGGCGTGGAATAAGAAGGTAAAAGGGAGTCGTTTACTGAACACAATGGAGGTCTTAAGTTGGGAGGAAAACGACTCGTCGCTATGCTTCAGCCACTCCGTGCCCAGACTCGTTTTAAGGCTCCAGACGGGTTGACTATTTCTGACAAAGATATTCTGTAAGGCTCGGTTTTCTGCTTGTCCGATCGAAGAGAGAGCTCTTCGGACCCGGGCTTGCTCCGTGGAGAGCTTGCTCTGCAGCGTCAAAACATGATCTTGGCCGGATTCAGCCGCCTGTCGCGTCCGCTCGATGGAATCGACCACATTCTGCACACTCTGCAAAACTGTCGGAGGCGATTTGGGGCTGTTTGGCCGATTGCAGCGTGGCCTGCCAGTTTCTATTCAACTGATCTACCCGCGCCAGTTGCTCTTCCATGCTGCTGGCATAGCGTGTCAGCTCGACCTCTAGAACCGACAAGCGCAGCCCAAAATTTCGCCAGGAAAGCTTCAGCCGGTAGAGCACGTCAAGAGATGGACTACTGTTCAGAACCTTCGTGTCGTCATCGATTCTGGAATCGATCTCATTGGTCAGCTCCAGAAGAGTGCGGCCGTTTTCGTCCGCGCTTGACTGATCCCTTGAAACGTCCGCTTCGATCTCTTGGAGAGAGGCAACTGCGGACTGCGCTTCTAAAGGTACTTTGATGAGCGGAATGGGTGTGGGCACTGAACTTGGTTTCGCTGGTGAGCCAGAAGCTTGCTGGCCTGGAGCCGTGACGCCGCTGGAAGCCAAAACCAGGAAAAGAAGAAAGACGATGCGGATGGGAGGTTGCATGGAGCGGGAGAAAAGGGTCAGAGCATCTTTCAGTGTTTCATCGACCCAAATCCAGGGTTGATATTATAGAGGTGACCATTCCAGCTACATATGAGGTGAAGCACTAGCTCTCAGTGAACACTTTGATACGGCCTTGTCGGACCGCGTTCAGCAAAGCATGATAATCCCTTTCGTTCTGTTCGGCATAGGTCACTGCGAAGTCGCTCAGAGCCTCGTCGAACTGATCGCCTTTACCCAGATAACCTGCGATCATGGAGGGTTGTCCGGCCCGGGCATGTGCCCGGGCCAAAGCCCAGCCGCAATACTCCGCGTATTGGACCATCAACTTTGGAGTAAAAAGCTCGACTAAAAGTTTGATCTTTATGTCATGTAGTTGGCGGACGTAGAAGTGGCGACCCTCGCGGCCTTCGGTCCATCCCAGGAACAAGTCGCTGGCCGACTGCATCAACCTAAGACCATTCACCACCCGTTGTCCGTGGTTCTCATAAACGCTCTTACCCGCGTAGGGCTCCAGGACGGACGGGGCAGCCTCTTTGACCTGAAGGAACAGCGGGTCATCCACATCGGCCATCATCAGGATGACGGCGCAAAACGTGCCCACACTTCCTACACCGACAACCTTCATGGCCAAATCTTTCCTCTGGAAGCGATCGAGCAGGACCCGGCGCTCGTCCGGCAGCGACTCTCGGTAACGCGCAAAAGCGTCGGCCACTCTGGTCTCGAACTCTGGGACCGCTTGCTCATTCAAGTGATAAATCAGGGGAGGATTGTCTCGAATCCTCGGCTCTCCGTTTTCCACGCTAACCAGCTTGGGAAAATCGGCTTCGTGCGCGCTATCGGCTTCGGCCTTCTGGACTCGCCGCTGGAGACGTTCTTTGGCCTCCTGATCCTTGATCGAGGGGAGAATTCTCTCCAGATCCAGTCGTGCGTACCAGATCTCCATGGTGCGCATCTGAGCAAATTCGGCCAGCCGTTCCCGGTAGGTTCGCACGCAGGAAAGGACCGTTTTGCGGGCGTCGGTTTCACTGAAGCCGTTGCTGTGACTGGCGATCAGAAAACTCGTGGCCAATCGTTTGACATCCCATTCCCACGGGGCCGGGAGCGTTTCGTCGAAATCGTTGATATCGAAGACCATCCGTCGTTCTGGCGTAGCGAAGGCTCCAAAATTCATCAGATGCGCGTCACCGCAGGCCTGGACCCGGATCCCAGTGGAGGGCGTGTGTGTCAGATCGGATGCCATGATCGCCGCCGCACCTCGGTAAAAGACAAAGGGCGAGGGAATCATCCGTCCATAACGGACTGGAATCAGCTCTGGAAGCCGTCCCTTGTTGGAAGCCTCCAGGATTTCGACGGGGTCTGCGCGGTCGCTTGGCGGCTTCCACTTGGAGTGACTTTCCCGCAGGCAGGCATTCCGGATCGCCTTGCCCTCTGCGTACTGTTGCTCCCGCGAGCGACCCTGTACCACGGCCGGGCTCGCGGACTTATCCCTTTTACCTTTTAGACGCTTATTTTTAGCCATAAACTTAAAACCTTTCTAGCCGGTGGCCGATGTTAGTTCACTCCTCCATTCTTTGCTCGCCGAAAAGCGTAGAGCGAGTGCGTGGCCTTCTCCAGACTAACAAGTCTGTCCGATCGCAGAAAATTGGAGAGGCACATAATTCCGAAAGAAACCTTGATTGACAATGGCGTATTTTTTAAAGTGAAGGAAGTCCGCCGAATAAATCAGCTCCCTATCCCGTGCTTGGGAAGAGAGCTCACTTAACCGCTATGCTTCTCTAAAAGGCTAACCAGGAGAATGCCTGCCCTGGGCATCAATATTATGGACCCCGTATCCCCGCTGCGCAAAAAGCTCATCATCTACTTCATCGGTTTCACGGCGGCGTTGGCCGGTCTGCTTTTCGGATTAGACGTGGGCGTCATTTCCGGTGCACTCCCTTTTTTGAAGAACGAATTTAAGCTCTCCATTGGGTCCGAAGGCGCCGTAGTGAGCGCCTTGCTATGGGGAGCGGTGATCGGAACGCTGATCAGCGGGTTACTTTCGAGCCGATTGGGTCGCCGTAAAACGATGCTGATCAGCGCTCTGATCTTCGTTGTTGGTTCGCTACTCTGTTCGATTTCACCTTCTGAGCATCTGCTCATCTTCGCCCGGCTGTTTCTGGGTGTCGGTGTGGGCGTGGCCTCGTTCACCGCGCCGCTTTATCTCTCCGAAGTATCGCCGAGAGCGGTGCGGGGCGCACTGATTTCGATGTATCAACTCATGATCACGATCGGAATCGTCTTGGCGTTTCTCAGCAACACTTGGCTCGCGTCCTATTTGACATTTCACGGGATGACAGGCGGCCATTGGCGCCTGATGCTGGGGGTGATTTCGATTCCGGCCGCCCTGATGTTTGTCGGGGTGTTTTTCCTTCCCGAAAGCCCGCGCTGGCTTTTCTTAAAAGGCTTCAAAGATCGCGCCGTCGCCGTGTTCGAGCGAATGCATCTGGATGAAGTCGAGATCGCCGCTCAAGTCAAAGAGATCGAAGAGAACTTAAAGGTTAAGAAGAATGGATTTGAGATGCTCAAGACGAATCCTAATTTTCGCCGCGTGATCGGCCTCGGGATCGGTCTACAGCTCATCCAACAACTTACCGGCATCAATGTCATAATGTATTTCGCGCCGACAATTTTTAAGATCGCAGGATTCGCGAGCACCAATGCGGAGATGTGGGGGACCGTGATCGTCGGAGTAACCAACGTCCTTGCGACCTTCATCGCGATTGGGTTTGTGGACAGGCTTGGGCGCAAGCCGATCATGTACGCAGGTTTTGTCACCATGGGCGCTGCCATGATTGCGGTCGGAACCCTCTTCAACATGGGAGTTCAAAGCCATCCTGCACTTGGTTATTTCGCCATCTTTGCCTTGCTGATCTTCATCGTGGGTTTTGCGATGAGCGCCGGGCCGATCATCTGGGTGATTTGCTCAGAAATTTATCCGCTTTCGGGGCGCGACCTCGGAGTGACCTTCAGCACCGCAACAAACTGGATCGCCAACGCCATCGTCGGTATGACGTTCCTGCCGCTCCTGGCCGGACTTGGCAACGGTAATACATTTCTTCTTTATGGCGGGCTGAATATCCTCTTCATCATCTTCTTCGTGATCTTCGTTCCCGAGACAAAGGGCGTGTCGCTGGAGAAGGTCGAAGCAAATCTTCTGTCGGGTCTGCCGCTGAAGCAGATCGGGCGCTCGGGCGGTGCCATCAATGCCGGCTTGAACCAAGATCCATCGCATCATCCTCGACATCGATCTTGGCGGCACCAGCATTGAATCTGATAGAAGAAGCTAAGGGTAAAACTGGGGCCCTGCGTTCGGCTCTTTTGTCATACCCAAAAGCATTAGCAACGCTTCGCAAAGAGTACTTTTGAATTTGGTCTATCGGGACGATCTGACGATACGGCCCTAGCGAAGAATATTGAACCATGAAGACAGAAACTCTTTCTCCGGAATTGCTCCAGAAAATGGACGCCTATTGGCGCGCCGCCAACTATCTGTCGGTCGGCCAGATTTATCTTTACGACAACCCGTTGCTGAAGCGGCCCCTGACGCTGGCGGATGTGAAACACATGCTCCTGGGGCATTGGGGCACTACCCCTGGGCAGAACTTCATTTACGTTCATCTGAACCGGGTCATCAAAAAATATGATCTCGACATGGTTTACGTCTCCGGCCCCGGGCACGGCGGTCCGGCTGTGGTGAGCAACACTTACCTGGAGGGCACCTACAGCGAGATCTATCCCAATATCAGCCAGGATGAGGCTGGGCTCCGGAAGCTTTTTATTCAGTTTTCGTTTCCCGGGGGGATTCCCAGCCACGCATCGCCGGAGTGCCCGGGCTCAATTCACGAAGGTGGCGAGTTGGGCTATTCGCTCAGCCATTCGTTCGGGGCGGTGTTTGACAATCCCGATCTCGTGGTTGCCTGCGTAGTCGGTGATGGCGAGGCCGAAACCGGACCGCTGGCTACGGCGTGGCATTCCAATAAGTTTCTCAATCCCGTCTCGGACGGTGCAGTGCTGCCGATCCTTCATCTCAACGGTTACAAAATCTCCAACCCAACCCTGCTCGCCCGCATTACCCGCGAGGAATTGGAGCAATTGCTTCGCGGTTACGGATGGACGCCCTACTTCGTTGAGGGTCACGACCCCGGACTGATGCATGAGGCCATGGCCGCGACGCTTGATATAGCAGTGGAACAGATCCAACAAATCCAGCGGGACGCCCGCCTTGGGACTAATGTTGCGCGGCCGCGCTGGCCGATGATCGTCCTCCATTCGCCCAAGGGCTGGACCGGTCCGAAAATCGTCGATGGTCTGCAGATTGAAGGTACCTTTCGTTCGCACCAGGTGCCGCTCTCCGATCCGGCGACCCATCCTGAACACCTTAAGTTGCTGGAAGAATGGCTCAGGAGCTATCGGCCGGAAGAGCTCTTCGATGAGCGGGGCGGCCTGAAACCGGAGCTGGCCGAACTGGCTCCCACGGGCGAACGACGCATGGGCGCCAATCCCCACGCCAACGGCGGCATGCTACTTCGCGATCTGCGGATGCCGGATTTCCGCGACTACGCGGTCGATGTGCCCTCGCCTGGGGTGGGCGGTATGGGCGACACGCACGTGCTCGGGCGTTTCCTGCGCGATGTGGCGAAGCTGAACAGCGAGCGGAGGAATTTTCGGGTCTTTGGCCCGGACGAGACGCTCTCCAACGGCCTGGAAGCGCTTTTCGAAGTGACCAAACGGCAATGGGAGGGAGCAACCGAGGCGAACGACGAATTTCTTGCGCCCTCCGGGCAGGTGATCGAAATGCTCAGCGAGCATCAATGCGAGGGATGGCTGGAAGGTTATTTGCTCACCGGCCGGCATGGGCTCTTTAACTGCTACGAGGCGTTCATCCACATCGTTGACTCGATGTTCAATCAGCATGCCAAGTGGTTGAAGGTCACTTCGACCCTGCCTTGGCGGCGGAAGATAGCCTCGCTGAACTACCTTCTGGCGTCCCATGTCTGGCGTCAGGATCACAACGGCTTCACACATCAGGATCCCGGTTTCATCGATCACGTGGTGAACAAAAAGGCCGAGGTCGTGCGGGTCTACTTGCCGCCGGATGCCAACTGTCTGCTTTCGGTGATGGACCATTGCCTGCGCAGCCGCCATTACGTCAATGTGGTTATCGCGGGTAAACACCCTGCGCCGCAGTGGCTGACGATGGAGGCTGCCGTCAAACACTGTACCGAGGGGATCGGCATCTGGCAGTGGGCCAGTAACGACCAGGGCGTTGCACCCGACGTGGTCATGGCTTGTTGTGGAGATGTGCCCACCCTGGAGACACTGGCCGCCGTTTCCATTATGCGCGAACACTTACCCGCCCTCAAAATGAGGGTCGTCAACGTCGTTGACCTGATGAAACTGCAGCCGCAAAAGGAGCATCCGCACGGGCTGAGCGATATCGATTTTGACACGCTCTTCACCAAAGATAAGCCCGTCATCTTCGCTTTTCATGCCTACCCGTGGTTGATCCATCGGCTGATCTATCGCCGCACTAACCACGACAACATCCACGTCCGCGGCTATAAGGAAGAGGGCACCATCACAACGCCCTTCGACATGACCGTGCTGAACGATCTGGATCGCTTTCATCTCGTGATCGACACCATCGACCGCGTCCCGCAAACCGGCGACCAGGGCATTTACCTGAAGCAGCAGCTCGAGGACAAGCTGGTCGAGCATAAGCAATACATTAACCAATACGGCCAAGATCTGCCGGAGATTCGGAATTGGAAGTGGAGCCGCACCAATTGAAATGTAGCCGTCGTAGAGCTGAGCCTTTGAACCTTACCCGTGAATTATTTTGGTGAATGCATCGTCCAACCTATTGGGCTCATTTCCCGAGCCCGGCAGCAGTTGATTGCATGAAAATCGGAGACTTTGTTTATTTGATCACTGACAAGATCCAAACCGGGGCCGGGATTCGCGGCATGATCTGTAACCTACAAGCTTCCACAGTCGAATTAGCTGTAGAGCTCGCCCCCGGCACCCAAATTGTGAAGGTCGGCAACCGTGAGGATATTCTGCCGTCCAACATCTACACGCATTCGATCCTCAACGTCGTTTATCAGACCCATCAAGAGATTGAGCGCACCCATGGCTCGATTCTCAACCTCACCACCGAAAAGATCGTGGCACAGCTGATGCAAAAAGGGCTTGCGCCCGAGACCGCTCGTCGCTGCGGCGATCTCTTTGACGAGATTAAGTGGCATCATTCGCCAATGCCCCTGCGGCGCTGGCTGGAGAGCATTCGGGACTTCTACCACCAAAAAAAACCCAGCGCCGTGATCGGTGCCTGAACTTGTAAGGTAGTTTTCGACGGGGTGACGGGAGGCCAATGATTTGGTAATTGGTCTCTGATTACTTTGATCGTGGCCGTCTCAAAGCGGGTCGCAGGTGGAGAATCCGGGGGGTGCAACGAAATTCGGCTCGCTCCCGGGAAACAAGATCGGAGAAGGACGATCGTTGGGGGGACGTTGCAGGTAGGGCGATGCGGGAAGCCCGGTTCGGACAGAGCCTCATCGTACGGCGGAGTTTCGTCCTACCGCTGTGAGGAAATAAGTTGCTTTGCTTTTCGTAACTTGGGACTTCACTGTGGGTAAAGTCTACGCATGATCGCCGCGGCACATCATTCGTTGCCCATTTTCGCTCTCATCACGCTGGTTGAGTTGGCGATCATCGTGCGAATCTTGCTTCGGCCCCATCGTGACCCCGCGTCCCGAATCGCTTGGGTGGTGATCGTAGGCGTGCTCCCTCTAGTTGGCATCGTAGCCTATCTGCTTTTGGGGGAGGTGAACATCGGCCGCCGCCGTGTGAAACGGTTGCACGCCGTCCTTAAAAGCTTGCCGGAGATTCCGACTCCCCCAGCCGGCGATCCGGTGGACCTTGCAGCCGCCGCTCCGGAGGCTCACCGGCATCTCTTTCGACTAGGGCAGTCGATCAGTGGATTCTATCCTGTGGGCGGCAATACCGCGCGCCTCCTGCCGGACTCCAATACAACCATCGACACGATGGTGGCCGACATCGACTCTGCAAAAGATCACGTCCATGTGCTGTTCTATATCTGGCTGCCCGACCACAACGGCGTCAAGGTCGTCGAGGCGCTGAAGCGTGCGGCTGCCCGCGGCGTGACCTGTCGGGCCATGGCCGACGACCTGGGCTCCCGCGCTATCATCCGCTCCCAGCATTGGCGGGCGATGCGTGCGGCAGGTGTGCGTGTGGCTGCAGGCCTGCCGATTGGTAACCCCCTGCTGCTGCTGTTCGCCGGCCGCATCGACCTGCGGAACCATCGCAAGATTGTGGTCATCGACGATCACATCACCTACTGTGGTAGTCAGAACTGTGCCGATCCCGAGTTTCTCGTTAAGGCGAAATTCGCACCCTGGGTGGACGCGGTGATGCGATTCGAGGGTCCCATCGCGCGCCAAAACCAGTTCCTTTTCGCGAGCGACTGGATGACCTATGTGGATGAGAATCTCGACGAACTGCTAAGTAAGGAGCTGCCTTTGCCCATGCCGGGTGGGCTGCCCGCGCAGGTCATCGGTACGGGTCCGACGGTGCGATATTCGGCCATGCCCGAGATGTTCGAATCCTTGCTGTTTGCGGCCCGGCGCGAGATCATCATCACGACTCCGTACTATGTACCAGATGAGTCCCTGAACAATGCTCTATGCACAACCGCTTACAGGGGCGTAGACATCACGATTATCTTTCCGGCAAGAAACGATTCGTGGATCGTCGGCGCGGCCAGCCGCAGCTACTATTGGGACTTGCTCACAGCGGGGGTTAAGATCTTCGAGTATACAGGCGGCCTGCTGCATACGAAATCGTTGACCCTGGACGGCGAGCTCACACTGATCGGGTCGGCCAACATGGACCGCCGCAGTTTCGAGCTCAACTATGAGAACAATATCCTGTTCCACGATCCCGTTCTGACCGGCGCTATGCGGGAGCGTCAGCAGGAATACCTTGCGCATTCGAAGCGGGTCACAAAGGAGGCGGTTGCTGCCTGGCCGATCTACCGACGGTTATGGAACAACCTCATCGCCACGCTGGGGCCCGTGCTCTGAAAGGTCGCAGAAGAAGTTACAGCCCTTCGGAAGCCGTATGACTTCTCGAAGGGCTGCGTTCCCCCTAAGGAACAATTTATTCTTTCACGCCACCAGAGGTCAGACCGCCGACGATATATTTCTGACAGACCAGGAACATGATCGTAATCGGCACGCCGCTCAGGACGGCTAGCGCCGAGAAACGGCCCCAAAGTTGTTGGTTTTCGGGTAAAAACGAATTGGCGCCAACCGCCAATGTCCAGTTATTACGCGACTGAAGAACAATCGAGGCCACGGGATACTCTGACATGAAGCTAATGAAAGAAAGGATGAAGACCACAGCAAAAATGGGGATGCTGATCGGCAGGAGAATCTGAACGAAGGTCTGAAACTGGGAGGCACCGTCGATCCGGGCCGATTCCTCCATGCTCGCGGGAATGGTATCAAAATAGCCTTTAATCATCCAAATGTAACCCGAGATTCCGCCGAGGTAGACCATGATAAGTCCTGATTGAGTGTTCAGTCCAAGCCAACGAATGTACTGTCCCGTGAAATCAAGGATCACATAGATAGCAACCAGGGCAAGCACCATCGGGAACATCTGGAGAATGAGGAGACTACCCAGGGTCGCCGATTTAAATTTGAAGTGAAGCCGGGAAAACGCATAAGCAGCCGTTCCGGACAGGAGAATGATGCCCGCCGAAGCGACTGCCGCGACTTTGATCGAGTTCCAGAACCAGAGTAACGGAGGTGTTTCGGCCTTGATGATACGCGTTTCGCCCGTTCCCGTGTTAACCACCTCCTGATAGGGGATACCTAGAACGTACTTCCAATGCTCTAAACTAACCTTGTCGGGTAGCAACCCACTCGGTGCAAAATTGCCTCTGCGCAAGGAAGCCGATACCACAATGAGATACGGCACCAGCACCAACACTAGAAAAAAGATCAGCAACACGTGAGAGGTCCCGAGCCGCAGGGCTGTTTTTTGTTGAGAATTCATCTCTTTTATATTTTCACTTTTTTGGCGGTGACCCTCAGATTAATCCAGGCCAGGAACCCGACCAGAATGAAAAGCAGAGTCGCGATTGCGCTGGCTAACCCATAGTTAGTGCCGGAATCGAGAAAAGCGATGCTGTAGGTATAGGTCACCAGGAGGTCTGTTTCGCCCGCATTTCCGCCGACCATCTGAGGGCCTCCGGCGGTCAGAAGATAGATGAGATTAAAATTGTTAAAGTTAAAGGCGAAGGCCGAGATAATAATCGGGGTCATCGGCGGAAGGACCAGGGGCAAGGTCAGGTCAAAAAAATCGCGGATCTTATTGCTGCCGTCGATCGCGCTCGCCTCGTAAATGGCCGAGGGTATCGATTGCAGCATCCCGGTGCAGATCAGCATCATATAAGGGTAACCTAACCAGAGATTCACTAGTAGAATCATCGCCCGGGCTCCCCATGGATTGGTATTCCACTCCGGAGCAAAACCAAATATCCCTCTCAGCAAGGTGTTCACCGCGCCAAACTCCTGATTAAATAAGCCCTTCAAGATCAGGATGGATAGTAAACCCGGAACTGCGTAGGGGAGGATGAAGAGTGTCCGGTAAGCCTGGCGGAAACGGAGATCCTTTTGTTCGAGGATGACTGACAACAGCATTCCGACCGCAAAGGTCATAAAGACCGATAAAGCCGAGAAAGCAACCGTCCACAAGAAGATCCTGAAAAATGGGCCCTGGATGCGGGGATCGGTGAGGATTCGCAAATAATTGTCAAAACCGCTGAACGTTCTGAAACCAACCCCAACCCTCTCCCCTTTATCGTTGACGAAGAAGCCGAGCTTGAAGTCGGGTCGGATGACAGTGCCGTCTTTTTTGCTGGTGAACGAGCCATCCGGATTGGGCGTCCAGAGCCGTTCTCGTGATGAAAAATTAGTCAAGCCCGCCAAAGCCACCAATGTTTCGTCCGGAAGTGCGAATTGTTGGGCTCTCATCGGGATCAGCAGCTTACCTCTGTTGATCTGAACCATCTCCAACGGTTTGCCCGGAATCTCCTGGCCTGGTGGCCAGGCGCTGAGTTTCACAGGTTCTGGCTCGGTTTTAGGTTTTACCCCTGGAGTGAGCTCAAAGGGTTCTGACACGAAACGCCGCGTCGGATCCTTTTCGTCCTCCAGGGTCAAGAGGTAGTTGCCGTCGTCTTGCGCATACAGTTTGTATTTGTAGGAAGCAGCGTTCGGGCTGAGGAACGTTTCGTTGCGAATTAAAGCCACACTGCGGTCAAAACGAAGAAGGTTCTGGGAACTGTATTTCGTAAAACCGATGTAGACTGTATAAGCCAGTGGAAAGATAACGAAAATCCCAAAGCCGAGGAAGCCGGGAAAGAGATATCGGAACGTCATCGCTGAGGGGCTCAGGTAAATGAACGCCCCCAAACAGGTCACCACTAACAAACCAACCCCAATCCAGAGGTTGCCGCTGTGGTAGAGAATAAAAGTTAGATAGAGCGCGGGAACCGCCAGCAGGATAACCAGAATATGACGGATTTGCAACCTCCCGATCAGTGCGCTCATTTTTCCATGTTTTTCCTAGCGTCTTGCAAGGCAACCTGAGGTGTAGCCCCGCCGTTGGTAGCTATTGCGAACGCGGCTTGCATCGTGCTCCAAAACTTACCCATCTGGGGTATATTGGGCATCACGACTCCATTTTGACAATTCTCGTAAGTCACTTTGATTAAGGTGTCCTTGGCGGCCATTTCGTCGGCAAGAGACTTGAGCGCGGGAACGCCGATCGGCGCATCGGCGTCCATGGCTTTCAGCCCGTCAACGGTGCAGACGTATTTTTCCAGAAACTGCTGTGCTAAATCACTGTTCGGGGTTGAACGATTGAGAATTGCCGTCTGAACTCCCACGAACGGTTTGCCCGGGTTGCCACCTACCCCTGGTAATGGAGCGAGAGCGAAATCGACGCCGCCCTTGCGCAGATTAGCCCAGTCCCATGGTCCATTAATCATCATCGCCAGGGCGCCGCTGCTCATTTTCTGATCCATCACGGCTTGGGTGGAGCCCTTCGGCATAATGCCATCCTTGATCAAGCCGACGATCGCCTGCAGACCTTCGAGCGCACCGGGACTGTCGACCCCAATGTCTTTGAGGTCATAGCCCTCGGCCGTTTTCTTGAAAGAGTAAGCTCCGGCGCTGGCGAGGAAAGGCCAACTAAAGTAGGGGGTATTATAGTCCCACATAATGGCAATTACGTTCGGACTCTTCGCCTTGAGTTCCTTATTGAAGGCGGCGAATTCTGAGAGCTGGGACGGCGGGGTGCCGGTGACGAATTTCTTGTTGTAGATTAACGAAACGGCTTCCAGGGAGATAGGATATCCCCAGGTTTGTTTATTATGGGTGACCGCGTCCCAGGACATGGGAATAAAGGCGGCCTTGAAATCGTCTTTGATCTCCAGCGGCTTAATTAAGCCGGCATCGGCCCATTCCCCGATCCGGTCGTGTGCCCAGAAGAAGATATCAGGGCCTTTGCCGCTCTGGGCGGCAGCTTGGAATTTGTCGGTAATTTGTTCCTGGGTCTCCACTTTCACAGGAGCCCCGACTTCCTTTTCAAAGGCTTTACCAAGATCGCCTAAAGCGTGGTAGGCCCGGTTATCACTAATCCAGATCAGAAGTTCGCCGTCGGTCCAGGCAAAGGCCTGAGCTGCGGAAAAGCATAGGAAAATTCCACAAAGAAGCTTTTTGATCATAGCGGGCTGGGAGTGGGAGGCGGGTTTATATCCAGAGGAGGCACAGGTGCCTACCATTGCAAAAGAGCGGTTTTCTATTCAGGGGGTGTTCTTGCCGTCGATCAGATCACTAAATCAGATTCCTCGAAACTCTGACAGAACTTTGTTCCTTCCGCATCCGGCTCCCGAAGGTCCCGTTTATCGGAATCGACGATCGTTGCTGTGGCTAGTGAAAGCGGTGGAAAGACGATCACGATTGGGGATGCCCACCCGGGCTCAGGCAGAGCATCTACCTAATTCCGGTGCTGGAATAACGCGGCCCTTCCCTGTTCAAGACCTTTCTTCGGATCGAGGTTGCCGTAAAGCTGGATGAGCTTGGCCACCAAACCCGTCCAACCGGTTTGATGGCTGGCTCCCAGGCCTGCTCCGGTGTTTCCGTGAAAATATTCGTAGAACAACAGGTGATCTTTCCAGTGAGGATCGTTCTGGAACTTCTCGACGTCCGCGTAGACCGGACGCCTGCCTCTTTCGTCCCGCAAAAAGATTCGCTGTATTCGGGTCGAGATCTCCTGGGTAACCTCGAACAAGTTCATCAATTTTCCTGAACCGGTTGGGCACTCGACTTTGAAGTTGTCGCCGTAATACAGATAAAACTGAAGAAGGGCGCGAATCAGCATCGCATTGAGAGGCATCCAGATTGGGCCTCGCCAATTGGAATTGCCGCCGCACATCCCGGTGTTCGACTCCCCCGGCAGGTAGTCCACCCGGTGATCTTCCCCATGAACGCGAAAGACATAGGGATGCTCGGCATGGTAACGGGAGAGCGCTCTGATTCCATAGGGACTTAGAAATTCGTTTTCATCGAGCATCCGGGAAAGGATCCGCCGCAGTCTGTCCGGTCGCACCAGGGCGATGATGCCGCGTTGGGCGACGCCGAAATGACCGGGACCGGTTGGATGGATATCCTGTCGGAGATGTGGCATACGCCGCAAACGGGCGAGTAGGTGTGAGGTCGCGTACGGGACGCGTTCCCGTTGCCAAGGTTCGACGATGGTGGCGGCACAGAGAGGCAGCAAACCCACCACGGAGCGGACCTTGAGTCGCGAGGCGGTTCCATCCGGGAGCCGCAGGACGTCATAGTAGAACCCATCCTCTTCGTCCCACATGCCATCCGGTCCAAGCTTGTTGATTGCATGAGCGATCCAGAGGAAATGATCGGCAAACTTGGCCGCTAACTCGTCGTAATCCGGATCGTACCCTGCCAACTCGACACCGATCTCCAGCATGTTGTGGCAAAATAATGCCATCCAGGCGGTGCCGTCGGCTTGCTCCAGATGTCCCCCTGTGGGCAGCGGTGCGCTGCGATCAAACACGCCGATGTTGTCCAGGCCCAGAAATCCGCCTTCAAAGACATTCTTACCAAAGCGGTCTTTACGATTTACCCACCAGTCGAAGTTCAGCGTCAGTTTGGCAAAAACCCGCTTGAGAAAGGCGATTTCGCCCTTGCCGCGGAGTGCCTCCTCGGTCCGGTGCAAGAAAATCGCCGCCCACGCATGCACCGGTGGATTGACATCGCTGAAGTTCCACTCGTACGCGGGGATCTGGCCGCTCGGATGGAGGTAGTCCACGCCAAGCATCAGATCGAGCTGGTCCTTGGCGAAATCGACATCCACTGTCGAAAGGGCGATTGCATGAAACGCCAGGTCCCAGGCGGCATACCACGGATATTCCCACTTATCCGGCATGGAGATAATGTGGTCGTTGATCATGTGGAACCATTCGCTGTTCCGGACCTGCCGAGCGCCCCGTTGCAGTGCATGGATGCCATGCTCCTCGAGCCATTTGTCGGCCTCGAAAAAGTAGTACTGTTTGGTCCAGAGCATTCCGGCCAGCGCCTGCCGCATCACATTGACCGCGTCTTCCTCGATCCCGGGAGGTGTGATTGCGCCGTAAAACTGGTCCGCCTCCTGCAGTCGCGTGGCAAACGTCTGGTCAAAGCCGGCAAAAGGATCGGGCATTTTCCCAGGATTAATAGCCGACAGGCGCAAGCGCACGGTTCTGGTTTGCCCGGGCCCGATGTTCAGCGCATGATGTGCGGCCGCCTTCGTACCGGTGCGCGCGGCGTTCACGGCATTGGGGCGGCTATGGACCAGGAAATTGTTGATGCCGTCTTTCACGTACGGACTTGCATTTGGGGTCTCGAAGATGCGCAGGTTGTTGGTTTCGTTCTCGGTGAACAACAGCGGTACTTCCCCGTCGATGTATAACCAGCGTTCGCCCAACCCGGTGTGAGAAACGGCAATGATGCGCATCCCGCGCGGATTGGGAAACTGACGGAGCACCGGCTTTGACGCGACCGGCCACCATGTCCAGGTGTTCCGGAACCAAAGGGTGGGTAGCACATGAAGTGCGGCCGGTTCTGGACCTCGATTAGAAACCGAGATTCGAATGAGGATTTCCTCGGGAGTCTCCTTTGCATACTCCACGTAGACATCAAAGTAGCGATCCTGGTCGAAAACACCCGTGTCTATCAGCTCGTATTCAGCCTCGTTGCGGGAACGCTGGAAGTTGGTTTCCAGCAGGTCCGTGTACGGATAGGCAGCCTGCGGATATTTGTAGAGCCATTTCATGTACGAATGCGACGGTGTCGCATCGAGATAGTAGTAGTACTCCTTGACGTCCTCTCCGTGGTTGCCTTCGCTATTGGTCAGTCCAAAGAGCCGCTCCTTGAGGATCGAATCCCGCCCGTTCCAAAGGGCGAGTGCGAAACACAACTGTTGTTTGTCATCGGAGAAACCAGCCAGCCCGTCTTCACCCCAATGGTAGGCGCGTGAATGCGCCTGATCCCGGCTGAAGTAACTCCAGGCATCGCCATTGTCGCTGTAATCCTCGCGCACCGTTCCCCACTGCCGCTCCGATAGGTAGGGACCCCATTTCCTCCAGGGGACTTTCTGCTCCCGGGCCTCATCCAGCCGCTTTTGTTCGGCGGTCTCGTTCAGCTGCTGCATAGCGGACATCGAGAACGATAAAAAGAGCGAGCGCAAGAACGATTGACGGGCATTACCAGGAGCCAGGAGTTGCCAGGAGCCAGGAGTTCCAGGAGTCAGGAGCGTCAGCGAGTTCAGGAGTTCAGGAGTTCAGGAGTCGTACAGTCACTGACGTCCTCGTCCTCGTTATCGTGCTCGTGCTCGTGCTCGTTATCGATCTTTGATCGTTGCGGGCAAACCGGGTGGCATTGAAGGAGAACGCGACCAGGGTCTGCCGGTCTGCTGAGATTAGCGTTTTCTCGCTCGGGGGGCAAAACGAGGACGAGGACGATAACGAGCACGAGCACGATTGAAGACTCAGGCCCGAGAAGGGGCTTCCCTCCTCGGCAATTCATCTTCTCTCGGTTGCGGCCAGCTTCGCCATCCTTCCTTCAATTCAAGCCAGCCCCATTGAAAAAGAGTTTTGAAAATAAGCCGGATATCGAATCGGCTCAACGTGAAGCCGTTGGCAAGAAAGCGCTGGCCACGATTGGTTTTTCCCAACAACGCTAAACGGCGGCGCCGTCGCCCGATCTGCGCAAACCGCCGGTTGTAGGAGCGCATCAAAGCGAATATCGGGCGGGAAAGCGGCTCGGAAAATGGCGGCGCTAACAACCCCTTAAATCCCATCCTGAAGGGTTGCGAGACGATGCCAAGATAGTAGAGGCCAAGATCCAGGAGGAACGCCAGTCGCATTAAGTCATATTCACCCATGTACTCGTACTTGTTCTGATAGACGGCTTTAAACCAGTCGCGATAGCTCGTCGAGAAAGCGGTGTTATGCTGGTCGATCACTCCGGCGAGAGACTCCCCGCGCCGCTGTGCCCCGATGAGTTCGGCCGCGCTGGCAGCCGTAAAGGCGATCCAATCCATGCCGGGACTGTAGAAAGGGTCCATGAACGCGGCGGCGTCGCCGACCAGCACAAAGCCATCTCCGGCAAACGTGGTGCTATAATAGGCGAGGTCTTTTCGCCAATGCACATCCCCATCGATTAAACGTGCGTCGGCTAGCATCTCGCGCGCCACGGGGTGTTGCATCAGAAAGCTCTTTAGCCGGTCGCCTAGTTTTCCGCCCTCTTGCGGCCACTGAACCAGGCGTTGGTCAAAAACAAGACCAACGCTCACGTCGCCACCTTTCAGGGGAATCCACCAACTCCACCACCCGTCCCCGACCACGTGATTGGTCGCGGTGCCACGAATCCCGTAAGGTGCTGAAGCCCATTCGGGGTATTTTTCCGCAAGTTCGTACCCGTCCCAATCTTTCACGCCTTTCCAGCGGCCCCATGCGGCGGCAATTGGGTGAGCGCTATTTAGCCGCCACCACCCCTGCTGTCGCGCCAACAGCGCGGCAACGCCCGAGGCGTCAACCACCCAGCGCGCGCGCACCATCTCTGACTTTTCCCCGGTGCGAAGCGTGATGATCTGCTCGCCACCCGGCGAAAGGATCACCCGGGTCACGCTCGCCGGGCGAAGTAGTTTGGCGCCGGCCTCGCAGGCGCGTCGGAGAACCTCCTCGTCGAAAACCGCCCGATCCAATTGATAAGACGGAAGTCGAACCTGGTATCGGCCGCCGAGCTCGCTCGCCTGGTTGAGCGCGGTGACTTCATTGTTAGCAAACCAGAATCGCATCCCTTGTTTCACGAGATGGGAATCGTTGAGATGTTGCGTCATCCCGAGGATCCGGCCTAGGAAAAATGCGCTGATCTCAACCGTCGCCTCACCGACACGTCGCGTAAAATGGGTCGATTTTTCGACGATGAGCAGGTTTAGTCCGGGGTTTTTTCGTAGCAGCAACGTCGCGGTGGCCGCCCCGGAAAGCGAGCCGCCGATCACCACGACGTCGTAAAGCGGCGTATCCTGGTTCGCGTCGGAACTCATATCGAGGGCCTTTTTGGCTGGAAGTTCATCCGTGGCGCAATCATCGCGAACCGCTTTTGCAAGAAGACCAAAAAATCAAAAAGCCAAAGACGCCAACGGACTTCCGGCAGGCGCTCCTCACTGCCTGCCAGCACTGAATTCAGGGCAGGCACAATCTGAAAAAACTCTTTGGGGTTAAAAAACACCTCGGCAAATTCCTGGGTGTACCACGCGGTCACAAATTTTAAGTAAAGGTCCATGACCCGGCCGAGATGGCGCTCGTAACGAGCGAACTCGAGGGCACGCCGCTGTGGTTGCCTTAACGTTCGGTCAAGCATATCGGCGGCTTTCTCGCCCGAAAGAACTGCGATGAAAACGCCGCTACTCCAAACAGGGTCAATGAATCCGGCGGCATCCCCTGCAAGCACCCATCGCTCGCCCGTTAATCGTTTATTCCGAAATGAGAAATCTCCCGCGGCATGGACTTCGGTGACGCGTCGCGCTTCCGACAACTGTCCGATGACTTCGGGATTTTCCTGAAGAATCTGGTGATAGGCAATCTCGGGCTTCAACTTCAGGCGCTTGAAAGTTTCTGCGTCGAGCACTACCCCTACACTGGTCTTTTTTGCTGTAATGGGGATCATCCAAATCCACCGATCCTGACAGCGGATCATTTTGGTCAGCGAACCGTCGATCCCGGGCTCGCGATCGACACCTTCAAAGTGGGCAAACAGTGAAAATTTCCGAAGATGAGGATAGTTCTGACGCAACTTGAATCGTGAGCCAATCAGAGAGTTACGACCTGAGCAATCGATGAGATATCGGGCGCGGAATGGGCTGTCGGCGGTCTGGATGGTCACCCCGTCGCTGTCAAAGGCAATATCGGTTACCTGGGCACCGCGAAAAATCCGGCAACCGCTTTCGGCCGCGTGATCAAGAAGTAGTTGGTCGAACATCGAACGCTCGACTTGGTACGCGGTCGGGTATTTGCAGCGAAAGACGTCCGTGAAAAGAAAGCGTTTGCTTCGTGTACCGCAGGCGGAAACAATTTTTCCACCGTGTTTCACGATGACATCCGCCCGGTCGATTTTCTCTTTGACTCCCATCCGCTCAAAGGTGCAAAGGCTGCCGGGCAAAAGGGACTCGCCGATTTTGAAACGAGGAAACGCTTCTTTCTCGAAAATCGCAACATTCCAACCCTGCTGTGCCAGTAAAGTTCCGGCGGTGCTGCCTGCCGGGCCGCCGCCCACGATAATGATGTCAAAGAACTCAGCCATGGATGTTGCGCAACCGCTCTATACCACGGCCGGAGCCGCAGCCGAGCCAGGAGCCAGGAGTAGGAGTCAGGAGTTGGGAAGGCCGACTTCTGGTCTTGGATTGTTGATTTGCTTTTATGTGATGAAAGTTTCCACTCGGTTGCAGTCGATCGAGGTCAGCTACCCGAACCAGACAGACCTCTTCCACATTCTGTAATACCCGAACACCCGAACTCCTGAACTCCTGAACTCCTGAACTCCTGACTTCTGACTTCTGACTTCTGACTTCTGGCTCCTGGCTCCTACCCAATGAAACAGAATAAATACGATGATCCCGAGTTATACGCCAATTACAGTCGAATGCGGCGTTCGATCCGCGGACTAGATGAAGCGCAGGAATGGCATGCCTTCCGCGCGTTGCTTCCGGATCTTCATGATAAGCGGTTGCTCGATCTTGGTTGCGGTTTCGGCTGGCACTGCCGTTATGCTCGCCAGCAGGGAGCCCGCTGTGTGATCGGCGTGGACCTGTCAAAGAACATGTTAGCCCGTGCTAAAGCGATGACGGACGACCCAGCAATCGAATACCGGCGGTCTGCGATCGAGGACGTCGACTTTCCGGCCGAAGAATTCGATGTGGTGATCAGCTCGCTTGCGCTGCACTATGTCGAGCTCTTTGAGCTGGTGTGCCGGAAAATTTACCAGTATCTGGCATCCTCCGGCGAGCTGGTGATTTCGGTTGAACATCCCGTCTTTACCGCGCTCGCGGCTCAGGAATGGTGTACCGGACCGAAGGGCGAAAAATTGCACTGGCCAGTGGACGACTATCAAAAGGAAGGCCCACGGCATACTCAATGGATGGCTGACGATGTCGTCAAATATCACCGAACCGTTTCGACCTACGTCAATGCATTGATCGATTCCGGTTTTCGGATTGCGAAGCTTTCGGAACCCGAACCGATGCCGGAAATGCTGATTGAGCAGCCCGATTTGAAAGACGATTGCCGCCGACCGACTTTTCTGCTCATCGCGGCGGTCAAAAACCAGGCGATGTCTGGACGGTAGGGCAAAGCCCAGGGTAGGGTGAGGCTCCGCCCGAACCGGGGCTTCCCGCATTGCCTCGCCTAACAATGTCACCCCAAAGTTCTCGCTCGGATCGATTGATCATTTCACGCTGCCCGAACGAGATCCGAATCCTCGCATCGGCCATTTTCTTTTATGCTAATTCCGCGCGTATCGTGGTCGACTCGAACGATTGACTTAACGGGGGTGACGCTGCAGACGAGTGCGACGCGGAAAGCCCCGGCTCAGACGGAGCTTCCGCTACCTGCCCTGCGTGATCAATCGGCGGAATGACACAGTAATCATTGTTATTATGGAAATTTTGTGTTATTACGCTCTATAAAAAGAACACGATGAGGGATCCTAACGCATTTAACATCCATCTGTTGAAAGACCGGCTACGCTTCCGGCGGTGAACTAAAGTTTTGCAGCCTACATGAGTATTACCTCGCCCGAATTAGCAGACAGCTCCAATCGCTACCGCTTCCTTGCCGATGCGATGCCGCAGATTGTCTGGACGGCAAAGCCTGATGGGAACCTCGACTACTATAACAAGCGTTGGTTCGACTACACCGGCATGACCATCGAGCAGACAAAGGGTTGGGGATGGAAGCATGTGATCCACCCGGACGATCTGCAGAACTGTGTGGAACGTTGGACCAAAGCATTTACGACCGGCTGCGATTACGAGGTAGAATACCGGTTCAAGCGCGCTTCGGACGGTGCTTATCGGTGGCACCTTGGACGTGCCTCTGCTTTGCGAAATGAAGAAAATCAGGTCGTCCAGTGGGTGGGCACCTGCACTGATATAGACGACCAGAAGCGCGCGCGCTCGGAATTGGAAAGACGCGTGACGGAACGTACGGCGGAACTCAATGGAGCCAGAGTGAAGTTTCAGGCGGTGCTGGATGCGGCAACGCAGGTATCGATCATTGCCACTGACACCGTGGGACTGATCACGGTTTTTAATCGCGGTGCCGAGCAGATGCTGGGGTACACCTCGGAGGAAATGGTTGGCAAGCAATCGCCGGCGATCGTTCATTTGGAAACCGAAGTAGCCGCCAGGGGTCGGGAGCTAACCGAGGAAATCGGCAAGCCGGTGCAAGGTTTCGATATCTTCGTCGAGAAGGTCCGTAACGGCCAACCTGAGGAACGGGATTGGACGTTTGTGCGGAAAGACGGTAAAACGCTGACAGGCAATCTGGTGGTGACTGCCTCCTACGATACGAGTGGCTCAATCATCGGTTTTGTTGGCGTGGTGATGGACGTCACTGCACGCAAGGCGGCTGAGAATCAGCTCAGAACTCTTGCTCAACGACTTACCTTGGCCACTCAAGCTTTGCAGGCCGGCATTTGGGATTGGGATGTCCGCACCGACCAAATCATATGGGACGAAAAAATGTATGAGCTTTACGGCGTTCCCAAGAATCTGCAGGTGGATTATCAGATGTGGACGGATGCAGTCGTGCCTCAGGATTTGCCGGCGACGGCAGCCGTTCTGCAACTCGTGATCGCCTCCAAATCGCAGGGCTCTGCGGAATTCCGCATTCAGCTTCCGAACGGAACCATTCGATACATCCTGGCCGCCGCAGGGGTGGTTCTGGACGACGCTGGTCAAGTGGCACACGTCATCGGCGTCAATATTGATACGACCGTGGGCAAAGAAAGCGAAGACGCGCTCCGGCTCAGTGAAGAACGGTTTTCCAGTGCATTTAAGTACGCGGCAATCGGCATGGCTTTGGTGTCTCTCGATGGCGGGTTCCTTAAAGTCAATCAGGCCCTGTGCGATGCGACCGGTTATAGCGCGGCTGAGCTCACCGGAAAAACATTCCAAGAGCTTACGCATCCCGACGACCTGGAGGCGAGTACGGTCGTGATGCGGCAGTTGCTTTGCGGCGAAATAAACTTCAGCAAGATAGAGAAACGTCACATTCACAAAGATGGGCGGGTGGTGTGGTCTTTAGTGAGCGTTTCACTGCTACGCGACCAACAAAACAGGCCCCTTTATTTCATCGCGCACATTGAGGATATCAGCGAAAGCAAGCAAGCTTTGATCCGGCAACAAGAGCTTACGGAAAAAGCTCAAGCCGCCGACCGAGCCAAAAGCGAGTTCCTGGCTAACATGAGTCATGAGATCCGCACCCCGATGAACGGCGTGATTGGGATGACCGATTTGTTACTGAATGGCGACCTGAGCCCGTCCCAGCGCGAGTTTACCGAAACGATCCGGGCTAGCGGTGAGACGCTCCTGACCATCATCAATGACATTCTGGACTTTTCTAAAATCGAAGCAGGCAAACTGGTATTCGAAGCGCTCGATTTTGACTTGGTTGAAACGGTCGAAAGTCCATTGGAGATGTTGGCCGCAGCCGCCCACGCCAAAGGCGTGGAACTGGCGGGAGCAATCGCGCCGGAGATCCCGCGTCGGTTGCGTGGAGACCCAGGGCGATTGCGGCAGATCCTGACCAACCTGATCGGCAACGCCATCAAATTCACTGAAAAAGGGGAGGTGGTGGTGCGTGTCGGCATCGTAGATCAAACCGAGACTCACGTCACGGTGCGATTCAACATTGAAGACACCGGCATCGGGATTTCGCTGGCGGCGCAGAAAGCCATTTTTCAACCATTCAGCCAGGCCGACGGTTCCACCACTCGCAAGTACGGCGGCACGGGCCTGGGTCTGGCGATTGCCAAACAGTTGGTGACGATGATGGAGGGTGAAATCGGGGTGCAGAGCGAGGCGCAAAAGGAGTCAAAATTCTGGTTTACGGCCAAATTTGAAAAACAGCCCGGTCCTAGTGATAGAACGGGAGAATCAAAAGCTCAGTGACCTGCGCGTGCTGATCGTCGATGATAACGTCACCAACCTCCAAATCCTGCGTCAGCAACTACTGGCCTGGAGGATTCAACCAGATTGCGCAGTCTCTGGCGAAGAATCGCTCAGGATGATGCGAGATGCGGCTTCTGCAGGCAAACCGTACGACTTCGCGCTGGTCGATTTTCAAATGCCTGAAATGGACGGTCTTAACGCTTGTCCGAGCCATTAAGAGCGAGCCGGGCGATCGGCACAACACGCCTGGTCATTCTGATCCTCTCACGGACAATCTTTAAGACCCGCGGAGCTGCAGGAACTTGGGATCAACTCGTGCCTGACCAAACCGGTCAAACAATCGCGCCTCTTCGATTGCCTGAGTGAGATTTCGGATCGGGTGGCAGGGCAAACGAGCCCTCCGGAAATCGTTCCCGTTCTCGGCGCTGGCCTTCCTGGAGAGCTTCCCCGGTCAGTCGAGAAGTTGCGCATTCTTTTAGCGGATGATAACCAAACAAACCGGAAAGTTGCCTTAGGCCAGTTAGACAAGCTTGGTTATGGGGCCCGGGCGGTGACAAATGGGTTAGAGGTAGTGAAAGCCCTGGAGCAGGTTTCCTACGACGTTATTCTGATGGATTGTCAAATGCCGGAACTGGACGGCTACGAAACAACCCAAACCATCCGCAAACGGGAACGAGCCTGTAGATCCGCGTTGCCCCTGGAAAGCGCCGGTTCACATCATCGCGATGACGGCGCACGCCATGCAGGGCGAACGGGAAAAATGCCTGGCGGCGGGAATGGACGACTACCTTGCCAAACCGGTCCGCTCTTCTGAGCTGAAGGCGGTGTTGGAGCGCTCGAAACTAGCGCTGCAAATTCCAATCGAGCGGACGACCGGGTTGGCGGACGCTTCTCTCAGTGATTCAAAAGCCAATACGGTTGACGCGCTGGGGACCGAAACTTCCGTTGGGCCGCTGACTCAAGAAGAATGTCCTGTAGACATGCAACTTTTAATGGAGGTGAGCGGCGACAACCAAGAAGGATTTCGCGAGTTGGTGGATCTGATTTTAGGCCAATTGGAGGACCTGATTAAAAAACTAGGTACTGCAATTCGGAGTGGTGCTGCAAAGGAAGTCACAGAATTGGCACACGAATATGTCGGGGCCAGCGCCAGCTGCGGGATGATAGCAATGGTGCCTCCGCTGCAGGAATTGGAGCGCCTGGGTCGATCAGGTTTCTTGAGCGGAGCTGAACGATCCCTGGCAGTAGCAAGCGATCAGGTCAGTCGAATCGAACAATTTCTATCCGGGTACCTTCACGAGACTTCGTCCCTCGAACTTGATCAGGGATCGACAACTAGGACGAGGACGATTGAAGACGGGCAAACCCGAGAGGTTTAGGACGGTCGACTAACGTCGGCCGTCGTACCAAGGCCCGCAGGCCTTACGATCTTTGAAGGTTCTCCCCAGTCCCAGAAAACTTCTGAGCAGAAACAAAGATGTACTCTCTCCACGAGTAGAGGTGAATCTTTCGCGCCGAGGTTTTGAGCGGTTGCCGATGCAGAATGCTGACCTGCTGTCCCTGTAACCTGGCCAACTCATTTAATCGTTTGCTGAAGTCAATTTCTTCCGCGACGAACAGCTCATGGCTAAAGCCACCCAATTTCCGGAACGCTCGCGCCTCACAGAAAATGAACGATCCCGCCATCCAGCGCTGCCAGCGGCTCAAACAATTCCAAAGGCCGACAAACCCGATTGCCCAACGAACAGGTTGATCGAGTTCAACCGTAGCGCCGCCGCCGATACAACGGCCAGTTTGCATCAGGGCCGCCATTTCGGTGAACAATTCGGGACTGGGAAAGGAATCGGCATCGACAAAGACAAGCCACTCTCCATGCGCTGCCGCCGCACCCGTGTTTCGTGCCCGCGAAATCTGATTGACTGCCTCGAATAAAACGTGGGCACCTTGTGCCCTGGCGAATTCCCCGGTTCGATCAGAAGAGTTATTGTCGCAGACGATGATTTCATATTCCCAGCCGATCTGCAAAAAGGCAGTTGCCGCCAGTCGAATGCTCTGCAACGAGCGCACGATGAGCTTCTCTTCGTTAAAAGCTGGGACGACAATTGAAATCTTCACATCAGCTGACTGGAATGTTCATCCTGCTTTTTATCGTGCCCGTGGCTACGATCGAACTATAGTCTGCCTTCGCAGAAACGCTCGAATGCTCCTTTCAAAATGACGAGAACTTTATTCGGGAGAGTCAGCGATGCTTGATATCTCCTGGAATACACATGCCTCGCGGATTCAAGACCGGATCGATGCGCTCGCGGCGATCACCGAAGAGAGAGGGATGATCACGCGGACATTCTTATCGGAGGCCACACTGCGTGCGAATCAAGTAGTGGCTGGATGGATGCGGGAAGCGGGGTTAACGACGAGCGAAGATCGCGTGGCCAATCTTCTGGGTCAGTCGCCAGCGGGTTCCTCCGGGTCGGTCTTTCTTCTCGGGTCCCACCTCGACAGCGTGCGCAACGCTGGCCGATTCGACGGATCGCTGGGCGTGGTGTTGGCGATCGAAGCGGTGGAAATCCTGCGATCAGCCGGCGTGGTTTTGCCCTTTTCCCTTGCGGTGGCCGGATTCAGCGACGAAGAAGGTGTCCGGTTTCAAAGTGCTTACATCGGGAGCAAGGCGTTCTGCGGATTGCTGACCCTGAAAGAGCTGACGCTGCCGGATCGGAATGGCCAGACTCTTCGGGAAGCCTTGGAGCGATGGAGCGGGACCGAATTTATCCTGCCAAATCCGACATTCGCCCCTGGCCGCCTCGCCGGTTTTCTGGAAGTACACCTGGAACAAGGGCCGGTGCTCGAAAGTGAAGGGCTGGCGCTCGGTGTGGTAACAGCCGTCGCCGGCCAACTGCGTTGTCGCTTAACCTGGACTGGAAAGGCTTCGCATGCCGGGACGACTCCGGCGCCGTTGCGACGGGATGCGTTGGCCGGCGCGGCGGAGTTTATTCGCGAGGTTGAAAAAGGCGTCGGAAAAATTCGGCGGTCTGATGGCCACCGTCGGACGGCTGGCAATCGAGCCGAATGTCAGCAATGTTGTCCCGGCCCGGGTCACGCACACGTTGGACGTGCGGCACCAGTCGGACTCGGTTCTGAACGTGGCCTCCGCATGGTTGGAGGACCGTGCGGGTACGATCGCGCGTGGCCGCTGCTTGGATTTCACATGGGAGATTCTCCAGGCTACGACCGCCAGAGAGTGTGACCCGGCGTTGTCTCGAAGATTACTTGGCGTCGTCGAAAGGGTGACCGGTTCAACGCGCCTGCTTCCGAGCGGTGCCGGCCACGACGCAGGAATTCTGGCCCCGATGTTCCCGGTGGCGATGCTGTTTGTCCGCTGCCGCGAAGGTCTGAGTCATCATCCGGACGAATTTGTTTCTTTGGAGGATATCCGCGTAGCGCTTCAAGTGACGGTGGAGTTTCTTCGTTCTTGGGAGTTGTCATGAGTGACTATGATCTTCTTTTTCGTGGAGGTACGCTGGTAACGGCCGAAGGGCTGATTTCGGCGGACCTGGCCGTCTTGGACGGACGAGTGGTTGCCACGGGTTCGGAGTTGAAGGGGCGGGCGGCAGAGTTGGTCGATGCGTCGGGGCTGCATCTTTTTCCAGGTTTCGTGGATGCGCACGTGCATTTTAACGAACCTGGCCGCGAGCATTGGGAAGGGCTCTCTTCGGGGCCGCGTTCATTGGCGGCAGGCGGCGGGACAACCTTCTTTGAAATGCCCTTGAATGCCGCTCCTCCCACTCTGGATCGAGAGGGATTCGCGAAGAAGCGTGCCTGTGCCGAGGCCAAGTCGATCTTGGACTTTGCGTTGTGGGGTGGTTTAACGCCGATCAACCTCGATAAAATGGACGAGTTGGCGGACGCCGGCGTGATTGGATTTAAGGCTTTCATGAGCCGCTGCGGGACCCCTGATTTTCCCCATTCAGATGCGAAAGTGCTCAAGCAGGGGATGAAGACCGCTGCGACTCATCGTCTACCGGTCGCGGTTCATGCCGAAGATGACCTCATGACCTACACCTTGGCCAAAGAGCGCAGAAATCAAGGGAAGGTCGGCTGGCGGGATTACCTGGAATCGCGTCCGGTGGAGGCCGAACTGCGTGCCATCCGCGTTGCCTTGGAATTGGCAGGCGAGACCGGATGTGATTTGCATGTTGTTCATGTGAGTTGTCCGGAAGGAATTGATCTGATCCAAGCAGCCCGGGATCGCGGTGTTCGGGTCACGGCCGAAACCTGCCCGCATTATTTGTTGCTGACCGACGAGTCTGTCGGTCAGATCGGTGCCACGGCCAAATGTGCGCCGCCCTTGCGTGACGCGGCTCGACGCGAAGAAATGTGGAAGCGGATTGAGGCGGGTCTGATCGATACATTGGGCTCGGATCATTCTCCGGCCCCGCCGGAGATGAAAATCTCAGCAGATTTTTTCGAGATTTGGGGTGGAATCTCCGGTTGCCAGCATGCGTTCCCTTTGGCTTTGGCGGAATGGCACGCCCGATCGGGTTCTGACGGACTTCGACGATTCTCGGCTCTGACCGCGACCAACGTCGCGGAGCGTTTCGGAATTGGCCGAGTGAAGGGGCGGATCGCCGAGGGATTCGATGCTGATCTGACGTTGGTCGATCTCCGGGGGATCGAAACCATCACGGCAGAACAATTGTTCTACCGTCATGCGATCAGCCCGTACGTCGGCTCCGAGCTGCGCGCCGTGGTCAAAGGTACCTGGGTCCGTGGCCGTGCCGTTTATCGAAACGGAAAGTTCCCGGGTCAGGCGGCCGGGAGACTACTCACACCGGATCAAGACGCTCCGGCGAAAAAACAGTAAGTAATTCAGTTTTTTCTTGCGGCGAACGACGGTTATTCCGCAACCTGTCGCGAAATTTCTTTTGGGGGTTTCTGGGATGCTCGAGCGATTATTCTCTCTTAAAGAACACCGGACTGTGGTGTCACAGGAGGTCATCGCAGGCCTGACGACCTTTGCGGCGATGGCCTACATCCTCGCGGTGAACCCATCCATCCTTTCCACGACAGGCATGGATAAGGGTGCTCTGATTACGGCTACCGCCGTGGCCTCCGGAGTGATGACCACGGTGATGGCGCTGGCGACCAACTACCCGATTGCCCTCGCGCCTGGGATGGGGTTGAACGCCTTTTTTGCTTTCACTCTTTGCGGGGCCAAAGGGATTCCATGGCAGGCCGCGTTAGGCCTGGTGTTTTATAGCGGGTTGATTTTTCTCGCCCTCTCGGTCACCGGTTTAAGAAAGAAGCTGGTCGAAGCGATCCCGCTTGAGTTGAAATTGGCCATCACGGCAGGGATAGGTTTTTTTATCGCGTTTATCGGTTTGAAGAACGGTGGGGTGGTGGTGGCGAACCCGGCGACATTCGTGGCCTTGGGCGATCTGTCGAAGCCGGCGCCGTTGCTAGTGATTGCCGGGATTATCGCCATCGCGGTTCTGGTCACCCGCAAGATCCCCGGCGCAATCATTATCGTGATTTTGGTACTCACCGTCGTTGGACTGATCGTTCCTTCTCCGGATGGAAAAGGAATGCTCACCGCGATGCCAAGTGGGATCGTGAATTTGCCGGCGTCTTTAGCGCCTACCTTCCTGAAACTGGATCTGACCTATTTCTGGAAGAATTTCTTGGGCACGCTGCCGGTGGTACTCTCCATTTTGTTTGTCGATCTGTTCGACAATATGGGAACGCTGATTGGAGTTTCCAAGCGCGCAGGTTTGCTCGACAAGGACGGGAACTTGCCAAAGATTGGGCGAGCGTTTATGGCCGATTCCGCAGCGGCCATGTTTGGTTCAAGCCTTGGGACTTCGACCGTTACCAGCTATATCGAAAGCGCGGCCGGCGTCGAGGCCGGCGGACGGACCGGGTTGACCGTCATCGTGACCGCTCTCTGTTTTATTCTGGCGCTTTTCTTCACGCCGTTGATTCTAATCATTCCCGCAGTCGCAACGGCACCTGCTCTGGTGATTGTCGGCGCCTTTATGATGCAAGGCCTCGCGGAACTTGATCTGAAGGATTTTGAGAAAGCGGCTCCCGCGTTTATCACGATCCTGACCATGCCGTTAGCCTTCAGCATCAGCGAAGGAATCGCCTTCGGGTTGCTAACCTATGTCGGGCTGAAAGTCGGCAGCGGAAAATCCAAGGAAGTCGGCCCGGTCACCTACATTTTGGCAGTCCTTTTTATTCTCCACTTTCTGTTCGGCAGGTAAGGGGTAGGGGTAGGGTGAAACGGATCGGCGTGTCGGCGGATCGGCGTATCGGCGAAGGTAGGGCGAAGCTCCGTCTGAGCCGGGGCTTCCCGCCTTGCCCTGCCCCGCAGCGTCTCCCCCCACACTCTTCGCGCGAACTATTTCACGCTCTCCCTACGAAGACCTTCACAGAAGGTTGTTACCTACCTAACCTAGTAAGGCAGGGGACACTGGCTGGAGACCATGCCTGGAGGCCTATGCTATGCTATTCTACATCGCGCCATCGCATGTTATTCGGTTCCTAAAGCAAAACCGGACGGTTCACATCTTTGTAGTAGAGATATCTGGCCGGTGATTTACCCATCGCGGTAAACCATTGAGGACAGTAGGGAGCCATCCAGATACAGTCTCCGGAAGCAACGGGATACCAACGATCTTCCAGTCGATAGATTCCCATCCCCTCCAGCATCAAGAGGCCATGCTCCATGATGTGGGTTTCGACAAATGGCAGGCAGGCGCCGGACTTGTAGTTGAAGATGTTTACCGCCATATCGAAGGACGCATTGTCCGGAAGGAGGATTTGGAGCAGAGCATCTTCGTCGCCGAGAAAAGGTTGGCCGGTCACCTGGCTTTCGTGCCCCGCGCAAACCTCCGGGGGAACCGAGCCATCGAGGAGTACGTACTTCTTGAAAAACAGATTCAATTGGGTTCCCTCAGCAGGGGCACTCAGGTTCCAAACCTGGCCGGCAGGAACAAACAAATAGCTGCCCGTCTCGAGCGAATAACGATTCCCGGAGACTTCGGCGCGCACCGAACCGCGCAGGATATACGCGAAAGCCTCGGTGTCATTTGCCGGAAAAACTGCGCTGCCGTCCGCCTGAAAGGTCAACAACAACTGAGTCAAACGGGCTCCCATCTCCCTGGAGATGAGCACCACGACCGTCGCCTTATCGATACCGGGTAACCGACTAGGAATGTGACCGTCCGGAGCGATCAGGGCATGTCGCGAACCGATGTACGTGCGGGTATCTCCGAAGACTGAGAAAGTGGTGCTCATAACATTCTGCTAACTCCGTTCTACTCCTTTTCGCTAACACCCTAATACGCCGACACCGCCGCACACGTTCCCCAACCGCCGCTATCGCCTTCCCGTCCAGATCAGATAGGCAAAAAATAAAATGATCACCAAGGCGCACCCGGTCTTGTATTGCTTAAAGAAGCGGGACAAGACGTAACCAAAAGCAAAACAGACTAAAGTGCTTCGGAAGGTCTGTCCGATAAATAGTAAGACGCCGCTGTGTGCGGTTGACGCCATCGGGTCGGGCCTTAAAAGGTGGGTGACTGTCGCAGCGATCCAGGCGAAAACGAAAAGCACCAAGGCTTCGAGCCTCCGTTGCCGGCGTGCCGCCTTCCGTGCGGAATCGCTCTCCTCGTTCTCGGTCACGGTGTGAGAATGGACATAAGTTTCAAAGGGTTTATCCTCACAGGTGCGCCTGGATCGTGACCAGGATGCCGACCAGGATGGCCAGCGCGATGCTATGGAAAAAGACGAAACGAAGAATTTCGCCTTCGTGCCCGTACCAGCGCGTCGCCGTCGAAGCGACCACGATGCTTTGCGCGTCGATCATTTTGCCCATCACACCTCCGCTACTATTTGCGGCGGCCATCAAGACTGGATTGAGTCCCAGTTGCTGAGCGGTGATTTTCTGCAGACCGCCAAACAAGACATTGGAAGAAGTGTCCGAACCGGTGAGTGCCACTCCCAGCCAGCCAAGCAGCGTGCCAAACATCGGATAGAACACTCCAGTCTGAGCAAAAGCGAGACCTAACGTGGCGTCGGTTCCGGAGTACCGAGTGACGAATCCGAGAGCGAGCATGCAGGCAATCGTCAGCAAAGAGAAACGCACAAGTTTCAGCGTCTGCCAGTAGACGCGCACGAGACCGAAGGGCGAAAAACCCATGAGAAATCCGCTGAGAATTGCCGCGAGGAGGATACCCGTGCCGGTGGCCGACAATAGGCTCAAGGCGTAGACTGCCGCTTCAGGCCGCGGTTCCGGTACCAAGGGCGGAACTCGGAGGATGAGCTTATCCAGCCAGGGGACTGGAAATTTAGGGTTGAAAAGTCCGTCCAGAAACGTCTTGAACTGGGGTATTCCCCAGAGGAAAACAAAGACGCTCAGGATGGCCAGGGGGAGCCAGGCTCTCACCGTATCGGCCCGGGTAATCTGAGCTCCATTTTCCGGTCGATACCGGAAGATTGTACTGATCGGTTCGGCATCGGCAGCCTGCGCGTCCGCGTTCTCGGCTGGATATTCACGTGACATCGACAGCCACATGGTTTCCGGTTGCCAGACGCGCAAAAAAAGCGTCAATGCCGCCATGGAACAAAGCGAAGCAATGATATCAACGAGCCACGGACCGTGCAGAGTCGAGACGAGAAACTGAGGGACCGCAAAGGAGACGCCGGTCACCAGGATCGCCGGCCAGATCTGAATCATCCCACGAAAGCCGGCAAAGGCCCAGATCAGCCAGAAGGGGATGATGAGAGAAAAGAATGGAAGCTGGTGACCAATTTGCTTTGAGAGCTGGAGCAAATCCAGACCTGTAACGGCCGCAAGAGCGATGACCGGGGTGCCGATCGCTCCAAAAGCCACTGGAGCGGTGTTAGCAATCAAGCAAAGTCCCGACGCCTGGAGCGGCGAAAAGCCGATGCCGATCAGGATCGCGCCAGTCACCGCTACTGGTGTACCGAAACCGGCGGCTCCTTCAAAAAACGCTCCGAAGGCAAACGCGATCAGGAGGAGTTGCAGCCGGCGATCTTCCGTGACGTTGGCGATGCTATTTTGCAGAACCTTGAAGTGCCCTTTTTCCAAGGTCAGTTGGTAAAGGAAGATCACGTTCAGGATGATCCATCCGATTGGCAGCAAGCCGTAGGCAGCTCCGAATACCGCAGCCATCAGCGACTTCTGAACAGGCATGCCAAACTCGAATACAGAGATGAGCAGTGAGGCGGCCAGACCTAGCAATGCGGCAAGGTGAGCCTTTACATGGAAGACACCAAGAGCCCCGAGCAGCACAGCCACGGGTACGGCAGCAAGCAGAGCCGAAAGCACAATGTTATGGAGGGGGTCATATACCTGTGACCACATAGAGATGCTGACTCTGCCGGAACCGATTTGTCCTGTCGATTCTGAATAGATCAAGAAGTGTCAGTGCCAGTGTCAGTGTCAGGGGGAGGGGGAACGAAAACAAAGAGGCGGGAATCACCGATCACCGGGATCATCCGATCGTCTCGTTCGTGGTCGTTCTTGGTCTGCTGCTGAAAGAAGCGATCGACGACGACAATAATGAGAAGAGGGACGATCGGCGCTACCGCTCCTCGCACGGTGCATTGCTCCAGCCGGAACGAAATGGTTCCGTGCGTCCGCTTTCGGGATCGAATTTCTGGCGGACTACGCAGCCGATGTCGTTCGCCAATAGATGCAAACTGACAGACGGTTCGGATGAAATCGTTCGTACGCGATGGACATCGTTCCAGGGCGGGACGAGTTCGTAGAAGTCACCTTTTTTGAGAACACGCTTCGTCCGTAAATTCAGCGGCCGGAAGTTTGTTTCCGCTTCATGATCATGCGCTTCGTACTCTTCTTCTTCCTGGTCCCCCTGGTAGAGTCCTACCAGACCCCAGGCCAGATGGTTGTGAACCGGTGTGGCGAGACCGGGCGCGACCACCAGCGTCGACAGTGAAAGATCCTTAAGTTCCGATCGATACAACAGCAGGGAGGCAATTCCGTCTCCCATCGTGGTATTCCCAGAGGGTTGCTGGAATTCCGCCGGCAACCAATCCGGATCACTTAGCAACGCTTTGTACGGTCCTCGAAGTTGACTCAATTTGGCCGTCACGTCGTATTCTCCCCTGACGATTTCGGTGGCTACCGCGATGAATCCTCGCAACGTCGGATGCTCTACAAAATATTCTCCACCACTCATAACACTCGAAAGAAAGGCAGCTTTTGACAATGCGCAAAGAGCAATTGTGACGGGGATGCCGAGAAAGGATTACGGGATGCGGACAGGAAAGGTCGGGCAAATGGAAGAAGCAGGTAACTGTTGGTGAGGAGAGATAAAAAAGGAGATAGAACCGTCCAAGGCACAAACCCAGACCTCGGCTGCGCCGGCATCGAAGTATAAAGCGCGTTTCTCGGTGATTTCGGAGCGCGAGTTGGAAGGAGAAACAATCTCAACACAGATCTCGGGAGCGCGTTCGAACAAGATTAGTTGGCTGATATTTTCGGGGCGACCGGGGGCGAGCCACGCAACGTCGATGGCTTTGACCCCCCCGGCGGTCGAAAGAGGGCATTCCGACACAATCCTTCCGGCCGGCAGCAGTTGGTGGAAAAGAACGCCGATCTGGATTTGGCGCTGACCATGAAGGGGAGCTGGAGGGGGGCTCATGACGATATGGCCATGCTGATCGGTCTCAATGCGATAAGAGAGTGTCGCCAGGGTGGTATCAGCTAATACTTGCTCCCAACGTGCGAGATTAAACTCGGTCTGAGAATCCAGGTCCGGTAACTGGATGGTGACAGGCACGATGGAAAGTACGCCAAAAAAAGTAACAAATGAAGAATTACCACGAAGCTCCTTGCTGGACATCATGGCTTCCTTGCGAGAACTACGCGAAGGCGGAAAATCATCGCACAGCGGCCACCAACGTTCATGGGGGAGGAATGGTCAATTGTGCACCCCTCCGGTCGCTAGAAACTCCATTTCGCGACGAACCAGGGTCAGGAGTGACCACCCTCGCAAACGAGCAAGTTCTGTCACCGGATGAATGGCCGCCATTCTTTTGGCAATTTCGTACCCGATCAGATAACCCATGCGAGCCGGAATCAGGCCGCCCCGCCGATAGGAAAGATAAAGGGCAGTGGTGGGGTCATCTGTCGATTCAAGTTGTGACAATAAACTGTGGGCGACCATTGGTATATATTTCGGACCTTCTTCAGCCAGCCGCGTGTCCAAGAGCACGTCGGCTAAGGATGCGTCAGGATTCAACATCTGGCTGACGTAGGTTGCTAGTCCTTCCTGCCAGATCAAGCGATAGAGTTGGACCTGGTCGATATCGGACGGCAGCGGGTTAACCTGAAAATGGTAGACATGAAATAACTCGTGAGAGAGGATCACCGGCAGACGCACCTCAGCTCCGTGAAATTTGGCAAGGCCATCCAATCCCAGGAGGAGCATCCGAGGATTGTCATGTGGAATCTTTCCATCAAAACGGAACAGGGAAAGCATCAGGTAGACTCTGGCTCTGGAAACGTCGAAGTCGGGGAAGGCATTTAGAAACTTGGTCTGAATGGATGCACGTTGTTCTTCGAACCGCTGATGAATATGTTCGATCGCCGGAAGATAGGCGTTGAGTTCGTCCAGGTATTGTTCCAGCGTCCCGATATCTGTCTTGAATACCTCCGGCCGGTCGTAGATTTCCGGGTGCGCCCGGATCATTGTTTGCGCAAAAAGTTTTGCGCGGCTTTCCTTCTCTTTGGGAGCCTCTCGCAAAAAGCTGTTAAGATCCGGGACCAGATCGTAGACGATCAAGTTGTCCGCGGACTTGGCGTTCGCGCACGAAAAGATGGAGACCGCGCAAATCAGGAAAAACCGTCTCAGGCGCCGAGCTTTTTTGATTCGTCGGCTTTTTCCCATCGTTTGGCGTCTTGTTTCCCGCCCAGCTTTTTGACCATGTTGCGCAGCCGTTGCTTCAAAGAAGCCGGTTCGATGTCGCTGCGGATCACCAGTACCGGGCGATCGGTTCGATTCACGATTTCGCGCATGACATTTCCGATCGCGTAGTTGCGCAACGCATCGCGGACCGGCCAGGACCCCACCACGACGAGATCGTGATCGCCTTCCTCGATTTCTGCGAGGATCTCTTGGATGACGATTCCATGTCGGATCCGCACGACCGCAGATACTCCAGCGGTTTCGACAATCCCTTTTTCGGTTCGTAAGTTGCGAGCCAATGCCGAGTTCGAATTCAGTAAAGCGGCCGCATCTTCCTGCCGCCGTAGGATTGTCCCGTGCATGGCCGCCGGCAGAGGAGTGACATTCAGGAGCGTGACCTGCGCCGAGAGATCCTTAGCTATCTTGCTGGTAAATCTGACCGCATTATCGATATAAGCGCCGCCGCCGCTGCAAATCAGGATCCGTTTGATATCCGGGCGCGAAGCGGGAACCACCAGCACGGGCGGGACAATCGCCTCGGTAATCGAATAGGCCTTGGTCGAAGGAAGAAAGAATCCCTGCGCGCCTTTGCGTTCTGTCCCGATGATGACAAGGTCATAGACCGTTTCCTGGGTACGACGGATGATTTCTGCCACCGGGTCGCCGAATTTGGTAACGATCTGCAGCTGAACGTTCTTCTCACGAAAGATTCCCGATTCCGCACTCAGCGCCTCCAGCAGTCTGGGTTTGTCTGCCTCCGCTTCGATGATCCCAAAAATCGTCGTTTCGGCCTTGGTAGCATTGGCAATCGTTGCTGCGGAAGCGAGTGCCCTGCGTGCCCGCTCCGAGCCGTCGCTGCAAACAAGAATTTTCATAGCAATTTGGTTACGGATGATGGCTGGTGAGAAGTTTCTGAGCAATCACGATGGCCCCCAAGAGGGGAAGCGGGGCAAACGCGAGTCGGATGCGCGGACCGGTGAAATATTGCGTCAAGTTGGCTCCGATCCGGGCGCCAAGGGCCGCCCCTGTTTGCATGACCAAAGCAATCACGATATCGACATTCCCGTTCATCGCGTGCCGGATAGTGCCATAACTGGCAGAAATGATGATCTCGAATAGATCCGTACCGACCGCGATGTGAGTTGGAATGCCCAACAGATAGACCATGGAGGGCATGCGAATGTAGCCGGCACCTCCGCCAAGAAACCCGCTGAAAATTCCCCCGATGAACGAAACGAAGAGGATCGCCCAGAACGAAATAGAATCGATTCCCGAATGTGGCAGACTGACTTGCGGTGCAAGCTTGATCCGCTGAAGAGCCTTGGCAAAACCATCGATGGCGGTGACGTCCTCTTTCCGGTTTTCGGTCGGCTGACCGCCTTGGTCATTCGTCCGATTGATACGCAATGCCATCCAACTCTCCCAGGCGCAGAAAATGGAGATCCCGGTGAACACGATGATCGACACCGTCCCGACCACTAATTCAACGTGAGCGCCCTTTTTCAAGATTTCGATCGCCTGCACCCCGGCCTCAGAACCGCTGATCGTCCCAATCACCATGATGGCGGCCAGCTTCATGTCGATATTGCCGAGAGCACGATGGGTGCGCGTGGCGACAATCGATTTCCCGACAATATGGGCGAGATCGGTCCCAACGACAAAGTTCATCGGAAGTCCCGCTGCGAAGAGTGCCGGAGCGGTGAGAAAACTGCCTCCAACCCCGAAAAATCCTCCCAGAACACCGATGATAAATCCGACGGAAATCAGGTAAATCGGATTGAGATGAACTCCAGAAATCGGAAAATACATTGGCTTAGGGCTCTCGCCGCCGTCGGGTGACATGGACCAGAGTGGACACCAGTCGCTCCAGTCCGACGGACTGAACAATCATCAGCAAGATGGCCACGAACGCATAAGCAACGGGTTGCTTGGCAAACAATTCCTGAAGCCAGCTCACCAGAAAATGCAGCGACCAACGCCAGGTAGACCGAAACCAGCGCGGCATAGATCAGTACTTCGATGATAAGGCGAAAAAGGGTCTGTTTCGTCACACTCATGATTGGGCATTGCCCTGGGTATTCAATTTACAAATCCATCCACGAATTCAAACGGATGGATGCGCGTGAGAGACAGGATAATCATCCCGCCCAAGAAAATACCTGCTAACCGCCAAACGGCGGTGCCGAGCAAAAGAGTTTCACCAGTGCTTGATTATTCCGGTCAATCGGACCACCGGTGAGATACCATGCCGGAGAAAATTATTCTCTCAACCGTTAGTGCCTGGGAATTGGGAGAAAAATTTGAAGTCACCAAGGCTCAGAAGAACGACGCTCTTCGGGAAGCCAAAATTGCCAAGCAGGATGGCGACTTAAGCGAAAACGCTCCCTACCAGGCGGCCAAGGAGAAGTTCCGGACGATGGGTCGCATCCAACGGCGGCTGACCGGGGAAATGAACCAGCTCATTGCGCAGGGACATCTGGTGGTCGATCCCCTGTCCTGGGTGACGGAGAAGCCGGTCGCCGCGGTCGAACTCGGAACGGTGGCCGAAATTCTGCTTGGCGGCGAAAAGCAAACGGTGTTGATCGCGGGAGCAAGAGATCATCATTTTCCCGAAAAAGGGGAGATCATTCCCATCCCTTATAATTCTCCTCTTGGCACCGTCCTGATAGGTCACCGTCCCGGCGATCATTTCACGGCGCAGATCAACGGCAACCCGCAAACCATCAGGGTGGTGCACGTGAGCCGTCCGACGTTGGTCGATATCTTCAACATTTTCCCTGCGCTTCGGGAGGACGAAAAAGACTAAAAGGATCCAACCTGACACTGACACTACTGCCGGCGGACATGCGCGTATTCTTCGGAGATGTCCTGGTGCGAGTACTCCGTCATGAACAGAGTCGCCACAAATCCAATCAGCGCGCAAATGCCGATATAAATGGCGATCGACGAGCCGGTTTTGTACACAGAAAAAAGGTAGGCGGCGACGATCGGAGCGGGGCCGCCGGCGATCAACGAAGCGAGTTGGTAACCCATCGAGGATCCACTGTATCGCATCCGAGGGGTGAACTGTTCGGCAATCAAAGAAGCCTGGGTTCCGTAAACGATGGAGTGCGGAATGGCTCCGAACACGATACCGAGGATGATCAAGGCCGGGTTGCGGGTGTCGAGTAACCCGAAAAAAATAAAGCCGCTGACCACCATAAGCCCTGCCCCCAGCAAGTAGGTTCTTTTCCGTCCAATCCGATCCGAGATGTACCCAGAATAGGGGATAGCAAAAAGCTGGAGAACCGCAAACAGGAGGACCGCATTGAGCAGGAGACCTCTATCCACTTTGAGGTGAGTGGTTCCGTACGAAAAGACAAAGGCGGTGAAAATATAAAAGGGAGTTTGTTCCGCCAGTCGAATCAAGGCCGACAGGAGAATCGATTTCGGCTGTCGCTTGATGACTTCCAGCACCGGAGCTTTCTCGATCTTATTTTCGGCGATAAGTTTGGCGAAAACCGGGGTTTCCAGAATCCCGAGCCGGATCCAGAGGCCGATGATAATCAGGATGGCGCTGAGGATAAATGGCACCCGCCAGCCCCACTCGAGGAATTTATCTCCCGAGATGTTGTTGAAAACGATCACCGCCAGGTTTGCCAGGAACAAGCCGGCCGGCACGCCAAATTGCGGCCAGGAGGCGACAAATCCGCGATTGCCGTGGTTTTTGGACCATTCCATGGCCAGCAAAACGGATCCTCCCCACTCGCCTCCGACGCCAATGCCCTGGAAAAAGCGCAAGACCGTCAGAATGACGGCACCCCAGATCCCGATCTGTGAGTAAGTCGGCACGAATCCGACCAGCACCGTCGCAATGCCCATCAATAGCAACGTGGCGACCAGCGCTGCCTTGCGCCCAATTCTGTCTCCATAATGGCCAAAAATGGCCGCACCCACCGGGCGCGCGGCAAACCCGACTGCATAGATCGTGAAGGCTTGCAAGGTTCCGACCAACGGATCCGAGTTCGGAAAAAACGCTTTCGCGAACACCAGTCCTGTGACGATGCCGTAAAGAAAGAAATCGTACCATTCGATGGTGGTGCCGACCGTGCTGGCGATGACCGCACGAAAGAGCATTTTCCTATCTGTCCGGTCCGATTCTGAGAAATTGGGTTTACCAGCCATAGATTGATCTCGGGGGGAATTAACCCGAATTCCGAATTTGCCATCGAGGCTCACCTATCCTCTGATTTTCGGATTCCAGGCTAAATTAGACTCAGAGTACGCGGAAAGGCTCCCTGGCGTCAATTCAGCGTTCTGCCATCTTGTCGGAAACTGCCCGCAAGCGCTCTGGACCAATTGAGTCTGAGAGCGTAATGGAAGAGCATGGCTAGCCTCACGACGAGCCGCTGGGTCGGCAATCCGGAAAGCGCTGTGCGCGCCATTGTTTTCGACACCTTCGGCACGATTGTCGACTGGCGTGGAAGTCTGATTGCTTCCCTTCAAAGCTTCGGAACGGAGCGTGGTCTGGAGGCGCCCTGGGAGCGGGTGGCAGATCGGTGGCGTGCGGCCTACGTGCCCAGCATGGATCGAGTCCGCCACGGCGCACTGGCGTGGACTATTCTCGACGAACTTCACCATGCCGCGCTGGTTGAACTATTGCCGGAATTCGGCATTGCCTCACTGCCGGAATCCGACCTTCGCTTCTTGACGTCTTGCTGGCACCGGCTTTCTCCCTGGCCCGACGCCGTTGAAGGGCTGCGTCGCTTAAAAACGAAGTACATCATTGGGCCGCTCTCCAACGGAAATCTGTCCCTCTTAGTCGATCTTGCGAAATTTGCTGAACTCCCGTGGGACGTCATTTTCGGGGCCGACCTGTTCCGGCACTACAAACCTGACCCTGAAACGTACCTTGGCGTTTGCGGTTACCTCGGACTGCGGCCCGAACAGGTGATCATGGCCGCAGCCCACAACCATGATTTGGCAGCTGCGAAGGAGCTAGGCCTGGGAACGGCGTTTATCCCACGCCCAACGGAACATGGGCCGGAACAGACCACCGATTTGAGCCCCGAGCAAAACTGGGATCTTATTGCGACTGATCTGATCGACTTGGCGGATCGTTTGGGTTGCCAGGCGCAGGTCGAGGTGAGGCTCCGCCCGAACTGGGCTTTCCGCTTGGCCTCGCTCGACAACCTCACTCCACAAATTTTCGCTCGGATTTTGATCATTTCGCGCCTCGACTTGAACGACTGAGTTAAGGGGGTGACGTCGCAGGCGAGGCGACGCGAGAAGCGCTAGTTCGAGCGGAGCTTGACCCTACCCGGAGCTTCGCTACCTGACCGGGGCTTGCGTCAACTGCCCTGGGCAACCTCACGACTGCTCGACCGCCACGATACAAACATCGTCGTCGAATTCCGACTTCTTGGAGAAACTGCAAGCATCTGCCAATAAGGCGTTGAATAGTTTTTCGGCTGGCAAATCCGCGTGCGATCGCAGGCTGGAAATCACGGCATCCATTCCGAACTGTTCTCCCTCCGGGGATTCGACCTCGTAAATCCCGTCCGTGAACAAGAGAATGCAATCGTTTTGCTCAAACGTGGAACGGGACGTTGTATAATTCACTTCATCGAACAGTCCCAAGCCGGGACCGGGTCTTCCACCTTCTGACGAAATCCGTTCAACCGTCCGCTCGTTACGTCTGACTCGCAGGGGCGCGGGATGACCCGCATTGGCAAACTGCGTCTCCTTCGTCGCGGTGTCGGCGGTTAAGTAAAACGCGGTGGCGATGAATGGTTCGTCGACCCGTTCCAGAATGGCGCGAAGCTGCAGGTTGAGTGCGCTCAGGAAGCGGCCCGGATTCTGCATCATGGGTCTCAGTTCTTCCAGCAACGTCCGGATGATTGCCGTGACCAAAGCCGCGCGCAACCCATGCCCCATGACATCACAGATGAAGATGCCGGCCCGGGTTGGCGAGAGCGGAAAGACATCAAAAAAGTCGCCTCCCACGGCTTCTGCCGGGCGATAGCAGTGCGCAAAAGAGAGGGCACTGTAGCCTGAGCTGCCAAAATGCGAAAGAGTCGGATAGTCCCGAGGCAGAAGCGCCATCTGGATCTCGCGCGCCATCCGAAAATCCGCTTCGAGCTGGGCATTCTTCGCCTCTAACTCGGCGGTGGTGATCCGCAATCGGTTGCGCTCTTCTGCCAGCGCATCCTCCATCTTCTTGATGGCCGTGAAATCTTTATTAATGCCACAAATTCCGATGATCTGACCCGAAGAATCTCTCAGCGCCAATTTGGTCGTGTAATCCCAGGTAACTCTTCCATCCGCGTGGATCAGTTTCTCGACTTTGCCCACCATCGGTTGCCCGGTCTTGATGATACGCTGCTCGTCGTCGAACGCCTCTTGGGCCGTTTGCGGCGACCAAAAATCGAAATCGCTCTTTCCGATGAGATCCAGCGGGTTCTCAACGTCCATGCATCTGGCCACTGCGCGGCTGGCGCGTAAAAAACGACCTTGCAGATCCTTGAAATAGACCTGGTCGGGCGTGTTATCGAGCAGGAAACTGAAAAGATCCTGCCCCAAGGTGAGAACTTCTAGATCGGAGGGAGAGGGCGATTCCACAATACCTTTCATCCTAAACCGGAGGCGACAAATATTCACGCATTATTCGATTACCATCAGAACCATTGTCGTCGGGGTTAGGCTGCGCTATTTGGTAAGAGACGCTATGGAAGCTCCGGAGGTCCCCACTGAACATCTGCATGAAGAAATCCATCATCATGCTGAGCATGCTCGCGAAAAATGGGTGCTGGGTGTCGCTCTCAGCTCGGCGCTGCTGGCTGGATTCGCCGCCGTGGCCTCGATGAAGGCGGGACATCATGCCAATGAAGCCATGATGTCGCAGATCGAATCATCCGACCAGTGGAGCTATTACCAATCCAAGAGCATCAAGGAAACATCGCTGACCAGCAAAACAGAAGTCCTCGAAGCACTCGGAAAACCGATTCCCGGCTCCGACCAAGAAAAAATTGCGCAATATCAGCGGGAGAAAGAGCAGATTGAGAAAAAGGCCGAGGAGTTGGAAAAGGAGGCGCAAATTCATCTGCGCACTCATGAGGTGTTGGCGAGCAGCGTGACGATGTTCCAGATCGCTATCGCGGTGGGAGCGATTTCTGTCCTGATTCGAAGCCGGGCATTTTGGCTGGCGAGTCTAGCGGTTGGCCTGGTGGGAATCGTGTTTTTTATCCAATCCTTCTTCACAGCCGGCGTCGGCTAGTCTAATCAAATGGATTGGGAACAAAGATACGAAACCGGGGATACCCCTTGGGAAAAGGGGGCGCCGGCGCCGCCCCTTTTGGAATGGCTTGAGAGCCGGGGTTCGATCCGCGGCGATGTCCTGGTGCCGGGTTGCGGCTCGGGACACGATGTCCGAGCCATTGCCGCTGTCTCCCCGGGTGCAAAGGTCATAGGTCTGGACATTGCCCCGAGTGCGCTCGATCGGGCTCGGCGATTCTCTCTTGCCGGAAATGAGACCTATCAGTGGGCGGATCTTTTCGATCTTCCCGTTGGACTGACAAATCGCTTTGACTGGGTTTTTGAGCATACCTGCTTTTGCGCGTTGGAGCCCGCACGACGCGTGGATTACGTCCGGGCAATTACCCGCGCCTTGAAACCCAAGGGTGCTTTGCTGGCAATTTTCTTCCTGAATCCCTGGGATCCCGGCGAAATGCCGGCGGAGGGCGGTCCGCCGTTTGAGGTGACACGCGAAGAGCTTGATTCACTGTTCGGAACTCATTTTGAGCTCGTCGAAGAACTGAAGCCTCGCCGAGCTTACCCGGAACGTGAAGGACGTGAAATCATCCGGCTGCTGAGGAGAAATGACAATGTCAGTGACAGTGCCAGCGTCGGGAAAGAATCAGCTCACGGCTCTTCCGATTAGTGCATCTAGCCAAGCCGCTCGACCGCAAAGTTGCGCAGCATTTTACCAATCACGAATTGGCCTTGGCGAAGATTGATTTGCCTGACTTCGAGTCGGCCCGATTCGAGGATCGCAACGCAAGCACCGAAATAAGGAACGAAACTGCCGGTATTGATGATGACGCGGGACTCAACCTGCCAAGTACCCGGACAATGGGTATGCCCGACAATGACAAATCGTGCCTCCGGACGGAAAACGCGGGCCAGATCGGCGGCTAGTTCCGGAACTTCACACCAGGCTTTGATGATCATCAGGGGGCGCCACGGGGGCCAACAATTGCGAAGTAAAAGACGAAACCCGGATGAACGTCCGCGAGTCTGCGGGGCCTCAAGCATTTGCAGCTCAATTGACGTTCGTTTTGAGGCCAAAAGCCGTTTTTCAAAATCGACGTAACCGTCTGGACTCAGCCCTTCCAGGATCTGGAGATGTTTTTTCCGGTAATGCCCCGCATCGTGGCTCCAGGGCGCAACGTCGAGAAAGAGAATGTCTCCGTGGGTCACCAAGATCGCGTCATCGGCCAGATCAAGATGATTGGTGGCCGAAACGGTCGGATCATGATTGCCGTTCACAAAAAATGCTTTTCGTCCTGCCTGGTGACAGATTCGCGCCAAATCCGCAGCGAGCTTGCGACCCAACCGCCGATCTTCCGGGGTCCGCATCTCTGAGGTGTCACCGTTGAAGATGACTGAGCCCGGTCCATGCAAAATCGGGACTAGCTGTTCCGGATGCTTTATCCGTGAAGCGCGATGGCCAAGGTGCAAGTCCGAGAGAATCAGGATAGGCTCCGTTGGCGTCAAGGTCATTGAATTTCCTCAGACCGTTGATAAATGTGATCGACGAGTCTGAGTGATTTTTCGTTCGGAAAGAGGCCTGGTTCCATCTGATTCATCACGTACGCAAAGCTGATCCCATTTTTCGGGTCGCAGAAGCCCAGGCTGCCGCCGGACCCGGGCTGCCCAAAGGCATTCAGCTCAGGACCGAATATATGTCCGAGCCTTCTGGTCGCCGTCCAAGGGGTCTTTCATGAATCCGATGCCGAAGGCAGTCTGAACGCGAAGAACCTGATCTTCTCCCGTGCATTGCGTTGTGGCAATTCGGCGGACGGTCTCCGAGGAAAAGATTTCGTCCGAACAAAAGGTTTCATAGAATCGCGCTAGCGCTCCTGCAGTGCCGATCCCGCCCAAGGAAGGGATCGACTGCCTGCGCACCGCCGGATCATTCATTTGCGACGGAGCATGGAGCCCGGCGGGAGACGAAAACGCCAACCGTGTGAGAGATCCCTGCTCGGAAAGCGCTTGGTAAAACGGTTCCTCGAATTCCGACCTCCGAGTTCCCCGCGGTGCATAAATGGGGGAGACATCCGGGGCAATAGAGTCCGGAAGTCCGATCCAGAGATTCAAACCCAGTGGGTCACCGAAGATGAGGCGAAAGTAAGCGCGAATCGGTATGCCGTTGGTAATGCGGCGGACCAACTCATCAACTAGAAATCCGTAAGTTCTAGGGTGGTAACCGTGCCTTTCACCGGGTTTCCAGAATGGTTCTTGCCGGGCGAGTTGAGCGACCACCGCCTCGTGATCCAAAATAGAGACCGAAAGCTGGCGAAGAGCCGGTTGACCAGCCTGATGCGACAAAACATGGAGAAGGGTGGTGTCAGCCTTTCCGCTTTGCCCATACTCGGGCCATAAATCGACGACCTTGCGATCCAGTTCAATCCGATGCTCGCAAGCGGCATGGATTAAGCAGGCGGACGCAAGCGCTTTCGTGGCGGACCAGATCAAGACTGGCGTTTCCCTGGTCCAGCGGAGGGTCTTCTCGCGGTCCCGATAGCCGCCGGCAAGATGCACGACCTCTTCGCCCCGGCTCCGGATACAGACGGAAGCGCCGAGCTCGCCCAATTGGTCAAAATTCTCCGTGAAGAGATGGCTGAAGCCTTGTAGATCCATGCGTTCGTGTCCTATCCGCCTAGCCGCATCAATCGCGTGGACACGACGCTACAGTTCATCCCGTATTTGCTTCAAGTCTGGGTCGCACTTCGCCAGTTCCTTGAAGGATTTGTCCAAGCGAAAACTGGCGCGCAAATAGACTTTCGCCTGTTCCAGATTCCCTAACACAGTGTCGTAACAAGCCAGATTGTAGTAATAAACCGGCTCATCCAGAAGTGATGCGGGCCCGTCCAGCAAAGTCTGTTTTGCTTCTGACGTCCGTCCGAGCTCGTGAAGGCAAAACGCAGCATGAACGTGGCCATAAGGTTGGTTCGAATGCAAGGAGCAGAACCGCAGACTTAGTCGAAGAGCTTCTTTCCACTCCTCTTTTCGGAGAAGGATGTCGATTTTCATTCTCAGGATCTCAAAGCGATCCTCAAGCTCCGGATCCAACAGCGCAAGTTGCGCGAGCGCGTCATCCAGCATGCCGAGCTCAGAGTAACCTTCCGCGATCCGGACTATTTGTTCGAACGTCATCGTTCGTAAGAAATCACCATTCCGGAGGCCGTCAACGGCCCGAAGGAGTTCAGGAGTTACAGGAGTTACAGGAGTTGCAGAATCCGGTCGCGAACTCCTGAAAAACTCGGCTTCCACTTCTGCCGTCGCAAAAAAAATGAGGGGAGTGGAAGTTGATGTCCTGCCCAGATAAGGGCCTTGGCCCCTCGGCCTCCTGAACTCCTGCAACTCCTGAACTCCTGAAAAGCGTCAGCGCTTCGGAAGCTCCTGAGGAACCACGCTCAGTTCGACCATCTCGACGCCGCGAATCACCTTCAGTACAGATCTGATTCCGATTTCTCTTCCGATCAGTACCCGGTGAAGGTCGTCAATGCTCGAGACCGGTGCCTCCTTAAAGGCGATAATGATGTCTCCCTCTGCCAGCCCGCTTTGTCTGGCCGGTCCGTCCGGTTCGGTCCCAGTCACCAATACACCTTGGCTGTTGAATAGTTTATGGTGGCGAACCAATCTCGGATGAATCGTCGCATTCTGGCCGGCCAACCCGAGGTAACTACGCCGGATTTTTCCGTCTCGGATCAGCCACGCTGCGACCAGTTGCGCCGTGTTAGCCGCGATCGCAAAACAAAGCCCCTGTGCGGGCAGGATCACTGCAGTATTCACGCCGATGACTTTTCCGGAGGAGTTGACCAGAGGACCTCCAGAGTTTCCGGGGTTCAACGCAGCATCCGTTTGAATGATATCATCCATCAGCCGACCGGATTGGGCCCTCATCGATCGACCCAAAGCGCTGACTACCCCGGCTGTCACTGTTTGCTGGAAACCGTACGGGCTGCCGATTGCGATGGCAATCTGGCCGACTCGTAATTTCTTGGAATCGGCAAACGGAAGAAACGGAAGTTGCGCGGCGTCAATGCGAATGACAGCTAGATCGGTGTCGGGATCTTCTCCGATCAGCGTCGCGGTGAAGGTTCGCGCATCGTGCAGAGTCACCTCGATCGATTGAGCGTCGTGGACAACATGGCTATTGGTCAGGATGAAGCCGTCCGGGGCGATAAAGAACCCGCTTCCGCTCCCTTCGCCTCTTCTCCCGAGGGCGGGATTTTTGATTTGAATATTCACGACGGCCGGCGCGACATTCGTGGCGGCACCGCTGACCGTCTCTGAATAAGCATCAAGCAGTTGGCCGTCAGTGAACGAATCTCGTTCGGCAGACAGCGTTTGGCTGGAATTTTCAAGGAAGACTGGAACCCAGGTCGGCTCGAATTCAGAAAGCATATAGATCTCCTTAGGACAAAGGTAATGTAACTCTTTTTGTTACAAATCAAGCGAACTTTTATCCCCGACGTAAGTCGCGGAGGACATCCGCCAGCGTCATTTTCTCCAGTTCCCGCGCCAGCGCTCGGTTGGCCCGATCCTGGATGCTCTGCATCACTTTCGAGATGTTTCTTCCCACCGGGCACTCTGGAGAAGGTTCGTTGGGATGGGTGGCAAAGGTGTTTCCTTGATCCACCGCGTTGTGGATTTCCCGAAGGGTTACTTTTTCCGGCTTGCGTTTCAGAATGGCGCCGCCGTGCGGACCCCGCAAGGTGCAGATCAGCCCGGCTTCCTGAAGTTCGATCAAAAGCCTTCGAATCACGACGGGATTTGTATTAACCGTCTGGGCCAAACGCGAAGAGGGACAGCAATCGTCCTTTTGCAATGCCAGGACTGCCATCACATGCACCGCAAAAGTAAATCGACAGCTGGGCATGCGATGAATGTAACAAATCTGATTACTTTCTCCAAAGGATATCAAAGGGTGTGACGCGCGTTCTTCAATCGTGCTCGTGCTCGTCGTCGTCCTCTGTTCGCACGGCGCTGAAAGCAATCAAGCACGAGGACGAGGACGAGCACGAAAAAAAAGAAGCGGCGGGATTTTTCCTGATCGTGCTCGTGGTCGTCGTCGTTCTCGGTCCGCGCGGCGAAGGAAAGCAATCGAGCACGACGACGAGGACGAGCACGAAAAAAGAAGCGGCGGGATTTTTCCTGATCGTGCTCGTGGTCGTCGTCGTCCTCGGTCCGCGCGGCGGGGAAAGCGATCGAGCACGACGACGAGGACGAGCACGAAAAAGGCGGCGGGATTTTTCCTGATCGTGCTCGTGGTCGTCGTCGTCCTCGGACCGCGCGGCGGGGAAAGCAATCGAGCACGACGACGAGGACGAGCACGAGACGATGACGAGCACGATTGGAGGGTGAAGACCCACCCTTCCACCTTGTTTTCTACGGTGTTACGGATGGTGTCGGAGTTGGAGTAGCGGTCCCAGGGGGAGAGGGAGGAGGAGAACTAGAAGGTAGCGGAGAAGCCGAGGGAGAAACCGACGGGGAAGGGGATGGTTTGGCGAGGATGTCCTCCCACGACCAGAGTTCACCGGTGTACCCGCCGATTTCGCTCAAGAGGGTCGAACAACGGTCATGCAATTTTGGCAAATCCGGAGGTCCGGGCGATTCTTCGGCAGAACCGGGAAAAACGATATAAGTGATATTCAGATCGCTGGCAGGTCGGTTGTAGGCGGTTGACCGCGGATCGAGCTGGCTGCAGATCCGGAGCGAGGCTTCGCCGATTTTGTACGATGGTCCAATATCTCCCACCAGCGCGGGGTACAATTTCCCTTGGTAAACGACGACGGCGCAGTCTCCGAGCTTCGGCTGAAACGGTTGGCCCGTAGCTCGGAACATAAACCCTGGCAGCACGATATAAGGATCAGCCTTCGCGATGAGAAAGCTGTACTTCTTCAGGTCGTTGATTTCCCTTTGAATTTGCTCCACTTGATCCTTTAGAACTCTTTTTCGTTCGGGGGAGGTGCTCTTCGCTTCGAATTCTGACTGAAGCTGTTTCAGTTTATCTTCCCGCTCCGGAATGAACTGGCTCGCTTTATCGGTTTTCTTAGGCCAGCGATAGCTGGTAAACGGCTGAAAGTTTGCCGTCGAACCATCCACATCGGAAACGCGGTCAGCGTCGGAGCCATCTGCATTCACATCCATGTCGCTTTGGATCAGAAGCGCTTTCCGGCTGGTCTTGGGGTCCTGGAGCTCCAGGATGGTGTTGCAGTCAAAAAAATTGTGGCGGGAAACGATCTGATCGAGCCGGGCCAAACCCCGATTCAGCGCTTCGACCTTCAGTTGATAGAGCCCGTGATAAAAATTCGAGACTTTCGTGCTCGGAAGCTCATCCTTTAGTCCGGGCAGAAGAGTGCCGATTAAAGGGTCCGCGGCAGCGAGTTGTTCCAAAGTACGGGCGGCTTGCGGCACGCGCGCTTGAATGTCGAGTTCGAGTGTATAGGCGTCGGGCGCCTTCCGCTCCACGACGGCAGGCCCGCCTTCGACCGTGGTCACTTTCGAATGGATCTCCAAGCCATTAAAGAGCTTTGCCGTTTCCATCCGGGAGTAGGGAATGAATGTCTCTGGCAACGGAGTCGGGGTTGGGGTCGGAGTCGGAGTTGGAGTTGGAGTGGGAGTGGGAACTGGAGTGGGAGCAATTGTGGGGGACGGCGAGGCGGCCGGCCCGGGAGGCTCCGGACCCGGACAAGCCACCAGGAGGAATGCTAAAATCGCGCCAGACCAGGCTCGAATCCCAGGTTGCCGAGGCGAGTCAGTGCGCATGAACGTCGCTATCTGGTATGCCAGGCGATCGCGGTCAATACGATACAGATTCCGCTCAGGACAATCATCGGGATTGCCGGCATCGGTTTCTTCTTCGCCGCATACGATCGGCCGAAGTGTGCGATCAGGAGAATGGAAACAATCAGCGCGAGAATAAAACCGGGCACGCTGGGAGAGAGCAACCCTGCAATAATCAAAAGGGCGCCGCTCGCGCTGCCGGCGATGAGAGAAGCCTTGCTCTTGGCGCGGGCGTAACCGATCGCGCCGCCGGCGATCGCCACCAACCCGAAAAGAAAATAATAGATCTGGGTGAGCATACTGCGAACCCTAAATCATGCCTGAGATCTCATAGTCCGGGTGGGCTGGCGTTCCGGAAGCGGCCTTCTCTCGTGCGGCCTGAGCGTTCAGGATCAGCCGTTTAAGGAACATTGGAAGGAAGGCGACGGCTGTCATGGTCAGACTCACCAAATGACCGGGAATAACCCGCGCCCTGTCTCGAGACACTGCATCCAAGGCACGGCGGACAACCTCCTGGACCGGCACGCTGAACAGGTCTTGAGCCGAAGAGGTGACATTGACCTGCTGTCCCCGGCTTGCCACGTCGGAGAACTCAGTTGGAACCGGTCCCGGGCAAAGAGCGGTGACGGAAATATTGGCGTTTCGAAGTTCCGCCCGGAGCGCTTCACTGAAGCTTGTCACGTAAGCTTTGGTGGCTGCGTAGACTGCGAGGTGAGGCACCGGCACCAAGCTTGCCACCGAACTCACATTGAGGATCGCGCCGCAGCCTGATTTGCGCATACTGGAAAGGATTCGATAGGTCAAATATGTCAGCGTTTCGATATTGACCTGAAGCATGGCATGAACGCGTTCCCATTCGCTGTCGATGAACGCTCCGCGATCGCCGATCCCGGCGTTGTTGACCAGTAAATCAACGGTCAGTCCGCTTTCATCGAGCCAGTTGCAAAATCTTTCGAGTGCAGCTTGATCGCGGAGGTCAAGTTGCCGGCAAAACACTTCCAAACGGGGGTTAACGATTTTTAACTCCAGTTCAAGTGCTTCCAGGCGATCATTCCGGCGCGCTACCAGGATCATCGTGTTCACCGTAGGAGCCAGTTGCCGGGCGAATTCGCGACCGATCCCGGCCGATGCGCCTGTAATCAGGACGGTGCATTCGGCGAAAAAGCTGATACTCATTCTTCTACTTCCTAATCTTTATCGTCATCGTAGTCAATGAGCTGCGGGTGGCGCAGTCACCTGTCGGTGGCGGCTTCAAGGGCGAGAGCACGCGAATCGAAGAAAGCAACCACCCGGAGGTCACAGAAGGGGGTGAGTGGGCTCGTGGCCCGTGACTGTCTCCTGGCTCCTGGCTCCCCGCTTGTTTCCTTTCCCAACAATGGCTAGAATAAACCCAATGCAGCTCGGCTTGGAAAACATGACTGTCATTGGCAATGAGCTTGCTCTGCGTTGGAGTGACGGAATCGAAAGCTATTTCCTCCTCGATTTCCTGAGAAAAAGGTGTCCGTGTGCCGCTTGTGCCGGTGAAAAAGACATCCTAGGCAACGTTTACGGAGGGCAGGCTAAACTCGGTCCGGAAAGTTTTCGACTGAAGCGTTGCACTGCCGTCGGCGGATATGCCATCCAGCCGGAATGGATGGATGGGCATAGCTCCGGAATTTATTCTTTCACTTATCTAAGATCTCTGGATCCGAATGTCGCATGATGCCGCCGCTGAAATCGATTTTCTTGATGATTTTTTTCGTCGTCAGCGGCGTCGCGGCGGTCGCGACACATGTTTGGCGGCAGCGGGTGGAAGCTGAATTTGATCCCAAACCGCTTTACGAAGTGATTCTCGCGCAATTCGAAGCGTGCCGGTCCGATGACTTCGATAAAGCGTATGGCCAGGCCTCCAGGGGTGTTCAGGAGCACTTCACTCTTGTCCAATATGTCTCCAAGATCCGGACCGAGTATGGCCGATTTTCTCAGCTCCAGCAGTTGCAGTTCGGGCCTACTTCTCTGGAGTATCATCGAGCAGTCGTGGAGGTCTATTTCTCGAGTGCGCGCGGTCAAGTCACGCCCGCTCTTTTCACCATGATTCAAGAGAACGCTAATTGGCGAATCGAAAACTTCGAGGTCTTTGAGACTTGGCCGCCCGGCCGCCGGTTGGCAGGATTCAGCATTTGAGTCAAAAAACCGGAAGAGCAGGTGTTCCGTCCTCAGATCAGTCGGAGGGACTGATCGACGGCTTCGCTTGTTTTGGCCAAATCCGCCGTTGAGTGTTGGAGGCAGAGGAATCCCGTTTCGAATTGGGAAGGTGCAAAATAGACGCCCCGATCCAGGCAAAGATGAAAGAATTTCCGAAACGCCGTCAGATCCGATTTCATCGCATCGGCAAAACTCCAGACCGGTTCTTCCGTGAAGAAGAGGCAAAACATCGAGCCCAAGCGGTGGAATTGGTAATCCTTGCCGAGTCGGCTGAGGATATCTCTGACCCCAGTCTCCATTGCCTGGCCGAGTCTTTCGAGCTGGGTCCACCCGTCCACCCGTTCGAGTTCAAGCAACTGGCTGAGCCCGGCGGCCATGGCCAGCGGATTTCCGGAGAGAGTTCCAGCCTGGTAGACCGGACCCTCCGGCGATAGCAAACTCATAACGTCTGCGCGACCCCCAAATGCCCCGACCGGCAACCCGCCACCGATCACCTTGCCCATCGCCGTGAGATCGGGTTTGATGCCGGCCAATTGCTGGTATCCCCCCTTGGCCACCCGAAAGCCGGTCATCACCTCGTCGAAGATAAGCAACGCGCCGTATTTTTCGCATAAACCACGCAAGCCTTCGTAGAACCCGGGTTTAGGTAAATAGAGCCCGGCATTGGCCGGCACCCCTTCCACGATGACTGCTGCTATCTGCTCGCCGAACTTTTGAAACGTTTGGGCAAGTACCTCTGGATCGTTGAACGGAATGGCGATGGTCAAGTCAGCGAACTCTTGGGGAATGCCCGCGCTGTCCGGGGTGCCATGGGTTAAAGCACCGCTCCCGGCTTTCACGAGGAGAGAATCAACATGGCCATGATAACAGCCTTCAAATTTGACGATGAGCTTGCGGTTGGTTGCACCCCGGGCTAACCGGACGCACGACATCGTGGCCTCCGTACCGCTATTAACCATCCGGACTTTTTCGACAGACGGAACCCAGGTGCAGATCAGGCGCGCCATCTCGACCTCCAGCGGATTGGGTATCCCGAAGCTCAACCCGCGCTGAGCGGTTTCGCGGACCGCTTCGACGACGACATCCGGAGCATGACCAAGGATCGCGGGGCCCCAGGTCCCGACGTAATCGATATACTCGTGTCCTTCGACATCCCAAACGTGTGATCCCTTCGCGCGTGAGACAAAAAATGGTTCTCCCCCAACGTTTCGAAAGGCGCGAACCGGCGAATTGACACCACCCGGAATGAACCGTTTGGCCTCTGCAAACAACGAGGAATTGGTCATGAACCGAACCTAGCTCGCATCACTCGCAAATCAAGTTCAGGAGTTGCAGGAGTGCGGAGAGCAGGAGTGCTGGAGTACTGGAGTATTGGAGTATTGGAGTGATGCGGCTTTCGGGTTCGGTGATCCGTACTGCCTCCAAGCGAGAGGGCTATCGCACTGGAAGCAGACGAATCACCGAACTCCAACACTCCAACACTCCAATACTCCAATACTCCAATACTCCGTTGCTCCATCTCTCCGTGCTGTTACTCCTGTACTCCTGCAACTCCTGGCTTATTTGATACCATTCAATGAATAAAACCGCTTTGATCACTGGGGCATCCACGGGCATTGGCTTCGAGTTTGCGAAATTGCTCGCGGCAGACGGTTACAACTTAGTTCTGATTGCCCGGGATGAACAGAAACTGCGAGAGATCGCTGGCAGTTTTCCAAGCAAGTTTAATATTTCCGTGAAGATCTATCCAAAAGATTTGAGCGTGACCGGCGACATCGAAAACCTGGTCCGTCAGATCCGGGAGGATGCGGGGACGATCGAGATCCTTGTTAATAACGCGGGATTTGGACTCTCCGGAGCGTTTGTTGACACCGATTTAGCGCGGGAGCTTGAGATGATTCAACTGAACGTCGTTTCCCTGGTCATCTTCACCAAGCTGTGGGCAAAAGAAATGGTACAAAGAAAACGTGGCAAAATTCTGAACGTCGCATCGACCGCTGCCTTCCAACCAGGTCCGCTCATGGCAATCTATTATGCCACCAAGGCCTTTGTCCTATCCTTCTCAGAAGCGTTGGCGGAGGAATTGAAAGAGAGCGGAGTAACAGTCACCGCTCTTTGTCCGGGGCCGACCGCGACTCAGTTTTCCAAAAGAGCGGAATTAGAGAAGAGTCGATTATTTAAGGGGGGCATCGTACCGGTGCTGGATGCCGCGACGGTGGCTAAGATTGGCTATGACGGGTTGAGCAAAGGCGACCCCGTGGTTATCCCAGGGTTGATTAATAAGATTGGCGTCTTCTCGGTAAGGCTCACTCCCAGAAAGCTAGTTGCGCAAATTGCCAAGCAGCTAAATAAGTGACTCTAAAGAGTCTTAAGATATTCGATCAACGCCTGTCGCTGATCGGGAGCGAGATCAGTTCCGTACAGATGACCTACATTGGAGTTACCGATCTCATTGGTATCGTAGCGAAATCCAACGCGCTCCGCTTCTGATCCCGAAGAAATAAATCCCATTTTTTTCTGATCATAGACGTCGTATCCACGGTAGAAAACCGGCGGGCGCTCTGATTTCGGCTTCAAAAGATCTTCCATCGACGGAACGGAGCCATTGTGCAGATAAGGAGCCCTGGCCCAAATACCATCCAGGGCCAGAGAAACATAGCCATCCGAATGGCGGAAATTATTGAACTTCCAAACCTTGTCGGCGGCGAATTCGTTGAATTTGTCGGCGGCGGTTTGGGTCCAATGATCAGCGCGGTGCGGATCCGTTCCGACTTCCTTATACGGTATGACCTGTCCAGTTTTCTCTTCACCGAAGGCATGGCAAGATGCGCATTGCTGATCAAAAATTTGCTTTCCCTGAGCGGTAAGTTGTGGATTGGTCGCAAACGGATATTTAGGGGGCCGCAAATTCATCAAAAAGTTCTGAATCCGATCCAGACCTTTAATATCGATTGAATCTTTGTTAGCTCCGCTGGCCAGTGCCGCGGCTCGGACCGGTTCGACAAGAGTGGTGTTCATTCCATCGGAGTGTCGCAAGAAATGAGGTCGAGCCTGTTGATCCCAAATGGCCATGATGTCAGTGCTCCCAATCGTCCCGTCATCGGGCAGTTTCATGACCCGCATTTTGAAAGGATCCATATCGGTGCGCCCCGGCCCCCAGTCAGGTCTAGTCTTCATAAAGGCGTAGGTTTTCTCCTGTTCCAGGAGCGCCTTTTTGGTTTGGGGAATAATGAGATAGCGGTAGAGCAGGCGGTCAACGAAGGAGAGGTGGTAGTCGTAGTTCAGCTGGGTTAAAATAGTGTCCGCGTTGAATCGGTCATCGTGGGCGCAGGCAAATAAAAATCGCACATAGGCCTGGCTATCGAATCTGGTGCTGGGGGCAGCGTAAAGAAACGTCGGCTTGACCTCGGGCGTGGCGCGTACCGTTCCAGTGTGACAGGCCGCGCAGTTAATGCCGACACGGGGAAATCCGATGATCTCTTTGGTGAACCCGATCGGCATCTCACTTCCCTCTTCCCAAAGTATCCCCAAGCCGGTATAGCCTCCTGGAAGGCGCAATTTATCCGGAAAGATCTTTGGAAGCTCCAGCCAAATCCAATACGGAATCCCTTCCGGATCCTCCACTCCGATACTGCCATGTTTCCAGTAGTCTTGATCCGATGCGTAGACCGTGTGAACCCGTCGAAAAAGTTTATACCAGACTCCATAGGCCACGAATCCTAAGCAGAGGAGAATTAACGCTGATAGAATGACTAACCGCGTCCATTTTGGTTGATTTAGGGTCATATTGACGGCTCGACCTAAAGTGTTTTCATGTACTCCACGAGAGCGTCTTTTTCCTCGGGCGGCATTTCCGTGCCATAAAGGTGACCGCCGTTTCCATTTCCTGGGACGGCAGTATCATAACGGAAGAAAGGCTTCCCCCCTTCCTCGGATACGTCGGATCGGAATCCAACTCGTTGCTGATCATAGACGTCGTAGCCGCGGAAAAATACTTTCGGCCGTTGGTCGGGCATCTCAAGCAGGTCCCGCAGGGTGGGAACGGAACCGTTATGAAGATAGGGCGACCTCAACCAGACGCCGTCGAGTGGGCGGTTGGCGTAGCCAGGCGTTTTGCTGAAATGTTTGAATCGCCAAGGGTATCCCGCAAACAGTGTATTCTGATTGCAGAGAAGTTCGTAAGTATAGGAATTCAATCGAGCGGGGTCGGTTCCAATCTCACCGATGAGCGTGACTTGGCCCACCTTGGCCTTTCCAAAACTGTGGCAGCCTGCGCATTTTTCTTCATAGATCGGCTTGCCTCGGGTCGCGCGTTGCTGGTCTATCGGAAAGGGATATTTTGGAGCCGGAAGTGTCCACAACCAGTCTGCGACTCGTTGGATTCTTGGCAGGTCGATGGTTGTGGGTGTCACCCCGGCTCCTAGAGCGGCGCTCTTATTGCGCTCGTCCACGGAGGTGTTGTTGCCGTCCCAGTGGAGGTGCATCCCTTCGCGATCCTTCTGATCCCAAACCGCAGGGAAGATTAGCAGCGCCGACCAATTCCGAAGGAGGGAGTTTGTGCATCGGAAAGTGAAATTTCAGCGACTTGTAGGGGTTGAAAGTGTCGACTCGGCCGGGCCCCCATAGTGGAGCAGCGCTCATAAAGTCCAGGTCTTTGGTTTGCTGCAACAGGGCTTCTCTGGTACGGGGAATTGCCACCTTGCTGTAGACCAAACGCTCGATGAATCCCAGCTTTCCTCCGATTTTATCGATTTCACTTAGTATCGATTCCGAGTTAAATCGTTGATCCTGCGCGCAGGCGCCGAGGAAATTAAGGTAGCCTTGGAGATCGAATTTATTGGCCGGCATTCCGAGGACGACGGTCGCCCGGCCGCTGGGTGACTCCCGGTAGGTTCCACTGTGGCAAACCGAACAGTTTAACCCGACTCGCTTGATAAAGACGGTTCGTTCCGAAAATCCAATCGGGGTATCTTTCCCAGGCTCAACGATCAAACCGAGGGAGGCATAGCCTTGGCCCGGTAGCTTCTCCGGAAACATCTCAGGGAGAACCTTCCAGATCCAGTACGGGATACCGTTGGCAGGCTCGCTGCCGATAGACCCGTATTTGAAATGTTCGCGGATGTCCGAGTAGTCGACGGGCCGATTGGAAATCTGGCGGTAGACGAAGATACCGCCCGCGAGCAAGACCACAACCACAATCACAATCAGGAAGATCCACTTTCGTCCCTTTCCCGACCGTGGGCCTTCTCCTTGATATTCTTGTTAGCCATAAATCAACCATTGGAAGGCCGCGGACCGGCCTTTAATAGTTGCGATGGACCGGGTGATAGACGGAGTAGACTTCTTTCATCATCTTCTCGTAATCACCATCGAACCGTGCAACTTCGTAACAACCAAGCGGGTCTTTAATCGCGTGCACCAGGCATTTATTGCAGTAGGTGCACGGTCGGGGAGGCAGATCGTCACCTGCTTTGAAATAGTCAATCAGGTTATTGTTGGCAATGAGCGGACGTGCCATGGAGACGGCATCGCAATATCCATCTGTAATTGCTTTGCGGATGTACGACGCCTGTTGGAACCCGCCAGTACAGATGACTGGAATGTCGACCTGCTCCCTGATCTGGCGTGCATCGCCCAGACTCACTCCCTGATAGGCAAGGAGCCGTTTCTGCATATCCCGTGTGAAAACCTCTCTGCTGCGCCGGAGCAACTTCAGGTTGTATCCCGGGTGGTACCTCTTAATTCGATCCCAGGCTGTTTTAAAAATCCAACGACCTAAAGGATAATGAAACAGAAATTCATTACGGAACGTTAGTTCCCCGGTCGAAACCACCGATTCATAGGTGCGGGCTAGCGTCTCGATAGGCATTTCGCCCGGCGGATTGAGGGGATGAGGAAAACTGCTGCCGCTCGACACATGAATGGCGTCCGCACCCTTCACCTCTCTCCAACTAGTTAGATCTTCCCTGGGTCCGTTGGCCTGGTGATTAACCGCCGTAGCCCATTCGAGAGGATTTTTCACCCACCGGCAAACCTGGATCGAATCCTGAAGCACGTTGCCGGGCTTTTCGAATGGCCACACGGCGTTGTTGCGATCCACCGCGCTGATCTTGACTTGAAAGTGGAAATCTTTACCAACCTTGGCGCGAATGGCGCGAATGACTTCGAGAAGAAAGCGTGCCCGATTGACCAGGGAACCGCCGTACTCGTCTTGGCGATCGTTGATTCCCGAGCTGAGGAACTGCGTGAAAAGGTAACCGTTGGCACTATGGGTCTCGACCCCATCGGCGCCGGCTTCTTTGGCCCGGCGCGCACCTTCGCCAAAGGCTGCCACCATCTCCTGGACTTCTGCGCCGGTCATCGCCTGACAGGAAAAACCATGGACCGGCTCCCGATTGCTGGTCGAGCTCAGCGCTTTCCTCTTTCCAATGATTCGTCGGAGGTGATTATCAAAGCCTTCCTCATCGCGTTGTCGACCGGAATGGCTCAATTGGATAATGAACCGGCAATCGTGGGTGTGAACCTGCCGTATTAGCCGTGCCCAGTCTTCGATGCGCTCGTCGCAGTCGATCATCGCATAATTGGTCAGGATTCGGCCATGGGAAGCGACCGGCACGTACGAGGTGATAATCGCGCCCACCCCACCGCGGGCGAACTTCTCCTCCCAATTGATCCGCGCCTGCGTCGGTCCGGATCCGTCGTAATTGTCGAATTTGCCGGAAATACTGGAGCGAAAGATTCGGTTCTTCGCCTGAAAATGGTCGCCAATTTTCAACGGTTCGAAAATGATGTCCTCGGCCATACGTTTATCTGTGCGAATTGATGAGTTTGGCGCTAGAAAGGCGGTATTCGTTCCAGCTTGGTTTGAAACTCGTTAAATGAATGAGGCAATGGATGGGCGGCAGGCAAAGCCGGGTGACAGAGTTTGTAGCGCCCTTGCCGGAGGAACTCGGCCAATACCGCGGTACCTATAAAGAGGGCAAGATTCTTTCCTGCGCACCCTTGAGTGCCGTTGCTCAGGTGGTTAAAATGATAGTCAGTCTTACGTTCGAGCCACAATTCGGGCCTGAAGCTATCCGCAAAATAGTGAGTTTCGGAATCGCGATGATTGAAGCTGTTTAAAATAATTACCTGCGTTTTGGCCGGAATCAGATTCCCGCAGAGTTCGTCTTCAACCAGGGTTTTCCTCGCCAGCATGGCAGTCGTTGGCCAGAGCCGCATGGCTTCTTGCAGGCATCCTTCCAAATAGGTGAAGGAGTGAATATCATCCGCCGCAAACGACTGGTTCTTGTTAATTTTAAGGCGGACGCGCTCTTCAACCGCAGGGTGAGCCAGGATCAGCGCTAACGCGCGCAGCGTGTTGGTGGCCAGCGTTTCCATCATCGCGAACATCCAATGCGGGATCTGGTTCTCCACGCGTGTCCTTTCCGTTTGCGGGGCGTGAGGGCAAAGAGCCGTGAGGCTGCCGGCTTGGGGAGAAGCGAGATGACTGCGAATTTTTTCGTAGAACGCGTCGAATTCTTTTGATTTGCCAAGCAGAAAAATTCTGTTGCTCTCGACCATCATTTGATGAAGCTGGTCCGGAAACTCGGAGTCACTTTGCGCGCCTCTGCCAAAAATGACTTGCAGCATGATTCGCTTAAATAGCCGGTCAAAATCTTCTAATCCGAAATATCGATTGATCTGAGGGAGCGAAAATCCAACTTCCCTCCTGATCACTTCGAGAAAAGCATCTGAGAACTCGTGCATCCCCTGATGAGAGTTCAGCACTGCTTCGTTGAACTGGCGGCGGTCTTTCCATTCCTCGCCCTCGGAAATGGTCAAGGCGTTCGGCTGAAAGTGGGACATACCCTTTGCCTTAAGCTCGGCATCCCCATAGATCGTCGGCGAATGGTTGAGAACACGCCTGATTCCACTTTCGCTGAAGACGAGTAGAGACTTCCCCCCGATCATTCGAATGTAGATCAGGTTGCTCCGGTATTTGCTTCGAAGCTCCTGACAAAATTTGACGACATGCGCGTCGGAGTCGATGGCGTCAAAGACGAAGGTCCAGAATCGGTTCTTGGTGAAAACTCCCCGCAAAAGATAGGGGAGGAAATGCAGTAGACTGAACTTAACGCTCTCGAGGACCGAAGCGTTTTCCAGAGACTCCGGCAAAGATCCTTTATCGTCGGGATTCCCGCCGGCGCTTGTCATTGAATGGTCCATTTGTCTGCCTGGTGACCGGCGGGTTCGAGGTTGTTACCCGATGACTCGCCACGGGGCAAAAGCATTGTCAACCTCCCGCAGGGCCGGCCTGATTTCGGGATAGTGGCGCAAGAGGACGGTTTTCATGTCGTTGTTGTTGATCCACTCAAGGCCGGCTGGAGTGTAAATTTCCGGCCGATAGTCGATCGAAAAGAAGCGATCGCTTTTCAGACGGCGCGATGCCATCAGGATAAAGACGCGAAACGCCGTGTCACTAAAGCCAAAGCCCTCCGGAAGATCCTCCGCGAACATCCCGACCATCAGATCAACTCGATTAACATCGCCGCCGTAAACATCGCTGAGTTCTTGCGCCCAGAGCCGGTTTGAGGTGATCTCGTCAAAGCTCGTGACCGGTGGACGATGGATCAGTTGACGAAATTGGTTATAGCGCGGTACACCACGCTCGCGGTCGCGCATGATGTCAACCGCAGCAAGGTCAAGCAGCACTTCATTGCCATTGGCGTCCTTGACCGAGTCTCCATTTTCATCCTTCATCGGGAGCTGCCGCAGAAAATGCGGATAGTTATGCAACGTGATCGCTCCCGGATGGCAGATTCCAAATGAGTAAAACGCGTCGGCCATCGTGACACCATGTTCCAGCACCACGTTCTGTGCGCTTTTAAACGCAACGTCAGCGAATGGTAAGTCTTTGATGAGTGTGCCGTCCGAAACCCTCCAGAACTTGATCCCCTCCGGAATCAACGGGTGCAAACGATAGACCGAGGTGAATTCTTCTGTCAGGGCGTATGGTGCGCCATCGTGCTCGGTGTCGGATCCCGGTATTCCACTCACGACATCGCTTTTGCTGATTCTTCCAAAGACCTTATGCAGGCTTTCTGTCTGCAGGCCCCACCAGTTGGCATTCATCGCGATCTTCAGGGTAGGGTGGGCAAGGATGGCAGGCGTCCATTCGACGGTATGGATCTTTGCCATCAAGGCCACATTAACTAGCCGGGTGGTATCGAAGAGCTGATCGTCCGACCAATTAGGGTACTGTCGTTTGAGCTCGTCGAAGATCGCGTTGTGTTCTCGCGTAAAGAGGGTATGCAGCAACGCCAATCCGATCCACCAGTTGTCCGTAAATCCGGTCCGTGGAAGACCGGTATGCGGATCGACGGGAAGCAGGTGACTTTTAGCGTCGATGTTCAGCTTCCCGCGGTCGCTGGCGGCTCGCAGCTTATCGGTGGTAGCTTGATCACTGCCATAAATCTGCGAACCGTCCCACCAATGGGAGTCTCGATTCAGGTAGGTCGGTGGGGTATCAGACTCCTCCGGAACCCGAGTGGAATCGGCAGGAGTGCGCTGGATGCGCATCGGGTTTTCGGGCCAATTATCGTTCGTGTCCAAAGGGACGTTAAACTCGTTTCCTGGTTTCGATCGTTCATGGGAAAACCAGTCATGGGTTTGAAATTGGATCCAGGCTGCCGCCAGCAAGTTGAGCGATTCCGCCGGCCGAAAACTTTTACGGGCCAATAAACGTTGGCTGACCACCCGCGGGCTTGGGGTCAGGAGAGCCGGCTCTTTTTCCGGATAGGTATACTGTCGTGGAACATTCCTCCCGAAGCGCTGCTCGGCGGAGCCCATTTCCGGGTGTTGCAGATCGTTGCACGTTCCATCAGAATTTCGCGAGTAGAGCGAGTGTGCGTCGCATTGAACAACCTTCGAATGCCCGGAAGGTGGCGGTGAGGTGTCGTGAAGATTCTTTTCACGCAAAACATTGCGAAACGCGAGCAAGTTCATGGCTCCAAGCCAAGGCGGCAGTTTATGCCAAGGAACATAAAGGTTGATGCGAGCGAATAGTTTCTCCAAAAGGCGCGAAAGCGGGGATCGAGGAGAATCGGGATCTTGGCTGCACGCAGAGGCGCATCGTCGCCAGAGCGAGTACGACGCAAGACACGCCGTAAGCAAAAACAATACTCGCAACTTTTTCTTTGTTCTCACAATGCAAGAATATTTCTTCATAGATATTTCGACTCAAGCTAAATGCGGTTGAGCGGTCTCACCCATTCGGGTGAGAGAATGGCAGAATTCCCGGCGAATAATCAGCGGTCCCTTTTCGCTTCCTCGTCCTCGTCTCGGCCTCGTGGACGTTTTTATCCTCTATCCTCGATTTCTTCGGACGAATGGGGGGCCGGCAGGTGCTTTGGAGCATTCCCGCTCGCTCAATGAAGGCGCTTCAGTCCATTTGGTGACATCAGTCCGTTTGGGGACAGGTCAGATGGTCAGGTTGCATGAGTCCATGAGTCCATGAACGGATAGTTGACATGGTCGGCCGTTGACCTGTCCCTAATGGTCCACATTTGGACGGCCCAATATCTCAATATCTGACCTGTCCCCAATGGACCGATTGACCAATCGTCATCGTCCTCGATCTTTGATCTTTCGCTCGTACCGGGGCAGAGTCTCTGGTGTTGCGGTGTTGCCACGCAAATCTCTCGCTTATCGGCGGAGCGAAGAGGGTATAAAGCGGGAACGCTTTACTTACTGCGCAAGCGAGCGGGGCAGCGGGAAGTGTCAGTGCCAGTGACAGGCGGATGAGCAGGCCGACGTAAGTAAAGCGTCCCGCCTTATACCCTCTATCACCTCTTCGGCAATACCGAGCGATAAAATCCAGAATAGACCGAACGATTGGGAGCCAGAGCACTTAGGTGCTTTGGAGCATACCCGCTCGCTCAATGAAGGCGGCGATTTCGGCGAGGCCAAAGCCATCCTTGAGATTGCACATCACGAATGGGCGATCCCCTCGCATTTTTCTGGCATCTCTTTCCATGACTTCCAGAGATGCGCCGACGTACGGAGCGAGGTCAACCTTGTTGATGATCAGAAGATCGGATTTGGTGATGCCCGGTCCTCCTTTGCGGGGGATTTTTTCCCCACCGGCAACATCAATGACATAGATCGTCAGATCGGAAAGTTCCGGACTGAAAGTCGCGGCAAGGTTATCGCCGCCCGATTCAATAAATACCACGTCGGCGTCGGGGTACCTTTCCAGCATCCGATCGACGGCTTCCAGATTGATCGATGCGTCCTCGCGAATGGCCGTGTGTGGGCACCCTCCGGTTTCAACTCCGAGAATTCGTTCGGCAGGCAGAGCGCCGGCGACAATCAAAAGCCGTTGATCTTCCTTGGTGTAAATGTCGTTGGTGATCACGACGATGTCGTACCGGTCTCGCAACAATTTACACAGCATCTCGACCAGAGTTGTTTTGCCGGATCCTACCGGGCCGCCAATGCCGACGCGCAATGGTGGATTTTGCTTGGTACGTGGGGAGTGGCTCATGATGTGATGCGCTTCGGAATCTGCGTTTTAAATTCGGAAATCAGGAGCGAAACAGCCTCGAATATTGGCTGGCATGCCGCGCCGAGATTATTCCGAGATTAGGAGCAAAGGTGGAAATCTGGTCGGGGTTCGTGTCGATCGCGCGGCGTACCACTTCGGGGATCAGGGTGTGCATAGCAAAAAGGATTTTCTGCCCCGCGATCTGACCGAGAGGAACCGCCTTAAGTGCGGCAGTGACCTGGTTTTCGATCCAGCTAAAACAGTAGGCTCCGACGCAGGACTCCACGTCAATGCACAGTGCTCCGGCGGCATAGGCGAAAGCGGTCGGCAAGCAGATCGGCTTTAGGGAGCGCAATGTTCTCTGTCGCGTTCCATCGTGCCACTGCAAGGAGAGGGCGAGTTGGGCCAGGGACCATCCCATTTGTTCCGTCTCCCGGCGTAATTCGAACGATTCTCTGCTCGCGAGAAACCAGGCATTCGAGCGGCTAACCTCTGAATAATTCCCGTTTTCCCACGCACGATAGAGAATCGCAAGCATCGGGAGCTCGTTGGTGGCGAGAACATGCTCGAGGCCGCTCTGTATCCAGCCCTGAGCGCTCTCGGCGTCGCGAACAATCTCGGCCTCGACGGCTCCTTCCAATCCTTGCGAATAGCTAAAGGCGCCGATCGGGAGGGCCGGGGAGGCTAAGTGAAGAACCCCGATGAGCTTACGAATGCTCGTGGGTGCGGGCGTCATCGTGTGGATGGGTGTGTCGATGCGGCGGGTCGTCCGAGTGGGAGTGATATTCGTTGAAGACTTGATGGGCCAGTGAGTAGTCTTCGGCGAAAGTCTCGTCGTGCCCGTGCCGGTGTCCGCCCGCGTAGGCTCCGCCTTCGGGATGGAATGCGGAGTACTCCTTGCGCACGGTCGCGCCAAGTTGCTCCAACATCTCCAGTAGCACCGGATCGGTCTCGAGCTTAAGAAAGTTCTCTCCGAGCTCGACCGGGGTGTGGCGGTTTCCCAAATGATAGGCGGCCCGCATCAGGGAATAAGGCGTCTCTGCGGTGACGAAAAGGATATCTTCTCGGGCCGCTTCGACTTTGATCACGGTGCCGTCATCAGCTTCCAAAAGGTCGCCGTCGCGCAGCACCGAGCCGCGGGGCAGGAAGAGGGCCGCCTCAGTACCGTTGGCCAGCTTCGTTCGCAAGCGGCTCCTTCGCCGGAGATCGAATGGCAATACCAGCTTTGGGAGATCGCGCAGCTCAACTTCGGAAATCTCGCGGTTAGCGTATCTTTCGATCCTGAGCATGGCTGCATCTTTCGAAGCAAATCCGACGGAACTTAGAACAGGAAATAACGCTGGGCCATCGGCAGGATCTTGGCCGGCTCGCAGGTCAGAAGTTCACCATCGGCAACGACCTGGTAGGTCTCCGGATCGACAGTGATCTTCGGCTGATAATTGTTACGGATCATATCTTTTTTCCGAAGGGTGCGGATACCGTGGACCGGTACGAGTCGCTTCCTCAAACCATACCGCTCCGCGATGCCCGCAGCTTCAGCGGCCTGAGAGACAAACGTGATTGAGGTTGCGCCGAGCGCACCTCCCCGGGTCGCGAACATCTCCCGGTAGTGCACTGGTTGAGGGGTGGGAATCGAAGCGTTGGGGTCGCCCATCAAAGCCAGGTTGATCATCCCGCCTTTCAGGATCAGCGTTGGTTTCGTCGCAAAGAAGGCGGGCTCCCAAAAAACCAGATCAGCCCATTTGCCCACTTCGACCGAACCGATTTCGTGCGCGATTCCGTGCGCGATCGCCGGATTAATGGTGTACTTCGCAACGTAGCGTTTCACCCGGTTATTGTCGTTTTGAGCCTGATCGCCCGATAAGGGGCCGCGCTGGGTTTTCATTTTGTGCGCTGTCTGCCAGGTACGCGTAATTACTTCGCCGATTCGTCCCATCGCCTGCGAGTCGCTCGACATCATGGAGAGTGCACCCAGATCGTGAAGGATGTCTTCGGCGGCAATCGTTTCCCGCCGAATTCTCGACTCGGCGAAGGCAATATCCTCTGCGATTGCGGGATCCAGGTGGTGGCACACCATCAGCATATCCAAATGCTCATCCAGGGTGTTGACGGTGTAGGGCCGTGTCGGGTTCGTGGACGAGGGGAGGACGTTCGATTCGCCGCAGACTTTAATGATGTCGGGAGCGTGTCCGCCGCCCGCGCCCTCGGTGTGATAAGTGTGAATCGTCCGGTCCTTGAACGCCGCGATACTGGCCTCCACAAAACCTGCCTCGTTCAACGTATCGGTGTGGATCGCGACCTGGGTATCCGTTTCGTCAGCGACCGAAAGGCAGTTATCGATCGCGGCCGGTGTAGTTCCCCAATCTTCGTGCAGCTTGAGTCCGAGCGCGCCCGCCGCGATCTGCTCGCGCAACGGCTCTGGTTGGCTGGCATTTCCTTTTCCAAGAAAACCGAGATTGATCGGATAACCATCGGCCGCCTGGAGCATCCGTTCAATGTGCCACGGGCCCGGTGTGCAAGTGGTGGCGAACGTTCCATGCGCGGGCCCGGTGCCGCCTCCGATCAAGGTGGTCACTCCGGAAGCAAGCGCATCGTCGATCTGCTGTGGGCAAATGAAATGGATGTGAGTGTCGATTCCTCCCGCAGTGACTATTTTTCCTTCACCAGCGATTACCTCTGTTCCGGGCCCGATCACGATGGTGACGCCCGGTTGGATGTCGGGATTTCCGGCCTTGCCGATGGCTGAGATCCGGCCGTTCTTGATGCCGATGTCAGCTTTCAAGATCCCGCTGTGATCGACGATCACGGCATTGGTGATTACCGTGTCGACGGCGTCTTTGGAGACCCTTTGGGATTGACCCATTCCATCCCGGATCACTTTGCCGCCACCAAATTTCACTTCTTCCCCGTAGATCGTAAAATCGTGCTCGATTTCGATAAATAGATCGGAGTCGGCGAGCCGCACCCGGTCGCCTGTGGTGGGCCCAAACATTTCTGCATACGCGTGGCGAGAGATTTTCATAGTCAACCTATCTGAGAAAGCGCTCTATTCAGAGCTTGCCCATGATCCGGGCATTAAAACCGTAGACGATTCTGTCGCCCGCGAGCTCGACGAGTTCGATCGTGCGTTTCTGCCCTGGTTCAAATCGCACAGCCGTGCCGGCGGTGATGTTCAAACGGAATCCGCGCGATTGATCACGTTCAAAGGCCAAAGCCGAATTGACCTCGTAAAAATGAAAGTGTGATCCAACCTGAATTGGCCGGTCTCCCGTGTTGGCGACAGTCAACGTGATGGTTTTTCGTCCGGTGTTTAGTTCGATGTCACCGGCACCAGTGATGATTTCGCCCGGAATCATGAATTATTTCTGTTGATGAATTAAACGATTGGATGGTGGACCGTGACGAGTTTTGTACCGTCAGGAAATGTGGCTTCGACTTGGATTTCGGGGATCATTTCGGGAATTCCTTCCATGACCTGATCGGATTTAAGCAGCGTGGTCCCGTAATGCATTAGATCCGCGACCGTCCTCCCGTCACGAGCCCCTTCCAAAAGGGCCGCGGTCAGATACGCGATCGCCTCGGGATGGTTCAACTTCAACCCGCGCGCCAAGCGTTTCTCTGCCAGCAGCGCGGCAGTGAAAATCAGCAGCTTATCTTTTTCTCTAGGAGTAAGATTCATACGACGCGCGAAAGTTTAGCGGCCTCGGCCCGAAATAGCAGCAGTTTTATTGCGAACGAAAATAGACGGGTGCCGAGGGGATGCCCACATGCCAATACGCTCCGCCTTCGTCCATACGTCTCTCCTCATGTCGCCCAAAGTCGAAGGCGTTGGGAAGGCAGACCATGCACCTGAGGCCTCAAGCGCATCCAGCAATCCACCATCATCTGGCGCAATCGTTCGACGTCATTCGCCAGGCCCCGGACCAGCAGTATCCCCTCTGGAAGAGAGGTCACTCCAGCCCGCAACCCGTTTTCCAGAGGCAAGTCGGAAGCCAGCTCTTCAGCTAACGCAGCCGTACAGCCGGCGCTAACGGCCCAAAGGGTCCCAAAAACATTCAATCCGCAGAGACCCTGATATGCTTCACGCAAAGAGCCAGTCGCCTCGAGTCGTAACCGTTCGGCCCAGAGAGGCAGCCCGTCGGTCCGTTCGATTGAGGTCAGAAATCGGAGGGAGCCCTCTAACCACTCTTCGCCGGACGCTTGCCGGCCAAGCATGCCAATCTCCCAGCCGATTGCTGTGGATCCAGGTCCGATTTGCAGCCTGAAGGTCGATTCCGCGCGGGTCGCGTTATAAAAGATATTTTCCTGCGGAAGCCAGTCAAGTGTCGCTCTCTCTGCCAAACGGATGGTGGTTTGCTGACGGCACCGATGACAAGGCGCTTTATACCATTTTGTGGCCGCGGGAGTGCTCACGACCGCATTGCTGTCCGCCTCAAGATCGATCTCAACTCTCAACTCGTCGCCACTCGCGATTCCGCCCGGCGGATGAACAATCACGGCATGACAGATTTTTTCGTCTTCAGGATAGATCGCCTTTTGGACCACTAGCGGTCCAAAGTGACGCTTTTCGACCAGCACGGTGCGCATTTTTCGACGCGCAAACCGAAGATGAAGCTCGGCCGGCCATCGGTCGTGGACCGTAAGGGGTGTGACGAACATTATACGGCAATCATGTGGCGAACTCCATCCTGATCCATCGTTGCTCCGGACCCGCTGGCCACCATTTCGCCCCGGCTCATGACCATATACTGATCGGCAAGTTGATGGGCGAAATCATAATATTGCTCCACCAGTAAAATGGTCAGGCTCATCTCAGTAACAATTTTACGAAGTGTTCTGCCTATTTCCTGAATGATCGACGGTTGCACACCTTCAGTCGGCTCGTCGAGAATCAGGAGCTGTGGCCGGCCCATTAAAGCGCGGCCGATCGCCAATTGTTGCTGTTGTCCTCCGGATAAGTCGCCGCCCCGGCGCGTCTTCATCGATTTAAGGATCGGGAAAAGGTCGTAGATCTCGTCTGAAACAGTCTTGACCTTTCGATTTCCAGCGCCACCTACCAGCAGGTTCTCCTCCACGGTTAAACGAGGGAAAATGTCTCTCCCTTGCGGGACGTAGGCGAGTCCATTTGAGACTCGGCTATACGGAGGAAGTTTCTCGAGAGCCTTCTTGTTCCAAAGAATTTTGCCTGTCCGGATAGGCACTACACCCATCAAACAGCGCAACAAAGTTGTTTTCCCGACGCCGTTTCGGCCTAGCAATACAGTCAATTGACCGGTTGGCAGCGTGAAAGTCACGTTTCTCAGGATGTGACTTCCACCGTAGTATTGGTTCACCGAATCAACTTCGAGCATAGAAAAGAAATGTGGCTTTGCCGTTCAGGGTTGCCGCTGCGGCAGTTGGTGTCGTTTCATCAACGGCCCAGGTAAGATTCAATCACGCGTTCGTCACGTTTGACGTGGTCGAGCGTACCTTCCGCAATCACGCTTCCTTCGGCAAGGACGGTCACTTTGCCTTCCAGACCGCTAAGCGCGGCCACAAACTCCATGTCGTGTTCAACCACCATCATCGAGCATTTGCCGCGAAGGTGATTCAGAAGCTCCGCCAGTTGTGCCGTCTCGTGGTCGCTCATGCCGGCGGCCGGCTCATCGAGAAGCAATAAACGCGGTTCCTGCATCAACAACATCCCGATCTCCAGCAGCTGCTTCTGGCCGTGCGAAAGTTCACCCGCTGGTCGATAGGCCGCATCTTCAAGCCGAACCAAGGCCAGCGTTTCTTTGATCTTCGCAAGCGCTACACCGGTCAGCTTCGATCGAAGGGTGTGGAACCATCTCTTATCTTCGTGCATCGCCAGATCAAGATTTTCCCAGACGGTGTGTTGCTCGAAGACAGTCGGTTTTTGAAATTTTCTCCCAATGCCAGCTCGCGCGATCCTTGGTTCGTCCAGCCGCCGCAGGTCGATGGTCTGCCCAAGAAAAACGCGCCCGGTGTTTGGCTTCGTTTTGCCGGTGATGACATCCATCATCGTTGTTTTGCCGGCGCCATTAGGCCCAATGATACACCGCAACTCGTCGCTCTCCACCGACAGCGACAATTTGTTCAATGCCCGGAAACCATCGAAACTGACACTGACATCTTCCAGGTAGAGGATAACCCCGTGCGAAAGATCGACTTGGCCCGGAACATTGACATGGCCCAAACCGGTGGCTTCGGTGCTATCGGTCGACTCGCTGGGTCCCGTCGCTGAATGGTTTGGTCGCTCATTGTTTGTTGCGAAGCTTTTGGAAGAGTCCAACGACACCTTTCGGCAACCAGAGCGGCACAATGACAAACATCGCACCGAGAAAAAAGAGCCAGTAGTCGGAGAAAGACGCAGTCAAAAAGCTTTTTGCCTCGTTGACGATAAAGGCACCGAGAATTGGTCCGATCAAAGTGCCGCGGCCACCCACCGCGACCCAGATCGCCATCTCGATGGAGTTGCCCGGCGACATTTCACTCGGGTTGATAATTCCGACTTGCGGCACATACAGCGCACCGGCAATCCCGCACAGGACGGCTGAAAAGGTCCAGACGAAAAGCTTGTAGCCCAGCGGGCTGTAACCGAGAAACATCAGACGCGATTCCGTGTCGCGAACCGCCATCACCACACGGCCCAACTTCGAGGTGACAATGTATCTGCAGACCAGGAAGCCCGCGACCAAGGTCGCAAACGTGAACATAAAAAGTCCAGTCCGCGTTCCGACAGCAGCGATCGGAAAACCAAGGATTCGTTTAAAATCAGTGAATCCGTTGTTTCCGCCAAACCCGGTTTCGTTCCGGTAGAAAAGGAGCATGGCCGCAAATGTCAACGCTTGAGTAATAATCGAGAGGTAGACGCCTTTAACCCGTGACCGGAAAGCAAAGAATCCAAAAGTCCACGCCAGCAAACCTGGAACCAGGATGACCAGCAGCGCAGCATACCAAAAGTGTTCGGTTCCGTGCCAGTACCAAGGCAGAGCTTTCCAGTCCAGGAAGACCATGAAATCGGGAAGATGGCTATGGTAGACCCCCTCCAGTCCGATTGAGCGCATCAGGTACATGCCCATCATGTACCCGCCGAGCGCGAAGAACAGGCCGTGTCCCAGGCTCAGGATTCCGCAATAGCCCCAGACCAGGTCAAGCGCCAACGCTGCGATGGAGTAGCACATGATTTTGCCAACCAGCGTCAATGCGTAAGCCGAAAGGTGAAACGGGCTCCCGTCCGGCACCAGCATCGAACAGATTGGCACCAGGGCAAGAACCGCCACGACGACAACGATCAAGATTCGCCAGGAAATTGGGCTCAACATTGGCTGTCGGGCCGGGAGGACAAGCGTAGGGGAAGGAGGTGGAGGTTCGATGGTAGCGGTACTCATTTCAAACCTCCACGCTGCGGCCTTTGAGAGCGAACAAACCTCTCGGACGCCATTGAATAAACAAGACAATAAAAATGAGGATCGCGATCTTGGCCAAAACCGCGCCCCAGAATGGCTCAATGACTTTGCTGAGCACGCCGAGACCCATCGCTCCGATGATGGTACCGGCTAGCTGTCCGACACCGCCCAGAACTACCACCATGAACGAATCAATGATGTAGTTCTGACCCAGGTCCGGCCCTACATTCCCGATCTGGGAAAGCGCGCATCCACCCAGTCCGGCAATGCCTGCTCCGAAGGCGAAAGCATAGCTGTCCACCTGCCAGGTCCGGATGCCGGAGCAAGCTGCCATCCGGCGATTCTGGGTCGTCGCCCGAATATAAAGGCCCAATCGGGTCTTGTTCAGGACCAGAGAAGCGATACCCACCACGGTCAGCGCGAAAACCATGATCGCGATCCGATTAAAAGGCAGGATCAGATTCGGCATTAAGGCGACGCCTCCACTCATCCAGGAGGGATTTGACACCTCCACGTTTTGCGCTCCAAAGAACGTCCTCACGACCTGAATCAGCACGAGACTAATCCCAAAAGTAGACAGGAGGGTTTCCAGAGGGCGACCGTACAAGAACCGGAGAACGCCGCGTTCCAGGATAAAGCCGGCAGCCGCCGCGGCAAGAAACGACACCGGGACCGCTGCAAGTGGATACCAGTCGAATGCTCCCTGCAGATGGCTTCGGAAAAACTCTTGGACAACATACGTTGCATAAGCGCCGATCATCAAAAACTCACCGTGCGCCATGTTGATCACGCCGATCAAACCGTAAGTAATCGCTAATCCAAGTGCAGCCAGCAAAAGTATGCTTCCGAGACTGAGACCTGCAAAGAGCGTCCCGATCATCTCGATTTTCCACTGTTCAAATTCCATTGCCTTCAAGGCAACTCCGGCAGCCGCTCGCACTTTCTCGTCGGCTTCTGTGTAAGTTCCGTCCTTCTGTTTGCCGATCAGCGGGAACAACAGGCTCCGCATCTGTGGGTCCTTCCGTGCACCGATCAACTGGACAGCTTCCAGCCGTTTAGAGGCGTCAGGATCCTGGAGCGCGGTGAGCGCCCAGAGCTGGTCAAGTCGACCCTTCAAGACAGGATCGGTCTCCTTGGCCCGAGCCGCCTCGATCAGCGGTTTAGCCGCGGGATCCGGTGCCTGGAACAAGTCGTTAATCGCTTTCTCCCGAACGGAATGGTCCGGCGCCTGAAGTTTGAGCCCGTTCAATCCGCTCGCGACTCGCGCTCGCAGCAAATTGTTCAGAGTGATGGGTTGTACATCGCTGGCTTTAATCGCCACCGGCGTATTGGTGATTGGGTCTTTGAGGACATCCCCGTCCTGAATCAATATCCGTCCGTCGGATGTGGCGACGGCGTTTTCCTGGGCCATGGCTTCCAATATCCGAAGTGCTGGCGCGTCTCCGGCGGCGATGATCTGATTGAGCGCCTGCGACTTGGCGTCGAAATCATCCTCGGCCAGCGGCTTGAGGTCGTCAGCGGTGAGGGCGCCGACTCGGAGGCTCCCCCCGATTAGAACGAGGAGAGCCAGAAGAAGCGAACAGAATGAGCGTGGCATGATCTGCCGGCAAGATGCGAAAATTACCGATTGATCGCGTTAAGGCTGTTCGCGGTGGCAGTCTCGGTGCCGAAGTCGAGTGGTAACACGCTGGAGACGCGGTCAGGTTTGTTCTCGTTCCCCGGAATAAACGGACTCCACGGTTGCGCCCGGACCGTGCCCTTGGTCTTCCAGACCACGCTGAATTGCCCGTCCGATTTGATTTCACCGATCATCACCGGTTTGTGCAGGTGATGATTCGGGTCCATCTCCTCTTCGAATCCGCAAGGAGCGTTGAATTTCTGGCCATATGCTGCAGCGATCACCTTGTCGACATCGGTCGTGCCTGCTTTTTCCACGGCCTGTTTCCAGATGTGCATTCCGACGTAGGTGGCCTCCATTGGGTCGTTGGTTACTCGCTTATCACCGCCCGGTAGGTTCTTTTCCTGAACATAGGCAAACCACGCCTTTTTAAAGGCGTCATTGACCGGGTTTTTCAGTGACATGAAATAGTTCCAAGCGGCCAGGTTACCGACCAATGGCTTCGTATCGATGCCGCGGAGTTCTTCTTCGCCGACCGAAAACGCGACCACTGGAACATCAGTCGCTTTCAATCCCTGGTTGCCCAGTTCCTTGTAAAAAGGGACGTTTGAGTCGCCATTGATCGTGGAGACCACGCACGTCTTTCCGCTCTGCGAGAACTTTTTGATATCGGCGACTATCGTTTGGTAATCGGCGTGTCCGAAGGGAGTATAGATTTCGTTAATATCGGCATCCACGACACCCTTGGAGTGAAGAAAAGCACGTAGGATCTTGTTGGTTGTCCGCGGGTAGACATAGTCCGTGCCCAGCAAAAAGAAACGCTTCGCGCCGCCTCCTTCTTTGCTCATGAGGTACTCAACGGCTGGGATGGCCTGCTGATTTGGGGCGGCACCCGTATAAAAGACGTTCTTCTGCATCTCTTCGCCCTCATATTGGACAGGGTAAAACAGAAGACCATTTAGTTCTTCAAACACAGGCAACACCGACTTCCGCGAAACGGATGTCCAGCAGCCGAAGACGACCGCCACCTTGTCCTGACTCAAAAGCTGACGCGCCTTTTCCGCGAATAATGGCCAGTTCGATGCCGGGTCAACGATGACCGGCTGAAGTTGGCGTCCCATCACGCCGCCGCTCTTGTTGATTTCTTCGATGGTCATCAGGGCGACATCTTTGAGAGATGTTTCTGAGATGGCCATGGTGCCCGATAATGAATGGAGGATTCCAACCTTGATCGGTTCGCTTGAGTCTGCGGCTACAAGCGGGGGAACGCAGGCGACCGTTAGACAGGTCGCTAATGTAAGGAGTTTCAGAAATTTGCTTCTCTTCATGGAATATTTTGAATGCGGGGTTGGCGATTACTGATTTGCCGAGCTACCTGTCAGCAAGCGCTATGCCATTGAGCCCTTCGGCGAACCCACGCACCTTTGCGCCATGCCCAACTGTGCTTGAGCATCCTGGATATAGGCAGGCGGCTATTGAGATTTAGACTATTATCCTCCTCGGCATCGTTCAGGACCGCCGGGACCCGTAGTTTTCCAAGGATTCAAGGATGCGCCTTTTTCGACAATCATTTCTAATATGTTCTTTTTTGATCAGTTTGAGTTCAGAGTAATCTCGGTCGTTCCGCCTAGATCGTATTGCGCAGGCCAATGACTTCGTACTTGGATATCGATTAAAAACGCGTTGGATTTGATCCATGTTGATCACGAAAGTCAGGTTCCTCAAAAGCAACGCGCCGCTGCTCCTCTGGTTCTTCGGACTGGTGAGCGCTTTCGGCCAAAGGATGGAGAGTGCCGCAACCATCACACCCGGTGAAGGGATCGGACGCATTTTTCTGGGGCAAAAGCTCGACGAGGTTCATGCGAGCATCGGAGCGCCTAAGCTCTCTGATGCTGCGATGGGCGGCCGGCTGTGGGAAATCTGGCGATCTGGGCCGGCCTTCGAGGGCAAACAGCAAAACGGTTCAGAAGAATTGGAGATCTATTTCAGACCAGAACAACCAGATCTTGGAGGTCCTTCCGTAGTCCGTCAGATTCGGGTGACCTCTCCATTCTTTCAAACACCTTCTGGGATTTCGATCCGTAGCAGCTTTTCAGAGATTATTGGAAGTTTTCCAAATATTCACGTCGACGAAGAACTCACCTATGGATTGAGCGGAGGGCGGAGCGAGAAGGACATCGAAATGTTCGTCGATCGGTCGCGTGGGATCGGCTTCGAGTTTCGCGCCGGTGCATCTGCGGATCCTACTGGGACCGGCTATTGCCGGGCGATCCATGTCTTTCGACCTGGTACCGATCCGCGCGTGATGGAATCGTTCGGTCGGGAGTGGGGGGAACGTGTCGACGGGAGGGGGAAACGTGTCGGCGTGTCGGCGTGGGGGCGTGTCGGCGTAGGGGAAGCGGGTCGGCGCGGGGGCTTAGGGCTATCGCTGTATTTGTCGAAGCGGGACGTTTCCCGCTTTGCTTTTAGACAGAGCACCGCGAAGCGCTCGCCCGACCGATTGTTCGTTCCGGCCATTCCGACATTTGATAAGGCGACTCACGACACGCTCTGCGCCGACACGGTTCTCCCCACGCCGACACGCCCTTACGCCGACACGCCGACACGTTCCCCTACCCCCCACGCCGGCACGCCCTTACGCCGATCCGCCGACACGTTTCCCCTAGCCCCTACGCCGACACGCCCCTACACCGATCCGCCGACCCGTTTCCCCTCGGCCCCCTAGTTGTTGACATCTATCCCGCTCTTCTTAAGCTAGCAGGAGCTTTGAGAAACGAATCCCCCCATCTGACGAAAGCGTCTCGACCCTGTTACCAATAAAATGGAAAGCGCATGAACTGCTCAGTTCCCCTGACACTTGGTGTCAGGAAGCGCTGGCGATCTTTGAATCTTCAAAAACGGACTTCAGCAAATGTCTGATCGAAAAAAACTAGGTTGGGGACTGCTTGGCGCCAGTGATATCGCGAAGACCAGAATGATTGAGGCGATCAACGGGCAGCCGGACAGCAGGGTGGTGGCGGTCATGAGCACGAGCGAGGAACGGGGTCAGCGTTATGCCGTCGAAAATGGTATTCCACATCACTACGCCTCCATCGAGGCATTCCTGGCCGATCCCGAATTGGATGTGGTGTATATCAGCACTACGAACGAACGGCACAAATCGGAGGTTGCTCTCGCGGCCAGATCGGGAAAGCACGTACTCTGCGAGAAGCCTTTGGCCCTGACAATGGAAGATGCCCGTGAAATGCTCAAAGTGTGCAACCAGGCCCATGTCGTTCTGGGCACCAATCATCATCTCCGGAACGCGGTCACCCACCGGGCGCTGCGCCGGCTGATCAAGGAAGGAGCAATCGGGAAACCTCTGGCGGCTCGCGTCTTTCATGCGGTTTATCTTCCTCCTCGATTGCAAGGATGGCGACTCGACAAGCCGGAAGCCGGAGGAGGCGTGATCCTGGACATCACGGTCCATGACGCCGATGCGCTGCATTTTGCGTTAGACGATGATGCCGAGGAAGTGGTGGCTTTGTCGGCGGGGCAAGGGCTCGCTCAGAGCGGGCTTGAGGACGCCGTGATGGGTGCCATCCGATTTCGGAGCGGGCTTCTGGCCCAGTTCCACGATGCGTTCACTGTTCCACACACGCGCACAGGCTTTGAGGTGCACGGGAGTGAGGGATCACTCTTCGGTGAAGATGTCATGACCCAGGAGCCGCAAGGACGGCTTTACCTACAGAGGGAGAAAACGAGGGAAGAAGTTGATTTGGGGCCGCATGAGAATCTTTATGCCCACCAAGTGCGCCATTTTAATGCTGCAGTCAACGGGCAGGGGGCGCCGTTTGCCACGGGTGAAGACGGTCTCCGCTCCCTGGCCGTCGCCACGGCGGTCTTGGAATCGACGAAAACGGGTCAACGGGTTGCGGTTCGATACTGATGGCATAGCCGGCAGTCCTTCTGTAGGGCGGCGAGATGAGGGAAGTTGGCCGTTTACAAATAATTTCTAGCGGACTCATAAAAATAATACCCGCCAGCGATTATTTGCCTTTCTTATTGACAAAAGTTCTGGAAGGTTCACGGCTGCCCAGCGTAAAGCGCTTTAGCAGACCCCCTCAAAAGCTGCTAATTCTGCTTTGGACTCAAACAATCAATCGATCTACAATAGATAATTAAGAAAAGCCATGCATCTCAAAATGCGTTTTTGTTCCCCCGTTATCGCGTTAGCATCCTTATTCGCCTTGGTGCAAGCGCCTCTCTCCTCTCAGGCCGCAGACGAAAAAAAAATCGAAGTGTTCTCCTGGTGGACTTCAGGTGGTGAAGCGGCAGCGCTCGATTCGCTGTTCGCCACCTATAAGAAGCAATATCCCGGGGTTGAAATCATCAACGCAACAGTGGCCGGCGGGGGTGGATCCGCCGCTCGTCCGGTCCTGCAAACTCGTCTGGCCGGCGGCAATCCGCCTGACACCTGGCAGAGTCACCCTGGCTGGGAAATGCTCGGACAGTATGTCGAGCCAGGTTACTGCGAAGCGATCACAGACCTCTATAAGAGTGACGGATGGGATAAGGCCTTTCCGAAGGCTCTCGTCGATCTAATGACGAAGGACGGGAAGATCTATGGCGTTCTCGCCGGCGTGCATCGTGGCAACGATCTCTGGTACAATAAAAAGCTTCTCGAAAAGAACGGAATTACCGTCGGCGACAAGATGAGCTTTGACGAGTTTTTCGCGGCTTGCGACAAACTGAAAGCAGCCGGCATCCCGGCGCTTGGGGTCGGAGACTCCGGGATTTGGGCATCGGCGCAACTCTTTGAAAACACGTTGCTCGGAGTTATCGGGGGCCAAGGATGGATCGATCTGTTTAGTGGGAAGATGAAGTGGGATGACCCGAAGGTAAAGCAAGCGATGACCTACTTCGGTAAGATGCAGAATTATCTGAACCCGGATCACTCGGCGTTGAGTTGGGACCAGGCGATCGGCGCATTGATTGAAGGCAAAGTGGCCTTCAGCTCGATGGGAGATTGGGCGGACGGTGAATTCATTAAGGCGAACAAAAAGGAAAATGTCGACTTCGGCTGGGTCAGTCATCCTGGGACCGATGGATCATTTATCATTGTTTCAGATGGATTTACTCTCGCCAAAGGGGCACCGCACAAAGACGCGACCATCGCATGGCTGAAGAGCATCGGAAGCAAGGAAGCGCAGGAAGCTTTCAACCCGATAAAAGGCTCAATCCCGGCCCGTACGGATGTCGACAAGTCAAAGTTTGACGGCTACCACCAGTGGTCCATGAATTCGTTTGCCACTGGAACACTGGTTCCCAGTGTCGTCCATGGCGAAGCCGCGCCGGCAGCGTTTCAACAAGCGCTCAACGATGCGGTGACCGCATTTATTGTGGATAAGAATGTTGACAATTTCTCCAACGCGCTCGTGCAGGCGGCGAAAGAGTCGGAGGGCAACAATTAAGTAATTAGCTCTGGCTAGGCAGGCGGTCGCTCAGAGTCCGCCTGCCACGCCTCTTCTTAGTCAATCTCCACAACGAACGCTCTGGTCGCTGACGCCAGTCTCATTCATGCCCGCGTCAAACCTGCAGGTTCCCCGCATGCGCCAGGCGCAGGCTCGATCCAGGCGGAAGAGGATTTCCAGCGAGCGCTTTCTGCCTCCATTGATTTTGGTGCCCTCGATGGTCGCCATCGTCACCTTTGTTTACATCTTTATCCTGATTACGGTTTGGGTTTCTTTGTCTCGATGGGGGACCCTGCGAATTGATTGGCGCCCGCGCGATCCCTTGTGGGCGGCCTATGGGCAAATGTTCGCAATGCCACGGTGGCATGCCGATTTGCGAAATGTCCTGGTCTTCACCGTTTTGTTCCTTTCGACTTCCATCGGATTCGGGCTTTGGCTCGCTCTCCTTTTGGATCGCCGTCTGCTCGGATTCACCCTCTTTCGAAATATTTTCCTGTTTCCCTATGCCTTGTCCTTCATCGTGACAGGGATTGCCTGGCGTTGGATTTTCAACCCGGAGACCGGGATCAACCTCCTCTTCGACGGACTGGGGATTAACAGATGGTTGACCTCCATCGGTGGAGCGCCGTTCAAGCCCGGCTGGACGACGGATCCAGCCGTCCTGTTCTCAATCAATGATGCTCTGGGGCACGTTTTCCCTGAGGTGCGGAACCTGAGTGTTCACATGGGAATTCCGATTGCCTTGATTCCGGTGGTGGTCGCCGCCTCATGGCAGTTGACCGGTTTTGCGATGTCGATGTATATCGCCGGGCTGGCAACCGTCCCAAATGAACTTCGGGAAGCCGCCCGGATCGACGGTGCCAATGAGTTCCAGGTTTACACCCAAGTCGTTCTCCCGTTGCTTCGCCCCGTCACAGTCAGCACGGCTATTATTCTGGGTCATGTTTCCTTGAAGATTTTTGACTTGATCTTCGCAATGACCGGAACCGGTCCCGGCTTCGCGACCGACGTGCCGGGTATTTTTGTCTTTGACATGACTTTCAAAGCCACCCGATACAACCTGGGCGCGGCTGCCTCCATTGTGATGCTGCTCCTCGTGGCCCTCGTCATCGTGCCCTATCTCTGGCGGAATCTTAGGAAGAACTAATTATGCAAGTCTCCCTGGTTAATTTTCGCCAGTCTTTGCCACGGACCATCTGGGATTGGTTGATCCTGATCTTTCTCCTGCTCGCCGCGGTCTTCTTTCTGATGCCGATCTATGTGATGGTGGTAACCGGGCTTAAACAGGCTCAGAACGTGAGTCTCTCGACGATGTGGCAACTGCCGACTCACCTTTCTGGAGGAGGCTTTTATGAAGCGTGGAACCGTCTTTATCCCAACCTGGGGAACAGCCTTCAATTGACGATTCCTGCGACCATCCTCTCTTCAATCTTCGGGGCGATTAACGGATACATTTTTGCCAAGTGGAAGTTCCGGGGAGCCAATACGCTTTTTGCGATCCTGGTCTTCGGCATGTTTATTCCCTACCAGAGCATCTTGATCCCGCTGATTCAGTTTCTTGAACAGATCAAGCTGTACGGAACCATCGGCGGCCTGATTTTTGTGCACGTGGTGTACGGTCTGCCTATTTGTTCACTGATCTTTCGCAATTTTTTCGCGAATATTCCGGACGAACTGGTGGAGGCGGCACGACTGGACGGGGCGGGCGTCATCCGCATCTTCCTCTTTGTCATGCTGCCGCTGGCACTCCCTGCCTTTGTGGTTGTCGCAATCTTCCAATTCACCAATATCTGGAACGATTTTCTGTTCGGTGTGACCATCTTGCCGAATCCGAATGCCCAGCCGGTCACCGTCGCCCTGAACAATCTTTCCGGCTCGTTTTCGGTTGACTGGAACGTCGTTATGGCCGGAGCAGTGATTTGCGCATTGCCAACGGCGCTGATCTACATCCTGCTCGGCAAATTCTTTGTCCGCGGATTGCTGGCAGGTTCAGTGAAAGGGTAACGACTAAGCCAAGCAGCCCGCGCCGCCGACCCTCCGATACGTTTCCGCTAATTGATCGGCTTCAAATCCAGGTGCCGCTGTAGTTCGTTGATGATATCGGCCAGTTGAAACCGGGTTTGCAGCCAGCCAACGATCGGCAAAATGACAAGAACCCCGGCCAGGAGATTTAAAAGAACAATTCCTGCCAGTAAATTGCTCCCGGAATGAGCCGGGTCGTGGCTGATGTTGTACGGGTAGCTCAATACCCCCCAGGTGGCAATCAATCCGGTGCCGCCGAGCAGAACCAGGGCCCATAAAATCTTGATCAGGATCGGGGTTCCTCCGGTCAGCTCAATCCGGCTTCCTGAATGGTCGCCGGCCACGTTCCCAGTGAGGTAGGGCTTAAACCATTGCCCGGGCGTTAACCACCAGAGAATCCAGTGAATCCCAACCCGGCGGTGAAGTGTAAATTGGTGTGCATTGAATCGCCCAATCACCGGACGTTCCCCGGTAAATTGTGTCCGACTCTCGGGATCGATTTCCTCCTCATCCACGAAGCTTTTCAATTTCGTAACGAATTCGTCCGGCTGGAGGGGAGATGAAAAGAATTTCAACATACTCTGCAGATCATTGGCCTATATCGATTTCCCGGATTGACCCTTGCTGTCAAGGCCGTTCTACGGAAACCAGTGCTCGTCTCATATGTAGCTGGCATATGGTTGCGTTCAAAATGGGCCGTCGGCGCGCCTTGAAAAACAGCCAACTGACCTGCGGCCATATGCCAGCTACATATGAGACGATGCACTAATGCACGACCCGACCGGGACAAGGAGCGTGCTCCAGGATATTTTCGGCATCGGGGGTGGCTCCGGGTAGGGTGAGGCTCCGCCCGAACCGGGGCTTCCTGCGTGGCTCTCGCCTGCGCCGTCACCCCCCATGAATCAGCTTTAGTCGATCACGGTATGCGTGGCCGGCGGCATCGTGAGACGGAAAATGCTGGACGCGAAAAAGGCGACGCTCTTGTTCGGGCGGCGTGAAATCATGCGAGAATTGGTGGGGGGTGACGTTGTCGGGCGAGGTAACGCGGAAAGCCCCGGTTCGGGCGGAGCCTCACCCTACCAGAGTTCGCCTTACCAGCGCCGCGCTCTTTGCGCAACTCATCGCGTAAAAACAACATAAAAATAAACGTAATTTTACCCTTGCAGGTCGAATCAAAATAACATAAAAATAATGAGTAATGAACAAGAGATTTTCTTCCCGCCAATCGTGGCTCGTCCCGAAGTGGCGAAAAGCGTTGGTGGTCGCTCTGCTGCTCTGCTGTTGGGCGGATGCCGCCTTCGCAGACGGCACGGGATCCTTGGACAGTTTCATCGGTCCGCTCAAAAATGGCCTCAACCTCATCATGGTCTTCGGATTTATCGCCGGATGCGTGATGGTGATGTCGGGTTTCCTGAATGCCAAGCGCGACGAAAACTGGAAAATGACCGTCATCTACGGGATTGGCGTCGCCGGTGCGGTGGCTCTGATGAAAGCCTTGTTTGCGATGTTCGGTGGTGCAGCAGGGAGTGCGGTCACAGGCTTCTAACCGGAACGCGAGATTGGAATCGTCCGCCTCATTCTATTTTCTTACATGAACGAGACCCTGATTTATACAGATACCCGCCCCAGAGCGAGATCGACCGGACACGCCTTCGGTTTTGAAGGCAACCTTGGGATGCCGGTCATCATTTCCGGAATGTTCTCCGTACTCATTTTGACCCTGTTGTTAAACGGTGAAAACGGGATGCCGCTCTTTGTGAAATTCCTGGTGGCCTTGCTCCCGACATCACTCACCCTCCTGTACATCGTGGCTTTGCGCAGCCGCAAACCGCCTCGCTTCGATCTCGACCTGTTTGCCTCCTGGGCGAACGGTCGATCGTTCCAGCCGGCACGCGTCCAACCTCGGCATCCCTTTATTCCAAACCGATGATTGATTCTTTGATAGGAGCCTGCGAAGCGCTGGTGAGCGTTGTTTCCGGAAAGGATCCAGGTCCGACTTCACGGATCTCACGGGTCGGGATGCCGAACGGATTCTTTTTGAATGACCTGCTCTGGTTTGGAGATGGTGCTTCGAGAAAAACGGCGATCTCGCGTGGGTTTACGGTGGAGCCGGGCGAAATCAGCGCCTTTAGCGTGACGCAGTTAAATGATCTGCACGAACGTTTGCGGATTCTGCTGGGAATTCTTGGAGAAGAATTCGCGCTCCAGGTGCAGTGGAGCATCGATAGCGACTATCATCATGAACTGGAGGCCTATCATCGGGAAACCTTAAATTTGCGGCGTCAAGATCCTGTTTACGGACAATTCGGTGTTTTGATTCGGGCCGAGCGTTACGAGCGGTACAAGAACGCGATGGAAGAAGGACGGTTGCGCCGGGAACGGTTGACCCTCTTTTTTACGCGGATCATTGATACGAAGGTACCGGTGGCGGGTCACCGTGCGGTTGCTGAATATTTTAACGCGCTTTCGCGGAAGGAGAGCCTGGCGCTTTGCGAGTTCGCCATGGGCGCGCTGGCACGGCTTTTTCCGGACTGCCGGATCACTCCGATGCTGGATCGGGATCACTTTCTCTTTTACTACCGATTTCTGAATACCAACCTGCAGTCGACCGCGATCGACCCTCTGGATCTCTTGGATGCCGGTTATTCGATCCAGCAAAATTGCCTCCACGGAGAAGGAATTACGCCGTCCGGGGACGCGGGTATCTCGTTCAAACTCGACTGTTATCACCACGCGATCTTCGTCGTGCGTCAATGGCCGCGGCGCACCTTTCCCGGGATGGTCGCCGCTCTGACTGGCATGGGATTCCAGGAGTACGCAATCACGATGAACGTCTACCCCAAGCGGGTGGACAAAGTGATCGAAAAGGAAGAACAACATATTCAGCGTTTGCAGATCGATGCTATTTCGGAGCGCAAACAATCTCTGGTCACCGACATGGTTGCCAAACAAGAGAAAGTTACCGAACTCCAACAAGGCAGAGTCATCCCGCTCAATGCGCTTTTTGTGGTGCGGCTCTGGCATCGAAAACCTGAACAATTGGCGGCGAGATGCGCAACTCTGAAAAATGCGTTCATCTCGATGGGTGGCGCGGTAGTGCACCACGCGACTGTTCCAGAAAACGCGCGCCAACTTTTTTACCAGACATGGCCCGGGTGGACCTTTGGCAGCTATCGGGCCTTCGATCTGCCGGCCGAAGATTCCTACCTGGCAGACTTGATTCCCTGGTCCGCGACCTTCACCGGGCACCTGGAAGGGGCCGAAGCAATTTACAATGGCGCCAGGGGTAATCTGGTGGGCGTCAGGACCAGACTCGGAAACACGCCTCAGCATGGCGTCTTGTTTGGGATGACCGGAGCGGGCAAGTCGGTCATTGTTGCGGATCTGTTGGCCCAAATTGGGCACCGGTTCGGGTTCCGGCTGATCGTGGAAGAAGGCTTATCGCATGCCGTTCTCACACAGACGCAAGGGTGTCAGCCCGTCATTATCAATCCAAACGGCCATCTGACCATTAACTATCTGGACACTTGCGAGGCGCCGTTGTCACCAATGCACCTCGCTTTCAGCGCAGGCCTTTGCATGCTGTTTTGTGGGAACGAAGGGCTCGATGGCGAACGAAAAGCAATTCGGCACGCCATGATCGTTGAAAACCTTCAACAGCTTTACACCGACATTTTCCATGATTGGATCGTCGCGAACGAACAGGCGGCCGAGGAATTGCGTTGGCGTGCCACCGCCATCGACCGTTATCTCAAACTGAAGCTGCCGGGATCGCAATTGAATTTCGTGGATGCTTTCGCCGCGTTTCGGGACTGGGAACGACAGAATCCGGAGGCGGCATCGAATTTCATCCAGGAGTTGCCGGAAGCGGCAGTGGTTGAATTCGCCAAGAACCCCGGGACGGCCAATTTTGTTCGTGACCTGGCGTTTGCTTATTTTCGTCCCGAGCAATTCCCGTCTCATAGCGCCTTGATAGAGCAGCTTCTATTCAACCCTCGTGGCGGTGCAAGGGAACGGGAAGAGAGTGATCGAATCGGCAAGCTGCTCCGTGCCTGGAGTCGGGATGGCGAAAAGGGAAGACTCTTCGACGGTGTTAGCAACATCCGGATTGATGGCCGAGTCGCCCATTTTGAGCTGGGTCAGATTCCTGAGCATGCAACCGAGATGCGCGCGGCGGCTAACTTTCTGGTGGCGAACTATGGAAGGCAAAAGATCATCACGATGCCGCGATCGGTGCCAAAGATTGCCATTTTCGAAGAGGCGGCCCGGACGCTCGAAATCCCGGGAGGTGTCCGCATGATTCAGGAATACTACCGGCAGATGCGCAAATTCGGCTGCAATATTTTAGCGGTGGTCCAACAGTACGACGTTCTCAAAGCGTCCGAGGTGCGCGGGGCCATGATCGGTAACTCAAAGATGTTTTTCGTGACCTCGCAACAGAGCCGGGACGATGCGAAGGAAATCGGTGCAGCTCTCGGTCTTTCCGATAAAACCGTCGAGACCATTCATTCCTATCCGCTCCCTGAGTTGATGGATCCCAAGGAAAGGTTCAGCGCTTTCACCTACATCGCTAACAACAAAATCAGGCGGTTAGTCGGAACGGTGAAGAATGTCGCTTCGCGCGAGCTGCTCTATGCAGCATCGAGCGACAATGAAACGTTTGACCGCCGTGCCGCATCGCTCGCCAGCTACCAAAACATCGTGACCGGTATCATCGAGGAATCGGAGAAGCTGCTGAGCGCCAGCGAAGAATCCGCTACCGACCCAATCCTATGAAATGGTTCACCCTGGCACTCTGCGTGATTGGGTCCGGCTGCACGGTCGGACCAAACGTTCCCAAAGGGGAAGCGACGATTCAAGGAAGGGGTTCGGAGGCGCTGACCAATGAAGGCGACCCGCTGTTGACGAGCGGCTTCAACGCACGTCAAGTTCCCGTGGAGTTCGCAAAAGGTTACACCAAGGGTGTCTCCGATCAGGTGAAGCGTACTTACTGGGCGCATCAGGACGCACAGAAGACTGCGGAAGAAGATTCCCAGGGGCGAATCCGTTATTACAACGCTACCATCCCGGAGCGGCAAGATACCGGCGGCGTGATCAGGGTCCAGCGGGAGGTCGTTATTCCGATCGTGGAGTAAAACATGAAAATCAAACAAGTGATTCGGGCAATCTTATTGTTAGGGATCTTCAACACTGTCGGGCGCGCCAGCACCGTTGTTCATGATCCCATCCACACGGTCCTGAACGTCGCCCAGCAGTTGTACGGGCAGGTCAAACAAGAAGTTCAGCATGCCGAAGATATTACGAAATACACCACGATGATTCAGAAGCAACTGGAGCAGATCAATCAGTTGACCAACATCGTCAACAAGGATGTTGAGCAGCTCCGGCGGTTTGGCAACCCGGATACTTACGTCAACATGTTAGGTCTGGATGCCCTGTTCGAAGAGGTTAATAAGGTGAAAACGGGAGTCGGTCGCACCGTCGCAGACTTCACTGAAACTGCGAACGGGATTGCCGCTCTGAAATACACCGGACAAGGTCTTTTCCAGGATTTAAGCGAACTGCCCGACAAATTTGGGCAGCAAGTACGCTACCAAACAGGAAGTTTTAAGAAGTTTGGAATGGTTCAGGATATGAACGACGATTACAACACCCAGCTTTCTGGGGTGAATCAGTCTTTCAATCGGCTTGAGAATGAAGTTCATAACACGGCACAGCAAATTGATAGCGCTGGATCATTGGTGGAAACCGAGAAACTGAAAGCAAAACTGCAGGCGGTGCAGGGCACTCTCAACACCAACATGAATCGGGCCTCTCTAGCTGCTCTCAAAGTTCTCGTCCAGGGTGAAGTCAATCGAAACGACCAGGCGCGCGCTCAGGAAGCTGCTCGTCAAAGGCGGATGCAAGAAATGGTAACGGAGAATCAACAGCTCCGTGACCTGGGTGGCGCATTGTTGGGACCTGCGGTGGGAAAACAGGAATAGTCGATCGTGAACACGCAACTGAGCGACTCTCAAACTTATACGGCGGCGACCGGCGCACTGGACGGATTCTTGAATCTGGAACCGCTGGTGGATTCCATTCAGAAGGTTCTGAATGACTATCAACCGGCGGCCTACGCCATAGCTTTCGTTTTGCTGACCGTTGGTACGATGCGGGAATTTCTCTATCCTGAGACCCGGCGCTTCTTCGAGGCTATCTTGCGAGCCGTTCTGCTGGTTGCCAGCATCAGTTTTGCGACCAGTTTTATCGACTGGCTCGATCAGGCGGCACAAGCCCTGGCGCAGTTACCGGCCGCGGAGCAGGTGAATCTTGGTGGTGGATCCTACTCAATCAAGCCCGGGCAGGCTCCTGCGATAACGCAATTGGAAGAAGTTTTGCAGGCGAAGATCAAAGGAAGCGATTTCGGCAAAGCTGGTTCGGGGAACGGCGCTGTCAACGCTCAACAGGCACCGCAGTTTTCTTCGAATCCGCTGGATCTCGGAAAAGACGTGGGAATTGCCTGGAGTTATCTTGCCGGGTTCGCGCAAAACCTGGCCTGGGAAATTCTGTTCGCGATTTACCTCTTATGTCTTTTGCTCTGCAAAGTGATTATCATCTTGATGCAGTTCGTTCAGAAGGTGGTGGTGATCGGCTTTAAACTCTACACCCCGATCGCAGTGGCAGAGTATGCTCATCGATCGTTGAAGAGCAAGGCGCTCGGATTTTTCCTGACCTTTGTCGGAGTGCTGACCTGGCCAGTGGGATGGAGTCTGGTGAACACGGTGACGCTCGGCATCTTCAAGAGCCTTCCGGCGCCGCAGGACCAGAATTTTGCGACTTTGATGATAGCCATCGTTCTTGCCATCCCGGTCCTTCTTTGGGTCTTAATCGGCCATGTGCTAGCGCCGATCTTTGTTCAGAAAGTGGTCATTCGCGGCGGAGCGGTTATTCAAGCCTTTGCCGGGACTGTTTTTTCCGCTGTCGGGGCGAGTTCCATGGCGATCTACAGCGGAGGACTGGCAGGTTCGGCGAGTTGGCTTGCCCAGATGAAGCAAAGTACTGGTCGGGACGAACCCAATGCAAGTCCGGTTGAATACGCCCCGAGTCGACAAACGGAAGAACCCTTCTTTGAAGCGCTCGGCGCATCGTCAGGGGATCAGGCCGAATCCAGCGAGCCGGACCGGTCACGAATTTTCCGCGGTAAGAGGGAACAAACCCCGGCGGGGCGAGAATCGTTGGGTATGGGTGCGGGAGTGTTGGGAGCCGGAGCGGCGATGATGAATCGGTTTGGAAGTGTCGCCCGCTTTATCGGCCATGCGGTGGTGGAAGGCAGCGGGGATGGGAGTGGGTTGGAGTATCGAGCCCTTGCAGCTTTTGGACCGAGCGGGACTAACTCTCGAATCTCCACCCAACTAGCAAACCGATCTTCACTCCAAGCACGGAGATATATCGACGAATACTAACTAACGGAGGCGGAGAAAAGCGATGAATCCAAAGCACTCCGATGAAGCCCCAGAGTCGGGAACCGTACCGGTGGGAGAGTTGACCGTCTCGGACAATCGTGCCGCGATCGACGGATGGGTTGCAGACGAGCAACTGAATGACACGTCCGTTTTTCGCGATCCGCTCCGGGAAGCAGAGAGCCGAAATCATCTCGCGGCAAGTAAGCTTGCCTCGGGGCGCCGGACCGTCCGGCTCTTGTGGATCGCACTCGTCGTTTCGATAATGGCGCACTTGATCATTCCAGTATGTCTGGTGACTGCGATGGTGCGTCCGGAGAAGGTCGCGCTAATGGATGGGACAGAGTCACTGATCATTTCACCGCTGGTCCCTGTAGAAGAAAGTAACGAGATCTTGAACACGCTTTCTTTGTGGGCAGCTAAATCGCTGCTGGATCGGGGGCCACAAGGCTTCGATGCACCTGAGACGCTGCATCGGGTCTTTCTTCCGGATGCTGCGACCAAAGCGGAAGCAGATTTTAACAAAGTCGCAGGAGAATTTTCTAAAAAGAACATCCATCAAAAGTTTGAAATCGGTCGGATCGATCTGCAACGCCTGGAACAGGGAATTGTCATGAGCCGCGTGATCGGCCAGGTCTTGACCCAAGCCCAAATCGGTGACGAACAAGTGAGCGAACCCCAGGCGATCACCTTGAACCTGAAGCTGGTCCGCAATCCTTATTTGGGACGCAACAAGAGGTACCCATTCGCAGTGGCCGACTACACGTTTGGTCAGCCCGAGCAGCTTCCAGTGCAAAAGCGGCAATAGAGCGTTATGCGTTTGATGACAATCGTCCTGGTTTGCGCGGTTTCGGTCGCATCGTTAGGGAGTGAGACCCTGGCCTCGAAAGTGGTTCGAGTTTCGCTCAATCAAAATGAACCGACGGTGATCAAACTGGGAACACGCGGCATCACCACCCTGGAGTTTCCTTACAAAATAGAGGCGCTGGACGGCTTTGGTTTCAGCGTCACTCCATCTCCAGACGGTGCGGATCTTTTCCAGATATCCTTCAACAAAGGAACCAACTTTCTTTCCATGAAGGCGATGCGTGAAGGGGTGGAAGGAAACCTGACGGTGGTTCTTGATGGGAAAGTGTACTGTTTGTTCTGCACGGCTGTGGCGGACCCAAGTTTTGTCGTGGTTTTCGAGGACATTTCCGCAAAGACGATTTCCAATCCGCGAGACGCTCTCGCCAAAACTAAACAGGTTTCGCCCGCTCGATTGCTTGGTTTTTTGGATAAGGTCAAGGCCTACCCATCTCTAAAGATCAGCGCGCCAGAGATGTTCCGGAACATGGAAGTCGCTGAACCGAATTCCGAATCGAGCGTGGAGGGTCTGAAGTTGACTCTGCGCCGCGTCATCCGGGACGAAAGCCTTGACTCTCTCGGATTCGAAGTCGAGTTAGCTAATCAGTCCGATAAGGATTTTCTGTATGATCCCGAAAGCTTCGGGGTCCGTGTCGGCGATGAAGTTTATACCGAGGCCATTTCCGATGCAGGCGGTATCGTCAGGGGTGGAAAGACGCAGCACGCGTTTTTTGTAATTGCCGGCACCGCGACGGGAGGTCGCAATGATTTAGCCGTCACCAACAAATTTGATGTCGTGATGCGGCAGATCGTCGAGGGGAATTCAAAAGCGCCTTCCCAACGGCTTGAGCGCGCGAACGGAGATCCGACTGTGCAACCCGAATCTCAGCCCCCTGCGGCACCCTCCGCGGAGATCGACGGAACGTCGCGCCGGTTGGTGGTTGCTAATCAAGAGCACGCGCGGAAAACTCACGGACACCGGAGGAAAACTTCAAAGCCTTCTGGAGACAATATCGCGGCTCAATCGAGCAAAAAGGAGAGCAGCCAAGTGACAGCTGCTGAAGTGGATGAATAGCCGGACGTACATTTCTGCGGCGGTGGTTATTGGCCTGGCCTGCGTGGTTTTAGGACTTGCCGTTCTCCAAAAGGGTGGGCGGCAGAAGATCGCCCAGCGACAGAAGGACCTGGAGGATCAGGTGGTAAAAGTCACAGAGCCGATGACGTCTTCGATTCGGAACTTCAACCCGGTGGCCCCACCAAGGGCGAGACAGCGTCCTGCACAGAGAGAGTCGGTGGAATTTGAAGAAAAACTTGAACATCGGGAAGCGCCAAAAACCGCGGTCGCCTCACTGACGATCTTTGCCGGGGATCCGCAGCCTGCGAAGGCGCCCCAGCGTGAACCGAAAGGGGATTATGCCCCCGCGTTCCGCCTGGTCAAATGCCAACTGGTGAACACGGTGGATTCCAGCAACATCACGACACCAATCATCGGACTGGTGACTGATGACCTCTGGTGGAATGGAAAGATCGTCATTCGCGCAGCCTCGGAGGTTCACGGCGTGGCGAATGTTGACCGCGTCCGAGAACGGATCGCCAGTAACGGCGAGTTTACCTTTGTGCTCAATGAACCGGATGGCTCCGGACGCGAACTGGTGGTGCACGGGATGGTTCTGGACATGGAGAAAGACGAGAATCTGGACAGTTATGGCATTACCGATGGCAGTGCCGGTCTTCGCGGAGATGTAATTCGAACCGCCAACAACGATCTGATTAAGCTTTACACCGCGTCACTGATCAGCGGTCTGGCGGGCGCCTTTTCCTCCGGAACCAACGGTGTGCTGGGGAATCGGGTCTACACCAATAGTAGCTCGCTCGGCATGAGCGCGCTCCAGGGCGCGGTCGTTAACCCGGCGGTGGGGGCAACTCAAAGTGTCCTGGATCGCTACGCCGAGCAAATCGGGTCCAGCATCGAGCGGGACGGTTTCTTTGTCCGGGTCCCGGCTGGGAAGCAGTTTTACGTCTATTGCACGGAGGCGATCGATCTTTCCAAAGCGGTGGTGGCGGCCGACGATGTTCGGCTCGCTCGCGACGAGGCAGATTTCGCGAAAAGTCAGCAACGATCCGAAGTTCGCCGGGCGATGCCAGCCAACCCATATGAATTGATCAACCCACTGTTGCCGGCGCTTGGTCAAATTATAAATAACAGTAAATAAATAATGTATGAAATGTATTGCTTGGCCGTTGATGCTGGTCATCCTGACTGCATGTCAGTCCAAACAGACCGTTATGCTGGCACCCGCCCTCATCCACCCGGCTGGGACGGCTGCCCAAACAAGGTCTCGCTCGGCGCCCTTCGGCGCTACAGGCAACTTGCGTCAATCGGAAACGGTTAAGGTTTATGGAATGAATCGTTATATCGACCCTGCAGACTCGGGTGTCATGCATGAACGACATGCTATCTATCGCCTCGAACAGCAACCGGCCTGGATCACTCGATCACCAAAAAATCAGCCGGAAATGATTCTCGGGCCAATTGTTGGCCTGCGTAAGCCGGAATATGCGCCCGAACCATTGCCCGGAGAAACTTCCCGGGAGATCTTTCAGGCCCGGCGCGGAATCCAGGAAGCGAACGAAGGAATGAATGACCTCCGGGAGAGCCAGCTAAAGCTCACGAGCGATGTGGAGGCTATCGCCAAGAATACTGCAGAAGCTGAACGCAAACTGACGGTGGTTATTTCAGTCTTGAATGAGCGCGTCAAACATTTGGAAGGTGACAGTTCAGCTGCAGGTGGCGATCCACCGCAGGCCAAGACCACCGGATCGGGGGAGGGCGCAGGCGAAGTCGTCGTGCGCAGCCCAAATCCGTGAAGACGTTCAGCGTTCGGCGTTCGGCGTTCAACGTTCACGTTCAAAGGCCGTAAGCGCCGAAGTGTGTCGGGCCGCTCGATCCTGGAGAACAAAGCCGAGACGCTTTGTCTATAACGCTGAGCGCCGAACGCCGAACGCTGAGCGCTGAACGCTGAACGCTGAACGCTGAACGCTGAACGCTGAACGCTGAACGCTGAACGCCGAACGCCGAACGCCGAACGCCGAACGCTGAACGCCGAACGCTGAACGCTGAACGCCGAACGCCGAACGCTGAACGCTGAACGCTGAACGCTGAACGCCGAACGCTGAACGCTGAACGCTGAACGCCGAACGCCGAACGCCGAACGCCGAACGCCGAACGCCGAACGCTGAACGCTGAACGCCGAACGCCATATGCCTACGCCTGTTAGAGAGCATCAGGGGGAGATCGATTCCGCCAAGGAGTGGCGGTTTTATCTTTCAGGATTACCAAGCTATCTCGGGTCTCGGATCGCAGGTCAGTCGGCGGCCATTGGCCGGATCGCTCGCGCTGTGCAAGCTGCTGAATTGGGATTGAACGAGGGAGGCACTCGTCCCAGATGTAGCTTTCTTTTTCTAGGACCGACCGGTGTTGGAAAAACAGAATCCGCAAAGTGTTTTACCGAATATCTTTTTGGTTCCCAACCTCTGGAGATGATTTTCATGAACGAGTATTCTTCCGATTCGCGTTTGTCCGAATTTCTTCATCGGGTGGAGGCGGCCGCTCTTCGGTACCCGGAAGGTGGGACTTTATTGTTTGACGAAATTGAAAAGGCCCACCATCGAGTGATCGACATTTTTTTGTCCTTGCTCGATGAAGGGGAGCTGACAACGCGGTCGGGGGATCGAATTTCCGTTTCCAAGCTTTATCTGGTTATGACCAGTAATCTCGGGAGTGGAGATTTGGCCAGAATGGAGAGTGCTCCTTATGCGATGATGGAGCGGGTGGCTTTGGAAGGTGCCAGCGAGGCATTGCGTCCGGAGCTGTTTGCCCGGATCACGGAACGTATCGTCTTCCGCCCGTTGGGGCTGGACGTGCAGAAAAACATCATCGAAACCCTCATAGACGCGAAACTGAAGCTGCTCTCGGAATATTTCGGTAGAGAGCTATCCGTCGATCACGGTCCGGTGAGCGCATTTCTGCTTCGGGTAGGATTTAGCAAATCCCAAGGCGCACGGAGGTTGCGTCAGGAAGTGGATCGGCAATTCAACCTGGCGTCTCTTCACCATGCTCTTCGCTCCACGGAACCCTCAGAGGGGAAATTCTATTACGACTCCTGCGTCGGGGCTCTGGTCTTAAAGTGAGGGCCAGTGACGAAGCCTCTCGCTTTGCTTCCCGAACCCCGGCCTGGGCAAAACGAGATGCTCTGGCCCAATTACGCCAGCGAACGCTGAACGCTTTATCTCAGAAGGCGAACCGCAATCCGACCCGTGTTCCAAGGAAGTTGTTTTTCGGTCCGTTGACAAAATTATAACGTGCGTCGGAGAACAAACCAATGTGTGGCGTAAACTGATACTCGAGGCCAACGCCGACGTTTCCCAGTACTTCATCGTCCGCACCGCTGCGATTGAAGCGATTCTGGGTTCCCGCCGTTGCGATCCGCGTAAAAGTGTTGTTTTGGTTGAAGATACCGCCTACCCCGCCAAACGCGTAGGGCGCCAGATGAAAGCCTGGAAATGCGGTATCCAGCGGATAACGCAAAATAACATTCCCGCTAGAATTGAACTCTACTGCCGCGTTGTTAGTACGTTCGATCTGCCGCCCTTATCAGGGTGGGTCGCTCGGGGTGGCGGTTCCCAGGGTTCAACCTATAAGCGCTAGGATAATGCGAGGCGCTTCGATGGGCGGATGGTTTTTGTCCCGGAGGGACAGCACGATAGTAGCCAGGCACGAAGTGCATTTGGAGAGGGTCACTCGGGGCGATTTATGCCCCGAAGGTGGCTACGGGGCTCAGCCCGGGGTTTCAACCCTGGGAACCGCCGCCCAGAGCGATTCGCCCTGAAGGGGCGGCAGGTCGAACGTACTAACTAACAATGCGTCTAAATTGTACACGTCTCAATTGGGCACGCTAATTTCTGGCGCAGCATTAGGTGCGAGCTTTATCAGGTCAGCCTCTCGCCCCTTCAGGGCGAGCTCGTTTATTTTGAGGGTTCCCAGGGTCGAAACCCTGGGTTAGGGCAAAAGCCTATGCCACGCTACATTGTTTTTCGGACTATCGAGCGATTTCTCAGGGCCATCCTGGGAGCTTGTGGTTGTGCACAGGAATGACGACGCGACGGTGCAATTAGCGAATGCTTCCAGCGTGTGTTCTGTTTGCATCATTGAGCGAAGCTTTCTAGAGCAATATGGTGACGGGCGAGTCACTAGTCTCGGCGACAAATTGTGTATAAAACTTATGATAAAAACGCTCGGCTGAGTCAATAGCCAAGGTCAGCGCTAGATCATCTCAGATCATGCTTGTCGTTCGCGCTTTGTAAAGCAGCCAGTTGACCTGCGGTAAATCCCAGCTACATAAGAGACGAAACATTAATGGATGAGGCGTTTCCAAAATGGATACCAGGGCGGCGTATTTCCTTCGGGGTCCACAGGATGAATGGTTGTTTTGCGGAATCCTTTTTCACAATGTTTAATGATCGCCGTGAACTTGGGCAACGACATGAGTTCGAACGGCTTAACGAGGTACTCTTCTTCACGGGACCGTGTCGTGCTGCGGCCTCCTTTGCCGCGGGTATAAGACTTTTTCCAGTGCATCCGTTTCCCGATGAAATCGGCGGAGCCTTCTGCGCACGATTTGTCAGCAGCTTTGAAGATGATTCTGTTTCGAAGATTCAGCATGGTGACTTCGGCTTTATCCTTGGCTCCAAGGGCCGGGAAGAAAGAGAGCTTTGATTGGGCGGCCATCACGGTGGTGGCGTTGGCCTGGCGAATGACATCGACGTTCGCATCTGAATCGGTGATGAACCGTTGCGCTTCGTCCTGCCAACAGATGAGGAGATTGTCTTCCTGGACGGGTCGTTGCGTGGCCGGCCGTGGATCGAAGCGGCGGAGGACATGGTTGTAAAAGAGCAACTTCAAAATGGTCGTGATGTACCGGCGTTCAGTCTGATATTTCTGCGGCATCGAGAGACAAATAATCGCGCCATCGTCGAGCGCCGAAAAATCGAAGCTGTTTTCGCCCGGACCAAATACTTCGACAATATCGGGGTTGGTGAAATAGTTCAGATAATTGTAAATGGTGGATATCACGCCACCGAGCTGTTCAGGCGGTTGCCGAAGGTAGGCGTTCAAAAAGTGATCGTAGCATTCCTTGGCGTCGGGATTTCCTTGATTTTTAAGGGACTCCAGATGTTGCAAGAGGGACTTCAGCACCGGCTGGTATTGAAGGACCTCAAGCAGGTGATGCATGGTGGGAACCAGATTCAGCAGGCGAAAGAGCTGGATTCCTCTCCCAATGTTGGCATGGGCCTGTGTCTTGAAGAATCCCTTGTCTTCAGTTCCGGAGGCGAGCGCGGCGGCGGTATCGACGATGACGGTTGCATAGGTTGACCAGGGAATAGTCAGATTTGACAAAAGATTGAATCGAGCCGGAGGAACCCAGTCTTCCTCCGCATGATCGGGTCTGGTCTGCAGAAGGAGCAGGTCGTTTGCGCGGTTATATTTCCCGGCCATACGCACCAACGTTTCGTGATAGATGCCCTTTTCATCGCAACAAAGTCCGCCCCAATCGGCTTCGTGTTGAAAGACTGAATGGAGAAGGGCATTGATGGCAAACGTTTTTCCGGCTCCTGTATCCCCGGTGATCAGCCAACCTCTGCAAAAGTCGTTTCTTTCCCAATTGAAACCGCCGATCGAGGCGGTCGTTTGGCGCGATCTCGAGGTTTTCGGGGCTAAATAGAAACTGAAAGGCAATCCAGCAAAGAGCGGGAGGAAACTGAGCCAGCCGACGATAGGTTCGAAGAGCCATCCAACGGCGAAGGAAAATGCCCAGAGGGACAAAAGTGGCCAGGAGCAGAGATATTCCCAACCTATCTGACGGCGGCGGGCACTGGTCCAGCGAAGAGCGGTCCCGAGCGCCTGAGTGAGAGATGTTTGATGGGCTAAGTACCGGCGGTGAAAGACTGTCTGGCCGCTTTGGACGATCCGGATGGCAAATCTTGGCCGGGTTAGGTGAGCGTCCGATCGGTGATCAAGATTTGTGAAAAGCGTTTGAGCCTTAATCTCGAAGGGAGCTTTTTTTACCAGGGTAATCGGCTGGACGTTTTTGGAATAGGCGGGCAGCCGGATTAGATTGCCGTCCGGCCCGGATACTGACATGGAGTCGGGAGATGGTTCGACCGGAGGACTATCAACGAAATGAGCGGACGAAGGAACCGTGGCGGAGGTCTGCATCACAGGATAATAATACAACATTCTATAATAAAGTTGTCAAGGTTTTGCACGGAACACAGGCTGGAAGCCTATGCTACTTTGCGCCGTCGCGTCGTCGCTCCAGGTGCACGGCGATAGCCGGGATGGTATGGGAGATCGCTCGACAGTCCGGAAGGCCAATGGAGCATAGGCTTCCAGCCTGTGTCCTGTTCGCACCACCAAACGGCGTTTCCAATAGGTGGAAAACATCGCTGGCGATGTCAGCAAAACACAGGCTGGAAGCCTATGCTCCATTGATTTTCCGGCCGGTTGAGCGATATCTCAGAGCCATCCTGGGAGTGATCACTCTGGACCGGCAGCGACGACGCGGGAGTGCCACGCGGTAATATACGCGTACAAAGAAGCAAAGGGGGGACGCTCTGCTTACTTGCCCCAGCGATTCAAAACCGCGTTGGTGACCGCATCGCGTACAGCGTCGTGGCGCATGGCCCATTGGAACTGGTAAATCCGGTTGTCGTACTGCTCGTCGAATTCCCGTTTCATGGCATCGGTGATTTTCGCGGCAGTCATCGGACCTCGGGTTCGGGAGGCGACATCCTCGACGATTTCGAGACAATAAAGAATGAGCATTTTCGCCGCCCTTTGGGAGATGTCATCCAGCTCTTCGGTGCAAACCAGAAAGAAATTTTCCCAGGTAATCTTTGTCACGCCCTTCAGCCATTGCTCTTTGCCTTCGTAGAAAATCCCCTGTTTGCGATACGTCTCAAGGAAGTCGTCGATCGACAGCGGTTTGCCATCTACCGAGAACGACCACTTAGCAGGTTCAATAGTGCTTTGCTTCGTTTCCTTCGCGATGACCATTTTTTAATGCTTCTCTTTATAAATTTGGTATGTAGTTTGTGTAACACCTTAATGGACTGAAAGTAAAGTGCGCAAACACAACAAAGTTTTCAATACGTTACCACTTCCCGAAACGGGAGATCAACTTGGCTTTGGCGACGATTTGATCGAAGCGTTTTACAAGCTGACTCCGGATGAGCGGGAAATTGTCATGGATATTGTCGACCGCCTTAAGCCTGGAGTTTCGGCCTACGATTTTGACGATTTCGATCTGCAGCCGGCGGCGATGAAGTTACTGACGTATCACCGGCTGGTGCTGCATAATGGAGACAAGCAGAATTCGGTGCTCTACGCGCGTTGGCTCAGCTCGATCACGATGGTTGAAAAGAGAATGATCCTGCATCTCGATCCTGGGGTGGTCCCACATCTGGAGCGATTGAAGAACCATCAAAAGGAAGATGCGGAGCGGGCGAGTGTCAAATTGGCGAGTCAGTATTCGATCCGGCTCTACGAATGGGCGTGGAAGTGGCGGCATATCGTTCTCAAACGGATCTCCATTCCGCAAATCAGGAAGGTGCTCGGAGTGGACGAAGTAACGGATGCCCAGGGCAATGTCATCAGTGAAAAATGCCTGGTGCATTGGCCGAATCTGAAGCAACGGGCGATTGACCGGGCCCTGCATGAGATTAACGAGAAGACGGATCTGAGCATTCGGTTGGTCGCCGTCGGACAGGCCAAATATCGGCGGGTTCTCTCCCTGGCCTTCGAGATTAAAGAAAAGAAGCGTAAAGCCAAGGCGAACGGTTCGGCGGGTTGACGGTCAGTAAACCTCGGTTTTTTCCGAATTTTGCTCGGTGAGAATGCGGATTTTGAGGTGCCGCGATTCTCGAACGAGTGAGACGCGGAAGTTCGCCAGGTCATCGACGAACTGGTTGCGCCCTGGAAAATCTCTCCCGAGAGAAATTTCGACATCGGCAAAGGAATATCGAAGGGTGATGAGGCAATCTCCCAAAAGGTCGATGCACAAAAGATAGGAGTAGGGGAGAATTTTGGTGCGGGCGGGTCCCTGGAGACTGAAGGAGCAGGAAACACCGGAGTGACTGCCGGAATGGCAGACGTAAGGTTGGTCGTCGAGTCTGGGGATGGAGTAAGGAGCGAGCACTCTTTATATGACAACAGAATTCTAAAACGTTGTCAATTTTCACTGATTGCTGGTTTGCAGAGAAGCTGGTGCCGAAGCCAGAATGGCGAGGGTTTCACCAACAAGGAATAATGACCCGGTGACCAGCACTCGCTCATTCAAACGACAGGCGAGGTCTAAGGCTTGCGCAACCGAAGTGCATTGAGTGGCCGAAAGATGCTTCGGGACAAAGCGCTCGATGTCTGCGGGCGGTGCGGCACGTTGACTTCGAATCGGGACGACTAAGAAACGCGCTGCCAACGGGCTTAACGTTAAAATCATGCCTTGGAGGTCCTTATCGAACAGGCCGCCAAAAATGACGGTGGCCCTTTCTGGTCCGACGCATTCTTTCCAGGTCTCAACCAGGCACTTTGCGGCTGCGGGGTTATGCGCACCATCGAGGACGATTCGATCCTCGACACGCTGGAACCGACCCGGCCAATACACGTTTGCCAGCCCCTCCTTGAGTGCTTGCGGACTTGCATGGATACCCGCATGGCGGATCGCAGAAACGGCAATGGCAGCATTCAGCCGCTGATGGGATCCAGCCAATCCGATGGAGAGGCCATCCACGGGGTTTTCGGCGTAAAAGATCGGAGCAGAAAGCTTCGCAGCAATTTGTTCCAGGACGGTCCGTACTTCAGTAAACTGCCAGCCCGAAACGACCGGTACGCCCGGCTTGATAATACCCGCCTTTTCGGTGGCGATCTCGCCCAGGGTGGCGCCCAGCCATTTTTGATGATCCATGTCGATAGCAGTCAGGACGGAAACCAAGGGATGAACGACATTGGTGGCGTCCAGGCGGCCCCCCAGACCAGTCTCAAGGACGACGAGGTCAACGCCTTGGCTTCGGAAATAATCGAAGGCCAGCGCCGTGGTAATTTCGAAGAATGTGGGATGCCGCTCCTCATCGATGAGTGCACGTATCCGCTGGATGCCCCGGACGAAGTCTGCATCGTCAATCGGCAGGCCGTTGATCTGGATTCGCTCGCTAAAGCGAATCAGGTGCGGAGAGGTGAAGAGCCCGGTTTTGATTCCGGCGGACCGGCAAATGGAGTCAACCATCGCGCAGACAGATCCTTTGCCATTGGTACCTGCGACATGGATAAAGCGCAATGCACTCTGTGGCTCTTCCATGGCCTTCAGTAAGGACCGAACGTTCTCAAGGCCGAGTTTGACACCCCGGTATTGAGTCCCGAACAGCCAATCGATCGCGGCGCTGTAGGCTGTATTCACCTCTTGCTTCAACAACTCAAGGCCGGTTCAAGATATTGGAAGAGAGTAATCAGAGTGGCCCGCAATTGCTTTCGATGCACGATCAGGTCAATTAGACCACGATCACGGAGGAATTCAGCCGTTTGAAAACCGGGCGGCAGATCCTGATGGGTCGTTTCTCTAATTACGCGTGGTCCGGCAAACCCGATCATGCATTTCGGTTCGGCCAAAATGAGATCGCCGAGCGAAGCGAAGCTGGCCATCACCCCGGCAGTGGTAGGATGGGTCAGAACGGAGATATAGGGCAATCCTGCTTTAGCGTGGCGACCCAAGGCTCCACTGGTCTTGGCCATCTGCATCAGACTGAGCATTCCTTCGTACATGCGGGCGCCGCCCGAGGCCGAAACGATGATGACGGGTCTCCGATCCTGCGTTCCGCGCTCGATCAGTCGAGTAATTTTCTCGCCGACAACGGAACCCATGGTCGCGGCCAGGAAACTGAAATCCATTGCGGCAATGGCGACCGGTTTTCCCTCGAGCAGCCCGTAACCGGTCTGGACGGCATCCTTCAAACCGGTTTTCTCCTGGTAACTTTTAAGTCGTTCTCCATAGGCGGCGACCCCCTGGAAGCTCAGGATGTCAACGGAGAGCATATTAGGGTCGAATTCGTTAAAAGTTCCCGGATCAATCAAGTTCTCGATTCGCTCCGTCGCCGATAAGGTGAAATGATAGTCGCACTTCGGGCAGACCTTGAGGTTCTGCACGAGCTCGAGGTTGTGGATGACCTCGCCACAGTCGGGACATTTCTGCCAAAGGCCCTCAGGCATTTCCCTTTTTTTGTTGGTTGCAAGCTTTAGAGACGGTTTCTGAAAAATTGGCATAAATCGAGGATCTAGCGACAGTTGTCAGCCCCGAGCGACGGTGATGGCGCGAACAGATTCGGCGCCGGCGGCACGCAAGACCAGAGCGCACTCGTGCAAAGTAGAGCCTGTCGTCAGGACATCGTCCAGTAGCACTAGATGTTTTCCACGCACGTCGTTACTCTTGCGCAGGGCGAACGCATTGCGCAAGTTCTGCATTCGCTCGACGCGGTCAAATTGGGTTTGAGTGCTGGTGTAGCGGCGACGTTGGATGCAGCGCAGAACCGGCAGCCGTGTCCGTTTGGAGAGCGTCTCGGCGAGGGCGTCTGCCTGATTAAATCCGCGCTCTCGCAATCTGGTCGGGTGAAGGGGCACTGGAACCAGGCCATCCACAGGATTTGCCAGAATTCGTGCGTCTTGCATGGCTTCGGTAAGGTATTCCGCGAGCACGCCGCGCAGATAAAATTCTCGCCCGTATTTGAAGCGATGGATCAGATCTCTCAAGACACCCTTTGCCTGGTAGTTGGAGACCGCACAGGCAAAAGCCGGCGCGCGATCTTCGCAGTTGGGACAGCAGAATTCTCCCGCGATGAGACCCTCGAAGGGTCTGGAGCAACAGCGGCAGAATGGGGCCTGGATGCGGGTCAAGGTCTCTCTGCATTGATCGCATAGAAGAGCTCCCAAATCTTGCGGCTGTCCACACCCGACGCAGTTGGAGGGATAGAACAGCTCCAGCACCGTATCAAGCAAGATCCGAATTGGATTCCCCACGTAGGTAAATAACCCAAATTAAGAACCAGAGTAAGAGCAGGATGAGCACAGATCCGATGCCGACGGTGATATCGCCGCTGAACCAGGGAGTAAGATCATGAATTTTTCTTGTGACTTTGTTAAATCCCATCTTACCGAAAATCAATCCGGAATGAATGCCAATCCCGAGCCAGAGCGAGCAGGTGCGAATCGTCGCGTGCGCCAGCAATAGTCCGAGTATGGCGATCGTCGTGAACCCACCCAGGACCATCCAGGGGTCCAAAAACCTTCCGAAGGCATGGGGCAAAAGTTCGAAACCGGAATACCAGCGTACCGCGACGATCTGTTCTTTGGTCGGAGTTAGAAAATGTATGATGGAAAAGAGTGTGGCAACAAAGATGGCCGCGGGCACCGTGGGAAAAGTCTGTCGAATTAAACCGAGAATTGCTCCTCTGAACAAGGCTTCCTCGATGAGGGCAACGGAGATGGCGGTGAGAAGTAAGGGAGGCAAGTGATACCATGGAAGCGGACTTTTCAATGCACATATATTGAGCCAAAGAAGACAGGCGCCCAAGGCGGAAATGGTGCAAGCGGAGATCAGAAAGCCGCCGAGGAAATGGGATACTCGCCGGGGATTTTTGCGCAGGCCAAGGTTCTGGAGTCGCTCTAGTCCGATCGACTGTAGAAGTGGGATCAGAAGCAGAAAGGCGGAAATTAATACGGATCGGTTAAAGAAGCGCTGAAACCCTGTGGTGGCGAGAAACCCCAGGTACTTGAAATGGGAGGCATGCTGGCCTCCCCAAAAAAGCCAAGGGGCGAGCGTTGCTCCCAGCACGATGGTTCCGATCAGATAGGCGAGAATCTTAAAACCAGCGCTCAAGAGGAGAAGGAATTAGCGTGGACGCTGGTCCGCAGCAAACTAAAGTTTTTCTGTCATGCACAATAGGCACGCCTGGATCATTCGCACCGATGAGGGATTAAAACGGGAAGTTCGGGTGATCAAGACGGGCGGTTCGTGGCGCTTCCAATCCAAACGCGCAGATGAAGATCGATGGACCTATTACCACGAGCCGTTGATGGCAGATCTCGAGGAATTCAGGGAGATTCTGTTTCGCAAATACCAACGGCGCCGAGCTGCCTACGAAGACGTTTTGTGGGCCGACCAAGAACTGGCACGAAGGCGTCAGAATTGACGGCTTTGGCGGCCCCGGCGAGGATCAATGAAAGGCCTGCAGGCTGTATTTGCTGAGCGCCTCGTGGAAGAGGCGCCCAGCTCGAGATTTTAAAATCCGGTCAAGGTATCGACCCGCCTCAGGTAACGGGAATGAGATTCCGGCTAAGGCAAAAGCGCGAGGTTAAGTTACGAGACTACCGATTGCGACGAAAGTCACGACCACCACGACCGCGGGAGTCTTTATGACCGCCTCCGCCACCACCACCACCGCGGGAAGGTTCGTTGCCGAAGAAGCGATCTTGGCGAGCTTCCGGCGGCCTGGCCTCATTGACTGTCAAAGGGCGATTATCAAGTGAGAATCCATTGAATCGGCTAATGGCGCCATTCGCTTCTTCCTGCGACTCCATCGTCACAAACCCGAATCCACGCGACTTGCCGGTGAATTTATCCTGGATGATTTTGACGTCTAAAACACTTCCGACTTGTGCAAACAGATCCTGCAGATCGAGCTCAGTGGTCGCGAATGAGAGATTACCAACGTACAGTTTAACGGACATTTCTTTAGTTCCAAATTGAAGCCTCCTCGAACAGGCGCGTCCTTAACTGGACTAATTGCCAACGCTTTAAAACGATGACAGTTCCCGCGCGAAAGAGACTCTAATTGACCTGTACCGCCTACGGCAAGTTAGGGCAGGTTTCAAGCAGCTTTTTTACAAATCATCCCCCCACGAGAAGGAGACCGGAATCTCCAAGTCAGGGCTGAGACTCTTCTGAACGGGGCAATTCAGAGCCACTTTTTCGAGGGTTGCACGTTGCGGATGATTGCCCGGAAGTGGCACGGTGACGACGACTTCTAACCTCCAATTCGCCGAAAGGGCTGTGACGTCATGTGTTTGACCACAGTCGCCCTGGTTCCGTCGATATTGAATCCGTTTCGTTTTGCGTAGATGTCCATCGTGGTCGTCATGCAGGTCCCAAGCGCCGTTGCGAGAAGGTCGGTTGGGGAAAACGATTCGCCTTTTCCACCGTTATCGAGCGGCGCGTCGGTCTGAAGTCTGGTTCCTGACTGGGCGTGAATAGCTTCTGAGTGCAGGCCGCCTGTGTGTTCGATCTCAATTTTCACCATAGGAAGATAAAAACCTACCACCGAATTCACCTGTTCACGTCAGAGCCCGAAAAAGCGTTCGGCATTTTTGGTCGTTTCTGCGGAAAAGGATTCAAGGCTCAGATTGCGAGTCGTTGCGATTACGGCCGCGGTTTCCCGCACAAAGGCGGGCTCACAGCGTTTCCCGCGGTAGGGAACCGGCGCGAGGTAGGGGGCATCGGTTTCTACCATAACTCGGTCAACCGGAAGAGAGGCTGCGGTTTGGCGAAGGTCCTCGGCGTTTCTAAAAGTGACAATCCCGGTGAAGGAGACGTAATGGCCAAGATCAATCACTTCCTGCGCTTGCTCCAGGGATCCATTAAAACAATGAAATACGCCGCGAAGGTGGGTTGAATACGGGCGGAGTAATTTTGATTGTATCGATCCAGGCGTCGCGCTGATGGATGACGACATTTTTTGCCAGGGTTACGGCCAACTCCAAATGTTGCTCAAAGGCGATCGATTGGGCGGCCATTTCAGCGTCATCGCGCAAATCCGATTCGATCGTTTCGGTGGATGCCGCGCCAAATGCCGCTTCGCTAATCTCCTGTTTCCGGAGGCTGCTCGGCAAATGATGGTAGTCCAGCCCTGTTTCTCCGATGGCGACCACTTTTGGATGATCCGCTAATTTCCGGAGCTCGGAGATGAAATCTTCACCCTCTTCACTCACCGAGGTTGGGTGGATCCCGACCACCGCGTAGATCTCGGGATATTGCTCCGCGAAACGAATCGCGGTGCGACTTGATTGAAGCGTGGTGCCGATCGCGATGATTTTACCGACCCCGGCCTCTTTGGCGCGTTGCAAAACGGAATCGAGGTCGCCGGCAAACTCCGGAAAGTCCAGATGAGCATGGGTGTCAATGAGCATGAGCGTTTTTTATTCTGGCGATAACCGTTGCCACAGGTTCATGCAAAGGTCCGTTCTCCGTGCAAAAATCAATCCGGAGCGCCGACAAAACTGCTACCATTGAATTACGGAGCTTGCCCAGGTCAAACCTCCGCCAAAAACCACGAGGAGGATGTAATCGCCGACTTTGAATCTGCCAGCCCGATGCGCTTCATCGAGTGCGATGGCAACCGCCGCTGCCGACGTGTTCCCGTATTTCTCCAGGTTCACATAAAACTTTTCGATCGGCAGGCGCATCCGATGAGCGATCGCTTCGATGATTCGCATGTTCGCCTGGTGCGGAATGACACAGGCAATCTCATCGTATTTCAGGCCGGCCGCCTCCAGGGCGCGGTCCGCGGCATCCGACATCGCCGTCACGGCCTGTTTATAGGTCTCCTTACCCTGCATTTTAATGGTATTAAGCTGTTGGCCGATGTTCTCGGTCGTGATGGGGCACCGGCTTCCGCCACCCGGCATGAAGAGAATTTCAGCGAACTCCCCGTCACTTCCCATGTGAGTCGCGACCACTCCGTGAGAGGCTCCGCGATTCCGCAGAATTGCGGCACCGGCCCCGTCTCCGAACAAAACACAGGTGTTGCGGTCGGACCAATTAATGATCGAACTCAACTTGTCTGCACCGACGATTAGGACTGTATTGTAGACGTGCGTTGAAATGAATTGCTGCGCGATTTCCATCGCGTACAGAAAACCGGAACAGGCCGCCGAAATGTCAAAACAAGCTGCACGGACCGCTCCCAGTTTTTTCTGAACCCAGCAGGCGGTGGCCGGAAAGAACATGTCGGGGGTGACCGTGGCAACGATGATTAAGTCGATTTCCTTAGCGTCGACACCAGCCTGGTTCATCGCCGCGATCGCCGCCTTGGTTGCCATGTCGCTGGTTGCTTCGTCTGCGGCAGCAATCCTTCGCTCGCTAATGCCGGTCCGGGTCCGAATCCATTCGTCAGTCGTATCGACGATCCGTTCAAGGTCCCCGTTGGTGAGAATACGCTCGGGAACATAACTGCCCGTCGCGATAATCGAAACAGTCCTTCTGGACTTATCGGACCGGCGTGGCTGCGGACTTCTCATTATAGGACTGAACCTCCCTTAGGATTTGGGGGTTGATCTCGTTTTTTATCGACTGCGTTGCAGCCCGGATCGCATTCTTAATTGCCAACGCCGAACTGGCGCCGTGAGCAATAATACAAACGCCATTGACCCCGAGTAAGGGCATGCCGCCATATTCTTCGTAGTTCGTCTTTTTGCGGATCGATTTAAAGGCCCCTTCGGCGAGCTTGGCACCGAGCTTGCGGAGGGGATTTTGGAAAAGCTCGTGCTTCAGCCAGGAAAATATCGCGTGAGCAATCGCCTCCGAGGTCTTGAGCACCACGTTGCCGGTGAAACCATCGCAAACCACCACTTCGCTCGGATTTTCGAACAGGTCATGTCCCTCGATATTGCCGCGAAAATTGAGGTTGCTGGCTTTCAGCAATTTGAAGGCCACCTTTGTGACGTCGTTTCCTTTCATATCTTCTTCCCCAATCGACATCAGGGCGACGGCAGGGTTCTTGTAACCGAGAACATGCTCTGAAAAGACGGAGCCCATGATGGCAAATTGAACCAGATTTTCCGGGGTAGAGTCCGGATTGGCGCCAGCATCGATCAACACAAAGACGTTGCTTTTGGTTGGCAACAGACAGGCCACCGCCGGACGTTCAATCCCTTTGAGGGTTCTGAGTTTGAGCACACAGGCTGCGACCGCCGCTCCCGTGTGCCCAGCGGAGACGACTGCCTGCGCTGACCCATTTTTGACAAGATCAACCGCGCGGCAAATCGACGCATCCTTTTTGCTGCGGACCGCCTTGGCGGCGGATTCCTTCATGGAAACGACTTCAGAGGCGTGAAAAATCTCCACCCGCGGATCTTTGCAATCGAGACGCTGGAGTTCGCTTCCAATGGTAGCGGCGTCACCCACCAGAAACAGTTTTTCAAGATCCGGGAGCTCTTTGAGAGCGAAGACCGCTCCCTCGATGATATTTTTGGGAGCGTAATCACCACCCATCGCGTCTAGGGCAATCCTCATAGCGCACTCACTCCGGCGTTTCGGGGGAGCTTCTCGTAGGATGGCTGATTAACGTAATAAGAGGCTTGGATCAACAGTAAACGTTCGTTCGAATCGCTTGTTTTACGTGGCGAAGGGCTAAGCGACTTCAATCGTCAGGATTTGTCGTCCACGGTAATAGCCGCAAGCCGGACACGCGATATGGCCGCGCACCCGGCTGCCGCACTGCGGGCATTTGGTCAATTGAGGGGCATGCCAACGGTTTGCGGCTTTTCGGGTCCGCAAACGCATTTTGGAGGTTTTTCTTTTCGGTACTCCCATACTAAATCACTTCCTTCGGTTCAAATTCAAATGATCCAGTGCATCCCAGGCCTTTGACGCTTGAGGATCTTCTGCGGCGTTCAAGTATTTCAGCCGCGGCCCGACACACTGACTCTTTCGGTCCCAATCGCAATGCGGATAAACTGGAAGAGCGAGGAGGATATCCTCTCGAATCAACGGTGTCAAATCCACCGATTCGGGCCCAGTCAGCTCGATTTGAGCCGCAAAGTCTGGAACGCGAATTGGGAAGATGAATCGTTTGAGACAATTCACACACTCCACCCCGACATCCATTCCGAGATTTCCCGTCACGAACAACCCGGATTCCGAAACTCCGATATCGAGTGAATATTCGATAGGTCCCACTGGCCGAACCTGATTTTCCTTCAATTCCAGGATGTCGGCTTCTTCTGTGCCTTCGAGGTGAATGCCTTCCGCAGGAATCTGCTTCAGATGTACTTTCATGATTGTTACCCCTCTCTTGAAATGCTCTCCGTAACCCCGAGATCAGCATTGGCGGCATTCAAAAGAAACCTCCCCGTACCTTTTTCTGCCTCTAGCGTCGCCGCTTTAGGCAGGGCGAGGCTCCTTCCGAGTCGCAGGCAAGGCCGAAACCTTCGGCTACGGACAGGATCAACCACGCGCTAACTGGTCGACTTCTTCGCCAGCGCCTGGACAACGCAGTCTGGCACAAACGATTGAACGTTGCCACCTAATCGAGCGATTTCTTTCACGATCCTTGAACTGATGTAGGTGTATTCTTCCTTCGGCATCATAAAAATAGTCTCCACCGTCGGCTCCATCTTCCGATTCATCAAAGCCATTTGAAATTCGAACTCAAAATCGGAGATGGCTCGAAGCCCGCGAACGATCGCTAGCACCTTTTCCTGCTTAGCGAAATCGACCAGCAGGCCATTTAACCTGACAACCCGTACCGTCGGAATGTCTGCGCACGTTTCCCGAAGCAGACTGATCCTTTCGTCGATCGAAAAGAGCGTTGATTTATGCTTCTGATCGTTGAAGGCCACCGCGACAATCAGTTGGTCGAACAAGGTGCCGGCCCGCTGGATGACGTCCAAGTGACCGTTTGTTACAGGATCAAAGCTGCCTGGATAAATGGCGACGCGCATGGGCGGATTCGATTGGGAGTTATTATTCCCATTCGATGGTACTCGGCGGTTTACTCGAAATATCGTAGCATACCCTATTGATGCCCTTTACTTCGTTGATGATTCGAGTGGAAATACGGGCCAGGATCTCATAAGGGATTCGGACCCAGTCCGCAGTCATACCGTCCTGGCTTTCGACAATGCGGAGCGCAACGCTGTTTTCGTAGGTTCGCTGATCCCCCATGACGCCGACCGAGCGGACCGGCAGAAGCACCGCGAACGATTGCCAGACCTTATAGTACCAATCGGTAGCCTTCATTTCATTGACGACGATTTCATCAGCTTGCCGAAGGATTTCGAGTCTTTCTTCGGTGATCTCGCCCAGGATACGGACCGCCAGACCAGGCCCGGGAAAAGGCTGACGAAACACGATCTCGCGCGGTAGCTCCAGCTCCAGACCAACCTGCCGAACTTCGTCTTTGAAGAGTTGTCGAAGAGGTTCAAGGAGTTCAAAATCCATCTTTTCCGGCAACCCGCCCACGTTGTGGTGACTCTTGATGAGAGCCGCTGGGTTCCCAGAGATGGAAACGCTTTCGATCACATCCGGGTACAATGTTCCCTGAGCGAGAAAACGGTAGCCGCCTTCGCCGGATTCTCCCGCTTTGAGTTCTTTGGTAGCTTCCTCAAAGACGCGGACAAATTCGCCTCCAATCAGTTTGCGTTTCTTTTCGGGATCGGTGACGCCACGGAGCAATCGGAGGAAGCTCTGGGTGGCATCAACGTACTTCAGGCGGATATGGAAGTGCCCTCGAAATATTCTCTGAACGGTTTCGGGTTCGCGTGAGCGGAGCAGCCCATTGTTAACGAAAATGCAGGTCAATTGGTCGCCGATCGCGCGAAAAATGAGAGCGGCAGCGACTGAGGAATCGACGCCGCCTGACAGACCAAGCACGACTTTGTCATCGCGAACTTTATCGCGGATTTCGCGGCAGGTCTGCTCGATGAAAGAACCCATCGTCCAGTCGGGCGAACAATTGCAGGCTCTGTAGAGAAAGTTTTCGAGAACGTCCTTACCCAAAGGCGTATGCGCAACCTCCGGATGAAACTGGAGGCCGAACAATAATTTTCCGAGATGTTGAATCGCCGCATAACCGGAGTTCTCCGTGGTTCCGATCGCCGTAAAACCCTGCGGGATGCGGGTGATTTTATCTCCATGGCTGTTCCAGACCTGTAATCGGGAAGGCAAGCCGTCGAAAAGGGGGCTGGTTCCCACGACGTTTAAGGAGCCTGCTCCATATTCCCGGTGATCGGAATACTCTACGGCTCCGCCCAGGTGATAGGCCATCAGTTGCATCCCGTAACAAATGCCGAGAACGGGAATTCCCATTCCAAATATTTCAGGATCGATCTGTGGCGCGCCTTCGGAAAAGACACTCGCCGGCCCTCCCGACAAGATGATCCCACGAGCACCGGTTGCCCGGATCTGGTCCGGACCGGCTTTGAAGGGCATAATTTCGGAATAGACCCGACTCTCGCGAACTCGGCGAGCGATCACCTGGGTGTATTGCGAGCCGAAATCCAGGATGACGACCTTCGAACCACGAAATACTTCGTCGTTACTCATGAGAAGAAGTTGCCAGTGCCGGCGTCAGTGGTCAGTCGGCTTGAGGCCGTTGGTGGTAGTTTGCATTTTCAAGAGGAGGGTAATCGAAACGGGTTGAAATGAAAAACGAGAGATGCCCACAACGAAAATTTTCTCCATGCTACTGCCAAGGCTGAAATTTGAACCGGGCGATGACTCTCCCCACTGGTAACTGGTACTGACACTGATAACTTCATCCGTGCGCGATAGACGTCGATCCAAAATCATTCCGGCCTCTTTGCTCGTTGAAGCCTACTGCACGGGAATATTTCCGATGGCGATGGAGAACGGGGAGATCGCCTGGTTTTCGCCCGATCCGCGCGGGATCATTCTGCTTGATGCGTTCCACATTCCGCACGGTCTCAAACGTGTCCTGAAGAAGGGTGTGTTCCAGATTCGCCTGAACACCGCATTCGAGGAGGTCATCAGGGCTTGTGGCGAACGCGCAGAGACCTGGATTAGTGAAGAAATAATTCAAAGCTACCTGAATCTGCACAGGCTCGGATTCGCGCATTCGGTGGAAGCCTGGCTGGACAATGAATTGGCCGGTGGGCTCTACGGGGTGAGCGTGTATGGGGCCTTTTTTGGGGAATCGATGTTCCACCGGGTGCCGGACGCCTCCAAGGTTGCGCTGGTGGGATTGGTGAATCGCTTGAACGAGAGAGGCTATGGCCTGCTCGACACGCAATATGTCACCAGCCACCTCACCACCTTCGGGGCGGTCGAAATATCGCGGTCGAAGTATATCCGTCTGCTAAAACAGGCTCTTGCGCTGGATTGTAAGTTCGTTTGAATGGAGCGCAGGCGAAAAGTTCTGTCTCAGTTCTTCTTTTTCGCCAAGACGGAGGTGCCACTGAAGCATGGCTATCATTACAATTCACGATCTCCGTGTGGTACGTCGCGGAACAGAAATACTGACGGACATTCGATGGGATGTTTCTGGGAAAGAGAACTGGGTTATTCTCGGAGCGAATGGTTCTGGTAAAACGACTTTGCTCAGTTGCGTGACCGGCTATGTGACGCCTTCTGCCGGAACCATCGAGGTGTTAGGGAAACAATACGGGAAAGCGGATTGGCGGGAGCTTCGAAAGGAAGTCGGGCTCGTCAGTTCCGGGATTCGTCACTGGATTGAAGACCAGCAGACAGCGCTTGATGTCGTCGCCAGCGGGCGTAACGCAGAGCTCAACCTTTGGCATCCGGCGGAAGGAACGTTACGCCGCGACGCACGGAGATGTCTGCGTCAGGTCGAATGCGCCACTCTGGCCGATCGGTCTTGGGCATTTCTCTCCCAGGGAGAACGACAGCGAGTGTTAATTGGTCGAGCCCTGATGGCAAGGTACCGCCTCTTAATTCTCGACGAGCCGTGCGCCGGTCTTGATCCGTTGGCGCGCGAGCGGTTTCTGCAATTCCTGAGCCGCCTCGCCTCGTCGGACAAGACGCCGAACCTCGTCTTTGTGACACATCATGTGGAGGAGATTTTGCCCTGTTTTGACAAGGCTTTGATTTTGAAGGGTGGTAAAATTCTTTCGCAAGGAGTGATCGGAAAAACGATCACTTCGAGGACGATGAGTGAGGCGTTTGGCTGCCAGATCGCCGTGCAACTAAGAAAAGGCAGATTTCAGCTGCGCTTCACTGGAGATTTCTAAGCTTTCTTGCCCCAGGGCAGAGGCTAGAGACATGGAAGCGTGCGTGTGGGTCCGCTGCGGGAGCCGGCTCTCCCTGTCGCCTGGGCTGGGAAAAACTCCCATCACTGGCTTCCTCTATTCATCCTCCTCCATCCTCAACCGAGCACGAAGGACGACGACGAGGAGGAGTAGGATGACGAGGAGGAGTACGACGACGAGAACGAGACGCCAAAAAGTCTCCTAACCGGGGGCGGAAATTCTGCGACTCCTGAACTCCTGCAACTCCTGTCTCCTGACCCTATTATTTCCCGACTTCGTCAATCGAAGTGATCTTCCAGCCCCCATGATCGATCGGTACGACTCGAAGTCTCAACACTGATCGGCCTTGCTTGACCTTTGTTCCTTCCGATTGGGTCCACCGAACCGGTTGGTCGATGACAAAAAAACCACCGTTGACCGGACCGGTCGCGGCGGCGGGCTCCGCTACCTCGGATCGTTTGGACAGTTGCTCGCGACGATATCTACGTGTGGCCGCTTCTACGCCGGCCAAACTGAGATCTCCTTCGCGATAGAAGTGCACTGACTCTGCGAAAAATCGATGCTGTTCCGCAAAGTTATCGTCTTGGTTTGCTCGAACAAAATCCGAAGCGAAGCGTTGCAGATTCTCGGTAAGGTCCCGCGATTGGGAATTGCGATCATCGGTTCTTCGAGTGGGGGCCGTCCCGGGAATGGCTTGGGTCGCTGAAGAACTTCTTCGGCTCTTGCTTTCCTCGGAAGATGCGATTTTTTCCGCGGAACTGACTCCCGCTTTCGAAATAACTCCAACCGAAAAGCGCTTACTTGTCGGGGGCGAAGCTTCCGGACGGCGAGGAGTCGCTGGCTCTGCCTTGGGAGCTTGGTTCGGCGAGACATAGGCGATCTTGCTGATCGTCGTCCCGAGCGGTTGAATTGCCTCCATCGTTTTTGTTGGGTTGGTTGCTGAGGCAATTGGCGCCGCAGTTTCAAATTTCACGGACGGAGCCTGAAGTTCCGTCCTCTGCGCGGTCATGGGAATCATCACCGGCGTCCAAGTCTGAGGCAGGGCGCGCTCTTTCGCCAGATTCAGTTGAGGACCGGCGGGCTCCGCAAGTTCAATTCTTGAGGGGTCAATCAGCCCCGCCGCGAGCGCAGCATTGAACTGTTCCCGGGAAAGGCACGGATCCGGCAAGGAGGGTTTTGCTTCAGAGCGGTATGAGTTCACGAACAAACTGGAGGTGCTGAGGCCGGCAGTCTCTGGCGATCGATCACCAGCGGAAAATTGAAACCCACCATGTGCTATTTTTCCAGAGACCCGGTCGGAAGAAGTGAGGTGAGCGGCTCGAAAGTAAGAGTGTTCATCGACGAGAAGCTTAGAGATCGTGGCGAGTGCGATGCAAACGAGCAAAACAACAAAAAACCAGTGATGCCTTACGCTGGCGCAACGAGCGCATCTACAACGCAATATCGACGGGGATCCTCCCATAATAATTCGGCGTCCAGCCGGTCAGCCCGGGCGAAAAGGGTAGTTGATTTAGCCTCGGGTAGCCAGCCTTATTTTTCTCATTTCCGAGACTGACTCGGTTCGTGGGTGAGAGGCTTTTTGGTGGGCGCCGTGGCTAATGGACGAGAAAAACGCTGTGCGATGCTTTCCTTGCGCGTGTTCGCATCAAGCCGAGACAACTCATCGCTCCATCTCGCTATGCAGATTGCTGTGCTTACCAAAGCTTTCGGCGATGCTTGCGGTTGAGCGGTCTGTTCCAATCAGATCCGACGTCTCGGCCGAATTCTCCCGCTGGGTTAGTTTGACTCCAACCAGTTTGCTGATCCCGTGTTCTTCCATTGTTACGCCGTACAAAACATCCGCTTTCGCTATCGTTCGCTTATTGTGAGTGATCACCACAAACTGACTCTGGTGAACGAACCGATCCAGAATTTTGATAAACCGGCGAATGTTCGACTCGTCGAGCGGAGCATCCATTTCATCGAGCACGCAGAAAGGGCTCGGCTTGACCATATAAATGGCGAACAGCAGCGAAACCGCAGTCATTGTTCGTTCGCCGCCGGATAGCAGCGAAATCGATTGAAGCTGCTTTCCCGGCGGTTTCGCGATGATCTCGATGCCGCTTTCCAATGGATCCAGATCATCGACGAGCAAGAGGTTCGCTTTTCCTCCGCCAAACAGCTCCGTAAACATCTCCTGAAAATTCTTTCGCACCTGTTCGAACGTGTCTGCAAATAGTTCCTTAGTGGTCCCGTTAATCTTATTGATGACGTCCAGTAACTCGTTTTTGGACTTCACGAGGTCGGTGTGTTGTTCTTCAAGGAATTTCTGGCGTTCTTCCAATTCGTCGTATTCTTGAATGGCTTCCAGGTTGACCGGTCCCATGGCGTCGAGACGTTCCGTCATCTCCGCGATTGAAGTTTGGACAAATTCCCAATCGATCTCCTGGCTCGGCGAAGAACCCAAGGCCGCCTCAAGCACCTCGGTTTCGGTCTCTGGTCGGTCGAGGCGTTTGTGCTGTTCCCGCAGGCAGACCTGAAAAGCATACCAATCAAGTGGAAGGCTGGATAAATCGACATGGTAGCGATGCGTCACATGTTCGCGGATATGCTCCAACCGAAGATTCGATTGAGTGGTTTTTACTTCGTGCTGACCCCGCATCTCCTGGCAGTCGCTCAGCTGTTTGCGAAGCTGGCGCAGATTCAGATCGACCGCTTCCAGGGCGCCGACTTGCTCTGCTCGATCTTGGAGAATGCGGGCCACGCCGGCTTCGGCTTCCAACTGCTCGACTTGTAGTTGTTCCATCCTGACGCGCAGAGTCGCGTTTTCCTGCGCAAATTGCTCAAGCCGAGCGGTGTAACTGGTAATATCTCGCCGGCGGCTGAGGATCAGATCCTGGAGTTCTGCCAGGCGAATGGCCATCGGCTGTCGCTGCCGCTGAAGATTTTCCTTTCTCTGGCGTTCGGTAGCCACACGAACTTTTAGTTCGTTCAGAACGTCGCTCAGAGTTTCCTCGTCCCGCCGCAAGGAATCGACGGCCACAGTCGAGGCTGCCAACTCGCTTTGTAACCTATCCAGCTCCCGGCCGCCGTTGGAGAGTTCCTGTTCGATGGAGCCCAGTTTGCCGGAAGCCGCGTCCAACCGTTGTTGAACATTGTTTCGTTCCCAATTCAGGCTCTTGACTTTACCTTCGGCTTCTCGCAACTCGCGATCCAGCAAAGAGAGCTGGCCATGCAATGTCGAGGCGTTGACCTGCATGCGTTGTGAGGAATCTCGTTTCTCCCTCACCGTTTGCTGGCAAAGACTCACTTGAGCGAGCAGCAGATCTTTTTGTTTCTCGAGGTTCTGGACGAGCGTTCGAATTTCAACGGACTCCGTCTCAAGCTGCCGGATCTGGATTTTGCGTTGAAGGATAGAATTTCCATTGTCGGCGTTGAAGCCTGCAAAAACGATCCCATCCCGGGAAATGTACTCCCCCCGCATCGTCACAATGGTGAGGTCAGGAGTGTTTTTCCTGATTTCAAACGCTGACGTAAGAGTGGAAGCCATCACCACGTTTTCCAGCAACCGGGTGATCAGCGGCGCCACCTCCGGCCGGAATTTGATTCGATCCAGAGACCAGGCAACCGCCCCATCCGGTAGAGACTGCAACTGGACGGCGTTCTGCTTTGGCAGGTTCGAGACAGGGACGATGGCCGCGCGCCCTATCTTTTTCTCGGCTAGATCAAGGGCGATTGATTCTGCGGCAAGTCGATCCCTCACCAGAATGGCCTGCAGATGCTGCCCAAGTGCTGCCTCGATCGCTGCAATGTATTCGCTGTCGACCTCGATATAGTTAGCGAGAGCGCCAATAATCGCGGTGCGGTAAAGTTCCGGATTATCCAAACCTCTCAAGACCGCTTGAGTGCCGGCGCCTAATCCGGCCCCTTCTTCGTTTAATTGTTTTAACACTTCCAATTTTGATTCGCGCTCTGTCAGGGTCCGTTGAACCGCGCCGAGGTCTCGCTCGATCTGCTGGAGTTCCTTTTGCGTGTGGGCTAGTTCGTGTTCGCTGTCGTTCAATTCGTCCCGGCTGGTTTGGACTTTTGCCTTGGCCAATTCAAGCTCGTCCCCCGTGCGTGAGACCAACTCGCCAAGGTGCGCATGCGTTCCTTCTGTCTGCGTCAACTCCCGCTGCAAAAGTTCCAGTCTCGTTTCGCCCGCTTCCTTTTGACTCAGGGTACTGGATAGATCGCCCCGGAGCGTGGCGACCTGGCTTTCTCGTTGCCGGATTTGACGTTGAAAGTCTTGAGCGGATCGTTCGACATCCTGCCGTTGCGACCGGAGTTGATTCGCCTCTTTTTGCCGTTCCTGGAGCTGTTGTTCTTCCAGGTTGAGAGACTCGAAAATGGCGCTCAACTGTTGATCGGTCTCTTCCAACAGCGCCTGCTGGACCAAAATCTTTTCCTCGGCCGCCGCCACGTCTGTCTGGTATTGCTCCAATAACGCGCCCGCTTCGCCTCTCCGCTCCTCGTTGAACCCGATCCGGTTGGCGGCGGACTGGCCTTGGTTTTTCAGTTCTTGCACACGCTGGCGCGCGGCGGCGATCTGTTCTTCAAGAAGATCGATTTGGCGACGTTGTTCGCCGATGCCGAACTCCTGCGATTCAACCTGTTCCTCCAGAGACCGTTGAAGGCTGCGGAGCCGCTCAATTTCTTTCTCCGCCGCCGGTGATCACCAGCTGGATATCGTCATGAGTTTTCCGACTGAAATGAGTGTCCAAAATTTGCAGATCGTCAAAAAGCGCTTTGAAACGCCGAGCCTTTCCGGCCTGGCGCTGCAGTGAACCGATCTGACGCTTCACCTCTTTCATGATGTCGGCCAGCCGAAGCAGGTTCGCGTCGGTGTATTCGAGTTTCCGAAGCGCTTCTTTCTTCTGCGCTTTGTATTTGGTGATCCCGGCGGCGTCTTCGAAGATGGCCCGCCGATCTTCCGGTCGTGAACTCAGGATTAGATCAATTTTGCCCTGTTCCATAATGGAGTAGGCAGTTCGACCGATGCCAGTGTCCATCAGCAGCATCTGGATATCCTTGAGGCGGCAGACCGTCTTATTGAGAAGATATTCAGCCCGCCCGTCCCTGAAAACCCGGCGTGAGATTCTGACTTCGTTGTATTCCGTCCCGAGATCCTTTTCGCAATCGGCAAAGGTGAGGGAAACTTCCGCCATTCCAACCGCCTGCTTGCTGTCGGTTCCGCTGAAAATCACGTCGGCCATTTCGCCTCCGCGAAGGGCCTTAGCTGACTGCTCGCCGAGCACCCACCGCACCGCGTCCAGAAGATTCGATTTTCCGCAACCATTGGGTCCGACAATGGCTGTCACGCCGGGGTGAAAAGTCAGCAGCGTCTTGTGGGCGAAGGATTTAAAACCGATCAATTCCAGCGATTGCAGGTACATGGAAGTATGCTTGGGAGGCTAGTTGGGAAAGAACGTCGTGACAAGGCTAAAAGTACAACGGGTTGAGGGAGTCCCGGCCCGCACCTCAATATATTGGGGTTGATCGTGTCGGGGGCGGTCATATCTCGACCTCGTTGTCGCTCTGTCGTTCATGCCCTTGGTCCTAAACTCCGCCCGATTGCTTTCTCTATGCATCCCTCTTCCATCCTAGCACACCGCCTCGATCTCTCGATCCACAACCCCAGTCAAAAGAGGTCGATGAAGGACGGGTCGGTTTGGGACATTTATGGGGCATGACTCAGGCTGCCTGGTGACTGAATCCTGTCGCCTCTCTTCCGTGATTGTGTTTTCCTAGAAATCTTATGGATCCACTAGAAGATCTCTTTGAATTCCTGCGATTTCCGTCAGTTTCGGCCGACAGTCAATTTAAGAGCAGTGTGGACGCATGCGCGGATTGGCTAACCGACCGGTTGCGAAGAGCGGGACTTCAGGCTCAGAAATATGAAACACCCGGGCATCCGGTGGTGGTGGCCCGGAACGAAGAGCGACCAGGTCGAAGAACGGTCTTGATCTATGGGCACTACGATGTTCAGCCGCCGGATCCGATAGACCTTTGGGAGACACCACCGTTCGAGCCAGTCATCCAAGGAGGCAAGATTTTTGCCAGAGGTTCGACCGACAACAAAGGTCAAATTCTGGCCCACATTCTCGGCGTTGAATCCGCCCTGAAGGAACGGGGCGATTTACCGGTCAACCTGATTTTTCTGGTGGAAGGCGAAGAAGAGATCGGAAGCCCGAATCTGGCAGCTTTCCTCAAAGAGTACGCTTCGAGTTGGCACGCGGAAGTGGTGGCAATCTCAGACACCGGAATGGTCGCTCCAGGGATCCCGACCTTTACTTATGGACTACGGGGAATATTATGCGTGGAAATCCATTTGCGCGGTCCATCGGCTGATCTTCATTCCGGAATTTTTGGTGGCTCGGTGGCAAATCCTGCCACGGTCTTGAGTCGGATCGTGGCAAAACTTCACGATGAGTCCGGCAGGATCGCAATTCCTGGGTTTTACGATCGAGTCCTTCCGCTGGAGCCGTGGGAGCGGGAGCTTTGGGCTAAACTTCCATACACGGAGCGAGCCTGGCTAGCGACGACCGGTTCTCCGCGATTATCCGGCGAAGCAGGGTATACATTCCTGGAACAGGTCTGGGCCCGCCCAACCGCGGAGGTGAACGGCTTTGGCAGCGGTTATCAGGGAGAGGGGCCGAAGACAATCGTACCAAGCAAGGCAACGGCTAAACTCTCATTTCGCCTGGTGCCAGATCAGGACCCGTCCGAACTGAAGCCTGGCATATTAGATTTCCTGAAAAGGCAGTGCCCTGACTCTGTTGAAATGGAGATAATTCAGCAGCATTCGGGCAAGCCGTACTTGGTCAAACCGGATTCGGCCTTCGGAAAAGCAGCTCAAACGGCGCTTGCGGACACATTCGGAAATCCGGTTGCATTTATACGGGAGGGAGGGAGTGTGCCAATAACCCAATCGTTCAAAGATACCCTTGGAATTGACACTCTGTTGCTGGGATTGGCGTTGCCAGACTGCAAAGTCCATTCACCGAACGAGAACTTCGCGATTGATAACTTTCAAGCTGGGATTCATCTAAACAGACTGTTGCTCGAACAACTTGCGGTGGCCTAATGAAGATCTTTTTCGCCGTCTGGGTGCTAGCATGCGTGGCCCTTCTCCCGAGCCGTGGCGAAGACGATGCTCTCAAGAACATTTATCGTTCCCTTAACGGGTTGGGGAACAACGTCAGGAACGCCTTCACGGAAGACTCTGACGATCAGCCAAGCCCAACCCCGAGGCGTCACCGGAAATCGGCCTCCAAGAAGAAGACGTCTCAGCACTCAGATTCGACGGATGAGTCGTCAACCGGCCACTCAGACGCCTCCGACGAAACTTCGAAATCCTCAACGGAGCCGAAAAAAGATGCTTCGCGACCAGCTGCAGGCGATGACAAACCGGGTTCGAACCCGGACTCAACCCCTTCTGCCGAACAAGGAGCTGCGTCGGATTCGGGAAACAAGCCCCAAACCGCCGCGCCGATGGCTACCATCAAGCCGGAGGCGCTCCGAGAATTTTCGGAGCAGCCGGCGGAAGTTCAGCAATTGATTCGCAACTCGCTCGCGCTGACGGAGCAGAATTTGAGTTACAAGTATGGCTCTGCGGATCCGGCAGCCGGGGGGATGGATTGTTCGGGATTCATTTACTTCGTCTTAAGCAGCGCCGGATTCAAAGATGTCCCACGCGATTCGGCCGGGCAGTACAGCTGGGTCCGCACGAACAGCGTTTTCCACGCGGTGCTGAGCCGAAGCGATGATTCCTTCGAGCTGAAAGATCTCAGGCCGGGGGACCTGCTGTTCTGGTCCGGCACCTATAAGGTCGATCGAGATATTCCGATCTCGCACGTGATGATCTATCTCGGCAAAGAGAAATCCACGGACAAGCCTGTCATGGTCGGCGCCACGGATGGGCGCAGTTACGACGGAATTCGTCGATTCGGCGTCAGCGTCTTTGATTTTAAAATGCCGAGCGGCAAGCCGAACAAGGATGATCCTGAATTGACCGCGAGATTTGAGGGATACGCAAGCATCCCCGGGTTGCGCGAGGTGAATGTGGCGTCAAAGAGCCAGACTAAACCGGAACGGGTGACTCAGAGCGACAAGGAAAGTTCGAACGCAAAAGCAAAGCCGACAACGGACAGGTTAGGTAACGGGGACTAACACCGCAAGGCATCGCACGGATCTCACGGAGGGGCATTGGGTTGGTGGCGGCTTGCTGGCGGTGAGGCCGGTCATCAGCTCGACATTGAGAAGGTTTCTGCAGCTTCGTAATCGAGGATTTTCTGGTTTACTCGGTCAGGAGACGGTATAGCGTCCCGTCATGCTGGACATTCGTCTGATCCGCGAAAGACCTGACTTTGTTCGCGAGCGGTTGGCGACGCGCAAAGCGGAACTCGCTCAACAGGTGGACGAAGTCCTGAAGGTTGATTCAGAACGGCGCCGGCTAGAGACTCAAGTTCAGCAGCTAAACGCTGAGCGAAATAAGCTGAGCAAAGAAATCGGGAAACTGCGGTCGAAAAAGGAATCCAGCGCTGAGCAGGAATCGAATGTCAGAGGCATAGGCGAAGAAATTGCCCATTTGAACGAAGCAGTTGCCGCCGCGGACGAATTCCAGACGAAACTATTGCTCGGTATGCCGAATCTGCCTGACGCGAAGGCTCCGATCGGGGCCGATGCCTCTGCGAATCCCGAGGTGCGCGTATGGGGCGAGAAACCTGCATTCAGCGATCCGCCTCTGGATCACGTCGACTTGGGAACGAAGCTTGGCCTTTTTGACCTGGGGCGTGCCGCCAAAATTAGTGGCGCTGGTTTCGTCTGCTTCACGCATCTTGGGGCAAGGTTGCAGCGGGGATTGATCCAGTTTTTGCTGGACCTTCATACGACCGAGCACGGCTACACCGAAATCTGTCCGCCCCACCTCGTGCGGCGCGAGTGCATGGTCGGCACCGGACAGTTACCCAAATTTGAGGATGACGCTTATGGATTGGAGGATGGACAAATTTTTCTAATTCCAACTGCTGAAGTGCCGTTAACGAACCTTTATCGTGATGAAATTCTGTCGTACGCGGAGTTGCCGAAGTATTTGGTCGCGCACACCCCTTGTTTTCGGCGGGAAGCAGGATCAGCCGGTCGAGACACGCGAGGGATCATCCGGATCCACCAGTTTGATAAGGTGGAACTGGTCAAAATCACGACTCCGGAAAATTCCTACCAGGAACTTGAGAAGCTGACTGCCAATGCAGAAAAGGTGCTGCAGAGTCTTGGTCTCCATTACCGGGTGATCGAACTGTGCACCGGCGACCTGGGATTCAGCATGGCGAAAACTTACGACCTGGAAGTCTGGGCGCCCGGTCAGGGCCGCTTTCTGGAGGTCTCGAGCTGTTCGAATGCGGAAGATTATCAAGCGCGGCGAATGAACCTGAGATTCAAGGACAAGGACGGAAAAAACCGCTTTTGTCACACCCTCAATGGTTCGGGGACGGCTTTGGCTCGGCTTTATATAGCGCTGGTGGAGACCTATCAGCGACCCGACGGCTCGATTCTAATACCCGAGCCGCTCCAAGACTACGTTCGATTCAAAGAGATTAGGTGAGTCAGGAGTTCAGGAGTTGCAGGAGTTCAGGAGTTGCAGAATCGGAGAGACCGCTGGTCCGGGTGACCGGTGACGCGTAGAAAGTAGCGATACGCTCGAGTTGCCAAACGCGCCCGCCTCGATTCTGCAACTCCTGAACTCCTGCAACTCCTGAACTCCTGATTCAATTCCTTTGCTCTTGGAGTTGCGCCGGTTGCTGATGCTCCTGAGGCTCCCCTTGGGTTTCGCCTTCTTCAAGCCACTCGCAGAATTCTTTGTAGATGGCCGTGCTGATCTTAATCAGGCGTCCCTGCATCCTATCCAGGTACTCATGAAGTCCGATCCGGAAAATTTCCTCCATGGTCACGAAACTAAGGTCGGCACAAAGCTTGCCGGAAAGACGCTCGGCTTCCACCTTGTACTGAAAATCTCCTCGATCGACCCCGGTAATCTCGTGAAGCGAATGGTCGAGGGAATCGACGCAGAAGAGGATCGATCGGGGAAATGTCTGGTTCTTGACCAGAAATTCGACCACTTTCCACGGCACTACCTGGCCTCGATAGTGTTTCCGATACGGTTCCAGGGCACTGCATGACTTCAGAACGGCCATCCATTGGACGGTGTCCACGTTGCCACCGACCTGTTCACCGCTTGGCAACAGGATGTGATACTTGATATCCAGAATCCGGGAAGTTCTATCCGCACGTTCCAGAAACATTCCCAACCGATTGAATTCCCATCCTTCATCGTGCGCCATCGTAGCATCGGTGACACCTTGAAAGAGTTGAGATCCTTCCAGGATCCATTTGTAAAATTCGTAGGTGCTATTTTGAAACATTCTTTTCGCGTCGCCGGAAAAGAAAAACAAATACATCCGGTTGATCTGTTCCCACATCTCGACGGAGATTTGTTCGCGAACAGTGCGAGCGTTTTCTCGCGCGGTAGCGATGCAGGAATAGATCGAGTTGGGGTTCTTCCGTTCGAAGGTGACGAAATCAACGACGGCATCACCGGTAAGCTCAGGATGAAGCTTTCTGAAAAGTTGGGTGTCTTCCAGAGTGCAAATGATCGATTCCCAATGCTGCTTATTGGCCAGCGGTTCGACGTCAAGCATCAGCTGAAGATTGACATCCATCATCCGCGCGTTGTTTTCTGCGCGCTCGGTGTAACGGCTCAACCAAAAAAGTGCATCGGCAACTCGGCTTAACATAATAACTTCACCCGCTCTGAATTCTTAATCGTTCAGTACCCACGTGTCTTTGCTTCCGCCTCCCTGTGAGGAATTCACTACCAGCGAATTCTTCCGGAGCGCAACTCGCGTTAAACCCCCTGGGATGATCGTGATCTTTTCTCCGTATAGAATATAAGGCCGTAGATCAATGTGCCTTCCCTCGAAATGATCCTCGCAGAACGACGGAGAACGCGACAACCGAACCACCGGTTGGGCCACATAGTTGCGCGGGTTTTCTTCGATCGCCTTTCGAAAGCTTTCCCTTTGCTCGTCGGTTGCTTGCGGACCCATGAGCATCCCATAGCCGCCGCTTTCGTTGGCGGATTTCACCACCAGTTTATCGAGGTTTTCAAGGATATATTTTCGATCGGATTCGAAAAACGAAAGATAGGTTTCGACATTGGGGAGGATCGGGTCCTGATCGAGGTAGTATTTGATCATTTTCGGCACGAAATAATATGTCACCTTGTCGTCTGCTACACCGGTCCCGATGGTATTGGCCAAGCTGACATTGCCTCGGCGGTAGGCATCCACAATTCCGGAAACACCGAGCACCGAATCTTTTCTGAAGATCTGCGGATCGAGAAAATCATCGTCGATCCGCCGGTAAATCACGTCAACCCGCTTGAGCCCCCGGGTCGTTTTCATATAGACGATTCCGTCCTGAACTATCAGATCAGCGCCGACGACAATTTCAATCCCCATGGTCCGCGCCAGAAAAGAATGCTCGAAGTAGGCGGAGTTGTAGATCCCGGGCGTGAGCAACACGACCGTTGGCTCCGGATTGGCGTGGGGAGCGATGAAACGGAGAACGTCCAATAGTTCCAGGCAATAGGTGTCTACCGGCCGGACAAGATAGCGCGAAAAGAGGTTTGGAAAGACCCTCTTCATGGCCTGTCTGTTTTCCAGCAGGTAGGAGACACCCGAAGGGGAGCGCGCATTATCCTCGAGCACCAGGTAGTTGCCATCGTGATCCCGGATGAGGTCGGAACCACAGATATGAATATAAATATCCTTCGGCACGTTGAATCCCATGAACTCGGGTCGAAAATGTGCGGCACTGTGAATAATTTCGGCAGGAACAATGCCGTCGTGCACAATCTTCTGCTCGTGATAGATATCGTGCAGAAAGAGGTTCAACGCAGTGATACGTTGGCTGAGACCGCGTTCCACATGCTCCCATTCGGCGCGAGGAATAATCCGAGGGATCAAATCGAACGGAAAGATCCGCTCGGTCCCCTCTAGATCGTTGTAGACGGTAAAAGTCACTCCCTGGGTGAGAAATGCGTTGTCTGCCAGATCGCGTTTTTTCTGGAATTCCTCGCTCGACATCCCGGCGTAGCGTGCCATCAGCCTTTGATAGTGCGTCCGGACGTCGCCGCTGGGTTCGAACATCTCGTCGAAATAGGCTTCCGGCGCGTATCCCTGAAAAAGATTCCCCATAAGGCTTCTAAGTTAAACACCGGTGCGAGAGTCGAAAAGAAGAAAAAAGCGCAAAGTGGGATCGCTTTGATGTCGTAAAAGAGAGTAGTATCTTAGACCAAGATGACTGCACTGAGCCTTTTTCTTTTCTTTGGAACATTCGCCCTTTCTCTTTGGGCGACCTGGAGGGTGAAAGCCGCATACGCGAAGTATAGTGAGGTTCCAGCCTCGTCGGGCATGACCGGAGCTGAAGTCGCAGCCCGGATTATGGCAGCGTCCGGCATTTACGATGTCCAGATCGTTGAATCGAACGAGATGCTGGGCGATCACTACGATCCCATGCACAAGAGGTTGGTCCTTTCTTCGGGGAACTTTCGAAGCGCGTCCACCGCGGCGCTGGGGGTGGCGGCGCATGAGACTGGCCACGCGATTCAGCATAAGATGGCCTATGCTCCGCTGAACATGCGAATGGCGGCTGCGGGAATGGCTGGGTACGCCAACATGGCGGTGGCTTTTCTCCCGATTGTCGGGTTTATGACGGGGTTGCTTCGCCCGATGCTGTTAATCATGTGCATCGCCTGGGGCATCATCATGCTCTTCAACCTGATCACGCTTCCCGTCGAGTTTGATGCCTCAAACCGAGCCAAAAAAGTCCTTATCGACATGGGTTTTATCCGGGGACCGGCCGAAATAGCGGCCGTCAACCGGGTGCTGAATGCGGCGGCGTTAACGTACGTGGCGGCTTTCTTGACGTCTCTCGGCTACCTCCTCTTTTATTTGCTGCCTTTGCTCTCCGGCAGCCGGCGCGATTGATGCGGACGAACAGTAGCCCTCGGCGCAGGTAGGACGAAGCTCCGCCTGAGCCCGGGGCGGTTGCTTGACGATCTTCGTCGTTTGTGGATAGGGATAGAAGGTAAACAGCGACACAGGATTGTCACAGATCGATGGTTGCCTGGATCGGAAGCGGGAGCTAAGGAATGCACAATCAGACACTCAGAAAGCAGCCTTCCAGAAAGCGATCTATGGAGAAAGAACCATCCACCGCCTTCGCCGATCCGGCTCTCTACATCAATCGTGAACTGAGCTGGCTGGAATTCAACCAGCGTGTGTTGGAAGAAGGTCAGGATTCTAAGAATCCACTTCTGGAGCGGCTCAAATTTCTCTGTATCGTCGCCTCCAATCTGGACGAATTTTTCGAAGTACGCGTCGCCGGCCTCAAACAGCAGCGGTTGAGTAATATCAGTGCTCCAGGGCCGGACGCGCTCAGTCCAAGCGAGCAATTGGCCGCCGTTTCCGTACGGGTACGCCAGATGGTGGATGATCAATATTGTCTCTGGAACCAAGAATTGGTGCCGAATTTGGAGCAGAATAGCATCTTTTTTCTACGGTACGATGAATTGACGGACGAAGAGAAAAAGCACTACACGGAATATTTCGAGAAATCGGTCTATCCAGTCTTGACTCCGCTTGCCGTTGATCCGGTTCATCCCTTTCCTCAACTTCTGAACAAAAGCCTGAACGTTGCTGTCGAGTTGGATGGGGCTGAACTCAATACGAATCTGGCGGTCGTTCAGGTTCCGCGGATCTTGCCAAGACTGGTTCCCTATAAAGCCGGCAAAAGCGGGGTGTACCGCTACATTTTCATCGGAAATCTGATCCAGGCGCACGTGGGCTCGCTTTTCCATGGAGTTAAGGTCAAGGGTGCTTACCAATTTCGCGTGACCAGAAACAGCGATCTCTACCTGGACGAGGAAGAAACCGATAACTTGCTGAAGGCAATCGAGCTTGAACTACGCAAGCGGAGTCGAGGTAATGCGGTCCGATTAGAAGTCCAGAAGGATTGCCCGGCGCATATTACCGATCAGTTATTGCAAACATTTGATCTGACCAATGACGACCTGTATCAGGTAAGCGGACCGATCAACTTTCTGCGTCTGATGCCCGTCATTTCCGAAGTTGATCGACCGGACCTCAAATTTCGGCCTTTCGTGCCGGCGATCGTGACCGGGTTTGCGGACCACGACGATATTTTCTCCCTGATTCGTCGTCGGCCGATTCTCCTGCATCATCCCTACGAAGCCTTTCAGACGGTGCTCGATTTCATCGAGCAAGCGGCCGAGGATCCGAATGTGCTGGCGATCAAGCAGACACTTTATCGCACCAGCGGAGATTCACAGATCGTAGGCTCGCTGGCTGAGGCGGCCGAGAGCGGGAAACAGGTCACTGTCGTCATTGAACTGAAAGCGCGTTTCGACGAAGCGGCGAACATCAAGTGGGCCAGAACATTGCAGGAAGCAGGCGTTCACGTCGTTTACGGGATTGTTGGCCTGAAAACCCACGCAAAATTGGCGTTGGTGGTTCGCCGGGAAGAGGACGGACTGAGGCGTTATCTCCATCTTGGCACCGGTAACTACCACCCTTCGACGGCGAAGCTTTACACCGATCTAGGCTTGTTAACCTGTGACCCGGATTTGACCAACGACAGTGCGGAGCTGTTCAACTGGCTAACCGGCGTTTCAATTTTCCCGGATTTGAAGAAAATCAAGGCCGCGCCGAAAGCGCTTCATGATTTTGTTCTCAAGATGATCGACCGCGAAGTGGAGAATGCAAAGAAGGGCAAGCCGTCCGGGATTTTTGGCAAAGTAAACTCGTTGGTGGATCCCGAAGTCATCCAGGCCCTCTATAGAGCGTCTCAGGCCGGCGTCCAAGTCAAGCTGTTGGTCCGCGGGGTCTGCTGTCTGCGCTCCAAGGTCCCGGGAATAAGCGACAATATCACGGTGCGAAGTCTGGTCGGCAGGTTTCTTGAGCATAGCCGGATCTACCGATTTGAGAATGCAGGCCGGCCTGAGGTTTATCTTGCGAGTGCAGACTGGATGGCGCGCAACTTTTTCCGGCGAGTGGAAACCTGTTTTCCGATTGAAGAACCTGAACTCCGCACCCGAATCGATCAGATGCTCGATCTCTTTTGGAGGGATAACGTCAAAGCACGAGAGCAAGGGTCAGCACTGACTTACGAACGGAGACCGGTTGGCTCCGAACAGGTCGACGCGCAAGCATTGTTCCTCGAACAAGCGTCGAAACCACGAAAACCGGAGGTCGAGGCGAAGCCGGTGGTGTTAAAGACCAGCGCCAAGGCGATGGAGAGCAGACAACGGGACGAAAAAATCGGACAGCCGGCCTAGGGAACGTGTCGGCGGGTCGGCGATGGGCGTATCGGCGTGTGCCACAGCTCGAGGCTTTCTAGGAGTAGCGCGGGCAGTTACTTGAGAGAGCCGCTGGTGGAAAACCGTACGCCGAAATCATCTATCCCGATGACTCGGTTTTGGCTTTTCGGCGGACCGGACGCTTCACAAACTCCCAGCCGATCTTGCCTTTTTGCAACGTCAGGATGGCATCGAATGGCCGGCCTTTTTTTGAAATAAATCGCTTTAGAAGGTCGCTCTTGCCTTCCACCAGCATCTTGCGCATTTGCTCCGGGGGTATTTCGCACTGAAGAATGGTTTTGCTCATCTTGAAGGAGCAACTTCCTTTGGCGACATTCTCGCAGATGTAAATCGTGCCAGTATCGTAGACTTGTCCCTCTTCGCAGACCTGGCATTTACCGACCACGGAATGCAGCTGCGGATCAACGACAATCGGATCGCCGCTTCCGTTGTTATTGAACTCAAATTCAGGTTTGTTCTCCTCGTTGAGAACCAGGATTGCTGAGAATGGTTTGCCGGTCTTGCTGCGGAATCCATTGAGTGGCCCGACTTTGCGATCTGTCACAAGCGCGCTCACTTCCTCCGGACTTAACTGCCGGCTGGCTATATTCTTGAACAACCGAAATCCGCACGTCTCACAAGAGTAAGTGCGATAATCTTCCTTCAAATGGGGAGCGCCGCACTTTGGACAGCGTGCGTCAATAGTCAGATAACTTCCTTCAACCGCGGTCACTCTCAAAATTTTTTGCTTTGTGGACAATTTCCCGGGCCAGATCCTTGATTTTTCCCATGAACGACGCTCGCTCAAGCTGGCCCTGTTCCATCAGTTTGAGTTGATACTCCCATTCGCCGGTGAGTTCCGGCGAAGAGAGAAGATGGATGCCAATTCCTCGAAGGAGAGTAATGAGCGATATGCCTTTCGAGGTGGCAATCAATTCTTTACCTTCCCGCCCGATGTATTCGTCGTAAACTAAACCTTCAATGATAGAGGCACGAGTCGCCGGTGTGCCGAGCCCCCTTGCGGCCATCGCTTCCCTCAACTCTTCGTCTTCGACTAGTTTTCCTGCGCTCTCCATGGCGGAGAGCAACGTGGCTTCTGTAAAGCGTGGAGGCGGCTTCGTCTGGCATTCAACGATCTCCACATCCCGTGTCAAAGCACGCTCACCGGGCACAATATCGACCAGCGAATCGCCCTGTAGCTCGTTGGTGGCCTGTCGACCGTAAACGGCAAGCCAACCCGGGTCCTTGATGATCCGTCCCTCGGTCTTGAAAGCTTCCCCTTCGACCCGAGTAATGCGAGTGGTGACCTCGAATTGAGCTGCCGGATGGAAAACGGCAACAAATCGCCTTGCCACCATGTCGAAGATTCGGATTTGCGCTTCGTCGAGATTCCTTGGGACCTGATCGGTCGGGATAATCGCGTTGTGATCCGTTATTTTTGCGTTGTTAAAAATCCGCTTCGTTGGTTTCAGCCAACCGCTTTCGAGAACCTTGCGTGCATGGGGCCCGATCGTCGGGTCGGTCAGACTCGACAAAACATGCTGGGCTGTTCCAACGTAGTCTTCCGGCAGATATCTCGAGTCTGTTCTGGGGTAAGTAATCACCTTGTGACGCTCGTACAGTTGCTGGGCAATTTGCAGCGTACGCCTCGCGGAGAAGCCAAACCGGGAGTTGGCTTCTCGCTGTAGGGACGTCAAGTCGTAGAGCAAAGGAGGTGCCTGTGTGGTGGCCTTTTTTTCCTGGGTGATGTCGCCCGGTTTTCCGAGCACCTTTGCTAATATCGCTTCGGCTCTTGGGCGTTCCCAGAGACGCTCGGCTTTTCGCTCCTCGTCCTGCTCTTTGGTGAAGTTTTCGTCGAACCACCTGCCTCGGTAACTGCCTTTTTGGACATCGAAGTCGGCCATCAATTCCCAGTAGGTTCTAGGCTCGAACGCTCGAATCCGTACTTCTCGCTCCACCAGAATTGCAAGGGTGGGCGTTTGCACCCGGCCCACCGGGGTCAGTTGAAATCCGCCCACCTTGGAGTTGAAGGCCGTCATTGCTCGGGTAGCATTAATCCCAACCAGCCAATCACTCTCAGAGCGACAAACGGCCGCCTCAGCCAACGGAATCATTTCAGCGTCGGTTCGGAGTCGATCAAAGGCAGATTTGATCGCCGGCAAAGTCATTGACTGCAGCCAAAGGCGTTTGAACGGCTTGTGAATCCCGGCGAGCCTGACCAGATAGCGGAAGATCAATTCACCTTCCCGCCCGGCATCGCAGGCGTTAATGACCAGATTGATGTCGTCCCTTTTCATTAGCCGTTTCAGCAGCTTGAAACGGCTTTCCGTCTTCTCGATCGGTTTGAGCTCGAATTGTTCGGGAATAATCGGCAGGTTCTGAAAGCTCCATTTGCCTCGCTTCTTATCGAGCTCCCCAGGCATGCAGAGTTCGACCAAATGGCCGATGGCAGAGGAAATGACGTAGCTCTCGTTTTCGAAGTAGTCGCCGTGCTTCTCGAATTTACCCAGAGCGCGGACCACATCCTGAGCCACACTTGGCTTTTCTGCAATGACCAGCGTTTTTCCCATTTCCAAAAGTGTACGCCCTACCCGGCGCGGCAGCATTAGTTATCTCAAAGGCCGGGAACGTAGAGGGCAACTTGACAAGTAGCAAACGAAAATGCGTTATAGCAGCTTGACGAAATACTTGCCGGGCAATTGCTTGACCAGGTGTCGCATTTCCAGCTGAAGCAAGGCGACCGACGCTGAACTCGCCCCGATGCCGGAACGTTGAATGATCTCATCGATGGAAGTCTCTCGCGACGTAATGGCGTCGTACACTTTCAAAAGATCTCCTTGGATATCGGGCGGTTTACTGGGCAGAAGCTCGGGCGCCCTTGGAAACAACCTTTGCACGTCTTCCAGGATATCATCGACACTCATCACCAGTTTTGCACCCTGTTGAATCAGTCGATTGGTACCGTGCGAAGTCGGCCGATCAATCGGCCCGGGGATAGCGTAAAGGTTGCGTCCTTGGTCTGCAGCCTGCGAAGCGCTGATCAATGCCCCGCTGTTGATCCCAGCCTCAACCACCAGCAGGCCGAATCCCCATCCGCTGATGATTCGATTCCGCATCGGGAACGTTTGCCGGTCTGGCTTGGTATTCATCGGGAATTCAGTGACCACCGCGCCCGCGGAAACTATTTTTTCGGCCAGGGCGCGATTCTCGGCTGGGTACAAGTGGTGCAGTCCCGTGCCTAGAACGGCGACAGTCCGACCCTTTGCGGCGAGCGCGCCCTGATGAGACGCGGTATCGATCCCGCGTGCCATGCCACTGACAACCGTGAGGCCCGCATAAGCAATCTGGTAGGAAATCTTTTTCGCGCATTCCAATCCATAGTGAGAAGTCCGCCTCGAGCCAACGACTCCGACCGCGTGATGGTCTCTTAGCTCAAGTTTGCCCCAGACGTAGAGGACAGTCGGCGGATCGTGGATCTCCCTCAGCAAGGCTGGATAGTCGGCGTCTTCGAGAGTTAAGATCGTTGCTCCAAATTCATGAATTTGAGACAACTCCTGCTGAAGGTCCACGTTCGATTCCCAAGATACCAGAGAGTCAATCAGGTCCTGGTTCAAGCCTTCGATATCTTGCAATTCACTCCGCTTGGCCGAGAGCAGGCGGTCGGGAGAGTCAAAAATTTCGAGCAGGCGCCGCAAGCGCACTGGCCCAAGACGTGGGACCATGTTGAGCGCAATAAAGGCCTCTTTTCGGGTCACTTTTGCGAAGGGTCGATGGCTTTTAATCCGGATTCCAGGTCTTCCACGGTGATGTTCTCGGCCAGGAATGCACTCCCTAATTTGGGGGTCACGACAAAGCGAATCTTCCGGTTGACGAATTTCTTGTCGGCAAAGACCTTTTCCAGAATCTGGCTTCGGGACAGGCTTTCCGGCAACTTTATCGGGAGATCAAATTGCCTGATCAAACTCAACAGTTCTTCGATCTCTTGTTTCTGCAAACCGGCACGTTCTGCGGACACCTGGGCCGCCGCCACCATCCCCAGGGCGACCGCCTCTCCGTGCAAGAGCGTCCCGTAACCAGCGACCGCTTCGATCGCGTGGCCGAGCGTATGGCCGAAGTTCAACAGCGCGCGGCTCCCGCTGGTTTCGCGCTCGTCTTCCTCAACGAACGAGGCTTTGATCTCGACACATCGCCGGACAAGGTCGGGAAGGCGCCATTGGCCATCTCGTAGCTCGGCCAGAAGTCCTCTTTCGCGGATAGCAGCATACTTGATTACTTCCGCAAAGCCTTCGTTCCATTCGCGTCGCCCGAGAGTTGTCAACGTCGTGGTATCTGCGAGGACCGCGACCGGTTGATGGAAAGCTCCAACGAGATTTTTTCCAGCCCGCAAATTGATGGCCGTTTTCCCGCCGACCGAACTGTCCACCTGCGCCATGATTGTAGTGGGGATCTGAACCACTGGAAGGCCCCGGTAGTAAATGGCTGCCACAAATCCTGCCAGGTCGCCCACGACGCCGCCGCCCAGAGCGACGACAAAACTTTGCCGATCCACTCCATGGCGGGCAAAATCTTCGCAAAGGGCCGCAGCGACTTCGAAGGATTTGGAGCTTTCACCCGGGTTGACCAGATGATTGGAGACTTTGAAGCCTTCGTTGGCCAAAGCACTGGATACGCGTTCGCCGTAGAGGGCACCGACTGTTTTGTCGCTGACAATGGCGGCACGGCCCTGCAACAGGGCCCCCCGACAGATTCGACCGACCTCTTCCAGAAGATGGTCGCCGATATGAACGGGATAGGACCGCGGCCCGAGCTTGATTGTGACAATACGAATCAAAGGATCCATCGATTAGGAAACAAGCTTATAAACGAGATTCTCGACCGGGGCAAACACCGACAGTCGAGGCACCAATCTCAACCTCGCCGGAAGCGGAAAAGTGATATACCTGCCCTCAACGGCCACCTCAGTGTTGACACGCTATCTGACTGGTCGCGATCCCAAGATGAGTATGTCTACCAATTTGCGGGCGCTTTGCTGCCAGTCTGAACTGGCTCCTACACTGGCGACGCCTACCAGCGCCCGAAGCAGGTCGATCGCATCAAGGTCTTCCCGAATGTCGCCGCTTTTGATGGCGCGTTTGACCAGACTGCGAACAGCTTCCCAAATTTGGCCGTAAGATGCTTCGTAGAGTTTATGGGGATCGTCGACCAACGCATTGAGCGCGGGCGCGATAATTTGCTTATCGGCAAGGTAGTCAACAAACAACATCATCCATGCTCGCACCGCATCGATCGGAGGCAAAGTTTCTGCAAATTCGATCGCTGCCGTCGCCAGCTTTTCCGCCGCAGCCTGATACACTTCCTTCAAAAGATCCTTCCGCGAGGGAAAATGGCGGTAAAGCGTTCCAGGCCCGACACCGGCCTGTTTGGCGATGTCGTCCAGGCTCGCATTCGCCCCGGATTTAGCGAATGCCTCTTTCGCCACCACCAGGATGCGCTCACGGTTTTGCTGCGCGTCGGAACGCTGTTTTCGCTCGGCCATCGGCAATAAAATAATCCTTGTAAACGGAGACAATCTCCGCTTATTCTCTAAACGGACAGTGGCTCCGTTTTAGCAAGTCCGTCAGGTTACTGCAAGATTGGCAGCCACAATTCCTAATCATCAACAAAGGAGTACGAACGATGCGTGTTTTTGTTACCGGGGCCACCGGATTTGTGGGTTCCCATGTTGTTAAAGAGTTAATCGCTGCGGGGTATCAGGTGCTCGGCTTGGCGCGTTCAGAGGCTGGCGCTCATTCCCTCGCCGCTACCGGAGCCGATGTGCAGCGAGGAGTCTTGGAGGATGTTTCGAGCTTGAGAAGCGGGGCCGCCGCTTCGGATGCCGTTGTTCATCTGGCCTTCATTCACGACTTTTCGAAATTCCAAGAGAACTGCGAGATCGATAAACTTGCCATCGAAGCCTTGGGTTCCGAGCTTGCCGGTTCGGATCGGCCTCTCATCGTCGCATCGGGTACGGCTGGATTGGCTGCGCCGGGTCAGGTTGCGACCGAAGACCATGTGGTGCCGCCGAATTTCCCGTTACCTCGTGTTTCGGAGCAGACGGCTCTGTCGTTGAAGGAGGTTAACGCTTCGGTCATGCGCCTTCCGCAGGTTCACGACACGATCAAGCAAGGGCTTGTCACCTATTTAATTGTCACGGCGCGTGAGAAAGGCGTGTCGGCTTATGTGGGGGAGGGACGCAACCGCTGGGCGGCAGCGCACGTTTCGGATGTCGCCCGCCTTTACCGGCTTGCGCTGGAGAAGCATGAAGCGGGGGCGAAGTATCATGCGGTGGCCGAAGAAGGCGTGTCGATGCGGGAAATTGCCGAAACCATAGGTCGTGGGTTAAAGGTTCCGGTGGTTTCTCTGGCACCGGAAAAGGCTGCGGCACATTTTGGATGGCTGGCCATGTTCGCTGGCGCTGATCTTGTGGCCTCAAGCGAAAAGACGCGGAAGAATCTGGGCTGGAATCCGACGGGGCCGGGCTTGATCGCCGATCTGCAACGCATGGATTACTCACAAGTTGCATGAAGATCTTAAGCATCAAATAAGTCATAAATATATAACGGCTGACCCCATCGCCCTCCACCCGATTGCCAGGCTTGACCCGAGGGATAACCCCATAGGCCGCAAGATAATCCTGAGGCCGCTTCGATGGGAGAATGGCTTTGTCCCTGGGGGACAGGCTGATAGTAGCCAGCCACGAAGTGCTGCCTGTGCAGTTGTCGAAATGTCTGGTGAATCCGGGCGGATGATCCAGCCTTTATTAATTGAATGGCTTCAATCGTCCCGCTGGGACGGGGCTATTTTCCTCATGATTTCAGGCACTTCGTGCGTGGCCCGAAGGGCCGTGCCCCAAAGGGGCTGGAGGACTCAGCCCAGGGTTTCAACCCTGATCTTTGCACACATCTCGGAAGAACGGTGGAAACTTGAAAAACCAGCTCGATGGTGCGAACAGAACACAGGCTGGAAGCCTATGCTACATTGGCCTTCCGGACTGTCGAGCGATGTCCCAGAGCCATCCCGGGAGCTCTCGCCGTGCACCTTCGGTGACGCGCGATGGCGTTAATGTAGCATAGGCTTCCAGCCTGTGTTCTGTTCGCACGTTGTGGATGCTTTCTAGGGGCAATTGGTGATGGTAGGTGCGAGTCACTGGTTCCGCCGATGAATTGTGTACAAAGATCAGGGTTTCAACCCTGGGAACTGCCACCCCAGAGCGACGCGCCCTGGAGGGGCGGCAGATCGGACGTATTAACAACGCGAAAGTAGGTCGATTTGTAGCACGTCTCGATTGCGCAGACTAATTTGGCGTCAATAGGTAAAACTTCAGGGCACTTCGTGCCTGGCTACTATCGTGCTGTCCCTCCGGGACAACTGCGGCGATTGGGAAAAACCAGGCAATGTCCGCATGGTCTGGGACGTCTCATTGCCCTTGGCGCACTCCGCGGCGACTTGGATTTGACCGTAGTTAAGAATCTGAACAAGCCCTATTTGAAGCTAAACTGGCCGGAACAAAGCCGGTTATCCAAAATCATTTCGGAGATGCCCCAATGGGATGAACGCCATTCCCTGTTACGCGCGCCTCAGCCCGATCTGCTTGCGGCTGCTTTTTTGGAGCAGATTCTGGACGATGCGCCACAAGGCGTTAGGTCCGAGTAGGTGTGGGTGGCGATCAGAGACTTGCTACTAGCTGATCCCGAGCGCCGAAACCTGATCACACGCCTGGAAAGGATCGCTCAAGATATTGCTCTATTATACGAACAGTCTGACACCGCGCTTTCAGCGACACTGGTCGATATGAGCGCTCGGAGATATGAAAAAGTCAGCAAAGTACCCGAACTCTATGAAGACTGGCTCGTTAAGGTCGACACATTTCAAGCCTCCGCAGAAATGGCCCGGATCACTTGGCACTTTTTATCGCAGTTGTCGTCTGGAGAACCTCTTCATGTGGCAGAGCGGCTTTTAAAACAAGCCGACCTTTACGAACTTGACCGTGGCCTATTGCTCAAAATTCACCTGCCGGCATGGCCTATCTGGATCTTGAATAGGCGAATCTCGCGCGGGGAGAAGGTCTATTATGCACGACGGCGTTTAGCTGGTTTGCAGCTGCTCTCGGGCGATTTCCGCGGTGCCGCGGCGACGGCCGCTGCCACTCTTGCACAATACAAAGAGTCCGCACCTCCTGATTCCGACCGGGAGGCGGCGAGCCGTCTTGCATCTGGGAAGGTTGACGATATCCAGCAATTGGCCAAAGTCGAGATTTTGAGTGACGTCGCCTCGACGAAAGTGGTCTATCGCCGTCTTTTGATCTCAGGCCAATTCGCAAGGCTGTCGCGGAGTTGATGGACTCTTTCCCCCACCTACAGAAGCGATAAAGCTCGGTGCCACCCGGTTTTCCAAATGTTCGGGCTAAAGGAGAACGATGTTCGCGATTGTTTCCACGAAATGGAGCAAAAGCTCCTGGAGGAAACGGACTACAGACTGGAGCTGGAGACTGCAGAGATGCTGGTATCAGCATCGCTCGGTCTCAATAATATCCGATTCTTAAGCCATTAGGAGGGCTTGTCCATCGCCCCGAAGTAAGCTGCGCTAGATGTCCGTCGGCAGGCCAATATGCTCCCAGGCCGTGAGCTCGTTTGCCGTCGCGGAAAGCTTCTTCCGCACCTTGTCGTTCGCATACTTGCCGAGAACAAGCCGCAGCGGCGGATTTTCTGAAGCTACCGCCGTGATGATGGCTTCGGCAGCCTTTTCCGGGTCGCCGGTTTGCTTGCCGTCCATCGATTGGATCAAGCGCTGAAATTTGCCGCTCGTCCGGTCATAAGCCGCAATGTGCGTTTCAGCTCGCTCCAGCGAGCGCTTAATGAAGTCGGTCCGGAATGGCCCAGGCTGGACAATCGTGACATGTATGCCGAGAGGCTTCAACTCGGCGGCAAGCGATTCTGAAAGGCCTTCCAACGCCCACTTTGTAGCGCCGTAAACTGAAAATCCCGGGTAATTCGAGATGGCCGCAGCGGCGGAGATATTCACGATGCGACCGCTTCCCTGCGCGCGCAGGATAGGCAGGGCAACCCGGATCAGCTCCATCGCTCCGAAAAGGTTGGCGTGAAAGTTCTGAACAATCTGTTCGCGGCCGAGTTCCTCGAACGCCCCGATGAGCCCATACCCGGCATTGTTGACCAGCACATCAAGACCTCCGAATTCATGTGCAGCGGTCCGCACCGCACCCTCGACCTGAGCGGAATCTGTAACATCGAGCACCAAAATCTTGCAAGATCCGAGATGGCGCTCGACGAGCTCGTTCAATGTGGCTGGATTTCTCGCCGTCGCCAGAACCCGGTCACCATGAGCCAGCGCCCGGTTTGCCAGCGCACGGCCCATGCCAGTCGAGCATCCGGTGATTAGCCAGACTCGCGGAAGCTGTGAAGGAGTTTCCATTTACGAAATAGTTACGTCCAAAGACGAAAAACGGACGCCACCACCATCCATCTTTGGATCAATTTTTTAGAGCCGAATCTTCAATCAAAGGCAGCAAGCAGGGCAGCCACATCGATGACACCGTAGCCCTGGCCCGCGGTCCCAGCGTCCGTTTTAGTTCTGCGTCTTCTGGCGAAGGGCGGAAGCGATCTGGTTGCCGTTCGGGATCTTGCCCGCCTTCGCTTTTCGTGAAAGCAGCAACGCGATGGCGCCGGTGACGTGCGGCGCCGCCATGCTGGTGCCGCTGTCCGGAAACACATCTTCTGCTGGGGCCGCCTTAAGCCGAAAGAGGAGGGGTCGCGTCTATACAAAAACAAAAACAAACCGCATGATTGGTGGCGATGTGGCCTAGCTGGTGAAGCGTTGAAGGCCGAGACCAAGAGCGGTAGTAGCCATCGCTCGGATACAAAGACAAAAGAAACTACTATTCTGCCCAACGACTAACCGATTGGATGCATTCGGCACGATAAGAGCCGATTTCTTCCTTTGCCCTTCGATGGGAAAATAACCCTCTTTCGATCACGCGTGCCGGAAGCAGGCTACGAATTCGATCCTTATTTGGGTTGGAATTTCCTGGCGCAAGGCGGCATCGAGGTGCACGAGATGCCAGGGGCGCACCTGGAGCTGTTCACCGACGAAAACGTGTCCCATCTGGCTAAAGTTTTAGATGGGTGCATCCGGTCCGCCCTGGTCCCTGACACTGCTGACCCCACATCTCCTTGGAACCCTTCCGACAGGTGCCGTCATGAACGGTGAGGAACCGGCGATTGAAGTGCTGGTGCCGTAGGGAACACCGAACGCGCACAACTTAATGGGCCGCGGCCTCGCTACGGATGAGACAGCGGACAAAGATTGCGGCGATATCTGACTGGCTACACCACCCCGAAATGGATGGGCCGAGTTAGGTAACGGCGATTCGCTTCTCGAGGCTGAAGTACAGTTTGATGGTTTGATGTCGTCTCGCTGGGACGGGGCTATTTTCCTCATGATTCCAGGCCCTTCGTGCCTGGCTACTATCGTGCTGTCCCTCCGGGACAAAAACCATCCGCCCATCGAAGCGCCTCGCACCGGCGCCAACCTCTCAGAAAATTCATTTTGTTTCTCGTGCCGATCTCGGATGGCGAAACTGATCGCTTGGGAAAACATCTGCACCAACTAGGCTCGGATCACGATTGGTCTACCGTCGGAGAATCTTCGTGCTCAAAATGCCCTGAGGATGGGTCTCAAGGAAACCTAAGGTCGACTTAGCCTTGAGCTACTACGGTTCGCCGCGCCGTGCTTATTGACCCTCGTTAGTACGTTACAAGTGGTCAAGGACGAGATTTTGAACGACCGTCGCCTCGGTTTACTCACGCAAGTTGCGAAGGATCAGTTCGACTTGGCGCCGATGCAGGCGCATATGAAATCCGGCTAGATAATACCACTGCGCGGCGTCCAACTCGCCAAACCAAGGGTGGGCATAATGCGTGGCAGTTTTGAGATTGTCTCTCGGTGCCGCGGTGCCAACGAGTTGCTGGCAGGAAGCATGAAATTCATCGATAACTTTCCCATTGGCTGAAGGATCGGGTTTTACCTGAGCGGTGCTGGCTGCGCGCGTGGGGCGCTTGCCTTTCGCCAGCAGGTCGATTGTTTTGGCTATTGCACTGTTCACGATGCGCAGATGATCCAGGGTCATGAATACCGACCAGTAGCGGCTGCTATCCTCCATTCCGCGAAGACGGTCGATAAGAATTCGCTGCATTCCGCTCTTTTCAGTACACCGGCTCACCAATCCACGAAGGACTGTCCCTTCCTTGTCGATCAATGCAGACGACGATTCTTTGGTTGCGCGCTGGCTCAGCCACCGAAAACCGATCCGGGCGACCTGCAACTCAAGCCAAGGCAGGCCTGCGCCGGGAGGCGCAAGCTCCGGGATCCCCGTTGTCGGCGTGGTCTTTGTTGGTTTTGATTCCATCGGTTTGAGCGCGTTCAGCATTACCAGATGTCCGGCGGCGGCGAGCTGACGGCATAATCAAGCCAATGCCGCGATTCGCGCCTGTAAGCAGGGCAATAGATTTGTCATTCATTAGAGTCGCTCGAACCAAGCAGTGGATTCTAGTAACCGACCGAAAAGCGCTGCCGGGGATGAGCATGCCTTTCCAATTCATCCACCATGGCTATGGCGAAATCCTCCATGGAAATTCGGCTTTCGCCCTTGTCATTGACGACGAGATTGTCCTGGCCTAAGCGGTAGAATCCAGTCCGTTGACCGGGTTCAAAAATACCCGCCGGGGCAACGCACGTCCAATCCAGATCCGAGATCTGAAGATTTTGCAAAGCTTCGCAATGGGCCTTCGCGATGGGTTTCCACTCGGGCGGCAACATGGGCGAATCGACCAGCAGCACACCAGGCGCAACCTCCAAAGTGCCGGCACCTCCGACCGTGCAAAAGACGCCTAACCCCGCCCTGTTTCACCCCGGCTACCAGTCGCTCGGTCGCGCCAATCAGATCGTTCGGCGACTGAAGTCCGGGGCCATACGCGCTGACCACGGCGTCGGCTCCGTGCACGGCTTCCGCGATATTGCTGGGATCTGAAAGATCACCGGCACGGACGGTTAACCCCGCCTGCTGTTGAAGTTTGGTCGGATCGCGCACCATGGCGGTAACACGATGACTTCGATCAAGGAGTTCCTTGAGAATGCGAGCGCCAGCCTTTCCTGTCGCCCCGTAGAGAGTAACGTTCATTAGAGATAAGTTACGGTTGGATAGGTTTCGGCGGAGTTAGCGTGGCCCAGCGTTCCACGATTTTCTTGTTCGCGAAGCGCCAAAGCACGAAACCGCGGAATTCAATTTTCTGGCCGGTCGCTCTTTCGGTGGCATGCCAGGCGTTGCGGACAGCGACCTTGTCCCCTTCGGCGAGGATGTCTTCGACCGTCACTCGCAAATCGGGCCATTGTTGATATGCCGCCTCCATCATGCGTCTTGGCCGCCTGCGCCCCGATTGCGACGCCGGCTGGCTCGTCGTGATCGAGAAAGTCTTCACTGAAGTTTTTCAGCGCCACGTCGGATCTTTTCCTATTCACGAAGTCCTCAAAGTGATCTCGAACAAAGGTCTTCATTTCTTCCAGGCTGAGGCCAGGGTCCGCTTTGCTTGGAACGATCGGTATGTTGTTGGACATAAACGGGTCGGATTGAGGTGAAGATGTCTCCTTGGTATCCGATTGTCTAGTAGGCACCTTTTTGATACCGATAGCCCATGCCAACCCAGCCGACACTCAATTCAAAAAACTGCCCGGTGACACATGCCGTGAGGGTTATGGGGCGGCGGTGGAAGCCCCTGGTCCTAAATTACCTGAAGGATGGCCCTCTGCGTTTCAGTGAACTGCGCCGCTGCATTCCCGAATCAATCGCAGAAAATGCTGACCCAACCCCTGCGGGAACTGGAGACGAGATTGAATCGGTCCACCCCAAGTCGTGCAATCAGGTGCCACCGATAGTGATCGACTGGATCTCCCCGTACGGCAGCACTCTTGGCCCATACTTCTCGCGCTCTGTAAGTTGGCAGAGAGAGCCTTTAAACGCTAGCCGGCCCCGCCCCCCCCCCCAAGCTAGGAGTGCATTCGGTGGGATCGCGAAGTGTTGGCGAGATCGAAGAATTCCATTCTCTTCCTGCACCATCCGACCTTAAACCAGGCTAGGACGTAGCTCGGGCGATCCCTATCCGGAACGAGTGCAGCCTCCGCTGGCTCCCGGCCAGGTTCTTCCCCCCCCCCCCCTGGGAATGTCCACATCTGAGTCAACTCGCTCTGCAAATCGATGCCACTTGGGTTGAAGCTTTTTTTGCGCGGCGCGCGTTAAGAATAGGATGGAAACAGAGATTTTTCCCAACCTCGAAATGCGAGCCAGATTATTGAGGCCTATATCCGGTATCTTGGTGAAAATGGGCAACTGCCAGTAACTGTAACGCGGTTTTGCAAAGACAACGGGTTTGACGAGGGAAGCTTTTTTAAGGAATTCGCCTCATTCGACGCGCTGGAGGGGGCGTTCTCGGGGCGGGCTTGTCAGCCGCGTGGTGGACGCGGTGGAGGCGGGGGCGGAGTGGAATGGCTTTTCGGCGCGGGAGCGATATCTGGCGTTTCTTTACGCGTTCGTGGAGCAATCCCTCGGTAATCGGTCCATGCTTCTATTGCGGCTCAAAGGCGTTTCCCCTTTCGCTCGCTTTCCCGCGTTTCGCAAAATGGAGACGCGTTTCAAGGAGTTCGCGGACACGGTCGTGTCCCACGGGATTTCTACAGGGGAGATTGCGGACCGGCGCTCGCTTCAGTTCGTTCTATCCGGATGCTCTTTACATTCGCTTTCGCAGAGTGATGCAATTCAACCTGCAGGATGACGATGAAGGATACGAACGAACGGATGAGTTCATTGAGAAAACCGTGAAGCTTGCGTTCGAATTGATCAGACGCAGGCGATTGATTCCGCGTTCGATCTCGGGAAGTTTCTTTTCCGCGGGGCAGTTGGAGAGAAAGGGTGACCGAGCAGGGGCAAATTACATCGAGCCGGGCGGGTCGAATCGCGGCGTTGGCGGGGACCGGCGCGCTGGTGGGGATGAACTACCTCAAGCATTACGGACGGAGGATGGTTACGGGTGAAACGGGCGAGGAAGCCTTGCACCTGAGCAATGCCGCCGCGGTTTACAAAACTTTCAGCGAGTTAAAGGCGGACCCCTGAAGGTGGCTCAAATGCTTTCGATCGATAAAAACGTGTTGCCGAGAGCTTACAGCGATCAATTCGCGATGGCACAGCATTCGGTCCCCCCATTGTCCTATCCTCTTGTGGTAAAGACCTTCCGCCGTCAATTCGGAAAGGATCCGATTGAGCTATTCGATACCTTCGAACGGAAAGCGGCGCGGGGCTTCGATTGGACAGGTGCACAGGGCGACTCGATGCGGGCATTCGTACGCCGTCAAGGTCCAGTACCCGGGAGTCGCAAAGAGTTTGAGGAGCGATCTCCGCGTCATCAAACCGCTGGCGCTGCAAATGTTCGGGCTAAAGGAGAACGATGTTCGCGATTATTTCCATGAAGTGGAGCAAAAGCTCCTGGAGGAAACGGACTACAGACTGGAGCTGAAGAATGCAGAGATGCTGATATCAGCATCCCTCGGCCTCGATAATGTCCGATTTCCAAGCTATTACGCGGGCTGGTCCAGCGCCCACATCCTGACCATGGATTGGGTGGATGGCCTGACTCTGGACAATACGTTCAGACAAAACCTGAGCAGGCGGAACGCGACAGGATTGGCCAGGCGCTTTGGGACTTTTACGGGCACCAAGTCCACACGCTGCGCGTATTCCATGCTGATCCGCACCCCGGAAATTTCCTGGTCAAGGACGGAGCCCTGTGGGTGCTCGATTTCGGGTGTACCAAAGCGATCGACGATGGATTTTACAGGAAGCAGTTCAGATTCCTTGACCCCGAATTGCTCGAGAATCAGGGGGCACTCGAAAAAGCGCTCGAGGGATTCAACCTGATTTTGCCGGCGGACACGAATGCGACGCGGAGGGAAATGGTAACGATCTGTGCGAAAACTCTGTCGGTTCTCGCGAAACCTTTCCACGCAGAAAAATTCGACTTCGGCGGTGCTGAATTCATGAACTCGATGTGGGAGTTGGGTGAGCAGAATCGGGACAATCCGTTCCTGCGGGGTGTGAGCGGGAGAAGAGGCTCACCGGACAGTGTGTATGTGAACCGCACCTATTTTGGCTTGTACAGCTTGCTAAGCAAGCTGGAAGCCAAAGTGAAGACTGGAAGGCAGTGGAAGCAAAACTGCTGCAAGTCTACGTACTTTTAATTATGTCCGCTGAAACCTTAGAATCGCTCTTCGCGTTTTTTCTGGGTATTCTCGAGCGCTGGATGCCAAAATATCGACCAAAATCCTTCGTTCCATGCAGGCAATGCGGGTAATAGCTTACGCACCTTTCGATACTTCCCTGAACCAGCGGAAGTACGATAGAGAGCCAGACCGGGACGCTTTCCACGATGGGTTTTCCTGATCTTGCTGCAGGGGCCTGTTGTGGCGTGGAGTCAGCAGGCTGACAGCCGTGCCGACGGGCATCGCCGAATTTGGCAGCGCAACGACGACTACTCTGACATTCTCAAATAGTGCTTCCGTGGGCACGCTGCAGTTTGATGCCGGAGCGCCGGCTTATTCCTTTAATCTGGCGACCAGCAGTGTTTTCAACGTCACCGGAAACATTCGAGCTTGACGGGAGCGAACACCTTACCGGGGGGACTACGATCGGGGCAGGCACGCTGCAGATTGGCAACGGGACGACGGGCAGCATCTCGGGTAATATCGCCGATAACGCCAACCTGGCTTTCGCCCGAAGCAATTTGACGACGACCTATTCCGGTCTCATCTCCGGGGTAGGAACACTGGCTCAAAATGGGGTTGGTACGCTCATCTTATCAGGAACGACTTCGACATTCACCGGTGCGACAACGGTGAATGCCGGGTCGCTGGAGGTGGACGGGAAGCTTGGGACCGCCGCCTCGAGTGTGAACGTGCTCAGTGGGGCGACGCTTGCGGGTCAGGGAACGATTGGGGGAAGCGTGATAATCCAGAACGGGGGGATTCTGGCGCCTGGGCCGGGATCCAACGCCTTGACCATGGGTCCTTTATTTTTAAGCTCGTCTTCGGTCCTCAGCTATAAGTTGAGCCCGGGCGGTGCCGGTCTGGCGGCGACTGGATTGGTCAGTGTGGTGGGCAACTTGACGCTGCAGGGGACGTTAAACGTCGCCAGTGGGGCAAACTTCATCTTGACCAATACCGTGGCCAACCAGGTCAACCTGGTTGTGACCGCGACAGGCAACCCGACGCAATTCTGGGATGGATCGAGTTCAACATTTACCGGGACTATTCATGGTGGGGCTGGCACCTGGAATCCTGCCAGCAACACCGACTTTTATTAACGCTGGCCTTTCGACCGATCAACTCTGGCACAACGGGTTCGCTGTCTCCTCCGCTGGAGGCGGGGTTGTGACTCTTGGCAGTGCTATCGCTTTCAGGGAATTCAATTCTCCGGCAACGGATATTCGGTGGTGGACGGTGCAACGCCGTTTACCCTGATCGGGACCGGAACCCCGTGATCGTTGCCAACAACGGGGTGACGGCGACGATTGCTGTGCCTCGACAACATAAGCGGTGGGGGGCAGTTAGGAACTGGTGCGTTTTTCTTTAACGGAGGAACCCTGGAAACCACTTCCGGGCTGAGTTTACCAACCGGCATGACGTTGAATGCGCTGGGCGGAACATTTTTGGCTTTGGGCGGAAGTAACTCGACGTTAAGTGGGGTAATTCAAGGAACAGGGCCGTTTACCAAGAGTGGATACGGGAGGGTGGTCTTGTCGGGTGCGAACACCTATAGCGGCGGAACCGTGATCGATTCGGCGACGTTGCTGGTGAATAATGCGCAAGCCCTGGGAACGGGGGATGTGACCGTAAATACCGACGGGGTCCTGGGTGGTACTGTCCGGCCAATTAACGTGTTGGGCAATTACACATCGACGGGTTCACCGAAAACGGTTCGGTGGCGGCGATGGCGATTCATTCCGATTCGGAACAATCATTGCGAAGCGATATTGGCTTTCGGGCTTTCTATCAGTGGAAAATCGGAAAAATACCGATTCAACCTTCTCTGAAGGTGACTTGGGAGCATGAGTACGAATATTCAGCTCTGCCGATTACGGCGGGTTTTGCCGGTGTGCCTGGGGCTTCTGGAACGTTCTTTGGACCGGGTGAAGGGCGCAATAGCGTGTGGATTGATGCGGGGGTAAGCGTTCAGTGGACGCCCACGTTATCCAGCTACGTCAATTATGATGGCCAATTGGGGCGGGACCGCTATGGCTCTAATGCTATCAGGGGCGGATTTAGCGT
>CAWBYX010000015.1:0-47197 GCA_963793135.1 uncultured Verrucomicrobiae bacterium
CAATCTGCGTCACGATCCTGTCCACCCGGTTATCTGTAACATCGACCACCAATTTAGGAAGAATCGAAGCGTCCACGAATTCCTGCACGACTTCCTGTTCTCGAATGAAAATGTTAAAATCTTCGTATTGCGAGGGATTGCTTGAGATCTTCAACCGGCGGTCGCGCGCCTCTTCGAATGATTCCGGCTTTCGATAGCAAAACACCAGTCGAAAGCCGAGTCTGACCAGACGCTTTTCCAGCCAGTTGAAATCATATCGTTTGTTGGCGTAAACCAACCTTGAAGCTTGAGTCGAGATGTGAAACCGATCGATGATCCAGGAATAGTATTTATAGAGTTCAAACAGTCTTGCCCACGTCTCGTAGGTCTCCAGGACGATCGGCTCGTCTTGAGGCTCGAAATTGATCAGGCTGGCTCCCCACGGCGCCTTGGTAAAGCCGCTCCACTCGGCTGAGACGATGGGTGAATGATAACGGTATTTTCGCGTCCCGACAATCCGTGGGTGCTCGTTTAAGGTGAGTGCGATATCGGTTTTACCGGTCAGTCGGGTGCCTTCCAGTATGATCTTAGGGCATAGTTTGGTCACCATGGTGGTTGCGGTCGGACGATCCGAAGACGGGGATGGTTCCTGCAACGGCATATGAGATGGGTCTATCAAGTCAAGACATCTTCTTCAATCGAACGGTAATCGGAAACTCCGGCTCCTGGACCGGGGGCAAGCTGTTCAGAATTGGCCAAAAAAACAAAACCGGCTTTATTATGACATATTTTATCGTGAAAGACGCAGGATTCAGGGGTAGCAATTTTTGTCGGGTTCTATGACTAATACTTCACTTTGGCTTTCACTCAGGAACCCGGTCTACCGCAGAATTTGGATCGCCACAGTGATATCGGTGTTTGCGTGTCGGCGCACGACACCGCGGCAACCTGGATGATGAACACGCTGACATCATCGAAATTTCTAATTTCCGTAATGTCGACCGTGGCCGCACTTCCTCTTTTCTTCTTCACTCTGCCCGCAGGTTCCCGTGGCTGACCTGGTCGACCGAAGAGAAGTTGTTGTGCACGATGAATCTTTGGCTGGCCTTTTCCGCTGCCTCGCTCGCTGTGCTCGGAGCGCTCGGCTTTCTGAACCCGTTGGTGATCTGGCCTCCGTTTTTCTGATCGGAATCGGATTCGCATTTAGCGCCCCCGCCTGGAGTGCGCTCGTGCCGGAAGTGGTGACGAACGAGGAATTGCCCTCGGCGGTGACTCTTGGAGGTTTGCAGTTCAACCTCTGTGGAATTGTCGGTCCCGCAATCGCTGCAGTTATTCTAACTCATTTCGGCGCAAATTGGATCTTCGCCGCCAATGCGATGTGTTTCCTTTTTGTCATTGGCGCTATTGCTCGGACAAAGCGGAAAGAAAAGCAGCCCCGTTTGCCCCTGGAGAACTTTTTTGAGTCAATCGTCGGGGCGATCCGCTATGTCCGTTATGCTCCTGGGATCCAAGTGGTGCTTGCCGAAATGTTCTTTTTTCCCTCTTCATCTCGGCTATCCCGGCGTTGTTACCGGTTATCGGACTCAAGGAAGTGTTAATGAGCTCGGCGGACCTCGGGCTGTCGTTCACGAGCATGGGAATCGGGTCGGTCTTTGGCGCGATTGTGGTGATTCCCTGGGCCCGGGCTCGATTTACCCCGAACACCTTGACGATTTTTGCCAGTGTCTTACTGGCTGTTGTTTTTTTGTTGATGGCCATCGTGCGCTCGACTCCGCTCTTTATGGCGGTCGCGGGCCGGCCGGCATTTCCTGGACGACGGCCGCGTCCGAACTATGGGTAGCTGGCCAACGGGCGATGCCGCCTTGGGCACGGGGACGCATGAACGCGACCCATATCATGCTTACCCAGGGAGGTATGGCCTTGGGGGGGCTCGTTTGGGGTGGGTCGGCCGCTTCCCTCTGGTGCGAGTTTCACCCTCCTGGCGGCTGCAGCCTTGCTGCTCTCGAGCCTGGCGCTCGCATTCCCTCTCTCAATCGACTTTACCGGGAAGTTGAATTTCGATCCGGCCGTGACCGCGACTTACTACCATAACATGCTTCATGTGCCGCACCCCGAGGACGGCCCCGTGGCCATCACAATCGATTTTCAAATCGCTCCCGTGAATCGCGCCCGATTTCTGGAGCTGATGCGGGCGGTCCGGTCGATGCATCTGCGAAACGGCGCCTTTAGCTGGCGCCTTGATGAGGACCTCTCCGAGTGCCACTTTTTCAGGTTGGAAATGTTGGTCGCATCCTGGTCCGAGCACCTCCTGCAGCACGAACGGATAACCAAGGAGGAGCATGTCAGTCTCGAGAAGGCCTGGGGCCTCGATATTAGACCGGACGGTCCCAATGTTAAACACTTGATCCCGCTGAACAAGGAGCTCTTGGGCGGAAAGCAGATTGATCCTTTTGCCCGCCATCGGCTGGGCAGGGACACCCGCTCCGGCAAGAAGACTTGAACGCTGAAAGGGTCCGGCAGGAAGATATGAACTCTGAACGGCGGGTCGTAATCCTTTAACACTTTCCTTGGAATTTCTGAGTATTCCGACGGCTCAACTTTCCTGAAGACCGAGGGATGAAGGGCGCATCGGTTGGTGGCCGTTAGACGATGCGATCTGCAATGTCTCCTGGATCCAGTGGCCGTTATCTGCTAATCAACAATGTTAAAGATCCCCCAATGAGCGCAAATTCCACTTGGACCGCCCTCCGGAACCCGGTTTTTCGAAACATGTGGCCTGCCATTTTAATCTCTGGCACCTGCGTGGCGGCGCAAGATACAGCCGCCACCTGGACAATGAACAGGGTGAGCGAATCACCTCTTTTTCTTTCGTTGATGTCCACGGTGGCTTCGTTGCCTTCTTCTTCTTCACCCTGCCTGCGGGTGCGCTCGCCGACATGGTTGACCGCAAACGCATGATGTTCTTCATGACCGTGTGGCTGGGGTTTGCGGCCGGCGGACTGGCTCTTTTCGGATTCTTTAATCTGGTCAATCCGTGGATTCTTTTGACGGCTGTCTTTATGATCGGAACCGGCTTTGCGTTCTACTCGCCCGCCTGGACCTCGATTCAGCCCGAAATCGTTTCCAACGAGGAACTGCCCTCTGCCTCAACACTCGGCGGATTGCAGTTGAATATTTCTGGAATTATTGGGCCGGCTCTCGGCGGATTACTTCTTCGGGTAGTCAATCCGAACGTCGTTTTCGCGATGAATTCCGTTTGCTTTTTCTTACTCTTGTTCGCGATCCAACGTTTGAAGCACCCAAAACCGCCATCGAACCTTCCATTGGAGAGTTTCCTGGAATCGTTTGTCACCGCGATCCGGTATGTTCTCTACACCCCGGGCATTCAGATCGTCCTTGCCCGCAATCTCTTGTTCGCGTTTTTCATCTCGATCATCCCAGCGTTGGTCCCGGTGGTCGGCTTGAGGGAACTGCACTTGGATCCTTCGAACCTTGGTCTGGTCTTTACCTGTATGGGGGTTGGCTCCGTGCTGGGAGCCGTCTTTATCCTGCCGTGGGCAAGAGGAAGATTTCATTCCAATACGGTCACTGTGGTGGCGAACGTCTTAGTCGCTATTGTCTTTTTTCTGATGGGAACTGTTCGAGAAACCACACTCTTCCTGATTGCCGCCGGTCTGGCCGGAGCGGCCTGGACAATGGCAGCCTCCGAGCTTTGGGTGGCCGGGCAGCGGGCCATGCCAAGCTGGGCGCGCGGCCGGATGAACGCCACGATTATCATGGCGGCACAAGGTGCCATGGCTCTGGGTGGCATTGTCTGGGGTACCTCAGTTTCCATTTGGGGGGTGCAAGCGACGCTGATCGTGGCGTGCCTCCTGCAACTGGCAAGTTTGGTGCTTCAATTCCGCTTATCGATCGACTTCACGAGCACCCTTGATTTCGAACCGGGTCCGGTCGCCGGATCTTCGCACAAGCTGATTCACATTCCGGCACCCCATGACGGGCCGGTGGCTATTATGATTGACGTGGAAATCGACCGTACTCGGGGATTAGGGATGATTGATGTCCTCCGCGAAGTCCGGTTGATTCACTTGCGAAATGGCGCCTTCAGCTGGCGACTGCACGAAGACCTCGGCCGGCCGAACAGTTACCGGATGGAAATGTTGTACCCATCTTGGACCGAGTACCTGTTGATGCAGGAACGTTTGACCAGGCACGAGCGAGAGATCATTGATAAGGCACGCTCCTTTCATATCGGAGCTAATCCGCCGGATTTCCGGCACTTCCTTTGTGTGAATCGCGAGTTGCACACTCAGCGCCATCAGGTCACCAGACCTTCTTCGATGCCCGAGGCGCCGCTGAGTATCGATCAGGCGCCGGCGTGATCGAGAGCCAGGAGCCAGGAGCCAGGAGCCAGGAGCAACCCACGGGCTGGCGCACGTGAAGATCTAGAAGCACTCGCTCTCGACTGCGTCATGCTGTTGCAGAGAAGCCAGGAGCCAGGAGCTGCTTGCAGGGCAGAGGTGAAATTGAGATTGGAAGCTGAGGAGAGGACTTCCTCATTCTGTAACTCCTGAACTCCTGCAACTCCTGACTCCTGAACAATCCGCATATCTTGCGAGAAACCTCTTTATACTACACAAGATGTTGTATAAGTTGGCGAAAACCTTCCATGAACAAACTCTATCGTTTGCCTTTGAGAACCCGAGCGAAAAATCTGTCGAGCGGTGTTCGACGGCGTCGGAATTCGTCAAAGATTTTAGTGACTAGTCTCCTCGCCGTTGGTGCGCTTGCTGTACTGGTGGTCATTGGATTAGCCGCCTTATTCACGTTTAAGCATGTGACGGCCAAGCCAAAGGCGATCGCGGCGGCAACTCCTTCCGCAACGGCAACGCCGGCCCTCAAGGCAAAAGAGATCTTGTTGCCATTGTCCGACCCCAACAAGGCGACCGCCGGAGGGTCCCCTTCTCCGTCTCCAACAGTCAGTCCGAAGTCTTCGCCACTGGTATTAACTTCGACCGTGGCTCCGACGCCTGCTCCGTCTGTCGCGCCCCATGAACAGAAAACTGGTGCCCAATCCAGCGATACGGATAAGCCTCTAACGAAGGCTGCGCGGAAAAGCCTCGAGAAAAAGCGGTCAGAAGCCGAACGCAAAAGAGCGCGATTGGAAAAAATGTATCAGAACCAAGAGATCTCGACCGATGCCTACAACAAAGGCAAACAAGAGTATAAAGACGAAATCCAAAAATATCGGGCCGAATTAAAATCCGATAATTAAAGGTGCGAGTCGAGGAACAAGCGCGACGAGCTATCGGCAGCTTTCAAAATTTGCCGTAGCGAGCTTGTCACCGACTTTCGTGACTTGATCTGCATTGTTGGCTGATCTTGCGTTCATACGAATGACATCGCGGTGCCCGATTCCGAGATTTTCGCGCCGTTCCTCAGACCATGCCAAAGACCATCTGCATCATTGGAGCCTTTGATACAAAAGGCGAAGACCACGCCTTCGTGCGTCGCGAGATTCATCGACGCGGCCATCAAACTTTGATGGTCAATATCGGAGTGCTAGGGAGCAGTACTTTGTTCCCGGTGGACTACGAAGCGGAAGATGTCGCGAAAGCCGGTGGAATCAATTTGGCCGATCTGCGGTCCAACAAAGACAAAGCTGCTGCCATGAAGAGCTTCAACGAAGCGGCGCCGAAGCTGGTGCTGCAATTGTTCCGGGAAGGGAGACTGGACGGTATCATTGGGATGGGAGGTTCCGGTGGTTCTGCGATCATCGCCTCCGCGATGCGTGCATTGCCGATCGGCGTCCCGAAAGTCCTGGTGTCGACCGTTGCTTCCGGGGATGTCTCCTTTTACGTGCGCGGAAAAGATATCACCATGATGCCGTCGATCGTGGATGTCGCGGGACTTAATCGCATCTCGCGGCTGGTCTATTCGCGCGCCGCCGGGGCGATTTGCGGAATGGTCGAAAGCGATGTTCCGGTTTCGGGCGAAGATCGACCCATCATTGCCGCCTCGATGTTTGGCAATACCACCGATTGCGTGAATGCCTGTGCAAAGATTCTGAATGCAAAGGGGTTTGAAGTGCTGATCTTTCACGCCACCGGCGCCGGCGGACGGGCGATGGAGACACTGGTCGGCGATGGATTGGTGGAAGCCGTGCTGGATATCACCACCACCGAATGGGCTGACGAGATTTGCGGCGGCGTTTTCAACGCGGGCCCGGACCGTTTGGATGCGCCCGGTCGTCGCGCTTTACCCCATCTGATTGTCCCGGGGTGTGTCGACATGGTTAACTTTGGAGCGCCTTCTACCGTTCCGGCCAGATATCGGGAGATCAATCGATTGTTTTACGAATGGAATCCCTCCGTGACCCTAATGCGCACCGATGCCAACGAGAATCGGCAAATGGGGGAGATCTTTGCCCGGAAAGCCAACGCTGCAAAGGGGCCGGTGGCCTTCCTCATCCCGCTGCGTGGCGTCTCCATGTTGGACGGAGAGGGCCAACCATTTTGCGATCGCGCGGCCGATCAGGCCATGTTCGATGCGATTAAAGAGAACCTCAGACCCGGGATCCCTTTTGTCGAGGTGGATCGAAATATCAATGATCCGGAATTCGCAGCCAAGGCCGTCGAATGGATCATTCAACTCATTCAACAGGAAAAAACAGCCAATGGCACACACTAGACAACAGATCCTGAAACGGCTGCGTAAGCTGATATCAACCCATCAGCCCATTATTGGTGGTGGGGCAGGGACCGGCATAACGGCGAAGTTTGAAGAGGTGGGTGGTGTCGATTTGATCGTGATTTACAATAGCGGGCGTTATCGCATGGCGGGCCGCGGATCGCTGGCCGGCATGATGCCATACGGTGATGCGAACGCGATCGTCATGGAGATGGCTGCCGAGGTCTTAACCGTGGTGAAGGAGACGCCGGTCCTGGCGGGTGTTTGTGGGACAGATCCGTTCCGCCAAATTCCCCTTTTCCTGAAGCAGGTGAAAGAAGTTGGCTTCGCCGGTGTGCAAAACTTTCCCACGGTGGGCCTTTACGATGGGTTATTTCGCAAAAATCTCGAAGAGACGGGGATGGGTTACGCGCTGGAAGTCGAAATGATTCGGGTGGCTCACGCGATGGATTTGCTGACCACTCCCTACTGCTTCAATCCGGCTGAAGCCACTGCGATGGCCCTGGCCGGAGCCGACATCATCGTGGCCCATCTCGGTCTGACGACTAAAGGCTCAATCGGCGCCTCGACGGCGGTTACACTGGAAGAAGCACCGTCGAAAGTGCAGGAAATCGCCGATGCGGCAAAGTCGGCCAAGAACGACGTTATCGTCTTGTGTCACGGCGGTCCGATCTCAGAGCCGCAGGATGCCGAATATGTTCTTCATCAGACCAAAGGTGTGCACGGTTTCTATGGTGCTTCGAGCATGGAGCGTTTGCCGGTCGAAAAGGCGATCACCGAAACGATGCAGAGCTATAAACGGATTAAGCTGAAAAAGTGACGGATCCAAGTGAACGCCGAAAAGGCTAATTCTGAACCCTGAACTTCTTCGGGCTATTGACCAATTTCCGTACGAAAGACCAAGCCCCCAGGATGAGTCCATAAGCCAGCATGACACCAAGATGATAGACGATTGTTTGCGGCGAGAACTGATTCCAGGCCGCGATCTGAAGTAAGCGTACGCCGTGGAAGAACGGCGAAATCTGGACCATGACTCCGAGGATCGAGCGATCCGAAATAGGAAAGAAGGTGCCCGACAGGAAGTACATCGGCGCGATGATAAAAGAATAAACGGTTTGAAATTGGTTGATGTTGCGAACGTACGACGAGGCTAGTAGTCCGATCGCCCCGCAGGGGATAGCGAGGATCCCGCCAATCAACGGAAAAAGAAACACCGCCCACGGGTTAGGTAAGATTCTTAATGCCGCTAACACCAAACCGACCCCACCGGCCATCAGCGCCGCGCGGATTGCAACCCAGATGAATTCGCCCCAGACGACTTCAGGCGTACCAATCGGCGTGGTCAGCATCGCCTTGAAGACAGACTCGAACGTCATACGAACGTAAAAACCGTAGCTGCATTCAAAAAATGCGGTGAAAAGGACGGTGGTGGCCGCCATTCCCGGAGCGAGGTATTGGGAGTAACTCAGACCGTGGATGCTTCCGATGAATGGAGAAAGACCCATACCGAGCGCAGTCAACATGAAGGCCGGATCGGCCAGCGTCGGCGAAATGTTGGCCAGAAAATCTTTGCGATAGACCACCCAATTCCGGACGACGACGCACCAGGCCAGCCGAAATGTGATGATGAAGTCACTCATTCTCACCTAATTCTTCTCCGGTCAGCTTCAAATAGACATCTTCGAGATTTGCCGGGCGCATTTGAATCGCCGTCACTCCGGAAGCGGTTTGCAAGGCGAAAAGATTCTGAATTTGCGGTGCGCGGACGCAATATTGCCTCGCTTGCACGAAACAGTGCCAATGGGAATCCAGGTGCGCTGTGAGCATGTTCGCCTGATCAGCTTCGAAAATCCCGACAAACCCTGGGGTCTCTTTTTCGATCAACTCCTTGGGAGACCCCACCGCCACCTCAACACCGTGATTAAGGATAACTACGCGGTCGCAGAGCAGTTCGGCTTCGTGCATGTAGTGCGTTGTCACCAGGACTGTTTTACCTGCTTGCCGGTAAGAGAGCACTTTGTCCCAAAGCAGATGGCGCACCGTCGGATCGAGACCGGTCGTCGGTTCGTCGAGAATGAGCAACTCCGGATCGGAAAGCAGAGCACGCACAAAAGTGAGCCTCCTTTTCATTCCGCCGGAGAGCGATCGAATCTGCGCATTGCTTTTGTGCTCCAGCGACATGTGCTCCAGCAATTCTTTGATCCGTCGAAGAGGGTCCTTCACGCTTTGGAAGCGCGCATAGAGTCTCATGTTCTCCAGTACGGTCAATTCCTCATCGAGCGCGTTCTCCTGCGGGACCACGCCGATCCGCTCTTTGATGCGCCGCGCATCTCGAGCTGGGTCAAATCCGAAGACTCGCAGATCTCCTCCGGAGCGGTCGACCGAGCCGTAGAGACAACCGATGAAGGTGGACTTGCCTGCGCCATTCGGGCCGAGCAATCCCACGCATTGTCCCGAATGGACCTCTAAACTGAGATCGTTCAACGCCACAAAATCCCCGAAGCGTTTCATGACCCCGCGAGCATGAACGGGAAATGTGCTGGATGAATTCGAAATCACTGGGCAGGTGTCGGTGTCGATTTGCATGGGAGTTGCTAGTGTCAGTTCAGGACTCACAATTCGCAAGGACCCTACACACTGACACTGACAAGGCCGCCGACGGCCTATCTGGCACTGACACTGCCGCTAATCGGCTCCGGATGGGATAGCCGCTTTGCGAGCTGCCAGGCTGCTCACAACAGCCAGCAGCTCCGCCGGTTCCACGGGTTTGGCCAAATGATTCTGAAAACCTGATCGGATTGCCTTCGTGCGATCCTCCGAGCGCGCGTAGGCGGTCAGCGCGACAGCGGGCAAGGCATTTTCTTGTCTCTGCTCGAGAACTCGCAACCGCCGGATGAGGGAATAGCCGTCTTCTCCTGGCATCCCGATGTCGCAAACCAGCACATCCGGTCGTCCCGTCGAAATGTGATCGAACGCTTCTGAGGCGGAGGCCGCCATCGAAACCGTTGCTCCTGCCATTTCCAGCAGCCTTTTCACCAGATTGCGGGCATCGACCTCATCGTCGACTACCAAGACATGCACATTGGAAAGGCTAAGTTCCGGCAACGGTCTGCTCTCGCGCTGCTCAGCCGCGGAAGGCGACGATCCTGGTCCGGCTTAGAATAGACGGCAATGAGCGGGAGACGGACAGTAAAGAGCCGCACCTTGGCCAATTCCGTTGCTTTTGACGCCGACCTTGCCGCCATGCAATTCGACCAACTGCTTGACAATGGCCAGCCCCAGCCCGAGTCCCCCGTGTCGGCGTGTGGTCGACGCATCTCCTTGTTGAAACCGATCGAAGATATAAGGAAGAAAGTCGGGTGCGATGCCTTCACCGGGATCACTCACATTCACTTCGACCTGGGAACCGACCCGTTCGAGTCGTACCTGGACCTCTCCGCCCCTGGGGGTGAACTTAATAGCGTTGTGAAGGATATTCCAGAAGACCTGGTGCAAGCGATTCGGGTCTCCGGAAATCGGTCCGGCAAAGGGGTCCATCACGGCCCGGAGTCGAACGCTTTTCGCCTCAGCCGTCACGCGAAGGGTCTCGATGGACTCGTTCAGAACAGCGGAAAGATCGATCTCCTGCACCTCCAGGCGAACTTTGCCCGAGATGATTCGACTCATATCGAGCAGATCTTCAATAATTTGGGCCTGAATGCGGGCGTTTCGTTCGATGGTTTCGAGCCCATGTTTGAGCTCCTCCGCTCTGGATGTTCCCGCGCTGGAGAATGTTGGTCCAACCCAGCACGGCATTCAGCGGTGTCCGAAGCTCGTGGCTTAGAGTCGCCAAAAATTCGTCTTTGACTCGGTTCGCGCGCTCGGCTTGTGAACGTGCATCACGCTCGCTGTCGAGCAGTTGCAAGCGCCCCCGGTTCGCCAAGTCTGCTTGCTGCATCGCCTCTTTGAGGGCCTGCTCCGATTTCTTTCGCTCAGTGATGTCTCGAGCTACCTTGGAAGCGCCGACCACTCGCCCATTGGAATCCTTGATCGGAGAGATCGTGACAGACACGTTGAGCTCCCGTCCATCCTTCCCAAGACGAATCGTTTCGAAGTGATCTATACGTTCTCCGCGCCGGATGCGGAAAAGGATTTCCCGTTCTTCCTCCCGGCGGTCCTGCGGAATCAGTCGCATGATCGATTTCCCAATCATTTCTGTCGGCGGTGAATCCAAAGATCCGCTCCGCGCCGGAATTCCAGCTGGTGATGATACTATTCAGATCTTTTCCGACGATCGCGTCGTCCGACGAAGCGACTATTGCGCTCAGCCGGTGAGAAGTGGTTTCGGCTAAATGGCGCTCGGTCACGTCGCGAAGGTTCCAAACACGGCCCGCTACTTCTCCTTCAACAATCAGGACTTTGGAGGAACGCTCTAGAATTCGCCCATCCTTCAACTCTAGCACGTCAAAGCTTTCTTGACCGGTAGCTGCAATTTCCTCGATGCGAGCGAGAAATTGCTGGGGGTCCGCAAAGCACTGGCTCGCCATCTCCCCAGTTTTTCCCAACGGCTCGTTCTCCAAGACTTCTCTTGGGACTTTCCACATTGCGAGATATTTTTCATTGAAATCGGTGACCTTGAGTTTCTCGTCCGTCACCAGGATAGCGTCAGTGGTCGAATCCAGAGTGGCGCGCATAATCACGAGCGCCTGGGCAAGCTCTCTCGTGCGCGCTTTGCAGAATTTCGTTCGCCCGGCGAATCTCCTGTTCGGCCCGCTGGCGGATTTGCAAAATACTGGTCGCAGTCTCCAAAGCGACCTTCCGGAGCTGCGACGTTTCGTCCTCTGATTCCGCTCTATCTGCCATTGAACATTCTTCAGCGAGGGCTGCTACCTCTACCCGGGACCGAATATTTGCAAGCGCCTTCTCCCAGTGGGGGTTAAAGAGTCACCGCAGAATGGCACAAATTCCCGATCGTGAGAATGGCCAAACTCGTGTTCTCAAATTGCTCCACTCGTATGGAGCGCCTCCAGCCAGGATGCGCGCTCCCAAATGCAAATAATTTCGGAGTCGCGAGGAATGCTCCCGATCGGTTAGATCGGTAGTCATCGTAGCTCTAAGAGCTAGTGGATTGAGAAGTAATCTGCCCACCGTCAATCGGATTAACTCCCTCCCCTTGAGCGCGTAACGTCGAATTTTTCTGAGAGTTCCTTTTCCGCTTGCAGCCAATTTTCCACCTCGTGGCCCGGAACCTGCCCTCGCTCCAGGTGAATCTCATAGGCTCGCTCTGCAATTTGTTGTGGAGTGGGCGCGGCCGAGAACGCTTTGTCCTGGTAGAATCGCGGCTCATCGGCTAATCGCGATTCATCCGCTAATCGGGGCTCGTCCGCTAATCGGGGCTCATCCGCTAATCGGGGTTCGTCCGCTAATCGGGGCTCACCCGCTAATCGCGGCTCATTCGCCGCGCCCACTAAGGGAGTTTCAGCGGAAGACGGCACATCTGCAAGGTCTGGTCGAGCGTGCTTCAGCTTCCCGAGAGCCGAAGTCTTTTGTTTCTTCCGGGTCGATGGGAGTGATCCCAGGAAAGTGCCCGATTTCTCGATCCGGGGAGAGAGTCGTTGTTGGATGCGTGTCTTCGACGATTGCGCCCGGTTCTGCTTGGATGCCAGAGGAAATGGCTTCACGGCTCTCTTTGGGTTCGATCCGCTCGTTCCAGCCGCCGGTCTCCGTTCCTCTTTCTTCGATGAAATCCCGGAATCGCTTGAGGTCTCCTTCGGCTCGGCCAGAAGGAATACCCAATGCATCTCCCGCCTTCTCAAGGAAGCCTTCCGGCTCATATTCCATTGTGAGAATGACCCGGGTTCGTTCTTCATCCAGAGGCTCAAACGTAACCTCTCCGCTATTTGGAGTTCCGTCTATACTCTGCCAGACGATTCTTTGGTTCGGGAACCTGCTCAAGGATTTCCGCTTCCCATTGTTTCTCTTTCCCAGCGATCCTGGCCTTCCAGAAAAGATTTCTCGCCCCATCCTGACGGACTTCCTCTACGCCTTCCATGAAGCGCGGAAATTCCTCGAATTGCGTCCATTGGTTATAGACCGCGCGGAGCGGTGCGTTGATATCGATTGAGTGAGTGGTTGCTCCCATAATATTAGTAATTTGCAGCTTATCGTGTCGTGATGTTCGCCTGCCGCTGAGGAAATGGTTGTCGTCTTCGCCGAATACTTGGGAAACACCTATGATGCGAAAAACACAGGTTTGAAACCTTTACTACAATGTTTTCGGGAGCGTTGAGTAATTCTCAGAACCATCCTCCAGAGCGACCGCCGTGAATCCAAGTGAGGCAGGGCGTCCACAATTGATTCTTTCCGTTTTCTGTTTCAACATCACAGCGATGCGCTTAATTAGGTGATGCTAAAATACGCAATCATCTTTTTTGTTATTGCCTTGGTGGCTGAGGCATTGGGCGCCTTTGGCGTCGCCGGTGAAGCCGCCTGGATTGCTCATGTGCTGATTGTAATCGCTGTGATTTTTATCATTATCTCGTTTTTCAGCGGTCGACGAGGACCGCCTGTCGTCTAAATGCGACAGCGCGGAGTTCCCTGCGGCGTAATACTGTGACAAAAACGAACGTTTATTCCGATGCGAGCGAGCGTTCGGCCTCTCCCGTCTGCTCCGGCAAAACGATATCAATCCAAGTTCCAGGCGAATACGGGGGCTTCTCTCCAAAATAAAGGTGCCACAGGCGATCTACCTTCGTTGCACCCCGATAGTCTCCTGCAAGTGTTGCGCGCCAAACCTCAGAAGACGTTACCTCTGAGCCTGTGTGGGGTTGTACGACTACCGTATAGCCACCCTCTTTTTGCGCTACGACGTCCACAATATGTACATGGATGGTGCGATCTTCGTTCGTTATCTCGCGACTGGTATTCATGGTCAGTGTTCGCTGCTTGAACAGTTCTTGGTCGCGTTAGCCCCAATATGACCGTCGCTGCGAAAGACATCGATGAATCAGAAGCTTCCTTACACCCTGCGGATCAGTCTCAAGGCGAAGCGTGTACGGATTCAGGTGAGTGCGGAAAAGGGTTTAGTAATCGTCGTTCCGAAGCGGTTTAGCCCCTCACGAGTCTCTTCGCTCATCGAGAAGAACAGGCAGTGGATCGAAAGGGCCTTCGAAAAGGCGAAAACGTTCCAGGGGTCAGTCGATCGATCGTCGGATTCGCAGTTGCCGGAGCAGATTTCGCTGCTGGCGCTCGGCCAGACATGGACGGTACTGTTCTCCCGGGACGATACGAAACCGGTTCTTGTTCGGGAAATGCCACCCACCACTCTTCTCGTCCAAGGGTCAATCGGAGACGCTGCCGCTTGGCCGAATGCCTTGAAAAAGTGGTTAACTCAGCGGGCTAAGGAAAATCTGATTCCTTGGCTCAAGCGCATAAGCGACGAAACTGAACTCCCTTACTCGTCGGTATCAATTCGGCAGCAACGGACCCGCTGGGGTAGTTGTTCCTCGCGAGGTTCGATCAGTCTCAACGCACGGCTATTGTTCTTGCCGCCGGAACTGGTGACCTACGTGCTGGTACACGAGTTGTGTCACACCAAGTACTTAAACCATTCCGCCAGGTTCTGGCGATTGGTGGAAAGCTACTTACCCGATTACCGACAATCCGATCGGCAACTGCGCGACGTTGGCCGACGAATGCCACGGTGGCTCTGAATCAGGATTCAGAATTCAGGAATCCAGAATTCAGGATTGAGAGAGCCAGGAGCCAGGAGCCAGGAGCCGGGAGTTACTCCCCGCCTTCCGCGTTCCTTGTCTTGCTACAGGCGTTCAAGATGTCTTCCCCCAATCGTCGTCGTCCTTTCGTCTGCTCAAGAATTTAGCCGGCGCGGGCGATGGATTCTCGCAGTGGGTCAGACCCGCAACTCCTGGCTCCTGACTCCTGACTCCTGGCTTCTGAATTCTCTCCTTTAGGTACTTTGCAAACCATCGTGTACGCTGGGTCAAAGACATTGCCCAGGTCGTACTTCACACATTGTCCCAGAAGCAGGCTGGCGCTGGTGGCGTCTAATCCGCAATCCTCCTTGAGCCATCGCAGCATCTCAGTCGTGGCGTGCTGGACCGCCTGGTCGAGCGGACGGGCGTTGCCTACGGCGAAGATGAACTCGGCGTTCTCCCCGCGCGGCCAGCGGATGCGTTTTCTTTTGATCACCTGCACAGTGAATTGAACCTCCATCGAGATTTCGATCCCAGTGCCGACGATTTCGCCATCTCCCTGGGTCGCGTGGCCGTCGCCCAGGTGGAAGAGTGCCCCTGGCACAAAGATCGGAAAGTAGACGGTGACGCCGGCCACGAACCCAGGATAATCCATATTCCCGCCGTGTTCGCCTGAGGTCTCGGTGGAGATCGCCTGTCCACTTGGTGGCGCCACACCAAAGCAGCCCAGCATCGGCGCCAGCGGGATCGTCAAGTTCCCGAGTTCGGTTTCCGGTTTAATTAGTGTGGCCGTCCAGCGCTCATTGTCGATCTGCCACTCTGCCAGTTCCCGCCCAGATGCCCGGCGATTGGGCAGTTCATGCACATACGAAGGATCGACCACGTTCGCCGCGACCACTGACTCGGTGTAGCCAATCCTCCGGCTCGGCGAGATCCGGTCCAGGTGCACGGCCAGCGTATCGCCAGCCTCCGCGCCCAGGATATAGAATGGGCCAGTCTGGGGGTTTCCACGAGGCGTGATGGGTCTGTCAGCAGCATCCTTACCGAAGGCGTCAACTGTGGTAGTGACCACAGTGTCTCCGTCGTTAATTTGCAGGACTGGCTCATGCGGGCCAATCGCGATATGGTAATGCGTCGGTGCAAAATGATGGATGGCCATAGTTAGTGTCAGTGCCAATGTCAGTGTCAGTTCGGGAGCGGGATAAGATCGAGCTCAATTTTTCAGCCTCTGACGCTGATTCTCGTCCTTCCGGCCATCCCTGATATCCGCAAAACAGCATTGGCGAGGCTCGTGGTCTCCTACCGTTTTGACCCTATTGGATTGAATCGGCCCAAGAATCAATTCACAATGTTGAGTCTTTGAAACTTCGGGCCCTGTCGGCACAAAGTCTGGCGAGGCAGGTTCGAAAGAGAGGACAACCGAAATCAAGATCGTGAACGCCCAGATTTCAGGCACCCTGGACTTATGAGGATGCTTTTCGTCGCCGACCTCCACTATTCACTCAGGCAGCTTGACTGGTTGGTGGCGAATGCTGGCCGTTATGACCTTGTCATTATCGGTGGCGATCTGCTTGACCTCGGTTCCGCCTTGGATTTTGACGTTCAGATCGTCGTCGTTGAGAAATATCTTCGCCGCATTCGGCGCTACGCGCCGTTGCTGGTTAGTTCAGGAAATCACGACGGCGACAGCCACAATGGGGCGAATGAGCTGTTCGCCGAATGGCTGCTGCTGAGCCGCGCGGAGGGTCTTTTCGTCGATGGCGAAAGTGCTCTGCTCGGCGAAACGCGGGTCACCGCTTGCCCCTGGTGGAACGGACCCGTGGCACGTGCAGGATTGGAAGACCTCCTGGCCCGCGAGTCAGCAAAGAGCGCAGGGCGATGGATCTGGAGTCATCATGAGCCACCGGAAGGTGCACGTGTCAGCTGGACCGGAAGAAAGATGCTGGGCGACCACTTCCTTCGCGACTGGATCAACCGTTTCGAACCCGATCTCGTTCTGAGTGGACATATCCACAATGCCCCCTTCTATCCTGAGGGTTCATGGATTGATCGCATTGGGAAGACCTGGGTTTTTAATCCGGGCAGACAACCGGGCTCATATCCGACCTATATTGTCCTCGATTTCGAAACGTTAATTGCAGAGTGGATTTCTTCCGAGGGCGAGTCGATCCGGAAGCTTGGCTTGCCTGACCTGAACGCGGTGAAACGTTGAGAGACGCAAGAGCCTTCCGACCGTTAAATATCGACTTCTAAAAGAGTTTCTTTGATCTCCGCAAAGGAGCTTTGCTGATCGTCATTCCACTCCATGATGGAGCAGGCCTTGTCAGATTCATTCATCTGAGCCAGTCCCCGTTCAGAAACGCTGAGTGCCCGCAGCAGGCTGTCCATCGCTTCTCCCCATTGCGAGTAAGGGTAGGCTTTCTGGATCGCACCGAGGGCGCACCATTTCACGGCGCGTGGGTCAAAAGCTTGGATCCTGTTCCCCTGCAGGTCTTCTGCCGGAGATTCCTTGCACCATGTCTCAGGCGAGCTGAGGAGTTCGTGGGCTTTCATCGGAATTGCCTTAGTCGAAGCTATTGAACAATAAATACCACACTAAGTAGATTAAAAGAATATTTTTTAGTGATTCTGATAATAATCTGCTTGCTTCGAACAGGGTGGTTTCGTTCTGGTTCGTCTTTAGGACGTCTAGGATTCCCTGCGTCGCAGAGGATTGGTGATCCGGCGGTGCCGCAACACCTCTAGAAATGACCCGGGTTGGCGCGCCACGAGATTTGGGGGAATTTCGCACGCCAACCCGAATCGCCTTAACCAATAGTATGAGACATCCTTGGCGCTCTGGCGTTCAAACCGACCACTCCAGGCAATCGAAACATTCCGCTTCAGTTTCAGTCGACGGTCGGTTCGCTGCCGGGGTCAATCCTGAGGCTCGGTTTGCCGGATCTGTGATTCGCTGGGCCTGACGCGGCTGACGGGATGACGATGCATTAATGTTTCCAGCACATTATCGATCATCCCAAGATGCTCATGGCCCTCGAATTGTCCCTTTACATCGACCAGATATTTGTTTACGGCGTCGAGCCGGCGCGCCACCAGCTCGCAAACATGCAAGCAAACCATGGGTGAGGACTGGAGGAACTGGCGCGGATTCCCGACAACGTGGAAAGCGCAAGGCTTAAGGGCTCGGACCGTCGCCGTATGGTTCCCACCCAACAGCGCCGATAATTCGCCAAACACCGCGCCGGGTTGCGAAGAGGTCGCCACCGTGACCCCATCCTTTATAACTTCGACGGCACCTTCAATCAGGAAAAAGAGCAGATTGGTCCGGTCCCCTTGATCGATAACCACCTGTCCGGTTTCAAATTGCCGCACTTCGCCACCTTCAATGAGTTCCAGGATTGAAGACATATGCAGTGTCAGAGTCGGCAGGATAATGGCTCTCCCTTTCGGTTTCAAACTTTGCTTCGTCAACGAGGAATCCTTCCAAGTTCTCCAGGCGGTTCTTCGAGCCGGTTTTTGATCTTTGGCCCGGGGTGGTCAATCTAGGATGAACCCTTAGGGCAATCCAAGCTATTCAGCCCCTGGCCCTGAATGTTTTGGCTTCACGGGACAAAAATTCCTTAGATAATTGATAATTATTTAAATTATGGTATATCAACAACAGAAGACCTTATGCACGAGCTGTCGCCAACCTGGATAAAGTGATCATGGGTAAGAATCGTTACACGATGCCGTTAGAAACGACAGAGGCTTTGCCAAAACGCAACGTCAGGAAAGCGAAAGCGGTTGTCAGAAAAATGACCAACTCGCGCAAAGCGAAAGCTGCAGCCACAGCAGATGTGGAATGGGATCTGCATCTCTACATCGCCGGTTCCACTCCGAAATCGGCTGCTGCCTTTGGCAATCTCAAGCGGCTTTGCGATAGGCACCTCGCCGGCCGTTACCGAATGAAGATCGTTGATCTAACGAAAAATCCTCAGCTCGCGCAGGCCGACCAGATTGTAGCCGTGCCAGCGCTGGTGCGAAAAGGTTCGTCTCGAAACCGCAAAATCATCGGCAACCTGTCCGATACGGTGCGAGTTCTCGCCAGCCTCGGCATTGAGGGCGAGAAACCAGTTAAGTCTAAATAGCCATCCGCTGCTGCCGGCTCAATTAGCCTCCAAGCGAAAGCTTAGGGTTCTTTATTTCCCTACGGCAAAACTAGCAAAGCGAAACTGATCGCCAATCAATGAACTAACTGGAGTAGTCAGCCAGTTTTCATTTCGTGAATGCCGAGCTTTACGTTTTCCATGCAGATGGTTTGTATGATTCGGAAACCAGAGGTCGCTAAATATTCGAATAACCTCGTTAAACTGATCAGGATCGATCGGTTTACTGATGTAAGTCTGGGCGTGCTCCGGAAGGCCTTATGCCCGCGGGCTACTTTAGAGGACACGTCGCGTCTTCACTCCAGGTGCACGGCGATAGCTCCTGGGATGGCTGTGGGAGATCGCTCGACAGTCCGAAAGGCCAATGGAGCATAGGCTTCCAGCCTGTGTTCTGTTCGCACGTTGAGCATGAGCTAGCGATGGGGTGTACCTGACTGCAAACCAAACACGAAGCTGACGTATCCAAAACTGAATTTTAGAAGCCGCCAAGACGTCAAATTTTATGTGCTACTACCAAATAGCGACGTATAGACAAACGTATTACCAATTTTTAACGCAACACATACCTGAGATGAGAAACAAAGATGTCTTCGGCGTTTATCCATTTCAAGTAGGGCGCCAAGAAGCTTGGGTCTTGCATGACAGCTTCGTTTGGGGTGAGCCAATCCAGCAATACGCTGTTGGCGTTCCGGATCCGGAGATAGCCGCTCTCTTCGAGTCGCACTCTCTCGATCCAAAGCGCATTCAATTGGGGCTGAATCCCATTCTGTTCGATGGGAAAATAAATTGGTCCTGGTCGATACCGGGATCGGATCTGTCGTCCACGAGCCGATTGGACTTCTCGACAAGCGACTGAGCGCTCTCGGCATTCGACCTGATGATATCGAGGTGGTATTTCTCAGCCACCTACATATCGATCATGTCGGTGGGTCCCTGGACAGAGCGAACAGGAAAACACGGTTCCCGCGGGCTCGTATCCTCATCTCACAGGCCGAGATTGAATTCTGGCAGGTCCCAAATCCGGACGTCAGCGAGTTCAGAGACGTACCGAGGGAATTGATCGATCTCACGATTCATTGCGCGCATGACGCCCTGGAAATCTTGGCGAGCCAGATGGAGCCGTTCGCTCTGGAAACGGAACTTTTACCGGGTGTCCACAGTGTTCCTTTGCCGGGCCACACACCCGGTCACACTGGATACTTATTTGAATCCGAAGAGTCACGATTCTTGGTGACAGGCGACGCTATGCATGATGGGGTGTTGCACGTCGAACGGCCAGAATGGACCAGCATGGGAGACGCCAGACGTGAACAAACTGTCGATACCCGTCGAAAACTTCTGACAAGATTAGCTCACGAAAAGCTCCGATTCCAAACCTATCATTTCTCGTTTCCCGGGATCGGATACATTCGTAAGAAAGGCGAGGATGGATTCGAATTTGAGCCGGAACGCTGGACTTGGATTTAACGCGATCAAACAGTTACGGTTCTCATTCGTTAAGGAAAACGGACCATTGCTCTTCTCACCGCAGGCCGGTCGACGTCCCCTTTCGGAGTGTAGCGCCAGCACTCCGGGTCGAGCTGATGGACGGTGCGGAGCCGCGAAGTCAGCGCTCCCAGTGCCTCCGCCAGCATCATCGCATCGGGCGCCGCGGGACCTGTGAAAGCCATTGCCAAGCTGATTCCGTCTGGTGACCAGACCATTACTTGCGAAAGATCGGGGCGAAGTCGCCGCAACGTCCGCTCGGCAACAATCGCCGAAAAAGTTCGACCGTTTTCCAAACGCACCTGGTCATCCCTGCGGCCGAGAAAAAAATAGCGATCTCCTTCTTTCCGCGCCATATCCCCGGTTTCTACCCAACGGTCCGTCCGCGACAGAACAATTCCCTCCGACCAATGGCCGAGGCAGGCGTTGGGCCCGTTGAATTCCAGTTCATCGTTGCTCGAAAGTCGTACCTGGCAACCCACTGGGCGACCGATCAAGCCTGGAACAAACTCCCCCACAGAACCTAGCAAAATGCCAGGAGAGGCTTCCGTCTGGCCATATCCAACGCGAAGTGCAGAGCCGGCCAAAATGGTGCTCGTTACAGGTTCGATCGCGGCACCTCCGACAATTCCTCCCCGTAAACTCGTGAAATTTTCATGACTCTTTTCCGCGAACCGGCGCACCATTGCCGGGGTGGCGTTCCACCAGTTAAGTTTGCAATGACGAAGAAGTCGAATGTGTTCGTCTGCGTCACGAGGATCAGAACAGCGCACCAGACTCGCACCCGTGCATAGAGCCGCCAGAAACTCCAATACGAGTCCAAACGCGTGGTTCCATGGCAAAGTGGAGAGCAGTCGATGCCGGGCGTTCAGTCCCAAGACGGGCATATGCGATCCGAGGACCGCCAACAGGTTGGCATCCGATAAGGCGATCCATTTTCGCTGTCCACCGGTTCCACTGGTTCGTAAAAGAAAACGCGCTTCCGGTGAACGCGGCAACTGAGCGGTGCGAGGCGCGTCTCCAAGGATGGGTTGCCCATCGCGGTCCCAGTGGGTTTGTCCGCCCGGCCCGAGGATCAGCCGGGCGTCGAGTTCTTCTCCCACCGCCGCAACATTCTCTCCTTGAGGTACAAGGCAAAGCGTGGCCTCGAGCCAAAGGCCTGCCAGAACGGCCCCGACCCACCCAAGACCGGGAGGATCGCTAACCACCAGGCGGTCGCCTGGTTCCAGTCCGACGGCTCGAAACGTTTTCACCCATCCACGCAACCCGACCCAGATCGTCGGTCCGGAAACCGCCGCCTCAGGAAAGACCCAGACTAGGCGAGGATTAAGCGACAACTGCGGGTAGAGGATTTCGCGCCAGGGATTGGACCGGTTCTGGAATTGGGGAGTGCTTGCAAGCTCCATGCAGGACTCATTGTGCCGATAGCGGGTATTGTAAATATCATAATTTAAAGTAAACTCGCAAGACTCTGCCATGAATATCGATGACTCCTCTTTGCTAGACGACCTGGAAAAAGCCGATATCCGGGCGCTCGACGCCGCTGATTTCGGGATCGTGCGGATGCAAACCGATGGCACGGTCATCGCTTACAATGCCTATGAATCCCGACTCTCGGGTCTTTCTTCGGCCGGCGTCATGGGCAAGTGTTTTTTCACGGAGGTGGCACCTTGCACCAACAATTTCATGGTGGCGGAACGATTCACCGAACCTGGAGAACTCGATGCCGAGGTTGATTATGTTTTCACTTACCGCATGAAGCCGACGAAGGTCCGTCTGCGTTTGCTCCGGCGGGTGGAGGCAACCGAACAATACCTCGTCACGCTCAAACGTGAATGATGTAGAAATCGAACGGTTGCTGCGTTTCCTTTACCTGTGCCCGGTAGGGTTGGCCGATCACGGAGCCAAGGGGGAGGTTCGGATGATGAACGCGCTGGCTGTGCAGATGCTGATGCCGCTTTCGCACGATGGGCAGATGGAGAATGTGTTTACCGTGTTAGAGGGGGTTGCGCCCGATCTTCCGGGGCTGGTTCAAGGGTATGCGGCTTCTTCCGGGATGATTGTTCAGGACCGTGCGATTACCGTCAGGAACCAACGAGAACCTAGGCATTACTCACTCAGCATCCTACGTATCGAGAGCGACACCTACATGGCGGCGCTGAGCGATGTCACCCAAACGGTGGTAAACGAAGAGATTGCACGAGCGGCTCTGCGCTCGCGAGCGGCGCAAGAAGGCCGGGTGGAAATCCTCACCGGGATTCTTCACGACATCGGCAACGGCATCACGGGCATGGGAACTCGCACCGCGATCCTTCAGGCGGCACCGCCTTGGGATGAACTGGACCAGCTCTCGAAACTCGGGGCATTTTTCCGCAAACACCGGACGGCCCTCGAGGCTGCCCTGAGTACCGAAAAAGCCGCCGCGCTCCTGAGCTTCGTCGACAATGTGATCGGCCGCTTCCAGCACCGCGCGACCGAATGGCGGGAAACCGTAGGGCTTTTTTCTAAATCGATTTTGCACGTCCAGGAGATCATCAACATCCAACGTCAATTCGTTCACGGCCGTAGTACCACGCGACGCATGCTCAACGCGGAAGAGTTGCTCGAAGACGCGCTTGCCATTCAGCGTGCTTCCCTCGAAAAACGCGGGATTGCGGTGTTGACAAAGCTCGATCCCGATCTCGGCCCATTTGATGGAGACCGCACTCGGCTCATTCAAGTCTTCGTAAATGTCATTAAAAATGCGGCGGAAGCCTTCGATGCGAACGGAAGCGAGCTGGCCCGACGCACGCTTCGCATCGTGATCCGGCGGCTGCCGCCCGACCAGCTGGAGTTCACCTTTACCGACAACGCTTGCGGTTTTGAAGCGCCGGAGGGCACCCTGGCTATCACGCGAGGGCACACCACGAAACAGAGCGGATCCGGTCTCGGGCTCTCCTCTTGTTTCCAGACCGTGACGTCCCACCAAGGCACTTTGACACTGCGAAGTCCTGGCCGCGGTCTGGGAGCCACTTGCTGCATCGTGCTTCCGATGAAAATGCCTACTGAAGCTGAGACCTCCCAATGATTCCACCTTTCAATACTCGCGTCCTCATTGTGGACGACGAGGAAGTCGTACGCGACAGCCTCCGCGAATCGCTACTTCCGATTAAGGGCAAAGATGAACGGTTGCTATCTGCGGCCAGAGCGCTGTTTGAAGACGAGGAGCTTCCCGCTAGCCATGGGGACGGCAGCGATTCGCGCATTGCGTTCCAAATCGACGAGGCGTCTTCCGGGATGGAGGCTTTCGCCAAGGTAAAGGCCGCGCTGGCTGAGGCACAACCGTATGCCGTCATCTTCCTTGACATGCGTATGCCCGGTTGGGACGGCCTGCGCACTGTCGAGCATATCCGGAGCGTGGATACCCGGGCGGAGGTGGTGTTGGTCACGGCTTACAGCGACCACACCATCGATGAGGTCATCGAAAAGGCGGGCGCGAATGTCGGTTATCACTGCAAGCCGTTCGCTCCGGAAGAAATCTGTCAAATCGCCACGAAATCGGTCCACGATTGGGACAAGGTGCGCGGTCTTGAAATGTTGCTCAACGTGACCGCTAACCTTCACCCCGCAGGTCAGGAATTGATGGTTCTCCTGCGGGAGATCCTTGTCCAGGTGGCTGACATTGTTGGAGCGACCTCCGCCATCCTCGGACGCACCGAAGCCGACGGTGTTTTTAAGCCGCTCTGCCGTCTTGGGGTTTGGGAACAAGCCGATGCGAGTGCCTTTGCGTTGAGCTCTCTCAGTTCCGTGCAAGACGCGGACTTGAGGAGCGCCATCACCTTACGGGGTAATCTTGCCGTAATGCGAATCGAAGCATACCAGATCGTGGCGCTGCTACAAAGCGCGTCCGATCTGAACACGGAAAAGACCTACCTTTTGCGTCTTTTCCTCGCGAGCGCAGGCCAAGTGCTCGAAAACGCTCGCCTCCAGAAGGCAGTCATGCAAAACGAAAAGCTCTCCGCGCTCGGAAGCGCGCTGGGCTCGATCGTGCACGACTTGCGCAACCCGCTGGGGGCGATCCAGAGCCTGTGTGAACTCATTCATCAGGCGATCGCGGCCGGGATCACGAGCGAGGTGGAGGAATACGTGGAACTTGTTCGCCAGTCCGGGGACGACGCCATGGACATCGTGAACAGTGTGCTCGACTTTACGCGCGAGACGGTCATTGAACGTTCTCCAGTGCTTTTGACTGACTTTTGCAGCCAGTTGCGCGAGAGGTCGCGTCACCTCCTTGAAGGCGGATGCACGATCCTGGAGCTTAACGTTGACGCTCCCGCAGGCACCGTGGTTTGGATCGATGCGAAAAAGCTTCAGCGCGCGCTGCTTAATCTCATCAAAAATGCCTGCGAGGTGTTGCGTTCAAAGGACGTGAAAGCGTCACGGATCACGGTGACGATGGCTGAAAGAGAAGGACAATTGCAGATCGTGGTTGCAGATAATGGCCCTGGTATCCCACCCGAGATCCAGATTCGGCTCTTTGAGCCGTTCGTAACCTATGGTAAAAGCGATGGAACCGGGCTTGGGCTAGCAATCGTCCGTCAGATCATTGAATCCCACGACGGGATGCTCACAGTTGAAAGCACGCCGGCAGGGGCTTCGTTCAAGATGCGGCTGCCGCAACCGCAAACGGCGGCGGCCGTGTTACCTGGCTAGCCCGGACCGCAGCGCCAGCAGAAGCAATCGACAACGCGATGAAGACTGAGGCGGCAAAGCAGGGTATCGATTTGCTTTGCCTTGATCCTCAACAAGGCGTTGCGACGGAACTCAGCCAAATCAAGGACCTCATCACCAAGAAGGTCGATCTCATTGTGATGATCCCGGTGGACCAGAAGACGAGCCAGACAGCGGCAAAACTGATCAACAGGGCAGGCATCCCGCTCGTCCTCCTGAACACGAAGTTCACCGACGACTTCGCATCCACCGGTGGGAAGTTCGCCACTTATGTAGGTTCGGACGACATCGATGCAGGCAAGATGGAAGGCCAATACCTCATCGACAAATTGCCCGACGGGGGGAATGTCGTTTATCTCGTTGGGGAATACGGCGGGTCTTCGACCGAACGGCGTAAAGCCGGGTTCGAGTCGGTGATCATCGATCATCCGAATCTCAAAAATTGTCACCGAACTGCAGGGTCGTGGCTCGCGGGTTGAGGGTAAAGCCATTATGGAGAAACTCCTCGTGAAGTACGCGGCAATCGTTGAGAGTCTGAGATAATTTGTTGTAGCCCGAAGGTGGTTTTTGTCCCGGAGGGACAGCGCGATAGTAGCCAGGCACAAAGTGCCCTGAAGTTTGGACGTTTGTGGAGTCAGATCAGAAAATCTGCCACAGCGACCGGGCTTGAAGACGCAACCCCGCGTTCACCCCGGGAACATCGCTCAACGTGTAAACAGAACACAGGCTGGAAGCCTATGCTACGTTGGCCTTCTGGACAGTCGAGCGATCTCCCAGAGACATCCCGGGAGCTATCGCCGTGCACCTGGAATGAAGACGCCACGGCGTTAATTAATGTAGCATAGCATAGGCTTCCAGCCTGTGTTCCGCCGCACCGTTGAGCAGCGCTCGGGTGCAACGATGATGGCGCCGGGGGTCGGTAAATGCAGGCGTGAGGAAGATCGGACCTGTGCTTAGCTATTTATTTATTTAAGGGGAAGGGGGGAATCAATGCCGGCCCATTGAGTTCACCTGACACTGACACTGACTCTCCCCTCGGCCATCCCGTTGCTACCGATCGCTTTCAAAGACCATTCTCCCGGTGCGAGTTGCCAGAAAAAGCGTCCGTCAGGTTTGGGTGGAATGGCCACGCCATCGACATACCAATGAACATCGCTGCCGATCGTGGCCAGCAATTCGATCATTTGCTGCTTGGGCGGAAGAACCGAATCGATTTGATAACTTGCCCCAGACCGTGGATTCAGAATGCGAGGCTCAGGCCGGACCGTCGCGCCGGATGAATTGTCACGGCTCGCACACCAGCCTGCATATTCGACCGGCAACAGAAGTTTTCCCTCATAGGAGAACTGGGTCGACGAGTCCTGGGTTGGTTCGGTTTTCGGCAGGAATAGTTCCGTTATTTTCGCCGGACTGAATCGGGATGGCAGCAATCCGGTGGTTGCGCAGATTTCGCGTTTCACGAGTGTTTCATTGGGTGGCGGGATCGGGTGATCGTTCCGCAGTAGTTCATGCATCACCGCCGCCCACAGGGGCGCGGCGCACTGTACGGCAAGCGTGTCCCGCATCGGGCGACCATCGGGATTTCCAACCCAGACGGCGACGGTGTGCTCCTTGTCGAAGCCAACGGTCCAGGCATCTCGGAAGCCGCTGCTGGTACCGGTCTTTGCGGCGACTCGTTCTTCGAAGGCCAGCGGCGAATTAAGGCCAAAACTTTTTTTCCGTGCGTTGTTGTCACACAAAATATCGGTGATGATTTCTGTCGCCGCTCGGGAGGCTGTGTGGGTCATCGGGAAAAATTCGGAGGTCAGCAATTTTGGCTTGGTCGCCCATCCGCCGCGGGCTAGACCGGCGTATGCTGCAGCGAGATCGGTCAGTCGAATTTCAGCGTTGCCCAGGATGAATCCTGCTCCGTAGTCATCGATGCCGCGGGGAAAATCGAAGCCCCACTTCTGCAATTCGTAGAAAGCTGAGCGCGCTCCGACCCGGCTGAGTGCCACAATGGCCGGAACATTCAACGAGCAGGCAAGTGCTTCGCGGACGCGGACAGGTCCTAGATAGTGATGGTTGAAGTTTTGCGGATCATAATCGCTGTAGGTGTCGCGAATGGCGTCGGGAGTATCGGTAAGTAGGGTCGCTGCCGTGAGCAATCGACGATCGACGGCCGTCAGATAAACAAATGGTTTAAGAGTCGAACCGCAGCTCCGCGATCGCATTGCGCCATTGACCTGATTGTCGGCAAAGTTTGAGGAGCCTACCATGGCGCGTACGGCTCCTGCTGCATTGTCTAAGATGACTACGGCTGCGTCGGTGACGTCGTAACGGTTGAGCGAAGCGATTAATGCGCGCAATTTCACCTCGGCGATCTGTTGTAAATCGAGATCGAGAGTGGTGCGTACCTGGCCCGCGATCCTCGGATGGAGCTGTTTGATGGCGTCCACATAGTTAGGAGCCAGATGCGGAGGCTCAAAGTGTCCGGGGAGGGGTGTTGTACGCAGGATCCCGCGTTGGGCGCTAGTCAGGAAGCCCTTTTGAGTCAGGAGATCCAATGAGCGTGTATATTTGCGCTCCGCGCGATCAGGATGTCGCCAGGGATTAAAGCGGGTGGGCGCCTGCGAAAGCCCGGCGATGTAGACCGATTCTGCGAGGGTCAGGTCATGTGCGGGTTTGCCAAAGTAGGCACGGGAGGCGGCTTCCGGTCCAAGTCGGCGATTGCCGAAGCTGGAGCGATTCAAATATTCGGTCAGAATCCGTTCCTTGCTCCACAGGCATTCCAGTTTCCAGGCAGCGATGCTCTCGTAAAGTTTGGCCAACCAGCTTCGTTGCTGGCGATGGCAAGCCATTTTGACGAGTTGCTGAGTGATGGTTGATCCGCCTCCGACGATGTGGCCCGCTCTCAAATTACGGAGACAGGCAGCGCAGGTGGCCAGCCAATCGATTCCGTTATGACGATAAAAGCGCCGATCTTCAAGGGCCACGATGACCCGCGGCAGCCAGTCGCCCATTTGACTTAACGGCACTGGAATTTGGACTCGCGCCTGCTGGGAAGCGAGTTCGGCGATTTCGCGTCCGCGGAGGTCGAGGAGAATCGGGCTTCCCACCGGCGAAGTCTGCAATTCCGCCGGCAACGGCAGCCAGATGATCCCAAGTAAGACGGTCGCAACGATTAACGTGAAAATCGTTATTCCGCTGAAACGACGCATACGCTGGATGGCGATAGACCGGAGAACCGGCTGTCGTACATCGGTGAGATGAGGGTGGCCGGCCATCTGAATGCCCCGGCTGCGGTGGCCCGGGCCAGGACCGAGTATTGGCCAGGGCCGGCCAGGAGCTCGTTGAAATAGAGAAGCGTGGAACGATCCCGCAATTCGGAGTGCGAGAGAATCAAGGTTCGATCGTTGGTGTTATCGGAAGGAACATCGAAGAACTTCGCGATCATCGCCAGGGCAGGGTTGACCGTCTCCAGCCCGGCCGGAAGCAGGTCTTCGAGTGCCACGTAGTTCTGGGTCTTCTGGGTGTTCACTCGGTAGGTGATGAGGATTTGATCGCCTAGCTTAAATGGGGCCTCCGCATTTCCTGTCCGTTTTGCATCGGTTAAATCATGGACGACGCGTTCGATTTGCATTCCGCGATCAACACGTTCGGTTTGCGGCGATTCGGAAGCATACTTCGCCCGCAGCAGGTAGCTGAGGTTCTGCTGGTGCAAATCCGCGGTGAGCGCAGCGTCGGGAAGCAAGCAGTTCAACCAGGCTGCCGACCGGCCATTTTTTGAAAGGAGCGCTTGTCCGTCGGAGATATTTAAGGGAGCCGATTCCTCGGTCCCGAGCATCGATTTAAACGCCAGCAGCAACCACAAATTTTCCTGTGTGGAAAGTGAGGCGGAGGAGCTCATCAGGATGTTCAATCGATCCCGGACGCGCTTTTGTTTTTCCGCTGTCCAGATCCTGGGCGCGATGGTCGCGAAGGCGAAAGTGCCGATGGCTTCGGCCCGGGTGGTGGAAGTAAATGTCAGTGCGTCGAAGGCGCGCGGTTGGACGGGAGCATCGATTTCTCGAAGCAATTGATCCTGTTCCTTCGGCATGATGGCGAGGCGATGAAGTGCCAAGGCTAGAAGTGCTCGCCCTTCATCGCCGGTTTCATTTCGGTGGAGGTAGAGTTCCTCTGCCGCACTTTCGAAATCCTGAGCCGTTGGAGAATGGCTCAAAGCGAACAGCGCAAAGACTTGTTCGAATATCGAAGAGGAAATTTGGCCCTGGACGATCTTTGTTAGTGCTCCTCGCAACCTCTCCGCCAAGCCATCCGGAAGAGCTAAGCCCGTATCGGTGGCTTCATCGACGGCCCACAACGATTGTGCGGTGACGAAAGCATTTCCGACCGTATCTCCGGGCCAGTAAGGGAGCATTCCATTTTCCAGAATCGATTCGTCGATTTGTTGTAAGCCGTGCCCGATCACGGCTCGATACTCTTGATCGCGTGATTCGGAGTCTGGCAAGTAGGCGAGCAAATTCCCCAGCAAAGCGTATCCCAGCAAGCGACTGGAGATCTGCTCGAAGCAACCGTGGGGATACTCGAGGAGGGCCGGCAAGCCGGCCATTTCCGGTAACCAGGAGGAAGTCGAGACCGTCGCCTCCATGGTGCCCCGTCCGTGCTTCCAAGCCTCCGGCAATAGCGCCTGGACATCGAGTTGCCCATTTGACAATGATCCCGCAACACTTTCCACCCGTGTAACGGTCGGCGGGTCGACGGGCAACGTCACTTCGACGGAATCGGTCATTTTGGTGTCCGTTTGTGCTGTGACATCAAATCGGATCTTGGTCGGCTTCCGCTCGTGATCAGTCACCTTGGCCCAAAATCGAAAGACGGCCGGCACATCGCGACCGACGGTTGCCGTCAGATCTGCGGTTCCTGACAGGGTACAGCTGGCGTCGGTCAAACAGTGGACATGGAGTTCATCGGATTTGGCAAAGTTCTGGTGAACAACCGCTCGCAGCTCGATCTCATCCCCGTCGCGAAGGAATCGAGGCAAAGCGGCTTGAACCAGAACCGGTTTGAAAACCTTCAGCGTCGTGCCGGAATCCTCGCCAAATCGGCTGTCCTTGGTATCTCCCACCGCGACTAGCCGAAAAGTCGTCAGGTTGTCGGGTGCCGTAAAATCAAAGAAAGCGTTCCCGTCCTGGTCGGTTTTGAGAGCACCTGCCCAGAATGCCAGGGTCTGGAACTCTTTTCGGACGTTCACGACACTGCCGATTTTCTCCTCGCCGCCGTCGCCAATGACGAACCCTTTATGAGTCAAGCTTTGGCGAGGGATCGCTTCTTGCAGGGAATCGAGCGATTGGTAGCTTTTGATTCCGAAAGCACGCTCGTAATAGAAGGAGCCAACGAGGTCGGGCAATTCCCAGCCACCGAGTTGCAGGACGGCGTCATCGACCACAAACACGGCCAGGTCAGCGTCGAGAACGGGCTTTCCCTCAGATGTGACATGCATCTGGCCATGGATCAATTCCCCTGGTTGGACCGGCGAAGCCGGAAGACGCGGTTCGATCTTAAGGTTCCAATCGGGGCGATGAACGACGATCTGAGTGTAGGCGAAGCGTTCGAGTGGGAGCGCATGCTCGCCGCCAGGACGGGTGAGATAAATTGAAACAAAGGCATTCGGGGCATAGGTGTCTTTGATCGGAATCTCAATGCGGCCGGCATTACCCGGAATCGGGACCAGGAAGGTGTCGAGAATTTTGTCGGTTTCAATCGAGACCCACGCGATCCCAGGAAACGGAGCTTTCGTCGTCAGGACGGCGGTTTCTCCGGGCACGAACGATTCGGCGCGCTGTTCAATCTGAAAACTAGTCTCGTTTTCGACGGGCAACTCCGCCGGCTCTTCTCCGGTGATGGTGGTCTCATCGCTGACTAGTGGCGTGCGAACTCCCGGAGCGCTCACCGCCACCACGTAGCGGCCAGTTTGTGGAGCGTCGAAATGAATGGTTCCGGAACCATTCATTTCCTGCGAAGCGATCTTGGTAAATTGGTCGGTGTTTCGATATCGATAGATAAATGGTGCAACCTGTTCTTTGACTGTTTTAGCCACCACGAAAAACAATTCGGACTGTATGGGAATATTGGCGACCGGCTGGTTCTCCAGATTGAAGGCCTTGATTTGCACCTGCACGGTTTTGGCGGCGGTTGCCTCTTCGGTTGTCTGCACGGCCAGACGGACCGCAGCAGATGAGAGTGAGGCAGAGGCGCCGCCGACCAATGTCTGACCGTCCACCGATGTAACCTCGGCACGCCAAAAAACATCGGAAAATCCGACCGCGAGATTATTGGCAAACGGAGCCTCGCATTCCAGCAGCGCCTGTCCGTGTTCATCGAGTTGAGTGTCGCCTTCAATGGTTTTCGCTGGCAGGTTGTCGGGATCCAGGCGGGGGCCAACTTCAGGGTAGCTATTGTAGCATTTGAAGGTGTCTTCTCGCGTCTCCGCGGTGGCTGTCCAGGCTGCTTTCCAGTGCACGTGAGCGCCTGCATTGGGTGCGCCATGGAAGTAGGCAGACGAGATTTTGACGTGAGCAACGGGACCGACCTCGTTTGCCGCCTCGGCGATCACAGAGAAGAGGGGTACGCGGTATTCTTCAATATCAACGTCTGCCATTCCGGTGTAAGCCTCATTTCCAATTTTGCAGCGGATCTGGTAATGTCCTGTCCGCGCATTCTGCGGCACTTCCCAGGATGTCTCCCAAGCTCCAACCGGGGAGAGGGTGGCTGTTCCTTCCTTGACGATGCGTTTTTCATCCCCTGCGGCAACTTGCCAGGAAACTTCGCCCGATTCAGGAGTGGTCAGTCTGGTGCCATTGGCGTCCCGGAGGATTCCCTTGATCTTAACCGCTTGTCCCGGCCGGTAAAGATTCCGATCCGTAACGATCGCTGCACGTCGGTTTGGTGGGACCGCAATGACTTCACTTCCCGATGTATATCCAGAATTAACGTCCAGTGTTCGAACCACCGGTCCGTCAACCGTATCAACGATCAGAAGCGTGGCAGGTGGTTGCTTCCTGGGAAAAGTTCCACCCGCGGAAACGTTGCCAAGCCGTTCCGATCGGTGGTGGCCCGCTTCAGCTCGATATTTTCTGCCGTCACAGCGCGAACGGCAACACCGGCCACCGGTTGCGCGTCGGCCATCCCTGCGATGCGGACAATCACTGAATCCGGGGAGTGCTTCTGCGACACGATATAATTGCTTACCGAAATGATGGATCGATTGCCGACCACACGCCCTCCAGCCGGTGTGGTACTTGCCTCCAATAAATAGGGGCCCGAAAACGGCTGGCTGTCGCTCGATTCGCATTTGATCTCGCGCAAGGTTTCTTCCTCCCCATTTGAGGCATCCAGCCGTTCCACGACTCACCACCGGAAGTCCAAACGATTGGATCAGCAAGTCGGTGGGACGCATCAGCGAGAAACCGGTTCGCGGATCGACCTCTGATTTGCCCGTGAGCGGATTGATCTGTTCTTGTTCGAATTCTGATAACCGCGCGCTGACCGCACCCAGCTTTTCCAACGGGAATGCGCGCCAGCTTCCATTCCACAGGGCCCGTATTGACCTGGAGAAACGAAAAATGCAGTTCCTTGAGCGCCCGCATGAAAAGCTGTGAGGAAGGGAAAATGAGGCATGGATCCTTGGGGTGAAAGGTGGCACCCCATTTCGATTGAACCGGTAATGCGTACCCGCGTTGACCCTTGAGATCGGGAAAGACCGTTACGGCATAATGCTGAGTCAGATCAAAATCGCCCCTTGCGGTGACGATTTGCCCATCGGCGAGTAATTTGAGATTTCCGACCGCCGGCTCGATCCGGATTTTGTCAGGAGTGACGCGGGCGGGATCAAATTCATCGTTGAACTTGATTTGAATCATCGGTTCTTCGAGTGCGCGATTAAACGCTCCGACCCACTCAATTTTCAGCGGAGCCGTCGTTCCAACCGGAAAGACACCGGGATAGGAAAGTGGCTCCTGGCTGCCGGCGTCGACCAGGCCGTCCACGATTAAATCGTAGGTACGGGCGACCGGTAGCGGTTCGCGCGGCGTTACCCGGAATTCGCGCGCTTGTGCGGAATCTTCCAGGCCTTGGATGACGTCGACCGGAAAACGTTGACGAGAGTCGCGATCCTGGAAATAGGTGTGCTCGACGACCTCCGTGAGACGGACGTCGTAGGTGCTTTCAAGGTGGAGCTGCGGTTGGGCACTCAACTCGTGACGGGCTTCAAAATCCGTCGTAATGGAGAACGAAGGAGTCTTGTATTCTGCGCTCCAATCTTTTGCCGGCACCGGTTGGTGAGCGAGATCGGTCAGTCCCGGTGCCAGACCGAAATGATAAGCCGCTCCGGCTTTGACCCGTTTGACTCTGAACTCGCCTTCGGTCGGACTCTTCCACCGAAATTCACCCTCAACTTCCGGTTGGCTGATGAAAGGCCAAGGTTGATTTGGAACATCGATGTTGGCGCTTTCAATCATCGATGTCGGAAAGGTAAATGTGAGCACTGTCCCGGGTTCAATGCCGCCGCTGCTTGGTTCAACGTGCACGCTACCGGCGTCGGAGCTTGGATTTTCCGTCTCAGCGGAGCGAGCGATCCAGGGCAGAAAGCAAAACAAAATAAAGAGTACGCACTTCATTTATGGGGGCGTGGGTAGCTGTTTCCTGCTTTCGGCATCCAGATCTGCATCGGCGATCCGGCCGATTCGCCTTTCGCACTTTTCTCGTTCGAGCAGGGCCACACTCGATTCGCGAATGGCCAGCGATCGGCTTTGACATTGGATAGCAGCTGCAAAATTCGCACGTTGCGCTTCCAGTAGTCCCCGATAATACCAGCTTACGGGATCGTCGGGATCCAGCAGGGTGGCTCTTTCGGCCTGAGCCAGCGCTTCGCGGGCGTGACCCAAAGAATCCTGCGCGTGCGCTGCCTGAAAATGGGCCGCGGCGGAACCCGGATCGAGCTGAATGGCCAGCTCTGCGTCGGCCAGCGCAAGGTGGTATTGATTGATCTTGCGCAACACTTTCGCTCGGGTCACCAGGGGCTCTGCCTGGCCGGGATTTTTTAAGACCAAATGGTCCGCGGCGCCCAACGCCTGGAGCGCTTCGTCAGGCAAATGATTGTTCTTATCGCGTATTAAATTATAGCTGACACCCAAGTGAGCCGCTTCATCAACCCGGCCCAGATCCTGCAAAGCTTCGCCTGCCTGGATCCGAGCCCTCATCATCGCGCGGTCCAGATTCATCGCCTTGATAGCATCCTTCAAAGCGAGATTTGGACAATTGCTCAAACTGAGCAGCCGCGCGCGATCAAGCCAAAGAAGAGGTGCAGTCGACGATTTCGCGATCTGCGCGTCCAATGTCTTGATCTGCGGCAGGAACTTCTCCAGGAGTTCGAATCGAGGCAGCGCTTCTTTGACCGCCGCGTCGGACGCATCGATGGCGTTTGCCTTGTTGAGATCAGCGAATGCTCTGTCCCAGGCGCGGAGTTGCAAATAATCGTTCGCCCGGGCGATCAATCCTGCCACTGTTCTGTTCTGGACGAGCGCGCGGGTCCGCCAATCCACCGCCTCTGGCCAACGTTCCGTGGATTCACTCAGCTTGGCCAGCTTTTCCAATGTGTCAGTCGCTTCGGGATCCGCGGCGATGTACAAGCGCCAGTAATGTTCGGCCGACTTGTTGTCTTTTCGCGCCAGGGCCAAATCGCCGCGGAGATCATCGATCTCTTTTGGCCGGGGATGAACTTGGGCCTGCCAGGCGTCCAGCGTTGCGGCGCAACGATCTAGATCGTCGAGCTCCAGCTGTTTGGTCGCCAGCGTTTCCCAAGTTTGTGAATCACTCGGATCCGCGCCCACAATTCGCCGGCTCAACTCCACAATCGCCGAGTTGTCGGAAGCGTCTTCGGCCGCCTTGAGTTGCTGACGCCAGTTTGGCAGATCCGCTCCTGCGACCTGCAGGGAAAAGTTGGCAATCAGCAGCAGTCCGGAGAGGGCTAATCGAGCGGAGGCGCCGTAAGGAGAAAATATCCAGGGACCGCTGTTGGAACCGGCGTTGCAAGAGAATTTAAATGGGTAACTGCGCTTCGCGACCTCTGTGGGCAAAGTGCCATGGAAAAGGTCGGTTTCCAGAGGAAGTTCGGGATCAAAAATTCGGATGGTTCGCCGGTGGCTGGTTTGCTGATTAAAGGCTTGGAGCCGAGAACTCCTGGTTCCTGCTCAAGATGCCTCTCAGCGTTAGAGTGCGCTCTTCAAGCGTCATTTTAAGCTCTTCCAGATGAAGTTTTGACTCTTGGTAAAGGCGCCATTTCTCAGTCATCGCAATGGCCAAGAGCAAAACCTCGATATTGTCGAAAGGCTTTTTCAAGATAACCATCCGATCCGAATATCCCAGGATTAGCAGGATCTCTTCCCAGGGATAATCTGAATAGGCGGTGCACATGACAACTTGTAAATCAGGGTACTTCTGCCCATAACATGCGTGTCGTCTGTACTCCGTCCAAGCCTGGCGGCATGCGGACATCGACAAAGGCCAGGGAATAGGGCCGGCCTTCCAAAAGGCTTTTCCCAATCAAATCCAAGCCTTCCTGTCCTTGGTAGGCCGAATCAATTTCAAATATCGGCAATTGAAATTTAGCAGCCGTATGTCCGAATAAGGCCGCTTCATCTTGATCCAGATCCTTCCGCAGGCTGGAAATGGATGGTACCAATATTTTACGGATGTCCTCATGAATTGCGTGATTATCATCAATGACAAGAATTCGGTGATTTTTGAGAGGATCGATTTTCATAAAAGGCAGTGGTGCGGGTTAAGGCTTTCCGCCTTGGGATCAATTCATTGTGTTTCTTCTAAATCATACAGTAGTTATTGAAATTTTCAATTAAGGTTGATGATTTCTGCTGCAGGCCTTGGTTGCGTAGCCGCATGCGCTGGGCGCTCTTCATCTAAGCTCGGGATGCAGTCTCTTGAGGTCGACTTCCTCCAACATATAATCATTGTATTTATAGTAATTTCTCGTTAATATTGTAATCATTCAAAAACCGAGACAAACATGACGTTTTTAGCGCAAAAGATCTCCAGACCCCGTCAAAGCCCCCGGACGAAGGGTCGTTGGTCCGACCTGTTTCTCGCACGGCATGCTCCCAAGCCAGGCGAAGAACCAGGCCAGTGCTCCTTATTGCCTCCGGTTGAGAACCATTCCTCTCTCCCAATTCGCCACCAGCAATTTTCAAAGCGACCAAGTCGTGTTTGGGGTTCATGGAACTAGTTGAATCATTGCTAGAAATCGCTCAGGCAAGCGGATGCAGCGACTTGGCGGAATGCCGGAAAGTCGTTCAGGCTGCTGCCGAAGAGCACCGTTCCCTTATTTTCTCGATACTGGATTTGAAGTTGGTGGATGAAACCGTGTTTCTAAAAGGAGTAAGCAAATGGTTGGAGATTCCTTGGTGGGACGAACCGATCACCAGCGTGGCAGGGCCTTTACGGGAGAAGATTCCGGCCAAAACTGCGCTCCGGTACCATGTTGTTCCTTTGCGGGAAGATCAGCAGGGGATTTGGGTTGGATTTTGTGATCCGTTCAACCTTCTGGCGCGGCATATTTTAGCGTCATCACTGCATCAGCGGGTCCTTTACGCGATGTCGACGCGCACACAGATCGTTCAGGCACTGCGTCAGGGTTATGGAGTCGGGGCCGAGACATTCGAAGCAATCCTCGAAGGTCGACCGGAGGGAGAGTCCGGTGTGGATATGAAGCAGGAGACTAACGTTCTCGACGTCGACGACTCCGAAGCTTCGGTGGTCACTTACGTCAACCAGATTTTGCGCGAAGCGCTTGAACAGCGGGCCACGGACATTCACCTCGAACCGCTTCAAGATGAGCTTCAGATTCGCTATCGGATCGATGGAGTCTTACACGAGATACCGGTGCCGCCTAATATCAGAGTGCTTCAGGCCTCTGTGATTTCGCGGCTAAAGATCATGGCCCATCTCGATATCTCGGAACGACGACTTCCTCAAGACGGAAGGATTAACCTGGAGCTTGACTCACAAGCGATCGACGTTCGCGTGGCCACCATTCCCTCCGTGGCCGGCGAGAGTGTCAGCCTGCGGCTCTTAGGTCAGGAGAAGTTTACCTTCGAGCGCTTGGGCCTGGACAAGCAGGCGCAAACTCGGATTCGCTCGCTTTTGGCGCTACCTAACGGCATTGTCTTGGTAACTGGGCCGACAGGCTGCGGTAAATCAACTACCCTTTACACGTTCCTGGCTAGTTTGAACACCAAGGAACGCCGCATTGTTACCGTGGAAGACCCGGTGGAATATAAGCTCTCTGGAGTGATCCAGATTGCGGTCAAGCCAGAGATCAACCTCACCTTTGCCACTGGGCTTCGAAGCATTTTGCGAGGGGATCCAAATGTTATCATGGTGGGAGAGATGAGGGATAAGGAAACCTCCGAAATTGCTATCCGTGGAGCACTGACCGGCCATTTGGTGTTTAGCACACTTCACACGAACGATGCGATCGGGGGGATCACGCGCCTCGTCGATATGGGCGTGGAGCGTTTTTTAGTGGCAAACGCGGTGCGTGCATTCATAGCGCAGCGCCTTGTCCGGGTGTTGTGTACACATTGCAAACGACAGGCTAAACACCTTGAATCTTACCTCAAATCGATAGGATTCCCCATGGATTTCGCTTCTAAAATATTGGCTGCGGCCGGTTGCCAGCACTGCCACAATACCGGATTTCCAGGGCCGGGAAGCTTTATACGAAATCTGCCCGGTCTCCCATCGGCTCCAGGAGTTGATCACCCAAGGCACGACAGAGTCCGGCCTCTACGCTTTGGCCGTGGAGGAGGGGATGGTTCCTTTGCGTCAGTACGGGTGGAAAAAGGCGATTGCCGGATACACGACTATTGAAGAAGTGGTGCGCGTGACAGCCGCCGACCTCGAACTAGTGGAAGCGTGAGTGATCAGTGAACTAAATCCTCTTTCTCGACTCGATGCTCGATGGTGCTGGGTTTCTCTTTCTTTGACTTCCGGGTAAAAATTTTCACGATCACCGAGAAAAACACCGGAGTCAGAAAAATGCCAAAAAAGGTTACCCCGATCATTCCGGCGAAGACCGCGGTCCCCAAAGCCTGGTCCATTTCCGCCCCCGCGCCGCTGGCGAGCACTAACGGTGACACGCCAAGAATAAAGGCAAAAGAGGTCATGAGGATTGGCCGCAAACGTAGCCGGGCAGCCTCGGCTGCCGCCTCGATGCGCCCTTTCCCGAGTTCCATCTGCTGGCGGGCAAACTCCACGATCAAGATCGCATTCTTACAGGCGAGTCCGACCAGAACAATGAATCCGATCTGGGTAAAGATATTGTTGTCCTGACCGCGAAAATAAACCCCCACCATCGCTGATAATAAGCACATCGGAACGATCAAGATGACCGCCAACGGCAAGGACCAGCTCTCGTATTGAGCCGCCAAGGCCAGAAAGACAAACAAGACACAGAGAGGGAAAATGAAAATCGCCGTGTTCCCGGCGCTGACCTCTTGATAAGTTAGTTGTGTCCACTCATAGGAGAAGCCATTCGGCAGATTTTCCCGGCAGAGGCGTTCCATTTTCTCGATCGCCTGGCCAGAACTCACTCCGGGCGATGTCGCCCCTTGGATAAGGGCCGCGGGATAGACATTGTAGTGGCTGACCGTATCCGGGCCATTGATCCGCTGGACCTCCATTAAGCTACCCAGTGGAACCATTCCACCAGTGGTATTGCGAGTGTACATCCGTAGAATCTGATCGGGATTTGATCGAAAATCCGCATCACCTTGCAAGTTCACTTGGTAGGTGCGCCCGAGGAAATTGAAGTCGTCCACATAGTTGGTTCCCAGATAGCTCTGCAAGGTGGCAAAGACCGAGCTGATCGGCACATTCAGGGTCATCAACTTTTCCCGGTCGATATTCAGAAAGAGTTGAGGCACCTGGGAACGGTAGGTCGTAAAAACTCCGCTAAAGCCGGGTTCTGCGTTAGCCGCCGCGGTGATGGTATCGGTGGCCTGCTGCAAGGCGTTCAACCCGACATTGTGCCGGTCTTCAATCTCCAGTTGAAATCCGCCGGCATTCCCCATGCCGCGCACAGAAGGAGGTTGGATGGCAATGACGAAGGCATCCTGAATCGAGGAAAATGCGGTCTGCAGTTTTGCCACGATGGCCGTCGCCGATTGTTCCGGATGACCGATCCGTTCACTGAATGGTTTCAGAGGGAAGAAAACGGTCAAGGCATTCGACTTAGTGGTGTTATCCAGAATAGACAACCCTTCGACCGCGAAGGTGAGCTCTACTCCAGGCATGTTCTTAGCGATCTCCCCGATCTGTCTTCGAACCTCGTCGTTTCGTTGGAGCGAGGCGCCGTCCGGTAGTTGCGCAAAGACGATCAGATAGCCCTGATCCATGGTCGGAATAAAGCCGCTGGGGACCTTCTGAAACACCAGACCAGTCAGAGCCAGAAGTCCGACATAGACCACTAATACCACCCCGCTGACTCGAAGCAGGCGGCGAACCACCGCTCCGTAAGTGTTAATTCCCCAATCGAAAGTTCGATTAAAGAGGCGGAAAAACCAACCCAGCAAAGTGTCAATCAGCTTGGTCAATAAATCCTTTTTGGCATGGCCCGGTTTGATCAAGAGGCACGCTAAGGCCGGACTAAGGGTGAGCGAATTAAAGGCCGAAATCAGGGTCGCGATCGCAATGGTGAGCGCGAACTGCCGATAAAATTGTCCGCTGATCCCGCTGACCAGGGCGGTGGGAACGAACACCGCGGTCAGCACGACGGCAATCGAAATCACCGCTCCGCCCACTTCGTCCATCGCCTTTCTGGTCGCTTCTTTTGGTTCCAGGCCGCGTTCGATCCACCGCTCCACGTTCTCGACGACCACAATGGCGTCATCCACCACGATGCCGATCGCTAACACTAACCCAAAGAGAGAAAGTGAGTTGAGGGAGAAACCCAGGGGCGCCATCACGGCAAACGTCCCGATCAACGAAACGGGCACCGCGATCAATGGGATCAAAGCAATCCTCCAGGACTGCAGAAAGACCATGACGACGATGACCACCAGGATGATGGCATCCCGGAGCGTCTCATAAACCGCATCAATCGACTGTTGAGTAAAAAGGGTCGGGTCGTAGGGAATGGAATATTCCATCCCCGGAGGAAAGGATTTCGCCATTTCCGCGATCTTGTTTTTCACCAGGGCGGCGGTTTTCAGCTCATTCGAACCAGGTAGCTGAAAGATCCCGATCGCCACGGCGGGGGTAACTCCATTCTCAAAGGTAGTACTAGTGTAGCTCTGTCCGCCAAGTTCTACCCGGGCGACATCGCCCAAGTAAACTAACTGCCCATTGCTGCCTCGTTTCAAAACAATCTTGGAAAACTGCTCTGGAGTCACCAGGCGGCCCTTGGTATTTAGAATGAACTGAAACTCTGTCTTCGGACGTGCCGGCTCAGATCCAAGACTTCCGGGGGCGACTTGAACGTTTTGGGCCTGCACCGCGGCCACGACGTCATCGGCGGTTAGTCCCCGGGAAAACATTAGATCCGGATTTAACCAGACCCGCATACTGTAGGGTTGCGCGCCGAAAATTTGGACGTTTCCCACCCCGTCCAGTCGTTTCAGCGAATCCTCTATCTGGGTGTAAGCATAGTTACTCAGATAAAGAGGAGTGTAGGTATTATCTTTTGAGGTCAACCCGATGGCCATCAAGATATCCGGAGACTCCTTTTGGGTGGTGACTCCAATATTTCTGACTTCCAGCGGCAATTGCGGTTCGGCGATCGCCACCCGGTTTTGCACCAAGACTTGGGCGATGTTGGGGTCGGTTCCTAACTTGAAGGTCACCGTCAGCTGCATGGTGCCGTCCATGGCCGAGACGGAGGACATGTATAACATGTTCTCGACCCCGTTGACCTGCTGCTCGATCGGTTCGGCTACCGTCTCCGCCAGGGTTTTAGGATCTGCTCCCGGATACTGGGCTTGGACCACCACCGTCGGCGGGGCGATCTCCGGATACTGGGCCACCGGCAAGATCGAATAAGCAATGACCCCCAGGAGCACGGTGACGATAGAAATAACGATCGCAAAAATCGGACGATCGATAAAAAAGTGAGATAACTTCATTATCTTTTCTCTCCGATTAAGGCGTTCCCTTGCTCCCGTCCTTAGTTTCCTGCGCGGCGGTCCCTTTCGAGTTGGTCACGGGCAGCACCAAGTCATTCGAACTAAATTGCTCCATCGTTCCCTGCTGCGGCTTGACCTGACTTTCCGGTCGGACCTTCAGAATCCCGTTGATAATGATTACATCATCCGGTTGAAGCCCAGTTTTCACCACCCGAAGTCCTTCGGCCAATTGTCCCGTCGTGATGTGACGAAGCCGCGCGATATTCTTGGCATCGACCACATAGACAAAACTCTGGTCCTGGTCCGTGCCGATGGCTCGATCCGCGACCAGGAGAGCCTCATATTTCGGGCTTGAGGCCACCCGGACCCGGACAAAGTTGCCCGGCGTCAAAAAACCATCCGGATTAGGAAAGGAGCCCCGGATCAAGAGCGTCCCGGTCGTCGAATCAAAAGAGTTGTCGGAAAAATTAATGGTTCCCTGATGAGGAAATCCTGTTTCATCCTGCAACTGAAGGTAGACCGGTACTTTCCCATCCTGCGAACTGGCAATTTTTCCTTCCTTGATGAGCCGCTGGTATTTTAGCGCTGCCAGCTCATCCATGCTAAAATAAGCGTAAATCGGGTCAACGCTGACGACGGTCGTAAGTTGGGTGGTATCCGCTTGCACCAGGTTGCCAATGTTCACCAGTTGTCGGCTGACCCGTCCATCGATCGGCGACGTCACATGGGTGAACTCCAGGTTCAGTTGAGCCGACTTGAGCGCGGCTTGAGCCGAGCTGACCTGACCGGCGGCTTGGTTCTTGTTGGACAAAGCCGTATCGTAATCTTCCTTGGCGATGACACCCGTCTCGCGCAATCGTTGCTGGCGGTCGAAAGTTGCATTCTGCAGTTGTTGGTTGGCTTGGGCTTGTTGCAGCTGGCCCACCGTCTGCTCATAAACATCCTGGTAGGGCCTCAAATCAATCTGAAAGAGCAGATCTCCTTTGTGGACAATGTCTCCTTCCTTAAAGGGAATGTTGACAATGTAGCCGCTGACTCGCGGCGTGACGGTGACCAGGTTGACCGCCGCGGTTCGGCCGGTGAACTCGTTCCAGTTGACTACCTCCTTCTTCTCCGGTTTGCTGACCGTGACCTCCGCCGGGGGAAAACCATGCGCCGCCGGTGGCTGGTTGTTGCATCCTGCCAGGCAAAGACACATGGCGACCATCATCAGCCATCCGGGCCAGGTGGGCGGCCGACCACCCCAAATCCTCGTTCTTCGTCGGGGTCTTCGGTCTCTTGGGATCCAGGGAACGCACCACTCGCCAGGTTCGCTTAGAGATCGGTAGCAAGGACAACGACCAAGGAAGAGGGCGATTGGGGAAGTGTCTTTTTGCCATCCAGTACTGAGATAAGGCTTTCGAGTCGATGGGAAGGCGCATCAACGCTGTCGCCCTCGGCGAATACCATTTTCCCCCCAATTCCCGGCAGCGATGGTGATCAGAATTATTTTCATGCGAGTAATTTTTTTACGATCGTGGCGCAATCATACCTTAAAATAGGAAGGTGCGATCGGCAAGAAGGCTCCGTTGTCTCGCGGCATTTCAGGCTGACGGGCGTTTTTTTAAGATCCAAAAGAAATTTCCGCACAAAGAATTTTTCGAAAATGGCAATAGTCAGAGAAGACTTCATGATGGCGATGGATTTAAGATCGTGCAACGATGAGCGAATGGGGGGAGGGGGAGTCGGGGGAGTAGTGGAGTGATGGAGTAGTGGAGTGATGGAGTAGTGGAGTAGTGGAGTAGTGGAGTGGGCTTTTTAGCCTGTCGCTTAAACCCGTTATCTGGCATGCCCGTCTATCAAACGCGCGCCACGCACAGCGTCATCGGTTCCAGGCTAATGCTACTGGGTTCCTAAAAGGTTTGTTAGGTATCTAGCATTTCTATGAAAGAAGAATATAGGAGATTTTGCTAGTTGTGCCTCGAAGGCCGAAGTGGCGTGCCCCAAAGGGGCTACAGGGGTGCGCCTGAAAGTACGCACCAATAGTAGGGTGGAAGTCCCTATCGGACAGAAGCACTGGTCTGTCCGTAGCTGAAGGTAACTGCGTCGTCGAGAGGCGGGGTGGAGAGCAACCGGAAGCGAAAGACCAGTCCATAAACAAAACAATGTTGAACTCGATTCGGCCAAGATGCATTGGCGAGCCTGCCCCTGTGTGGCGAAGCCAAGACCGGAAACCGTCCCGTGAAGGGAAAGCGGCAATTTCGCGACCTGTCTCTGGAGAGCACAGTGAGCAGCGGATAGGAATGCATAGGGTGGTTGGAGATAGAATGGTCTGAAGTTGGAGCGATATGAATCAGGGATCACGACCCGGGAAAGGAACAGCGTTCATGGTCTGTAGAAGGCCCGAAGAACTGTGCCCGGGAGGTGACAGAGCCTCCGTAGTAGCGAAGAAGCGGGGTAATGCCCGTGGAGCCAAGGGAGGCAGGAAGGTGGAGACGCTGAACGAAAGAACGAAGGAAAACGGCACCGTAAATGTCCAATGGACTCAGTTCGGTGAAGAGCAGAAACAAGTACGCAAACCTTCGACTCTAGTCCAGAGTCTGTTGGCCGCCCCGGTAACGGGAGACAACTACTGAGCGAACCCGAAAGATCAAGAGAATGCGTCGGCCAATCTTCTCGAAATTAACCACCAACTGGAGAGCCGGATGCCTGAGATATGCCTGTCCGGTTCGGAGGGAGGGGCAAAGCATGCTTTGTCCCTACCCCTATCTCAGCTCAGGGTTTCAACCACGGGAATTGTTAGTAAACGCTTAGATCTGCCGCCCCTTGAGGGCGTGATTCGACTTTGGGTGGTCGGTTCCCAGGGTTGAAATCCTGAGCTGAATGGCGCAAAGATAAGGTGCGGATGGGGATGGTTCTTGCCCGGAAAGGGCCGTTGGATTCAGCCCGGCTTCATCCCCGAACCCCGACACAGGCTGGAAGCCTATGCTACATTGCGCTCCAGAGCGTCGAGCGATTTGTCGAAATGCTTCCTGAGGGGAGTGTTCCGCGCGCCCACCGCTACCACGCGACGGTGTTAGTGTAGCATAGGCTTCCAGCCTGTGTCGGGGTGGCAACGGGCAATACCTTGGAAATAATGGGAGGGTTGCCCGCATCGCAATCACTTAAACCTAGGCCGATGTGTGTAATGATCAGGGTTGAAACGCTGAGCTGAATCCTAGCTAGCCCACTTCGGAGGGCAATAAATCGTCCCAAACCGCCCTTATATTCGCGCCATTCAACCCTGAGCTTACCCTGAGCTTTATACACAAGGGGAAACGGCGAATAGTTGGAAAACAGGGCTGGTTGTTGCATGCCGCCACCCCAAAACAGATGGCGATCAGACCAGCCACGCGCGCCAGTTGAGTAGTCGACCACCCAACTCGGCCTCGTCCTTCGTTGTCGGCCTCGTCCTCGATCTTTGAACGATCTTGGCGCGTAGGGCGTTTCCTGGATCCCAGAAGATCGATATCAAGGACGACCACGAAGAACGAGGACGATTGGGAAAGGTTCTATTTGCCATCCAGGACTGAGGTAAGGCTTTTGAGTCGATTGGAAGGCGCATCAACGCTGTCGCCCTCGGCGAATACCATTTTTGCCCCAGTTGTTGATAGCGGTAGTGCTCAGATGTATTTTCATGCGACGTTTCTTTTAAGATCGTGACGCGTCGATACCTTAAAATAGGAAGGAGCGATCGGCAAGAAGGCTCCTTTGTCCCGGCGGTATTTCGCAGTGACGGGCCTTTTTTTAACAATCCAAAAGAATTTGCGCCCCAAGAATTTTTTCGAAGGATGGCCATCCTCAGAGAAGATTTCCTGATCGCGATTTAAGATCCAAGTGCGTCAGGTTGTCTCGTCATTTCAGGTCTTTGGCCACCAGCGCGCATCACGCTCTTCAATGTATTCAGCGATTGAGCGCTTTCTCAGAGCTATCGCTGCGAAACCGTCATGATGACGCGACGGCGCTAAAGTAGCAGCGGGTGACTATGGGTAGCCCCGGATGCCGATCTCGGTGCCACCGTCCAACCCAGGCTGGCGGTGCAAGAATCGTTGAGGACTCCTAAACGGAGCGAAAAGCGGGTTCGACTCGATTAACTATTTGAGTGTAACGCTCGCCTAGCATTTTGAGCAACCGGCGAGCGTCGTGTAGCGCGTCAACGGGATCTCGCTCATACGCCGTTTTGATGGCCTCTTTAAGCCAGTAGGATATACCTGGATCTTCAAGGATTTCGGTGAGGTTCATACTTGGCACGAAACCTAACACCTGGTTACAGAAGAACTCTATAGGACTTTAGTCCCAATCGGATAGGTCATGGGTAATAGAATTCGCGGTTTTCCAAAACTGCCCCAAAGGGCTCAACCCTGGGCTTTATACACAGTTCGGAGGAACGTCGAATACCTTTAAAACATCGAGCGGTGGTGCGAAAAACACAGGCTGGAAGCCTATGCTACATTGATTTTGCGGACTGCTGAGCGATTTTTCAGGGCCATCCCAGGAACTATCGCCATGAACCCACCGAGAGCACTCGCCGGCGTTAAAGTAGCATAGGCTTCCAGCCTGTGATTTTGCTCGAGCGCCGAACGAGGGTTCGACGGTTTCCAGGGAGATCGATTGTATCCGGAGGGGCCCTCTTCAATTCTTCAATCGTCCTCGTCGTCCTCGATCTGGAGCGGTGTCTGGTGAAAAGCTGGAAATGAGCACGCGAAACAGCCCGAAAACATACGAACGGTTGAGTCCGCCAAGCCCGGGTTGGCAAAGCCGTTCGCCTTAACGGACTGGGACTAAAGTCCAATAGCGTAGGCACCACATCTCAGATTATGATTGGTCGCAGCAAAGGCGGTTGGCCAAGCGCGCTAATGAGCGAAGAGATCACCCGATCGCTGGGCAAGAAAGCCTGCAGGAACTGCGTAAAGCAATGGAAGAGGAGAACTAGATGTTGAAGCGAGAGCGCGCTGGAGAAAGAGCGGTCAGATCTGCCGATCTTCCGAGAAGAAGAGGAGCGAGGCCAAAAACGATTCGCGCTGCGCTGCATCTTCAATGCAATGGGCATGGAAAGCCAAAGTATTTCAACGAACTCATACAGAGATCCGCAAATGGCCCGACATTGAGGTGAATCCAACTTCCATAGCCCGGCCGGATAGTTATCGATCTGCCTGGCAGGAAGCGCGATAGCGCAAACTGCGAATACCTTTATCGCCGGAAGGGAAATCGCTCGTCTACTTCTCCGGAGCACCAACAATTTATTTGGCTCTCCCATTGGTAACGGCTCACTGGGCGATTGTCCGAGGGTGGGCCGAGCCCCATTATCTCGGATCCCAGGGATTGCTGCCGGCCGGGGTGGTCGTCCTGTATACACCTCGAGATGGAACGGGCCGTTTGCTGCTCACTTTTTGCTGAATCTTACGCCTGTTCCAGAGCCGGCCGAGAGCAGATTTGTGAATCGAACCGACTTTTATCAGATGAAGCGAGGCCGCAATACGAGACTGGCCTTTCTCAGAACGCTACAATTTCCGCTTAACGCCATCCAGGTGGCCCCTCGCTTGCGAAATCGAATGGAGAAGGAAGAACCGGTCGTCCAGCCGGCCTGCGCACCGGCAGCTAGCAGTTACCGAAGTGCCTCAAAACGCCGAAACCGCTACCCCTCTGGTTTGCGTTGTAGATGACGATGCCTCGATCGCAAACTCTGCGCACCGCGATCCAAGCGGCGCTACATCGATAATAACCTAGAGGAAACAAACATCTTCTTGCCTCAAGGGACCTTGAAGACTTCGTCGAAGCGCGTCGGACCGGAAGTTGCATCCTTCGAGATCGGCATTACGATAATTGAGCCTGGCGGCGCGCGTAGTGAAATCCGCTACGGCGGCGCGGGTCGCAAAGCTCATGTCCACCTACGATCTAACCTCGGCCCGTAGCTTCTTGCGGATGCACGATTCCAAGCTCGGGTTACCTGGTACCGGGAAACCGAATGGCCGCCTGCATCCACGTGGAGCCCGCGCCATTGCGGCTGGCGTTGCGCTTACAGGGATTGGAAGCACCCTGACCACCCTGCGCAGACGCATCCAGCTTCAAAGCACAGAATGCACCCGCTGCTTCTTCGGACTGCCGCCCCGAGGCGTGGCGTTTACGGCACTTACTTTCCTAACCCGACCACCTGTCGAAGCAAATAATCCAATGAAAAACAGACCATCTGGGGAGCCTTCCATGGAAGGAACGAACGACTTCGCACTCACCCGGCGAAAGTTTCTTCTGGCCGAACTGCGGCGTGCAAGCCGCCCTGCGTCTCGCCGATCGCCAAAGAAAC
>CAWBYX010000016.1:0-120270 GCA_963793135.1 uncultured Verrucomicrobiae bacterium
CTTTTTTATTGCGGGCAGTTGCCAGTGCCAGTTCTCAGTTGCCAGTGGGAGAGGAAGTTGCTAGTTCGGCCGGTCGTTCCCCTCCTGGCACTCACTGACAACTGGCAACTGACACTGGCAACTTCCCCTGACAGCATTGACAACTGTCTTGCCTGAGCACCGTTTTCATCCGAAGCTGGGATCCCATGAACCGAATTGTTGGTCTCGAGACAGAATACGGTTGTTTGATCTCAGAAGACCAAGCCCAGAGCCAGGCAGACGCCTGGCCGGTTAAGGTGAAAAACTACCTATTCCGGAAATCTCATGTAGGCGCAATCGATCTACACTACCGGGATTACGAAGAACCGCCGGGCAACGGCGGTTTTCTTTTGAACGGCGGTCGGCTCTATCTCGACATGGGACATTTGGAATATTCGTCGCCCGAATGTGTCAACCTTCGGGACCTGGTTTCATTTGATCTCGCAGGGGACCTCTTGCTCAACCAGGCGCTCACAGAAATGGGTGCCGAAGATCAGGTCACCTTCCTGAAAAACAACGTCGATCATCATACCGGTGCGACATTTGGCTGCCACGAGAACTATCTGATGCACCGGGAAGCGCAATTCACTCCAGAAGTCTTGGCCTCACTTCTAGCCTTCCTGGCGACCCGGCAAATTTTTGCCGGGGCCGGCCGGGTCGGACAAGCGAATCCGCTGGCTTTCGATTTCGAGTTACCGGATCGACCCGGCAACGTTAATTTCCAGATCAGTCAACGGGCCGATCACATCGTCAATGACATCTATCAATGGGTGCAATTCAACCGGGCCATTATCAATGCTCGCGATGAACCCCTGGCCGACTATCGGAAATATCGCCGCCTCCATCTCCTGATCGGCGACTCCAACATGAGCCCGTTTGCCACAGCGTTGAAAGTGGGAACGACCGTTTGCGTCCTCACATTGCTCGAAGAAAACCTGCTTCCCACTCATATTGCCCTGCGCGACGCGGTCCTGGCCACCCGCGAGATTTCACGCGATCCCGACGGTCAATGGCTGGTTGAAATGGATGATGGCACCCGACAAGATGCGCTGGATATCCAATACCAGTTTCTCGAGTTTGCGCACCACCATCTTTCCGGCCAGGACAAAGAGACCGATTGGATTCTGGAGAGCTGGAGTTTCACGCTTGATGCCATCCGTAGCAAACCCGAGTTGCTGATCGGCGGCGTCGATTGGATCTCGAAACGATGGCTGCTGACTACCTTTATGGAGGAAGAAGGATTAAGCTGGCAGGACCCCTGGTTGCAAAGTCTGGATCTCGAATATCACAATATTAACCCCAGCAAAGGTTTGTTTTTCGCCTTGAAACCGGCGAAGGCCATTGGCGAATTCAATTCCGCAGTCCGACGGGAGGAATCGATGCGGACACCACCCCAGAACACCCGCGCAAAAGGCCGCTCCCGAGCAGTAGCGCAATTTCAAAAGCGAAACCTCCCATACATCATCAATTGGGATTCCATAGCGCTGGAAAGCCAGGACTATCTGCCGATGCCAGATCCTTTTAACGATTACGATGACGAGGTGGGCTTTTTCCTAGGCTAGTGCATCGCACTAGCCAAATCGGGCCGGCATGAACGAGAAAGACCGAGTTCCGCCGGCTCTTTTGACTGATTTCTACCAGCTGACCATGGCGTACGGTTACTGGAAAAAGCAGATGCTGGAGCATCAGGCCATTTTTCACCTCTCCTTTCGCCAACAACCGTTCAATGGCGGATATGCCATTACCTGCGGCCTGAGCGATGCGATCGACTATCTCCAGAACTTTAAATTTCGCCCAGACGACCTCGCTTATCTGGTAGAACTGCGCGGATCCGACGGCGAACCGTTTTTCGAAACGGAGTTTCTGGATTATCTGCAGACGCTCCGATTCGAGTGCGATGTTGACGCGATTCCGGAGGGTAACGTGGTATTTCCGCACGAACCGCTCCTGCGAGTCTCGGGGTCGCTTCTCCAGGCTCAATTGTTTGAGACGGCCCTCTTGAATATCATTAACTTTCAAACCTTGATCGCCACCAAATCGGCAAGGGTCTGCCTTGCTGCCAAGGGAAGTCCCGTCATGGAATTCGGACTCCGGCGCGCTCATGGACCCGATGGAGCTCTTGCCGCGAGCCGCGCCGCCTACATCGGCGGATGTGTGGCCACCTCAAATGTACTGGCCGGAAAGGTCTTCGGAATTCCCGTCCGTGGCACCCATGCGCATAGCTGGGTGATGTCCTTCCAAACAGAATACGAAGCTTTTCAAGGGTATGGGGAGGTTATGCCGGGAAACTGCGTCTTTCTAGTCGACACCTACGACTCCATCGAAGGCATCCGCAACGCCGTGGCGGTCGGCCATTACCTGCGATCGATTGGAAAGGAATTGGTCGGGATCCGGCTGGACTCTGGCGACCTGAACTATCTCAGCACCGTGGCGCGAGACATTCTGGATCAAGCAGGATTTAAGGCCACGCAAATTGTCGCTAGCAATGACCTTGATGAACACGTGATCGCCAGCCTGAATGAGCAAGGCGCTTTGATCGACCTCTGGGGTGTCGGAACGAAACTCGTGACCGCTTTCGATCAGCCGGCGCTCGGAGGTGTTTATAAGCTCGGGGCGGTCCGCTCCGGAAATGGAGCATGGCAAAAAAAGGTTAAATTGTCGGAGCAAGCCGTAAAGGTGTCGAATCCCGGATCGCTGCAAGTTCGCCGTTTCGAAGATCAGAAGGAGTATCTGGCTGACATGATCTACGACGAATTGGACGGCAATCCCACCGAACGCACGATTGTGGATATCGCGGATGTCACGATCCATCGAAGAATCCCGGGTTCGGCGCAGTACCGTGACCTCTTGGTTCCGATTTTTCGACGTGGAGATTTAGTCTATGAACGCCCATCGATTCACCAGATGCGCGGTTTGGTTCAGAGCGAACTGGGTCGCTTTTACTCCGGAGTCAAACGGCTCCTTAATCCCCACATCTATCCCGTTGGTTTGGAACTCGGCCTTTACGAATTCAAATCACGGTTAATGCATGAGACTCGCAAGGTAGAATTTGAAAATCGTCGTTTGGTCTGATTTCGTATTTCTTTGCAGAGTTGCAATATGGACGCACTCCTCGTAGTGGACATCCAAAACGACTTTCTACCGGGCGGAGCTTTAGGCGTCCCCGATGGAGATAAAGTGATCCCGGTGGTTAATCGTCTAATGGAACGGTTCGCTCTTATCCTGGCCACCCAGGATTGGCATCCTGCTAATCATGGAAGTTTCGCCGCCAACCATCCGAACCGGCGACCGGGTGAGGTGATTGATTTGCATGGGCTCACGCAAGTTTTGTGGCCGGTCCATTGCGTCCAGGGATCGCCCGGCGCCGAGTTCTCCGCTCAGCTTCGCACGAAGTGCTTCAGCAAAGTTTTCCGGAAAGGGATCGATCCTGAAATCGATAGCTATAGCAGTTTTTTCGATAACCGCAGAAAACGCTCGACCGGGCTGGTCGAATACTTGCGGGACCAGGAAGTGAGCCGACTCTTTATCTGCGGCCTGGCCACGGACTACTGCGTCAAGTTTTCCGCTCTGGATAGCATCAGTTCCGGCTTCCGCACCTCCGTCATCGAGGACGCCTGCCGGGGCGTCGATCTGAAACCCGGCGACTCGGCCGCAGCGATCGCGGAAATTCGCACGGCAGGAGCAACGATCGTCGATTCCGGCAGCATCGGGTAGAATATAGGGGAGGTTTGCGCAGGCCCGAACCGTGTCGCCACGCCCGCGACCTCACGCCCATATGGATTGGTGACCGGCGCAGGTAGGGCGAAGCTCCGGGTAGGGTGAGGCTCCGTCCGGAACCGGGGTTTCCCGGGTCGCCTCGCGTGTGACGTCACCCCTATGAAATGCAATCGACAGAAAAATTCATGGATCACATCGCAAGCCAAGATGACGCGGCGAGGTAGGGCGAAGCTCCGCCTGAGCCGGGGCTTCCCGGGTTGCCTCGCGTGTGACGTGACCCCCTATGAAATGAGTCGATCAATCGACCCAGGATTGGGGGTTCACACATCACAAGGCGGGATGACGCGAAAAGCCCCGGTTCGGACGGAGCCTCACCCTACCTCCGCGCGTCATCTTCCGCCTATGATTTCAGCCCCCATCAACTGCGTTCACCACCATGATTCGCTTTTGAATATTTCCCCGTGGAAAGGCCATTCTTCCGGTCGGGAGACGAGGCCTGCTCGCACAGGATTGTTGACCATATAAAGGCGTTTGGCTTCCGCGCTCTCGCAGGACCGAAGCCGATGATGAAAACAGTTCGATTGCCAGCGAAAAGATCGGTTTTTAATGGTGTTCGAGAACTGTGATTTCCAGTAACGAACCCATGGATCGAACGGCGCGTGGAGAATACCGGGCCAAGCAAAAAGATGAAGATGGTCCGGCATCAAAACGTATGGCCCAACCTTCCAATAAGTCGCTGTCCGCCAAATCGATTTTAAGGTCTCGTGAATCGGCTGGTCAGCCAACCAAGAAGTCCGAGCCGCCGTGCAAACGGTCAGAAAGACGATTGTCGGCCGGTCTTCACTTTCAAGGACCCCTTGCCAGGGGTGTTTTCTTTTGGGAAAAGACATTGGAAGCAACATATAATAAATGAGTTATATTATCAAGCTATGGCGCAGATACAGATAGTAATTTTTCTTATGGTGATGCGGGATCACATCACAAGGCAGGATGACGCGGAAAGCCCCGGCGGTAGGGCGAAGCTCCGTCTGAGCCGGGGTTTCCCGCGTCGCCTCGCGTATGACGTCACCCCCTATGAAGTGAGTCGACCAATCGACCAGGATTCATGAGGGTTCACATCACAAGGCAGGATGATGCGGAAAGCCCCGGCGGTCGGGCGAAGCTCCGTCTGAGCCGGGGTTTCCCGCGTCGCCTCGCTATGACGTCACCCCCTATGAAATGAGTCGATCAATCGACCCACGATTCATGGGGGTTCGCATCACAAGGCAGGTGACGCGAAAAGCCCCGGCGGTCGGGCGAAGCTCCGCCTGAGCCGGGGTTCCCGGGTTGCCCCGTCTATGACGTCACCCCCTATGAATGAGTCGATCAATCGACTCACGATTCATGGGGGTTCGCATCACAAGGCAGGATGACGCGAAAAGCCCCGGTTCGGACGGAGCCTCACCCTACCTTCCCGCGTTGCCCGCGTGTGACGTCATCCCTATGAAATCGGTCGATCAATCGACCCAGAATTCATGGGGGTTCGCATCACAAGGCAGGATGACACGAAAAGCCCCGGTTCGGACGGAGCCTCACCCTACCTTCCCGCGTCATCCCGACATAGCATATCGTCTCGTTAAAGGTGTTCAGGTTGCTTCAACCTGAGTCCCGGCCTTGTCCTTCCAGAATGCCTGGGTACTGTTGGGCGAGTGTTCAGTCAAAGACTCGTCCGTTTGTTGACCGGATTCGCTCTGGGTTTGTGCCTGGAGTTCCTGCCCCCGACCCTCCATTCAGAAACAACGACCGGCGTTCATGGACTTACCTCCCCGCTGAGCTCCGGTCCTCCTGCCGTTCCAGCCGCACACTCGCCTCAATCGTTGACCGTCTTGATTCTCGGTGACTCCCTGAGTCTTTGCGGCTTTGGAAAGAGCCTGGATAAGCGGTTCCGCAGCGATTCGCTGGTCAAATCCACTTTTACCTATATGGCCTGCGGGACCGTTCCCGTCAGCTGGCTCAAGCAAAAGCCGTTTGCCAATGCCAAGACATTTTGCGGACTGTGGTCTATCGAATCGGTTCCCGGTGCTGCCAAGCCAAAGGAATTTCTGGATACCTACGGCATGAAGGGAGGCTACCGTCCCAAGCCACATCTGGTGCCCAAACTCGAGGATCTGCTCTCAACGATTCATCCGGATATTTTGGTCATGCAGACCGGAAACAATATCTTCAGTCTTTTCCGGGACGGAAAAACGGTACTGCCAGCGCGGCACGGCCCGATCCTCAAAGCATTGGTAGCGCCTTTTATCTCCGAGGCTCTGAAAGCACCGTCGCTGCGAAAAATCTATTGGGTTGCGTCTCCGACCTCAGGGCGTGTTTCCAAAGAGGTCCAGGATTTTGTCGTCGCACAAGTCCGCTCGCTTTCAACCGCGGCGATAACGGTGATCGATAGCCGGCAGTTGGTGACTTACCCCTACCACCACATGGCGGCCGACCGTGAGCACTTCTTCGGAGCAGAGATGGATCAGTGGGCGGAAAACGTCTTTCATATCATCACGAAAGATTTGGCATCAGGCCCTTTATCCACGCCCAAATCGGCGACTGATGCATCCAACGGTCAAACGGAACCACTCAATCCGAACGACAGTGAGAAGCACGATGTCCTATCTGTGAATGGAACCCTGGTGTTCAAATCAAAGCCGTTGCGGATCGAACAGTTACTTCCGTATCAGGAGTCTCTGGTGGCTTACATTTATGACGTACGAGAAGTCCTGCAGGGCGAGTACAAGGAGAAGCAGATTCTGGTGATGCATCCCGCTCACATCGGCCTCACGAGTCAGCCGCTCGAAAAATATGAAATCGGGAAATCCTATGAGCTGCATTTGCGTGAACTCGAGCGCACGCTTTGGGCCACGGTTAAATCGGAGGATGACTCCAGCCGCATCGATCTCACTCCTTACATCCAAATCGAAGACGAGGCCAAATTCCCAACCCAAAATCACTGAACTTCAGCCGCCCTGCTACCACCTCGTACCTCCAGCTCTGTGGCCTCGTGACCCGCGCGATCCTTTCTTTTCATTTGGCGACCGGCAATTTCTGCCAACCTTGGGCGGCTTCAGTGAATTCGCGGGAAGCGAAGCACCAGATAATTATTTTCTTCTTCTCGAGAAAGCCCGGATCCTTTGCGCCGCGCCTGAAGAGGCTAATCCGAACCGGTGTGGCTCCTGAACCCCGCGTCCCGATCACGTCGGGAGCAAATCCAAGTTCCATCGCCAATTGATCTAACAAACCGGCGTTGGTAGCGTAAAAATCGTGAAAAACGAGGGTGAAACTGTCTCCCAGAAGCAACACCGGACTGTTGGGATCAGGGACAATTCCGGACCCGGTGGCCTTGCTGACGACACTTCGAACCCGGACATTCTCGGGCCCGGGCTTCGGGATCTTCGCACTCAGAAGCCCGCCTAGATCGCCATCGATTGAAATATTGACCCAGTCCGCAGAATAATCACCTTTGGCGGGCAGTTCCGGGACCTTCGCGCGAATCTTTGCGGCAACGGCTTGGGCTGCCAGCACGCAACCTATGCCCGACCAATGCGTGTCGGTTTTGCAAAAGACTGCTTCTTGTTCCTTGGCTCGATAAGCCAGGAACGATGGTGCGAGGTCGAGTACGTCAACGCCCTGGGAACGCAGTTCATCGTAAAAAAGACCCATCAACGGCGTGATATCGCTCCCGGAGGCGTGGACTTCAGGAAGAATTTTGTCCGGGTAGATCTCCGCCTTTGGCGGAACAGGAACAAGCAGCAGTTGAATTCCCCGGTCTTTCAGCTGTTTATTAAAATCGACGATCGCCGGAATTGGATCTGCCCACTCGGGTTTAGGTGAACGGCTTATATTCACAGCGTCGGCACCCCAAAACCGGGCGGCAGACATGAATCGGAGTTCGGCACCGAGAAACAACCAACCATCCAATCCGGATAAGGCTGCCGCATTCTCTTTCTCGAGCAGCTGGACCTTGGCTGCCAACGCGCTACGAAATTCCCGTGCGACATCCTGAGCCGGGCTTTGTCCCAAAGCCTCAACCGCCAAAGAGAGTTGAAGCGCGTAGACAAATAGGAGAACTCCTCGCGTGGGCGATTTTCGGCTCATAGGCTGATGGGGCAGGAGAAAATAAATGTCCGCACTTGAATTGAAACAAGACCGCACTTCAATTCATCATCTCGCCCCAGACCGGCTCCTCCAGTTGTACGGCGGGATCGTCAATCTCGCTGCGATTGATTTTTTCGTATTGTGCGGCGACATCGGCCCAGGCGCGTAAACGCGCCGTGATCCGGTCGCCAGGGCGCAGGCGCGCGGCCGGCGTCCATTGGTTATCACGCATGCTCCAGAAACAGACGAGCGCCTGAAGGGATTCATTTTCGGCGTTGGAGGGCCCGGTCACGTCAACCAGATGCACAGTGAAGATGTGATCCTTGTACGGTACGCTACCGGCTAACGGCACCGGCGAAACGGCCTGGACCGTTCCGCTCACCACCGTCTCCTCGTTTGGTCTGGGACTTAGGAAATGCGTTGGCTGCGCGTGACCGGTTTTCATGTCGAGCAATTTCCAGTTACCAAAGGACAATTCACGTACCGCAAATTCCCACACGACCACTTTTTTCCCCGCCAGCCGATCGCGTCCCCGGGCGAGTTCGTGGCTGAGAATTTCGCGGGTTGCGAACGAGCCATCGCTGTTCCGGAGAATACAATCGACCGGCTGACCTCCAAGCGCTTGGCTCAGGTGCTCGGCAAATCCTGCTGACTCGCCCCATCCCATCGGCTCGAGCGAGTAGATGTTGCAAAAACTGTCGCCCAGCAACAGGAACCGGGCCTCCGGATTCGAACGCCAAAGGGCGTTGCCCATCAAAACCTGTTGGATCGCGACCTTCTGAGGGTGGTAGAAATTGTCCCCCGCCGGCAGCTTTAACATCGTAAGGATGTCACCGTAGGCAGAGATTTCCTTTTCGGCCACCCGAAGCCCCTCGCCCTGCAGGGGACCGGGCCTCCCCAGGTATGCCGCTAGTTGTTGCGCCACCCACTCCATGGTTTCCGGTCGCCAATGTGTGTCGGTTGCCAGGTAAAGTGGGGCGCCACCCTCCTTGGCCTTGCGTTCCATGAGCAGCGGCGCGGGATCGAACACCCGGACACCCCTTCTCTCAGCCAGGGCCTTAAAATCGTTGAATGATTCATTCTGCAGTAACTTCTTCTGACTCGCGCTTCCCACCATCATTTCGCTATCGACGCAGGCCTTGACCGGAACGGGCATCACGATCAAGTCAATTCCCCGCGCTGCGAGTTGGTTTCGAAAGTCGACGATGGCATTGATTGGATCCGGCTCGACTCCCGGCGTTTTTGCACGCTGCTTCAATTGGATGGCGTCGAGAAAAGGCGGTCCCGTGATATAATCGACATCGGGCCGATAAAAGAGCCAGCCGTCTCGTCCCGGGTAGACCTGTTCGCTGCCCGCGTGCAAATCTTCGGTCAGGATCGCTTGCAGCCGTGGCCGCAGCCACAGCGATACCACCGACTCGTTTTCCATGGCTTTCTCGGCCGCCTTGATTTCTTTAGACACGTGGCAAGAGCTCCCACAGATCGGCCAGGCTGCGCACGTTCCGAATTTTCGTCCAGGAAGGCAAAACCTTGAAGACATCGAACATCGGCAGCGAACTGCCCGGCCGGGCGTTTTGAAACTCAGTCACGAATTGCAGGATCGGAACTGCGGCGAGGGTGAGCAGAAAAAGGGTCACCAGCAAAGCGCAAGCTCCCGGTGTAAAACGAGTGGATTTAAGAGCGAGCTCCGCCTCTTCTTCACGCGAGATCTTTCCGTGTGTGGCCTCGGTCGGTTCGTCGCGGTTCCGGACCGAAAGCTTCCGCGCTTCTCCTCTCCTCGCCGATGCCAAGATTTCCTCACCCATGAGTAATCAGAAAATGAAGTAGATGAAAGGGTTGTACTCCTGCGTCGCGAGAGCGCTCAACGCAAGCCAGGCGAGCACAAAGCAGAGCGCTACCTTGGGTAACGTCAGGCGTTGCGTCCAATCCCAGGTCTGAGCGCCCGCCCAGACCACCAACCCGGCGATGGCGATTGAGAGCAGATAGTAGGGTTGATAGATAATGCCGGAGACCAGTGCGGCACCTGGAGGGGCGTGACCGAGGCCGAACATGCTGGCCAGATAGTCAATGGCCCTCGTTAGGTTCGAGGCGCGAAAAAATACCCATCCCACCACCACGATCAGGAAGGTGATCAGGACACGAAGCGATTTGGGCAGATTCTGGTACAGGCTTTCTCGGCCCTGGCTGCGTTCGAAAGCCAGCATTCCGCCATGTAAGCCGCCCCAAATAACAAAATTCCATGACGCGCCGTGCCATAAGCCGCCCAGCAACATGGTGGCCATCAGGTTCAGGTAAGTCCGGACCTTGCCAAGCCGGTTGCCGCCCAGCGGAATGTAAAGATATTCGCGAAGCCAGGTCGAAAGCGAGATATGCCAGCGTCGCCAGAAATCAGTGATCGATTCAGCTCGGTAGGGTGAATCAAAGTTCTTGGCGAAGATAAATCCTAGCATCAAACCAAGCCCGATGGCCATGTCGGAGTAGCCGCTGAAGTCAAAGTAGATTTGGAACGCGTAAGCCACTGCGCCGAACCACGCATCGAGACTTCCGATCCAACTCGCGCCAAAAGCCGCGTCGGCGATTTTACCGCATGGATTCGCAAGCAGGATTTTCTTGGCGAGGCCAAACGCAAAAAATGCAACCCCTCGGGCAAATTTGTCGGAGGTTAGCGTCCGATATTTGAGTTGGTCAGCGAGAAACGAAAACTTGAGGATCGGCCCCGCCACAAGATGTGGGAACATCGAGACAAAGCAGGAAAAATCGATGAAGTTCGCCATTGCCTCTGCATCCCCGCGAAAGACATCGATGGTGTAGCTGAGGGCTTGGAAAGTGTAGAAGCTGATACCAAGTGGCAACACCACCTGCAACGCAGTGTGCCACTGCATTTGCGTGATACCCAAACTCTGAATAAGCGCGTTGTAGCCCTCGAGCCCAAAATTGAAATACTTGAAGAACCCGAGCACCAGTAGATTGAGCGAAATTGAAATTGTCAGCGCGGTGCGTTGCGTCACTGTCCTTGGGCCGCCGCGAACCAGCGACTGGACTGGCTTCTGCCAGAAACGCCACACCCGCCATTCGTCGTGCGCGATGATCAGGCTGACCAGCCAGTCAATCGAAGTGGTGGCAAACATCAGCCCCATGAACCAGGGTCCGGCCCAGCCATAAAATAGGTAGCCCGTGAGGACCAGCCACAGGTTGCGATACCGCTGCGGAGCAAACGCAAGCGCGTAATAACCCGTCAGCGCGAGCGGGAGGAAATACCAGATAAAAATATGTGAACTAAAGACCATCCTGCAAATCCGGCGCTGGCAGCGATGAACACTCAATTCGACTAAGAGTGCAAGCAGAAACGGCAATCAGGAGTTGGTTGTCAGGAGTCAGGAGTCAGGAGTCAGGAGTCAGGAGCCAGGAGCCAGGAGCAACCCACGGGTTGGCGCGCATGAAGATTCAAGAGAGCAACTTGCGCTCGGCCGCTTCTTGCTGTTGCAGAGAAGTCAGGAGCACCTCCTAGGAGGCTCCGAAACAGAATAGCGGTAAAATGAAATCGAAATTCATCGATAGATGCTGCAACTCCTGACCATTCTGCAAGAGCGAGGTCGCCGTGGGTCGGTCGCTGCTAAAATATTCAGGCGTGTCAGGCCACGATTCTCCTGGCTCCTGCGATTTCTGACTCCTGATTCCTGGCTCCTGCTTCAATGCAGCATCCAATCCAGTTCCCTCACGACGCGGCCGGCCCATTGTTTCGCCTCTTCGCTGTTATAGTGAACGCCGTCGCCCCCGGACTTTCCGGGTGTATAGTGGGTCATACTGTCGGAATCGATGGTGGCGAAAACGTCTCTTTGGGCTGCGGCTTTAATCAGGTTTGTCACACTGGTTTTAACTTCCCTGGAATAGAGTGAGGCATCCGGTGGAGTAATCCAGATGATCCTGCGCACCGTGTTCGGCGCGCTATGGACCGCAGCCACAAAACGATCCAGGATTTTGCTGTAGCTCGATTGACCTGCCGCCGACTCAGGCGCCATCCCGTCCATCCAATTGGTTCCTAATTGAACGATTACCGTCGTAGGATGAAATGCTTCAACCAGATCTTCCAGCTTCGGCGTGATAGCCGGTTCAGGCTGTTTGCCATTCTGGAAATCGCGGAGAATGGACGAGCGCGGAGTCTGTTCCCGATAGCCACACTTTGTGACGAAATTCGGACCCGAGCGAATCCAGTGTTCAGGTGATGACCCGCAAGAGGCGTACACAGCGACATTTCCGCTCCCAAAACGCCGCAAGAGATAGTCCTGCATTGCCTCACCGAAGCCTCCGACCGTCATCGAATCACCGACCATCAGGACTCGGGACCCGCTGACGCTGGGAAAAGGGGTCAGGCCCGGGTAGTGGGCGGCGCTGCGGTTGGCAGTCCCGCTGCCATAGCCAGTTCCGCTGCCGGTAAAAGTGGTTTTGGTTAACGACTGCTGCGTGTTCACTCTCTGGAGGACATCCTCCCTTAGTTTGAGCGCGTATTTGGCAAAGTTGGTGTCTTTGTCGTCTTGCGACTGCGCTGAAACGTCTAAGCACCAAAATAAAACCGTGCACACCGGAACAATGAGAGACCATCGAAAGGTCACTAGTTTTTTCATATTTTTGGAACCTTTCGCTGCCACTTTTCAGGGGTGCTTCTATCGAAGCAGACTATCGAGTTCTCTTGTCACCCGGTTCGCCCATTCCTGGGCTGCTATCTTGTTATAGTGCACTCCGTCGCCCCCCGATTGACCACGAACATAATGCGTTATGCGGCTTGAGTCGATGATTTCGAAAGAATGCCTTCTGGACGCCGTTTTGATCAAGTTTGTCACCCTCCTTTGCACGGCTTTCGAATAGCGGGAAGAGTCCGGTGGCGTGATCCATATAATCTTGCGCACGGTGTTCGGTTCGCTATGAATGGCGGCGACAAAGCGATCAAGAATTTCGCCGTAGGTGGATTCATCCCTCGCCGGATTCGAGTGCATCCCATCGATCCAGTTTGTTCCAAGCTGGACGATCACCGTTCTTGGACGAAATTTGGCCACCAGGTCTTCCAACTTCGGCGTGAGAACCCTTCGAGGCCGTCTGCCACGCTCGAAGTCGTAAAGAATCGTCGACCGGGCAGTTTGTTCCCGATAGCCACATTTAGTGATATATTCCGGACCGGAACGCACCCAGTGCTCGGGCGACGAACCGCAGCAGGCAAAGATCGCCACATTCTTGCTGCCGAAACGGTGCAAAAGATAATCTCCCACGGCCTCACCAAATCCCCCCACCGTCAAGGAGTCGCCGACCATCAGAATTGGTGAAGCTTTTCGATTGCCCGGGCCAGCCAGGTCTCGGCCCAACTGAGAGGTGTTGCGATCGGTCAATGCCCTATCTGCCTGCGCATTTTCCGCGCATGATTGCAAAAAGATCGCGAAAATGACAAAAAGAAAAAATCGGACGGACTGACCATACGGCCCGAAGGAGTTTGGACGTTTCCAGTCCGCGGCCTGACGTGGCCAAGAAAGGATAGTCCAGGGCTTGTATTTGAGAGACGGAGTCCACTAATGCGGCGAGAGTAAAGCGTCTCCGTCCAAACGTTGATAGATCTCGTTCACATCGACCGAGAGCGAGTCGTCGACCAGAATTTGCGGGTTAATACCCAGGCTGTCGGAGATAATTTTCCGAATCCTCAACAGATGCGGATTTCCGCGGTCGAGCTGATTCTGACTAGCCCACTGGGCAGCAGCCACAATCAGGCTCGAAACCTGTTCGGCAGTTAGCTTCTCCGTATTAATAATGATGTCAAAATCGTTCCGGTCATTGATGTCGATACCGTAGACTTCAAGGTACCGCTTTCGGTTCTGCTCATCCCGCTGCAAAGTCCGGTAAAGGACGGACTCGTATCCGGCGTGCTTATCGGGCTCGCGTTGAAAAATTCTTTTGGCCCGGGTCTCCAACGGTGCCTGCAGCCAAACCCGCAAGTCCGCGTCAACCAGCCACCCCGCCAATCTGGATCCCACCACCACGCGAGATCGCAACGAAGCCCGCATCAGCTTCAAGTCGGTCAGGAAATCATAAATCCGACTTTTGGCGGCCTGTTGTTGAATCTCTTCAAACCGTAGACCGAGATCTTCGGCAAGGTCTCGAAAGGTGTAGTTCACGACTTTCAGACCCAAAGTGGTCCCTACATTGTTGGTCGCGGTCGTATTGCCACACCCGCTGTGGCTGGAAATCGCTATCTTTAACGCTCTCGAATCGGAACTCACCAGCTTTCACCTCCATCGCGCCTTGCCGACGGCCCATTTTGAGCGCAACGACGTCACCATTATTTGTGAGACGGCGCATCTTAGTTGGCCCATCCTTTCAAATGGGCGCCGTTTTGCAGCAACCAGTGATAGGTCTGTTGAATGCCTTCCTGCAAAGAGATCCGCGGTTGCCAACCCAACGCCTGCAATCGACTCGAATCTAAAAGCTTCCGCGGAGTGCCGTCAGGCTTGCTGGCATCAAACTCAATCTTGATCTCCAAACCAACGACGCGCGCGATGATCTGCACCAGGTCGTGAATCGTCACATCCTCTCCGTAACCGACATTGATGATTTCGGGTGAATCGTAGTTTTCCAAAAGAAATCGCAACGCATCGGCGAGATCGTCGGCATGGAGAAACTCTCTCCGCGGGGTGCCGGTGCCCCAGATCGTCACCACGCTTCGTTTCTTCACCTTCGCTTCATGCACCTTTCGGATCAGGGCCGGCAAGACATGTGATTTCTCGAGATCAAAGTTGTCTCCGGGCCCATAAATATTGGTGGGCATCACGGAAATAAAATTCGCCCCGTACTGCCGCGCGTACGCCTGGCAAAGCTTGATCCCGGCAATCTTGGCAATCGCATACGGCTCGTTAGACGGTTCAAGAGGACCGGTCAGAAGCGAGTTCTCAACAATCGGCTGGGCTGCCAGTTTCGGATAAATGCACGAACTGCCAAGGAAAAGCAGCTTCTTCACGCCGAATTCGAAACTCGTCGCGACCAGGTTGTTCTGGATCTGCAGGTTTTCCAGTAGAAACTCGACAGGATAAGCGCTGTTCGCTTGGATTCCGCCGACCTTTGCCGCAGCGATCACCACCGCTTCCGGTTTGGTCTCCGAAAAGAACTTGCGGACATCCTCCGGATTTCTGAGGTCCAGTTCCCGGTGGCTCCGAACAAGGATATTAGGATACCCATTCTTCTCCAAATTGCGCACCACCGCGCTTCCAACCAAGCCACCATGGCCAGCGACATAAACGGACCGGAACCTCATCAGGTTCCTTTCGTACTGGCAATTTCGTTCCCCGTCAAACGGGGCAAGTTCAGGAGTTGCAGGAGTTCAGAGTTCAGAGTTCAGAGTTCAGGTTCAGCTTAGGTGCGAAGGTTCAGCCGTTCAGGCCGCCCGATTCCGCAACTCCTGAACTCCGGCAACTCCTGAACTCCTTCAATCGTTGACGGGCGACGAAATTCTAAGACAGTGACGGGACCCTATGAACATTGTGTTTGATCCGATCGAAGAGGTTCTCGAAGAAATCCGTCAGGGGCGCCTGGTGATTGTGACCGACGACGCAAATCGAGAGAACGAGGGGGATCTGATTCTTGCCGCCGAAAAGGCAACGCCCGAACTGATCAATTTCATGATTCGATACACCTCAGGCGTTATCTGTGTTCCGATGGAAGGCCAAGATCTGGACCGATTGGAATTGCCGCTCATGACGGTCCGAAATACCGAATCGATGAGAACCGCTTACACCATCTCAGCGGATGCCAAAGATGGGGTAACGACCGGTATATCGGCGGCAGACCGGTCGCGTACGATTCGCCTGCTGGCAGAACCGGACACCAAAGCCCAAGACCTTGTTCGTCCGGGGCATGTCTTTCCCCTCCGGTACAGAGAAGGAGGGGTGCTGCGTCGGGCCGGGCACACCGAAGCGGCTGTCGATCTTGCCAGATTGGCCGGCTTATCGCCGGCCGGAGTGCTGGCGGAAGTCGTCAACGATGACGGTTCGATGGCGAGGTTGCCCGAATTGATTGAGTTTAAGCACAGGCACCACCTTAAGATCTGCTCGATTGAAAACCTCATCGCTTACCGGCGAGCAAGAGAAGTTCTGATCGAACGCCTGGAGATCGTCTCCATGCCCACCGATTATGGCGACTTTCGATTGCACCTTTACCGCTCTGTGATCGACGATGTCCATCACCTCGCTCTCGTCAAAGGGACGATCTCTCCAGATGAACCAACGCTCGTTCGGGTCCACAGCGAGTGTCTGACCGGCGATGTTTTCGGTTCGCGTCGCTGCGATTGTGGAGATCAATTGCACGCCGCCTTGCAGCATATCAACGAAGTGGGTTCTGGCGTACTGGTCTATATGCGCCAGGAAGGCCGCGGGATCGGACTTGCCGCCAAGATTCGCGCCTATCAACTTCAGGAACAGGGCCTCGATACGGTCGAAGCGAATGAAAAGTTAGGGTTCCCGACGGATCTCCGTGAATATGGCACCGGCGCCCAGATCCTGGTCGATCTCGGCGTTCGCCACATCCGTCTCCTGACCAACAATCCCAAAAAGGTGGTCGGCCTTGAAGGGTACGGCATGAACATTGTCGAGCAGCTTCCCATCAAGGCAGAGGCCAATCCTCACAATGCGCGATATCTCCAGACTAAACGCGCCAAAATGGGTCATCTTCTTTGAGGAGTCAGGCAGGAGTCAGAAGTCACGAACTTCCCAAGGCGCAAACGCCTGCCTACCGATGCTTAACCTGACTCCTGAACAATTATTCCGGGACACGGGACGGGGAAAGGAACCGGGATCGGCAATCCAACAAAGAAGGGCGAGTTGTAGGGATAATAGCCGGCGCCATAATAGCGCCCGCCATAATAGCCGCCGTGCCAATATCGACCATTGTGGCCTCCGTTGGCGTAGTACCCGTGGCCGCCATGGTACCCTCCGTAGTAATTCCCGTGATAATTGTTCCGGTTATAATTCCCTCCCGTATGAACGGTGGAACCTCTGTGGACAGTCGGTGTGCCCGGCGTGAACGGTATCCGCATAAGCTGAAACCGTCCCAAAGATTGCCATCAGGCTAAAAAACAAAGTTTTCATGAGCTTTTTTGTCGTAACAACAATTCGTCCCTCGAGCCTCAGGTGGTCTTCAACTGCCTTCGGCAGGGAGGGTTGGAGGAGAACTCAGAAGTCAGAAGTCAGAATTCAGAATTACCAGGAGTTAGCCTTCCCCAAGGTTAGAAACGTTGGCTGACCTTTCTTTTCCATCTCGGGCCGTATGCCCGCCGCGATACAACCTGAATCCCAGCTCCCAGCTCCCAGCTCCCAGCTCCCAGCTCCCAGCTCCCAGCTACCCAGCTCCCGGCTCCCGGCTCCCGGCTCCCGGCTCCCGGCTCCCGGCTCCCGGCTCCCGGCTCCCGTCTCCCGTCTCCCGTCTCCTGCCTCCTGACTTGACTCCGTGGGCCGCTCACCCCATGAGTCACCAGTGAAAAAAATGCTGGTCACCGGGTCGAGTGGGTTGATAGGCAGCGAGGTCGTTTCTTTTTTTTACAGTGACCAGTGGGAGGTGCACGGCGTTGATAACAACATGCGGGCCGATTTTTTTGGCCCACAGGGCGACACTTCCTGGAACACCAAACGGCTCCGGAACTCATTGCGGAATTTTCATCACCATCCCATCGATATTCGCGACCGGCCGGCTGTTCTGGAATTGGTCGCTCAAGTCCGTCCGAACGCCATCGTGCACGCCGCGGCGCAACCGAGCCATGATCTCGCCGCTTCTCGTCCGTTCGATGATTTTGACGTTAACGCGGTCGGTACATTGAACCTGTTGGAAGCGTCACGCCGGTTCTCTCCGGAGGCGCCTTTCGTCCATATGTCCACCAATAAGGTCTATGGCGACGCACCGAATCGGCTCAACCTGGTCGAGAAGCAAAACCCGATGGGATTACGCAGATCCGGAATACGCCGACGGCATCAAAGAAACATTCGCCATCGACAAATCGATGCATTCCATTTTTGGTGCCTCCAAAGTGGCTGCCGATGTGATGGTGCAAGAGTACGGGCGGTATTTCCAGATGCCCACCTGTTGTCTGCGCGCAGGATGCCTGACCGGTCCGAACCACTCTGGGGTCGAGCTGCATGGTTTTCTCAGTTACCTCATCCTGTGCAATCTGGAAGGGCGCACTTACAAAGTATTCGGCTATCAGGGTAAGCAAGTACGCGATAACATTCATTCCTACGACGTCGTCCAGTTCATGAACCAGTTCATTCAAAGCGCCCGTCCAGCCGAGGTGTATAACCTGGGCGGAGGTCAGTGAAAATTCCATCTCCATCCTTGAGGCTTTTGATCTCGTCGCCGAAACCTCCGGCCGGAAAATGCGATACCAGTACATGGATGAAAATCGCCGGGGCGACCATATCTGCTACATCTCCGACCTCAGCAAGATGAAGGCACATTACCCAAAATGGGGCATCACCAAGAATCTCAAAACCATGTTCGAAGAGATTAGCCAATCCTGGCTCGAACGGTCAGGGAATCGAGTGCGTAGCGTAAATCACCGAGGATCACGGAAAGCCGGTGGGTGCTTTGGGGGAGCCTCCAATTGGTATTCGCATTCGGCCCCGGCGAGAACAACAAAGATGACAAGCGCAAGATTATGGGGAACGACGGGGCATTGCGACTCTACGAACCAGGGAACCAAATCGCACATTCAATACCCTATTCGGGTCATTGCAGAAGGGTTATTCTCGGCTTATGTTGTGGGCCGGAAAGGAGATCGTTATGGACACTACGACTTACGCCTCGGTCGCCATGCTCCCCGAGCACATCGCCCGAGACCACAAACATCTCGTCCGGCAGGATCAAGAGCTTCTTCCGTTGGATCTATCGATGATCAAGCGATAGCCACCGCGCGGACATTTCTCCAGTGAGTTGGGGACGAGATTAATCCCTTGTTGGAAAGGCTTCTGGACCGACTAAACTCAAAGGTCTCGGGCGTTAGGGCCGCTCCAATATGTCGGTCCGAGCCTTTTCTTGGGAATCGCACATGTGTTTGGCATCATCGAGCGAGATTGCGAGATGAACCCAACCATCCGGGCCGTAGCTAATCCAGTTGCGTTCAGAGGCAAAATAAATCTCATAGCCTGCATCCGTGTACCAGATCGCTTTGCAGCTCCAGTTCATTGTTTTGTGCGGTACCCCAAAAGAGAAAAGGCTATAAATCCTGCCCCTCTCCTTTTCTTTAGCTTCTCCAGTGCTTCTATGACACGCATTTTCCGGATCGCCAAAAATATTAGTTGAGGGTGCTTTCTACCCTCACGCGCACCTATCTAACGACTAAGCTGGAACAGGCAGCACGGCGATGGGCGACTGGTGGGCAATCGGCACGTCTTTGTCGTCGTCAATTAAGCGAGAAATGTTGGGCCGGAGGCGGGACACCCGAATTCGGACCGTTTGACGATCAGGATTGGTCTTTCCATATTCTCTCCAATATGGAATACGTCTCCCTCGGAAATACTGGACTGAAGGTTTCCCGCATTTGTCTTGGCTGCATGAGTTACGGATCGACGAAATGGCGGGATTGGGTTCTGGAGGAATCCGAATCGATCCCGTTTTTCCGGCAGGCCTTGGACGCCGGAATCAACTTTTTTGACACCGCGGATATGTACTCCGCAGGCGCCAGTGAAGAAGTCACTGGTCGCGCGCTGAAAAAGCTCGGCGTCAAACGCGAACAGGTGGTAGTCGCGACGAAAGTTTTCAATCCAATGGGAGAAACCAAAAACGAGCGAGGCACTTCAAAAAAACATATCCGGCACGCGATTGATGCCAGCTTGAAACGCTTAGGCCTCGATTACGTCGATTTGTATCAGATTCATCGATACGACTCCACCACCCCAGTGGAGGAAACTCTGGAAGCACTGACAGATGTGATCAACCAGGGAAAGGCTCTGTATATTGGCGCCTCGAGCATGTACGCGTGGGAGTTCGCTCGGTTTTTGTACCTGGCTGATCGGCACGGTTACGCCCGGTTTGTATCCATGCAGAACCATTACAACCTGGTCTATCGGGAAGAAGAGCGTGAGATGAATCCGCTTTGCCGGGCCGAAGGAATCGCCCTGATTCCATGGAGCCCCTTAGCTCGCGGCTTCCTGGCTGGCAATCGGCGATCAGAAGATAAAGGAGAGACGGTTCGGGCGAAATCCGACCAATTTGCACACGGTCTTTACTACAAAGAAGACGATTTCCAGGTCGTCGATCATGTGACCGAGATTGCCCAGAAACGAGGTGTCGCCAATGCCCAGGTTGCCCTGGCTTGGATCCTTCATCAACCAGGGGTCACCTCTCCCATCATCGGTGCCACCAAAACCCATCATATCGAGGATGCGATCAAGGCCACTGAGCTCAAGCTGACTCAAGAAGAACTCGGCTACCTGTCGGCTCCCTACAAGCCTCACCCGATCCTGGGGCACTGAAGTCTCAGTGCCAGTGTCAGTGTCAGGGGAGCCGCCAGGCTCCCAATGTCCTCGTGCTCGCGTTATCGTTCTCGATCCCAGGCGGTGATTGGCTAAGAGCAGATCGAGGTAACCCAAAACGAGGACGAACGTTGTGAGATGAACTGTCTCCGTCTGTAGACTATCCCGCTCTTAAGAGATAAAGCGGGACGCTTGACTTCCGGCAGCTTAAGAATCGAAGACAAGCACCATTTGAGCCGGCGGCTCCCTCTGGCACTGACACTCCCTCTTAAGCGGCACTGACCCGGCAACCGGGAATTTCACGGAGCAATCGTTCTGGTCCTGCCGGCGAATAAACAACGATTAGCTTCAACGTTTCCGTGCCGGTATTCACCGTCGAATGGTAAACGTCTGCCGGAATATAGATGCTTGATCCGGGACCAACCTTGATCGGAGGTTGATCATCGACCATTTGCTCCCCTTCTCCTGAGACGACGTAAATGATCTCTTCTGAGCCCGGATGGTTATGCCTGGCGTGCCCTTTTCCCTCCGCCAGTTCAACGATCCCAAAACTGAAGCGTTCTGCTCCGGTCACCGCAGGCTCGCTTAGGAAATGAATCTTTCCCCAATCAAATTCCAGGCAATCGACATCCTGTGTGGTGGTGATAACGCCGGAGCCAGGTTTGTCCATAATTGGGGGGAGGGAAGGTAGTGTCAGTGCCAGTGTCAGGAAAGAACGCGTTCGCGCGTTTGGCCTTCAAACGTACATGTCTTACCTGCCGACCGGCAAGCGTAAATCGGAACACGACTAAGATAGGATGATCAAAGATCGGGAGGTAGGGTGAGGCTCCGTCCGAACCGGGGCTTCCCGGGTTTGCTTGCCACTACGACGTTACCCCCGCAGAAACATCGTTCAAGGAGAGGCAGGCAGGCCCCGTCCGAGTGACTAATTGATGGGGGTCACAGTCATAGGGCAAGACTACCCTGAAGCCCCGGTTCGGACGGAGCCTCACCCTACCTTCCACCAATCGTGCTCGATTTCGTTCTCGATCTTTGATCGCGGCCGGAGCCTAACCCTACCGAGGCCGAAGTACGACAACGATCACGAGCACGATTAAGGAGCCCAGCGGCTCCCAGAACTGACACTGGCACTGGCACTGACACTTCCCCTAAATCTCCCCAACCCTCAGACAAGCCACCACCCGATTGGGTTCTTTCTCTTCGAGTTCGGGCCGACGCACTCTGCAGGCCTCAATTGCATAAGGACACCGGGGATGAAACGCGCATCCTTGCGGCGGGTTGGTGGGCGATGGCGGATCGCCTTCCAGGATGATCCGGCGCCGCGCGCGCTCCACGCGCGGATCGGGCACCGGGACCGCAGAGACAAGCGCTCTCGTATAAGGGTGCAGCGGATGATCGACGATATCTGCGGCCGGCCCCAGTTCAACCAGACGGCCCAGGTACATCACCGCGATCCGGTCCGAGATATATTTGACCACCGAAATATCGTGCGAGATGAAAATCATCGTCAACTGGCGCTCGCGGCATAATCGGAGAATCAGGTTCAGGATCTGAGACTGGATCGAGACATCCAGAGCCGAAACCGGTTCGTCCGCAATAATCAGCTTCGGTTCAGGCGCCAAGGCTCGCGCGATGGCGATTCGCTGACGTTGCCCGCCGGAAAATTCGTGCGGATACCGTCGCATCTGACTGGGCGGTAACCCAACGATGGTCATTAGTTCCACCACCTTTGCCGCCAGCGAATCGCCGCTGGCCTTTTGCCTGGTCCGAACTGCTTCTGCCAGCGCGTCGTAAACGGTCATCCGCGGATTAAGCGAAGCGTACGGATCCTGGAAGATCATCTGGAAATTTACGCGCTCGGCTCGGATCGACTCGTTTGCTGATTTTCGAAAGATCCCGCCCTTCCAAAACGACCGCTCCATCGGTGATTGGCAGCAACTGCATGATGGTGCGAGCCAAAGTCGATTTGCCGCATCCCGACTCGCCCACCAGCCCGAGAATTTCGCCTCTTTTAAGCTCCAGGCGGATACCGTCGACCGCTTTAACCGATCCAACCCGCCGGCGAAAAACCGTGCCCTTATAAATAGGAAAATATTTTTTGAGATTGTCGACTTCGAGAAAGACGCTCATACGGTCGGAACAACGCTGTTTGAGCGCACCTCCGAAATCTCGCCTCGCTGAAACCGGGTGCAGGCCGTCCGGTGCCTCGGCACGATCTCCTGCAGCGATGGAGAATCCTCGTGGCAACGATCGATCGCGTGTGCACAGCGTGGGGCAAACGAACATCCGGGAAGATCGATCGTGAGATCGGGCGGCATCCCCGGAATGGTGAACAAGAGCTCTCCTTTCCGATGCAACGCCGGAATCGATTGTTGAAGCGCCGCGTTATACGGATGCATCGGATGAGCGAATATTTCGTCGGTGGACGCCGACTCGACGATGCGGCCGGCGTACATGACATTCACATCTTTGCAAAACGAGGCAACAACGCCCAGATCGTGCGTCACGAATATCACGGCCGTTCCCAAATCATTCTGGCGCTGCTTGATTAACTCCAGGATTTGCGCCTGCACGGTGACATCCAGAGCGGTTGTCGGCTCATCGGCAATCAGAATTTCCGGCCGGCTGATTAAGGCCATCGCGATCATCACCCGCTGACGCATACCCCCAGAGAACTGGTGTGGATAAAGATGAATCCGGGCCGCCGCGTCCTGGATGCCGACTTCTTCCAGGCTCTCAATCGCTTTGCTGAGCGCTTGTGATCGACTCACTTTTTCATGCACTAGTAATGGTTCGATCAGCTGATCCGAAACTCGCAGATAGGGATTCAAGGAGGTCATCGGATCCTGGAAGATCATCGAGATTCTCTTCCCGCGAATCCGCCGCAACTGTTCTTCCGGGCAATTGAGCAAGTCTACACCACCGAAGTTTGCATGACCGGAAACGATCTTTCCGGGCGGCTTAGGAATCAGGCCAAGGATAGAATAGCAGGTCACCGATTTTCCGGACCCTGATTCACCGACGATGCCCAGGGTCTCACCTCGACCCAGGGAAAAGGAAACATCATTCACGGCTCGAATCACGCCGCTGCGCGTATAAAAATAGGTCCGCAGATTTTCGACTTCGAGAAGAATCATATTCAGAAGCCAGGAGTCAGGAGCCAGAATTGGCGGGGTTCCGACTCGCTCACTGGTCGTGGGTTGTTACCATTATTATTTATTCGATTCACGCAGTATCTCTTTCTTTCCCGTCCAGCACCCTTCTGGCTCCTGGCTTCTGGCTCCTGGCTCCTGGCTCCTGGCTCCTGATTCTTTCGATTCTTTTGACAACGTAGGAAGCAGTTCCGATATTCCAGGCAGTGAGCAATCTGGATTTAAATGACTTACTCGAAGGTTGGCCGCACGAGCCGGGGCAGGTAAAAGCCCGAAAAATCGTCGGACGCGACGGTTGCGAAAAGATCCAGCTCAGGATCGATCTCGGTTTGATCCAAATGGAGCTGAATGGACGTCCGGATGGAGTTCGACCGCATGGCTGTGAATCGTTGTTACATTATCACCAGGCTAAATTGGCTGCAGTCAAGGCGGGCGACAAGACCTACTCGCTTTCAGAAGCAGACGTTTCTGCGTTGCAACAGGAGGGAGCGCAATACTACCACCGCTACTTGAGCCTCTTTCAGCTCCGGGATTTTCAGAATGTGATTCGCGATACGGAACGGAACTTGGAGATGCTGGATTTTGTCAGCGACCATGCGACCGACGAAGATTCCAAATGGAACCTGGAACAGTTTAGGCCCTACGTCCTGATGATGAATACGAGAGCCAGGGCGTCCTTGGAGTTGAAGGAGGGCAATACGGGAGGGGCCGTCAAGTTGATCGAAGCTGGTAAACTAAAAATCGAGGCCTTCTACCGATCGATCGGTCAACCGGAATGGATCGAGTCGAGCAACGAGTTGGTTTTTTTAACCGACTGGCTCAAGGAGATTCGCGATGCCGTGCCGCTGACGCCGCTAGAACTCATGGAGCGGGACTTGAAACGCGCCATTGCCGACGAAGCTTATGAGCGCGCGGCGGAATTGCGTGACGCTATTCGTTCCTTGCAGATCTCCAAGAGATTACCGGGTGAATCGATCGATCGTTAAAAAGCGCGAATCAAGCCAGGCCTCGCAGTTTTCTGGATAGTCTCGATCCATGAAAAGACTGTTGCTGTTGCTTGCGCTCCTGGTCTGCTGCGGGCTCGCCTGGTTCGGCGTTAAGCGCGCTACCGCAACTAGCGACAAGGACAGCCTCACTCTCCGAGAGGCTAACCAACGTAAGATTCTCCTCCTTACTGTCGGAAGCGAACCCCGGACTTTGGATCCTCAGGAGGCGCAGGGGGTAACGGAGCATCATATCATTATGTCGATGATTGAAGGCCTTGTCGCGCCGAGCATCGACGATCAATCCAAGGTAGTTCCAGGTATGGCCGATCACTGGGAGCACAACGAAGACTATTCGAGCTGGACGTTTCACATCGGCACGGACCGGAAATGGTCGAACGGCGAACCGGTGAAAGCCGGGGATTTTGTCTTTTCGTACAAGAGAATGCTAACGCCTTCGTTCGGCGCCCAATACGCCGAAAACCTGTTCATTTTGAAAGGTGCCGAGGATTATTACAGCGGTAAAATCAGTGATTTCGCCCAGGTCGGGGTGAAAGCCCTCGATGATCAAACGCTACGCATCGACCTGGTCGGACCGACCCCGTATCTGCTTTCATTGGTGCAGCATGATTCATGGCTTCCGGTCTCCCCCACTGCCATTTTGAAGTTCGGCGCCATCGATACCCGCGACAGTCGATGGACGCGAGCGGAGAACTATGTGGGGAATGGCCCGTTCAAGATGAAGAGCTGGTATCCCAACGACGTGATCGAGGTGGTTCGTAATCCGCTTTATTGGGATGCGGCTAACGTTAAATTGAACGGAATCAATTTTTATTCGATCGAGAATTCAAATACCGAGGAGCGCGCCTTTCGGGCTGGACAATTGCATAAGACCGGCCAGGTCCCTTTGGATAAGGTGCCCTCTTACCGCCGCACCCAACCGGAACTGATTCGGGTCGATCCGTATGAAGGCGTCTACTTCTATCGCATTAACATTGCCCGCAAGCCACTGGACAATCCGAAGGTTCGATTGGCGTTAAACCTCGCGGTAGACCGTGAGGCGATCGTGAAAAATATTCTGAGAGAAGATCAGAAGCCTGCCACTGGCTATACACCCCCCGGCATGGGGAACTACCAACCGCTGAAAATGATCACCTATGATCCGGCGCGGGCGCGTCAGCTGCTTGCCGAAGCGGGTTATCCAAACGGGAAAGGGTTTCCCAAATTCACGATTCATTTCAACACCTCGGAATCACATCGAGCGATTGCCGAAGCGATCCAGCAGATGTGGAAGGAAGAGCTGAACATAGTCGTCACCCTGGAGAACCAGGAATGGAAGGTCTACCTGGACACCCAGAACAACAAAAACTATGACCTCTCACGTTCTGCTTGGATCGGAGATTTCATGGATCCGGTCACTTTCCTGAGCATGTGGACGACAGGCAATGGCAACAATAATACGAATTGGGGAAGTCCGAAGTTCGATGCGCTCATCGAGCAGGCCGCCAGGACAGGAGATCCGACTGCCCGCTTCAAAATTCTCCATGACGCCGAAGACATTTTCCTCACCGAACTTCCAATCGTGCTGGTTTACTGGTACACCGACACCTACTTGATACGGCCGTCCGTCCAGAATTGGAATCCGCTCGTCCTCGGTAACCACAACTACAAATTTATCGACCTGAAGACGGAGCGCGATCCGGCTAAATGATCAAGATCATCGTCGGACGCTTGTTTCAGCTCATCCCGGTTCTCTGGATGATTCTGACCCTGACTTTCTTCATGTCGAAAGAGGTGCCGGGCGGTCCTTTCAGTGCGGAACGTCAGGCCACACCGGAAGTCATTGCCAGATTGAATGCCTACTACGGCCTCGATCAACCCCTCTGGAAGCAATATCTCAGCTATTTGGGGAAATTTGCCCGCTTCGATCTGGGTCCCTCCTACACGTATCAAAGCGAGTCTGTCAACGAAGTGATTGCGCGTTCTTTTCCGATCTCCTTGCAGATCGGAACCTTGGCTTTTTGCATCGCTTCCGTGCTTGGGATCACCGCCGGAGTGATCGCGGCAGCGCACAAGAACAAGGTGTGGGACTATTTTCCGATGTCGTTGTCGATGCTGGGGATCTGTCTTCCGACATTTGTTTTGGGTCCCATTCTAGCCTTGCTCTTTGGTCTGGTGCTGAGGCTCGCGCCGGTCAGTGGTTGGCACGGGCTGAACTATGTGCCATTTCATCCGATGATCATGCCGGCCGTAACCCTTGGACTGTTCTATTCCGCCTACATCGCCCGTTTAACCAGAGGTGGGATGCTGGATATCCTAAGTCAGGACTTTATCCGGACCGCCCGGGCCAAGGGAGTTCCCGATCATCAGATCATTCTTAAACATGCACTCCGCGGCGGATTACTTCCGGTGGTGGCGTTTCTCGGCCCCGCGTTTGCCGGACTGCTCAGCGGTTCCTTCGTGGTGGAAAAAGTTTTTAACGTCCCTGGCATTGGTCAGGAATTCATTAAGTCTGTCTTCAATCGGGACTATCCGCTGGTTCTGGGCACCGTCGCCTTTTTCGGGGTTTTGATCGTAGTCTTCAATCTGTTCTCCGACATCCTCCAGGCACTGATGGATCCCAAATCGCGGGATTAAAAAATGAACTCGGCGACGCCTGCCACAACAGGATCCATTGAACCCGGCCCGATCCGGGTCAGCCAATTGGAGCAAGGGACCTCCCTTTGGAAGGATGCCTGGCGCCGCCTCCGCAAGAACCGCGTTGCTCTCTTCGGCCTCTACACGTTTAGCGTGATCACGATCCTTTGTCTGGTTGGTCCGTTTTTCACCGGTTACACCTACGAACGGACGGAAATCAGCCTGAAAGCAAGTGCGCCCTTGGAACCGATCTTTTTGCGTTCCGAGGCTCTCAAGACAGGTGAACTCAGAAAAAACCTGGTGGCGCTCTCCAATCTGGAAGATGAATTTCTAGACCGGCCAACATCGGAACGCCAACAGATCGTTGGCAAGATCGCCCAAGGCAACACCTACCGCGAAGGCAAGATCACCTATGAACCATCCAAGCAAAGACACCTCTTCGGCACCGATCCGCTAGGTCGTGATTTGCTGACCCGCGTTTTGATTGGGGGACGGATTTCGCTCGCCGTCGGTTTCGCCGCCACCCTTGTCTCGGTCTGCATCGGGGTCTTATGGGGCGCAGTCGCGGGCTTTCTGGGCGGCAACACTGACACGGTAATGATGCGTTTCGCGGACATCCTTTATGCTCTTCCGTTTACGGTGATCGTTATTCTATTGATGGTGATGTTTGGCCGGAATTTCATCCTTCTTTTTGTCGCCATCGGCGCCGTGGAATGGCTCACCATGGCGCGGATCGTTCGCGGCCAGATCATTTCTCTCAAAAATCAGGAATTTATCGAAGCAGCTATCTCGCTGGGGCTTCCTGGTCATCGGATCTTGTTTCGCCATCTGCTCCCCAACGTCTTGGGACCGATCATCATCTACGCCACGCTCACTTTTCCGGAAGTGATGCTTTTGGAAGCGGTCTTAAGTTTTCTAGGTCTGGGAGTACAACCTCCTCTCAGTTCGTGGGGCGTGCTGATCGATGAAGGATCTCGCACCATGGAGACGTCGATCTGGTTATTGCTTTGCCCTGCACTCTTTTTTTCGCTGACGCTCTTTTCCTTGAATTTTCTCGGAGACGGCCTCCGGGATGCGCTCGATCCCAAAGAAGGGAAAGATTAGTTGGTAGGGTGAGGCTTCGCCCGAACCGGGGCTTTCCCGCTTGGCAACGCCTTACGACGTCACCCCCAAAAACTCGGCAGAGCCTCACCTACGGAGGAGAGACTAAACATATTCCATTTATGACATCCACTTTCTGTCGCAAAGGCGTACAGTCTGCAATATGGGAATGCTTACCAGCCTTATCTCCAAAATATTCGGCCACGCCAACGTAGCTTCTTCCGCTCCAGCCGCCTCTTCCGCACCCCGCCTCTTTGGCTCCGGCTACCCCCGCGAACACAACGATCGAATCCGCGACGGCGCCCTCTGCGACAACGCCTGCGGCGTCCGCTGTTTCTCCCGCCACCCCTGCACCGGCGGCGACTCCTCCGGAACCCGTCGCGGCACCGGCTCAAACTGTGGACGTAACCGCAATCCTCGATGGCCTGGCCGCAAAAAATCCAGAAAAGCTCGACTGGAGAAGGTCGATTGTCGATCTGATGAAATTAGTTGATATGGACAGTAGCCTTTCCGCCCGGAAAAAGTTGGCCAGCGAACTCCATTACACCGGCGACGAAAACGATTCAGCGACGATGAACATCTGGCTTCACAAACAAGTTCTCAGAGAGTTGTCAGAACACGGCGGCAAGATCCCTCACGAGTTGCTTTGAGTTGATAGTCCAGGCTGGAAGCCGACAGGTGATTTTGACACATCGATCGACCCTCCAGAAGATCTAATGGAGCATAGGCTTCCAGCCCGTGTGGTTGCCGTTGACTCGCGGATCTCCCGGCGGGTGATTTTGAAACACATCGCTCGATACTCCGGAAGACTAATGTAGCATGGGCTTCCAGCCTGTGTTCTGGCCGCACCGTCAAGCGATGCTTCCATGCCATCTATTAGCCAAATCTGCTCTATACCAAATCTGCTCTTCCCCGCTCAGGATTTTTTGGGCAGTTGAGTGCTGATTAGCTTCGTCGCTGCCATTGCGAGCACACCCATGATAACTGGGTTACCCATCGCTTTGACAAACCACGGCTTTTCTTCGACCGTCTTCTGCAGCACCTCGGGATGCTCGGACCTTGTGTAATTCATCAGACGGGCGGCGTCGTCGGCGCTCATTCGGCTGGGATCGGTGGTACCAAGCCCGATTTTGTTCGCGATATCGCTGATACCGCCTCCGGCCGCGCCGCCAGCAACCGCAGCGAGCAGCCCACCGAGCAGGCCTTGGCGCTCTTGCGGTGCGGCTTGATTGTAGGCAGTTCGCGCCGCATCCTGAAATTGATCATCAGGCAGCTTACCTAGATATTCTGTGGCGCTTTTGTGGTAGGTCTGGTTGTCGAATTCGCGGTCGTTAGAATCCGTGGAAACAAAGCGATCGTGATATTGTTGGGCCTGGCTATCATCGATCGTGCCGCCACCGCCGAAGCGGTTCATAAAATCATCAACAGTTCCTGGCATAGTAGTTTGGGAGTGGGGTTAGATGTGTGGCGAAGAACGATCTCAATACTCGGGCGTGTAGGTCATATCACGCGTCCGCGCGTTCAGCCGTGCGGTTCCAATCTTTCGCGGTGGACTAGAAGGGGTATAAGCTAGAACAGTTAAATCTTGATTCGGAAACTCGCGCGCCATTTGGACAAGCATCGAGCGCATCAGTGCGGAGATTTTGTCCATTTCGACGCTCCGGTTAAGAACAAGGCCTAATTCGTTCTGTTGATTGAACACTGCACGCTCAATTGTTTGGTGCTGAGGGTCGGCCTTTCGAATGCGTTTTAAGAATGCAATCTGATGTTGCTTGAGATTGCCCTGGGTTTCCGCCCGGGTACTGAGTTGCGCAAAGCAAGCGCCCATTCCGATCCATATTGCAAAACAGTAAATCCAAGCGCCAAACCACGGCACAAATTGCCTTGCCCGAAGTGGTCTCTCGAGCGGTGTGAGTGGGTGCGATTGATTACTCGTCATGGATACTTCTCTTTCTGGGGTCTTCCGGGGGGGCGAAGCGTCGCACTCGATTCGATTTGTCAGATCACCGCCTGCGAAAGGTATATTCGATGGCGACGATGGTCAAGCCTCACTCCGAGAAGGACGATGTTGGGAAGGATTGCAAAGCCACGCGCCGCAAGCCCATCTCGGTAGCGCGAAGCTCGGGGTAGGGTGAGGTTCCAACCGAGGCTCCGCCCGAACCGGGGACTTGTTGCGTTGCCCACCTTGCGGCGTCAACCCTCACAAATCTGGCAGCTTGAACCTTCTACGGGGACAGGTCGATTCTGTCTGTCTATAGGGACAGGTCGATTCTGTGCCTCATCCAATGGGAACAGGTCGATTCGGTCAGATTGGTCGATTTTGTGTGTCCATTCAATATGGTCTTCTACGGGGACGGGTCGATTGGTCAATTCTGTCGACGCCTACGGGGACAGGTCGATTTTGTGGGGCGCGACAATGGATGCAACTGGCATGAACCCACGAGCCCTTGCTTTATTTGGTACCGGCCCAATTCGTAAGTTTGAGCGGATCAAAACCCCAACGTGAAAGATGAAACGCGGTCGGCGGTTCAATTCTCTTTGCGAACGTCTTAGTCTCGGTGCGAGCCATTCTCCCTACCCGGCTCATGGTCGCCGGTGGGAAAGGCGGAACGGACCTCAACGCTGGACAGAGTGGAAGGGCTCAACGGCAACGGGCGAAACGCCAATGCTGTTCTAGCAAAGACACCAAATCGAGCGCCCGGTGCCGTTTGACGGAGCGTTGGTGTCCCTCAGCCTCGCTCGAAACCTAGGGCGAGCGGGCCGTTCCCTGGCTGGAGAATCAGAAACTCGAGCGCCAATCTTTCAATTAGCCGAAGGTCCGGACGCGCAGTTTGCGAAAAACCCATAGCGCCCCTGGACCCAGGATCTCTAAGGGGATGGGGACGCTCTGGCGCTTGTAGCCGAGCTTTTCCTTCAGCCGCTGGCAATGAAATTCCACAAAGGCGCGGCTGCCCAGGATGACTCCGTCGCTTAAGTAGCGAATCTTGCACCGTAAACGTTCCCCCAGCGAGAGTTCGCCCTTTTCTTGCTCGACGACCTTTTGCACCTTGGCAAAGTCAAAGGCCGGAGGATTGTTCTCGCTGCCTGACGCGCCTTTCAAATACAGGAGTTTGCGATACTCCCTTTGGACTTCCTCCGGGCTGGCGCTCTCCGGCAGGTTCAGGATGATCCGCATTGCCTCAAGGTCTGTCGCGGACTCCTTGGCAATCGCCTCCGCATAATCGCAGTATCGGTAGTCCTTGGGATCCTCACACAGTCCGGCTCGCACCGGGTTCAGATCGATGTAGGCGGCGATCGCCGCCACGGCAGCGCCTCCTTCCAGCAGCACGCTCTTGAAACGCTCCGACCACAGGGTCCCGTGCCGCTTGTGGCGTCGGTTGTACTGCTGGGCGAAGCAGCCTTTGAGCTGTTTCATAAAGAACGAGAGGTCACTCTTCATCTGCTGGCGATAGGGCTCCAGCAGGCGCTTGCTCTGCTCCAGCCCGTCAGGTTGCTGAGCAAAGGCCGCCAATTGCTTCCGCAGCGTCTGCGCTCGTTCGCGCCCGTAGCCGGCCTCAATGCGCTCCAGCATTTCGTTCTGGGTCAAGGGCTTGGGTTCAGGCACTTCGCACATGATGTGAAAGTGATTGGCCATCAGCACGTACTTCCGGATCCGAATACCAGTCAACGCCGCCCAGCGGCGCATCAGAGAGAGGAATTCCTCGGCCTCCGCACAACGGCCTCCGGAGGTTCCGAAGATGTAAAGGCCATGCACGAATCTGGAAATGCAGTGATAAAAACTCCGACCCTGAGCTTTGACACGCGGAAATCTCATAACGAGGAGCGAGTTTACACAACATATTAAAAAATATGTAGTTAAAAATTATTTTTCCGCGCGACATTGACCTGTCCCCAAATTTTGTTTCCGCCTGGGGCCGTGCGAAGTGTATGGCGGGCGGAGTTGGCGTTTTCCCTGCCCTGCTCGGGCCGAGCGAGGCGGAGGAACTGCGGTGGTGTCTGAAAAGTTCGTCATCCGGCCAAGCGAGCAAATTTCGGAACCGCGCGGACAAAGTGCCCGGACGTCTCAATCTTCGGCCGGTGCCCACATGGACCGGAGAAAAGGATTCACAGCCGTCCGGATATGATGATGAAGGGATGAAGGTTCGATCAGATCGCTCGGATCAATGCTGATCCGGGACAACGACGGTAGCGCGTCAAGAAGAGATCCATCGACCCATCTTAACTCTCGATGTCATCTGAAATCTCTATCTTCCGAATGTCATCCAAACAGAAGCTTCCAGCGGAGAGTCTGGTGAACGAGTGACCGCCGCAGCTTAACTTTGTTGTCTCCCAGAGCGAGGGCAGTCCGGATGTACGTCTCCCATGGGGACGGGTCCACGAAACATGGGGACAGGTCCAACGAAATGCAGACGCTACGCACTATAAACAGTATCGAAGCGCATTCCCGCGGGATGTCTGACCTGTCCCTATCTGAAACTCCGCTCGATGTTGACCTGTCCCTAAATTCGTTAACGCACAATGAAAAGTATCTGAGCCTCCGCAGATGTTGACCTGTCCTAAGTTTGTTGCCCGGGACGAGCGGCCGAGCCAGGCGGCGGAACCGGTGTACCGGAGCCTTGACCGTTTTCCGTTTTCATTCGGATCAAAGATCAAAAGCATCGGGGCGGATAAACGAATTGGAACGATTGGTCCTCCTGCTCACTCTCTGCTGTTGCCTAGAAGGCGGAAACCCCGGTACGGGCTGGGCGGTGGAGGCTCCAACGTCTCGTCCTTCGTCCGCGTCATCGATTTTTTTAAACATCCGATGCGCCGATAAGGGCCGCCCACAAACGATACCCTCTTCGGCGGATACCTCTTCAAAGATCGACGAAGACGCCGACAATTGGAGGCCACCTGGCCTATTTCTTGACTACCACACTGCTTTAGTAGAGTATCCGCTCTATCGATGAAGCTTTTCTTCAGAACGCCCATTTTCTTGCGCGGTTTTCTTGCGCTCTGGCTAACCATATTTGCCTTCAGCGCCAGGGCGAGCGATCCAACCACCGTCCGCATTGGCTATCAAAAGTACGGCACGCTGAATATTGTGCGCGCGCGTGGTGACTTGGATAAGGCACTGAACAAACAGGGTAAGAAGGTGCAATGGCTGCTTTTTTCTGCCGGCCCTCAATTGCTCGAAGCGCTCAACGGCGGAAGTATCGAGGTAGGGAACACTGGCGAAGCCCCGCCGATTTTCGCTCAGGCTGCCAATCCATCGCTGCTCTACCTTGGTAACCAGCCCCCCTATCCGGAAGGCGAAGCGCTGGTGGTCCCAAAATCGTCCTCGATCCACTCGGTCGCCGATCTAAAGGGCAAAACAGTGGTGCTAAACAAAGGCTCCAATGTTCATTTCTTCCTGGTCAAAGCCCTGGAGAAAGCCGGCCTGAAATACACCGACGTGCGGACCGCTTTTCTCCCTCCACCGGAGGGTCGGGCCGCTTTTGAAAGCGGTAGAGTGGATGCCTGGGCGATATGGGATCCGTTTCTCACTGCCGCCGAACAGAGCACCGGCGCTCAAGTGCTGACCACGGCAAAGGATCTGGCCCCCAACCGGGAGTTTTTCCTCTCCACGCGCGGATTCATTGAAAAAAATCCTGACTTTCTGCCGGCTTTGGTTGCCGCGGTCAACAGCGCCGCTCAATGGGCCTCGGAAAAGCCGTCCGAAGTGGCCACCTACCTGGCCAAGGAGGTTGGCATGGACCCGCAGATTCTCGAGACCATCATCCGACGGCAACCCTGGGGATTTCGGCCGGTCGATGCGGCGGTCATCGCCGATCAACAGGCGATCGCCGACCTTTTCTTTTCGCTGAAACTGATTCCCAAACCCATCAAGGTCTCCGATGCGGTGGAGGCTTCGGGCCGCACGGACCTTTCCAATGCACGATGAAGTTCTTATGGTTTATCCCAACCTTTGGCGATGGGCGTTACCTGGCGTCCGCACGCGGTGCCCGTGACACCAACCTCGGCTACGTCCACCAGATTGCTCAGGCGGTGGACGAGCTGGGCTATTACGGCGCGCTTCTGCCGACGGGCCGCACCTGCGACGACCCATGGATCGTCGCCTCCGCGCTGATTCCGCTCACGCAACGAATGCGGTTTTTGGTCGCGATTCGTCCGGGGTTGATGTCTCCGACGATCTCCGCGCGCATGGTCGCCACCTTTGACCGGTATTCAGCCGGCCGCCTGCTCTTAAACGTCGTTACGGGCGGTGACCCGGTCGAATTAGCTGGGGACGGCCTGCACTTGAAACATGAGGAGCGCTATGCGTTGACCGACGAATTCCTGTCGATCTTCCGGCGGGTCCTTGCGGGCAAAGCGGTTGACCATACCGGGAAGTACCTGGATGTGCACGACGCCAAGCTCTACCGATCCGGAGTGCAGAAACCGTATCCGGAGATCTGGTTTGGCGGCTCGTCCGCCGCCGGCCACCAGGTCGCGGCGGAACATGTCGACGTCTACCTGACCTGGGGCGAACCGCCGGCTGATGTCGCTTCGAAGCTCGCCGAAGTACAAGCGCTGGCTGCGGCGCGAGGACGAAAGTTGCGCTTCGGTTTGCGGGTTCACGTGATCGTGCGGGAAACTGAGAGAGAGGCATGGGCCGCCGCCGATGACCTCATCCGCTATGTGACAGACGAAAGCATCGCCGCCGCCCAAAAGAGTTTCGCGCGTTTCGACTCCGTCGGTCAAAAGCGGATGGCACAGTTGCACGACGGGCGGCGCGAAAGCCTGGAGATTAGTCCGAACCTCTGGGCAGGCGTCGGTTTGGTGCGCGGTGGAGCCGGTACCGCCTTGGTGGGTGACCCGGAAACAGTCGCCGCACGTCTGCAGGAGTACGCCTCGCTCGGCATTGACACCTTTATTTTGTCCGGGTACCCGCACTTGGAAGAGGCCTATCGCGTGGCGGAGCTGCTGTTTCCTTTGTTAGGGGATGGAGAACCGGCCACCCGAGCCCAAGAGTCCTATGTGGGGCCGTTCGGTGATCTCGGGGCCGCAGGGACGAAAAACTGACCGCTCAAGGAGCCAGCCATGAAGATTTTCTGGTTTATTCCCACCCATGGCGACGGCCGTTACCTGGGAACCGCAGAGGGCGGGCGCAACCTCGACTTCGACTACCTCCGACAAGTCGCGATCGCCGCCGACAGCCAGGGTTTTTACGGGGTTCTTCTGCCGACCGGGCGTTCCTGCGAAGACGCCTGGGTGGTGGCGTCCAGCCTCATTCCAGCAACTAACCGTTTGCGATTCCTGGTGGCCCTGCGTCCCGGGCTGATCTCCCCCACGTTGGCCGCACGAATGTGCGTCACATTCGACCGCCTCAGCGGCGGCCGCCTGCTCATCAATGTCGTGACAGGAGGGGACCCTGTGGAATTGGCGGGGGACGGAGTTTTTCTCAATCACGACGAGCGATACGAAGTGACGGACGAATTTCTGACCGTCTGGCGTGGTCTTCTGTCGGGCAACCCTAAAGAAGTTAACTTCGAGGGCAGACACTTGCGGGTCCAAGGCGCCAGCACGCTCATCCAGGCCGTCCAACGGCCTTATCCACCCCTTTATTTTGGCGGGTCTTCACCGGCCGGCATTGAGATAGGAGCTAAACACGTCGACGTCTATCTTACCTGGGGCGAACCTCCGGCACAGGTGGCAGCCAAGATCGCGGACGTCCGCGCAGCGGCAGAAAAAGCCGGACGTACCGTTCGCTTTGGAATTCGCTTGCACGTCATCGTGCGAGAAACCGAGGAGGAAGCCTGGACGGACGCGGCGCGCTTAGTCAGCCGGTTGGATCAGCGGACAATCGAACGGGCGCAAAAGACGTTGGTCCGGCAAGACTCCCACGGCCAGCGGCGCATGCTCTCCCTCCAGACCTCAAACGCCGATCTCTCGCGAGAAGCTCTCGAGATCAGCCCGAACCTGTGGGCTGGCGTCGGCCTGGTCCGCGGCGGAGCCGGCACCGCTCTGGTGGGTAGCGCTGAGACAGTGGCGGCGCGCATCCAGGAATACTACGAATTAGGCATCGAGAATTTCATTTTTTCCGGGTACCCGCACCTGGAAGAAGCCTATCGCGTGGCCGAACTGCTTTTCCCGCGTCTGCCGCTCCGTCACGGCGATCCATCGAGGGCTGAGACTTCTCCTTTCGAGGGCGAGATCGTGGCCAATGACGTCACCGCCGCCTCTTTGACTTTCGCGTCGTCAAAAAAAACGAATCAAAATCATGCCTGAAAGCAAACGGCTGAATTTCTTGCCTCGCCTGGCTGCGGGCTCCTTCCTGCCTTGGATCTTGCCGGTAGCGCTTTTGTCGCTTTGGCAGCTGGTCTCCTCTGTAGGATGGTTGCCGCCGCGGGTTTTACCCTCACCGGTGAGCGTCTTCCAGGCGGGATGGCGCCTGACCGTCACCGGCGAACTGCCAACGCACCTTCTGGAAAGCTTTCGCCGTGCCGCCCTTGGCTTTGCCCTGGGGGGCGCAATCGGTTTTATCCTGGGCTTGGTCAATGGCCTTTGGCGGCTCTCTTACCAATTCCTTGATTCCTCGCTCCAGATGGTCCGCAACGTGCCTCACCTGGCCCTTATACCCCTGGTCATCCTCTGGTTCGGCATCGGCGAATCCGCCAAACTCTTTCTGATTGTCCTTGGCGTTTTCTTCCCGATCTACCTCAACACCACCCATGGCGTCCGTTCCGTGGACCCGCGCCTGGTGGAGATGGGGCGCAGCTATGGACTATCCCGTCGTGACTTGATTCTGAAAATCGTCCTTCCGGGTGCCCTGCCCTCGATTCTGGTCGGCGTACGATACGCGCTCGGCATCACCTGGCTGACGTTGATCGTCGCCGAAACCATCGCTTCCGACAACGGCATCGGTTACATGACCATGAATGCCCGGGATTTTCTCCAGACCGACGTTATGCTCCTCGGGATCCTGCTCTACGCCCTCCTGGGTAAAATGGCGGATCTCCTCACCCGTCTTCTGGAGCGTTACCTTCTTCGTTGGAATCCAGCCTACCGGACCACCTGACATGAGCGCTACCATCTCTCCTCTGACCATCACCCAATCGTACAATTCGACGTCGTCATCCAACGGCTCATTCCTGAAAGTCGAAAACGTCTGCAAACGCTTCGGTGCAAGCCTGGCGTTGTCTCCCGTCAGCATCCAGCTCGAGCGCGGGGAGGTGATTGCCATCGTCGGCCGCAGCGGCAGCGGAAAGTCGACCTTGCTTCGCCTGATCGCCGGGCTGGACGCACCGACCAGCGGACAAATTTTCGTAGAAGGCGAGGCTTTGGGCCCCGGAATCAACTCGCGGGCCCGGCTGATGTTTCAGGACGCCGCGTTGCTTCCATGGTTGTCCGTTTTCGAAAACGTCCTGCTGGCCACGCGACGCGGAACGGATCGACGCCAGGTCGCACGCGCCACGCTCGAACATGTCGGTCTGGCGGCGCGTGAACGCGAGTGGCCGCTCGTTTTGTCGGGTGGCCAGCGCCAGCGCGTGGCCCTCGCGCGCGCCTTGGCAAGCGAGGCTGAACTGATCCTCTTTGATGAGCCTTTGGGCGCCTTGGACGCGCTCACTCGGCTGGAGATGCAGAACCTCATTGAGCGGCTTTGGTTGGAAAACCGGTTCACCGCCGTGTTAGTCACCCACGATGTCGAAGAAGCGGTCGCCCTCGCTGACCGCGTCCTGGTGATGGAAGGTGGCAATCTGATCTTCGAAACCGCGGTAGATCTCGACCGTCCCCGCGTTCGGTCCGGATCATCTTTTATCGACCTGAAGGAAGTGGTACTGGCCCAGGTGATGAAGGGACACTGAGCCGACCCAATCGCCCTTAATCGTAATCGTGCTCGTTCTCGATCTTTGATCGTCGCCGGTCAAAAAAACGGCATGAGGGCTTACGTCGCAAGGCAAGATGACGCGAAAAGCCCCGGTTCGGACGGAGCCTCACGCTTACCTTACGGGGCTAACCAGCGCGTCACGAACCGTTATTTTTTTTGGGATCAGTTTTAAATCGTAAAAGGTATCTGCGATTTTTTGCTGATCGTTCAACACGCCTTCATCGATCGGTTTATAAATGTGCTGGTAATGCCGGAGACCCGCCTCAATGATTTCCGGGTCCAGGCCCTGAATGGGACCGAGTTTGGTAGCAGCTTCCTTGAAATTTCCCCGGATCCATTCACCAGTCTTGTTTATTTCTTCCAAGACGATGGCCACGATCTCCGGTCGTTTCTCCGCAAAGGAACGTGCAGTCAGAAAATATTGGTAGCGATTCACGATTCCCGTCGCATCCATCAAGACGCGGGCACCTATTTGCCGTTGCGCTGCAACAAAGAAGGGATCCCAGATCGCCCAGGCGTCCACTGCTCCTCGCTGAAAGGCGGCACGCGCATCCGCGGGGGTGAGAAACACCGGTTGAATGTCACTGTACTTCAAGCCTGCCTGTTGGATCGCGTTAACCACCAGCCAGTGAACGTCCGAGCCTTTGTTAAATGCGATCTTCTTCCCTTTCAATTGTCCGAGATTCTGAATCGGCGAGTCTTTCCCCACCAGAATTCCTTCCGCATGGGGAGTTGGAAGCTCATAGGCGGTGTAAACAAAATTTGCTCCACCTGCCAAGGCGAAAATGGGCGGCACTTCCCCCACATATCCAAAATCGATCGCGCCGGCATTCAGCCCTTCCAAAAGCTGCGGACCCGCAGTGAACTCCGACCAGGTCACTCGCACTCCCTCGGGTTGAAGCCGCTTTTCCAATGATCCACTGGCTCGTAGCAGGGCCAGCGTACCGGCGGCCTTTTGATAACCGATCCGGAACTCTTTCAAGTCTCCCCTGGAGGTCAATGTCGTTGCCAACAGGAGCAAAAGTCCGAAAAGGGTACGGCGAGCGATTGGATAGCAGCGGTTCATGGGCAGGTCTCGAGGGGTGCGTATTCCATATCAGATCCATGGACTTAATCAAATACAGGTTGCCGCAAATTTAAGAGGCCACCCGCCATTGTCTAAAGCAAAAGGCCCGGTATGATTCCTTCAATGAAGAGCTTTGAGGCGAAAGTGACTGGCATCGTCAAGCTGCCGCGATACAGAATCAAGGCCAGGCTGGGAGATAAACATCAGGAGATTGTTGTCACCTTGTGGCGGATGAGTGTGTCGTATCTAGCCAACGACGAAGTCTATGAGATTGAGCTGCGAAACCCACTCAAGCAGCTCGCTTGCACCGAGTATTCCATAGGCTCCATCGGCTTGGCTGAATTCGATCTTTCGGAAAGCCCCCCAGTAAAAATTGGAGACCGCATCAAGGTTGACGCCTATACACCCGGAGAACGAGTCAGAGACGGACACGACTAGCGTGCGGGCGTGCCCTAAAGGAGACGGAGGACAGCGCAGGGTTACAACCTGTTTCAACCCAGGGACACTTGACGTTTTCTCCTAAATCATATTACTTCAGTATGGTTGCCGCGCTAATCGACGGAGGGCTCTACCCTCCCAAAAAAGAAAGCAAGGCAGCAGGCATGAACGATACCATCACAGCATTTGCACGGCTCGCCGACCAGGCACGCAGCCGGATCGAAGAAATCAGCGCAGCAGAACTCTCCCGGGCCAAGCCTTTACCCGTCATCATCGACGTACGGGAATCCGACGAATACGCCGAGGGACACATACAGACAGCAAGACACCTCAGCCGCGGAGTTCTGGAGCAAAAAATCGACGAATTCGTTCCAGATTTTTCGACACCCGTGGTGGTCTATTGTGATCGGGGTGACCGGGCCGCACTCGTAACGGAGAACCTCCTGAAAATGGGTTACCAGAATGTGCGTTCCCTGCGCGGTGGTCTGCAAAGCTGGTTAGAGTCCGGGGGCGAATTGGAAGTCTCGGACCGGTTTCGCCACCGCAACCGCCGTGAATCCGAGTTCCGATGACACGAACAGAACACAGCTGGAAGCCTATGCTACCTTGGCTTTCCGGACAGTCGAGCGATCTCCCAGAGCCGTCCCTCAAGCTATCGCCGTGCACCCGAAGTGACGACGCGACGGCGTAAAGTAGCATATGCTACATTAGCCCGGCGCGTGGTTGCCATTGGTTCGTGGAACTCCCCCAGGGTGTCTTGAGACGTCGATCCCGAATCTTGACATGGGCTACTTTTCTGCTTTCGAGGTTTCTCGAGCATAAAGAATGTTGGCGATTATTCTCGCTAACCTGTCGTGCAGGAGAGAGAGCCACTCCGACGACTTTACGATTTTCGGCTCCTCAACCTCTAGAGCCGTCACCTCATACTGAACATCGTTATCCAGGAGGCGAATGACGAAGAGATGCAAGCGCTCATCCGCATCTTTACCCAGGTTTTGCGTTATCTCGATGCGCCGCTCTTCAGGGACGATCTGCCGGATATGGTTGGAGAGTTCGGGATATTTACTGCGATATTTCTCAATCACCGCAGCCCCGCTTCCAAAGGTCACATCGGCCTCTTTGAACTTGGCAAGATAATCCCTGACCAGGCTCTCGACTTTGTCGGGCGCAGGCTTCTTCTGGGCAGGAGCGAGATGCAATACTTTCTTCAGAAACGCGAAGGCCCTCGCCTTTAGGGGATTCCGGCTTCTTCTGCTCGGGAATCTTGGGAATCTTCGGGACCGGCTTAGTGATTTTAGCTTTTATAGAGACTGGTTTTTTGGCGGCTGATTTAATAGGCATAGCAGGAACGATTCTGCCTCTAGAAGCTCAGGCTGCAAGACAGAAAGAAGCGAGCCAGGAACCAGCAACCAGGAACCAGGAGCGGGCGACCCCGGAAAGCGCCGGTCGGGCTCCTCAAAATTCAAGAATAGCATCTAAACCAACCGTCCACTGATGGCCGCTGGTGTTCTGATCGAACGGCGCGGTGCCGTTCAGTGAGGTGTCATAACGAACTTCCGGACGGATCAATAAGCCAGCGAACGGTTTCGGCACAGGAGGTTTAATAGTCACACCTCCGGGCCGATGCTGGTCAGGGCCACCGTGGTTAGATTTCCGCCCAGTAAATTCAAGCCGATGCCGCCTTCGAAAGCGACCGAAGGGCCCATCTTCCCAATGGTTTAGTTCTTACTTTCGTTTCAAATGATGGCGTCGAGAGCTTTCCCCAGTACACGAACTTCCTACTGTCAGTGGGATAAAAAGAGTCAATTTCTTAATGTCTGCGCCCGAAGAAGAGATTTTGTTGAAAATTAATTTGACTTGGAACTTCGCTCTTGGCGGCCGGAAGTGGCCAAAAGTTAGCCCTGGCTCGAATGGCGCTAAGATAAGGGACATTTAGGGTTTATTTTTCGGCTGGTTTCGGTGTGGTGTGGTACCGATTTCTTTATGTGGTTGGGTAAGTAATTGATAGTCTTTTGGGTGTCGTTTGTGAGCGTGAGGTTCGCTGTGTTCTGGGTGCCGCGGGACCTAGTTGGAGGCGATGGTGCAAAGAAGAGCATCGAAGAGCTGAGTAATTTAAACGCTGCGTTGCGCGGTCATGATGGCATCTGCGTAATGGTTCACCTGGCCAGAGAGCCTTTGAAGAAATCGCTCCAAGTCAACATCGTAGGTGATGGCGGCTTGCTGCATCAGGGCGTGAATGAGATTGTAAGCGATCTGATGCATTGCCAGCTCTTTGAGAACCATCTCGGGGGTGAGGCAACGAAAGAGATCCATGTGGAGCATGGTTTTGATCTGTCGGAAGTGCAACTCGAGGTCCCAGCGCTGGAAATAGAGCTTTTCCAGTTCCTGGGCTGGATGAAGCTTAGGATCGAGCAAGGTGGTGGTGAGAATGACTTCTTTGGAGTGAAAACCTGGAACGGTAATCTCAAATCGTAAGATTCGGAGGGTGAGAAGCTTTGGCAGCTGGTCATAGACTTCTTGGCTCGAGTGGGGCGGGCACTGGGCTGGTTTGTGCCAGAGGACGATCCGATCATCATGACGAGTGGGCGACTGTGGCGAAAGTCCTGCTTCCCCCGCCCCTGATGGAGCTGCATGACGCACTCCACACCGCGGCCCAGCAGCTGGGCGATGTCCAGATAGGAGGAGGATCTGTGATCGGCGAAGAGGATCTCATCGGTTTGTAGTAAATGCCAAAGCCTTCGTGCGAGGATGAGCTCGTGATGGTGCTTGTCGTCGTGGGCGACCTGCAGAAGCGCTCCGCTGTGCAGGCAGAAAAGGCCGACCACTTTGAGCTGGGGAAAACCACAACCGGGCTTTTGGTTGCTATTTTGTGGCCACTGGAGCTGGTTGGCAGCGGTATCTGGCATCGACAGACAGGTACCACGACAATTTTGACCCGCCGGCCCAGCCAGAGCTGCTGGTTGGTGACCTGGCGTTCGAGCTGCTCGGCCACTTGGGTTCCAATTTGTTGGAGCACTCTCTGATCGAGCCGGGCGCGAGCTTGACAGTAGCCGCTGGTATCAGCCGAAGGGGAGCTTTGACCGGGAGAATGCACTTGCCACCAAGCGCTCACTCTTTGCAAAGCGTCCCGACAGGAGGAACCTCGTTCTAAGACTTGAGCCAGAAAGGCCCAGAAGGTAACTAGGGGACTAAAGATGCGCTGCCGGCTATTAACCTTTTCTTTGGAGCGAGCGAGCAGAGTTTGGGGAATCAACGCACCCAAAGCCTCCATGTACTGGTTGAGGGAGGGCATCTGTGGCCCTTGGCCGAGCTAATCTTGGAGCCCAGAACGAGGAGGACGGCCAAAGAGGAGGGAACCAAAAGCGAGAAAGAATGGAGTCGAGTTGGGCATGGCTGTATAAGTACATATACTTAGAGAAAATCAAGCTTTTTCGATGGAAAACCACTTACTTTCTCCCACCCAAATTGCGGCTCTCAGAAAACGCTTCGAGAGCTGCAAAACTCAGATCCTAGCCCTCGATTGGGTGACTCAAGGCAGCTTGAGCCAGAGCCCACAGGGCAACTGGCGCTGGACCCGAAAAGTCAAAGCCAAGACCGTGACGGTCGCCCTGTCCGATCAACAGGCCGAACTTTTTCGTCGGGCCATCGACGACCATCGAAAGCTTGAAGAACTCATCGACCAAATGCGATCTTAGCCAGCAGGTGCTCCTCAATTCCGTTGAAGGACCCGCACGTAGAAAAAGAAGAATATCATCCTAAGTCTCCTGATCTTCGCGCCATTCAGCCCTGGGTCTCAAGCCTGAGTTAGCAGTTTTGGACATTTGGAGAGTCACCTCAGGGAGATTTATGCCCCGAAGGGGCTACAGGACTACAGCCAGGGTTTCAACCCTGGAAACCTTAAAAAATAACGGTTCGCCCTGAAGGGGCGAGAGGCTAGAGATGAGTCTCGCACCTATCGCTGCGCAAAATTAGAGTGCGCGATTGAGACGTGCCGCAATTGGATTCTACTTCACGTTGCTAGCACGTTCGATCTGCCGCCCCTTCAGGGCGCGTCGCTTTGGGCGGGAAGATTCCCAGGGTTTCAACCTGGTTGAAACCCCGGGCTGAGTCCTCAGGCCCCGTTGGGGCAAATTTTCCGACCTGACACTTCGGGCCACGGACTGGAGGCTCTGCCCGGCAGGCCGACACGGAAGGACGAGGACGAGGACGAGGACGAGGACGAGCACGAGCGCGATTGAAGACCGGTTCGGACGGAGCCTCACCCCACCTACGCCGATAAGTTTCTCCTCACCCTACTAACGCCGACACGCCCTACGCCGACACGCCGACACGTTCCCCCTCCCCCCTTGCTGCTCTGGCAGCAGTGGAGAAGCAATACGTTCATTCTACAACAAGCTGCAATCGCCGCCACCGGCGAAGAAAACGCTGATTAACAATTATTGGCCTTTGATTAGGCGTTTAGCCTAAACGTGTTAGGCCGGAGCCTTGGGCTAAATGCAGCAGCGTGGCACGAATCGTGTTCTTAGACAGTCAACATGACTAGTACTAGCGCGCTGTCTCCTAAACGAGCTCCAGCCGACGCGACCGCAGAGGTTTCGGAGTTGGGGAGGAAAGAGCTCAGGAGCTTCCCGGAAGCAGCTTCTTCCGAGCCGCTGAGACTAGAGTCAATTACATTAGCATTCGGTGGGGTGTCGGCGTTGAAGGATATTAATCTTGCCGTCGCGCCCGGAGAAATCCGCGCGATCATCGGTCCGAACGGCGCCGGCAAAAGTTCGCTGCTCAACGTCATCAGTGGGATCTACCGCCCGCAGCGCGGACTGGTCTGGATTGACCAGCAAAAATTTGCCCGGGTGCCGACGCAGAAACTAGCGCAGCTCGGCATTGCCCGAACATTTCAAAATCTCGCGCTCTTCAAGGGTCTTAGCGTGCTGGAGAATGTCGTGATCGGTCGCGCGGCGGTTCGCCACGCGAATTTCGTGGAGCAAATCGTCGGGCTGGGTCGCGCCCGCAGAGAGCAAGCGGATGCGCAACGGCGTGCCGAGGAGATCATCGACTTCCTCGACTTACGCGCCGTCAAAAACCGGTGGGCGGGCACACTGCCCTACGGTCTGCAAAAGCGAGTCGAACTCGCGCGCGCACTGGTGGCGCATCCGAAAATTCTGCTCCTGGACGAGCCGATGGCGGGCATGACAGCGACTGAGAAGCAGGAGATGACGCGGTTCGTGCGCGCCGCCCGCGACGAGTTCGGCACGACGGTCATTCTGATCGAGCACGACATCGGCATCGTGATGGGACTCTCGGATCGCGTCGCCGTCCTTGACCACGGCCGCAAAATCGCCGATGGCCCGCCCGCCGAAGTTCAGGCCAATCAGGCCGTGATAGACGCCTATATCGGAGTACCTCACGACGACGAACCAGAGGAGGCCTATGCCTGATTTCGATTTTCTCTTTTTCGCGGAGGTTCTCGTCGGCGGACTACTGGCCGGGGTGATGTATTCGCTGGTGGCGATCGGTTTCGTGCTGATCTACAAGACTTCACACGTCCTCAATTTCGCGCAGGGTTCAATGGTCCTGCTTGCCGCGTTGACCTTCGTGAGTCTGCTGGAGCGAGGTGTGCCTTTCTGGGCTTCCCTGTTGCTCTCGCTGGCAGTGATGGTGCTGCTCGGATTGGCGATTGAACGTACAGTTCTCCGGCCGCTCGTCAACAAGCCTCCCATTACTCTGTTCATGGCAACGCTCGGGCTTTCTTACGTGATCGAGGGAGTTGCACAACTGGTATGGGGAACACAGGTGCATGGTCTAGACCTCGGTATCGATGATAAGCCTTTCGAGTTTGCCGGGATTCTAATCAGCAAATTCGATCTCGTCGCTGCGGGTATCGCGGCCGCGATGGTTGCGTTGCTAACGGGATTTTTTTGCTACACTCGGATCGGGCTGGCGTTCCGCGCGGCAGCAGACGATCAACTTGCCGCCTTCGCAGTCGGGCTGCGATTGCCCCGAATATGGGCAGCCACCTGGGTCGCGGCAGGTGTCGTCTCGCTGGTAGCTGGATTGCTATGGGGTGCGCGGCTCGGCGTGCAGTTTTCGCTTTCATACGTGGTCTTAAAGGCTCTTCCGGTGCTGTTTCTGGGCGGCTTTGACTCGATCCTCGGAGCCATCGTCGGTGGCCTTTTAATTGGTGCTGGCGAAAAGCTTTCGGAGGTTTACATCGGACCCTTCTTCGGTGGCGGGATCGAAAGCTCGTGCAGTACAACGACGGGTTCAAGACGAACCTGATTGGCACCCCAGAGCAGATTGCCCAGCGCATCGTGCATCTCAAATCCATCGGAGTGAATCTTATTCTGACCGCGTTCTTGCACTTCCAGGAAGAGGTCGAGTATTTTGGCCGCCGTGTGCTGCCGCTGGTCCGGGCTCTCGAACAAAGAGGGGCGCTCGCAGAGGCAGCCTGAGTCATCTCCTCTCCATCTCAACGAACTCTTTAGCCACATGTCCGACATTCTTTTGATCTCCGGCAGCCCATCCGCCCAATCGCGATCAGGTGCGCTTCTCCAATACGCCGTCGAACGCCTCAATGCGGAGGGCTTCAGCACAGATTTAGTCAGTGTGCGCGATTATCCGGCCGAGGACCTCATCCTTGGCAAGTACGACAGCCCGTCGTTTGCGGAGACGAAGCGATTGGTTGCCGAGGCGCGCGGCCTCATCGTGGCGACGCCGGTATACAAGGCCGCTTACACGGGCTCCCTGAAGGCCCTTCTCGATATTCTGCCGACCCAGGCGCTTCGCAACAAAACCGTTCTCCCGATCGCCACCGGCGGCTCGCCCGCCCATATGCTGGTTCTTGACTACGCACTTAAACCGGTCCTCGCCGCTCTGGGTGCGTCGGATATCCTGCAGGGTGTCTATGTCATCGACGAACAACTCCAACTCGGCACCAAAGACGGTTTATTCATCGACGTCGAAATCCGGGAACGCTTTCATCGCGAGCTCAATAGCCTCACCGCAAAGATCAAACCCCTCGTCTTCGCTTAGACAATTGAAACCGGCATGTCTATGAGCTTGGTCACTCCCACCGAGAGCAATGGAACGGACACGGTCACCGCAGCTTCCCCGTATCCGAAGGAAATCGCCAAACGGTTGGCCGCAGATTTCGCGGAGACGGCCATCGAACGCGACCGCCAAGGTGGCACCGCCCTACGCGAGCGGAACTTGCTTCGGCAAAGCGGCCTTTTGAACCTCCTCATCCCCGAGCAATTTGGGGGCGGCGGGTCAGAATGGCCGGAGATTCTCGCCATTGTGCGCACCTTCGCGCGCGTCGACGGCTCGCTTGCTCATCTTTTCGGCTTCCAGCATCTGTTGCTAGCCACTATCGATCTTTTCGGCAGCGATGATCAGCGCGATTTTTATTTCCAGGAAACCGTTCGCCACCGCTGGTTTTGGGGTAACGCGCTCAATCCTCTTGATCGGAACACCCAGATTGTCCAGACCGGCGACCGGTATCTGATCAATGGTCGGAAAGGTTTTTGCTCCGGGGCGACAGACTCCGACCACCTGGTCATCTCGGCGTGGGATCCGCTGCGGTCCAAGCTCATCGTGGGAGTGATTCCCTCCAACCGAACGGGACTACGGATCCACCAAGACTGGGACAACTTCGGTCAACGGCAAACAGACAGCGGAACCGTGGAATTTACCGACCTGGAACTCCGCGAAGAAGAATTTCTCCGGTCTCCCGGGCCTCTCGGAAGCATCCGCGCCTCGCTTCGGCCGTGCATCGCACAATTAATTCTTTCGAACATCTACCTTGGATTAGCCGAGGGAGCGCTCGGCGAGGCCCGTAACTACACCCTCGCTCAGACCCGGCCATGGATCACCTCCGGCGTTGCCAGCCCCTCCGATGATCCCTACATCCTGACCCACTACGGCAACATGTATGTCGAGCTGCAAGCTGCCAGGGCGCTCGCCGATCACGCTGCCGACTCGCTCCAGCGCGCTTGGGAAATGGGCGAAAGCATCAGCGAGAATTGCCGCGGACGCGTTGCGCTTGATGTCGCCGCCGCCAAGGCCACGACGACCCGCACTGCGCTCGACGTTACCAATCGTATGTTTGAGGTTATGGGTGCGCGCGCCACCACCGGTTCTGCGCGGCTCGACCGCTTCTGGCGCAACGTTCGCACCCACACGCTGCACGATCCCGTAGACTACAAGATCCGCGAACTCGGCGAATGGGCACTCAATCGCAAAATTCCGAACCCAACTTTCTACTCGTGAACAGGAATTCGATCTTCCGCCGTGTCGAGACCGGACTCACAGCCATCGCCGCGGGTAAATTCGTGGTGGTGGCCGATAACGCGGATCGCGAAGACGAGGGAGACCTGATTCTTGCCGCCGAGAAAGCCACGCCCGAGGCGCTGGCCTTCATGATTCGGTACACCAGCGGTATTGTCTCGTGCCACTGCCCGGTGAACGCCTGCGCGAACTCGGCCTGCCGCTCATGGTCGCCGAGAATACCGAGTCATACGGCTCGAAGAGGCGGTAGGGTGAGGCTCCGTCCGAACCGGGGCTTCCCGCGTAAACCACGCCTGCACGGAGCCGGGACGGGACGAAAGCCCCGGCGCTGGTAGGGCAAAGCTCCGCCTGAGCCGGGGCTTTTCGCATGGCCTCGCCCGACAATGTCACCCCCCACAAATTCTCGCTAGGATTATTTCACGCCGCCCGACCAAGAACGTCGCATTTTCACTTCGCTCATTTTCTTTCTTCATTCTCAAGTGCCCCCCACATCCCGATCGACTCGATCGATTGATTTGGGGAGGATTTGAATCTCTCGTCGCTGCGGTCACGGGTGAACGCCCCGCCCCACCCGCAGCATTGCCGAACCATCCCGAAGAATCGCTCAAGAACGCCCTCATCAATCTCTTCGAGGAGGGTGGCGGCCAACTTTACGAAACCATTGAAGGATACGTTATCCGCACCGCTTACGAATATTGCTATCGTAATCAACTGGAAACAGCCCGCCTGCTCGGTATTAGCCGGAACATCGTGCGCGCCCGCCTGCAGCAGTGCGGAGAACTTGGGGGAAAGAGACGAAGCAGGAGTCAGGAGCCAGGAAGGTAGGGTGAGGCTCCGCGCGAACCGGGACTTTTCGGGTTTTCTCGATCGTGTTCGTTATCAAACGCAACCCGCTTTTGACCGGCAACGATCAAAGATCGAGAACGAGCACGATAACGAGCACGAGCACGATTGAAGAGGCCCAGGTAGGGTGAGGCTCCGCCCGAACCGGGGCTTTTCGCGTTTTCGCAATCGTGTCGTTATCAAACGCGACCCGCTATAAATCGGCAACGATCAAAGATCGAGATCGATCATGATAACGAGCACGAGCACGATTGAAGAGGCCCGGTAGGGTGAGGCTCGTCTCAGCCTACCTTGGCCGACACGCCGACACACTTAAGCCTGGGGGGTGACGTTGTAAGGCGAGGCAACCTGGAAGCCCCGGTTCGGACGGAGCCTCACCCTACCCTGGCGGACGCCAACACGCCGATGCGTCCCCCGTACGCCGATACGCCAACACGCCGACACGTTTCCCCTTACCCCTCGACTTGCGTCCTTTGCTTCCTTCTGTTCAAATTCGCCTGGCTTTCTTCCTTAAGGCCTCGAAAGCCAATTTGGAATGAACATCGTGAATATACGGAACCGCTTTGTCGACAGGTTAACCTGGCTGATGTTGGTTGGATTCATTTTGGGAGGCTTCCGGGCCTTCGCCGCCGGCGACGACGCTCAGAAATCCCCTCCTGCTGAGCTGACGATTGCTGCCGCGGCCGATCTGAAATTCGCGTTGGACGAATTAACGAAGCAATTCAAGGAGAAATTTCCGGCGGCAAAAATCAACATCACCTACGGTTCGTCCGGAAACTTTTTTGCCCAGCTGCAAAACGGGGCACCGTTCGATCTCTTCTTCTCGGCTGACATTGCGTACCCGCGGAAACTGGCGGAAAGCGGATTGGCCACCGATGACGTTTTCCTCTACGGAATCGGTTGTCTGGTGGTTTGGGTGCCAAAGAATTCGCCGGTGGATGTGGACCAACTTGGAATCAAATCGTTGTTGGAACCGTCCATTCGAAAGATCGCCGTGGCCAATCCGGAACACGCTCCTTATGGTCGCGCAGCGGTGGCCGCCTTGAAATCACTCCAGGTTTACGACCAGGTCGCCTCACGATTGGTCTACGGGGAAAACATCGCGCAGACCGCACAATTTGTGCAAAGCGGCGCGGCCGATGCCGGCCTTCTCGCGCTTTCGTTGGCAGTCGCTCCGCAGATGCGGGACGCGGGACGATTCTGGCAAGTACCGCTGGAGGCCTATCCTCGCATGGAACAGGGAGGCATCATTCTGAAATCGACCAAGGACCTCGAATCGGCGCGTGTTTTTCGGGATTTCATCCTCGGCGAGCACGGGCGCGAAGTTTTAAAACAATATGGCTTTTCCATCCCGGGAAAATGATTGATGGACTGGCGCGCCATTGAACTCAGTTTGCGCCTTTCGACTCTGACCACGCTCTTGTTGTTGATTCTCGGTTTGCCACTCGCATCCTGGTTGGCTTTCTCTCGCTGGCGATGGAAATTTTTCATCGAAGCCGTCGTGGCCCTGCCCATTGTCCTGCCTCCGACGGTCCTGGGGTTCTACGTACTGATCGCGATCGGTCCGCATAGTCCGATCGGGCAAGCCTATACGGCGGTCACTGGGCAAGGCCTTCCCTTTTCCTTCCAGGGACTCCTTTTGGCTTCGGTGCTTTACAGTCTGCCGTTTGCCGTGCAGCCCTTTACTGCCGCAATTTCGACCGTCGACCGGCGTCAGATTGAAGCATCGTGGTGTCTCGGCCGAGGATGGCTCGCGACATTTTTTCATATCACTTTACCGCTGGCGTGGCCAGGGGTCTTGACCGGACTGGTGCTCAGCTTCGCCCACACGCTAGGCGAATTCGGCGTCGTCTTGATGATCGGCGGTAATCTTGCAGGAATTACCCGAACAATTTCCATTTCCATTTACGATCAAGTGCAAGCACTCGATTATGGCGCCGCGCATCAGACCGCTCTGGTGCTGCTCCTGTTCTCTTTTCTAGTACTGGCAATCACTTACGGACTGCAAAGAAGAAGGATTGCGGTATGGCCAACGCATTGACCGTGCGCTTCAAGAAGAAATTCACCAAAGGTGCCCTGATTGAAGCTGACTTACGGGTCGAACTCGATCCTCCGACCGTGACCGTCCTCTTCGGTCCATCGGGCTCCGGTAAGACAACGATTCTCCGCGCCATCGCCGGGCTCGAACGATCCACTGACTCGGTCATTCGCTTCGTCCAAGAAACCTGGCTTGACGACAAGAACGGCATCTTCATTCCCCCACAGCGACGTCGAATCGGTTTTCTCTCCCAGGATTACGCACTTTTCTCGCAGTTGACCGTGACCAAAAACATCCGTTACGGCTTGCGCGCTCTGTCGGTCCAGGAACAACAACTTCGCATCTCCGGTCTCCTGGAACGTTTCCAACTACAAGATCTTGCCGGGCGTTTTCCCGATCAGCTTTCCGGCGGCCAGAAACAGCGGGTGGCGTTAGCCCGCACGCTCGCACCCCAGCCGCGGTTGCTTTTGCTGGACGAACCACTCTCTGCCATCGACGGGCCAACTCGAGAGACGTTGCGCGGTGAACTTCGGAGCCTCCTTCGCTCTCTCAATATACCTGTCCTGCTCGTCACTCACGATCGCGTGGAAGCTCTCGCGCTCGGTGACCAAATTGCCGTCGTGGATCAAGGACGGATCGTTCAACACGCGTCGGTCGAAGAAGTTTTCTGCCGGCCGTTCACCCCGGCAATCGCCCGGATCGTCGCGGTTGAGACCGTCCAACGCGCCCGCGTCCTGCAAGCGGACGGCGAACTCGTCACGGTCGCGGTCGGGAATGCCCGACTGATCGCTGCGGAATCAGACTTCCCAGCGGGCGTCACGGAAGCGTTCGTTTGTATCCGCGCCGAAAATGTACTCCTGCTGAAGAGTGCGGAGACGATATCATCCAGCGCCAGAAACCGGCTTCCAGGAATCGTGAAATCCCTGATCCGCGAAGGACCGATCTGGCGGATCGAGCTCGATTGCGGATTCACGCTCACCGCCCTGCTGACCCGCCAGGCATGTGAAGAATTGGCCCTCAAAGAAAACGACCATGTCCTCGCGTTGGTCAAAGCGACCAACGTGCATTTGATTCCGCGGTAGAAGGGAACACGTATCGGCGACGGGCAGAAACGTTTCGGCGTGTCGGCGTAGGGCGTGTCGGCGTATTTGTGGGAGGTTGACGTTGCAGGGTGAGGCGGCGCGGGAAGCCCCGGTTCGGACGGAGCCTCACCCTACCTCCAAAATCGTCCTCCTTCTCGTGCTCGTTCTCGTAATCGATCTTCGATCCCCGCCACGTCCCCAGAACGCTGAACGTTGAACGCCGAACGCTGAACGGCTAAGGATCGAGCTTCTTTTTCACGACCAGGACCGGACATGGCGCGTATTGGACAACTCGTTCGGCGGTGCTCCCAAGCAGGAAACGTTCGAAACCGGAGCGACCGTGGGAACCGATGACAATCAGATCGGCTCTGATCTCTTTGGCCGCGTTAACGATTTCATCGTAGGCAGTCCCGATCCGCAAGAGCGGCTGGGCCACCAGTCCTGTGGCCACGATTTGTTCAATCACCAAGGCCAGCTGCGCGTTTGCCTCACGCTTTAACGAATCCACCTGAATCTTAACCTGCTCATGTTCCGTATAGGTTCCCTGATAAAATGCCGCTGGATAATTCGGGACCTGAAAAACATGCAGGAGCGTAATACTTCCGCCGGTGAGGAGAGCCAGTTGGGTCGCAGATTCAATAGTCTTTTCCGAATGTTCCGAGAAATCGATCGGGACCAGAAACTTACGGTAGCCAGCCAAAGATTCACTTTCTGCAGCGGGGATCTCCTCTTCCCTGGAACTCGATCCCTCTGAAGGCGAATCCGGCGGATTATTGGTGCTCATATTGGACGTCTCCAAACGTAATTGCAGGATGACTTTTAAGACTCTTCAGACCGCAGGGTCAAGGATTCGTTCCTGTCAAAGGTGCTTCTTCAATCCTGTCATTGTGGTCGTGGTGGTCCTTTCTTTTTTGGTGTTGTCAGGCTGTCGGATATGCGGCAACCTGACATATGAATAGATATAACTTGGAGACGGCACCAACCGCCTGTGCAAAAGAAATAAAGATCGATAAGAGGACGAAAGCAAAGCGAATCCTCTTGGGAGAGGATGCGCACCTCAGAGGGTATCGAGCGGGCCGCAAGATCGATGACGACGTGATCGGAGCGTTGGACACCTTTCGCATTGAAGTGGAGCTGTTGCTCCACATCGAAAAACAACGGCAACGCGCCGAGGAAGTGGTGGTGGTCTACGAAGCCGGGCCCTTAGGGTACACGCTTTATCGAAAGCTCAAGGCTCTTGGGGTGCTTTGCTACGTCTGTGCGCCTGATAGCGCTCAGCAGCGAAAGAAGCGGCGTAAAAACAATAAAATCGATGCCCGGACTCTAACCAGCAAGCTGTTCAATTACCTCAATGGAGACAAAGAAGCGTTGCAATTAGCGCGCGTGCCGACCGAGGCCCAGGAACAACTGCGTTTGGGCAGTCGGCAACACGATCAACTGGTTGAAGAACGCAAGCGCCTGGGCGCTCAAGGTAACGCGATGCTCTTGAGTCAGGGTTTTGGGAGCTGGAGCAATTGGTGGCGGCCGAAGGTCTGGGCCCAATTGAGTGTGCTGGTGCCGGCGTGGTTGCTGGAGCGGCTCCAGATCTGGGTCGATGTGCTCAAGACGCTGGATGAGAAAATAGCTCAGGCTAAAGCTGCTCTGGCTCGAAGCTCCAGGGGCCCGCGGCCCAAAGGGATGGGCGCCCTCAGTCAGATGCAACTTCAAAGTGAGGTGCTCGATTGGCACTCTTACACCAACCGTCGCAAGATCGCCTGCTTGGCGGGGATGGTGCCCAGTGAATGGAGTACCGGAGACTCAGAACGGCGTGGCTCCATTACTAAAGTCGGAGTGCCGGCGATCCGGCGGATCATTGTCGAGATGGTCTGGAGGATGATTTTTTTTCAGCCCCAGTATAAACCGGTCCAAAAATGGCAGGAAGTCTTGCGAGGCAGTAATCCGGCCTTGAAGAAAAAAGCGGTGGTGGCCATCGGTCGGCAGCTGATCGTCGATCTGTGGCGGCTGGAAACTGGACGAGTGACGGCCCAAGAACTCAACCTGGTGATGATCGAAGCCGAAGGAGTTTAAAAGTGTTGGCGGAGAGTTGTTTCAAATGGGGCTCTGCCCCAAACCCCGTGTTTGGGGGGAACTTATTATTTTTAGGAGGAAGAGAAGAAAGCTTAGGAAGAAAAAGACTTTAGAACCCCTTCGACTTTGGAGCGGCGCACGCCCGTTTTCGACCTTGGGTGAAGAACCCGTTGGTAGGTTGGGCGTTGCTCGTTCCTCTTGGACCCGATGCGTATATTGCATCATGCGCTGTCAAAATCGAGATGCGACGATAAGGAGGCGACCTTGACGACCTGCAAACGGACAATGAGCGCCAAGAGGGGACGCGACTCAAAGTGATTCATCTGCCTGAACTTCAATCCTTAAAAATGGCAACTTCGTTGCTCTAAAAAGATGAAAAAGACCTAACACGCTTTTCGGTAGCTTGACACACACCATAGGAGGGCGAAGCTCCGTCGAGCCGGGGCTTCCCGCGTTGCCTCGCCTACGACGTCATCCCCTACAAATTGGTCAACCAATTGACAAAGGAATTCATGGGGGGGCGCGTCATACGGCAGGACCACGCGGAAAGCCCCGGCGCTGGTAGGGCGAAGCTCCGTCTGAGCCGGGGCTTCCCGCGTTGCCTTGCCCATGGGGAGAAACGTATCGGCGTGTCGGCGTGGGGCGGGTCGGGGTGTGGGCGTTGGGTCACATCGCAAGGCAGGTTCACCCGGAAAGCCCCGGTTCGGGCGGAGCCTCACCCTACCAACATGCGTTGCCTCGCCTACGACGTTATCCTCTACAAATTGGTCGACCAATTGACAAAGGAATTCTTGGGGGGTCGCGTCATACGGCAGGACCGCGCGGAAAGCCCCGGCGCTGGTAGGGTGAAGCTCCGTCTGAGCCGGGGCTTTCCGTGTTGCCTTGCCCATGGGTAGAAACGTATCGGCGTGGGGCGGGTCGGGGTGTGGGCGTTGGGTCACATCGCAAGGCAGGATCACCCGGGAAGCCCCGGTTCGGACGGAGCCTCACCCTACCAACCCGCGTTGCCTCGCCTACGACGTTATCCCCTACAAATTGGTCGACCAATTGACAAAGGAATTCATGGGGGTCGCGTCACAAGGCAGGATGACGCGGAAAGCCCCGGTTCGGGCAGAGCCTCAACCCTACCCAAACCGACTGCGCCACAGCGCCCTCACACACCGAATGCCAAACGCCGATACGCCTCTCGCCGACACGTCGACACGTTTCCCCTGGAGCCTCACCCTACCAACACGCCCTACGCCTTGTTCTTGTTATAGACGTCGAAGATCACGGCGGCTAACAAAACTAACCCCTTGACCACCTGCTGCCAGTCGATGCCCACGCCCATAATCGACATACCGTTGTTCATCACTCCCATGATGAAAGCGCCAATCACCGCTCCCATCACTTTCCCGACGCCGCCTGAGGCCGAGGCGCCTCCAATGAAAACGGCCGCAATCACGTCAAGTTCGAAACCGACCCCGGCTTTGGGAGTCGCCGTATTGAGACGCGCGGTGAAAACCAACCCTGCCAATGCGGCCAAGACACCCATCGTCACGAAGGTGCCAAAAGCTAACCTTTCCGTCTTGATTCCGGAGAGTTTGGCTGCCTTTGCATTGCCGCCCAAGGCATAGATCCGCCGACCGACCGTGGTCCGCGTCGTAATGAAAGCAAAGAGGGCAATTAATACGCCCATGATAATCAGGACGTTCGGCAAACCTTTGTAGGAGGCCAGTTGAAAGCTTAGGTAAAGGACCAGCCCTGATATAATGACGTTCTCCAGCACAAAAAGAGCGAAAGACCCGCCCCGGAAGCCATGCTTTTCACGGTTCAACCGTCTGCGGAGACTGCTATAAAACATCCCGACCGCAACGAGCCCGCCAATCACCATGGAACTCACGCGGAAACCTGTCTCGCCAGGGATATCGGGAATAAAACCCGAGCTCAATTGTTGAAATGGAACCACGAATGGTCCGATCGAATTACCCCCGAGCAAAGCCAGGGTGAGTCCTCTGAAAACCAACATCCCGGCCAAAGTCACGATGAAAGAGGGTATTTTGTGATAGGCGATCCAGTATCCTTGGCCGGCGCCAATCAAGCCGCCGGCCACCAGGCACAGAAACATGGCGATTCGAAAATCCATGCCCATTCGCACCATCATCACCGAAGCCAAAGCGCCGATAAAGCCGGCCACGGAACCGACCGAGAGGTCAATATGCCCGGCGACAATGACCAGCAGCATCCCCAGCGCCATGATAATCACATAGCTGTTTTGAAGAACCAGATTGGTCAGGTTGAGCGGCTTGAACAACGTGCCTTGGGTCATGAACTGGAAAAAGACCATGATCACCACCAGCGCGATCATCAGACCATATTCGCGGAAATTGCCCTGGCCGCTGCTTTTGACCGTCTTCGGTTCCGGTGGTTTCGCTAAAACTGCTGCTTGAGTGCTCATTCCGCCTTAATGTCAGCGCGCAGTATAGCGCGCATAATTTTCTCTTGAGAAGCATCTTTTGCCAGCATTTCGCTGACGAACTTCCCGTCGTTCATCACATAAATTCGATCACAGATCCCGAGTAATTCCGGCATCTCCGAAGAGATAACGATGACCCCTTTTCCCTCGCTGGCCAGTTTGCCGATAATCACGTAGATCTCGTATTTGGCGCCGACATCAATCCCGCGTGTCGGTTCGTCCAGGATCAGGATTTCAGGATCAGCGAACAACCATTTGCTAAGGACGACCTTTTGCTGGTTCCCGCCGCTGAGATTGCCCGTGATCTGGTAGACGTTGGAAGACCGGATATTTGTCTTATTCCGATAGTCGTTGGCCACCCCCAGTTCTTTCATATCGTCGATCACGCCGACCTTGGAAACACCCTGCGAGATTGACGATGGTGATGTTGTGCTTGATGTGGTCGATCAAGTTCAAGCCGTACGTTTTGCGGTCTTCTGTCACATAAGCAATGCCGTGCTCAACCGCCTTGCCGATGGTGCTGACATCGATCTTCTTGCCGTGCAGAAACACTTCTCCACTGATCCGGCGTCCGTAGGATCTGCCGAAAACACTCATCGCGAACTCGGTCCGGCCGGAGCCCATCAATCCCGCGATCCCGACGATCTCCCCCTTCTTTACCTGCAGGTTGACGCCCTTGATCATTAGCCGATCGGCATGAATAGGGTGATGGACCACCCAATTTTTCACTTCAAAAATCGGCTCTCCGATATTCGGCGTTCGTTTGGGGAAACGGTCGACCAACTCGCGTCCGACCATACTGGTGATAATCCGGGCTTCGCTGATCTCGTGGGTGTCCAGCGTTTCGATGGTCGCTCCATCGCGCAGGATGGTAATCTGATCCGCCACCTTTTTAACTTCGTTCAGCTTATGGGAAATCAGGATCGAGGTGATTCCATGCTGCTTAAATTCAAGCAAGAGTGCGAGCAAGGCGTCGCTATCGTTTTCGTTCAGGCTGGCCGTCGGTTCGTCGAGAATCAGCAGCTTAACTTCTTTGGAGAGCGCCTTGGCAATCTCCACCAATTGCTGTTTCCCAACTCCCAGGTTGGTGATCAGGGTTTCCGGATTTTCATTCAAACCCACCTTTTGGAGAAGCCCATGGGTGCGCTTTTCGGCTGCATCCCAGTCAATGACCCCGTTTTTAGCTTGTTCGTTGCCGAGGAAAATATTCTCGGTAATGGATAAGAGAGGAACCAGTGCAAGTTCCTGGTGAATAATGATAATTCCTAACTTCTCACTGTCCGAGATGCCTCGGAGATGGCGTTCCTGACCCTGATAATGAATCTCCCCTGAATAGGTTCCGTGGGGATAAACCCCGCTCAGCACCTTCATCAGAGTCGATTTGCCGGCTCCATTTTCGCCCACCAACGCATGAATATCGCCCTGGCGGACTGAAAGGTTGACGTTGTCCAGCGCTTTCACGCCCGGAAACGTCTTCGTGATCCCTCGCATTTCCAGGATGTTCATGGTGGTTCGGCGTTCGTAGCGTTTACGGCGTTCAGGGGAAACGTATCGGCGGGTCGGCGTAGGGGCGTGTTGGCGTAGGGCCTCCGGCCTTCTTCAATCGTTCTCGTGCTCGTGCTCGTTATCGTGCTCGTCTTTCCGTTCAAGCGTTCGGCGTCAGGGGAAACGTATCGGCGGGTCGGCGTTGGGGCGTGTTGGCGTTGGGCCTCCGGCCTTCTTCAATCGTGCTCGTTCTCGTTATCGTGCTCGTCTTTCGGCGTTCAGCGTTCGGCGTTCAGCGTTTAACGTTCTTTCAATCGTCCTCGTCCTCGTCGTCGTTCCAGTTAGCCGGCTTTTGGTCTATGTCGCGCCTGACAAACGCCGAACGCTGAACTCCGAACGCTGAACCCCGAACGTTGAACGCCGGCGTGAGCCGGCGTTCTTAAGCTCGCTTTACTTCAGTTGATCAGCTTTGTAATAACCGCCGTCGACCAAGACCTGTTTGTAATTGGAAATGTCGACCGGTACGGGAACCAACAGGAAGGAGGGCACCACCTTCACTCCATTGTTGTAAGTTTTGGTGTCATTGATTTCCGGCTTACTCCCGGCCTCGAGGGCGTCCACCATGCTGGCCGCGACCTTGGCCAGTTCACGGGTATCCTTGTAAATGGAGGAGCGCTGTTCGTGGGCGATGATCGATTTGATCGATTGCACTTCGCAGTCCTGTCCGGTCACCACCGGCATCGGCAGATCCTTGGTCCCGTAACCAACGCCTTTGAGGGACGAAAGGATACCGATGCTTAAGCCATCATAAGGAGAGAGTACCGCGTCCACGCGCTTGTCGGTGTAGTGAGCCGAAAGCAGGTTATCCATCCGAGCCTGGGCCACCGCACCATCCCAGCGCAGCGTTCCCACTGTTTTCATCCCGGTTTGTCCGCTTTGCACCTTCAATTTGCCGCTGTCAATGTACGGTTGCAGAACCGACATGGCGCCGTCATAGAAGAAAAACGCGTTGTTGTCGTCGGGCGAACCGCCGAACAGTTCGATATTGAATGGGCCCTTGCCCTCTTTGAGGCCAAGTTCTTTCTCGATTGATTGGGCTTGCAACACGCCGACCTTGAAATTGTCAAAAGTCGCATAGTAATCGACGTTCGGTGAGCCGCGGATTAAACGATCGTAGGCAATGACTTTGATGCCGGCGTTAGCCGCCTTTTGCAGGGCATCCGAAAGAGTCGTTCCGTCGATCGCAGCGATCACCAGAACCTTGACCCCTTTGGTGATCATATTCTCGATCTGCGCTAACTGATTGGGAATGTCATCCTCAGCATATTGCAGATCGGTTTTATACCCTTTGGCCTGCAGGGTCTTCACAATATTGTCACCGTCAGCGATCCAACGAGCGGACGATTTTGTCGGCATCGAAATGCCAATCGTCCCTTTGTCGTCAGCGAAAGCCTGCGGGGAAAGCGACATTAGGCCGAGGGCCAATGTCATGAGTCCGTACTTGAATGATTTCATTTTTATTTGGGGGTCATAAACGGCGTGCGGGGCAAACCCGTGACCGCTCACGGGGACCTTCGCAGGTTGAGTCCTCTCTGCAAGGGAAACTTCTCTGGAAGATGGTCGCATTGCGTTTAGTTAAGATTTCCGTGTGTATATGGTCCGATCGGAAGGGCACACAGGAGCCCAGTGAGCCCTGACATCAACGGGCGCCAGGCTGAAGGCACTTTACCGCGCCTTATGGGTGCACGCATAGCCCACGGGTGCTGGGAGTTAGCTCCAGTGGAAACCCGACAAGCTCAACTAGTAATTACAAGGATTTAGGAGTCGATGCATTAGCTTCAGAGAAAACTTCCGGTAATTCTGTGAGCGCTCACAACAATAGCGTGGTTAATTAGATATCGGACGCGCTAGGAACCCTTCGACCCGCTTTACATTCCACCCGAAAGGTCTATTCACCTAAAGCCATGAGCTCCATCCCCAGGAAGCGCAATAAGAATCTGACCATCTATGATATCGCGGTCCGGACCGGTGTTTCTTATCAGACGGTTTCCCGGGTCTTGAACGGGATGCCGCACGTCTCACCGGCCACCCGGGAAAAAGTTCAAGCGGTCATCCAGGAGGTTGGGTTCCGACCGAACATGACAGCCCGGCAACTCGCCGGTCAGCGCTCAACCACTGTTGGGCTGGTGACCTTTGCCACCAGTTTCTACGGACCCGCCCAGATCCTCGCCAACTGCGAGCAAGCCAGCAAAGAGATGGGCTTAAGCTTCATGTTTAGCGGTATCATTGACCAAAGCTCGCCCGAGATCAGGCGCGCCGTGAACGAACTTTGTGCTTACCAGGTTTGCGGGATTCTGCTTTACCTTCCTTTGCAGATCGATCTACGCGATCTGCAAGACGTCAGCCGCAATGTGCCAATCGTTGCCGTGGACTCCAATCTGGGATGCAAATGCCCTGCCATTCACATCAATCAAGAACTGGGGTCTCGCATCGCGACGCAACATTTGATTCGCCTCGGCCACAAAAAAATCGCTTATTTACAGGGACCGCTCTTCTGGCGGGCGGCGGGGCTCCGTTTCAAGGGTTGGCTGAAAGAATTGAAAGAGGCCGGCCTTCATCCGGGACCGGTGATCGCCGGAAATTGGACCGCTGAATCGGGTTTCGAGGCCGCGCAGAAACTTATCGCTCAACATTGGGGGCAATATTCCGCCTTGGTGGTGGCCAATGACCAGATGGCCTTGGGGGCAATCCGCGCTTTTGAAGAGAGCGGCATTCAGATTCCCGGGACCATTTCGGTAGTCGGGTTTGATGACATCCCGGAAGCCGCCTTTTTCCGACCGCCTCTTTCGACCGTCAAGCAGGATTTTGCCACCCTGGCCAAGTCGAGCGTGGAATGTCTGATGAGCCAGCTGAACCATCATGAGACCGGCCGTCTGCGGACCATCCAGCCGACGCTCGTCGGCCGCGAGAGCACGGCACGGCTGGGGAAACGGGTCGGCGAGGCGTATCGGCGAGGGGCGGGTCGGCGTAGGCGGAGGGGAAACGGGTCGGCGTAGGACGGAGGGGAAACGGGTCGGCGGGTCGGCGAGGGGCGGGTCGGCGTTCGGACGGAGTCACCGTATTCGTGAAATCCATCCCGAGGTCGTTTTGACGATCCCCGATCCTGGCGGCTCCGTCCGTACGCCGATACGCCCACTCGCCGACACCGCCGACCCGTTTCCCCTCCGCCCCGCCGACCCGTTTCCCCTCCGCCCACGCCGATACGTTCCTGCCTCGCTGACACTGACACTGGCACTGACACTGGTTTAGTTGAACTTCGCGGCGCACCGCTGGAAGGCCACAGACGCGCTGGGATGAATCAAGAGTAATCTTTCGATTTCTCTGGTACTAACGCCACTCTGAACCGCTAAGGCCGCCAGGTTAATCACCTCGGAGGCTTGATTGCCGATGGCCAGGCAGCCTCTAATCTGTTTGGTCGATCGCTCAGCGATAATCTTAATCAGGGTCTTGGAGGGTTGGGCAATGGTTTTGTCATCGGCCGTCACCAGCTCGACTGTTTCCGATTCCACTCTGACATCGAGCCCGGCTTGGATGGCCTCCTGTTCCATCCAACCAACCGCCGCCACCGGTGGGTCGGTATCCAGATACCGCGGAACCCAGCGTGAACTGAAGAGCGTGGTCCCGCCGGTGATGGCGTCAATGGCCACCCGAGCTTGTGAAGAGGCGGCGCTGTCCAGCATATTAAGACCATTGACGTCACCAACGGCGTAGATATTTCTCCGGGAGGTTCGCAGCTGCGCATCGACCTCGACAAAGGGTGTCGTGGCGATGCCCAATTCTGATAGTCCGAGATTCTCGGTATTCGGCCGGCGCCCCGTCGCCACCAGTAAAAGATCGGGTGAAATCTCGGTTCCGTCGGCCTTTGTAATGATCGGCCAACCATCTTCGACCGGTATATCGGCGACCGCGATTTGCCGGCCAAGAATCAGTTCCACTCCAATTGCGGCCAACTGCTGAGCAATATGCTTTCCGACACTGGCATCCCAGTCCGGAAGTAATTGTTCACTCTGTTCCGCCAGCGTGACCTGGCAGCCGAATCCACGGTAAATGGCGGCAAATTCGCAACCGACATACCCGCCGCCGACAATGAAAAGATGGGCCGGCGTATGAATCGTATCAAGCAATTCATCGCTATTGACCATTCGCGAATTTTGGGATCCCGGATAGTCCGGCCGCGCCCCCGTCGCCAAGATGATGGAGTCCGCTTCAATTTCTTCCTGGGTCTCATTTTTGGTAGTGATTCGGATGCGGTGGTCATCGACCAGTGTTCCGCGTCCAAAAGCGACCCTGACATTCAGCTCCTCCAAATCGTGCTGCAGAGCGCCCGCCAACCGGCTGCTAGCAGCCCGCTGGGCTTTCTTCCATTGGACCAGGGATTCCGTAAAAAGATCGACATCGACTCCGGCTTTTTTGCCCTTAAAAAATTCGCCATGGAGTCGTGCGGCAGCATGAAGAGCTCGAACCGCGTATGACCCGTGATGAAGCCGTGTGCCGCCCAGCGCACCGTTTTCGATGACCACTACTTTCAATCCTTTGTTCGCTGCCAGCAGCGCCGCTTCGCTGCCTCCAGATCCCAGTACCTATGACCGCAAGTTGATATTTTTCGTTCATATCGTTACCGGCCCTACCTTCCACTAGAACCGTCCGCGCCTCATCTATTGTTTTGGCTTTCAAAAGCTAAAGTCGGCCGTCACTATCTCAGGCGCGGTTGAGATGGGTGAGAATTATCAACTAGTGATCATCGGTTCGGGATCCGGCGGCCGGGAGGCAGCGCGTTTAGCGGCTCGTGGCGGTTTGCGAACGGCGCTCATCGAACGGGATCGGGTGGGCGGCACCTGTTTTCATCGTGGCTGTTATGCGCTCCTCACCCTTCAGGCATGTGCGCGCGAATTTCGTGATCGCTGGCGCAGCGGACGGTTCGGGAACAAGGTCGATCTTTTGCAGGAGACTTTGCGCAACTGGCTGACCACCCAATCGAATGTCAGTTCGCGATTGGTGGACGCCCTCCGTGCCGAGCTCGAACAATTAGGCGTCGACCTTTATGAAGCGCATGGCCAGTTTCTGGATGAACGGACGATTCAAGCCATCCATTCCGACGGTACAATTCAAGACTCTCGGTGCCGAAAATACCATCGTGGCGACCGGTTCCAGACCCGCCTTTTCCGGCAAGTCAGGGCCAAGGGTGGTGAACAGCGATCAGTTGCTGGGAATTCAATCTTTACCCGGACATCTAGCCATTATTGGGGGAGGCTACATCGGATGCGAATTCGCCTCCATCTACCGCACCTTGGGCTGTCTGGTGACCCTGATTGAAAAAGAAAACCGGATCTTGCCTGGATGGGAATCCGAAGCGGGCAAACGGGTCGGTGAGATGCTGGAGATGCGTGGAGTCTCGATCCAGCTGAAGCGGAACGTATCGCTCCAGTTAATCGAAGAAGATGAGGAAGGTGTTCGCATTCCAATTTCTGGCAATCCGGCAATTGAGGCAGACCTGGTGCTGGTGGCCACCGGCCGAAAACCGAACGTGGAGAAGCTTGGCCTGGGAGCCCTCGGAATCGATGACAGCACGTTTCTTAAAGTGGACGATCGGATGTCTCTATCCCGTCCCGGGCTCTATGCGGTCGGCGACGTTAATGGGATCAGCCTCCTGGACAGTACGGCGTTTTCCCAGGCGGAAGTCGTGATCCGCACCATCCTTGGGCGGGAAAGCCAGGGCGATCAACGCTGGATCCCCAGTTGTATCCATAGTGAGCCGGCCATTGCTGCCGTTGGGTTCACCGAGGAAGAAGCGAAAGCCCAGGGGCACGACTATCTAGCCGTCTCTGACACCATCCAGCTGGTCTCCGACATTGAGCGCAGCGTGGTCGATCCAGAACCAACATTTGTTAAGGTCATCATCGACACCCGGTCTCGAAATTTACTAGGTTGCGTGGCGGTTGGGGATCACGCCGCAGTGACGGTCAATATTGCCACTATTGCCATGAGCTCGAGCCTGACCATTGACCAGCTTCGACAAACACCATTGATTCAACCCAGCGCCTCGGAGGCTTTGATGGCCGTCCTGCGCCAGGTAGACTGAATTCCTAGCCCTCGAAAAGGGCGCAAGGTTGAGGGTGCTAACAACCGTTGGTTCAATGTGTAGTAGAGACGGGGGCTCATGGGTGGCCCCGCTTGCGCAGTAAGTGAAGCGTCCCGCTTTATAACCTCTTCGCTCTGTCGACAAGCGATGAGACTTGGGTGGCAACCTAGCTAGACCCTGCTTCCGCTGCGACCGAAAGATCGACAAGACGATGGCGCTGCGTGATGTGAATCCTGCGAGGGTATAAAGCGGGACGCTTTACTTACGTCGGCAATGCGGCCCTGGCGCCTCCTCAGGGGCAGGCCCTTCAGCCCCATCCCAATGCCATACCGAAAAGTAATCGTAACTCGACTTACAAAATATGGGTAAAGCGAATTCGGCTGGGCCAAAGTCTTACCCCGAATAACTCGAATTGGCGCGACGACAAATCCGGCCGCTTTTATTTGGGTGGGTTTGATTCGCATGATCATCCAAAGAAGCTTTGAGTCACATCACGTTATCGCCATCACTCAAACCGCGCATGCCTGGGTTTCAGGACAACTCGCCCGGCAATGGGGTAACAAAAGTTTTACACGTTTTGCCCCGGTCGAACCGCTTTGTTATGCCGCCGAGCAACACGATCGAGGGTTTCTGGATTGGGAGCGTCAACCGATGCTAAATCCAAGAAGTGGATTGCCACACACCTTTGAGAACATCCCGCTCAAGCTGGATGTTGAACTCCGGAAAAAGAGCATTCTTGAGTTAAAAGCAGTGTCTCTCTATGCGGCTCTAGTGACCTCGCTCTATTTTGCGAGAACCGTGGGAAAACAGAGCCCCTTGGAAAGTCACGATGACCGCCTGAGAATCGCGGAATTCCTTAGCGAACAAAAAACGTTGCAGCACAAACTTCTGAGTTCTCTGCGGAAAGATCCTTATTTGCGTTCGGCTTGTTCAGATCGAGCGATTGAATATAACCAAGGGCTTTTGGCGGCCTGGGACCAACTTTCGGTGGAACTTTGCCGTAATCCCAAGTGCAATTTCTCGATCAATAATGTCCCGTCCGCTTTGGATAAGACCTGCCGGTTATCGGTCACCTCGGTTGATCCGGACTCCAGGGAAGTTGGCCTGGAGCCCTGGCCATTTTCCAAACCGCAAGTTGAACTAACCTGCGAAGGCCACGTCCTGGACCGCCGTTTTACCTCGGAGGCTGACTTACGAAGATATTTAAAAGACGCGCGGAGGGTTTCAGTTATTTACACCCTGATTCCGTCTCCCCAGGCCTCGATGAGCTGATTTTCTTACTGAATCGTCCACAAGGGAAATAAATCCCCTTCTTTCAATCCAGGATCCCGATAATAAATGAGCTCTAATCGGCCGTCGTGGCAGGAACCCATCAGCGGTTTATTCTCCCCGAACCTGAGGGTATTGAAAGAACCTCGATAGGTCCGAAGCGAGATCCGTACGATGACACGATGTTTGTCCGATTCCTGACCGACCGCAACCACTCTTGCTGGAATTAATGTCATTCCGCCGCTTTCAGCTTTGGCTTCTTTAGAGTTGTCTTAACATTCTTTAAATATGTTTTTGAAATAGTTGGGTAGATAAAGCGGCAAACCGCTAACCCATGCGGATTGCTGTCGTGAGGGCAATCCCCTTCTTCGCCCGGAAATATTAGGCTCCGCCAATACCCTTTTCGAACGGTTGTCGTTGCTTTCGGGTATATCTAGGTGGCTCCCCAATCGTGCTCGTTATCGTCTCGCGTCCTTCGTCCGTTAGGAAAGGGCCTGCCGTAAAACGGCCCGCCGGGAACCTGTTGGGGTAACGTCATGTGGCAGGTTGACTGGAAGCCCCGGTTCGGACGGAGCCTCACCCTACCGCCGAACGCTTACCGCTTTTGATCCTCAACCGAGTAACGATCACGATTGGATCAAATGATCTTTTTCCGAGAGGGATGGAATCCGGCAGAGTCACCCTTTAGTATGACCGCGATACACTTATGAAACCCGCCTTTCCAGAAATCAATAAAATCCCTTACGAAGGCCGTTCCTCCCAGAACCCTCTCGCTTTCAAACATTACGATGCCACCAAAATCATCGAAGGTCGGTCCATGGCCGATCATCTTCGCTTTTCCGTGGCCTACTCGCACACTTTCCGCAACGCGTTGAGCGACCCGTTTGGGGTCGGAACAGCTCTCCGCCCGTGGGACGACGGTTCGCCTTCCATTGAGAACGCCCGGCGTCGGGCGTACGTGGCCTTTGAGTTCATTGAAAAACTCGGTGCGCCCTTTTACGCCTTTCACGATCGGGACGTCGCACCTGAAGGCGCCAGCCTCGCGGAATCTAACCGCAATCTCGATCAAGTCGTTCAAGTCCTGAAAGAAGAACAGCAACGCACCGGAATTAAACTCCTTTGGGCCACCGCCTGCCTCTTTATCCATCCGCGTTTCGTACACGGAGCCGCCACCAGCTCAAATGCCGGCGTATTTGCCTACGCAGCCGCCCAAGTGAAAAAGGCGATCGAAGTGGCTCATGAACTCAACGCCGAAGGTTACGTATTCTGGGGCGGTCGCGAAGGGTACTCCAGCCTCTGGAACACCGACATGAAACGTGAGGTGGATCACCTGGCAAAATTCCTCCACATGGCTGTCGATTACAAAAAGCAGATCGGCTTTAAGGGAGCCTTTTACCTCGAGCCAAAACCGAAGGAACCGACCAAACACCAATACGATTTTGACGCGGCAACTTGCCTGAATTTCCTGCGCGAATACGGGCTGCTCGAACATTTCAAACTGAACCTCGAAACGAACCACGCGACGCTGGCCGGCCACACCATGCATCATGAATGCGAAGTCGCCGCTGCCGCCGGCGCGCTTGGGACCCTGGACGCCAATACCGGCGATGAATTGATTGGCTGGGACACCGACCAATTCCCGACCAACCTCTACCTGTCAACCCAGGTCATGCTGACCGTTCTCAAAATGGGCGGATTCACTACCGGCGGACTCAATTTTGACGCCAAGGTGCGGCGTGAAAGCTTCGAACCGGTCGATCTCTTTTATGCGCACATCGGCGGCATGGATGCTTTCGCGCGCGGCTTGGAAATCGCGGCGGCCATTCGCGCCGATGGACGGCTGGCCGAACTGGTCAAAAATCGTTACGCGTCTTGGGACACCGGGATTGGCGCAGCCATCGAATCGGGCAAAGAAGATTTCACCTCGCTGGAGAAATACGCCTTAAGCCAGCCCGACCCCATCCAAACCATCAGCGGACGCCAGGAGCTTTTCGAGAATATCGTCAATCAGTTCGTCTGAGCCAGGAGCCAGGAGAACGTTCAGCGTTCAGCGTTCAGCGCGGCTAGGGAGAAACGGATCGGCGGGTCGGCGTGGGGCAAGTCGGCGTGAGGGCATCCCGTCAATCGTGCCGGCTCCTCGACCATTGTTTCCCGTTTCATCTTCATCCGCGTCGCGGATTCGCAAAGATTCGATCACGAGAAACGAGCACGATTTAGCGAGCGTAGGGTGAGGCTCCCGTCCGAACCGGGGCTTCACCTAGGGGAAAAGTGTCGGGCGTACTCGGCGCGATTCGAGCGAGCGCGACGGCGCGCCGGTAGGGTGAGGCTCTCGTCGAACAGCGGCGCCGAGCTTGGCGAACGCCCACACGCTGACACGGCCCCACGCCGACCCGCCGACACGTCCCCTGGCCCGCCGATACGTTTCCCCGCTGCGCTGACACACCTGCACTCTGCCCTTGCCTCCAGCGCGTCCTAGGCGCTATCAATAAGAGCATGTCGACGAACGATCCCCCCGCGACACGTCTCACTTCGGAAAAAACTTTATTCGGCACCATGCCGGACGGCTCAAAGGTCGACAAATACACCTTCCGCAATGGCCGCCAAATGGAAGTGAGCATTATAACCTACGGCGGGATCATCCAATCGATCCTGGTCCCCGACCGGAACGGCCAGGTCGCCGATGTCGTGCTTGGGTTCGACACCTTGGAGGATTACATCCAGCCTAACCCTTATTTCGGCGCGATTATCGGCCGATACGGGAACCGGATCGCCAAAGGGCGATTCACTTTGAACGGTCAACAATACCAGATCCCGATCAACGATGGACCTAACGCCTTGCACGGAGGACCAGAGGGATTCGAGAAAAAGCTCTGGCAAGCCCCCAATCGAGGATTCAGACTCGGTCGGAGTCGAACTGTCTTATCTCTCGCCGGACGGCGAAATGGGTTTTCCCGGTAACCTGGCGGTAACCGTGCGTTACACCATCCATCCTGAGAATGAACTCCGAATCCAATATTCCGCGGTGACCGACCAGGAGACGATCGTTAATCTGACCAATCACACTTACTTCAACCTGGCGGGTGCCGGCACCGGCACCGTGCTCGATTCGGTCGCACTGATCAACGCCGACAGATTCACCCCAATCAATCAGCTCCTGATACCGACAGGCGAAGTGCAGGAAGTGAAAGGTACGCCGCTGGATTTCACCACCCCGACGGCCATTGGCGCCCAAATCCGGGCCGATTATCCACAGCTCAAATACGCCGAATCGAAACAGGGCGGATACGATTTCAACTGGATCCTGAATCATCCTGGCGATTTGGGGCGTTGGCCACCCGCGTCACGGATCCGGCATCCGGACGAACCATCGAGATGTACACCACCGAACCGGAGTCCAATTTTACTCCGGGAATTTCCTGAACGGCACGTGAAAGGTAAACAAGGACTGACCTACGCCCATTGGGGCGGATTTACCCTCGAGGCCCAGCATTACCCCGATTCCGTCAACCACCCGCATTTTCCCCCGACCGAACTTGCTCCCGGAGAGAAATATTCTCAAACGACGATATACAAATTCTGCACGTTGAGGAAGTGCAAGTGTCCAGTCAGTTGGCAGTGTCGGTTGTCGGTTGCCGGCAGAGAGGCTTCGCTCATTGGTCGTTCTCGTATAGGCTCATGCTCGATTTTGATTGTTGATTGCCGATCAAAAGCGGGTTCAGACGGAGGATCGTCCTGGTGGTCGGTCTGCTGGTCCGAGTGGTGATCAATCGAAGACGGCCAGGACGAAGAAAAAATGTCGACACGCCCTTGCCACACGCCGATACGTCTCCGCCGCCGCCCCTACCGATCTGCCATAGGTTTCCTCGCCCTCCCACTGACAACTGGCAACTGACAACCGACAACTAGACTGAACTGCCTATATATCGACTGGCCGATATTTGAATTGAGCCCGAACGATGGTAGCGGGAAGCTGACGATGACTTACTCCCAACGAACAAGGCAACTGCCGCCTCCGAATCATGCAAACACAAAAGGAAGTCACTGAACCGACCGTCATAATCAAAAGCCGCCGAGAACACTGTTTTCGCGGTTCTCATTGCCATCAGTGTCTCGCATCTTCTCAATGACACCATCCAATCGGTCATTCCGGCGATTTATCCGATCTTAAAAGAATCCTTTCGACTAACTTCACCCAGATCGGCCTGATCACGCTGGCCTTTCAACTCACTGCATCGTTGCTCCAGCCGTTTGTCGGGCTTTATACGGACCATCGGCCGAAACCGTATTCTTTGGCAATCGGCATGGGCTTCACCCTCGTCGGACTCCTCTTGCTGTCCAGTGCCCGAAACTTCCCGATGATCCTCTGCGCCGCCGCTCTGGTCGGCATGGGATCCTCGGTTTTTCATCCGGAAGCTTCCCGGCTGGCTCGCATGGCGTCGGGCGGGCGACACGGATTTGCTCAATCGATTTTCCAGGTGGGCGGCAACGCGGGAACCTCGCTCGGGCCCCTTCTGGCCGCGCTTGATCATCGTGCCGAGAGGACAAAAGTGTTGGCTGGTTTTCCCTGGTGGCCCTGGTGGCGATCATCGTGCTTTCCAATGTGGGCCATTGGTATAAGAGAAACCTCTCCGGCTTAAGACTGGAACTCGTCCAAAGCCCCGGAAGGTCATCCGGTGGTGTCGCGGAAAAGAATCGTTTTGGCGCTGGCGGTGTTGATGTCGCTGATGTTCTCGAAGTTCTTTTATCTCGCGAGCATGACCAATTATTTCACCTTTTACCTGATCGGAAAATTTCATTTATCCGTGCAAGAGGCACAATTGCACCTGTTTCTTTTCCTCTTTTCGGTGGCGGCCGGCACCCTCATTGGCGGCCATCTTGGCGACCGGATCGGGCGAAAATACGTGATCTGGGGATCGATCCTCGGCGTCGCACCGTTCACGTTGCTGCTGCCCTTTGCCACCCTGTTTTGGACCGGTATCCTGACCGTGGTGATCGGTCTGATTCTCGCCTCCGCTTTTTCGGCGATCCTGGTCTATGCCCAGGACTTGGTCCCGGGAAAAGTAGGGATGATTTCCGGTCTCTTTTTCGGTTTTGCCTTTGGGATGGGCGGCATCGGTTCCGCGGCATTGGGCCGGCTCGCCGATCAGACGAGCATCAACTTCGTCTTTACGGTATGCTCTTTTCTTCCGTTGATCGGCCTGTTGACGGCGTTTCTGCCGGACCAAGGGGGAGCGGGTCGGCGGGTCGGCGGTGGGGCGTGACGGCGTTTGAAGAAGTTGCCAGTGTCGGTTGTCAGTGTCAGTCAAGGGGGCATCGCCTCCTCCCCAATCGTTATCGTGCTCGTTCTCGTTCTCGTGCTCGATCTTTGATTGTTGAATCGTTGCGGATCAAAGCGGGTTGCGACAGAGAGACCGTCCTCGTGGTCGTGGTCGTTCTGCTCGTGGGGAAGCAATCGACGACGAGGACGAGGACGAGCACGAGCACGATTGAAAAACGCCGAGACACGCCCCATCGCCGACACGGTTCCGCCTTCCGCCGAACGCTGAACGGCTGAACGCTGAACGGAAGGACGAGCACGATTGAAAAACGCCGATCCGCCCCATCGCGGACACGCCGACACGTTCCTGCCCTCCCCCCAGACACGTTTCCCTCAAGCCGAATTCTGAACTCTGAACGCCGAACGGAAAGACGAGAACGATTGAGGAGCATGGATATTTGACCTGTCCCATCGACGCAGTCTTCGACCCTTCAACCTTCGACCCGGATCATTTGACCTGTCCCTCATCGGTGCCATGAGGTGTTGGGGACAGGTCACGGATTGTTTTTGACCATTTGACCCGACCCCAACTGAGGTCCGGACCAGGGCGGAGCGGGTCGGCGGTGGAGCGCGACGGCGTTTGAAGAAGTTGCCAGTGCCGGTTGCCAGCGTCAGTCAGGATGCATCGCCTCCTCAATCGTTATCGTGCTCGATCTTTGATTGTTGAATCGTTGCCGGTCGAAGGCGGGTTGCCATATAGAGATCGTCCGTCGTCGTGCGTCGTTCGGTCGTTCTGCCCGTGGGGGAAGCACTCGTCGCCGACGACGAGCACGAGCACGATTGAAGAACGCCGATACGCCCCGTCGCCGACACGTTTCTGCCACGCCCCGCCAACACGTTTCCCTCAAGCCGAACTGAACGCTGAATGCCGAAAGGAAAGGAAAGAACGATTGAGGAGCGCCGACGCGCTCCTGCCCCCATCGACAAGGCCAAAATTGGACCCATCCCGCACCGAGACCTCCGCGGATATTTCCTGTCCCCATCGACGACAGGCCTTCGACCCGTTTAAACCTTCGACCCGGAATCATTTGACCAGTCCCTCCGGGGTCCTATGAGGGTGTTGGGGACAGGTCAGATGACTGGATGACTTTCGTATCCTGCTGCAACCTGTCTACAGCAAGCGGGCCGTTCGTCTGGTTCGGCTTGCATTGGTCCTTTCGAAGTGCCGGTTGCCAGGGGCAGTTGGTCAGTGTCAGTTAGAAGGCATGCCTGCACTCCCCATCGTCCTCATTATCGTGCTCGTTCGTGCTCGGTTTTGATTGTTGATCGTTGCCGATCAAAGCGGGTTGAGACAGAGAGATCGTCGTTGTGGTCGGTCTGGTCGGTTTTCTGGTGCGTGGGGAGAGGCAATCGAGGACGACGAGGACGAGCACGAGCACGATCCCAATTGAAGCAAACGCCGACACGCCCCATCGCCGACACGCCGACAAAAATAAGACGTTTTCCCAGCCGAAAGCCGCAACGAGCACGATAACGATAACGAGCACGATTGGGGGGGCGAAGCCTCCCTGCTGGCAACTGACAACTGGCACTGACAACTGGCAACTGACACTGACAACTGAAATCAGGGGACCATGAAATCCGCCAGCAGAGGCAAATGATCGGAGACATTCAGCATGCCATCCTGTTCGACGGAGTAACGCTCGAGGTGATCGGGGGTGCGGCAAAAAGGTAGTCGAGCGTTCTGACCGGGATCCGAGTGGCGCCTGATCGCTGGGTGAATGTAAAATATCGAGACATCTGGTTTCCGGTGGCGTCCGTAACGGTGGGAACTCCGGAGTAACGGTCAAACATTAACCCGATCTCGGATGGTTCACGGTGGATCCCGCGATTTTCCGGGGTCAACAGGGCGGATTGACCGGGTGGAAGCAGGTTAAAGTCGCCTCCCAGAATCCAGGGCTGGTTGGCTTGACTCAACCGGTTCAATCGTTCGAGCAGTTTCTGGATCTGGCGTTCCATGACGTCCGTGCCTTTCGGGAAAGCCTCCAGATGGGTGTTCAAAATGGTGAGGAACTCTCCGTCGGCGAGGGGCAATTCGACTTCCAGAATCGCGCGTTTAAGATTGAAATCGCGGTCGATCGGGTTCCCCGGGACGCCAGGCAGTCGGTAACGTCGCGCTTTTCCGAGGCGGTACCGGGAAAAGAGCACCAGCATGGTTCCGGCGGCTCCGAGAACTTTTGGATGCGGTACGAACTTCGATTTCCAATAATAGGTCGCCACATGATTTTGCATTTCTGGCGGAAGGGCGTTGAGCAAGAGGGTTAACTCATCCAGGTAACCCGGTTCTGCGGGCCCCGCAATCCACCTCCTGCAAGCAGAACCAGATCCGCGTTGGAATTCGCGAGGAAAGTCCCGACCTTGGCCGCGGTCGATTCGATGTCGCTCCGGGCCACCAGGGTGTCCGGACCACCATCGTAAAAGAAGTGAGTAACCGGTTCCGGCCAGAAACTGCACATTAAAGGTGACGACCCGAATTCGTTGGCCAGGCAAAAGCAGGGGAGCCGCTCGGTATTGTGAGCCTCGACCGGTTCGATCGGCCGCGGATGATAGTTGAGATACCTGGAAATGAGGAAACCGCCCGCTACGGTTCCGGCCAGCCAGGAAACGAACCGGATCGGCCTCATGCCTCACCGTCGGTTGATCGGGCGTTGGACTTTCGGCTTCGGCTGAACGTGCCCCTTCAACGACCTTGGCGTGCGGCACTTCGCGGGACCTGGGTCAGTCATTTCGACTTCCGCTCCGCGCTTTTTAGCGAGTTTAGCGGCGATCGTGAAACACATGGTTCGATAGGGGTTTAGTCCGTCGTCGACAAAGACAACTTTCTTGCCGCGAAGATCTTTTTTCCCCTTCGGCTTTTCGCCGATACCGAGCTTTTCCAGCATCGATTCAGCATGTGTTGCGCTCGCTTCCAAGACATAGCAACCGGGGAGGCAAGATAGGAGGCCACAAGCGGATTGGCGAGGTAAAATTCGCTTTGAGTTCGTTGTTCAGCGATCAGCGTCAGCGTCAGGGGCGAAGTTCAGCGTACGGCGGTGTAAGCGTGTCCGTGGGGCGTTCGAGCGATTCGCGGCAGAGTGGAATTGGGCAGGCGGCAAGTGTCGGCTTTGGGGGAAGGGGAAAGGGGGCTGGCGGCGAGGGGCCGATACGTGGACGCGTCGGCATCGACGTTCCATCTGCGGCCTGCGTATGGTCGACTTGCAGCGAGAGATAGGCTCAGACGGAGCTTCGCCCATACCTCTCAATCGTGCCGTACCTACAATAGAGCTCATAATCGATTTTCCGTACTACCCTCAGCAACGACTGAACACTCCGTCCGCCGACGCCGACACGTTTCCCCTGTCGCCCAAACGCCGATACGCCGACACGTTCCTACGCCGACACTGTTCCCTTCGCGGCCCGCCATTCCAGAAGCCAGGCGATCAGAAAAACGCTCAGGATCTGGGAGAAACCAGAATCCACGCGAAGGGTTTATGATTTTGCTCGGGTCGATCACGCCACCAGCAAAAGAGATAAACAAATCTGGACAACAAAAGACCGGAAGCATATTGCGTCCGACCGCGCTGAACGGGCGAAGCGGAATCTCCCAGCGCTGCAAGGCCGGAAGCAACTTGGCGATCACCCAGGTGGTGACGAAAAAATTCATCACCCGCAACGGGCCAAGATGCCATTTGTCCAGAATCCAGAGCTGCTTACCCGGATCGATCTGCATCGCGATGGTGTACCAGCGAAGACCCAAAAAAATCAGGGCCAGAACCAGAAGGACGGCTTCCGAACGCCTGGATAATTGGAGAACGGCGGTTTGCCTGGACGCATTTTCCGAAAATCAGGCCGCCCACCCAGAGCAACTGCCATGAAAGGAGATCAAACGGGCCGGGATTAAGGTAAGAAGCATCCTTCAGGCTGGCGAGAAACATTTCGCGCACCCGGAACTGGGAGAGGATCCAGCAGTCACACTGGCAAACAAAACTCGTTTCCATCCCCATCGATTGGCCGCCGCAAAGACGCAGGGCGTTAACAGGGAGAACAGGACGTACATCGGCAAAATGTCCATCAGCGGCGGTTGAAAAACCAAGGCGGCCGCCGCCAGGATCGCTGCTCCGGGATTTTGAAATATTGGTCGAGCAGGTGCTGCATTCCGGGTAGATTGGCGAGAAAGAAGCTCCCGACGACAAACGCAAAAACCAGCGTCATCAGATGAGCGCGATAAATCCGGAAAGCGCGCGAGACGGTGGCTGCCCGGGCGGCTTGGAACCCTTGTTTTTCGGTTCGCCGCTGAAAAAGTAAACCCGCAAGAAACGCAGAAACGAAAACAAAGGCTTCTGCGGTAGAAAAAAAGCCAATGGGTTGATCCGTGAATACTCGAAGCGGAGAGGGCGCATGGTTCACCACCATCATCAGCAGCAGAATTCCTCTCAGGATATCGAGCTCAATAAATCGTTTCATCGGTACAAACAGTTGCCTCCTCCACCTGTTCTAATCGCCTCCTTCCTTTTAATGTTTTCCTCGAAATTGTATCCTCAAACACAATATACTAGACGCACCAAAGCATCGTCGGTTTCAAAGAACCGATGATTGGTTTCAAGATCGGCTGGAGGAGCCGTCGAAACCGGCGAGCACCCTAATCCGAATGGAACGATCAATACAGAAGAAATTTTCGGACGGGGTAGGAGTCAGAAGCTCGTGTCAGCCGTCAGTTAGTCGTAAGGGCGTCAATGCAGTTCCGCGCATGGGCCGAAATGTTTCGTCCGAGCCGACGTAAGGCGTGAGCGCTAAAATTCTGAGTTCGGCGGGAAGGACGAAGTACGATCGAGCCAATATTCGCTAAGGGCGACTATTCTGCATCGCCGAATCGCCGAATCGAGATTCCCTCGCCGACAGCTAGACAATCGCCGACAAGGCTGAACAACGCTGAACAGCCCACTACTGCGATCTGGCGGCTCGGGATCTCGGGCAATCTTGAGAGAGGAATTCTCCGATTTCTTTCCGGAGGATTTGGTAGCCGGCCGGGCTCAGATGGATTTGATCGCTGACGAACAGAGCTTGGATCGGTTTACGATCCTGCCCGAGCATGTCGGAACAGACATCGATGTATTCTGTTTCGGGTTGCGTCTTGAGAAAGTCATCCACCAGCTGGTTAAACTTCAGGATGTTTTCCAGATACATCATGCGCGCCGGACTCTTTGACCGAAACAAAGGCAATCGGTATGGAAGGGGAATAGGTCCGGAAGATGGAGAACAATTGTTTGAAAGAGTGGAAAACCTTTTCAGGAGGTGCGCCGCCGGCAAGATCGTTGTCGCCGGCATAAATCACGATGGCCGAAGGTTTTCGAGGAAGACGAGCCGGTTGGCGTAGCGCACGCAATCGGTCAAGCGGGAGCCGCCAAAGCCACAATTCAGCACGGCGTATCCGGAAAAATCCTGCTGCAACGATTTCCAAAGCCGGATGGAAGAACTGCCGTAAAAGACGACCGGGCTGGAAGAGATGGGAGATTGCGAGAGCCTCGCTTCGAGCGCGCTGACCTCGGATTCAAAGGGATTGGCGAGTGGAACATTCGGGGCAAAAAAAAAAAAAAATTGCCGGGGCTCACCAAGATCGCCGCGGGATCGGGCGGGGCGACATTTTGGCTTTGCGCGCCCTGCAAGCCCAAAAGCAGCCAGATAAATACAAGAGCGGCAATTCGTTTGGTTGAATAATGTTCAATCGAATACAAAACCATAAGCCCGCTGCAGTCTATTCGCTTAAATCTTTAAACTCGATCGCGCGCGTCGTCTGATTACGCACCACACATTACCCTCGTCCATCCAAAGTTCCTAGTGAGGGCCCGGGGAGCTTTCATGTCTGGCTGACACTCTAAAGGATTACTACGGAACTTCGACCTGACAATTAAGCAAATACGTGAAATGTCAACATTTGTTCAGGAGTTCAGGAGTTCAGGAGTTCAGGAGTTCAGGAGTTCAGGAGTTCATGGATTTGTGGAATGCCGGAGTGTCGGATTATTCGGGGTCGGGCGTCGGGATTCGAGTTCGGGGCTCGGGATCGATCTCGTTCTTCAGAGTCAAGCTCCCTCTGATGGAGGTGTTTCCATCAATTGGCGCACGGCCCCGGCAAGGCGAAACCTGCTAACTCCTGAAACTCCTGCAACTCCTGATCCTGGAATTGCCATCTTGCTCCCGCTTGTTGTCTTTACAAAAGTGGTTTCCTATGAATTTTTTCGAAACCGTTCTTCAATCGATTGAGAATCCAGATCATGCCGGTAGTGCGCAGGATCTGCAGGGGCTGTTGAGCATGGCTCAATTGGTGCCGGGTATTCAGGGAGCGGAACAACATCTGCAGCCGATTTTGAGCGTTCTCGGACCGCATCTCCAGGTGCGCTCAACGAACAGCAGCAAAGCAATGGTCAGGCTGCGGTTCAACAAACCGTTTCTAATCTGTCGCAACCTGGGGCCGTATTCAGGACATCGTGAATCTGTTCGGCCAGGAACGGTTCGATGGAATAATCGCGGAGATCTCGAAACGCACCGGTCTGAATTCGCAGTTGATCCTGCAATTCCTGCCGGCTGCCATCCCCATGGTGATGAAATTGCTTGCGACCGGAACGCATCAAACGAATCCCCAGGCGCCGAATCCGGTTCTCAATAACTTCCTCGGGTCAAACCAAAACGGGGGCGCCTTGCTGACCGAAGCTTTCCAACTTGCTTCCCAATTTCTGCGGCGGTGACGGCTGGGGATAGTGCTCAGTGCCAGTGTCAGTGTAGGGGCCTTCGCCCCCGGCCCAATCGCGCTTGGCCTAAGTCCCGATTTTCCCCCCTCTTTAAACTCAGCATTCAGGCCGCCTTCCTTACTGTAAGCCAGCCGTCCCGGCTTGCTCTCCGGGGGGGGGGGAAACGCAGAGAGAGAGGGTAAGGCGGGACGCCTTCCTTACTGAGAAGAGTCAGCCGTCCCGGCTTGCTCTCTGAGGGGGGAAACGCAGAGGGAGAGAGGGTAAGGCGGAACACCTATTTACTGAAGGCCAGACCGTCCCGGCTTGCTCTCTCCCCTGAGGCGCGGAGAGAGGGAGGGAGGGTAAGGCGGGACGCCTTCCTTACTGGAGGCCAGCCGTCCCGGCTTGCTCTCTGAGGCGCAGAGGGGAGGGGAGAAAAGGAGAGGAGTAAGGCGGGACGCCTTACTTACTGGAGGCCAACCGTCCCGGCTTGCTTTCCGGGGGGGGGGGGCGCGGAAGCGGGAGGGGGAGAGGAGTAAGGCGAGACGCCTTACTTACTGGAGGCCAGCCGTCCCGGCTTGCTCTCTGCAGCCGGGCGCAGGAGGGGAGGGGGAGAGGGTAAGGCGGGACGCCTTACTTACTGTAGGCCAGCCGTCCCGGCTTGCTCTTCGGGGGGGAGAACGACCGCTTAATGCTAAACGCTGCAGAGGTATAAGGCGGGACGCCTTTCTTACTGTAAGGAAGGTCCCGGTTGTTTTGGGAAAGACCGCTTTGCTCGCCAAGGGTATAGCGGAGCTTTTTACAGTCAACCGTCCGCTTGTTTCAGCGACGCTTGCGAACGCGAAGAGGTATAGGCGGCGCCTTGAGAGCACGCCGGCTGTTTTGGGAGAAACCGCTTGTGAACGCTCAAGATGGCCACTACTTACTGTAGGCAAGCCGTCCCGGCTTGTTTCGGCGGGAAGAACGACCGCTTAATGCTGAACGCTGCAGAGGTATAGGGCGGGACGCCTTTCTTACTGTAGGCAAGCCGTCCCGGCTTGTTTCGGGGGGAAGAACGACCGCTTAATGCTCGCACAGCTCAGAGGTATAAGGCGGGACGGCTTTACGTAGGCAAGCTTAATGCTGAACGCTGCAGAAAGGGGAAATCGAGGACGAGGACGACGACGAGCACGATTGGGGTGAGGCTCCGCCCCGAACCTGGGGCTTCCCGCCTGCACTCGCCTAGCGTCACTCCTTCAAGCTAAAAGAAAGAAAATCGAGCACGATGACGAGCACGAGCACGATAACGATTGGGGCGGCGAAGAAGCCTCTCCCTGGCAACTGACAACCGGCACTGGCAACCAGACCCGACACTGACATACCTCACCCAACCCTGCTCGGCAGAGTGACCAGATCGTCCGGCGTATCCACATCGAGCGCGCCTTCGGACCAATCGATCACTTCGACTCGGGCTCCTTCTTTCGGAACCAGGTTCCGCGCGCCTTGATCACCCTCCAGATTTTTCAATTGCGGGAACCAATCCGACACCGAACATCATCGGCGCACCCAGAATACCATCGTACCGGGCGGAAATGATCACATCCGTTTTTCCATTAATCCGATCGAGAAATCGTCTGATCACCTCGGAATTCAGCCAGGGCTGATCGGCCAGCAAGCAACAAAACGGAATCCGCACCTTGTTCCTCGGCGCGTTCCACCCCGATCCTGATCGATCCGGCCAAGCCGCTTTCCCAAAAGGGATTCACGACAATATCGACTCCGCAGTCCTTGATCACCGGAACGCAGTCATAAGCGCTGCTTCCCAGAACCACAATCAGATGGTCCGGACTCACTTCGGCGGCCATTCGCACGACTCGACGAAGCAAAGGCTCGCCTAACACCGAAAGCAATTGTTTCGGCTGCCCGAGTCGCCGTGATCCGCCTGCCGCCAGAATAACTATCGCAGTTCGTCGCAGCATATCGGTTCCCTCAACTTATGGATCGGTTCAACCCGGTCGCGCAAAGGCCCTCCTTTTCGCCCCATCAGCGCGGCCTGAACTTCAGCGATGATCGCCATCGCAATTTCTTCTGCTGTCTCAGAACCGATATCCAATCCGGCCGGGCTATGTAAAGCAGATATGTTCTCTAACGAGCATCCTTCATCGATCAGCCGGTTCAAGAGCAGTTGTTTTCGCTGACGCGGTCCTAACAAGCCGACATAACCAAAATTCCCTGGCAGCACCTGTTTCAGAGCGACGATATCCCGGCCGAAATGATGCGACATCACCACGCAGGCCGTGCGCGAATCCCCGACCGGAAGTTCGTGAGCATCAGTGACCAATTCCACTTGCCACCCAAGTAATCGCCCAGGTGCGCGACCGCTTCCGCATCGAAAAAATCCCCAAAGATGATCAACCGGATCGGCGGCTGGATCTCCTGGACGAACTCTTCCGCATGATCGCCCGGCGGACCATCGATCAGTCGGGTCCCCGCTTTCGCGTCGGCTAAGCGGTAATTGGTCGAAACCGTGATCGGCGTGCGATTGCCCAAGCACACCGATAAGCGCGTCAAGAAACGGGTTCGGTTTCACCAGCCGTTCAATAAACACCTCAATCGAGCCATCACAGGCAAAACGGGAACGCAGATCGAAGGAGCATCGCGCCGGTTTGCCGTGACGATGACCGCTTGAGCAAGATCCGCTATCTCTTCCTCGATACACCCGGCGCTGAGCCGGCCGATATAGGGTCTCCTTGCAGAATCAGCATCCGGGACCCGGGTTGACGATAGGTGGATCCCGACGATTTCACCAGGGTGGCCAAGTGCGAAAGGCCCCTCCGAGCGTCGATACTCGGCTATGATTTGTCTCAGTTCTTTCCAGGCCATGCGCCGAACGTTAGTTCGACTCTGGAGGAAGTGCCAGTCTGGTTATCAGTGCCAGCCTGGTTATCAGTGCCAGTAGGATCAGTGCTCGTAGGATCGTCGCTTCGTCCTCGATTGCTTTGCCTCGCCAGCAAGCCCGAGGACGACGACGAGCACGATCGGGCGACCCGCCTAACCGGAATGGGATACAGGCCTCCAGCCCACTTCGGGGCAAGTTTCCCCGTCAATTCTTCGGCGAGCCGGAGTGTTCCTCGAGACGCTCTGCGCGCTCGAATGAGCGGATGGTAAAAGGCAACAACGTTAAGTCACCTCCTGGGCGCAGAAGAGATCGCCGGCGAGAATGGCACCCGCTGACCCGCCGACCCGCCGACCCGCTCCCCACGGCTCCTGGCTCCCGGCTCCTGAATTCTGAATTCTGAATTCTGAATTCCAAATACTCTCCATAATCCCTGTGCTATAATCCAAATTTTATGAAGAAAGCCGTAATTACCGGAATCTCAGGGCAGGACGGTGCTTATCTTGCTAGATTGCTTCTCGAACAAGGGTACAGCGTGTGTGGAACTTCGCGCGATGCGCAGATCTCCCCGTTCACCAATCTCCAACGCCTGGGGATTCGCGATCAGGTGCAAGTGGAATCGGTGGCCCTCAATGATTTCAGGAGCGTCATCCAAGTACCTTTTTAAGGTGCAACCGGACGAAATTTATCATCTGGCAGGACAATCCTCCGTTTCCCTCTCGTTTCAGCAACCGGTAGAAACCCAGGAGAGCGTTTACGTTGCGACCTTAAACCTGCTGGAAGCCATCCGGTTCACTGGAAAAAAGATCCGAATTTATAATGCGAGTTCCAGCGAGTGCTTCGGGGACACCCATGGCGTCGCCGCCGAAGATGAGGAAACACCGTTCCGGCCCAGGAGCCCCTACGCGGTGGCAAAGTCGGCGGCTTTCTGGCAAGTCGCCAATTACCGGGAAGCTTATGGCCTATACGCCTGTTCGGGCATTTTGTTTAATCATGAATCTCCCCTTCGTCCGGAACGATTCGTCACCAAAAAAATTATCGCCGCCGCCTGTCGGATCGCCGCGTGGAGCAGCAACAGAAGATCATACTCGGTAATATCAATATTCAGCGCGACTGGGGATGGGCGCCCGAGTATGTCGAAGCCATGTACCTGATGCTCCAGAAAGAGACCCCAGACGATTTCGTCATTGCCACTGGCGAAAGTCGTAGACTGGCCGACTTTGCGGCCGTTGCCTTCGCCGAGGTCGGATTGGATCTAAAGGATCACCTGATGATTGACCAGGGATTGCTTCGCCCGACCGACATCATGACCGGCCAAGGGAATGCAGAGAGAAAGCCGCTAGCAAGCTTGGGTGGAAACCAAGGTTCAAAATGGAGGATGTAGCCAGGATGATGGTTCAAGCATGCCAGGCAGAAGCAGTGTCAGTGCCAGTGCCAGTATCAGGGGGGGCTTTCGGAGATCCGAATGCAATCCAAGAACATACCCTCTCTGAGCTGTTCGATATTTACGATCCCACGCGGCCACTCCTGACGCACTGAAGATAGTGTCAGTTCCGGTCTAGTTGCCGGCTAGTTGTCAGTGCCAGTTCTCAGTTGCCAGCGGGAAATTGATGCACCGAAGCCGAAGGGGCAGGTAAGGCAGGACGCCTTACTTACTCTATGCGAGCCGTCCCGGCTTGCGTACCCGGGTCCAAGATTGACGATCACAGCGACGAGGAGGACGATTGAGGAAACCTCGGGGGAACGCTCTCATTCTCCGACTGCCAAACTGTCAACTCTCCCATCCGACTGACACTGGCAACTCTCCTCCACCCTCCCCACCGCCCCTGACACTGGCACTAAGCTCGAGCCGCAATTCGCAGTGATGCGAATCCCTCTGGGATCGTTTACCGATGCAGACAATAGGACCTATACCAATGTAAGAGAGCCGGCGCGACACGCTGAAGATGGGCGCGTAGCCTAGCTAGCCTTGATGGACGAATTCATCGCGTTACCGAAGCGTTTCTGCGGGCCAGGGAAATAAGGGGGCGTTAGCCCCCCGCCATCGGAACGAGCAACAAACTGGCGCCCAGACTTATCCGTAATCGCGCCCGGGCCGGTGGGCTGCGAGAATGCCTGGAACAGGAGTTCCTCTCCGTGCGCAGCAGCGCGCCGGCCCGGGAAAAGGCGGTATTGTGGGTCAGCGCGAGTTGCGGCCACCGGCCTGCAGCGCCTATCGGTTGTCTTTCTGATTTTGGCGATGATTAATTGCTCGCTTTTTAGATCTCACGGCAAAGGAGTTCGACCAAAGTGGATGGGAAAGTGGGTGCCCGGCAGCTGCCACGTAGTCGGGGGTTCTGGTCTTTTTTGGTGATGTCGGGCAAGAACTAAACGGAACTTAGTCGCTGCTCATCCTGGGAAATGGCCTCTGGCTTTAGCACTTTGCGGAATTGCATTTGCAACCTGTCGATCGCATGGGTGGTGTAAATCATCTTTCGGAATTCGTTGGGATAAGCAAAGAAGGAATCACTTGGTCCCAGACTCTGTGCCAGCATTGAGCGATGTCCGGGATACTCTTCCCCCAAGGCCCTTGCTCAAAGTCCTCCAGTCGTTTGGCCGCCAACTCGGCCGTCTCGGCGTTATAGATGTTTTTCAGTTCAGCAGCCACCGGCTTGCGATATTTCCAACTACAGAAGAGAGCGAATTACGAATCAGATGGACAATGCAGGTCTGGATCTCGCAGTCCGGATAAACTGCGCCAATAGCCTCGGGAAAGCCCTTTAGGCCATCGATCACGGCCACCAGGATATCCTTTAGCCCACAATGGTGAGCTCGTTCATGACGCCCAACCAAAACTTGGCTCCTTCGTTTTGATCTATCCAGATGCCCAGCACCTCTTTGGTCCCGTCCCCTTGGATGCACAAGGCCAGGTACACCGCTTTATTTTTGACCGTTCCCTCATCACGGATTCTGATTCTCAGGGCATCGAAGAACACTACCGGGTACATCAACTCCAAAAGCCGGTTCTTCCACTCGATGACATCTTCCAGGACCGAATCTGTCACCGTGCTGATCAGATCACTGGAGACTTCCACTTTGTATTGCTCTTCCAGGAAGCGCTTGATCTCGCGCACCGTCATTCCTTGAGCATACATCGCGATGATTTTGGTATCGAAGCCTCCAAAGCGCTTTTGCCCTTTGCCGCAGAATCCATTTGCGGCTCAAACTTTTCCGGTTCGATCCCGCGCAATATCGATCTCTAGTTTTCCATCCTCGCTCAGGAGCGTTTTCTTGCTGCTGCCGTTGCGATAGTTTTCCCGCCGCTGACCTTCCACCTGTTCAGGTGCTTCACCCTTGTTATAGCCCAAATAATGCGTCAATTCGGCCTCGAGCACTCGTTCGTAGAGTCGCTTGTGCAACTCTTCCATGATCCCACCAGGCCCCGTTAAACCTTTGGGCTGCTCATAGCCCTTCAACAGTTCCTCGATGATCGCCGAATCGATTTCCGGCCGCTTTACCTCTTTGCCTTCTCCTCGTACTTCCTTTTTAGTCACTTCCATTCTTTAGTCTCTGGTTGTGACCCACACACAAATTTCCTGACAGGCTCCGTCCCGGCTTACCTCGGGTCTCCCCGGTTGAAGAGGGTAAGGCGGGAAGCATGCCTTACTTACTGTTAGCTAAGCCGTCCCGGCTTAATCCCGGGGGAGCCGACCGCCGACCGCCGACCGCCGACCGCCGACCGCCGACCGCTGAACGCTGAACGCCAAACTGCACTACTCCCTCCCCTTCTTTGAGGGGTCAGTCAGCAATTCCTAACAAATCGACTCTATGAATTTATGGGGGTCACATTGCAAGGCAGGATGACGCGGGAAGCCCCGGTTCGGACGGAGCCTCACCCTACCTTTGCCCGTCCCCGCCCGGGCCCCCAAAAAGGGGTCAGTCAACAATTCTACTGGGTATGCACTTGACTCCACCTTTCAGATTGGTGTAACGAGTGGAAGTGGCAGATGTCGAAGATTATCCGCGAACCATTGCTTCGTTGGAGAGCCGATATCCTCAAGAGGGAGACTGCTTAGACTATTTATTCGCGCTGCGATGGCCGGACGGTTTTTTGTTGTCCCAATTGCACCAACGGTCGAGCTTGGAGATCATCGCGGGGTCTTTGGCTTTGTTCTGGATGTCGCAGGCAAGTTTCCGTTCTGGCCGGACCGTTTTCCAAGACACACATCTGCCAATGAGAACTTGGTTTCAAGCGATGTGGTATATCACCAGTCAGAAAAATGGGGTGAGCGCTCTGGGGCTGCAAAGAGTTCTCGGCCTTGGCAGCTACCGGACGGCTTGGTTAATGTTGCACAAACTTCGGCAGGCCATGGTGAGGCCAGGGCGGGAGAAATTGTCTGGCGTGGTTGAGGTGGATGAAACTTATTGGGGCAGCGCAGAATTCGGAGGTGCAATGGCCGAAAAACCTTAAGCAAAGTGTTGATCATCGTTCCGCAGAAGCCGATGGCAAAAAGGATCGGGCACATCCGTATGGCCCTTATCGAGGACTTTGATGAAAGACCCTCCACCGCTTCATTCAAGACAATATTGAGTTAGGAAGCATGGTTTCCACGGATGGTCTTAACTCCTACCGGGAACTCAATGGCTATATCCATAATCGAAAAGTTCAAAACCTTCGGCAGGGAGGCGAGCCTTTGCTTCCGCGCGTTCACTTGGTCATTTCCTTGCTGAAACGGTGGCTGCTCGGAACTCTCCAAGGCAGCGCTTCGGACAAATATCTCGAGGATTACCTCAATGAATTCGTGTTTCGCTTTAATAGACGTAGATCTGCCTCACGCGGAAAGCTTTTCTATCGTTTGGCTCAACAGGCCATCAACGCGAAGCCTGTGACATACTCGATGCTCACAACCGGAGGATTTAGTGCCTGGTGGAGTCAAGTGCATACCCAGGACAATTCTTGACAGCTTTGCAACAAAGGATGAGTTGGAAAGATGGCGCGACAAGTCAGAATCCAGTTTCAGGGAGCAGTGTACCATGTCATGGGCGAGGTGACCAACGAGAAATATCATTGGAGGCGAGAAGGATCGGAGGATGTTCATCGAGACCTTTGGAGAAGCTTGCGAAAAGACCGGATGGCTTGTTTATGCGTGGGATCTCATGTCCAATCATTACCATTTAGTGTTCCAGACTCCCCAAGCCAATTTCGTTGCAGGGATGCGTTGGTTGCAAAGTACCTACACTCGCCGCTTCAATGTTAGAAATCAGCTCTGGGGTCACGTCTTCGGTAGTCGCTACAAGGCCGTTTTAGTCGAGAGCGGGGAATTCGGTTTGGCGATTATCTAAGTACATGATCAACTACGTGTACATCAATCCGATCAGGGCAGGGATAATCAATGCAGCGACCGAGCACCTGCTAGACTACCCTTGGAGCAGTCTGAGCAGAGGATATGCTGTCTCGCCGCAAAAGCGACCGGCTTGGCTCAAGATTGACGATGGATTCGGCATCCTCGGTCTGGAGGACTCAGTCAAAGGACGGCGTCTCTATGTGCGGCGTTTGGAAGAGAAAGCCCGTCGCGGAGTCACCGTTCCGGTATTGCCCGAGGATCAAAGCTTGCAAAGCACCCTGCGACGAGGGTGGTACTGGGGTTCAGAGCAGTTTCAAGCGTTTCTTCTGAAGAAGCTTGACGCGGAGGCCATTCGGCGTAACCGCAACTATCAAAGCACACAGATGGGTCGTGATCATGCGCAAGCAGAAGCCGAGAGAATAGTTCGGGACGGTCTGCAACGGTTTGGACTTTCCGAAAGCGATCTTAAATCTTTGCCGGGCAGTGATCCTAGAAAGGTGGCGATTGCCGGGACCGTCACAGAAATACGACCACACTTCTAGGCTGGACAGCAAAGCGCCTGCAGATGAAAAGCGCAGCTAATGTCAGCCAGCAGCTCAGGAGAAAAGTATCGGCGGGCAGGCAGAAACGTGTCGGCGGGTCGGCTTAGGGCGTGTCGGCGTGGGAGGATTCCAAAAGGGGTCAGTCAACAATTCTCCTGGGTATGCACTTGACTCCACCAGGCACTAAATCCTCCGGCTTGTGAGCATCGAGTATGTCGCTGGCTCGGCGTTGACGGCCTGTTGAGCCAAACGATAGAAAAGCTTTCCGCGTGAGGCAGATCTACGTCTATTAAAGCGAAACACGAATTCATTAAGGTAATCCTCGAGATATTTGTCCGAAGCGCTGCCTTGGAGGGTTCCGAGCAGCCACCGTTTCAGCAAGGAAATGACCAAGTGAACGCGCGGAAGCAAAGGCTCGCCTCCCTGCCGAAGGTTTTGAACTTTTCGATTATGGATATAGCCATTGAGTTCCCGGTAGGAGTTAAGACCATCCGTGCAAACCATGCTTCCTAACTCAATATTATCTTGAATGAAGCGGTGGAGGGTTTTTCGATCAAAGTCCTCGATAAGGGCCATACGGATGCGCCCGATCCTTTTGCCATCGGCTTCTGCGGCAACGATGATCAACACTTTGCTTAAGGTTTTTCGGCCAGTTGCACCTCCGAATTCTGCGCTGCCCCAATAAGTTTCATCCACCTCAACCACGCCAGACAATTTCTCCCGCCCTGGCCTCACCATGGCCTGCCGAAGTTTGTGCAACATTAACCAAGCCGTCCGGTAGCTGCCAAGGCCGAGAACTCTTTGCAGCCCCAGAGCGCTCACCCCATTTTTCTGACTGGTGATATACCACATCGCTCGAAACCAAGTTCTCATTGGCAGATGTGTGTCTTGGAAAACCGTTCCAGCCAGAACGGAAACTTGCCTGCGACATCCAGAACAAAGCCAAAGACCCCGGGATGATCTCCAAGCTCGACCGTTGGTGCAATTGGGACAACAAAAACCGTCCGGCCATCTCAGCGCGAATAGATAGTTTAAGCAGTCTCCTTCTTGAGGATATCGGCTCTCCAACGAAGCAATGGTTCGCGGATAATCTTCGACATCTGCCACTCCCACCCGTTACACCTATCAAAGGTGGAGTCAAGTGCATACCCAGGACAATTCTTGACAGCCTTGCAATAGTCGATGATTGGGAAGGATGGCGCGTCAAGTCAGAATCCAGTTTCAGTGACCAAGAAATGAAAACAGATGGAGGTTCGGATCATCTCAGGGCGAGATCCAGATGAGCGTCCAGGTCATCTTGATCGGGATCGCGGGTATATGTCACCGGCAAAGGCTAAGAAAAAATTTGCCCTGGTGAAGGAGCTGCTGGCCAAGGAAACGGTCTGGGGCCGACCAGTCGTCCGTAAATGGAAAAAAGGCGATCTGCGCCGGCTGTATTGGAAGGATGGCTCCTATTTATTCGTAGACGCCACTGGGGCCGTCCGCACATCCGGCGGCGAAGCCAGCCGTGCAAAATTTAAGCATGGGCTAATCTAGTGCACCAAGTCAGTGACTGGTGTAGTGGCGCTGCTGCGAATTTTGACTGGATGCGCGAAGCGAAGAGGGAGAATACCCGCTGTGGTCTTTGACCGATGAGCGACAAAGCAGCCGGTCAAAAGGCGCGCAGCCCGGAGGGTTGCGATGAAAATCGGCCTGCGGCTGCGCTGCTCCTCAGTCACGTATCGATCTAGATATGCTCCTTCTTAGGGCCAGTCCGGCTCGGACCGCCTTGCCGACGGCGCATTTTGATCGCAACGCCACTACACCAGTCACTGACTTGGTGCACTAGTAGCCTCAAAAGTTTCCAGCTTGGATCGTTTAGCCGACGGCGAAATCTGGCCCATTGCGTCTCGGTTCAAGAAGTTCAATTCGCCACTTCCGACTATAAAGACGAGAACGATTGATGGGAGATTAGGGTGAGGCTTCGTCCGAACCGGGACTTTCCGCGTCTTCCTGCCTTGCGGCGTGATCCCCCATGCATTGCCCGGGGTCGATTGGTTGACCAATCCCACAGGGGTGACGTCATGGGCGAGGCAACGCGGAAAGCCCAGGCTCAGGCAGAGCTTCGCCCTACCTGCGCCGCGTCATCGAGCTCGTCCGTTATCGTTCTCAATCTTTGATCGTGCATGAACCGGTGGGCTTTAGCGCCAGCGGCGTCGTCCCCGCTCAACCAAACCTCGCGAAACGACGCAACCGTCAACTAACATGAGACGCATTCTATTTTTTGCGACGGCTCTGGTCGCAATATTAACAGTCGCTGCACAAGGGAACTTTACAAGGGAACTTTAAAAGGGGTCAGTCAACAATTCTTGCACAGATTTTGTGATAGAGGATGACTTAGAATGGTCTCGAATCGAGCCAGGCAATTCATAGGGGTTCTCATTATAAGGGCAGGATGACGCGGGAAGCCCGGGTTCGGACGTGGCTTCACCCTACCTTCCCGCATTGTTCCTGAGGGATATAGCATGGCGCCTTGTTTGGCTATAAAGGTACTTGCAGTCTCACAACCAAGATCTACAGCCGGTTCTTATCAATATTGAGGAGTGAGTCGCGAGATTGGTCCGCCTTGTCCGAGGTACCTTCTTAAAAGAGGTCAGTCGATTTCAGGGTCCATCGCTGGGCAATCTATAGATAACCGACGCTTTCACTCGGTGTCTTTAGCTTTCTTTTTTAGGCTGCTCGCAGAGAGCGAGGCACTTCAGGAGTGGGGCATTTTAAAACGGTTCAACAAGAGGCCTGAGGGGCAGTAAATCGGGTCGAAGATTCACGGAAACGGTTGAAAATTATAGGCCGTATCAAAAAATGAGTACCGGATCACTGCGGCTTACGCACAGCAATATCTGTCCGCCATAAAGAGGCAACTCCGACAGGCAGACCTGTCTAGCGCCGTCCCCCTCCAAGGGAATTGGAGCTTCAAAGAGAGGCCTCCTTTCGGCACTGTGCAATCGGCGACTAGTCATATGTATATTATAGAATACTAACTACAAGCAGATATAATAAGCGCGTTGACCGTCAGGATGGTTTGCTTGTTCGCTAGCAGGGAAAGTCCCCTAAACTTCGGCCTCAAAGAAACGAGAAGCAAAAACGTCCGTCACTGGTTATTTCGAAATTTTTGGCCTTTTGTTTTCAAGAGGCCGGGCAAGCAAACAGAAGGAAAAAGAGGTATGTCTTATATACTTGGGTTGGTTACCGGTGACGAAAAACCGGCTCTGACATTTGTAGTGCCCTTGAAGGACGAAGAGGCGACGATCGCCGACCTCTTTGGTGGAATTGCCCTTGAGGCAACTAAGGTAACCAAGCAGTGGGAAGTTATTTTTATCGATGACGGCAGCACCGATTCCAGCTGGGCAGTCATTGAAAAATTGGCCCGCGAGAATCAAGAACACATCAAGGCTGTCCGCTTCCGGCACAATGCCGGCAAGGCCGCCGCCCTGGCAGCAGGATGGAGAGAATCCAAAGGGGACATCATTTTTACCATGGACGCCGACCTCCAGGATGATCCCAAAGAAATCCCGCGCTTCCTGGAGAAGATGAGGGAGGGTTTTGACGTCGTAACCGGCTGGAAACAAAAAAGGCATGACCCTTGGCACAAGGTCTTACCCAGCCGCATTTTTAATATCCTTTTAAGCTGGGTCAGCAAAGTCAAGCTGCACGATCACAACTGCGGTTTTAAATGCTACCGGCGGGAGGTTACCCAAGCCATCCCCATGTACGGCGAAATGCACCGCATGGTGCCCTCGCTCGCGGCCATGCACGGGTTTAACACCGCCGAAATTCCGGTCAACCATCATCCACGGATGCACGGCAAGAGCAAGTACGGAGTAAAGCGCTTTCTGCGCGGCTACCTGGATATGTGGACGGTCTTTTTCCTGCAAAACTTCCGTCAGCGTCCAATGCATCTAATGGGTTCAGTCTCCATCGCCATGCTGGGTTTTGGCGCTGTCCTGGCGCTCTTTGTCTCCAGGATCCCCCTGCCCTTCAGCGTGTTTTTACTTTTAAGCTCGGCTCTTCCGGTGCTGCTCCTGGGTGCCGTCTTAACCGCGATGATTGGTTTTCTGGCCGAGTGGAACGTACACAACCATTGTGCCGAGGCTTCTGAGCCCCACCACCAGCCGATTGCCCAGACAATCGGTGTTACCGACGGTTCACCCTTGAGCCAGCTTTCCCTTCACGCGTCCCTCACCCATGAATCAGGAGCCTCGGTGATCGGGATGACGGCCTTACTCCTTGATGACAAGCTGGCTGTGCGCGAACGAAACGCCGTCTATTTAAAGAATGCCGGATGGAACGTTCTCACCGCAGCCTCCTGCCACGAGGCACAATCTAAACTCAACGGCGAGGTCGACGTGATCCTGCTTGACCCCTGCCTTCAGGAAGGGACGGACGGCCTCTCAATGGTCGAGTTTGTCCGCTGCGTTTATCAAAACAACGGTCACTCGCCCAAAATCATCTTTCTTCCGTCGATTGAAGCCGGAGTCAGTAGCGCCGTTGCTACCGCGATGCACCGGGGCTTGCTGAGCTATCACCTGGGAGAACCCGCTCTCCATGGCTTCCGGCACCTCAACGCAATCGCCAGGAACTCCTGACATGCAACCAAAGACCCCGATTTGCGCCTCTCGCCCGCTGCGGATCGCCGTTCTTGGATCCACCTACCCGCGCACCCAGGATGACTACGAGGTGCCCTGGCTAAGAGAGTCAGTCAACCGGATTGCCGCCCGCGGCCACGAGGTGAGCGTCATCGCTCCATCTTTCGCCGGTTTGCGCCATCACACAATCGACGGCGTCCCGGTCCGCCGTTTCCGCTATGCTCCCGCTGCGTGGGAGAAACTCACACATGGCTCGGGCGCCCCGAATAAAATAAAAGCAAACCCGATTCTTAAACTGCTGACCCTCACCTACATTCTGTCCGGCATCTGGTCGACGTGGCGCCTCTGCTGGGAAAAGAAGATTGATATTCTCCATGTCCACTGGCCCTTTCCTCACGGATTAATGGCTCTGCTTCCAGCCACCATTAACGGAGTCAAGGTGGTTTCCTCCTGCCACAGCGCGGAGCTAGCCCTGGCCTCGCAAAGTAAATTTTCCACTCGGGTTCTCTCAATCTGCCTGCGCCGCTCTAGTGGCGTCACCGCTAATAGCCGCCACACCGCCGACCTGACACACAAATTGACCGGCGTCGGCCCGGCGGTCATCCCCTATGGGACGACCGTCCGGGTTGATCAAGCAATCACCCACCTTCCCCCCTCTGCGGAGGAAATTCCGCTCTTGCTATTCTCCGGACGACTGATCGCCCGCAAAGGGGTTGATTTTCTGTTACGGGCCATGCCTCTCATTCTGGCTAAACGTAAAGTGCGGCTTGTCATCACCGGGGATGGTCATTACCGGGCCCCATGGCAGGCTTTGAGTCTTTCACTCGGGATAAATGAACAAGTGGAGTTTGCCGGCTTTGTTTCCCATGAGCGTTTAAGCCAGCTCTTCCGGTCCTGCTCAATGTACGTCCACCCGGCTATATACGATGAACGGGGGGATACCGAAGGCTTGGGTGTGGTTTTAATTGAAGCGCTCTCCAACAAGAAGCCCGTAGTAGCCTCGAGGGTAGGAGGAATTCCCGATGTCATCCAAAACGAGCGCACGGGTTTACTGGTGCCCGAAAAAGACCCTCAAGCGCTGGCTAGCGCCGTTTTGCGCCTCTTGGAAGACCCACCGCTCGCCGCCCGCCTGGGGGAAGCTGGGTTCTCTCACGCTGCCCGCTACTTTGATTGGGAGGATATCACCGATCGCTTAGAAGCTCTCTACCGCCGGGTCCTGACTGTTGATGAACCCGCTGGCGGTCCGGAAAGTGTCAAGCAATCACTGGCGCTGAAATGACAACGCAAAAGGGAGAGCTTTCCCGGCCACAGCGAATTCTTAAAACCCTTCGCCGGCTGGTGCCCTGGCTGGCTATTGGCTGTGTCGTGCTAGCACTTTTACCGCGAGCCAATGAGCTCAGGCTCTGTTTAGTGCGGATGAATACGGGCTACCTGATCATCGCGCTCCTGCTCTGCCTGGCTTACTGGTTTCTGAATGCCGGAGTTTGGGCCTGGATCCTGGAATCTCTTGGCTATCCCCTGCCATACTTTACCGGCATGCGGGTCTGGCTGACCTCAGAGTCTTTACGCTGGCTCCCGGGAGTGATCTGGAAATATTGTTCCCGGGTTAATGCCGCCAGCGGCTTAGGAGTTCCGGTCAGGGTGAGCTCGATTAGCCTTCCGATTGAACTGGGGGTGGTGGTTATCACCTGGGGAGTTGTGGCCTTCATCGGGTTAAGCCTTTCCAATCTTGGCGCTCACCTTTTGTCAGCAGGCCTTGCATGGGCCCTGCCTATCACTCTCTGTAGTCTTGGGGGCGCGATCGCTATCAAACTAGCTTGGCCGTTTTTGAGCCGGCAACCCTGGTTTAATACCCGCCTCACACAGCTGGCAACCGTCCTTCAGCTGCATTTAAGGCTTGGCCCGCTTCTACGCGCCGGCTTGGTCTACACGGTTTTAAACGTCTTCCACGGAGTGGGCTTCTGGCTGATGCTGGCCGGGATGGGTTATTCTCACTCGGTTAGCCCCGCCGCAGCCATCGGCGCCAACGCGGTCGGCTGGATAGTGGGTTCTTTGGCGATTATTTTCCCGGGCGGAATCGGAGTTAGAGAGGCGAGTGTGGCCTTAATTCTTTCCCCTCTCATGCCTTGGCCGGAGGCGGTGCTTGCCGCCAGTCTCTGGCGGGTCTTACAAATTTTAGCCGAGCTACTATCGTTACTGCCCTGGCTTTTTATCGGGGGTACAGAAAAGAGAATTCCACCCTTAGTTAATCCACTGGCGGATTAGACCTGAAATGAAGCATCTTAAAAAAACGTCTTCTGGCGGCGATCGTGGGCGCGCCCGGTCTAATCTCGGAGGCCCGAACATCGATAACGATTCACTTCCCGAAGCCGGTCAGCGGCAGGGCTTTGATGGAGAAATTCTTGAGCAGATCCTTTAGAAAGAAGCTTTTGACGCAAAATCGGGTTCTGACGGCTATCGTCCTGTCTACCGGCCTAATACTGGCTGCCGGAGCCTTGGTCTTGTGGCCCGCCTATGTTAATCCCGAGAGCCGCTTCTACACCTCGATGATCGGCTTCCTCAAAGTCCAGCGGCTCCTTGGAACCACCATGGAAGCGGAGGCCCAACACCCGATCTGGCATGATTTTGCCATCCCGGTCCTGGGAGACGGGACGCTCCAGTGTGATTTCTACAACGTTCCTCTGGTGGCAACCGCGCGGCTTAAAACCCTCTTGGTCGAAGAGGGCGATAAAGTAGAAGAAGGCCAGCCCATGGCTCTCTTGGACGACACGGTGGCCCAGATGAACCTGCGAGCCGCTCAGTTTTCCCTGGCCAGCGCCCAGGCGGAGCGCCAGCGGGTAAACGTCGGCACCCCGATTGATATGGCGGCCGAACGTCCCGAAAAAACCCGCGTGAGCGTGAGCGGCCTGGAACAGGTTCTAAAACAGGCCAAAACGAAAGTAGCAATGTACCGCAGCCTGCAGGCTAGCGGCGCATCCTCCCGGCTGGAACTTGCCAACTCCGAGATGGATCTGGCCAACGCCCAACTTCTTTTTGATGAAGCTCAGGTTGATGCGGACATGTCAAATACCGGGATGCCTAAAAGTAAGGCAATGGCAGAGGACGCCGTGGTGAGCGCTCAAACTTTGGTAGCCCAACGCCAGCTGGAGCTCGATTACTGCACGGTAAAGGCCCCGGCCACTGGCATCATCGATCGGGTCTTGATCCGCAAGGGGGAATACAACCAGTCCAGCGGCAACCCTGGCTTTATCATCGCTTCGGGCCTCTGGTTTGAGGCTAATCTTGATCAGCACGCGCTTGGAGACCTCCATCAAGGAATGGAGGCAACAGTCAACCTTGAGGCCTATGCCGGCCGTACCTTCCACGCCACCGTCGAGCGGATTATTTCCATTGTCACCTTCAATACCGGCGGCCCCGAGACAAAGACCCCGGTCCGGCCGCTAGGCACCGGCACTCCGGAATGGCCGGCCACCTTCGTGGTGCGGCTCCATCTGGAGGATCCGGGCGTCAAGCTAGCCCCCGGAATGACCGGTTTTGCCCGGATCGTTGCCTATCATCGCATGGCGCTGGCCGTCCCGCGCGAGGCTCTGTCTTCACTTAGTGCCGGCAAGGGCGTTATTCGCACGGTAAACGATTCCGGCCACCCCCTGACCACCACGGTGAACCTGGGCGAAGTCGATGATCGCTACGCCGAAGTCACTTGCGGGCTTGGACCTTCAGATTGGGTGATTTCCAACAATCCCCGTTTTCTGCGCGATGACGATAAAATTCACATCACCCGGGTGGTCGCAGCCAAGAATTAACCAACGGTTTAAAACCTAAGGGCGGAAAAAGAACCGATGCCCTCGTTGTTGCTTAATATTTCACGCTTCTGTGCCATTAGCCTTCTGTGCTTGAGCCTGCTTTTTCCCTGGCTGCGGGTACCGGTCGGCGTCACCGAGTCCACCGCCGGCAATTATGTCATCAATTTTAGCGAACCGGTAACGACGATCGCATTTAAAGCATTCGTCTTAGTCCTGCTTCTAAGTCTTTGCGCCTGGAGGCTGCGTCATAGGCGCAGTTATGCACCCGTTCCAAAGCTAAGCCCCTTTTGCGCCGGCGGAATCGTCATCTTAATGGCAACTATTATTATCTACCCTGCGCTGACCATGCAGCGCTGCGCGGTAATTTCTGCCCACGCCAGCTGGCTGCAGGACCAGAGTTACAGCCTGGTCCAGCCCAACGGAGACGCTTTTAACGCTCAGGAATACTTTTACGAATCAGGGCAACCTGCCGTAGGCGTTACGGAAGTTCTTCCCCGCTCCTTTAACGCGATGCCCACTCCGATTCTCAATTCGTTTTCCGATCTGCACCTGGCGAAATTAGAAGACTGCGTCAGCTGGCTGGGCCTATCGCAATCCTTTTGTGTATTTGCGCGCCGTGGCTGGTTTTGCGGTATTTTTGGCGCTTTTCTGCTAGCCGTTTCTTTTGGCCGCCGCAAGGACTCCGTCCCGGCATCTGCCGGCGAACCCCGGAAATACCCGTTCATTCGTTTATTTGCCTTCTTTGGCGCTTGCTTCCTCTATCTGCTGTGTCTGTGCCCTGTCGTGATCGCCGGACATGAACTGGCCAAAGCTCAGTCGGCCACCTTGCAAGGAAATTTTCGCCAGGCGCTAGAGGATCTTGACCTGGCACAAGTCTGGCTGCCGGTGTTCGCCTACGATACCGATCTAATCTGCCAGCGCGGATGGCTAGAGCGCAAATTAGGATTTAACTCTGCCTCTGTGCAGGCCTTTTCCGCGATTCGCGAAGAAGAGGAAAGTTTTGATACTCGAGCGGCCCAGCATTACTCCGAGTTACTCGAAACTCAAAATCCGGGCCCGGTCAGAAGCGAGGCTTACCGCGGGGCCTTAAGGCTGGCCCTCAAGGATTTCAATTCCGGCGCGATCAATCGAGCCGCCCTGAGCCTCAAAAAACTCTCAGAGATAGACCCCAGCTGCATCAAGGCCTACTACGCCTTGGGCTTGGTCGATCTGCAAAAACTCCAAAAAGAGCGCCTGGAGAGTGATACCGCTAAATTTGAGGCCGTTTACAATTGCTTCCAAACCCTGGAGAAAAGCTCCCTGATCGCCTCCGCTCATCGCCGGGTGGCCGAGCTAGAATTTGATTACCGCGATATTCCAAGACTTGGAACGGAATTGAGGGCGGCAATTAAGCCATGAATAGAAGCCCGCACCCTGCTCCCTCCCTTCAGGCCGGCCTTGCCCAGCCGGGGTACTGGCGCCGCTTATGGGCTTTTACCCGTGATTTTAAACTGCTAGGGGCAATCACCCTTGCCGCCGCTGCCCTTTCCGCCGCCCTTTATTGCCTCCTTGTCTGGCTCTTGCCGCCCGAACCGGTTCCGGCCCCCTTTAACTTTCCCTCTGATGCCACCTGGATTACCACCTCCTCTGACGAACAGTCGACTGGAAGTTTCCGGTTGGATTTTTCATTCTCCGCCAACATCGTAAACGCCTGGGTCGTCCTGGCTGCCAATGGCGGATATGAAATGCTGGTGAACGGGCAAAGTTGCGCGGAATTCTTTCTTTGGCGCCGCACCAGGCCTTTTCAAACCTCACTGAGCGAGGAAGGGCAAAAACTCAATCCCTCCAGCGCTGCCATGGGCGTTAACTATCCGCGCGAATACCAGTGGAAGGACCATGATAATGCCGAACTGCCGATCTGGGTTGATTTAACCACCCATTTGAAGCCCGGTCACAACGTCCTGTGTGTGGAGGTGGAAACCAACGGCACCACCCCGGCCGTGATTCTCTCCGGCGAAGTCGAGCTTGATACCGGTGAAAAAATTCCCCTGCGCAGTAACGCCCGGTGGGTGGCCGAACCGGTACCGAAAAAGTTGCCTCAGAACGACTGGATTTTACCCTTCTCGCCGATCGCGGATTGGAATCACGCCCGTCCTCTTCCTTGGAAACGCTCTTTCTGGAGCCTGGTTCCTCCTGGAGTATTTACCGAGCCCTTCCGCGGACAAAGAATTCGCTCCCTCACCCCCGGTGCAGTGAGTTGGATCAGCCAGGAGCTTATTCTGCCAAAAACCCCTGCCGATGGTTTTTTGCGGATCGCCACCGACACCCCTTTCCGGATCTGGATAAATGATTCACTGGTCCGCCCGCTGACCTCTCATCCAACCATTCTGGGTTATGGCCCCTGGGCTTTCCGAGAGTTTTCCCGCAGTCCTTTTGACCTGGCCCTGGATGCGCCGGCCGAAACGCTGGATCCGAGCCAAACCGGAACGATCCTGCCCGGGCGCCAGCGGGAAAATCCCTTGGGCAGGGATCCCGCCGGTAACCAGATGATTCCAGAGCAGTCTAGCCCGGGCGGGACCGCCAGCCATCCGGTAACCGAAGGGATTCTGACCTTGGGCTCTACATCCTTAAAACATCCGCCCAACCTCTTTGCCGACCCTGAAAATCCGGTTCGCATCATCCCTCCGGCCTTAACCAGGGTCCGAGGCCGGGCCGAATTGTTGTCCTACAATATCACGGCTCTGCTTAGCAAGGGTAAGAACACTATCCGGATCGGACTCTACAAAGATGAGCCCGAATCAGCCAATTTGAGTCACCGTCCCTTCGTCGCCTTTGATGGAGGAGCCGGGTTCTTGGGGGGAGATTCGATTTCTTTTGCCAGCGGGGAAACGACTCGTAGCGATGCTTCGGGCCCCTATGGCGAGCAAGAATCAACAAAGGCCGACAATGACGGCCCGATTACACCGGTTTTATTGCCCGAAAAAGAATTTTTTGGTTACGCTTATCCGGACCGGCCATGGGCTTTGGTGACGGTCGTGATCTTCATTCTTTGCGTTCCCATTTTTGTCCTCAGCACTTCGGCGGTCCCGGCCTTGAGGCGATTATTTTTGGGAGGGAGTACCGCCTGCGCCGTTCTGGCTGGCTGGATAGCCGCCGGAGTGTTGTTACGCTCCTCGATGCTGGAGCGAAGTGAGGCGCTTTACTGGCGTTTCCCTCTTACCTCCTTCCTGTTGCTGGCCACCGGACTGGCCGGAGCTGCCTTAAGCTTCCTTCTGCAGCACCGGGCTCGCAAAAAAGAAGGGAGTCGGCTTCTATGCCGGCTTGATCTGCCCTTGATGAAATTCGATCGGGCCTGGGTCTGGCCGGTGCTCATTGGCGGCGGGATGGCTCTGTGCTTTGTCGCGCGCGCCTGGCAACTGGATTTGCAGCCGCCTGACGAAGACGAATCGGCTTCTATCCAGGCAACGCTCGCCATTGCCAAAAAAGGCGTACCCGAATACCAGGAAGGAGTGTGGTATACCCGAAGTCCGGCCTATCACTACCTAGCCGGATTGGTGGCAGTTTTAACGGGAAGTAACATCTATGCGCTGCGGCTTCTGACAGTGTTTTCCTCCTGCGCCACCGCCTTTCTTTTATGGAAAATGACCAGGGAACTGACTCATAACCGGTTCCTGGCCTTGTGCGCCCTGTTTCTCTTTGCCATTCACCCTTTTCTGATTTTTACCGGTCACGTCGCCCGCTTCTACCAGCAACAGCAATTCTTCCATTTACTGATGGTGTATTTCTTTATCCGCGGCTTTGTCGCCAATTCCGGGATGAGGGACCGCTATCTGATGGTGGCGGCGTTTCTCGTGGGCGCCTTGAGCCAGGAGATCACGGTCCTTGAAATCTTACCCTTAACAATCTGCTACTTCCTCTTTGCCCAGAAAAGATCCTGGCCTGACGAAATCCGGCTCTTGACCGCCACCGGCTGTGCGTGCGCACTGATCGGGCTAGACCTGGCCTTCTTCAAAATCCAGTGCTTGACGGCGCTTGACGGCATCTCTCCGCGGATCGATGCCACCGTTGGCTGGAGCTTTGAGCGTCCGACTAACTTCCTGGCCCTCCTTCTGGGCTATTCACGCCTGCACCTGATGGCCACCGTTTTTCTTTTGGCCGGCATGGTCTTAGCCTGGCGCACCAAAAACACCCGCTGGCTCTTTCTGTATTTTTATTTCTTCTTAAGTATTGCCACAATTAACCTGCTCATCACCAGCCGTGGTTACCGTTTTGAGTACCATCTGATTCCGATCTGGATTCTCTTATCTCTTTATGGCATGTGGGAATGCGCCAAATGTCTAATTCCCTCAAGAGAGGCTTCTCGCGAGCGCCTGACACTGGCGATTGGCTGGTTTGGCTTCATAGTGTGCTCCTGGAGCCCGTGGAGGGTTTTTAACTCCTATGACTCGACATTACAGGCCGACCCGGTTCGATCTCTGAGATACGTTTCCAACAACCTGCGCGAGGGAGACAAAGTAGCGATCAGCGAACTCTATCCCCAGACCGCTTTCCTTGAACTGGGCCACACCGACTACGATATCGCAGTTCCCATTCTCTATGACTTTGCCTTGCGCAAGAAGGGGAAACTGGTCGATCGCAACGCCGCCGCCGAAGTGATCGGGAATCTGGACGAGCTCCAGAGGGCCTTTGCAGAAAATAAAAGGCTCTGGATAGTCTTTGACCGCGATCAGATGCACGCCCGCGGCAGCAACGTGCGTTGGGAGTTTTCGGGTGGCCGTGTTTGGCTCTACTTGCAGAATAATGCCCATCTGATGTTTCGCTCCTCTCTCTGGAGTGTCTATTTGTGGGATCAGGACTCGGGCGAATACTCTAATTTCCGGCAAAAACAAGGAAATTGGTATGATTAGGATTTTTTAAAAGAATGAATAAAAACATCCTCGACGACCTTGCCCGGTTTGGGTGCCGTGCAGCTATCTTTCTAGCGTCGATCTCGCCCGCCCTTGGCTCCGTCAGCGATGATTTGCGCTTTGAAGAGAGCGATTTCATGAAGGCAACCTCCTACCGCCGCCCGGACAAGCTGGCGACGGCCAATCTCGCTGCGGACGGGGCGTTAAGTCCGGTCAATATCGCGTGGGACCGGACCCACGTGGGCAAGTGGTTTATTGAGGAACAGCGTTACGGCGCCGACGCGGTGGCGGGCGGGATTGCCAAAAACGACACCAGCGCGATTGATCGCGGCCTCTTGATCCTGCATTGGGGGTTTATCCAGCAACAGCCAGACGGCTCTTTCGCCTGCCCGGACGCTTTCCACTCTACCTCCTTTTTTGTGGAGGCCGCCGCTCACTCTCTTCTTCTGTTAAACGAGAGCCCCTTTGCCGCGCAATACGCTGGCGAAATAAACTGGATCTCCCCTCGCCTACTCAAAGCCGCTCTGTGGATGACTCTCCCGGGCGTCCAAGCAGAGGGTCAGCGCAGTAACGCGCCCTACACCCATCGGCGTTACCTGGTGGCGGCAGCGCTGGGAGAGACCGGGGTGCTCGCTAGTAACCGCGCCCTGGTCGAGGATTCAAAGCTCTATGCCCTTGAAGGTATCGCCCTGCAGGACCCGAGCGGATTTAACCCGGAAAAAGGGGGCTATGATTGCAGCTATCATGCTGTCGGCTTGGGCTACGCCGAACGCTACTACGATTTGGTGGCCGAGGGCGAGCTCAAGAGCCGGCTCTACGGTATGCTGCAAAAAGCCAATGCCTGGCTGACCACTCGAGTACGCCCCGACGGGACACTTGACCCGGAGGGCAATACCCGCACCGGAGCGGACCAGGAAAAGAGCAGGAACGGCGTCGTTAAAACTCTCAATTACGGATGGACCTACCGCTCCTTTTACCGCTGGAGCCTGATTAGCGGTGACGCCGCTTTTGCCCGCCTGGCGGATTTAGTCTTCGCCGGGGAAGCTATCTACAAGCGCCAGATCGGCAAGTAGTCACCTGCAGAGGAGCGCGGAGGGTTGACGCCGCAACCGATGACTCGTGTTGAAAGTTGAAAGACCGTTGCCCCGAGGACTTCGGCGCTTACTTCAGCTCAAAGAAGTAAAAGTCCGCGAAGGATGTTTCTTCCGGCTGGGAGGGGTCGAAAGGGTAAGTATTTTGAAAAAAACCAACTTGCTCCCATTGAGGCTGATTTACCTTGATCCACTGGGTGAAGAGCCGGTGGCGGACGTGCGGCGCGTCGCTATGGGCTGTCATGTTGCTAGAATAAATGGCCACAAAGCGTCCGGCGCAGGCAAAGAGCGAGCGCATGTAGGCTTCATAAATCTGGTCCTCTACCAGGTGGTAAATCACGTCAAGGGAAAGCACTAAATCAAAGTCGGCCAAAGTCGGAGGAAGTTCGGTGGCGAGATAGAAACGTTTGGTGGAGTCCCCGCTAAAGCGCCGGCGGCAGGCGTCAATCGAGGCCTGTGCCACGTCCACCCCCACATAGCGCGGGTAGCGCGCCAGAGCCAATTGCTCTCCGTCTCCGCAGCCAAATTCGATCACCGATTTGACGCCCTTTTCTTTCACCCAATCATTAAGGGTCTCCGCCTTAAATTGCGCCAGCCGCCCAAACGAGCCCGAGCCCGAAGTGCCCCCTTGCTGGTAGCGCTCTTCCCAATAATGAGAGGACCCCTTAAACCCGAAGCGACGGCGTAAATCCCCCACGGCCGGAATGCGCGCAATCCTACGTGCTACTGGACCAAGAAGGGGGTTAGAGGCTACCAGGGCCTTCACGCGGTTGATTTTATCGGGATAAGTTGTCTTCATGTTGGATTTGCTCCCACCAGTAAGTATGAAAGTTCTGGAAATATTATACCCGAGAAGAGAGGGCTGGCTAATGAAAAGAACAGGTGGTTTTTCTTCTCTTCGGCTAGGTCGGCCTCGATCGTCGGAGACGAACTCACCTTGACTAATCCTGTGTTGTCGAATCGGTGTATCGTAGCAAGTGGTCTGGAAGCGAGCCAAGTAGGCGAAGCAATCAATCCTATTGCTGAAGGACCCCGACACTGTCAAAGCCGGCCACAATCAAACTGCCCGGAATGCGGCTGGTCACGGCCGGCCCAAGGTAGATCGTGGTATTCATCGCGATAATCGCCGGCGCACCAACCATGGTCCAGGTCGACCCGTCCGGAGAACTGTAGCCGGTAAAGCTATTACCGACCCTGGTAAGCTTGAACCAATAGGGAGCCACTGCCTGCGTGAACGCGCTGCCTGCCGTGGCACTGCCTGCGACCGAGCGCATGCTGAAAAACTGGCCGAGACGTCGGCACGATATCAATCAGGACATTGGCGCTACCTGGGGTTAAATCATTACGCATCATTAAACCCGCCTCGCCAGGTGTGCTACCCTCATTGGGGAGGCTGGTTAAATGACCGATCAAGGTGCCGTCTCCGGTTAAGGTCTGGTGATAAAACTGGAAGGCATCAGCGGTCCCCCAGATGCCGGGTCCGCCGCCAACGACCTGAATTTGTCCGGTAAAAAGCCCGTCAAGGGTTCGCTGGAGGCCGGTCCCCCCAGCGGCATTTCCGATATCGTCACTAGTCCAGTCCTGAAGGGTCCGGGTGACAAATTCCTCACCGTTGATGCTTAGAAGTGGAATAGTAAAGGCAGAATCCAGATCGGCGCCTGAAGAAGAGGTGGTGCTTTGCGTCCGGACGTTGGTCTGAATTGCCATCGTACTGTTTAGACCCGGCACAGAAAGGGAGATATCTCCAGTGCCGACATTGTAGCTGCTCGTAACCGGCGCTGAGATGAGAGCGTTGCGAAAAGCGTTAAAGTTGGTGCTGGTATCGGGGCAATAGGCAGTCCGGGTCCAGATGGCTACTACCGCCTCGCCACCAGTCGGAGTGCCGCTCGAATGAATGCAGCTGATTCTTAAGGAATTAAACTGAACCCCATCGTTGACCAGCGACAGGCTGACCGGATTGCCGGAGGTATTGGTTGAAAAAAGGAACCGGATTCCCGTCACCAGGGCGTCGGTTTGCCCTGGGTTACTGACTTGGATAAAGACGACCGACCCCGGGTTGAGTGAGACGCTTTGCCCAGAGGTTAAGCTCTCCGGGAACGCCCCACTGCCAATCCAGACCTGGGCGGTAATGGGGATCACGATGCTTGAGGCCACCTCGATGGCCGCGCCACCTTGTTGGACGGTGGAAGCGGCCAAAAAAAGGGTCTCCGCCGCATTCTGTACGGCGGCAATAAAGGGCTTGAGCGTCGTCGCTTTCGCATCAGAAGTTAAAATCTGCAGATAATAATCCCCCCGACCCTGCATATTAAAATTGATATTGGCGGTGTTGGAGACCCCGGGCGTCATGATGGTCAGGCCTTCAAAAGTCTCGTCGTTGTAGAAGCTCTCGGTTGAGCCGACACTGAAGGGATAACCGAGGCCTCCTAACCCTGCCGGATTGGCCATATAATTTTCCCCGTACATGTAGTCGGGGTCATAGTTACTCTCATCACTTAAGAAACTACGCAGAATTGTCCGTGAGCTACCCAGGGGAATCGCGGGGCTATAGAGGTAAGGCACGTCGCTGGGAGGCGGCAGGGTATAGGCGATGAAATCTTGCCCGCGCCAGTAGCCGTTACTCCGGGTATTGAGCAAAATCGGCCAGGCCGGAGAGCGCTGGGTGATAAGATTGCTCGCCGCATAAAAAAAGCGGTCGGTCTCCCGATCCTCGTCGGTCAGAAACTCGTAGGTGCGGCTGTGGGTACCTCCCATTCGCTGGTTCTGGTTGTACCAGTTGGCGTACATATCAATCCAGATGAGTTTGGCCGATTGCTGAGCCATCATGACAATCCCCGGGTCCTGGGCGTAGAGCTGTATATAGCCCAGGGCCTCAAGATCGAGTCCCGTGTAGGTAGGGCTCATAAACTCGTGAACGCCGTTGTTGCGGACGGTCGAAACCCAGGTTAAAAAATCGCTCCGGCCTCTGTTAACGACGTCGAGGTCCGTGGCCAGGAGAACATTGCCGTTTCCGTCGACAATGCCCTGACCGCTTAAGATCATATTGCAAAGGCGGAAAAGCCACTGGTTGGTGTACCCCACCGTAAAGTGATGATTAATCACGCCGATCTGGCACTCGGACAAGAGTGTGGAGAGTAAGTTTTCGATCGTTCCAGTCTGGTTGACCGGCCCATATTGTGCCAGCAGCTGGGGAAAACGGTAAGAGATCTGGACCAGGGATTCGGTGACAAACTCCACGGTGTTGTTGTCGCTAACCCCTGAATCGTTAAAATTGGACTTAAAATTAAGGCTCGAAGGCACCCACATGGCCAGGATCTGGTTGAGCGCGGTGACGGTGGTCGATTGACTGACCGGATCCAGCAAGCCATTGCTAAAATTAGCTTGGGCGAAAGCCTCCAGGACAAACTGGGCCATTGATTTGGCTTGGGGATTAGAGGCACTCACCTTGCTCTCAAGGAGCGTATAGGAAGGCGGTCCATCATAGGCCACTTTACAGTAGGGAACCGGAAGTGCATCAAAGGTCTTCGCCGTCCCGTTGCCGGCCAGGAGCAACAATAATCCCAGTTGGAAAGAGAGCCCGCGCGTGGGGAAAACTAGCCATAATGGAGCCAGAGCCCGGAGTCTCCTGAGCCGCTGGGACACCCAATGCCACCGGAGGGCCAGGTCAAGCCGTTGTTTTAAATGGCCGGGATTAAACATGAAATCTCTGATCCGCATTACTGATTTCTTCCTCGCAATTATGATAATAACCGTAATTCTGGTAGATATCATACATGACGGCTCGGACCTAGCTAATGGAAAAGAATCGGCATGTAGCCCTCGGATTTGGACACTAATGGAGACAACGATATTCTGAGGTCTTCGTGAGCCGCCTCAAGGATCATGACGACGTACCTGCAACAGAGGATGACTTGGGAGGGTGGCGCGACAAGTCAGGAGTCCTCCGTTTCCTCCTCGATTAGGGCTTCGGCTTGGTTGCGTCCGCTTTTTTGTGGTAGTCTCGAACATCGCGGCGGCGATTTCGGGACTGCCCGGCCAGTGGCCACGATTCCTCCCTGCATGGCCTTGATATTCCTCCAAGTGGTCGGGATCGGGCTGCATGACGTGGCCGTCTTTCAAGAACAAGAGCCCTGCCTTCTCGGTGGGCATGCGGCCGACAAATGCTTCGGCTTCGCCCAAAACCTCCCGTAAGCGCGTCATCGTCGCGGCAGGATCAATCGGTGGATCGCTGTCGATACGCCGAAAATCCGCAGCCGTATAACGAGCATTGCGCCGAATCTCGTTGATGATTCCTTCAGGGGTGAAGCCCACGGCCTTACCGACCGAAGCCCAGACGACAGCACCCAGCGGCAAAATGCGCTGATGGATGGTCAAGAGGTCCACAACGTCACGCGGTTCCCGACGCCCATAGGCTGCGGCAACTTTGTTGGTGGCGAGATCTATCAAATGCAAAACATAACCGAAAGTCTCATCCGGCATCGTGGGGAAAAACCGGAAATCGCTGTCAGCAACCCATTCCAGCTTTGTTTTTGCATCGGCTCGCTCGACTTGAACCGCATAGACGCCGGGGCCCGGCCGGGGCCATTCACCTTATAGCCGTGTTTTGCAGCAGGGCGCTATCCTTGTGCGGCTTGGCCACCCTTTCTTCTCGGTCATGGAAAACGTCGATATCGCTGGAATATCGGGAAGCCTCCCTAGTCAGCGGTGTGCTGCCAGCAACATAGCTTTCAGGGTTGCGGTGGGAGGCAAGAAAGCCGGAGAATATCGGACTGTATTTTAGACAGCGGCACGGCAAAGTTTTCATCTGTCCGCGAAATGGCGTGACTCCAGATTGCCCTCAACCCGCAGGCTGTGGGTGATCGCCAGAGCGTCGGCGGGGGTAGGATCGGGCACAGGTTTACTGCTCCACAGCGCTGATGTGCCGAACTCTTTAAAAGCGCGACGGTAGAGAGTCACGAAATCTATCGGCTCTGTCGTTGGATCGTCCATGCCATCCCGTTTTTAACATGAGGAACCGCGCGCCGCAAATGTTGGAGCGGGGGGCTGGGGAACGTGTCGGCGAGGGGCGTGTCGGCGAAGGACGGGTTCGGTGACCTCGGAATGGAAACGTATCGGCGTGTCGGCGAAGGGGCGTAGGGCGAAACAGCGAACGCTGAATGCTGACGCCAGAATTTCGCCCTACCCTCCGGGGTTGTCCCGTGTATGAGGTCACCTCCTGCTAGAGCTCTGGTGTTCCGCGAGCGCTGTTCTAGATGCGCGCTGCACAATCGCGCTCATTTGTGTTTGCTCGGGCCCGACTTTCAACGCGAGGCTGATCAGCAACGATCAAAGCTGCACATTCCCAAGCTTCGGCAACAATGGGATTCATCATGTTCAGGATATCCCATTTTTTCAATGTTTGTCCTGTGAAAGGACTCTTCCAATCTAGTTTTGTGGCGTAGGCTTCGTAAGCTATTTGTCCAAGACTTTTCATTGTTTTGTTTTTGATTCGCTTGGTTTTGCTAATAGCTGCGAGGTGGTGGCCAGATAGTCGGTTCACGTAATACAAAAGAAATTCCATTCAGAGGTTTCAGAATTTAGCTCTTTCTGTTACACCCGATCCCGCTTTTGACCCCGGGATCAGCGATGGCTGCAGAAGGCTCGGCTGAGGACCGGTCGACAATCGCGAATTCTCAAATGAGAATCTAATTTACGAGAGAGGTGACCGGCTCCCCGTATGAGATTGGTCGACCAATCCCATAGGTTCGGCGTTCAGCGTTCGGCGGCGCATTTCGCCGACACGCCGATACGTTTCTCCCCCGTGCTTGACTTCCGGTTCTTCTTGGTTTTTTGGCTTCTTACTCAGTATGAAGCCAATTACCAGGTTACGGAAACTCGCTAAACGCCGGGAGAAGGGTTACCCCATCGCCACGATCATTTTCTACGGACCCGATGACAAAAAAGCTTCCAAGGTGGTTCTTGGGATCATTGTTTCCGAAGAAGCCGAACCTCAACTACATAAGTGGTTTCGAAAATCGCCCAACGCCGATCTTCGGTACGACATTGATCTGCAGAACACTTGGCTTGAGATCATCCGGAGGGAAGGTGTCCACAGGGTGGCAATGATTGAGGAAATCAACGGATGCCCGCATGAAGAGGGCGTGGATTATGCGCTGGGCGAAGTCTGTCCTGAATGCCCATTTTGGGCGGATCGGCAACGTCCATTTGAGCCGCAGCCGCCGCCCGACTTCCTGATGGCCATTGCCACTTATCGAGAGGATCAATGGGATAGGCTCCGCGCCTCGGCCGCGGATCGGGATTCGATGGATGAAACGTGGGAAAAATGGAATGCGGGCATTGACAAAGTAATCGCCAACCTTGAGTCCGAAGGCCATGCCTATGTTTGCGTTCAGCTGGACGTGGAAGAAATTGAAGAATACTGCAAAGAAAAAGGCGTTCCCAACGATTCGAAAGCACGTTTGGCACTAGCAATCCTGAAAGCGGAGCGGAGTGGAAACGTATCGGCGTAAAGCGGTTCGGAGTTCAGCGTTCGGAGTTCAGCGTTCAGCGTCCAGCGTTCGGCGTTCAGCGTTCGTTCTTCAACTTTCTCGTTGCTCGTCCTTGCGTTAAGCGTTCAGTTTGTGACGTAGCCGGCTCGGACGATTGCTTTCTGGAGGGTGACGTTGAAGGCGCCTAGTCGGTGGGTCGGAGCAGAAACGTGTCGGCGGGTCGGCGTATCGGCGTTCAGTGTTCGCCGTTCAGCGTTCGGCGGTGCTGTAGCCTACGCCGACACGCCGATACGTTCCCCAGCACCCCTACGCCGACACGCCGACACGTTTCTGCTGTGCCACTTTTGCCCAGGAATCCCTGAGCGGAATGGTGCGATTGAAGATCAAATGTTCGGGGCTGCTTTCTTTATCGAGGGCAAAATAGCCGAGACGCTCGAATTGATAACGCAGGTCGTCACGCGCGTCGGCAAGACTCGCCTCACAACGGGCCTGGACGATTTCGAGCGAGTGCGGATTCAGACAAGATTTGAAGTCGCTGGTGGCTTCGGGTTCCGGTTCTGTGAAAAGCCGTTCGTAAAGGCGGACCTCCGCTTCGATCGAACCCTCGACGTTGACCCAATGGATGGTGCCTTTAATTTTCCGGTTCGCCGTTGCACCGCCGCTTTTGCTTTCCAGATCCGCCGTACAACGCAGTTCCAGGATTTCGCCGGCTGAATCTTTGATGACCTCGTCGCACCGGATGATGTACCCGTATTTGAGACGGACCTCCCCACCCGGTCTCAGCCGGAAATATTTCGGGGGCGGATTCTCCATGAAATCGTCGTTTTCAATATAGATCTCGCGACTGAATTTTATCGGGCGAGTTCCCGCGGCCGGTTCTTCAGGATTATTGACGGCGGTCAGTTCTTCGGTTTGGCCTTCCGGATAATTGGTCAGCACGACTTTAATCGGCCGCAAGACCGCGAGACGCCGGAGGGCCGTTTTGTTCAACTCTTCCCGGATCGCGTGCTGCAGGACCGCGAAATCGGTGACGCCGTCGTATTTCGTGATTCCCACGTTGTAAGCGAAGGCGCGCAACGCACTCGGGGTCACTCCGGAGCGTCTCATCCCCGAGATGGTCGGCATGCGGGGATCATCCCATCCGGTAACCAGCCCCTCATCGACGAGTTGCATGAGTTTCCGTTTGCTGAGGACGGTATAAGTGAGATTCAGACGGGCGAACTCGTATTGCCGGGGGATTCGGCGGGGAAGGTTGAGGTTTTCCAGGATCCACTCGTACAAAGGCCGGTGCACCTCAAATTCCAAAGTGCAGATCGAGTGGGTAATACCTTCAATGTAGTCGCTCAAACAATGAGCAAAATCGTACATCGGATAGATGCACCACCGATTTCCGGTCCGATGATGGACAGCATGCCGAATCCGATAAAGAATCGGGTCTCGCAGCCAAACGTTTGGCGCCTGCATATCGATTTTTGCCCGCAACGTCCGGGTGCCATCCGGGAATGCCCCGGCGCGCATTTGATCGAATAGCTCTCGATTTTCATTCGCTGAACGACCGCGAAACGGACTCTCCTGGCCGGCAATCCGATAGCGATCGGTATCTTCCGGCGACAGGTCGTCAACATAAGCTTTTTCCTTACCGATCAGTTCGAGGGCGTATTCGAACATCTGGTCAAAGTAATCGGAGGCGTAGAACGGCTCGGCTTCTTGTCCGATCCCTTTGAGGCCCAGGACGTCGTCCGCCCAGTCGCGGAGGAGCCAGTTTACGTCGTCGCGAATCGACTCGACATATTCACTTTCCTCTTTGGTCGGATTGGTGTCATCCATTCTCAGGTTACAGATGCCGCCGAATTCCCGGGCGATCCCAAAGTTAAGACAGATCGATTTCGCGTGTCCGATATGCAGATAGCCGTTCGGCTCGGGTGGGAAACGGGTATGGATCTGCGGAAAATTCGGGGCGCGCAGATCGTTAATCACGACATCACGGATGAAATCTGAAGGGGCGACTTCCGTCGCGCTCGCTGTACTCATAGAAGATGAGGAATTTATACGTTCCAAGGGCCCGAAACAGACACCTTTTGCAATTTCCCGCTAAGGATACATTTGTGCGACCGCCAAGGCGATGGAGGCCAATTTCTCAGGCATTCCCGGCCGGAGCTTGGTTTGTCGATGGTTGACCATGACGAAGGCTTGGTTCGCTTGTGTCACAGTCAAAGCTTCTTGACCGAGATCGAACGTCGCCAGGTGGGCATTCTGGAGGTTCAAATCTTCCACCTTCTTTTCGAGGCGCTCGAAGAGAAGAGAGTAATCCCGATCAGGGACTTTCAAATGCGCATGGAACCGTTCCGGCATCTGTGAGGCGAGAACCGGGCCATGATTCTTAATGATCAGGCATCCTTCCAAACCGGGCAACTGCGAAACAAGTTCGGCCACCTTCCCAGCATTCAGTTTTTCATCGGTATGAAATTCACTCTCCAAAGGGTACGAATCCCATTCCGGTGCAATCGGATGTGCCTCTGCTCCAAATAAGAGCGGCAGATCTTCCGCGTCCGATTTTGCTCCGCCGTTCCCGCGGTTTCGGCTTCGGAATGCTCCTGACGAAGAATTGTCAGTTCCTGGCGAACTCTGACAATCTCCTCATTGATCCGGCTCTGTTCGTGCAAGCGGGTGGCTACTTCCTCCTCCGCGCAACGGATTTGTTCTTTGATCGTTGCCAACTCCTGTTTCGCCAGCTCGGTTTCCATCTGAATCTGGGCAAATCTCCGGCTGGCTTGCTCGTACTCAACTTTGTTGCGCATCAAGGCGGCCAGACTCCCAAGCAATTCTTCTTCGGTCTTGGCTAGAACCGCCCTGGTCAGAGAGGGATCCATCCGGAGCCAATGCGCGTCCTGCGGTTCAATTTGCGCCGCCGGCACCGGACTGATATTGAGCTCGGTCCTCTGTTCCGCAGAGTGCCCTTCCCTCTGATGATGGGAATACGGATCGATCGGTTCCATGACTTCCGCACTTTCAATTAAGTGAGGTAAGAGTCGAGAAAAAGATTGTTTCGGGCGGCCTCAAAATCCGGCCAAAGCCAGTCCAAAGACGATGATCGCGGCCCCGAGGCAGTAGTAACCAAAAAACTTCCAACGCCCTGACTCTAACCAACGTGAGAGCAACCTAAGCGCCAGCCATCCGGCGACAAAACTGCAGATCATGCCAAACAAGCCGGGCAACGCTGCGTGCACCAGATGGGAAGATTGGTCAGTCCGCGGAGCGCTCCTTAAATAGTCTCCACAACGATCTTAAAATGACGGGCGGCGTCAAGACGACCGCCAGGGCAAAGCTGAATTCTTCCATCCGGCGCCTCCCTACCCCTAGCAGCAAACCGGTCGAGATGGTGGCGCCGGAACGGGAAAATCCGCGAAACGGCAGGCAGAGCCCTTGAACGGCTCCAATCCAGCAGGCTTGGGAAGCGCTTACGTCGCCGCGACGCTTGTTTTTCTCTTCGCGGAGCCCTGAATAGATAATTAATAATCCTGCGGCCAAGAGCGCTCCGGCGATAAGCGCAAGATTCGAAAAAAGAACTTCGACTTCCGCTTTAGCGGCGCCTTTCAAGAAGACCTTTTCGATCACCAACTGGAGCGCCAGGCCGACGATGGCGGTGAGGACCGTGGCAATGACCACGTTGATGGCGACATTCCGGAACGCCGGCACACTGGAAAAATAGTGTTCCCGCCAAGCGCTCCAAAAATAGACGATCACGGCGAACATCGTTCCGGTGTGAAGCATCACCAGCACGAAAGTCATTTCCGGGCTGGACGGGTCCAAGCCCATGAGTTTTTCGGCCACGATGACATGCGCGGAGCTCGAAACCGGCAAGAGTTCGGCCGCACCCTGAATCAGCCCGAGAAGAATGATTTGAAGAAAATACACGCTTTTCGATAGCTTTCGATACGACTGTCGACAAGGCAAGAAGAAGACTTCTGCGCAAATTCGGCTGAACGCCGGACTCGAGCTTCCAAAAATATTTTTGGAAAACGCGCTCGCTTCGCTCATTGAGCAGAAAGCGAGATTCGGTGCCGGCAGTAGCGCGACCCGTCTCCAGCAAAGTATGAATCCAGACGGCCGACAGTCCAACGGTGGCGATGATCCTCATCGGGTTGATCCCTGGATTCAGGCCCAACTTTCGACCGATCAGGTTCGCTGGCTGAACAACCAGGCGACTGTCGTGGATCAGGTCGATTTGCTCAAAAGCGCCTTAGCCGAATGGGTGGTTCGACATCCGGAAGCCTGGTTTCAGGGTACCCGCCTCAGCGATGCCGTTCGATTGGCACTGACCGAATTTATCGATCGGCACAAGGACGAGTTCATAGCGCTCGATTGAGAGGGTTTCGGAGTTCAGGAGTTGCAGAATGGAGATCGGCAACTTTCTGCCGTTATTTGAGGGAAAGTGGAATTGAGACTAAAGAGTTGCCTCTACCAGTCGAAATTCTATAAGTATGAAGAAAGGCCAGGACCAATCGCACGGCGAAGAAAGTTCCCGAGGCGGATCCTGGCCCCAGATTTTCCGATATTTTTACGCGGCCGAAGCAAGGGCAGCGGGAATGCCGATTGATCAGTTTCTGGACTTGGTCGGAGACCGGCTCGACGAACGCGGTCAAAGACCCAAACACTTCCGGCGCGAGCGAGGAACGCAGCTCTGGCGCCAGCGCAAAGGGCACCCAGAAGTCCGGAATAATTTTCTGAGCATTGATTCAATCACTTGAGGTAGGCAAGCCGTCCCGGCTTGCTTCTGGAGTGGCGCCCCAGGAGAGGGTAAGGCGGGACGCCTTACTTACTTCTTACAGCATTGGAAGATGGCCGGGAGGCGAACCGAGCGGAAACGCGTGGTCGATTTGGGTGATTTCGGCTTCGGTCAGGTGGAGGTCCCCCGCCCCTGCATTTTCGGCGATGTGCTCGAGGCTGGCGGCCTTGGGAATGGCAAAGAGCATCGTTCGTCGCACCAGGAACCGGAGCGCGACCTGTCGAACGGTCGCCTGGTGAGCGTCAGCGATTTGCTTCAGCACGCGGCCACCGGAAGTGCGCGGTGTCGGAAATTGCCCATGACCAAACGGGCTGTAGGCGACCACGGCGACATTCTGCTTTTCACACCAGGGAATGACCGCGTGCTCAATCGCACGCTCTTGCAAATGGTAGAGAACCTGATTGCAGGAGAGGTGGCCTTCGCCGGCGATCTGAATCACCGTTTCAAGGTCAGGTACATCGAAGTTGCTGACGCCCCAGGACGAGATTTTCCCAGAGTCCTTGAGCTGCTCAAAGGCCGCGATTGTTTCCCTCAAAGGGTGACGACCCGGCCAGTGCAGGAGGTAGCAATCGAGATGGTCGGTTCTCAGGCGAGCCAGTGAACGTTCGCAAGCCGCGAGGGTGCCCTTTTGGGAGGCATTCTGGGGAAGGACTTTCGAGACCAGAAAGACCTCTTCCCGCCGTCCGGCAATGGCCTCGGCCACCACCTCCTCGGCGGCGCCGGATCCGTACATTTCGGCGGTGTCGATATGGGTGAGACCAAGATCGAGACCCCGGCGCAGCGCAGCGATGGCGGATCTGCGGTCGGCATTATCGATGTACCAGGTGCCTTGGCCAATCACCGGCACCTCGATTTTCGTCGGCCCGAACCATCGTCGTTCCATCTTTATTTTGCGTTGAGCAACTCCTCTTTTGCCTTTTGCAATTCAGCGAGTTCTTGCTCGCTGACTTTCGGATATTTCAAGCCCAGGGACTTCAAGGTAGCGACAATAATTTCGGAAACACAAAGGCGGGTAAACCATTTGTGATCAGCCGGGACAACGTACCAGGGCGCCCAATCTGTACTCGTCTGATTAAACATTTCCTCATACGCCTTCATGTAGTCGTCCCAATATCGGCGTTCCCGGATGTCGCTGGCCGAAAACTTCCAGTTTTTCTCTTTTTCGTCGATCCGCTTGAGAAATCGGGTTTTCTGTTCCGACTTCGAAATGTTCAAGAAAAATTTCAGGACAATGATTCCGTTGTCCACCAGGTACTGCTCGAAGGAATTGATTTCTTTGAATCTCCGTTTCCAGATCGATTTGTCTTTGTCGAGGGGAGGAAGATGTTTTTGGGCTAAAAGCTCCGGGTGCACCCGGACCACCAGCACGTCCTCGTAGTAGGAGCGGTTGAAGATGCCGATGTGCCCGGTTTGCGGGAGCCGATAGGCCGCTCGCCAGAGGTAATCGTGACTCAGCTCTTCCTGGGAAGGGGCCTTAAAACTGTGAACGTCGCATCCCTGGGGATTGACGCCCGACATCACGTGTTTGATCGTACCGTCCTTTCCGGCGGCGTCCAGGGCTTGGAGCACGATAAGGACAGCATAAGCATTTGCGGCATAAAGCACATCTTGTTCGGCCGCCAGCCATTCAACATTCAATTTCAGCTCCGTCAAAGCTCCCTCTTTTTCTTTGAAATCTCCGGTGTATTTCGGGTCGAAATCTTTGCTCAAAGAAATTTTCTTGCCCGGCTCGACGAGCAGATGTTTCAGGTCAAAGCCAGCCGATTTAGGAAGGTGCTCCGCCAAATTGCGCATCCCTGATGATATGGTGCGGATGGCGGATTTTCCATCAGGAAGCCGGGGGGAATGAGTTGTCAGTGTCAGTTGTCAGTGTCAGTTAATTCGTACTAGTTCGGCGTCGCGTTTTCCCATCTTGCCTGGCTGTGACCTCAGTCCCTATAGAATGGGTTGACCATCGAACGCAGGGAATTCATGGGGGTCGCATCACAAGGGCAGGATGACGTGGAAAGCCCCGGCGCTGGTAGGGCGAAGCTCCGTCTGAGCCGGGGCTTTCCGCTTCGCCCTCGCGTGTGGCGTCACCCCATATGGATTGAGTCGATCCAATCGACCCAGGGAATTCATATGGGGGTTCACGACCACAAGGCAGGATGACGTAGGAAAAGCCCCGGCGCAGGCAGGGCGAAGCTCCGTCTGAGCCGGGGCTTCCCGCATCGCCCTCGCGTGTGAGGTTACCCCCTATGGACTGGTCGATTCATCGACCCAGGATTCATTTGAGGGTTCGCACTACAAGGCAAGCTGACGCGTGAGACCCCGGCTTGTCGGGCGGAGCCTGACCCCGCAACTCCGCGTTTCACCACCATGATCATTTTGGATATTACCCCGTGGAAAGGCCATTCTTCGGCGTCAGGAATGGGAGCTCTGCATCGCACAGGATTGTTGACCGTATAGAGGCGTTTGGCGTCTCCGCTGCTTTCGCAGTGACCGAAGCCGACTGTGACCTCAGTCAGTCCCTATATAATAGGTCGACCATCGACGCAGGGAATCCATTGGAGTTCGCATCACAAGGCAGGTGACGTGAAAAGCCCCGGTTCAGACGGAGCCTCACCCTACCTCCCCCTACCCCACGATCGGTGCCTCAACGATATCCTGGAGGCGGAGGTTTGCGATCTTGATGATCTCCAAGAGTCCTGCCGCTTTTTCCTGAGCCGGCGAGTTTTCGAGGCGCTCTTTACCGCTGGCCAGGATGGTCTCCTTGGTATTTTCCCGGACACAGACCACCAGCGGAAATCCGAATTTATCCCGATAAGCCTTGTTCAGGGTGTTGAACGACTCGGATTCTTCCGGGGTGAGCCGATCGAGACCGGCCGCACTCTGGTCCCGCAACGATTCCGCACGGGCCAGACCTTCGACCGCATACGAGGGGATTTCGTAAGGGCTCTCTGTTCCGTCCGGGGCACTCAAAGCCGACACTTCCTCCGGTCGCATGAACCGGCCCAAATCGGGGTACGATCTGATCAGCTCCAGTTGACGTTCCTGAGGCGCTTCAAACATAGCGTCCTGCAACGCTCGCCGCAGATCGTAGATGCTTTTGAATGGACGTTTACGGAAAGCGGTCTCGGCAATCCATTTTCCGCTCGGGAAGAGCCGACCGATCTTTTCGACAAACTCGCGCTCAGGTAAAGCATCCACATCGGCGACGGACAGCTTCGGCACATGTCGCGGGGTCGGTCTGAACTCTTCCATGGTCCCGCCTTTGCCAGTCAGGACGTTGAAGAAAAAGTTCAACAGAATTGCGGCCAGGCTCCCCGTGGTGATGCTGTTGCCGACAATGATCTGCCATCCTTCCGGAAAATTCTTATAGAAGTTTGGAAAAGCTACCGGGATCATTCCCAAGCCGATGCTGACAGCCACAATCACGACATTACGTTCTTCGTGAAAATCAACGCGCGAAAGCGTTTGAATACCTACCACCGCCACGGTCGCGAAGAGGATGGTGGCCGCACCGCCGAGGACGCACGGCGGAATGGCATCCACTAGCGCAGCCACTTTGGGGAAGAGCCCGAGAAGAATCATGATCACCCCGGCTGAAGCCACCACAAAACGGCTTTTGACGCCAGTCAATCGCACCAGCCCGATGTTCTCGGCAAAGCAAGTGTAAGGGAAAGAATTCAGGATTCCACCGAGCAAGGTCGATAATCCGTCGGCCCGGAGAGCCCGGGCAATATCCTCTTGCTTGATGGTCTTTTGGACGATCTCACCGGTCGCGAAAACGTCGCCGGTGGTCTCCACGGCGGTGATCAGCATGACAATAATCATGGAAGCGATCGCGGCGACGCCAAAGGTTGGCGCACCAAAACGGAAAGGCGTGGTGACCCCGATCCATCCGGCATTGTGGACTCCGGTGAAATCGACCATTCCGAATCCGGCGGCTACCGCGGAGCCGACGACCAGCCCAATGAGAACCGCAATTGAACTCATGAAACCGCGGAAAAACCGATAGATCAAAAGGATCAGCAGCAAGGTTCCGCCGGCAAAAGCGATGTTCCGGAGACTGGCAAAATCAGGAGCACTCGGATTTCCGCCGCCGGCGCTCATGGTAGCTACCGGAATCAGGGTTACGCCGATAATGGTAATGACCGTACCGGTCACCACCGGCGGAAACAGATGCAGCAGCCGGCTATAATAGGGAGCAATCAGGAAGGTGAAAATACCGGCTACGATGACTGCACCATAAATTTCGAGTAATCCCGCGATCGGGCTCGACGCTGCTTTGCCGATGGCAATCATCGGCGCGACGGCCGTGAAGGTGACCCCTTGAATGAGCGGCAACCGCACGCCGACATTCCCGAAGCCAACGGATTGGATAATCGAAGCGATGCCGCAAGTGAAGAGGTCAGCGCTGATCAGGGCGACCGTTTGTTCTTGCGAGAGCCCGATAGCCCCCGCCAAAAGCAACGGCACGATGACGGCCCCAGCATAAAACGCCAAAACGTGTTGAAGCCCATAAATAGCCAATCGTTCCGGAGGAAGAATTTGGTCCACCGGATGGACGGTATGCTTGGGTGCTTTGACTACTCCTGGATTGCTCGCCATTTCCTATTTTCCCTTCTTTTTCTGCTGATGAAGCGTTTTTGGACCAAGCTCTTAGCAATTTATGCGCCACAAAACCTATCGCGCCACGGTGGCTTCGATCCAGCCCGACGGCGCGTCGGTCGGCACAAACAGTTCTTTATCGTTCGCTATCTTGAAAGGTGTCAGGTTAATCACCAGGTAGTGCAGGTTCGGCATGGTCAGACTGATCTGGCGAGATTTCCGGGCAGGCCTTTAACGCTGCCTCTCCCATGTGATATTGGGTGGATTGAGCAGACGGACTGTACCGGGTAGCGAACGTCTCAAGCATGGCTTGAATGATATTCGCGTTCGCGGTGGCGTAACTCGCCGGAGCTTTCTGATAGATCCAGCTGGCTGTTAGGCTGGTGGCGAGAAGACGATCATTGGTATCCGGAAGAGTGGCGAATTCGTCCTGCCAAAAATCTTCCCAGGCCGAACCGGCAGTTTTCAGGACGACGAGTTCCCGCACCCCCGAGGTCGTCTCGATTGAATCACGGGTCGCCGATCGTCCGCGTCCATGGGATTCCTTTGCCGGTATTGATAAAATTGGTTCCCGACGGCTGGCCGTCGACGATCTGCCGTTCCCAGACCCGCTCAAGAGTCTCCACTTCGACGGAGGTGACATGCGAATATTTGTTCAGGTAATGTTCACAGAGCGCAATGGCAAACGGTTCGGTCTCGGTGTCCAATTGATGGTAAGCGATGACATTGGTGATGTTCTTGATCGAGTCGGTCGCGATGACCTTTTTGTTGTCGTCCTTGGTGTAGGAATCGCCGAAGTCCCCTTGGAGAAGGGTCTTGACGTCGAGTTCTTTGGGAACGTGGACGCCGTCTCTCTTGATTTTCTTGAAGACACGAACCCTGGCTTTCCCGTAGCGATTGGTTTGGAGTTTCATATTGGAAATTTTCCTGTGAAATGACCGACCCCTCGTCCTGTAGCAGCCAATGTGCCGTCCAACGTCCAACGTCCAACGTCCAACGGGGAAGAATGGAGTAATGGAGTAATGGAGCCTCAATGATGTCCTGCAGGCGCAGGTTAGCTATTTTGATGATCTCAACGAGCCCGGCCGCTTTTTCTTGCGCTGGCGAGTTTTCCAGCCGCTCTTTGCCGCTGGCGAGGATCGTCTCCTTGGTATTTTCGCGGACACAGACCACGAGCGGGAATCCAAATTTGTCCCGATAGGCCTTGTTCAGCCTGTTAAACGACTCGGATTCCTCCGGGGTGAGCCGATCGAGACCCGCTGAACTCTGATCCCGCAACGATTCTGCACGTGCCAGACCTTCGACCGCATACGAGGGAATTTCGTAGGGGCTCGGCTGTTCCGTCCGAGCGCGCTCAGGGTCGACACTTCCTCCGGTCGCATGAACCGGCCCAAGTCGGGGTAAGATCTGATCAGCTCCAGTTGACGCTCCTGTGGCGCCTCAAACACAGCGTCCTGCAGCGCTCGTCGCAGGTCGTACATGCTGTTGAAAGGACGTTTATGGTAAGCGATTCGGCGATCCACTTTCCGCTCGGGAACAGCCGACCGATCTTTTCGACGAACTCGTTCTCGGGCAAAGCATTCACATCGGCGATCGATAGCTTCTGCACATGTCGCGGAGTTGGTCTGAACTCTTTCATCGTCTCGCCTTTTCCGGTCAGGACGTTGAAGAAAAAGTTCAACAAAATCGCGGCCAGGCTACCCGTCGTGATGCTGTTGCCGACGATGATCTGCCATCCTTCCGGAAAGTTCTTATAGAAGTTTGGAAAAGCCACCGGGATCATTCCCAACCCGATGCTGACTGCAACGATCACCACATTGCGTTCTTCGTGGAAGTCGACGCGCGAAAGCGTTTGAATGCCCACCACCGCAACCGTGGCGAAGAGGATGGTCGCCGCACCGCCAAGGACACAAGGGGGAATCGCATCGACCAGCGCAGCCACTTTTGGGAAGAGGCCGAGAAGGATCATAATAATCCCGGCTGCAGCCACCACAAAACGGCTCTTGACGCCAGTCAATCGCACCAGCCCGATATTCTCGGCAAAGCAAGTGTAAGGGAAAGAATTCAGGATACCACCAAGCAAGGTGGATAGCCCATCTGCGCGCAGAGCCCGCGCGATATCCTCCTGATTGATCGTCTTTTCAACGATCTCACCGGTCGCGAAGACGTCACCCGTTGTCTCCACCGCGGTGATCAGCATGACAATAATCATGGAAGCGATCGCCGCGACGCTGAATGTCGGCGCACCGAAACGGAAAGGAGTCGTGACCCCGACCCATGCCGCATGGTGGACCCCGGTAAAATCGACCATTCCGAATGCGGCGGCGACCGCTGTGCCGACCACCAGCCCGATCAGAACCGCAATTGAACTCATGAAACCGCGGAAAAACCGATAGATCAAAAGGATCAGCAATAAGGTTCCGCCCGCGAACGCAATGTTCCTGAGACTCGCGAAATCAGGGGCTCCCGGATTTCCGCCGCCGGCGCTCATCGTCGCCACTGGAACTAAGGTCACGCCGATGATAGTAATGACCGTACCGGTCACTACCGGCGGAAACAGATGAAGCAGCCGGCTGTAGTAGGGAGCAATCAGAAAGGTAAAGATACCGGCAACGATGACTGCGCCATAAATTTCGAGCAATCCCGCGACAGGGGTCGACGCCGCTTTGCCGATGGCGATCATCGGTGCAACGGCAGTGAAAGTGACCCCTTGAATGAGAGGCAACCTCACACCTACTTCCAGAAGCCAACGGCTTGGATAATCGAAGCGATGCCGCACGTAAACAGGTCAGCGCTGATCAGTGCGACCGTTTGTTCCTGGGTGAGCCCGATAGCCGCCGACAAAAGCAGCGGTACTATGACGGCACCAGCATAAAACGCCAAAACGTGCTGGAGCCCATAAACGGCCAACCGCTCCGGCGGAAGAACCTGGTCCACCGGATGGATGGTGCGTTTAGATGCTGTGACTACACCTGGATTGCTAGCCATTTCCTATTTTCCCTTCTTTTTCTGCTGATGAAGCGTTTTCGGACCAAGCTCTTAGCAATTTATGCGCCACAAAACCTAACGCGCGACGGTGGCTTCGATCCAGCCCTGGGGGGCATCGGTCGGTAGAAAGAGTTCTTTGTCGTTCTGAATATTGAAAGGTGTCAGGTCAATCACCAGGTAGTGCAGGTTCGGCATCGTAAGACTGATCTGGGATTTCCGGACAAGCATTTAGGGCTGCCTCTCCCATGTGATATTGCGTGGATTGAGCGGACGGACTGAACCGGGTGGAGAACGCCTCAAGCATGGCTTGAATGATATTCGCGTTTGCGGTGGCGTAACTCGCCGGAGCTTTCTGATAGACCCAGCTGGCTGTTAAGCTGGTGGCCAGAAGACGATCGTTGGTGTCCGGAAGGGTGGCGAATTCGTCCCGCAAAAAATCTTCCCAGGCAGAACCGGAAGTTTTGAGGATGACGAGCTCTCGCACTCCCGAGGTCGTTTCGATTGAATCACGGGTCGCCACCGTCCGCGTCCATGGGATGCCTTTGCCGGTATTAACAAAATTTGTTCCCGAAGGCTGGCCGTCGACGATCTGCCGTTCCCAGACCCGCTCAAGGGTCTCCACATTGACGGAAGTGACATGCGAATACTTCTTCAAATAGTGCTCGCAGAGCGCAATCGCAAACGGTTCCGTCTCGGTGCCCAATTGATGGTAAGCGACCACATTGGTGGTGTTCTTGATGGAGTCGGTCGCAATGATCTTTCGGTTGTCGTCTTTGGTGTAGGATTCGCCAAAATCTCCTTCTAGAAGGGTCTTGACGTCGAGTTCTTTGGGAACGTGGACGCCATCTTTCTTGATTTTCTTGAAGACACGAACCCTGGCTTTCCCATAGCGGTTGGTTTGGAGTTTCATATTCGAAATTTTCCTGCGGAATGACCCTTCCCCTCCTCCTATAGCAGCCCATGTGCCGTCCAACGTCGGAGTATCGAGTAAAGAAGCGATGGAGTGATGGAGTGATGGAGT
>CAWBYX010000017.1:0-10209 GCA_963793135.1 uncultured Verrucomicrobiae bacterium
AAATACGCCGACAAAGGGATGTTGGAAGTTATAATTCGAAAGGCCGAGGAAATTTTCCCGGAGGCCGTGTTTGCCGTGCACCTCGACCATGGCGACGAGGCCACCTGTTACGATTGCATTGAATCGGGCTTTTACAGTTCGGTGATGATCGACGCCAGCCACGAGCCCTTTGAAGAAAACGTGGCCACCACCAAACGGGTGGTCGAACGCGCACACGCTAAAGGCTTGAGCGTCGAAGCCGAGTTGGGGCGGCTGGGCGGGGTGGAAGAAGATGTGCAAGTCGACGAGGGTAATGCCTTCTTGACCGACCCTAAAGAAGCCGTCGAGTTCGTGGTCGAGACGGGCTGCGATTCGTTGGCCGCTGCCATCGGCACAAGCCATGGCCCTTACAAGTTCAAAGGCAAGCAGAGCCTGCACTTTGAGGTCATCCGCGAAATCCAGAAACTTCTTCCTGGCACGCCCATCGTTATGCACGGCAGCTCCAGCGTCCCGGAAGAGGAGGTGCGGCGCATCAACGAGGCCGGTGGGAAGTTGGACCCCAGCGCGCGCGGGGTAGACGAAGAGGAGTACCTGCCGGCGGCGAGGCTGGGGGTCACTAAGATCAATATCGACACCGACGGGCGGCTGGTCTGGACTCGGGTGCACCGCGAGTTTTTCCGCGACCACCCGGAACAGTTCGACTTCCGACCACCGGGAAAAAACTTTGTCGAGGAGTACGCCAAGTTTATCGCCCACAAGAGCGAGAAACTTGGATCAGCGGGCCAGTTGCCACTCGTTCGCGAGACGCTCTCCGGAAAAATTGCGTGTTCTGGTTAACTCAGCACACAATGGAAACGCCTACTCTCGCCGATCTTGAGGTTGCGACCCTTGGGCCATGCACGATCCAATCCCCCATGCAGCGACATTGGGCTCAAGCTGGCGAAATGGAGATATTCGTTTCGGACGAAGACAGGATTCTTCTGGATGATTCACTGTCGAGTGTTTCCGGCGCACTGACACGCAGCGAACGACTGCCGGCATTTGAGTTAGCGGGTCCGCGGCGAAGTATTTTCTTTGACCCTGCCAAAACGTCCTGTGCGATCGTAACCTGTGGAGGTTTGTGCCCTGGTATTAACGACGTCATACGCGGGCTCACCATGCAAGCATACAGCAGATATGGTGTCCAAAAGATCTATGGGATCCGCTGTGGCTACGAGGGCCTGATCAAGGACTACGGACATCCTGTTTCGGAGCTGACTCCTGACGCGGTCAGGAATATCCACACACTCGGAGGGAGCATTCTCGGGACGTCGCGCGGTCCTCAGGATGCAGTTAAGATCGTGGAAAGGCTCTGCGAATTAGACATTAACGTTCTATTTATAATTGGTGGTGACGGAACACTGCGCGGAGCAGACCGTATTGCCTCTGAATCGCAGCGACGCAATCACGCGATAGCGATAGTGGGCATTCCTAAAACTATCGACAACGATATACTGTTCACAGACAAAAGCTTCGGCTACGAAACCGCGTGTGCTGCTGCTGCTCAGGCGACCCGAGTTGCCCATACCGAAGCATGCACTGTTCGCAACGGTATCGGTATGGTCAAATTAATGGGCCGCCATTCCGGATTTATTGCGTGCTCTGCGGCTCTTGCCACAAATGAAGCAGACTTCGTCCTCATTCCCGAAGTATCGTTTAGCCTCGAAGGCCAGAATGGATTGCTGGAAGCGTTGCATCGATGCATTCTTCAAAAAGGAAATGCTCTAATCGTTGTGGCGGAAGGAGCCGGCCAGGAATTGTTTAACGATTCTCTCAAAGATACCGATCCGTCGGGTAATATTCGATTCAAAGATATTGGAGTGCTTCTCAAGAGCCATATCGAGAAATATTTTAAGGAACGGTCGCTTGAGTGAGGTTCAAATATATCGATCCGAGCTACATGATTAGAGGAGTACCCGCTAATCCCCACGACAGCATCTATTGCGGGCATCTGGCACAAAACGCTGTTCATGCCGCAATGGCCGGCAAAACAGGAGTGGCCATGGGATGCTGGCATGGACATTATGTGCATGTGCCAATCGGCCTTGCTGTTGCAGGGCGCAAGCAGGTCGATCCCAAAGGGGATCTCTGGCATTCGCTGATAGAAGCAACCGGCCAGTCACCAAAGTTTTTCTAGCAGAAGCTAATGTCACGACATGCCGACAGCTCGATTCCCCCGAAGTGCTTCGGAAACTTCGCTGGACAGATCTCTTGGTGTTCGACTTTTCGCGCAAGTTATTTCAAACCAAGGGCGAGCTCAAGTCCTCGCCTCTCCCGTACCTCGATTCTAAAAAACCCCAGATACATAAACATGAGAACCAGTAAGTTAATCCGATTTGGAATTAAGACGTCCCTTTGTCTCGCCTTTTGTGCGGGGCTTGCAGTCCCGGTTTTTGCTCAAAAGAAACTCAACGTTGTCGCCGTGACCGTCGGAGATCTTGGCAACCCATTTTTCGTCCAGATCGCGCATGGAGCTCAAGCTGCGGCGAAGAAGATCAATCCGAGCGTTAAATTCCAGTCCGAATCCAGCAACTATGACGTTAACAATCAAACCAATCAAATGGATAATTTTATTGCCTCCGGCGCCAATCTGATCCTTTTGAACGCTGCGGATAGCAAAGGGATTGCTCCAGCCGTAATGCGCGCGAAAGCGGCCGGTGTCACCGTGGTAGCAGTGGATGTGGGTGCGGAAGGCGGAGTGGACGCAACGGTCACTTCCAACAACAAACAGGCCGGCCAACTAGACGGCAAATATGTGGCCGATCGACTCAAGGGCAAGGGACAGATCGTGATTGTCAATGGACCGCCCGTGAGCGCGGTGACCGACCGGGTGGCAGGGTTTCTTGAAGAGATAAAGAAATCCCCGGGCATCAAGATTCTCTCGCAGGATCAGAACGCCGGCGGCAGCCGTGACGGCGGTCTGCGGGTGATGACGGATCTGTTAACCGCCTTTCCAAAAATCGATGCGGTGTTTGCGATTAACGATCCGACCGCCATTGGTTGCGATTTGGCGGCCAAGCAGGCGCAACGGAAAGATTTCTTTATCGTCGGCGTCGATGGAGCCCCTGACGTGGTGCCTTCGCTCAAAGATAAAGATAGCCTGATCGCCGCGAGCGCGGCCCAGGATCCGTATACGATGTCCGGAAAAGCGGTCGAGATCGGTTACGATTGTATGAATGGTAAGAAGCCGGCCGAGGAACTCACCCTCATCCCAGTAGACCTGATCACCAAAGAAAATGTCGACCAGTACAAAGGCTGGACCAAGTAGGAGCGATCGGCCGATCCTGGAAGTACGCCAGATCTGCAAAAGCTTCCCTGGCGTACGGGTTCTCAAGAGCGTCAATCTGAGTATCTGGCCGGGTGAAGTGCACGCCTTCATGGGCGAGAACGGCGCCGGCAAGAGCACGCTGATGAAGATCCTGGCGGGAGCCTATCAAGCAGACTCCGGTGAAATTCTCCTGGATGGTAAGCCGGTCCATTTACGGACGCCACACGAAGCGCGCCTGGCAGGGATCGGCATCATCTACCAGGAACTGACGGTTGCGCCGAACCTGACGGTGAGCGGCAACGTCTTTCTTGGCTCGGAACTGAAACGTCTCGGGTTTATGAAAGATACGGCTGAAATGGATCGGAAGACCCAGGAAGTGTTGAATCGGCTGGGCGCCAGGTTCAAGGCCACGCAGCGCGCGGCACACCTGGCAGTGGCCGAACAGCAGCAGGTCGAGATCGCGCGGGCGCTCTTCTACAAGAGCCGAGTGCTCGTAATGGATGAACCAACGGCGGCTCTCTCGGATCGTGAAACGGATCGATTGTTCGAGGTGGTCCGGCAACTTCGTTCGGAAGGAATGGCTATCATCTACATCAGCCATCGCATGGCCGAAGTTTACGAACTGGCCGACCGGCTTTCAGTCCTGCGCGATGGCGAGTATGTCGGGGAGCTGAAGCGCGCGGAATTTTCAGCGGACAAAGTCATTGAGATGATGGTTGGACGCCGGTTGGAGGATTTCTACGAGCACACCAAACATACGGCTGGACGGGTGGTCCTGGAAGTCAAAAACATGTCCGATGGCAACCGGGTGAAGGGCGCCAACTTCCAGCTCCGGCAGGGGGAAGTGCTTGGGTTGGCAGGGTTGGTCGGGGCGGGAAGAACCGAACTCGCACGCTTGATCTTCGGAGCGGACAAACGCAAATCGGGCGAGGTTTATCTGGATGGAAAAAAGCTCCAGATCAACCAGCCCAAAGATGCGATCCGCGCCGGGATCGGTTATGTGCCTGAAGATCGAAAGCTTCAAGGTGTTTTCCTCCAAATGTCTTCGGGAGAAAACATTACGATGAACATCTTGGGACGATGCGCGAAAGCCGGTGTTCTCGACTTCAAAAAGTTGACTGATCGCGCGAATGTCGAAGTGAAGGCGATGCGGGTCCGGACCGCGTCGCTGAAGCAGCGAGCCGGAGGCCTCTCCGGGGGAAACCAGCAAAAGCTCCTGTTAGCTCGCTGGCTGGAAATAAATCCGAGGGTCCTGATTCTGGACGAACCGACGCGAGGAGTCGACGTCGGCGCCAAAGCCGAGATTTACGCGTTGATTCAGCAATTGCTCGAGAAAGGGATGGCGGTTCTTTTCATCTCCAGTGAACTGCCGGAAATCGTGGGCGTTTGCGATCGCGTGCTAGTCATGCGGGAGGGAGAAATCACCGGGGAGGTCGGAGGCGAGACCGGGGTCGAAATCACGCAACAGAACATCATGAAGTTTGCGACCGATGTCACACGGAGTGCATCAACCAATGGCAACTGAAGCTACTATCGATACGACCGCCCTGGCTGCGGCTAAGCGGAAAGAGTTTACCCGAACGATGATCGAGTTGGCCGGGATGCTTCCGGTTCTGATCGTGATCTGCATTCTCTTTGCCGTTCTGACCCCGAATTTTCTCGACTCAGAACAACATGGTCAACGTCGTCCGCCAGGCCTCCATTAACATCGTGCTGGCCGCGGGAATGACGTTTGTGATTTTGACAGGAGGGATCGATCTGGCGGTCGGATCGGTGCTGGGATTTACCGCCGTGATCGCGGTCGTCGTTTCACTGATCCCCGGCTTAAGTGCGTTAGCGGTTCCGGCGGCGCTTTGTGCCGGGTTGCTGGTGGGAGTGCTGACCGGCGCTACGGTCGCCTACATCGGGCTTCCTCCGTTTATCGTGACCCTGGGAACCTACACGGCGATCCGAGGGCTGGCCTATCTCGCGGCGGGCGGGACCACCGTCATCAACAGCAAGATCGGCTTTGCCTGGATCGGCAATGGCTATCTCGGGCCGGTTCCCTGGCTGGTCGTGATCGCTCTTTTCACCATCGCGGTGAGCGCGTTCATTCTTCACCGAACGATTTTAGGAGTGCACATCTATGCTGTCGGCGGTAATGCGCAGGCGGCCCGATTGACCGGTATTCCCGTGCCGTTTATTCTGATTTTCGCCTATGGCGTCAGCGGACTTCTATCGGGTCTCGGCGGCGTGATGAGCGCCAGCCGCCTTTACAGTGCCCAAGGCCAGCTGGGCATAGGCTACGAGTTGGATGCGATCGCCGCGGTCATTCTGGGCGGCACCAGTTTCGTCGGCGGAATTGGAACTGTCTTTGGGACGTTGATCGGAGCTCTGATCATCGCCGTCCTTAATAATGGACTCACTTTGATGAACGTCTCCTTTTACTGGCAATTGGTTATCAAGGGCGCAGTGATCATCCTGGCCGTGATGCTCGACAAATTGCGCACGCGCGGTCAAGCTGGATAGGTAAAAACAAATAATTGAGCAGCGTAACGGTTCCGACCGGGATCTCACGTTGCAAAAGCGAATCCGATGCGACAGCGGATCGAATGGTTCTTTGCGGGAAATCGAGGGTGTTAAGAAACGGCCGGCGTCGCAGCCCATTCTACCACGAGATAAGGAAAACCCCCTATGGCCCACAAAAACTCGGAAGAAGAGTTCAACGAACTCGTGACTTCATTCTTTCAAGGAAGGATGACTCGACGCCGATTCATTCGTCGCGCCGCACAGCTCGGATTGTCCGCAGCTCTGGTGAGTCAGCTCGCGTCCGTCTCTTTCGCGGCCGGTGATGATATTCTCGAATCTTCGCCGGCGGCACCCAATGAGTCCCCGATTACACGAGAACGCGTGGAGTATCTTCAGTCCAATCCGTACAAAAACACGACGATCAACGTAATGGTAATCAGGTCGGCGGTTGGCGACTGTGTCGAGTATCACGCGCCGAGATGGGAGGAGGAAACGGGGGGCCACGTCAACATTACCAAGGTTCCAATCGACACGCTCCACCAGGAGATTTTTGCGGACCTCAAAGGGCCGGCTCAGCATGACGCCTATCAGACCGCCGCATGGTTCTACGGGGATTTTTTCACCTCTGACGAGCCGGCTATTGTCGAGGTCACACCGTTTCTCAAGGATCCCAAGTATCCCTACTGGGACCCGGATCAATTCTTGCCGGCAATCAAGCGACTCTATACCTGGCAAGGAAAACTTTACGGCGTGCTATTCGATGCGGACGCCCAGATATTGTATTACCGCAAAGATGTGTTGGGTAATGAGGACTATCAGGAGAAGTTCAAGAGCAAACTCGGCTATGATTTACCCAATCCGCCCAAGACGATGCAAGAGATGCATGACGTCGCATCCTTTTTTACCGGATGGGATTGGAACGGCGACGGGAAGGACGATTGGGGAATCTCACTTCATGCGAAGGTGAGCCAACAGGGTTTCTTCCATTTTCTCACGCTTGCAGCCCCCTACGTCATTTCACCGAGCAACAAATACTTCTACTTCAACCCCGATGATATGAAGCCTCTCATCAATTCCGAGGGGCATCTTCGCGCGTTGGAAGATTATGTGAAGTTCCTGGCAAACGGTCCCAGCGAACAAATCGGCTGGACGCTGGAACAGGGTTGGAGCCCGTTTTTGAGCGGGCACGCCGTCATGGAGCCAACCTGGGGCGATCTACCCACCTTGGCCCAGAACCGCGCTCACTCCAGCGTGCAAGGTCGAGTGGGTGCAACCATCATTCCGGGAACAACTGAGTCATTCAACCCGCTGACGAGCCAATGGGAAAAGAGCACGCTGAACACCGTCGGGAATACGAACGGTGGAAGTTGGCATTGTGTGATTTCGCGGCGATCCAAACAGCAAGAAGCGGCGTACGATTTCCTCGCGTTCATGGCAAATAAGAAGAACGCTTTCTTCAATGTGACCAATGGTTGGACCGGAGTGCAACCAGGCATGAAATATGAATATTTTGCACCGGTGGGAACCGGGAGAGTCGAGGAGTGGGAAAATCAGGGTTGGGACAAAGACGATGCGATCGCGTATCTGAATGCTTATTACGCCAACCTGATTCTGCCGGCGCAGCAAATCTATTTGCGAATTCCCGGAGCCGCAGAGTACTGGCACGAACTCGATGTACGCATCTCCTCCGTCCTGTCGGGTGCAACAAAGCCAAAAGAGGCCCTCGACGATATCTATCAAGCCTGGGAACAGATTACCGATCGCTACGGCCGAGAGAGCCAAAAAAAACTTTACGCAGAATCGTACGGAGAGTTGTAACCGACCAGCAGCGGCCGTCCTTGTGGAAAGTGAAGCAACGCTTCAATCCGAAATATAGCTTTCTTTCGGGGGGGAACGCCGGTCCGCGCTCAAACGCGCGGGCCGGCTACCCTACCTAAATCGATCAGTTTTACAAGTGGAGGAGTGACCCTGAAACGTATTGAATTCTCATGTCATGATATTATAAGGAGAGCGTCAAAAAGTCGGGGGTCAAGCCGCCTTGCGGTCTTGCTCCTGCGTTTGTGAGAGCGGGAGATTCCCGGGGGTCAGGTTCAGGACGGCGCCTGTGGGGTTGGGTAAACTGTTCGCATGCCTGAAGCTTCGGTATCGTCCCTTGCAATCTATCAACTTCGCGTAGTGCTCTGCGGCGTGAGTCCGCTGGTGTGGAGGCGACTGCTCGTGGCCAGCGAAACCAGTCTCGCCGAACTCCATGAGATTCTTCAGACTGCCTTCGATTGGAGCGGCGAACATCTGCACCGCTTCCTTATTCATGGCGCAGCCTATGGGATTCCGTATCTTGGCGGCATTGTCTTCCGGGAAGATGCCCGACGGGTGCCGCTTTCCCGTTTTCATCTGCATTGCGGCGAGCGTTTCCGCTATGAATACGACTTCACGGCTGATTGGAAGTTGGACATTCGGCTGGAGCGGGCTCTGCCCTTTGATCCCAACCGCGCTCTTCCGTCCTGCGTCGGGGGAAGCCGAGCGGCACCGCCGGAAGACTGCGCTGGAGCCTTGGATTATCTCAAGCGGCTGGATTGGCACAGAAGCCACCTGCCCATCGATGAGCTCAACATCATGGTCGAAGCCATGCGGCGGTTTCTTGATTCCGATGGCAACCGCCACGCCATTGGCGATCTGGACGAACTGCGCGAAGCGGTCGATCGGGTGAAAGCCTACCAGGATTTCCAACCCGACGAGTTCAACCGGCGAGAACTCAACCGTCGATTACGGGCGTTCACCCAAGACCGTGAGGTGCGGCGATGATCTACAAGATTCAAGTGGTTACCATTGGCGAAGACGGCCGCCAAGAGACGCTCGAGATCGCTTGCCTGGAGCGAACCGATTTGAAGCCGGAGACGCTCGGCCTGACCTTGGCCGAAGGTAAAATGATACTGAACGACCTTCAGCAGATCGTTGTTGAACGCCAGGTGTCGAAGTCGCCGTTACTAAAACAGGCTTGTCCTGATTGCGGCGAGCCGCGTTGCACCAAGGGTAATCACACGCTCTTGGTCCGTACCGTCTTTGGTCAGATCAGGATGAAAAGTCCGCGGCTGTACCATTGCGCATGCCGGCCGCATGAAACAAAGACGTTCAGCCCATTGGCCGAGCTGCTTCCGAACCGCACCCTACCCGAGTTGCTTTTCCTGGAAACCAAGTGGGCCTCGCTAATGAGCTACGGGATGACGTCGAAACTCTTGCAAGAGGTGCTGCCGATCGACGAGCCCGTCAATACGTTTACCATTCGCCAGCATGTCGCGAATGTGGCAGAGAGGTTGGAGCGGGAATTGGGCGACGAACAATTCTGTTTCATCGAAGGCTGCCAGCGGAGCTGGGACGAACTTCCTGCTCCCGATGGTCCGCTTACGGTCGGCATCGATGGTGGCTATGTCCGCGGGCAGCACAAGCAAGGACAGTTCGAGGTGATTGCCGGCAAAAGCCTCTTGGCCTTTGAGCGAGATCAAGAGGGAAAACAGGAATTCTCGGGAAGGTGCTTTGCCTGGGTTCAGACCTACGATGAAAAGCCCAAGCGCCGTCTATTCGAGTTGCTTCAATCCCAGGGCATGCAGCCCAACCAACAGGTCGATTTCCTCTCCGACGGCGGCGAGGACGTACGCAACGTGCAACTGTATTTGAATCCTCAGGCTGAACACCTGCTGGACTGGTTTCATCTGACGATGCGATTGACGGTATTGAATCAGACTGCCAAGGGACTGCCGGAGAGGATCGGCGAAGGCGAAGATCAATATGAGCTGCGCCCGGGTGTGCTCAAAGATCTGGAGCGGATCAAATGGTACCTGTGGCACGGCAATGTGTTTCAAGCGTTGAATGAGCTGCAGAGCCTGGAAATGGATTTGGACGCAGCGGCCTTCGAGAGCAAGGACGAGAACGCTCAAAAACTCTTGAAGGGCGTCGAGGACTTACACACCTACGTCGAGCGCAACCAGGAGTTCGTGCCGAATTACGGGGAACGCTATCGCAACGGGGAAAAGATCGCTTCCGGTTTCGTCGAGTCGGCGATCAATCAAATCGTAAGCAAACGGATGGTGAAGAGACAACAGATGGGGTGGAGTCAGCGTGGAGCACATCTTCTCCTGCAGATACGAACCCGTGTGCTCGACGAGGAGTGGGAGAACACCTTCCGGCGCTGGTATCCGGATTTCCGCCCTCAAGGACAAGCCAAGAAAGCGGCGTGACCCCCGGAATCTCCCGCTCTCCATGTCCATCTTCCTCGTAATCCTTGCAATCTGCCAAAATGACTTCGCTCGGACCTAGTGTTAACAATGGCGAACCAACTGTGCTTTCCGCCCTCACTAACCTATCCAGGAAAGCGCAACTGCCAGTCGGCGCCACCTTTATAGTTGATGGTTTTCAACCCT
>CAWBYX010000018.1:0-333102 GCA_963793135.1 uncultured Verrucomicrobiae bacterium
GTCCTACATATTGGGTTCCAGGGTGGGTTCGGGCACAATAAGTTGTATTCGCAGGTCGAATTTGCTCGATTTTGCCAATAGCAATGCTTTATAAAAATCTTCCATGCAATGCGCGCCTCCCCCGATCACGTTTATCCCCTGCGAAGAGCATTTTCGTCCGGTATTACCGACCATCCAAGGCAATGTCGATTACCTTGCCTTGCGCGGACAGCTTACCACCATGGATGAGTTGTTGCGGACGAGCGGCGTCGAAAATGAGTTCGTCATGCGCAGCTTGAATCATTGGATCAAAACACTGAGCCAGAGCGAGGTGGAACAGATCGAGCTCTCGGGCGAAGGCCAAAGCGGAGTGATCCGGCTGGAAGATCTGGTTAGTGGAAAGCAACAGGCACGATTTCAAGAACAGTCTGTCCGAGCGTTGCGATGCTCGATTGCGCGCACGTTGTTAGTGGGAAGCTTCCGTGATTTTGCGGCGCGACTGGCTGATAGTCCGCTGCTGCAATGGTTTTGCCAGGTGGCGCAACTTGATCGGGTCAAGGTGCCGGCTAAAAGCACCGTCCAACGTTATGCGACTTGGTTGCCTCAAGAAGAGATGCGCGAGGTCATTAATGTGCTGCTGTGCAAAGCTGGGGCAGCAATGGCCGCTGGCAAACAGGCGCTTGATCTGGAGGAACCCTTAGATCTGAGCACGATGTTTTTGGACAGCACTTGCGTCAAAGCTAACATTCATTTTCCGGTCGATTGGGTGCTCTTACGCGACGGAGTCAAGAGTCTGATGCAGTCGGTGGAACTGATCCGCACGCACGGACTCAGATCACGGATGTGCGAGCCGCAAGTCTTCATCACCAAGATCAACAGCTTGTCGATGGAGATGACCCAGACCCGGCGCAAGAAGAATGGCCACAAAGAGCGCAAGCGGGTGTTGCGGGAAATGAAGGCGGTCGTGACCGTAGTGCGCGCCCATGCCCAGCGTTACCACAGGCTCTTCGATGAGACTGGCAAGCTACTGACTGGACCCGTCCGCAGGCCGAGCAGGTTCTCAAGCGCCTGGAATCGATTCTCGAAGCGCTGCCGGCGGCTGTTAAACAGGCCCATGAACGCATCATTGGAGAGCGGCAGGTGGCCAATGATGAAAAGCTGCTGAGTCTTTTTGAGCCCGACATCCACGTGATCGTTCGTGGCAAGGCCGACGCAGAAGTCGAGTTTGGCAACTTGTTAGTTTTGGGCGAGCAGAGCGACGGGTTAATCATCGATTGGGAACTTTTCAAAGAGGAAGTACCTGCCGATGTGCGCTTAGTGCGTCCGAGCGTCGAGAGGGTGGAAAGCAGTTTAGGGCTTTCACTCAAGAGTTTGGTCACCGACCGTGGATTTGATAACAAAATGAACGTCAAGTGGCTGGAGGAGCGCGGGACCTTTGCCGGGCTCTGTCCGCGGGATCCGCGCGCGCTGCGTGAGGCAATGAAGGATCAACACTTTGCGCAAGCCCAGCGGCGCAGAGCACAGACTGAAGGGCGGATCGCGATCTTTAAAAATGAGTTTCTCGGACGACCAATGCGTGCGGAGGGTTTTGCCAACCGTAACTTACAAGTGGCTTGGGGAGTACTCACGCACGACTTATGGGTGATCGCCGAGAAATTGCGGGAGCAGCGAAAGATCCGGGAGCAAAAACTTAGGCAAGCGGCCTAAAAAACGTAGCTAATAAGTTCGAATCAATGTTCAATATCAGAGGTCTCTCTCTGGCTCACGCAAATTTGCGGTTTTTACATCCAAAATGGCCATAACATGTAGCAACAAGGTTTTAAGGAGTCAATTCCTTATAATATAACGTATTGCCACGCGTGTCACTGAGGGAAAGGACGTCTGCGGGACTGGCTCTAGTATAGTTAGGATTACTCGCCGGCCGGAAAGGTAAGGTAGGGTGAGGTTCCGTCCGATTCGGGGTTTTCTGCATCGCTGTCGTGTGCGACATTCCCCACTCATTCATCAGTCGTTCGAGTCGCTGACCGGTCCTCTCGAACTGCCTCTGGAGTTTGGACATTTGCAGAGGATCACATCGGGAAAACTTGCCCCAAAGAAGGGGCTGGAGGACTCAGCCCAAGATTTCCACCCATAAGCGCTAGGATAATGGAGATCGAGCAGGAGGCCGGCGCAGGTAGGGCGAAGCTGGGTGACATTGTTGGGCAAGGCCAAGCGGGAAGCCCCGGTTCGGACGGAGCCTCACCCTACCCGAGCTTCGCCCTACCTGCGCCGGAGGCTTCCCGCGTCAACCTCGTCAACTGCCATACAAGTTACTGCTCATGGGGTTTCAACCCTGAAGCACTTCGTGCCTGGCTACTATCGTGCCGTCCCTCCGCGACAAAACCATCCGCCCGTCGAAGCGCCTCGCATTATCGTAGCGCTTATGCCGGTCCTCCCCTGGCTCAGAGCTTGGCGAACTGCCGCCTTCAGTCGGCTAAGCGCTACGATGGAGAACCTGCCGGGCCGGTAGATCAGACGATGACCGGCATGCGGCCTGTGGATGTCAGGACGGAATATGGTATGATCTGAGTCATCAATGGCCACCCTAAAAGAAGTAGCTGACCTTGCAGGGGTGTCGGTCGCAACGGCCTCCATGTCCTTAAATCAAGGACCGGTGAAGGAATCCACGCGCAAACGGGTTTTAGATTGCGCAAAAATGTTGAACTACGTCCCCAATCGAATAGGGCGGACCCTCAACACCGGCAAATCGAATACGATTGCTCTGTTGATGATGACGTCTGTCAAGTACGCGGACATCGTTCACAAGACGTCGCTTTTCTATTATTTGCAGCAGGGCGTTTTGGAGGTGGTCGACCGAGCCAATTATAGTCTGCGGCTCGAAATCAAGGGCCACGAAGATCCCGGCTTGGGAGATTACTTCGAGCGGGTGATCGGAGATAAGACGCTCGACGGCATCATTATCGTACCGCAATATCGCCGAGATTATCCATTCATCTACCCGCTGCAACAGCACTCTTTTCCTTACGTGATGATGCGTCCAGCCTGTTTTGGAACGGACGTGAATTATCTGGATCTAGAGGGGTACCATGGCGGGCAGTTGGTCGCTCAGCTTTTCGCCCAACGAGGGTGCAAGCGTGTGGCGATGATCAACGGGCCTGAAACGCATGTCGATGCGATTGAGCGGGAGCGCGGATTTTTTGAAGGGCTGGTGGCGGCAGGAGTCAGGAAGGTTGCCAAGCGCTACGGTGATTTCACCGTACCGAGCGGGACGGTCGCCATGGAAAGCATTTTAATGGAATTTACGCCGGATGCTGTCTTCTGCGCGAATGACTATATGGCCGCCGGGGCCATGAGAGTTCTGCGCCAGCGCGGACTGAGAGTTCCGGATGACGTTGCCGTGGTGGGCTATGACAACACAGACCTTTGCCTGGCCTTGGATCCGACCTTGACCACGGTCGATTACCGCGCTGAGGAAGTTGGGCGCTGCATGGCCACCGGTCTCCTCGAGTTGGTGGGTGGAAAAGTAAAATCGCTGGGAATGGCAATCCGTCCCTTCGTGGTGGAGCGGGAATCACACCGGAAGAAAGAGGGTGCCCTCGCGTCGGTGCCCGAAAGTTCTGCACCGGAAACAGACTGAGGTGCGTCGCCGTTCGATTTCCTAAGCGCTGAACCCATCCCCCATCGTTGAGAGATTACTGGTCGGGCTTTGCGCGCCCGCGTTCCGGGTACCAGGAGGCGTACGGCTGGTATGGACCACGCCGTTTTCACCATGACGGTATAGGCTGTCAACCCACCAAAAAGGAGGAAAGTCCCGATCTCCAGCACCTTGAGTCTTTTTATTCGGCTTAACGCGTCGCGAAGCAGCAACCCCGCGGAAGTCGCTGTGGCGGCTGCCAACCCAGCCGGAACGCCGACCAGCCGCTCGACAACGATAAAGACAAAAAAAGGTGCGAAGGCCAGGAGAATTCCCATCATTGATCCCTTCGTTTTTGGATGACCATATTTTTTTTCCCTGTCTCCGTGCGATGATTACTTTTCCTTCTATGCGGATTAAAGCTTATATTCGCCGTGGCAGGGCAAAGCCCGTCGAATGTGAGCTGACGAATGGGTCGAATGCAGCCCCGGAGTTAAACTTCATTTTGTGAGCATGCAGCGCGCGCCAGACTCCACTGGAACCATTCCGAACCCCGCGCCAAAGCCAAGTGCCCTGAGGGTTGCGATACTTCGGGCAGCCCATCAAATATTGGATGTTCCACTGGTTTTCGAAGACGCGCTTGCTTTGAGAATATTGGGTGCCGCCGAGCAAGATTCCCTCCGGACCGACCCTCGGCAATACAACACTCCGCGACTCAAGGGATTGCGGGCCTCGGTGGTGGTCCGCAGCAGACTGGCCGAGGAGGAGTGGGACCGGTCGAAAGGGTGCGGTGTCCGTCAATACGTGATTTTGGGAGCGGGATTGGACACTTTCGGCTACCGGAACCAGGATCAGGATCGAAGCCGAATCTTTGAAGTCGACCTTCCAGCAATGCAGCGGTGGAAACGGGACTGCTTGCGTGTTGCCGGCATTCAGGAGCCGGCGTCATTAACCTACGTCGCCGTGGACTTCGAGCGTTCCACGCTTGCTCAGGGATTAGAGCTGGCAGCATTTTGCTATAGTGAACCTGCGTTCTTCTCGTGGCTCGGCGTGACAATGTATCTTGAAGAAGGTGCAGTCATGAACACGTTGCGTTTCATCGCTTCGCTTGCACCGGGAAGTGGTGTGGTATTCGACTATGGAGTGCTCCCCGGATTGCTGTCGCCCGTGGAACGCGCGGGGATGGAGTTTCTCGCGTCAAGGGCGGCTGAGCATGGCGAGGGCTGGAAAGCGTATTTTGACCCAGCCTCTTTGGTCGAAACGCTTCGCTCCTTGGGTTTCAGTCAAGTGGAAGACTTCGGTCCGGAGCGCCTCAACGAGCGTTACCTTTCGGGGCGCACAGACGGATTGCGCAAGAGCGGCGCTAGCAGGTTGATTTGCGCGAGGGTTTAATGCGCAAAGCCGCGGCGCTGCCAATCTGCAAATTTTTTCGGTGCTTCAAATGGGACGCGATCACCTCACTCCGGTTTCCCCAGGTCATTGACCAGGCGCAACCGCACCTCTTCGGCGGTGCGCTCAAACTGAAGCGGCGTCACCGCGATGCCTCCAGCGGCAACCACTTGGGTCTCGCTGTCAGTGGCATCGGGAAATGGACTTCGGGTGATATTGAGCCAGCTGTACTCGAAGCCACGGGGATCGTTCCGGGTGGTCAATTGCACCGCCTTCATCATTCCTCGGCCTTGGCGAGTGACGACCAAAGGACCGGCGCGCTCGGCAGAGACGTCAGGAAAGTTTACATTTAGGCAGGCTCCGTCTGCCCAATCGGCCCGCAAGAGTCTTCGGACCACTCCCGGGGCCAGCTGTCGTGCAGTGTCCCAGCGAACCGCGTTACGATCGGAGAAGGCCTGGCTAAGGGCGATCGAACGTACCCCCAGCAAAAGACCCGCCATAGCAGCTCCGACTGTGCCGGAAAAAACTGTCTCGACACCCAGGTTGGCGCCGCGGTTGATTCCGGAGAGCAGCAGATCGGGAGGAGCCGGCATAACCTGCCGATACCCCACGAAGACAGAATCAGCCGGCGTGCCGTTGACGCTGAAACGACGATCGCCACGTTTGCGGACGCGAAGAGGAGCATGCAGGCTGATGGAGTGCGACACGCCACTTTGTTCCTGCTCCGGCGCCACAACCCAGACTTCGCGCGCCAACATCACGGCCACCTCTTCCAGCGTCGCCAAGCCGGGAGCGTCGATACCATCGTCGTTGGTGATCAGCGCGAGGTTAACGACAGGATCGGACGTATTCACCTCACGGCTACCCCAATTTTGACAGTACCAACCGGCATCGGCCTTTCAACGTCTGACCAAGTGGCAGAACCATGTTAAGACAAACCGCATTTGACGACCATCATCGGTTCGCACGCACCCGCCCACGTCTTTGCGTTGAAAGCAGGGATCCTTGGGAAAAATGAGGTGGTAGATCTTTCGTGGCCCGGATTATAAACCCACAAGAAGCTTTGAGCCTTGTGCGTCGGTTCCCCGGTTCGAGGTATGGTGTCCGAGAATCTTGACGGTCTGATTCAGCTGCTCTATCTTCAGTGGCTTTTTTAGAACCGTGACCGGACTGACCTGAAGAATCCGATTGAGAATTTCACTATCCGGGTAACCCGTAATCACGATCACGTTGAGATCCGGGTCGATTTGCTTGACGGTTTCGAATACCTGATCACCGGAAGCGTCAGGCAATTGCAAGTCCAAGAACATAAGATCGAATTTCTGCTTCCGGAGGCTTTTAATCGCCTCTTTAGCCGTACCGACCACCACCCGACTAAAGCCGATTTGCTTTAGAAAGGTTCGAAAAAGCTCCTGCAATTCCACATCGTCGTCGACCACTAAGACGGTGGGTTGATGTCCTTGCTGGTCTTGTCGCAGAATGTCGCGATCCAGCGAGGATTTCTTGATCCGCCAACGGCCCCCGATTTGAATGGCCGGGATTTTCCCGCGTTGGACGAGATAGTAGACCGTGGGGAGAGGAATCCGCAGGTATTCAGCAGTCTCCTTCACGGTTAGCAGGTTGTGAATGGGAGTTTCGCTCACGGCTTAGAATAAGTTCGATAGGAGGTCATTTTGACAATTATCTCAATTATAAGAATAATACCGCTTTTGTCAAGACAGGGGAAGCAACGTCTCAGTTCACCGGCTTGTTCATTCTACGAGGCAGCTCAGAGAATTCTTAGCCACAATATGTTGTATATTTGATTTTACGCAATACCTCATATAGAAAGAATGCCGTTAGCCGCCATGAGGCCGCTCAGGACAGTGTTTTTGGCAGATCGTGCTCCGATAAAGAAATCAGGTCACGCTTTCCTTGAGGTCTCTAGTAAGTATTAACCGAAGGCGCTTTTCTCAAGCTTTTTTCCGAGGATAACGAATTCCTTTCCGAGGGTGACGAATTCCTGATGGGTGATCAGACCTTTGCTAAAAGCAATCTCTTTCGGACAGGAGATGGGTCGGAGATTTTTCACTAGGGCGGCGGATTAGAGGGTTCCGCAACTTCCGGAAAATGCATGAGGTTGCTGGTTGGGTCGTCATCTCGATTCAGCGAACGAGCGATGCTCAGCAACAAGAGTTCGGCCCGCATATCGGTGTGATTGTTTAGCGCCACCCTCAAATAAGCTAAGATGCGCTTTCTCAGCAATGGATCGGACTCAAGGCTGGGTCGCAGCTCCTTCAGCAGGTCCAGATGCATCCGGATGAGCTCTTGGATTACTGGGCCTTTGCCATCCGCCTTGATCGTGTTGGTGGAATGGACCCGGTAGTCCAAGAGATCCTGATGAATCAGGCCAAGTGTTCCCCGAAACGCCTGGGTCAGCGCCGCGAAATAATCATGGGCATACCGATAGCCGCGAAATTCGGTGATGGCTCCAGTGCGGAAAAAAAAGTTGCTGGTGGTTTTCGTAAAGTTTCCGTAGCCCAGAGCGGCGGCCAAATCCGTGGCCTTCGGAAGATGGGACCAAATACGATCGATACGGCGTTGTCTGCCGTCACGAGGTCCGACGGGCTTCCCTTCTTCATCGATCATTCGGATTCGGGTACAAAGGAGTTGGGTGCCAGGATGCCGATGAAAATGAGCGATGCAACGGGCAAACCGGTCCGGATGATATCGATCATCGGAATTAAGGACACTGACGAAATCGCAATCTTTCGACAGCTCAAGACCGCGAGTCAGAGCCGCGTGGGCTCCTTGATTTTGCTGAACGATCAGATGAATTCTCGGATCTTTGATGGCGCGAATAATTTCGACGGAGTTATCCCTGGAACCGTCATCGACAATCACCAATCGCCCCGGTGGAAGGGTTTGCCGGAGAACGGAACGAATGGCTTCGTCGATAAAATCAGCGTGGTTGTACGACGGGATGACGCAGGCGATTTTCTGATTCATTCGTAACTGGGATCCGCTATCAAACTCCAGGGTACCTTTGCTGACAATCCCCTTTCATCGCGTTGTCTTTCCTTCTAACGTCTGTCAAACGGTCACTCGCTCCGATGGAGACTCCAACTTTAGAGACAGAAGTTCGCGTCATGTTTTTCGATACGGACGCAGCCGGCCTGGTGCACAACATCGCTTACCTGAGATTTATTGAAACGAACCGTTCGCTGCTCGCTGAAAAGCTGGGTTACCCCCTGCAGGAAATGTTGAGCTGCGGCGATTGTCCCGTGGTGGCGCGAACGGAAATTGATTATCGGCGTCCGGCCCGGTTGTGGGATGCGCTGGTGGTTCATGGCGAGCTGGCGGAATTTGAGCGAAGCCGTTTTTGGTGTGCGTTCACCATCACCCGGCCCAGTGACGGCACACTGATTGTCACTTGCCGCCAGATGCTGGTGGTGGTGCAACTACCGGAGCTCAAGGTTCGACGCTTGCCGAGTCATTGGCGGACCGATTTCGCTCATTTAAAAGCCTCATAGTTGAAGGTGCGCTAAATGCAGGATCCGAACCGAGAATTCAATGGCGCCCTGGAGTAGTTCCTTGCCGAAATAAACGAAGGTGACATCCCGGCAGGCCACGATGAGCATGACGCTAAGCACCGAGAAATTGATCAGGTAGATGACCATCATCGAAAAGAAGGTGCCGTGTTCGATGAGGTCGGTTTGTCCCTGCCAGAGCATCCAGATGGCGAAGGTGACATGAAAACTCCAGGTGAATCCGACAACACCAAACAGCCATCGTCGATACGGTTCCACATCGATGAACACCCCGATCGCGCCGTACAGCAGGAGGGCCAAAATGCTGTAGATCGGGAAAAAATAAGGTGCCAATGAAATCCAAAAATTGTTGGTATCGGTGACGACATAACCTCCCGTTCGACTAACCCGGAACTGGCTCACTCGGCCGCCCATTAGCCAAGTCCAGATGGCATGTGTGAGCTCATGCCCGAAAACATAAATTAACATTGGCCGGGGCAGACCGAAGAAGGCGATCGTCCAAAGGAGCGCGCCCAACGAAAAAAACCAGAATTCCTCCGAAGCCCAGAAGCGATGTTGGACGGCGGCGGTGGAGAAGCTGCTGAAGAAAGCGCGAGTCAGTATCCAGGCCGGCGGGATAAGGAAAACAGCTATGATCTGCTTTAACCAGCGAACGGGGACAACCCATTCCGTTTGAGCGCGTCCGGCGTGCCCCTTAAGACCGGCCTTGAGTTTGCGCCGCCGTTTCTTAACCGTAGATTCCACTGCCTGCGCAGACTACCAGCGAACCGGCGAGAATGGCGAGAGTTCTTCAGTGGACAGAGGCGGCTTCTGTGCGATGCATTTCCTCTCTTTGGCGAGTTCTCGCCTGGAAGCCGCGGTGTCCCCAGATGCCGAACTTCCCTTATGCTCTCCCCATGTAGGCTCCGGTCCGGGTGTCCACCCGAATGACTTCTCCCTCCTTGATGAAGAGAGGAACCTGGATGGTTTTGCCGGTTTCGAGTTTCGCCGGTTTCTGCACGTTATTCGCGCTATCTCCTCGGATTCCCTGGGCGGACTCAACGACTTTCAGCAGGACCGAGGAAGGCAATTCGACTTCGACCGCTTTTCCTTCGGCATAGAGCACATCCACCTTTAAATTCTCGGTCAAATAGTTCGCAGATTCATTGATGAGCTCGGGCGGAAACGTCTCTGTTTCATAACTATCCGGATCCATGAAAACATATCCATCCTGGTCTTTGTAACTGTATTCGAGTTTACGCCGGTTCACGTCCACCAACTCGACAGTCTCGGTCGAACTGAACCGGACATTGCTTGATTTTCCGGTGCGAATACTTCTGAGTGTCGCCTGGACAAAGGCTCGAAGATTGCCCGGTGTTCGATGCTGGACATCTAGTACAATGGCAACATCTCCGTGGTAACGAACGGCCATTCCTTTCCTAAGATCATTTGCTGCTGCCATAAATAAAAGTTGTCAGTGCCGGTTCAGGAATTTCTCAGGTTTACTCATTACAGAAGCTTCAATTTCGTCAAATCCTGAGAATCAACAATTCCAACCGGTTCATTATTGTCGTTCACGACGATTAAGTCATCGATTCGGTGTTGATCGAGAATATTCAAGACTTCAACGGCAAGTTTATGGTCCTGGATGGTAATCGGATGACGAACCATGTGTCGTTCAACGGGATCGGAAACCATTTCCGGGTTTTTCTCGAAGGCCCGGACGAAATCGCCATGGGTGAAAATCCCTGCCAATCTTCCGGAGGAATCGGTCACCACTGCCACACCGGCTCGGTGTTCGTTCATTGAATGGAGCGCCTCCAGGACGCGGGTCTGCGGAGAGACGGCTGCCATTCGTGCCTCGCCGCGCATGATATCGCGCACCCGCTGCAGAAGATAGCGTCCCAGCCGTCCACCCGGATGGATTTTGAGAAAATCCTCTTCCGCAAAACCGCGCACCTCAAGAAGCACCATCGCTAACGCATCGCCCAAGGCCAGAGCAACAGTCGTACTTGAGGTCGGAGCGAGGTTTAGCGGACAGGCCTCCTTTTCGACCGAACAATCGAGGACAATATCGCTGTGTTTGGCCAGCGTAGACCCCGAATCTCCAGTCATGCAGATCATCCGAACATCAAACCGTTTCAGGGCCGGGAGGATGTTCAACAATTCCGCGGTTTCGCCACTATAACTAATCGCTATGACCACGTCGCCGTCAGCCACGATTCCGAGGTCGCCATGCAAGGCATTGACAGGACTCAGGACAAACGCAGGCGATCCGGTGCTGGTGAGAGTGGCTGCAATTTTTTCACCGATTTGACCGGATTTACCCACACCGATCACGATTATTTTTCGCCCGGCTTGCACGGTCTCAAGCAATAGCTGAACCGCTCGCTCGAACCGGCCGTCTAATCGATCAGCCAATCGCTCCAACTCGGATATCTCAATCTGTAAAACCCGCCGGCCTTTCTGGATATAGTCCATCGAAAAAACAGTAACACAGTAGTTCAGGAGTGGCAGGAGTTACAGGAGTCCTGCTGAACTACGGCAACTCCTGATCTCGCAACTCCAGCAAAACTCTTAAGTTAACGACATCTTCTTTTAGATCCTCTTTCTTGGGGGTTTCGAGAACCTTGGGGATGGCGGTGAATTCTCCCGAGCGCATGATCTCGCAAAACGGTGCCAGTCCGATCCTCCCTTTTCCGATGTGGTCATGGCGGTCCACGCGGGAACCGAGTGCCGTTTTGGAATCATTCAAATGCCAGGCCGCCAGACGGTCGCGCCCGATGATTCGATCGAACTTTTGGACCGTCTCCCAAAATCCCTTTGCGGTGGTGATATCAAATCCGGCGGCAAACAGGTGGGCGGTATCCAGGCATGTTGCGAGACGTTCCGGGGATTTTGAGCGTTCGATGATGGTCGCGAGCTGCTCAAATGTATGGCCGAGTGAAGTTCCCTGACCGGCGGTGATTTCGAGCGCGATCCGGCACTTGCTCCCTGAGCATGAGGCCAGAACAGCATCCAGATTAGAGACAATCCGGGTCAAACCGGTTTCCTCGCCATCTCCCATGTGCGCTCCTGGATGGAGCACCAGAAACGGAAGACCGAGCTGCTCCGCTCGATGCAGTTCTTCGCTGAGCGCGCGGATCGATTTGTCACGAAAATCCGGGTTGGTCGCCGCGAGATTGATCAGGTAGCTGGCGTGCCCGAAGACCAGCTCGGGTCGATCCGGATGCTGGTGGTAGGCTGCTAAGTCGTCCTCGGCAAATGGTTTAGCGAACCATTGCATATTATTCTTCACAAAGATCTGGATAGCGCTACATCCAATCGAACGACCGCGCGCAAGCGCTTTAGACGGTCCGCCGGCGATCGACATGTGCGCTCCGAGCAAAGGGAATTTATCTTTTCGCGGTTTTCGCATCTACTGTGGTGCCGGCGAAATCAATTGCCAGATCGGCTTCTGAATTGTGCCTACCCCGCGCACGCTGTGCGAGCCGTGATCGACATCGCCGCTGAGATCGACCAAACCTCCAAGAATGAACAGCGAACCGTTCAGAATCAGGGAATGCGAACCGGAGACCATTTCCAAAGAGAGCATGCGGAACGACACCGGATCCAGCTTGAACTTCAGCTTCGCGTCAAAAGGTTCACGAAATCCGAGAGGCTCAAGACGCGCCAGCAAAGGCGCCACAAATTTTGATCCGCTGACCTTCGCTCCTTGGACATCAATCGTCCCATTCACGGCAAAAATCGCGGGGTCACCACCAAAAATTGAAAAATCCCCGGATCCCTGTTGGCAAGGAATCTCCCACCCGCCCGATTGAAACGTGAACGGATTCCGCGCATTGATGCGGATTCGAAGATTGTCCGTTGACCCGTTCCTGAGGCGGACTGTTCCGGCGGCGTGAATGGTTGGAGGTTCCGTAAAGCGGAAGGGGTGCAGGATCCTCCCGATCTCCGGATCGATCCAGGCTGCCACCACATCAGGAGAGAGATCCGTTTCGAGCATCCTGGATAGTGAGCAGATCCTGACCGAAATCACAGGTGAAGTTGCCGGTTCCGGTGCCTTCATCCCTGATCACGCGGACTTGGTCGCAGCGAACGACCTTGTTCTGAAGTTCGCAATTTGCGGAAGCGGAGTTCAGGAGCGCACCGCGAAATCTTGTTTTTCCAAGCCAGATTTGTCCACTTCCCGAGATCTTCGCCCATTCTGGAGATGCTCCCGACAAAGTGGCCTGGACGACCGGCGAAGTCTGAAATTCCCAATCCGCCAGCGCGTGTTGAAATCTTGTTGGGCAAAGCGGCATCAGCTCGGTTGGATTTAACGCGGAGTTGATCCGCATTCGAAAGTCGCCGGGTCGATTCAAGACATCTCCTGATAATGTTCCAGAGCGATGTGTCACTTGCGCGTTCATGACCATCCAGGAATCGCCCGATTTAGAGAACTCGGCGGTCATACTCTGAAATTTCACATTGCGGACCGAAAACCGGTCGAAATTGAGCTTACCCAGAACTTGCAAATGGCCGTCGGGCCGACCCATACCGCTTAATTCGATTTCGGGCGGCGCATCGAAAATCCATTCTTTCGCCCATGGAAACCGGGGATTGTTGGCTAGCAGTTTCGCTGGATCCAACCCGCTCCGGACTTGGAAATTTTTCTCACCGGTCGCCAGGTTCCAGTTACCGGTGGCGAATAATTCTCCGCGCGCGTCGCGCATAAAAAGCCTTTGGAGATCCAATTTCTGGTTTTCCAGGGAGAATTGGCAGCCCAGATTCTGCAGCTCGTAGTTCTCTCGGGAGAGGCTTTCGGCAAACAGATGACCTCCCTCGAGCCGCAGCGAAGCAGGATTAGCGAGATCGATTTGAAAGGTGAAATCAAGCTTTGGCGGATCTCCGGAAAAATGGAGCAGCTCGATCTCTTTGATCAGAAGTCGAATGAAATTCTGTTCCGGCTTTTCATCGGGCCTGGTGCGAGACTCGAAACCGGAAAGAAGCGAGAAAGCCGCGGGATTGACTAACGTGCCCGACGCCTGGAGATGAATCCCGAAAATCACGCCGGAAGCCTGGCGCACTTCGATGCGCCCCGGGAAAAAGTAGATCCGCGACTGAAGTCCCGTGAGGCGTATTCGTCCCGCTCTGGGTCGCTCCGGGTCGATAGGGATCGAAATCTTCGCGTCGTGCAAATCAACGGCATTTAATGCCGGTTCTTGCTGGAGCAAATTGGCATAATTGATATCCAGAGAGAGATCGCTGATCTGGGCCAGGATCCTCTGGCGGCGGTCATTATCGTAGATCTCAAGGTCCTTCGCCACCAGACCTCGAAAGGGATCTAAGGTTAGGCGCTGAACCCGAATTTCGAGGCCAAAAGCGTGAAACTCCTTGGTCAGCAGAGCGCGCCAATGGCTGCCGAAGCCTTGATGATAATAATAGTAAGCGGCCCACGAAAGCAGGAGGAGGAGCGAGAGAAGAGTCAGCCATTTAAAAAATTGGATTGGGCGGATTGGCATCGAACCAAGGGCAAAGATGAGGATACAACTGAAACCGCGCCATTGGAAAATCGCACGCTTAAACTGGCAGATGCGCTGTTTTTCTTTACACGCGGCACGACTATTGCTACGTAAGTAGTTCCGATGATTCAACCGAACTGTCGGGCAAGATTTACCGGGGATGACTTCGATTTCGTCGTTCGTGCACTCGCAAAGAGCCCCGGCAATAAGGTGGGTCTAGTCGAGTTGCTGACGGATATCGAGGCCAGAGATGAGATTCTAGACCATGACGCATTGGTCCGTGCGGTGCTTGAAGGGCCAGGGAACTTGACCATTTCGCCGCAGTTTTACTTCTATATTCTGGCTCGGCTGGTCCTAAAGCGTTCGGGGATCGACGACCGGACATTGGCGGACTATGTCGCTGCCCTGCTAGAAAAATTTTCCCAGATGCGACAACTGCGCGCCCCGGTCGAGAGGCTCGAAACATTTTATCTCTCGGACCTCTTGCTGGCACTTAAAACTGCTTCTTCATACCAGACATTTCTGATCAGAGCTCACATTGGAAATTACGCTTTATTCATCAGCGGCATTTTTTATGAAAATGTGGAAAGCCGGAGTCAACGAGGCGCTCCCAGTTTTTCTTTTTATGAGGACATGGGCCGGGCTAATTTTCACGCTTTAGCGAGTCATGACGTTGCTCGCAGGTACGAGTTAAGCGGCATCTTCGAAAAGTTAGCGGATCACTTTCACCAGTGCCGTCTGGCCTTGAACTGTCTGACGGACCAGTTTGTTAATATTGGCGACAATCGATTTATGCCGACCTTCGAATGAACAAAACATTTTTTAGTGAAGTCCAGCGGCTGTTTGAACGAACCTATGCCGCGGTCGGAATTAATCTTGAGGAATGCTTGATTGACCGGGCTCGTTGTTCGCAGCTCACCAAACTGGCGGGAGTGTCTGCTCGGGAGTTAAGCGAATTGGCCAGGACTTTTTTGCGGACCTCGGACGATCGTCTTTACGTTGGGATTTATTACTCCGAATGGCTGATCGAACAACTCGAACGGCATGACCCACGCAGCGGACTATCGAACAACAATATTGGGTCGCTGATCATGTTCGTGGAAGAAATCAACCACGCGCTGCATGCCGCGCTGCAATTTAAGGCAGGCCTGCGTCGCATCGATAGCGAGGACTTTGCGCGCAATCTGGAATTGCAAGGCATGGTCGACACTTATCTGGTGCTGCTGCTTTTTGTGGCTTTTTTCCGGAAAACCCAACGAATCTCGCGAACGGATCGGCGGTGGCTTCGATTTCACATGTTTGAATCGCGGGCCCAGGATGCGTTTCGAGGATGAAAATCTGAGAGCCCGGTATCTTGAAACGGGGGAGTTGGCTTCGTCTTATACCCATTACCTGGATACTTTAAACGGTGCACGCCGTCTGGATGAGATCCGAAATTTCCATGCTCTGCCCTACGATGCCAAAAAACGCCACATCCTGGCTCTGATGAACCCGCCGAGACCTAAGTAGGGGGGAGGAGAAGCGGGTCGGCGGGTCGGCGTATTGGCGGGTCGGCGTCAGTGTGCGCGTACTCCGAGAGTCCGGACGCTTCTACCTCACCGGTTTAAGAATGTTGCATGAAGGCGTCGATAAGCCAACGGTTAATCACGCCGACCCGCCGACCCGCGCCGCTTTTCCCCCCGATGCGGTTTGACGGATCCCTCTAGTTTCACTTACATGGCGATGCGTCATGAAGATCTGGATCAACCGAGCTGGTCAAAATATTGGGACATTTACTTTAGCAGAGGTCCAGCGGGGCTTGAATCAGGGGCAGTTTGTCCCGACGGATCTCGCGTGGCAGGAAGGGATGGAGACCTGGAAACCGCTGGCGGAGTTCGCTGGATTGCAGATGCCGGCGCCACAGGCACCTGCTTCACTCCCCCCGAGCGCTCCCTTGTCCCCCGATGTCCCACCCCCTTTGACTCAGGACACGTTGGCGAGGGTTGAGGGCGCAGAGGACGGCCCGGCATGGGAACGGCGAAAGGAATTAGGTTTTTTTAGAGCATTGCTCGAGACCTGGAAAGAGGTCCTCTTCAACCCGGCGGTTAGCTTCTCTCGGATGAAGACAACTGGCGGGTATACAACGCCGCTCTTGTTCAATCTGACCATGGTGGTCATTTATGCCTTTTTTACAACGATCTATCAACTGCTTCTCAACGGGATGGTTGGCGGTGCGGCAGCGGCAGCGAACCACGACGGGTCAACTTCCATCCAGGGACTTGGCAGTGGGTTACCTCCATTCGTCAATATTGGGGTGATGGTGGTGGTGGTACCATTGCTTGTCGGTATTACCTTCCTTAATGCCTGGATTACGCACCTCTGCCTGGCACTCTTCAAAGGAACGTCCAAAAGCTACGAAGCCACTTATCGGGTAACATGTTACTCCTACAGCACCTGGATCTTCGCTCTGGTGCCGTGCGCTGGCGGAGTTATCTCAAGCATTTGGTGGCTGGTGGCGACAATTATCGGCTTATCGAAAGTGCACAGGACCGAAGGTTGGCGGGCCGCGCTGGCTGTTTTTCTCCCGGTGCTCGTTTGTATGGGAGCCGTCGTGGTCTTTGCTATTGCCATTGCCGGAGTCATTGGGTCACTCCATCATGCAACAAACACTTAGCCGTAAGCTTGGTCTTTACTTCCGGCCGCTCGCTCCGAAAGAAACCGACTTGGAGTTTCTTTTCCTGACGGTCTCCACTGGCCTCGCAGCGAGTTGCTATCTCTACCTGCAGCTTGGAATGCCTTGGCCTGGATGCTGGTTCCGTCGTTTAACCGGAATACCCTGCCCAACTTGCGGCGCTACCCGGTGCGCCATCTCGCTGACGCATGGGGACCTGATCGGTGCATGGCGGCAGAACCCCTTTATTTTTATTTGTTACGGCGGAACTCTGCTGGTGAATCTCTACGCCGCAGCCGTCTTGCTGTTCCGATTTCCGCGCCTGCGGTTAGCCAACCTGCCATCCAAGGTCAAACGTGCCTTGGGTGCGTTGGTAATAATCGCTCTGACCGCCAATTGGGCCTATCTCCTCGCTCACCGTTGATGGTCGCGACCCAGAGACGGTAAAAGCCGGACTGACGATGTTTTGTTGGGCACAAAATAATTCTATTCCTTGGATTCCGAAACGCTGCATGGATCCCAGTGCGAGATCGGCGCGATTACAATCTCGGCTGAGATGTCCAAGGACGACGCGCTGAAGTCGATCTCCCGCGATCGACGCCACCAATTTTGCAGCGGCATCGTTAGAAAGATGGCCGTGTCTGGACAATATCCGCTGTTTAACGGACCAAGGCCGTCTGGTGTCTTCCTGCAACATCCGCTCGTCGTGGTTGGTTTCAATCATCAGGATGTCCACTAACCGGACCCGCTCCAGCGCAAGGTTCGGCGCGTAACCGAGGTCGGTCAAAAACCCAATCGAGCCTTCATCTGTGGTGAAGACAAAAGCGGTGGGGTCAACCGCGTCATGCGGCACGTAGAAACTTTGGATCTGGATATTCTGGATGGAGAAAACGGCACCCGTGGCGAACAGATTCCATCTGGGGAAATCAGCAAGCGACCCTCGTCGTAACGTTTCCGCGGTGAGCGGATTCGCGTAGATCGGAACGCAGAAGCGGCGGCAAAAAATTTCCAGGCCGGCGACGTGATCACTATGTTCGTGCGTGATCAGGATCCCGTCCAAGCTTTCGGGGCGCACTCCAACCGCTTCAAGCCGTCGCGCGATCTGGCGAGCACTGAAACCGGCGTCCACGAGAAGCCTGCACTGGTCTGTAGAGATTAGCGAACAATTGCCTGCACTGCCGCTTCCGAGGACCGTCAAACTAAACACCCGGCTAGTAAAGCGCACTCCAGGACGGATGCCAATCAGATAAGGAAGGGTGCGCGCGGCGGAGTCGATGGAAGACCGTTGGCTTTAGTGCGAGAACTTGGGGGGAAGGATCGCACAGAAGCCGCGATATTCACCGAAGTACCTGGCCCCTCTTTCCGCGCCTTGAAAAAAGCTCTTGCCTTCCGGGCGGTTCATCGGGAGTTTCGGGGTGCCTGAAAGGACGCCCCGGCGATCTGTTACAATCATAGTTTTATAAACGGAACCCTGCACGCTGACACAGCTATCCCTGCTCCTATCTGTCCCCTCGCAACACCCCCCGTATGAATCGCTATATTACCTTTCTTTTAATGGGCGCGCCTGGCAGCGGCAAAGGAACACAGGGCAAAGTCCTGGGAACTGTGCCCCGATTTTTCCATTGCGCTTGCGGCGAAGTCTTTCGTTCACTCGATTTGCGAACATCGCTGGGGCAGAAATTTATCGATTATTCCAGTAAAGGATTGCTAGTCCCGGACGACCTGACGGTTGAACTTTGGAGAAACAAAATTGAGGCGCAGGTTCTTGAGGGAGAATTTAAACCCGATATCGATGCTCTAGTGTTGGATGGCATTCCCAGGAACGTCTCTCAAGCGAAACTGATGGAAAACCTGATTGAAGTAAAACAGGTGTTCCATCTCTCCTGCCCGAAACGCGAGGAGTTGGTTCGTCGACTGCGAAAACGGGCCATCAAAGACAACCGGCTAGACGATGCCAACGAAGAAGTGATCCGAAAACGGCTTGCCACTTACGAGGAAGAAACTAAGCCGGTGTTGGAGTTTTACTCGGGCCTGGTGACTAATATCGATGCGCTGCAGCCGCCTGTGAAGGTTCTCCAGGATGTCCTGGGGGTGATCTGGAGCACGCACGATGCTGTGATGGCCTTTAACGCTTGATAAGACCTCGGGTCATATTCATGGGCAGCGGCGAGATCGGTCTGCCCACGTTGCAATGGCTGGCCGACGCTTCGGTGGCCGAACTGGTCGGGGTGGTGACACAGCCGGACAAACCGGTCGGCCGCTCGCAGACCTTGACGCCCCCGCCTCCAAAAATAAGGGCGGCTGCCCTCGGACTCCCGATCCTTCAACCGGCGAAGATACGGGCGGCCGAAGAACTGGCCAAAATAGCGGAGCTTTCGCCGGATCTGATCGTGGTTATGGCCTACGGTCAGATCCTGCCGAAAAAACTTTTGGAGATGCCGACTCTGGCATGTCTTAACTTGCATGCGTCCCTGTTGCCCAGGCATCGGGGGGCGGCACCCATACAGGCGTCAATCTTGGAAGGCGACCGATCCACGGGTCTAACGGTTATGTATATGGCCGCAGGCCTGGACACCGGCGACATCCTATTGACCCGATCGATCGCTCTTCGGAGGCGGGAGACTGGCGGATCACTGCACGACCGCCTGGCTGCCCTCGGACCGGAGGCGCTCTCTTCGGCGTTGGAACTGATTCTCGCCGGCAAAGCTCCGAGGATCCCGCAGGATGAATCACAGGCGACTTACGCTGCTAAGCTTGAACGCGAAGCCGGGCGGATCAATTGGTCTCAGGATTGTTGGCATCTTGACCGACTGGTCCGCGCGATGAATCCCTGGCCCGGGTCTTTTACGCTGGTCCGAAACCATGAGAATGCGGTGCAAAAACTTAAGATCCATCGTGCTTTGCCAATCCATCGTGTCTCTGGAGAAGCAGGTGCCGCCCAGCGGGTCGGAGATCGCGGCATCCTGGTTGCCTGTGGGGAAGGAGGACTCCTGTTGCTGGAGGTTCAGCTCGAGGGCAAACGCAGGATGAGCGGAGCGGAGTTTGTCCGAGGCTTCGCGCTTCCAGTTGGGACCGTATTGGGATCGTAAAAGCCAAAGCAGGGCGGCCATGGGCAACCCCCACTACGGTTGAACGACGCCTTTTTGCGCAGGCACCTGGGGGGGCTCAACTTCCGGCGTCAAGGCCACGGATACGGTTTGACCGATCCTCAGGGGAACCGGCGGTGCGCCTACTGGCTCGAGCCGGACGGGAAAACGTTGTGGAAGACGAACCCAATCGACGGTTTGGCTAACCGATGGCAGCAAACCGGTCGCATCACTGCCAGATCCGTCTTCAACGTAAATGCCCCAACCGATGCTACGGACAACACCTTGAAACGGCTGTTTATAACCCATGATCGCGACACTGGCTTTCTGGCCGATTTCGATATGCGGCAGTTGCGTTTCTTTGAAGTAAGCGGCGATCCAAAACGAACTCCCATCCACCAGGGCCATCAATTGCTTGCCGGCGGTGACATAAGTGCCATCGCTGGTATTCACATTGGTGACGTACCCGCTGACTGGAGCAAACACTTTAGTGTAGCTGAGGTTCAATCTTGCGAGCTCCAGATTTGCCTTTGCGGAGGCTAACTGAGCCTGGGCAGCCGAAAAATTGTCCTGAGCGTTCTGGAAATCCTGTTCGGCGACGACATGACTTCTATAGAGGTTGGTTTGCCGATCGAGATCTTGCTGCCTCTGCTTCATGTTCGCCTCACTGTTCAGAACCTGTCCGGCGGCGACATCCAGTTGAGCGTTATAATCGGTTGGGTCTATCTCAAACAGTAAGTCTCCCAATTTGACCGGCTGATTGTCCCGGACCATGACGCGAATGATCGGACCCGACACGCGGGGTGCAATGCCGACAACATTGGCCCGAACTTGGCCATCTCGTGTCCAGGGATCCTGAAGGTACCGTAGATAGAGACTCCAGCCAGCCCAGACGGCCAGACAAACGATGACGAGAGTTACCAAGATATTGAAAACACGCGCCTTCATGGAAAACAGACCAATCCAATAATGCTACTGAGCAGAACGACCAGGGCCAGGAAGAAAAGGGGAAGATGCCAGATGTGCCGGGTGAGACCGGTTCGCTCCAGGATCGTGACCACCAGCCAGGCCGCCAAAAAGCCAAACGTGGAAACCACGAAAATCCAGGGAATCAACAGGTCTAAAAACCTGAATTCCGGCCGGTTCGCTGCACCAAAAACTTCCAAATACTGCCCCATCAGTTCGGAAGCTACCAGAATTCCTCACGTGGGACAACGGCGCGGATCTCTGAAGCGTTGACGCGGTTCCGTCGACCGGGAGGCTCCTCACGCCGGGTGTGCTTGGGCCACGGGGACCGGCTCGTTTCGCTGGACCCGCAGCCGATCCAGATAGAGGTAGATGATCGGTGTCGTGTACAAGGTCAGCAGCTGTGACACGATCAGCCCGCCAATAATGGCCACACCCAGTGGTTGCCGGATTTCGGACCCGTCGCCGTGGCCTAAGGCCAGCGGAACCGCGCCGAACATTGCGGCCAGGGTAGTCATCAAGATGGGACGAAACCGGACCACGCAGGCCTGATAGATCGCGTCGGCCGGCGAGAGTTTTTGTTCCCGTTCAGCTTCAAGGGCAAAATCGACCATCATGATCGCGTTTTTCTTGACGATACCGATCAGCAGAATGATTCCGATGATGGAAACGATCGACAAATCCACTTTGCAGATGAGAAGTGCGAGCAACGCCCCCAACCCCGCCGAGGGTAAGGTCGAAAGGATCGTGATGGGATGAATATAACTTTCGTACAGGACGCCCAGCACGATATAGACGGCGATGATCGCGGTCAGGATCAGCACCGGTTCCGACGAAAGCGAATCCTGAAAAACCTGAGCTGTTCCCTGGAAACTGCCGCGAATGGAATCCGGCATGTGAATATCGCTCGCTGCCTTCTCAATGATCGCCGTCGCTTGCTCGAGAGAGGTCCCTGGATCGAGATTGAATGAGAACGTGACGGCCGGGAATTGTCCCTGGTGATTGATAGCAGTCGGAGTATTGGAAGTCTGAAAATGAGCGATCGCACTGAGCGGAACTTGAATGCCGGTGGTGCCGGAAATATAGATCTTGTCCAGGGCAGTGGGATCTTCCAGATATTGCGGCAGGGCCTCGAGGATAACGTGGAATTGATCCCGATCATTGTAGACCGTCGAAACCGCGCGCTGGCCGAAGGCGCTGTACAAGGCGCTATCCACCTGCTCCGGCTGGATCCCCAGCTGCGACGCTTTGATCCGGTCCACGACGACATTCGATTGGAGCCCTTGCTGCTGCTGGTCGGTAGTGAGATCCTTTAACTTCGGGTTCTTCTGAAGAGCTGCCAGCAGCTTGGGCACGAATCTGTTGAGGTCGTCCTGACTCGGGCTGACCAATGAATAAATGTACTGGCCCTTGGTGGCCCGTCCGCCGATCCGGATATCCTGTGAGGCCTGCAAGAAAACCCCGATCCCAGGGATCCGCGCGGTTTTGCCGCGGATTCTGGCGACCACCTCTGTCGCGTTAAGATCCCTTTCCCTGCGGGGTTTCAGGGTGATGAACATCCGGCCGGTGTTTAAGCTGCCGCCGCCACCGCTGCCTACGGCCGATGTCACAGAGGCTACCGCCGGATCATTTTTGACGATCTCAGTGACCCGATTTTGTTTAAGGACCATCGCGTCGAATGAGATATCTTGCGCGGCTTCGGTAATCCCCATGATCAAGCCGGTGTCCTGTTGAGGGAAGAAGCCTTTGGGAACAATCGTGTAGAGCCAGATGGTAAGGCAGATGGTCACCCCAGTGACAATCAACATCAGGAAGGAATGTCGGAGCACCCAACGCAGCGAGCTGGAGTAAAACCCGATCAGGCCACTTAACATCTTTTCCGTGGCGCGGTAGAACCAGCCCCGAGGTTGATCCGACTTTTCTTCGCGCAGCAATCGCGAACAGAGCATTGGAGTCAGGGTGAGTGACACGACGGCTGAAACGAGGATGGCGACGCTCAGGGTCACGGCAAACTCGTGGAATTGGCGGCCGATAATTCCGCCCATAAACAGCAGCGGAATGAAGACCGCGACCAGCGAGATGCTGATGGAGAGAACGGTAAAGCCGATCTGACGCGCACCCGCGAGCGTGGCTTCGAGCGGTGTGAGCCCTTGCTCCAAATGACGAACGATGTTTTCGATCACGACAATGGCGTCATCCACGACGAAGCCCACTGAGATGGTCAGCGCCATGAGAGAGATATTATCGAGGCTGAACTTGAGAAGATACATCACCGCGAACGTGCCCGCCAAAGCGAGCGGGACGGTCACGCAAGCTATGAACGTCGTCGAAACTCGACGGAGAAACACAAAGCAGACCACGACGACCAGCCCCACGCTGATCAGCAGGGAGGTCTGCACATCAGCAACCGAAGCCCGGATGGTGATCGTTCGATCGCTCTGGATGTCCAAATGGATCGCCGGAGGTAACCATCGTTCCAATTGAGGAAGGATGGCTTTCATGCGGTCCACGGTTTCGATGACATTCGCGTCCGCCTGCTTGCGAACGAACAGTACCACGGCTCGCTTGGAGTTGAACCAGGCGGCCTGGAGCCTGTCCTCTGTCGCATCGATCGCACGGCCAACTGCGCTTAACGGAATCGGGACGCCATTTTTCTCCCCAATGATCAAGTTTTTGTATTGATCGGCGTTAAATAGTTGATCGTTGGCGTTAATCGTGAAGCTGATCTGATTCCCGTCAATCGCTCCCTTCGGTGAATCCTTGTTCTGGCTCTGAAGAACGGCTCGAACATTATCAATGCTCAACCCCATCGAAGCCAGCGCCGCAGGATCGACCTGAATGCGCACCGCTGTTCTGGCTCCTCCACCAACATCGACCTCGCTGACACCAGGCACCTGCGACAGAGCAGGGACCAGCAATTCCACGGCTTGATTGTAAATGACGGATAACGGCACGGAGTCCGACGTCAACGCGAGGATTAAAACCGGCAGGTCGTTGGGATTGGCCTTGCGGTAGGTGGGCGGACTTGGAAGCCCGGGTGGCAATTCGCTGGAAGCCGCATTGATGGCTGCTTGAACGTCGCGCGCAGCTCCGTTGATGTCTCTGCTCAGGTCGAACTGAAGGGTGATACGGGTCCCGTTCAGCTGACTCACCGAAGTGATTTCGTTGACACCGGCGATATTGGCGAACCGGCGCTCCAGAGGCGCGGCCAGCGAAGTGGCCGCTGTCTCGGGATCGACACCCGAGTAAGTGGCGCTCACGTTGATACTTGGGAAATCAACTTGCGGCAAGGGCGCCACCGGCAAAAATCTGTAGGCTACGGCTCCCACCAGCATCAGTCCGATGGCCAGCAGCGAAGTGGCGATCGGCCTGCGAACAAATGGCTCCGAAATATTCATCTCAGCAAACCCGGTCGTGAACGATTCTCAACTGGACTCAGTGGGTTAGGACCGGCTCGAGGTTAGCCGGCTTCTTTCCTGCAGGTTTATCTCGGCGCCTGCTCAGGAACCGACCGAGTTTATCCATGTAGAGGTAGATCACGGGGGTGGTATAAAGGGTGAGGATTTGCGAGACCAGGAGACCGCCGACAATGGTAACGCCAAGCGGCTTGCGCAACTCTGACCCGGTGCCTCCCTGAATCGCCAGGGGAAGCGCACCGAGCAGCGCTGCCATGGTGGTCATCATGATCGGCCGAAAGCGGAGCAGACAGGCCTGATAAATCGATTCCTCCGGCGTTTTTCCTTCTTCGCGTTCGGCATCGAGCGCGAAGTCGATCATCATGATCGCGTTCTTCTTCACAATGCCGATCAGTAAAATCAATCCAATCAGGGCAATGAGCGAAAAATCCATCCGGAAAAGGTAGAGAGCCAGGAGAGCCCCGACGCCGGCGGAGGGCAAAGTCGAAAGGATCGTGATCGGATGAATGTAACTTTCGTACAAAACGCCGAGCACGATGTAGATCACCACGATTGCGGCCAGAATGAGATACGGCTCAGAACTGAGCGAGGACTGAAATTCAGCGGCCGTTCCCGGAAAAACTGGTGGCAATGGTGTCCGGCAAACCGATTTCGGCTTTCGCGGCTTCGATTGCTTTTACGGCCTCGCCGAGAGACTTTCCCGGGGCCAGATTGAAAGAAATAGTGACGGCAGGAAAGAGATTCTGATGAAGAACGGAGAGAGGCCCGGTGGTAGTCCTCATGGTGGCGAACGCCGAGAGCGGGACCTGGGGGCCGCCGGTGGTGATCGCGCCGCTGGCGGTGATCGATCCTGGACTCGAGACGCCGGTCGCCTGCTGGGCGCCGGTTGCGTTGACATAGATCTTGTCGAGCACGCCCGGACTGTTTTTGAACTCCGGCGCGGCTTCGAGAACGACCCAGAACTGGTTGAGCTGGGTAAAGATGATCGAAATCTGACGTTGGCCAAAAGCATCATACAAGACGTTATCGATGGCGTCGATCTGGACCCCAAGCCGCGAAGCTTTGTCACGATCGATATCGATAAACGTTTGCAAGCCGTTGGTCTGCTGATCGCTGGCGACATCAATCAGTTCGGGAACTTTTTTCAGCCGCTCAAGTAATTTTGGAGTCCAGTCGGCCAATTCTGCTGAGGAACTGTCTTCGAGGATAAATTGGTATTGGGTACGACTCACTTTGGTGTCGATTTGCAGGTCCTGCACCGACTGCAAGAAAAGAGAAATGCCCTGGAGGTCCTTGGTGGCCTCGCGCAGTCGCGCGATGATCTCGTCCGCGGACGAACGGCGCGACTCGCGTGGTTTCAACACGATGTACAGCCGCCCCGTATTGACCGTGGCATTGACGGTTCCAGCTCCCACGAAGGCGGCGACGCTTTGAACATCCGGATCTTTTCCTACGATGTCAGTGACCTCCCGCTGCCGTTGGAGCATCGATTTAAACGAGATGTTCTGGCCGGCGTCTGTGACTCCGATCAGTTCTCCAGTATCCTGATTGGGCAGCAGGCCTTTCGGGATGCCGAGATAAAGAAAGATCGTGGCAATGAGGGTGGCGATCGCGACGATCAAGGTGAACAGCCGGTTGCGGAGCACCCACTTCAAACCCCCATCGTAAAAATCGAGCATGCCGTCGAACGCTCTTTCGCTCCATTTGAAGAGCTTACCTTGCTTGGAGTGATCGATCGGTTTCAGGAATTTGGCGCACATCATCGGGGTGAGCGTTAAGGAAACGATCGCCGAAACGATCACTGCCACGCTCAGGGTGATGGCAAACTCCCGGAACAGCCGACCGACAATTCCGGTCATGAAAAGTAACGGAATAAAAACAGCGATCAGCGAAAAGCTGAGGGAGATAACGGTGAACCCAATCTGGCGCGAACCCTTTAGAGCCGCTTCCAGAGGCGATTCACCCGCCTCGATATAACGAAAAATGTTTTCAATCATCACGATGGCGTCGTCCACGACAAAACCGGTCGAGATGGTGAGTGCCATCAGCGAAAGATTATCCAGGCTGAACCCTGCGAGATACATGATGCCGAAGGTGCCGATCAAAGAAAGGGGCAAGGCCACGCTTGGGATGACCGTGGCCCAGACTCTGCGCAGGAAGATAAAGATCACCAGGATCACCAGCACGACGGTCAAGACCAGGGTGAACTGAACGTCGTGCACCGAGGCCCGAATCGTCTGGGTCCGGTCGGTGAGGATAGAGACTTTCACCGCCGGAGGAATCGAGGCGGTAAGTTTCGGAAGCAATTGCTTAATTCGATCGACGGTCTGAATGATGTTCGCGCCGGGCTGACGTTGGATATCCACTAGAACAGCCGGCTTATTGCCGACCCAGGCGGCTAATTGCTCGTCCTCGACACTATCAAAGACATGCGCGATATCGCTCAGTTTGACCGGAGCCCCGTTGCGGTAAGCGATGATCAGCGGGCGGTAAGCATCTGCGGTGAGCAGCTGATCGTTGGAACCGATCATGTAAGATTGGCGGGTCCCGTTAAAGCTACCCTTGGGAGCGTCCACGTTCGCCTGGGTGATCGCGTTGCGAAGGTCTTCCGGACCCAAACCGAGGGAGGCCATGGCTGCCGGATTAAACTGGATGCGCACAGCCGGCTTTTGATTTCCTTCGATCGTCACTAGCCCGACCCCGGAAACCTGGCTCAGTTTCTGAGCCAGCAGCGTGTCGGCATAATCGTTCACCTTGTCGATCGGCAGCGAATCGGAGGTGAGCGCCAGGGTCAGAATCGGAGTGTCCGCCGGGTTCACCTTGTTGTAGACCGGCAGGCTTGGCAGGTCATTCGGCAGAAACCCCCTGGCAACGTTAATCGCTGCCTGCACATCTTGCGCGGCAACATCGATGTCCCGATTGAGATTGAACTGCAGCGTGATCGTACTGACCCCAAAGGAGCTGGTGGAACTCATGGAGGTCAGCCCGCTGATCTGGTCAAATTGCGATTCCAAAGGCGTCGTGACCGCCGAGGTCATGACCTCCGGACTGGCGCCGGGGTACCGTGTCACCACTTGGATGGTGGGAAAATCGACCGTTGGTAACGAGGAAATCGGCAGAAGAAAATACCCCAGCAGCCCGAGCAGAATAACACCGACCATCAAGAGAGAGGTCGCGATCGGTCTTTTGATGAACGGTTCTGAAATATTCATATCTGGAGGCTTGAAAAATCTCGCGAGCGCTTTGCCTCGCCAATTTCAGCTACTCTTTGGCCGTGACTGGCGGAGCGGTGCTTTCCGGCTGCTCGGCGTTTTGCTGGTGATGCCGATGATGCTCCGGGCTTTTTTCTCCTGGAGATGGCTGGGTCTGCCCGGCCTGATCAGGAGCGGGCGATTCGTTGGCCTGCGTCAGTTCCTTCCCCTTGGCCGGTTTGTTCGGAGTGATGATTTGCACCGGTGAACCGGGCTGAAGTTTGTATTGCCCGTCGACAACGACCTGTTCACCTTCCTCCAAGCCGCTATCAATCAAGGCCTGTCCTCCATCAATCTGGGCGACCTGCACGGGGCGCATTTCAGCGGTTTTGTCCTTTGTAATCACGTAAGCGTACGCTCCATTTGGGCCACGCTGAATAACCGAGGCCGGGACGACTATCCCGTCGCGTCGGGTGGAAACGAGCAGCCGATTATTCACGAATTGACCGGGCCACAGCTTTAAGTTCGAATTTTGGAAGGTCGCCTTTAACTTGATGGTTCCGGTGGTCGGATCGATCTGGTTGTCGACGACGGCCAGAGTCCCTTCGTCGAGTAGATTTTTCTGAGTGCTGTCGAGCGCGTAGACCTTGAGAGGTCCTTTGGCAAAGGCTTCGTTGACCGCCAACAGATTCTGTTGCGGAAGAGTAAAAACGACTGAGATCGGCTTGAGTTGGGTCAGCACCATCAATGTTGAGGCGGGCGTCACATAATTTCCTTGATCCACTTGACGAATTCCACACCGGCCATCAAACGGTGCGGTAATCTGGGTGTAACTGAGCTGCGTTTGCGCGTTGTCGATAGCGGCCTGGTCGGATTTGACGGTGGCGTCCAACTGGTCCACCAGATAGCGTTGGGTGTCGTAAGTCTGGTTGTCGAGGGCACCTTTCTTGAACAGATCTGAATCTCGGGAAAGAAGGATTTTAGCGTTATTGAGCTGCGCGAGATCCTGGTTCTTCCTGGCGACTGCTCCATCGAGCTGGGCTTGGAGCGGGCGCGGATCGATCACCGCCAGAAGATCGCCCTTTTTCACATCCTGGCCTTCTTGGAAGGCAACTTGGGTGAGTATCCCACTCGTCTGAGGATGGAAGGTCACCGTGTTGAAGGCTTGCACGGTACCGATGCCATCGAGATAAATCGGAACGTCACGCTTCTGCGCGACTCCGGCGACAACTGGTACCCGACCGCCGGGGCCGCCGCGCTGCCCGTTTGCTCCCGCTTTTGTTTTGGAAGCGTCCACGGCCTCCCGAGAGGCGTTCTGTTGGCTGAAATAATACCAGATTCCGCCGATAAAGAGGAGACCCACAAGAATGAAAAGCCATCGAAATATTCGCATAAGTGCCTACAACAGGATCGGGATGGCTCAACGGCTCCGGAGCTCCTCTCCTGTCGGGGTGTGTAGAGAGTAGACGACTTTCCGCCGCTTTGATTCACTTCTCAGGCCCCTCATGGTCGAGGCGTGCGGTCGTGCGATGTGCCTATCAAATCGTGCAATCTTCATGGTTTTCCTTTTCTCCTTCGTCCGGCTACCACTCTCCGAGCCTGGATTACGTCGTTTGCGACTTAAGGACGCAGCTTCTGTGCCTATCTCTCTAATCGTGCCCGTAACCGTCCTCGGATTCGGCGATCGACTCGCGTTTTTTGCCCGGGTTGTTCCGTGCTGCGACGTCACCCCTTTGCAAAGGCTGAGACGCAGGCTCGTCCAGGAAAAAACCGGCATGGCCGCAATCCGAGCGAGAGTTTGTGAGGGTTTACATTGACATTATCGGGCGAGACGACGCGGGAAGCCCCGGTTCGGACGGAGCCTCACCCTACCCGAGCTTCGCCCTACCTGGCTCACTTCGACAGTTGAAGTTCCTTGAGTCGCCGATGCAAGGTACGCCGGCTGATCCCCAATTTTTTCGCCGCCTCGGTGCGGTTGCCACCGCTTTCGTCCAAGGCTCGCATGATCAGGCGGACTTCGTTGTCGTGGATGTTAACGAAATCCTGGCTTCCCAGTTCGCGGAGAGGAAGACCGCCTGAAGCACCTTGCACTGTCATGGGCAGATCCCTGACGGTAATTTGGTTGCCAGTCGCTAAGGTGACGCCTGAATCGATCGCACCCTTCAATTCCCGAACGTTCCCAGGCCAATCGTAACGCAGAAGCGCCTCCATGGCGTCTGGAGACAAGGGCCGGAACGCCTTCCCATCGCGCTCACAGATTTCTTTCAGAAATGTATTGGCCAGCAGCGGAATATCCTCTTTGCGTTCACGCAGAGGAGGGACACGGATTTGAACGACGGCGAGCCGATAGTAAAGATCCTCCCGAAATTTTCCTTCGCGAACGAGCGCGGCAAGATCCCGATTGGTGGCCGCAATCAAACGCACATCCGCCTGAATACTTTGGTTGCCCCCGACGCGTTCAAAAAGTCCCGGGTCAAGTGCACGCAGGAGCTTGACCTGGATATTCGAATCAATTTCACCGATTTCGTCGAGAAAGAGCGTCCCTCCGGCTGCTTGCTCGAATCGGCCGACGCGCCTCTCGATTGCGCCGGTGAATGCACCCCGTTCATGACCAAAGAGCTCGCTCTCGATCAACTGCGGCGAGAAGGCCGCACAATTGAACGCGATAAAACGCGTCTTGTTACGGTTGCTGAGATTGTGAATCGCGTGAGCGATCAATTCCTTGCCCGTTCCGCTCTCGCCCGTTAGGAGAACTGTGGCGCGACTGGGGGCGACCTGACGAATCGTGTCGAAGATTTCATGCATCGCGCTGGATTCGCCGATGAGGTTTTCCAAGCCGAAACGTTTATCGACCTGTTGCCTGAGCTGAAGATTTTCGTGCTCGGTCTGGCGCCCTTTGATGGCCCGCGCGATCTTTAGCCCCAGTTCGTCGATATTCACGGGTTTGGTGACAAAATCATAGGCGCCCCGTTTGAGGGCTTCGACGGCGGTGGCAATCGAACCGTAGGCGGTCATCAGCATGCAAACCGGTGCCCGGGGCCGTTGCAGGACCATTTCAATCAGTGCCATTCCATCTTCGCCGCGTAGTCGTAAGTCGGTCAGTACCAAGTCGATATAATCCGCGTCGAGGACCTTGAGAGCTTCCTCCACGGTTCCTGCGGTGTAGACATCGAACTCGTCCTCAAGCGACTGGCGCAACCCTTCTCTGGTGGGCTTTTCGTCGTCTACGATCAATATCGTTCCTCGCATGCTCTTCACCCGTCCACTTGGTCCTGCAATAAGCGAATGCCCTTATCTCCGAACGGCAGATGGATCGTGACGCGCATGCCTTTTCCTTCGTTGCTCTCGATTTCGATCTCGCCGCCGTGTTCCCGAACGATCCGCCGGACGATCAACAACCCTAGGCCGGACCCGGATGACTTGGTGGTGAAGTAGGGTTGAAACAACTTGCTCATCTGATCCTGTGAGATTCCGCCGCCGGTGTCATTGAAGGAAACGGAGACGTAAAGTTCACTTTGCCACGATCGAATATGAAGAATCCCGGCCGCCCGCATGGCCTGAAACGCGTTTTTGATCACGTTATAAAAGGCCTGTTTCATCTGGTCGCGATCGACCAGCAACCGTGGCAAAGTCGGGTCGAGATCCAGCTCGACGATGATGTCGCGGTCCCGGATTTCAGGTCGGAGGAAGGCAACAGATTCCTGGAGAATTTCGTTCAGATCGTGCGCTTCAAATTGTGGAGTCGAGGGGCGGATCGCCCGTAGAAACTGATGGACGATCGAGTCCAATCTTTGGATCTCGCTCTTGGCGGTGGCGAGCAGTTCGCCCATGTCGCTCCGGAGCTCGGAAGGAGCCTTGCGCAATTTCCGTTCGATGAGCTGAAGGTGGATATTCAGGGAGTTGAGCGGGTTACCAATTTCGTGTGCCACGCCGGCGGCCAATAACGTCAGCGCGGACAATCGTTCGCTCTCGATCGTCTGCTCGGCCATCCGGCGATCTTCGGTGATGTCGCGCAAAATAATGGCGTACCCGACCAGGTCCTGGCGCTTCGCGTGCGCCTCTTCACCGTCCTTGTGTAAAAGCAGCGGCGAGACATAAAAATTAAGGAACCTGTGTTGCGGATAAAAGACCTCGATATCTCGACTGACGGAAACCTCATTGGATCGAAGGGTCATCCAGTCCAGACCGCGCAGTTTCTCCTCCAACGGCCGTCCAAAAGCCTCCTCGGGCTCAACCCCGAAAAGCTGAGCGGCGGCGGCGTTTATAAATTGGATTTTACCGTTAACGTCAGTCACGATGACGCCCTCTTGCAGCGCATCGAAAATCCGCTCCAGAAAGCCTTTCTCGCGCGCCAGCCGGACAAGATAGTTTTGGACTTCTTCCGGTTGAACCCGCCGGATTCGCTCGATGAGCTTATCGATGAAACCGGATCTCATCTCGGGATGGCGATGGCCGCTATTTTCTCCAGAGCAGAGTCAAAGAATTGTGGCGGTACGGGAGTCGCCTCTTTTGCCAATTCCGGGTCAGGCTCCCAGGTTTGAGGCGGTAACGTTTTTTCAAATTGACAAGCAAGAACGTCAAGTGACCCGGTCCAGTTGGTGCTCTGAACCCGGAGGCGCCGCACTCCATAATCGCTCTGTCTGACCAGTGCGGTCGCCGTCCAGGGATCGCACTTCAGGGCCTGCGCAAATTCTGGGGCGACCTGAAAATCGAGGATCCATGTCGGTGCCCCTGCGGTATCTGATCCAGGTTCAAATCGCAGAATTTGAAACAGAGCAGGGATCCAGAGGATCTGTTGGTCTTTCAGCGGCAGACGAAAATCTGGAATCCGGATATCTCCGGCCGGCCGGCGGCCGGCTACCATAATACCGGGCAGATACTCTCGCGGATAAATCCACACTTTTTGTCCGTTGCGGCAAAAGACAGCTCGATGCTGCGGGTCAAGAGTCTCAATCCGGAGTTTGTCCGGCATTTGCAGAAAGACGCGAAGAGGCTGATCACGAATTTGCGCGGCGGTGGGTGGACCTTCACGCAGAATCACATCCGCCTGCAAAGCTTTGGTGGTAGCCTTTGAATAAAAGAGCGCTCCATACGGCTGCAGAACACGAGCCAGGACATCGTATTTGTTTTGCGCTTTAAGGGAGGGCGCAGCGAATAACAAAACGGCCGCGACAAGCGCAGGTAAGAGACGCTGAAAAGCGATTTTTGGCATCAAGAGATACCAGTAAGGCGAAAACCGGGAATCTCAAGGATCGGCGGCGACCCGCCATCCTATCCATTGCCTTTACCGTTTCTCGCGCTAAACATAATATCCTGTGCTGGCGTTGACATCTTTGATAGCAGCTCAGTCCGGGGGACTGGTATACGCTTTTACGGAAGCGACTTTCGAGGGAAAACTCGTCCTCTCAGCGCTCTTCGTGGCGTCCATTTTCAGTTGGTCAGTCATGATCACCAAGATCAGGGTCGTCCGCTTGGCCAGGGTGCAGAACGATCGGTTTCTTCATCTATTTCGTTCCGATCGGCAGCCATTGAAGATCTACGAGTCCAAAGTGCGCTTTGACGGTTCTCCGCTTTATTCCATTTATCGGGCTGGATGCAAAGAGCTGGCCTTTCACCTGCTCGGATCTACAGAGGTAGACGACACTTTTTGGGTGCGTTTGGAAATTGCTGAGCGGATCACACCGTCACAAATGGGAGTCGTGACCACAGCGATGGAAAGAGCAGTCGGCGAATCGGCGTTGCGTCTGGAGTCTCAGATGATTTTGCTGGCCACCGCGGTGAGCGGTGCGCCGTTTCTCGGCCTGCTGGGGACCGTCTGGGGTGTCATGGACACCTTCTCCGGAGTGGCAATGGCAGGCTCAGCGAATCTGCAGGCGATGGCTCCTGGCGTTTCGGGCGCCCTGATCACCACCGTGACCGGATTGCTGGTCGCCATCCCAGCGATGTTCGGATACAACTTTCTGGTCACAAGTATTCGTTCCCTGATTGTGCAAAACGACAATTTTGCGGCGGAAGTTTGCTCCGAGTTCGAGCACAAATACGTGAACCATTCGTTCCGGCCGGTTCTCGTCAATAAATAGCATGCGTCGTTTTTCTGATCGGCACACCTTGCAGACATTGACAGAGATCAACGTGACTCCGCTGCTCGATCTTGCGTTTGTTCTGCTGATCATTTTTATCATCACGACTCCCTTGATGGAAAACAGCGTGAACCTGGTGGTGCCCACCAGTGGAGAGGCGACTCAGTCCGTCGATCCCTCTCAGGTGCAAACGATTTCAATCGACAAGGACGATGTCATGAGGATCAATGACCAGATCGTTGATCCGGAGACGTTAGAATCGCGTCTGGTTGCGCTGCATGCCGAAAGACCGGAGGCGGCGGTGATGGTGCGTCCGCACAAGGAATTGCCCATTCAGAAGTTCATCGACGTGATGGATATCCTTCAGCGAGCCAAAATTTCGAAGGTAGGCGTCCTGACACGTCCCGATGAGCGGTGAGCAATGGCAGGTTACCCGAGCTGATGAAGATCCGAACAGAGGATTCAAATTAACCTTCGTCGGAATTGCCGCCGCTCACCTGATCCTGCTGGCCGGCCTCCTGATGGCGGCCATGCTCCAATCGAAGAAGCAGGTTGATACCGTCGTCTGGATGAGCCCCGGCTCATTCGGCGGCGATTCGGCGCCGGCGGAATCGCAGGCGACTCCTGACGCGGGACCACAGACAGCCCCAAGCGAACCGTCACGTCCGGAGGAGGAACAGAATCCGGAACCGGAAGCAAATGAGGATGCACCACTTCCGACCCCGCCGAGCGTTCTTCCGATCCCACCGCCCGTTCCCTCGGCGCCGCCTTTAGTCCAGCCATCTGATTTGCCCATTTTAAAGCCTGATCCGACCCCAACGCCGACTGCAACTCCCAGCCCGCAACCTACAGTCGAACCAACCCCCAAGGCCACTCCGAAACCGACACCTAAACCCACTCCGAAACCCACTCCAAAAGCGACGCCCAAGCCTTCACCGACGCCCAAGGCGAAACCTGCTCATTCGGCGACGCCAAAATCCTCCCCGAAAGATGAGGATGACTCCAAAGAGAAGCCGAAGGAAAAACAGAAAGAGAAGCAAAAAGACGAGGATGAGCAGAAGGAGAAATCAAAGAGTGACGCTTCACCAAAGCCGAAGTCATCCCCGGTGAAAACGGAAAAAAATGCAAAGCCAAATGCCTCGCCCGGGCCAAGCGCGCAGCAGGCAGAGGCCGGAAAAAGCAAGGGCAAACAATCGCACGAGCAGGCGTCCAACGGACCGGGACCTCATTTCCGCGGTGAAACCGGGAAAGGGCCAGGAGAGGCCGAGGGGAGCGGGTTGGGAGATTCGGCATTGGTGGGATACGTTGGGGTGCTGACGAATCGATTCCAGGCGGCCTGGAATCAACCAACCGGCGAGATGGCACTTGGCAAAATGTTGGCGGTCACTGTCAAACTCAAGGTGGAACCGGATGGAACGGTGACCGAATTTGACATCGTGGAAGGTTCCGGAAACGCGGTGGTGGATGATTCGGTTCGAGAAGCCGGCAAGAAAATCACAAAACTGCCACCGCCGCCAAACGGTCAGGCGTTCTCGGCGCCCGTGCGGTTCGAACTGGGAAATTGATTCGTCAGGAGTCAGGAGTTCAGGAGTTCAGGAGTTCAGGAGGAAAGAGCCTGCCGGTCCAATTGAATTCTCGGAGACTTTCCATTCTATGGCTTCTATGAAACAAGAAGCGGCCGAGCGCAGATTGCTCTGTAGACGCTTCAATGCGCTAGGCAGTGGTTGCTCCAGCAACTCCTGAACTCCTGCAACTCCTGACTCCTTCTTCTTATTGCACCTTCCGTGATGGTCTGCTTTAGTGAGATTTCACTAAAATGGCGGACGCTGAGCGTTACCAGCATTACGAGGTTCTAAGGCGTGGCGATGGTAGTCCGTGGGAATTGGGTAGGGGCGCCATGGGCATTACCTATAAGGCGTACGACACGAATCTTCGTTGTCCGGTCGCCTTGAAGGTGATCAATAACGCTTACCTCAATAGCGATGTAGCCCGGCAGCGATTTCTCAGGGAGGCTCGCGCCGCTGCGGCACTTCGTCACCAGAATGTGGCATCGGTCTTTCACCTCGGCACCGATCACGAGAGCTATTTCTACGCAATGGAGTTTATCGATGGCGAAACCGTCGATACCTACATGAAGCGGACCGGACCGCTGAGCCCGCTCGAAGCGCTGGAGATTACGCTGCAGGTGTCTCGAGCCCTCGCAGCCGCTGTTAAGCAGCAATTGGTCCACCGGGACCTTAAGCCGGCGAACCTCATGCTGGTCGATGAAGAGGGCGAAAAGGTCGTGAAAGTGATCGACTTCGGACTCGCCAAAAGTGCTAAACGAGAGGGAGAAGATTCCGGAACATTGACCGTTGGGGGAGGATTTGTCGGTACCCCCCATTTTGCGAGTCCCGAACAATTGGAAGAACGGGATATCGACATTCGTTCGGACATTTATTCCCTTGGAGCAACGCTCTACTATATGGTCACCGGCCGTCCGCCTTATTCGGGGTCGGTTGCGCAGATCATGAGTCAGCATCTCTACAAGCCGCTGCCTCTGGAACCACTGGAAGGGTCTCCTTCCTGTGTGGTGCAACTGGTGCAGCGGATGATGGAAAAGGATCGCGTCAATCGGCCGCAATCGCCGGCCGATCTGCGGCAGGAAGTCCTTCGTTGCATCGAAGCGATCCAGGCCAACGCCACGGCGACTAAGCGGCCACCTGCAACCCTTCAAGGGCTGGCGGAACAGCCCGACACGCTTGCGACGCAGGCACTCTCCACCGATAGACCACCAACCTCCCAGGGACCGACTATTCTTGCCGGGCGCTACCAGCTCGGGCGCGACCTCGGCGACATCCCGCAGGGCCGAAGATTTTTGGCCGACGATCTCCAGCGAGATTGCAAGGTTTTGCTCCTGGTATTCAACCGGGAATTTTTAGCCGACAGCAAGCGATATACCGCACTGGAGCAAGAAATTGACCAGCTCCGCCGCGCGCCCCGGCCGGAATTGCAGGAAATTTATTCGATAGAGAGTGTTGGCCAACAAAGCTTTCTGGTCCAGGAAATCATCATTGGGCCCTCTTTGGTAGAGATCCTCCGGGTCCGGAAGGCGCTCACTCCACCGGAAGCACTTCTTCTGCTCAAGCTCCTTGCGCCGGTGGCTGATCATGCGCGAGACAACCAATTACAGCAAGTTGCGCTGACCATTTCCGGTGTCCATTTGACCACACCTGGTTTGTCGGAAGAAGCAATTGATCAAGCATTACTGCAGAGGCCGTTAACTCAATGGAGCCAATTGGGCGTCAAGATTGAGCCGGTCGACTTTTCGCTCTCTTCTTCCGATTCCGCGACCTGGGCCGGGTCGGCGACGCTTGTCCAGAGCTCTTCCGGCGAAGGCCCGCGTGCTAGTTACCTCGGGATGTTGAGCCTCCTGATTTACGAACTGTTGGGCGGCCCGCGGCATACCGTCGAAACAACCGGCCGCTATACACCGATCTCGGTTCTCTCCGAACAGGGGAACACAGTTCTGCGTCGAGGTCTGACCGACGAGTGGGCTTCTGCGGTGGAAATGAGCAACCTGTTGGAAGACCAAATTTTCGGCAAAAGGAGTGAATACCTTTCGCCGAGTTCGATCTCGGCACACGCCAGCACCCATTCCGGTGGCGCAGCGCTGGCACCCCCGTCTCAGACCCATGCCCCGCCGGCGGTCGCAGAAACTCTGCCGCCTCCTCCAGCCGTGGCGATACCACACCTGCGGCCAGACGCTGAAAAACGAAAGACTTCGGTGGCCGGTTTGCTCTTGATGTGCGGGCTAGTGGTTCTACTGCTGGGTGGACTTGGCCTGGCCGGATACGCGGTTTACCGGTATTTTGTGGGGCAGCAGTTCGTTGAAACGGGCCCGGCGCGCCCCACGCCGGCGAGCAGCGTGACTCCGCGGCAGCAGCCAACGGCCAGGCCGACTCCGACTCCGGAAGAGGCAACAACTCCTTCGCCGACGCCCGAGGAGAATGTGAGCCCTTCACCTACTCCCGAGGAGCAGAGTCCTTCGCCGACGCCGGTACCGATCGACGATATCCAGGAAAAGCTTCGCGCGGCGCAGGAACTTGGCAGGTCGGGCAACTGGCAGGGCGCCTTAAAGGCGTATCTAGACCTGGTCGATCGTTACCCTGAAAGGTCGGTGGTTCTAAAACGCATCGATAACCTGCTTGCTGAGCTGCACGGTACCCCGGGAAAGCCGGATCCGGATTCCTACGCGGAGGCAAAACCAGACTTGCTTCGAGCAGCAGAAAAAGGAGTTGTTCCTGCCATGTTGATCATTGGGCAGTTCTCGCGGGAAGACAACCCGTCTGAAGCGATGAAATGGTTTGAAATTGCGGCAGCGAAGGGAAGTACGCCTGCGATGGTTGAGGCCGGTTTGTCGTACTCGAACCGACGCGAGCCGGGCGACGACCGGAAAGCGTTGGAATATTTTCTGCAGGCGGCGAATAGCGGGGACCGGGTGGGCAAGTATCTGGCCGGCGAATGTTATTATTTCGGCAAAGGGGTCCAGATTGACGTGCCGAAAGCCGTGGCTTTCCTGCAAGAAGCGGCTGCCATGCGCGAGCCAAGAGCAATGGATCTGTTGGGTACCCATTTTCGAAAGCTACGTGATTTTGATCAAGCCCGTAAGTTTTATGAGGAGGCCGCGGCCGAAGGGTATCCTCTCTCTTTGTCGAATTTGGGCGTGCTTTATATGAACGGGGAGGGTGTGCAACGCAGTCCTGAAATCGCCGCCAACCTGTTTAAACAGGGTGCCGAAAAGGGGGATCCATTGGGCATGTGTTTCTATGCCGGGTGCCTGGCAGAAGGTCTCGGTGTGCAGAGGGATTCAAAGAGTGCGGCGGAATGGTTTAGGCGGTCCGCCCGGGCCGGTAATCCCCGAGCGATCGAGTGGTGCCGGAACAACGGAATCAACTACAGGTAAAGCTACGAGATTGATCGGCGCGAAAAGCTTTTGAAAGGCAACACAAAATGCCTGCCATCCCAGTTGCGGCGACGGTGTCTGAAGATGCTCTCTACCATAAAGTCGCCCGGCGAGTTATCCCGGTATTATTCGTTTGTTACATCGCCGCCTACCTCGATCGAGTTAATGTCGGCTTCGCAAAGTTGCAGATGCAGGCGGACGTTCCGCAGATCAGCGACGCTGTTTACGGGCTCGGCGCCGGCATTTTTTTTCTTGGCTACTTTATTTTCGAGGTTCCAAGCAACATTCTGATGGAGAAGGTTGGCGCACGCTTCTGGATTGCGCGGATCATGGTGAGTTGGGGAATCGTCTCCTGTTTGATGATCTTCGTGAATTCCCCGTGGATGTTTTATGGTCTTCGGTTGTTGCTTGGTATCGCGGAGGCAGGTTTTTTTCCCGGAGTCATTCTGTATCTCACCTATTGGTTTCCGTCTCGGCGCCGCGGGGAAATGACCGCACTTTTCATGTTGGCGGTGGCGTTGACCGGCGTCATCGGTGCGCCGTTATCGGGTTGGATTCTTCATCAGTTTAGCGGGACAACGGGACTGAGGGGATGGCAAATGCTCTTTTTGCTGGAGGGGATCCCGTCCATAGTGCTTGGAATCTTTGTCCCTTGGTTGCTCGCGAATGGGGTGCGATCTGCTCAATGGCTGAATGAGGACGAGAAGCGACTCCTTGAGCAGAATCTCCAGGCTGAGGAGGCCCATAAGATGCACCTCCCTTTATCCGGCATCTTCTTCAATCCGCACTTAATCTTATTCGCTGCGATTTATTTCTGTTCCGTGATGGGCCTGTACGGAACCGGTTTTTGGATTCCGCAACTGATCAAGAATACCGGGGTCACGGATCCTTTGTACCTGGGCCTACTGACCGCGATCCCGTATAGTTTCGGAGCAATTGCCATGGTGGTGCTGGGCCGGAGCTCGGATCGTTCAGGAGAGCGGCGTCTCCATTTCGCTCTGGCCTCTTTTCTGGGAGCGATCGGAATCGTGATCAGCAATCTGTTCAGACAAAACACGCTGATCGCCATGGTTGGATTAACGATTGCCACTGCTGGGGATCCTGGCGACTTTGCCGCTTTTCTGGCCGATGCCAACTGCCTTGCTGGCGGGTACCAGCGCCGCTGCAGGTTTAGCCTGGATCAATTCGCTGGGTAACCTGGCTGGCTTTTTTGGTCCCTCGATCGTCGGTTGGTTTGCCGATCTGACAAAGCGAAGTGATTACGGCCTTTACGTCGTCGCCGCTGCGCTGGTGCTCGGTTCAATTCTGGTGCTGAGCTTCGTCCCGCCGAAGTTCGGTGCGGATGAGGCGAGTTAACAAAATTTGCTTGTATTTGCTTGTTTCCACCTAGGGAACTCGATAGTTTACCGGCTCGCAATTTTCTCTATGAACGCGGGTTTGATCAAATCGTCGGCAGCTGTCCTAGTGGCTGGGCTGCTTCTCACCGGATGTGAAAACATGTCGCCGGAGGCGAACGGCGCGGTCTTCGGAGCCGGCGCAGGCATTCTGGCAGGTGGTCTGGCAGCGGCCGTGGGAGCAAGCCCGTCGCAAGCAGTGGCGATAGGTCTCGCCGCAGGCACATTAGCTGGGGTTACGGCTTACGTGGTCGCCAAACACAAGGCCACCGAACGCCAGCGCCAATATGCCGAAGAGCGAGCGCGTTTGGCTTATGAGAGAGCGTCTGCTGAGCGCAGGGCTCAGTACAAAAAGAGGCGCTACATCGCTGTGGATACCGTCCGCGAAAAAGATTCAGTAGGAGCGAAATCAGTGATGATCTACGACACGCAGACCCAACAGGTCGTTGGGAATAACGTTTACGATGTCAAGACGGCCCCCAAACAAGGAACGGTCTCCAAGTTTGATACCTATTCCGCTGAATACGTTGGTACAGGAGCGTGATAAGACAGGAGTTGCAGGAGTCCGGAGTTGCAGGAGTTCAGGAGGCGAAGATTCGCCAATTGAATCGGACGCACCTGCCAAGAATTCACGACCAGCGGCAAAACGGTGATCCGCAAAACCATTCTGTAACTCCTGAACTCCTGACTCTCTGAATTCCTGCAGTTTTTCCGCACTTGGTCTCGTGGCGCATTTGTGCCACTGGTAAGGGTATGGGTTTTGAACACCGCGTCATTGAGCAAGACGGCAATCGATTGCACGAGATAGCTGATATTGAAAGCGGCTATCGAATTCAGGTTGATAACCAGGGGGCGGAGTTAGTAAGCGTGGCGCGGCATTCGACCGACGGCGGGTTGACCGGCTACCTTTACAGGGATGGAGAGGTAAAGCCCGCTCAAAAGGGGTGGCAGAGTCATGCAACCGTGATGGGTTATTTTCTGCATCGGATCAAAGGCGAAAAGACATTCTACGAAGGAGACGAAATCCGCGGCGGGAATCACAGCTTCTTAAGACACAAAAAGTTCGCTGATCCGGAAGTCGTACTCGCGGAACGGGGTACGCTCAGCTATTCGCTCCCGAGCAGCCAGATTTTACCGCTCGAATACCCGCGCAAAGTCTCATTCAGAATCGAATACACTTTGCATCACGACACGGTGGAAGTGACGTTCAATTTCCATAACGAAGAAACGGAGCGCCCGTCCCACGTCAGTTTTGGATTGCATCCCGGATTTGCGGTTTCGTCCTTCGACCAAGCGCGGGTCGTTCTGCCGAGAGGAACCTACCGCCGGTACCTCGCACCAGACAACTTTTTGAGCGGAGAAACCGTTGAATTCGAATCGGACGGTGCGACCATGCCGATTAAGCCGTTTGAGTTGCCGGGGTCATTCCTCCTCGAAACGATCGAATCAGACAGCTATGTTGTGAAACTTCTGGACTTCGGGCAAAACCGACAAGTTGAACTCGATATTTCAGATGCCCCTTATTTTACGATCTGGAGTGATCTGAATCCGTTTATTTGTATTGAGCCCTGTTGGGGCCTGCCTGATCACCAGGAGCAGCGAGCTTTCGAGAAGAAGCTCGGGATTCAAACAATTCCGCCGCGGGAGACATTTACCCGACGATTCTCGATGCGCTTTAATTGATAATGAATTTTGTTCAAACGCTCAGAAAACGATCCGAGCTCCAACCTGGCGTCCCGGCGCTGATCGACCGGTGCCTCTCTGGCGACCGAGTCTTGACGTATTCGGGATTGAATCGACTCGTTGATTTTCTGTCGTTTGAACTGCGGGAAAAAAAAGTCATGCCAGGTGACCGGATCCTGATTGGAATCGGTCCCTCTCAGGAGAAGTACAGTTACCTTCTGGCGGCGCTGCAAATTGGGGCAGTCCCGATTCTGTCTGATCATGCAGCTCCTCACGACGAGTTCATTTCCTGGGTAAGCGCTCTGGAGCCGAAGGCTGCTATTATTCCAAAGAGAGGGTGGGTCGGGTCTCATTTCGACGCCGTTCTGAGGAAGATTCCATCCAAGATTTTTGTCGGTCATGTTCGTTCCCAGGCACGATGGCTGCGATTGGGGAAATTGGGTGCACTGGAAGAACCATCTGCAGATTCAGCAGCACTGATTACCCTGGTGCGCGACGCGTCCAGTCATCTGGGTGTCCGGGCCTGGTCGCAAGACCAGCTGCGCCAGAGTGTCCAGCTGTTGGTCTCTCAGCTGAAGTTGAAAGCCGGCGAGATCGATCTCTGTGCTTCGGCCCTGCACTTGCTTGGCAATCTGGCGGCCGGTTTGACCAGTATGATTGGGTCCCGTTCCGGAAGAAGTCTTGACCGTCAGGTGGATAAGTTCAAACCGACGCGCACCACGGCTGAAAGTCCCATTGTTCGAAGGCTACTGCGCAAACCGTTTTCGACCTTTCACCGAGTGTACATCACGGATGCGCCGCTCGAACCCCAGGAGATCGACTATTTCACCGGGCGCAGGCAGCATGCCAATATCGAATTGATTTTTTACGATGATCTGCCGCTCGCCGCACTCCCATTGAAGGAGTACGAGCGCAAAGAAAGCGCGATACTGGTGGGGAGTTTTTACTCAACCGTGGAGACTCGGATTTCTGTTCGTGAGGAGACCAACAAATCTTCGGCCAGCCGCGCCGTGGCGCCGGTGGCGTCGCGACCGGATGAAATCGGAGAGCTATTGATCCGGGGTTCGTTCCTGCCCCGCCGGCAAACGCTGGCTGATCTTTCGACCGGAGAGGCACTAACGATGGCGACCTCGAACGGCGATTGGTACTCGACCGGCGTGTTCGGATATTTTGACGACCAATCGCGGTTTTGGCTAACGGAGCGACCAGCCAGGTAAATTCCTGCTCAGATGCTGGCGAAAAGAATTATACCTTGCCTTGACGTCACCGACGGTCGTGTCGTCAAAGGGACGAAGTTTCTACAGTTGCGCGATGCGGGTGACCCGGTGGAGTGCGCGATGGAATATAACCGCCAGGAGGCCGATGAACTCGTATTCCTGGATATCACTGCTTCTTCGGACAACCGGCAAACGATGATCGACGTCGTCAGGCGCACCGCGGAACAATGTTTTATGCCGCTCACGGTGGGGGGCGGGATTCGGACGGAAGCGGATATACGCGAGCATGCTGCTCGCGGGGGCGGATAAAGTTAGCATCAACACCGCGGCAATCAGAGAGCCGGAATTGATTTCACGATCCGCCGAGGCATTTGGTGTGCAGTGTATCGTCGTTGCGATTGACGCCAAACGGACTGGACCAAACCACTGGACCGTGTTCACCCACGGCGGCAGGAACCGGACGGAACTCGATGCCGTGGAATGGGCGCAAGAGGTCGAGAAAAGGGGTGCGGGAGAAATTCTGCTGACCAGCATGGATGCGGACGGAACGAAAGACGGCTATGACATCGGCCTGACGGCCGCGGTCAGTTCAACCGTCGGAATTCCGGTCATCGCAAGCGGCGGAGCCGGTACCCTGGAACACCTTCTCGACGTACTGACGCAGGGAAAAGCTGACGCAGTCCTGGCCGCCAGCATTTTTCATTTCGGGGAGTACACCGTCGGAGAAGCGAAGCGGTTCCTGGGTGCACACGGCGTGCCGGTTCGGAGGTAAAAACAGTCGCGGGAATAGGCGAACACAGCATAGTGATCCTCTGGCAACCGACCTCCTGACCTCTTTCGACTTCTCGGCGCCGCTTATCGCGATCGCTGCGTTCGCCTCTACGAATGTCGATGATCTATTTTTGTTGGGAAGCTTATTTGTCGACGCCGAATTCCGGACAATCTCGATCGTCGTCGGCCAATTTCTCGGAATGTCGCTCCTGGTGGCGGTCAGCATTCTGGCCACGGTATTTACCGTTACGATTCCTGGCGAATGGATCGGTTTCCTTGGTGTGGCTCCTCTGCTCCTTGGCATCGATCGGCTCTGGAAACTTTTCTTGAGAAGGCCTGGTTCCAGTCTGACCACGGAAAATCGTTCCGATTTTGTCGGCAAAGAGAATTTCCGGTTCGGATGGGCGCGCTCGGAAGCCGTTCTGGTCACGCTCCTGACACTGGCGAACGGTGGAGATAACCTCAGCGTCTACATTCCGCTATTCTCGGTGCATCGAACGCTCGTTCCGCTCTACGCGCTTATCTTCGGCGTGATGACTGCGCTCTGGTGCTTTCTTGGCTATTATCTGACCAACCACCGGCGATTCGGAACGGCGGTGAAGCGCTACGGACGGTTCATCATTCCTTTTGTCTTGATCGGAATCGGACTGAATGTGCTTTCCCATCGGTACGATATTCACCGGAAGGATGAAAAAGGCCTTGGCTACGTGCATTCACGGCATTTCCCGAAAAATTCCAGTGAATGCCGGATATCCGAAAATCCGTATCGCTTTTCGATCTTGCGCTCCACTTTTTCGACAGGGCAAGAATCGATCATCAAAGTCACACGCCCACACTCGGTGCAAATGATATGGTCGTAATGTTTCTGCGGATTAACCAGCTCGTAGTAGCTGCAGGAACGGTTCAGATTCACTTTCTGGGCGACCTGGAGGTTCTCCAGAACGGTCATCACCCGAAAGACCGTGGCATAATCCGAGGCATCCAGCGTCGGCTCCGGTTCGCGTCTGGATTTCGTCCAGGGAAAGCGGTTTCTCGGCGTGCAGCAGGGTATCGATGATCTGGATGCGATTCTTGGTGATCCGCATACCATTCGCTCGCAGGAGCTCAACAATCGCATCCAGAGAGAGCTCTTTCAGCGGATATGGGTTTGCATGGGTCTGCCGAGTCATGAAGGTACTGCAGCTTACTTGAGGCGGTGGACCCGTTCAAGTAAGGCCGGGAAAGTAGAGTGAGAGCGATTCGAAACCTTTCGCAAAAGAGAGATGCGCCGCCGCAGACCGCTCCAACGCCCTCACCTGTTCCTGGTAGAATTCTTCGTCGCGTAGAAGATGTTGGCCCAACTCGGCGAGTTGATCGAATGTTCGTCCGTTCCCGTGAAGATCAGTGAAGGCGATTTGTTCCACAGCACCGTTTCCGCCTACAGTTGGTATCCGGCAGAGCAGACTGTCTCCCGCCACCTGGCCTGGAACGGAACTTTGGTCGAATTGGAAAACCAGTCGATGTCTGGCCATCAATCGCAGATACTGCGGGTACGGTAGCGGTGTCGTCACAGTGAGTTGATCCTCCGGGAATCTCAATGCCTGTAACCGCTGAAGCCCCGATTTCCCGTCTGGATTGATCACCGTAACCGGGACGGAAAAGGTTCGCGCGGCGGCCAACGCCAGGAGATGATTGCGGGAGAGCACATCAAATTCCCGAGTGCCGATGAATAATCCGCGTCGTTCATTCGATGGGCCGGCCAAAGTTCCAGGGAGCATATTCGAGAGGGTAGGGTGTCGGCAGATGGATGGCCCGCTTGGAAACCGAAGTGAAGAGGGGAAGGAGATCCCGGGTGCTTGAGAGACAGAGATCTGCGCTGGCGGCAATCTCTTGGAAGCGCTGAAAACGCTTTGGCTTCAACAACTGCTGGGCGACTTGTTGGGTTCCTGTTTCCTTGAACGAGATGGCGATAAAGCAACCTTGGGCTTTCAGGATCTCAAAAGCTCGTTGCGATTCGGTCAGATCACCGCGAAGCAGCAGCAAGACATTTCGATGCCGCGCCGCGAGCGCCGTACTGCGATAAAAGGCTCCCTGCGTGCAAGCGGCGTAAGCGTGATAGTTGACCGGTGGATGACCGGCTGAATCCGGCCGGCCGGGGCCATCCTTAAAGCTTTGGTCGGGGTCTCGCCCACCGGGATTCAGCACGGCGAGCCCGGGGAGCGTGGCGAAGTTCACAGGAGCCGAAGTCTAGCCGGAAGCGGCTGGGGGCTCAAGAAGTGTCAGTGCCAGTGTCAGTGTCAGGGGGGCCGGAGGCCCAAGACTTAGCGCTACTTGTTGTGGTGCAGCTAAGTTCTCGCCCTGCTAGGCAACAGGGGAGATCGCAAGATCAGAGATTTAGCACGAAAGTTAGCGCGGGCCTCCGGCCCCTGACACTGACACTGGCACTGACACTTCCCCTAAGCGTCGGTGAGAGGCACGATCAGCACCGGGCATCTGGCCCGCGGCAAAACGCCGTCGGCGACGCTGCCCAGGAAAAGGTGAGAAAGCGGACTCTCGGCTGTGGGATCCCAGAACGATGAGATCGACGCGCGAATTTTCAGCCTGTGCCAGGATCAGATCGGTTGGGATTCCCTCGACTTCCACGATCGTCGATACCAATCCGATCGAGGCAACCATCTCTTTAAGATGCGCGAACCGTTCCGTGTAATCAGGTACAGCGATCGGTTCGGAAGTCTGAGGCACCGGGACTGCGTCCGGTCCGGCGCCGATGCCCATCAGCGAGGGGCGTAATTGCGAAACATGCATCAGGATGATTTTGCTTTGAAACGGCTTTGCCAAATGAACAGCCACCTTGATTACCTTTAGAGTTACGTCGGAAAAATCGACTGGTACGAGAATTGTCTTCATGACACGAACGGCCCAAATTTTGTTCCACCAAACGTACTTTGCTCCAGCACGCCAAGACATCAAGAATTCAAGGAGCTGGAGATGACAGATAGTGCAGCCTGATTGGACTTTCCCGGCGCACCGCGGAAAATAGGCGAATGGACGATCTTTTTGGCGCGAGCGACGCCGAGGAAACAGGCGTCGATCCGGGCGCACCCCTGGCCGCTCGGATGCGTCCCCGTTCGCTTGAAGAGTATCAGGGCCAGCCGCACATCCTGGGACCAGGCAAATTGCTGCGCCGGGCGATCGAATCCGACCGGCTTTCTTCGATCATTTTTTACGGACCACCAGGCAGCGGAAAGACCAGCTTGGCGCAAATTATCGCCTCTACGACAAAAAGTCATTTTGAACGGCTGAGCGGCGTGGAGAGTTCGGTCGCGGATATACGCCGGGTGGCAGCCTCCGCCAAGTTCCGGAGGAGATCGAACGGTGGACGGACGATCCTCTTTATCGATGAGATCCACCGCTTTAACAAAGCGCAACAGGATGTCCTTCTGCCCGATGTCGAGAGCGGGAATCTGCGATTAATCGGGGCCACGACCCACAACCCGTTTTTCTACGTCAACAGCCCGCTCGTTTCCCGATCACAGGTCTTTCAGCTGGAACCGCTCTCCCGGGAAGATCTCGTGCGAGTGATGAATGGCGCACTTAACGATCCGGAACGGGGCTTCGGCAAACTGAAGATCAAAGCGGATCCCGCGGCCCTGGACTTCCTGGCGGAAGTCAGTGATGGCGATGCGCGGCGGAGCTTAAATGGTTTAGAGATTGCCGTCCTGACCACCGCTCCGGACCCGGACGGTGTGATCCATCTGGACCGGTCTGTGGCTGAAGAGAGCATTCAAAAGAAGGCGATCACCTACGATGCCGGCGAGACGGAGCACTACGACACCATCAGCGCATTCATTAAAAGCATGCGCGGTTCGGATCCGGACGCAGCGCTCTATTGGCTCGCCAAAATGTTGTATGCCGGAGAGGATATTCGATTTATCGCCCGCCGGATTGTGATTGCCGCAAGTGAAGATGTCGGAATGGCAGATCCGAACGCCCTGGTGATAGCGATCGCCGCGCAGCAAGCCGTCGAGTTTGTGGGATTGCCTGAAGCTCAGATTCCGCTGGCCCATGCGACTGTTTATATCGCAACGGCGCCAAAGAGTAACCGCGCCTGGGCCGGTCTCAACAAAGCGTTAGAGGACGTCAAGCATGGCCGAACCCTGGCGGTGCCGAAATATCTGCGCGGCACCGGCTCGAAATTGCTCGGCGGAGGCGCCGGTTACAAATACGCGCATGACTACGAGGAAGGTTACGTACCGCAAGCGTATCTGCCGGAGGGGCAGAATTTACTATGAGCCGACCGAGAATGGCTTCGAACGCCGAGTGAAAGAGCGATTGGACTACTGGAGGATGCTCTTTGAAAAAGCGACCAAAGGCGAATCCGGAGGCGATTAGACATCACGTCACATTTTCGCTTCGCGCATTTTCTGTCTTGCGATGCCAACGGGCCCGCACGTTGTGACCGAACTCGAACGACTGATTTATACGGGGTGACGTCGGAGGCAGAGCCGGAAAGCCCCGGCTCATGCGGAGCTTCGCCCTACCTGCGCCGGGCCAACTTTCTTTGGCCATTCCAGCAGAATCGCGGCGAAAAGACGGGCGCCGATCAGCAGGGCAGTCTCATCGATATCGAACGTCGCGGTATGCAAGGGGGTGATTTTGCGGTCCGGGCCCTTCGCGCCAAGGCCAATCATGCAGCCCGGAACAACCGGCAGATAGTCCGCAAAATCCTCGGCTCCCATACTTGGTGGCTCGTTGCGTAAAATGTTTTCCGGTCCGAGAAGTTGCCCTGCGACGCCGGCAGCCAGCGTCGCGATCTGGGCATCGTTGACCAGGCCAGGTAACAACCTCTCGAATACCGGGGAAATCTTCGCGCCGAATGCCTGGCCGACCGAAGCGCAAAGGCGCTCAACGGTTTCGCGCGCCTGCACGGCCACCGCGGTGTTCAAGGTTCGAATCGTGCCTTGGAGGGACGCAGTGTCCGGAATCACGTTCGATGCGAATCCGGCATTGATCATGCCAATCGTGACCACAACAGGTTGGCGCGCGTCTGTTTGCCGGGGAACGGCCTGATAAATGAGCGTGATAAGGTGCGCCGCGGCCGCAATCGGGTCGACTGTCGTGTGCGGTCGCGCCCCGTGACCTCCGCGCCCCGCGATCTCTATGGTGAAATCTTGACAGAACGCAGTCCGCGGTCCGGGCGTGATCGCTACTTTACCGACGGGCAGGTTTGGGTCCACATGAAGCGCGATGATGGCGTCGACCCCCTCCAGAGCGCCTTGATTGACCATTTCACAAGCGCCCCGGCCCGCCTCTTCGGCTGGCTGAAAGATGCTTCTCCAGGCTACCGGCAATGGCCGGGCGCGATAAAGGGCAAGCGTTGTCCCGAGAAGTATCGCGGAATGCGCGTCATGACCGCAGGCGTGCATCACTCCAGATCTTTTTGAGCGGTAAGGGACATTGTTCTCCTCCTTGATCGGCAATGCGTCGATATCGGCTCGCATCGCGACAATTGGGGCTCCGCTATCGGGCGACTCGATTACGTCTGTAATGATCCCGCACTTCCCGGTCGCAACTCGATGAGGAACCCGGGCCGCAGTGAGTTGTTTGCTCAGATAATCGGTCGTCGAGAATTCCTGGCCGCTGAGCTCCGGGTGCCGATGGAGGTGACGCCTGATCTGCGAGAGGCGGGCGGCTCCGCGCGTGAGTTGCGCCTGAACTCGGTCTGAAGCAGGATCCAGCGGGGGTTGAGCGACGAGATCATTTTTCTTTATTCTTTCTGATAATCCGAGCTCCCGCTGACGAGCTTTTCGTCGACCCCGATAATTCGGGTCCCTTGGGGATCATGTTCGACGACGCAATTAAGTTTGGACTTTCCGGACAGATGTTCGCCCTGATTATCGAACACATAATCGTACACAACAGCGACCCGATAGACATCTCGATGATTAGGGATCTGAAACAAGTCAACTCCCTCTGTGGGAGTAAACTTGCGTCGTGGCCATCGCCGGTAGAGCGAGGCAATGACTTTGATCGCCTGTTCGCGGGTGCGGGCGCGTCCATAAAAGAAAACGTGTGGAGCAAGATATTTACCTCGGTCGGAAGGATCATCCTTTTCACCCGCGGCGATGAATGAGTCGACGACATCGACTAGTGCCGTCGCCACTTCGGGATTTTCGAGTTGATGAGTCTGTTCGCTGCCATGAACGGCTTCAGAGTTGGCCAAACTGATCAGGCTTGTCAGAATGACCGCGAATGGAAAAAGGCGTAACCATGGTGCGGTTGGACGGCAGGCGCACCGAGTATTGCTCCTTATGATCATGCGGGATAGCATCATGATTATTGGGATACTACTGTCCGTATCTATTTAGCGCCAGTCATACGGCCCAAGGGCTGGGATCGATTCAGCTCCGGTGCAGTTAGGGTTACAAGTTAATGGGGTTATTCGGGCGGAGCCTAGCCACCCATCGCCTCGTTAAGACCAAAACCCGACAGTTGATTTACCGCATTGCGAAATCAGGTAGGCTGTTCGAGCGTGCTCCGTAGCGAACTGGAGACTGGCACGGTGCCGCCGGTTGGGTCAGAACAGAGACCAGACCCCGGTGTTCCCGCACGGGTCCGGATCAAAAAACATCGCAATACTTAAATCAATGAAATCGTTTTTCGGATCCTTTTTCGGTGCACTTTTTGCCATCTTTCTCTTCATTGGTGTTGTTCTGGTTGGATTGATTGCCGTGATTGCGCTGATCGGCGTCTCTGCAAGGGGCCCAACAGTGGCTGACAACTCCCTATTGGTTCTTGACATCGCGGTGCCGATTCCGGATGCGCCGCCAGAATTCAGCGCAGCCCAACTGTTCACTGGGCTCAACGATGAGCAAGAGGAAGCCCCAGTGACTTTGCGCGAGGTTTTGCGAGCGATCAATCGTGCGGCGACCGATCCGAAAATACGAGGTGTCTTCATCACCGGGAACCTGGTGCCGGTGGCCGGATATGGCTCGAGTTACGCCGCCCTGAAGGAGATTCGCGGGGCGCTGGCAAAATTTAAGGAATCGCATAAGCCGGTCTATGCTTATCTCCAGTTTCCGTTCACGCCGGCCTATTATCTCGAGTCGGTAGCGGATCAGCTTTTTGTGGATCCCCAAGCCGAGTTTATTCTGCGCGGGCCTTCCAGTTCACCGCTCTATTACGCCGGTGCCCTGAAGAAGTATGGCGTCGGCGTGCAGGTTTTCCGGGTTGGGAAATACAAGTCGTTCATCGAACCTTTCACTCGCGAGAACATGAGCCCTGAGAATCGAGAGCAGCTCGAAAAACTCTTTGGCGATATCTGGAGCGAAGTGACCACTACGATCGAACAGTCCCGCGGTCTTCCTCGGGGATCGTTCGAACAGCTCATCAACCAAAACGGCTTGATCGACGGGGAGTTGGCGGTAAAAAGCAAGCTGGGTACGGAGTTGGTTTCCATGTCGGAGGTGATGGACAGGCTGAAGACCCAGTACGGCTCGGATCAAGAGCACCGGACATTTCGGCAGGTGACAGTTTCTTCTTATCTGGGCCTCCTCGGGCGAAAGCTCAGGGCCCAGTCTGATTCGGGACCAAAAATTGCGGTGGTCTACGCTGAAGGGGAGATCGTGGATGGGGAAGGATCATCGACCAATGTGGGCGGCGAGCGATATGCGCGAGAAATTCGCAAGTTTCGCCTCGATCCGAGCGTGAAAGCAATTGTTCTTCGAGTCAACAGCCCAGGCGGAAGCGGCTTTGCCTCCGAAGAGATCTATCGCGAGTTAAAGGCAGCGGATGCGACAAAGCCCGTGGTGGTGTCGATGGGCGGCTACGCTGCCTCGGGTGGCTATTACATTTCTGTCCCGTCCAAGCATATCTTTGCCGAGCCGACAACCATCACAGGAAGTATCGGGGTGTTCGGATTAGAGGCGAATTTTGAAAAAATTGCCACCGATAATGGAATCACTACGGATTCTGTCACCACCACCACACCGTTGGCGACATTGTTTAATCCGCTCAAGCAAAAATCGGAGGCAGACATGGCAATCTTGCAGAAGGCTGTCGACAAGTTTTACGACCAGTTCCTGGATCGAGTTTCCCAAGGCCGGCACATCGATGTTGCACAGGTGAACGAAATTGCGCAGGGACGGGTTTGGTCGGGTAGCGAGGCGACACGAATCAAATTGGTGGACGAGATTGGGGGATTAGATTCGGCGATTGCCTACGCCGCAAATCTTGCGAACCTCGGCGGCCAGCCGCGAATTGCGGAGTTTCCAGGGCGGAAAGATCTGAGCGAAAGGCTTAGGGAACTGTTCAAATCGACTCCCAGACCGCCCGTCGCCCGATTTGATCCGGTTGGCCTGGGCCTGCAAGAACTGGAAAACGGCCTGAGGGATTTGCGGGCGTTGAATGATCCGGAGGGAATCTACGCCAGGTTCCCAACTGATATTCGATGCAACTAGAATTGCCCGTGAAGGTCTGGCCGCTTGAATATTGATGGAGCCGTTGCTCCATGCCCGGTAATTGAGCTTGACGATCGCCCGGTTCCAAATTCGTGATCGCTAGCTGCTGGTATTTGATAGCGTCCGCGAAATTGCCTGCGGTGGCGGACGCAGCCGCCAGCGTGTCGATGGAGAACGCGTTCTTCCAATTGCTCAGGACGCAAGCCTTGGTCGCGATCGCAACCGCTCGGCGGCCATCCCGGACCCGGGGATCCTTTGAGGTGGCCAGCATCCACGCCAAATCGTTGAGTGTGGTCGGATCCGTCGGTTGCAGATGAACGGCCTGCTCGAGAGACTTTTTGCCTTCATCATAGCGACCGTAGTCGATGCAGCTTCGCGCTTTGCTCTCGTAGAGTTCCGCCAATAGACCGGCGGACACGTTACTTCGGCGGGCTAAATTGATGCTGGTGTCGATCTGTTTCAGAGCCTCGCCCCCACGTTTAGCCAGAATAAGGACGGCAGACTTTAGAAAGTAGGAGCGCCAATTGTTCGGATCGCTGGCGATCACCTGGTCGATCATGGCCAAGGCTTCGTTAACCTTGCCGGATTCTGCCAGCTTGAACGCCCCGTCCAATTGAGCCTGACCAATCGTCATGCGTTGCTGCCAGATTTCGCCCCATCCCGGCTGACTTTGCGCTAAACCTGATTCTGCACTAAGGAGATAAGCGCCGAGGACCAGAAATACGGGCGCCCAAAACGCCGCCGATCGTGTAACATTCATCACTGCACCATGCAACAATTTCATAAACTACTGATTTGTGCCTCAGGCTGGATAATCTACTCTGCGTGCGGCTGTTTTCCTAGCGTAAAGGCAAGCGAGCCAAGCTCAGCCAACTCTGGCACAACGCTCAGCCGGAGTACCGGTAACCACCTTTTTGTGTCTGTTCGGGTTAACAACCGACCGGCCTGGTTTGCTATCGATACTGGAGCAGCACTCAGCATCGTGGATACCAACAAAGCGAAACTCCTTGGGTTGTCAAAGGGTCCCGGCGTTGTCCAGGTGCCAAAGCAAATCGAGGTCAACAACCGGATCGTCCCGGTGGCGCTCGTCGATAGTCTGTACGTTGGAAGCGACAACCTCGGTTCCGGACCGGTGGCGTTGATCGATCTCCGTGATTTTCGAGCAAAGCTCCGCGATTCAGGCTATCACGTGACGATGGACGGAATTATCGGTTTGGATATCCTGCAGCGTTACAACGCCGTCATTGATTGCCGGAACACGCGAATTTACCTGACGGTCGCTGGGGGCGACGCCCAACGCGTTGTCGCGAGTGCAAAGCATGGCCGTTATAAAGCCGTACCGATGCGAATTACGCATTCCGGCGCGCTTGAGGTCGAGGGCCGGATCGGGCAGAACCGGTATAGCTTCGTCGTGGACACTGGTGGATTTGCCACCTTGGTGCCGACGGAAGTGGCAAAGCAGAATGGAATTCCGGTGATCGGAACGACGGTGAGCGCAAAAGGGATTCACTCCAAAGAACGGCCGGTCGGCGTGACCATCGCACCGGTATTTGATCTGGGCAAATATCCACTAGGCCCCGCGGTGATCGGAGTTACCGGTCTGCCGGAAGGTCCTGAGGATCTGCGCTACCCGTTTGGCGGTCTAATCGGTGCCGATTTCTTCTTCGAACGTGGCGGTATCATCGACGTCGGCAGCAAGACGCTTTACTTCAAATAGGTTTTTTGCCCAGTCCCAAGACGCCATACCCAGGCCGTTCGTTCCTGAAAAAGTAAATCGTGACGTTGGGCGTTTCAAAGGACGGTTAGCTCATGAGCGGGATCGCAACAATTCGAGAGGGGTGTCGCGTTACGATGGGTTTTTCTTGGTCTTTCGTTTCCGCTGGCCAAGTAGCGTGTCGAGCGTAGCGCAAAAAGCGGAGAGGTCGTTCACTTGGATGGCTTCTATCTCATTCAGCACAGAACGATACGCGGGCACTGCGCGTCCTCCGATGAACAGCACCACCTCGCGCGGCAACAAGATTCGTAGTTTCCTGAGTTCGGCTTCCAGCCCATAGGGCCATTCCTGGTAAACAATACTCAAGCCGACCGCCCGCGCTCTACTCAGTCTCACCGCTGCGGCGATGGAATCCGGAGGGAGCGAGGGTCCTAAATATATGGCGTCCCAACCCTGGTAGTCTGCGGTGACTGCGGCCAAGAGGGCACCCAATTCATGGAGCTCAGCCGGAGGCGTTGTGAAGACGATGCGAGGGGCATTTTTGTCTAAGGCTTTAGTTTGCAACAAATTTCCCAAAAAAGTTCTGATAATCGCGGTGGCTAAATGTTCCTGGATGGCTTCTATTTGTCCGCTTTGCCAATAAACGCCGATTTGCTCAATTAAGGGCGCTACGGTCTGTCGGAGAAAAGCGGGCCTCGACAGCTCAGTCGAGGCACGGTTCAGGGTCTGCTCAAGATCGGCGGCGTTGAACGATTTAATGGCAGCCAGAGCACTATTCAAAAGTGAGGCAGACCGTCTGCCCGCGCCCTGACGTTTCCGGGCACCCGGTTGAGATGCAGGTCCACCGGTCGCACGTTTCACAAGCACTTTTAGAGCCGAAACAATGGACGCGTCGATGAAAATTTGCGATCTTTTCGGTGACTACACGGGCTTAATCAAGGATCGAAGGCTGCCCTCAGGTGGCTAAAGGCACCGGCAATATGATTACGATGTATAACTAATCGCCTCCCGGTAAATGGACCTCTTTGCGAGTACTCTGAAGAAGCCTGTCTTGCCGGTACCGCCAAGGAGGGAGTGTGCCTGACTAACTATTTTATAGCTTATACTAATACTTGAAATGAGGCGCTGGATTGGAGCGCGCCTCTACCAACGCCAGGGCGCGCCTCCGTGTCGACTGGATTAAGCAGTTGCTTAGAATTTAAACTCCTCGACATTCGCTGGAGTCACGATCTTGGCTGGGCCGAGCACAACTTCGCCATCGGGACCGACAGTGTACTCACCTAGACGGCCAGCCTTGAAGGTCTCGCCTTCTTTGCCGGTAATCTGACCCGACGCCACGGCCTGGGCGGCATAATAAGTCAGGTAACCAAGATCCTTCACGTTCCACCAAATATCCTGCACGGTGCCGTTCTGGATGTACTTCTTGATCAGCGTGGCCGGAGCAAGGCCGGTCAACTTCACCTTTCCGAGCAGACCAGCCTGCTCCATCGCGCGAGCGGCGGCCGGCAGGCCGATGCCCGCGGGAATGATGATCCCCTTGAGGTTTGGGAAGGCCTGAGCGAGGGCCAGAGCTTGCTGCTGATTGATCTGCTCGCTCTCCTCACCATAGGCGATCTGCACCAGCTTCATCTTCGCGTACTTTGGATCCGCGGCCATTCTAGCTTTCATGAAGGCAATCCAGGCGTTCTGGTTGGTTGCGGTAGGTGTGGAAGATAAGATCGCGAACTCGCCTTCGTAACCGATAAGCTCACCCATCGAGGTGAGCATCATTTCCGCCAGGCTATCTCCTTTGGCCTGGTTTAAGAATAAAGTCCGGGCGTCGCGAGCGACGTCGGAATCATAGGAGATAATCTTCACGCCTTGTTTCGCCGCGCGCTTGAGTGCGGGAGCGACGGCGTTCGCGTCGTTGCCTGCAATGGCAATCACGCCGACTTTCTGCGAAACCAGATTGTTGATAAATTCGATCTGCGCTTCGGCGGTTGCCTGCGAAGGAGCCTCCTGCAGTACCGAACCGCCAATCTCTTTTTGCGCTTCTTCGGCGCCGGTCTTAGCGACTTGGAAATAGGGGTCGGTATCGAGTTTAGGCAGGAAGCCAACGGTTACCGGTGCTTTCTGAGCTTGGGCGAGGGAGGCCATCAGCGCGAAACTGACCGCCAGGAGGAGGGACTTCAGGGTCACTTGGATTCTCATAGATTTTTGGGTGGTTTGTTTTGGGGGGAAGACGAGATCGATGGGAGGATAGGCAAGCTTCGCATCATTCGGCAGTCCGAGACAAGGCGCGTTTGGTGGTGCGGTTAGCAAAAAGGCGCTCTGCGGCGTTGCTGGCCAGGAGCGAAACGATGAGCAGCAGGCCGATCACCGTGCTTTGCCCGTCGCCGCCAATGCGAAGGAGGCCGAGCACATTACGGATGGTGGCAACCAGGAGCAGCGCCCAAAACACGCCCGTCAGCTTGCCGCGGCCGCCAAAGACGTTAATGCCTCCCAACAGGGCAATGGTGATGACATCCAGTTCCAGCCCAAGCGCGTTGTTGGCGCGGGCGTTCGCGAGACGGGCGGTGAAGACGATGCCCGCCAAGGCACAGACCAGACCGGAGATGACGAATAGCCAGAAGGTCGTACGGTCGAGCCTGATTCCTGAATAACGTGCGGCGTCCGGATTGCCGCCCATCATATAAATGCGACGGCCAGAAGGCATTTTTTGCAGCACGATAGCAAAGATAGGCGCCAGGACGAGGAAAGGTACGATCGTCCAGGGAATCGGACCTAGTGTGTTGACGCCGAAATCAAGAAAAGATTCCGGGAACTCATTGACAGATGCAGAACCCAAAATGATGTAGCCGATACCGCGAAACATGGCCAGGGTGCCAAGCGTTACGACCAACGAAGGAAGCCCCAGACCGGTCACCAGAACTCCGTTGAAGGCGCCGCACAATCCTCCGGCGAAGATCGCGGCCACGATGGCAACAGGCAGCGGCACGCCGGCTCGGGTCATGACGCCAAATATAACGCTGGTCAGCGCCAGGATGCTGGCGACCGAAAGATCAATCTGGCGAGCGATGATCAGTAAGACCATCGGCAGGACAATGAGCGCTCGTTCAGACGCTCCCGCGATCGCCTCTGAAATGTTGAAAAGGGAAAGGAAATTCGGTACTCCGACGACCGCATAGGCGATGGTCGCGAGCGTCAAAATGGCCAGAAAGTTTTCCCAGTTGGCAAATCGATCGACCAGGGTGGTCGCGGGTTTGGGGGTGAGGCTCAAACTCATATTCAAGACTTGGCTCGATGGCGGCCCTTTCGGGAGCGGCGCCCGACCAAAGCGTCGATCGAGACAGCTACGAGAATGATAAGACCGTACACCCCTTCCAGCCAGAGGGGATCGACTCGAACGAGGGTCAGTCCGTTCCTGATAACGAGCAGAGTCAATGCTCCCAGCGCCACGCCCAGAAGGGTGCCGGCACCGCCGCGAATCGCGACGCCGCCGACGACTACCGCCGCAATGACGGTTAGTTCGAAACCGGTGGCTACGCGCGCGTCAATGGTGGCGTAGCGCGACGCCCAAAGGCCGCCGTCGAATCCCGCCAGCAGGCCGGCGATGGCAAACGCTGCCAAAACGCGAGAGGCGACTGGAATGCCGATGAGCTTTGCGCCATCCGGGTTGGAACCAATGGCGAAAAGCTCCCGCCCAGCCGGCAAAAAGCGCAACGCCAAGCCGACCACGACGAGCGCCGCAAGGGCAATGAGAACGACCCCCGGTACGCCCAGCACGCGCGTGCTGGTCAGGTCGAGCCAGGCTTGCGGCACCTGGTCGGCGCTGATCTGCTTGCCTCCTGCCCACAGGCTATTGGCCCCGCGGAAGACCGACATGGTACCAAGTGTCGCCACAATCGCTGGGACATGACCCTTCGTGACAATGAGACCATTGATCAGACCGCAGACCAATCCGACGCCGCACGAAAGCAGGGTCGCACCGGCGACCCCGATTTCAGGATGCGAGTGCAACGTGGATGCCGCTGCATAGGCTGCCAGGCCGATGACCGAAGCGACGGAAAGATCAATGTTGCGAGTGATGATGACCAGCATCTGAGCGACCGCCACAATGATGAGCAACGCGGCGTCCATCGAGAGAGCGGTCAAATTCGCCGCGCTTAACATGCGGGGGTTAATCAGCATGATCGGGAAAACGACCGCCGCGATGGCCGCCACCAGCCCTAGTTCACGCTGCGCCAACAGCCGCCTGAAAGGGTGGACTCGCTGAGACTCTACTTTTACCGGCGCTGGCTTCGGTTCGGCCGGATGAAGGGGGGAGATCTTAGCCGGTGACTCTGCTACCGCGGCGCCGGTTGCCGCCCGAATTACCTTTTCCTGAGTCGCTTCCCCACGGGCAAACTGGGCGGTCACCGCGCCTTCCCGCAACACAATGATGCGATCACACATTCCCAAAAGCTCGGGCAACTCCGATGAGATCAGGAGGATGCCCAGACCTCGGCTGGCCAGTTCGACCATCATGGTGTGCACGTTTGCTTTTGTCTGGATGTCGATGCCCTGGGTCGGCTCGTCTAGAATCAGGACGCGCGGGTTGGTTAACAACCATTTGCAAAGGACGACTTTCTGCTGATTACCGCCAGAGAGTGTCCGCACCGGCTGATCGTAGGTTTTGAAACGTAGCTGCAAGCGATCGAGAGATGGCCGAGCGAGCGCCAGCTCTTTCGACCGGTTGACGAGAGCATAGCGCGTCGTTTGGTCAAGAACCGTGATCGTTGCATTCGTCAGGATCGAGAAATCCATGACCAGGCTTTGCCCGATTCGATCTTCTGAAACATAGGCAATGCCGTGATTCATGGCGTCCTGGGTGGATCGAAAAACGACTGGATCACCGTTCGTCCTGATCGACCCCGCCGTCGCGCGGTCGATCCCAAAAAGAACGCGCGCGATTTCGGTCCGCCCGCTGCCGACCAGCCCGCCCAAGCCGAGAATTTCGCCCGCACGCAGATCAAACGACACGCCCTGAAACGCCTGATCGCGGGCCAATCCGTCGACGCTGAGCAGGATTTCGCCCGCTTTGGCGTCGTGGTGCGGATAGAACTTATCAAGCGGACGGCCCACCATGAGCTGGACTGCGCGTTCGTGCGTCAGTTCGGAGGCCAACTCCGTGCCGACCAGGCGGCCATCGCGCAGGACAGCGATACGATCCGCCACCCGATAAATTTCGTCCATCCGATGGCCGACGAACATCATGGCGACGCTATGGGTCCGGAGTTCAGCTACCACTGCGAAGAGCCGCTCCACTTCTCGTTGCGACAGGGCGGCAGTCGGTTCGTCCATAATGAGAACGCGGGAATTCAACGAGAGGGCCCGCGTAATCTCGACCAATTGTTGTTCGGAGGTACTCAGGCCACCGAGCCGTTCCATTGGATCGCAAGCGAGCCCAACGGTCTCGAGAAGTTCTCGGGCCCTTCCGGCCATTCTCGCGTAATCAAGCCTGCCGAAGCGGTCCTTGAGCGGATGGCCGATGAAGATGTTCTCCGCGACGCTGAGGTCGGGAAAGAGGCCTGGATGCTGATGCATCACGGCGATGCCCGTGCGCTGGGCATCGAGCGGCGAATGAAATGAAACGGCTTTGCCATCCACCTCGACCCGGCCCTGATCAGGCTGGTAAACGCCGGCCAGCAGCTTAACGCAAGTACTCTTGCCGGCGCCATTTTCGCCGAGCAGAGCCAGCACTTCACCAGGGATCAGATGGATGGTCGCCTTGCTCAGTGCGGCAGTGCCGCCAAAAGTCTTGGTCGCCTCGATCAGACTAGCAGCTGCCTTGGTCATACCGCTGGTTGTCACCATAGATGGCGTCCGAAAGACCGCTCCAAGTCGTTCAAGGGGGAAGACATACCTTTCTTGTAGCGAAATCCCGCCGTAGATTCAACACGGGTGCAATAACAACTGCGAAACAGGAGGTGGATGTTGTGGTGACCGTACAGACCGTAAAGGCGCACTGGGTAAACCGGGACACGATTGCCTCGATCAGTGCGGAGTCGAACGGTACTTATCGCCTCTATCACTCACCGACAGGCCAGATCACTGACCAAATATCGGAGGGGGCACTGCGCGGTTCGTTCGTCCCCCTTTCCGTGGATCGGGATGGTTTGCCGCCGTGGATTGTCCAAAAGTTTCCATTTCTGAAAGGCGCCACCGCCCTCAAAATTCCGGAGGGGAATTTTGCTCAGATTCCTGGTCTGCTGAAAGGCGAACTGGTCCTGGCAAAGATGAACAACGCGGCGAGCGCCGAGATCACAACTTTGATCCTCGCCGGGGTTTTGGATGATTTATTTTACTTCAACGGAGAACTAGGGGCGCTGCGATCCGGAGACGAAATCCGGTTCCGACTATGGGCCCCAACTGCCTTGGCGGTGCGGCTTTTCGTCTATGATGACCCGGATGAGGAGGCTCGAGAGATCTACCCGATGTCAGAGGGCGATGCCGGCGTCTGGGAGGTGCGGGTGGGGGATCGAAGCTGGCTGAACCGCAAGTATTACGTTTATGAAGTCGAAGTGTTCTCGCGGCAGCACGCCCGGATCGTGACGAACGTGGTCACGGATCCTTATTCGTTCGGGCTAGCACCCAACTCTTCGAAAAGCCTGGTGGTCGACTTCGATTCTCCGTTTTGTAAGCCGAAGTCTTGGAATCTCATTCCGAAACCAGGGCTGGCCAGTCCTAATCGACATTGTCCTTTACGAATTACACATCCGCGATTTTTCGATCTCCGATCAGACCGTGCCGGAAAAGGATCGCGGAAAGTACAGCGCGTTTACCCATATTTTCTCCAATGGCATGTTGCACCTGTGGGGTCTTGCTGTGGCCGGATTGACCCATGTCCATTTGCTTCCAGCATTTGATTTCACGTCGGTCCCCGAGTTGGCCGCGGAGCAGAAGCTCCCGCAATTCGATCCAACGATCTTGCCACCGGATTCGACCGAGGCACAAACGGCGATTGGGGCGGTAAAAGACCAGGACGGGTACAATTGGGGTTATGATCCCTATCACTACGGGACACCGGAGGGGAGCTACTCCACGAATCCGTACGGTATCACGCGGATCCAGGAGTTCCGGGCCATGGTAGAGTCACTGCATTTAATCGGGCTTCGAGTGGTGATGGATGTGGTTTACACACATACGGCGGCAGCGGGACAGGACTTATACTCGGTTCTCGATAAGGTGGTCCCGGGATATTACTACCGTCTCGACCGTAACGGCGACTATTATACGAGTACCTGTTGCCCGAATACCGCTTCCGAGCATCGGATGTTTTTCAAGCTAATGCTCGATACTTTGAAAGTTTGGGTGAAGGAGTATCGGGTAGATGGGTTTCGTTTTGATCTGATGGGTTTCAGCTTCAAGACTCATCTGCTGGAGATCCAGAAAGCTCTGCATGAAATCGATCCGACGCTCTATCTGTATGGAGAGGGTTGGGACTTCGGTGAAGTCGCGAATAATGCCCTGGGAGAGAATGCGACCCAGGTTAATATGGCGGGAACCGGGATCGGCACCTTCAGCGACCGGGGCCGGGACGCTATTCGCGGCGGCCGCACATTCGACCGGGGGCGTAATCTAGTGGCTAAACAAGGGTTCCTGAACGGTCTTTGGTATGACAAAAACGATTTCGGGGAGGGAACGCTCCAGCAACTCCTGGAGGCAGAAGATCTGGTGAAATTGGCTCTGGCTGGAACGGGAAAGGAGTACCAGTTGGTGGATCATCGCGGCGTTCTGGTGACAGGGGCGCAGCTTGGATACAACGGAAGGCCTGCAGGTTACGGCCTGGATCCGATCGATGTCATCAACTACATCTCGGCACACGACAACCAGACGCTTTTCGATAATAACCAGTACAAGTTGCCGATCGGGACTGGAATGAGCGACCGCGTGCGAGTGAATAATCTGGGTCTGGCCCTGGTCGGGCTGGCGCAGGGAATTCCGTTCTTTCACGCGGGCGACGATCTTTTGCGTTCAAAGTCGTTCGACCGGAACAGCTATAACTCCGGAGACTGGTTCAACCGGCTCGACTGGACCTATCAAACCAATAATTTCGCCGTTGGATTGCCCCCCGAAGTGGGACAACCAGGAGGATTGGCCATTGATGAGGCTCTATTTGCAAAATCGAGCGATTAAGCCTGGCTTTGACGAGATTTATTCCTCCCACCTTTATTTCAAGGATATCCTTCGGATCCGGAAATCGACGCCTCTTTTTCGATTGCGGACAGGGAGAGAGGTCAAGGAACGGGTGAAGTTCTATAATGCCGGCGCCGATCAGCATGCCTTCATCGCGATGGCGATCCTTGACCGGGAACAGCCAGCGCTCGATGCGGAAGTGAAGAGTGTGGTTGTCTTCTTCAACGTCGATAAGACTCAGAAAAGCAATAACTCTGCGCGATTATGCTGGCATTCCTTTAGAATTGCATCCGGTCCTTCAGCGGTCGTTGGCGGATCTCGCGGTAAAGCAGGCTCGGTATGAATCCGGAAGCGGTACCTTCATCATCCCACCAAGGACTACTGCCATTTTTGTGGAAAAACGGTGAGGATAGGCAGGTTAGGCTAAGGTAAGGTAGGGTGAGGCTCCCTCCGAACCGGGGCTTGGCGCGCTATCTCGCTCACGCCGTCATCCCTGCAAATCATTGGCTCCAGTCGTCGCACGGCACGTAACATTTGTAAGACGGGCAGTTGGACAACACGACCAACCGGGGTTAGCGGGTTCTGGGCACGTCGCTCGTTCTTTGCCTCTGCGTGAGGGGACGGCGCCGAGAGCAAGGCAACGCGGGAAGCCCCGGTTCGACGGAGCCTCAACCTACCTGCACTTTGCGTGGCCGTAAATTCCGCGAGGAATCATTCGGCTCCAATCGTTCTCGCTTTTCCCTCTCTTTTCATCGGGCCACGATCAAAAGATCGATAACGGGAACGACGGTTGAGGAACGGAGAAATCCTTTGCTCATCAGCCCACCACTCCATCATCCACAACTCCAGCTCTCCATGTCACTCCGCTTGTATTAGGAGTTCCTGGGTGCCACCGGAATTTGTTAGTACGCGGACCTCTTCGCCTCGGTTGGTTAGCACAATCTGAAACGAGGCAGGCGAACCATTCAGTCTGACCGACTTGACCTGGGTTTGGAGCGGCAGGGTGTATCCGATGGTTAAGCGCCAGCCCACCGGAGCTTCAACCGTGATGAGATAATTTATTCCAGCACGGCGCACTGAAGCCGCGATATCGGAAGAGCCGACGCGTAGATGGTCAATTGAAAGTTCATTCCAGCTACTGGGTAGGTCCGGCACGACCGACAAAGTTCGTGCGGGAGCATTTGGCTTGATTCCAAGGTACAATTCCACTAGCGGCGAGTGAATGCCGTAGGAAGACCAGGCCTGCATGACCATCGCTCCACCGAATGGCGGGAAATACGTGTAGTCCGGACTGGGGAATAACTCCGGTAATGCGCCGGGCTGCTCGACATCCAATTCGTCCGCGACAAAGCTGACGTATTTGAGCGATTGGTCCATTCGCCCATAATTGGCCTCGGCAATGGCCATCACACCGGTATTGACTGCGGATGCCTGGCGACCGCCCGCCGCAGCTTGTTGATAGAAGCCGGTCGTTCCGGTAAAGGCAGAAGATTCGAGTTGGGGAAGGGCGATCAAGGCATCCGGTACCGAGGCGAAATTTGTTTCCATCGGGGTAGCATTTGTCCAGTAGAGCTGTTCCAGCTGGGTGATCGGTAGGGTGCCGAGGGTTGCCGGAGGATCTGTCGGCACGATTTGGTTCAAGGCCAGCGAATCGGCAAAGAGGCCCTGGCTCGGGATCCACCAGTCTGGTGTAAAATTTTTGGTCAGTTCGCTGGCTTTCTTGATTGCCCAGTCGCGGGTTGCATTATCTCCTTTGCTATCCGCCATTTCCGCAAGATCGTTCAGAGCGCGAATGGTGTAGACGGCCACATCGAGTTTAATCGCGCCCATGCCGGTCGCTTCGACCATGCCGGCGCCTTCCGGCCAGCCATCCGGATTTAAATTGGCGGTCACCAAGATGAGTGGTGATGTAGTTCAGTCCAGCCTTAATGAAGTCGTAGTTGTCGTCCCGAACGGAATTATCGCCAGACCAGCGCCAGAGGGTGGCCACGGCCGTGGCGAACTCCCCTGTTTCGTTGACATCGCCGTTTTGGGCGTTGGTGCCAAAGTAAATCGAGCCGTCGGTGACCATCTCGTGCAGTACTTTGCCGGTTGGTCCATTCACGAGCTGCGAGATCCGGCGAATCGTCGCTAAATGGTTTTTTGCTTCTTTCCACTGACCAACGGCAGCCAATGAAAAGGTGCTATAGGCGCCATCGGTGCCGAAAAACCATGGATAGTCCGGATATCCAGCTCCGAAGCCTGAAAGAATGGGAAGTGCCGGCATGAGAGGGGGCGGATAGACGGTTCCTTCCATGGTATCACGAACCATCATATTGCGAACCGTTCTCCGCATATCGGCCAGGTTCAGTTTGCCCCAATCGAAAGCGGCTTGGATGGCTGCATCCGGGACATGGATCTGCGTCTGGGAGAGCACTCGTTGGCGCTCAGAGATTTTCGCCCGGAGTAATTCATCCGGAGCTGCCAGCCCGAGGGCCAGGGCACCGGAAGCTTCGGCCTTCTCGACGTTCGAGCCGGCAACGGCGAACCAAACAGTCGCGCTGGATTTTCCGTTGAGCGTAAGTTGAAATTCAGCGTTCCAGTGGCGCCGTTATACTCGAGAGATGGCCGGGGAAAGGCTGGGTTTAAGACATTGGAAACCTGTCTCCCGATCGTGCGGGCTCAGCGCGGCGCCTACGAGCGCATACCAAGCCCGGCGGCTATACTGAGGTTGCGCAGGTTGAGTAAATTGAAGCGCTCCGAGGGTAGAATCGATGGAGACTTGGTCCGGTAGATGGAGCGATTCGGAGGTGGGGACGGTGCTACTCCATGGATAAGCGGGAATTAGTTCGCTTTCAGCTTGGATGGCCAATGTGAAGCTGTTAACACCTGGATTCGGGTTGCCCAGCCGCACGCCGATCAGCACGACTGGTAGTCCGTCGGGAGCAAACTCAGTCTCACTGATCTCGATGCCATGCGTGGGAGGTAACTCTAACCGGACATAGCCGGCGCCACTGACAAACTTCGTAGCAGCAGGAAACGGGTTGTCATTCAAAAAAAATTGTATCTGATGGAGAAGCTTAATCGGATGTGCCCAGACGCCGCCCATTTGTCCGGTAATGTGCCAGCCTATTCCATCCGGATTGAGGCTGACATCCGGAACCAGGCTGCCGTTCTGGACGCCGACGATGTAAGCGCGATCGCCCGCAGCCACGTAGCGCTTCATGTTCAGGTTTTCGTCGGTTTGCCTTTCGAGGGGTTCATTCTTCAACGGAATCTGGCCGCCCCGGGTGCCCGGCGCGGACAACAGCGAACCAGCTATCAGCAAGGTCCATATGCTTAATCGCAGTTTCATTTGGGTCTCCTTTGTAATTAACCACTAAAGAAAGGTAGAAAGCTGGTCGTCCGTAACCGCTTGCTATGCGTCACTAGATTAGGCGCAATGATTTGGTCGAGAAGGCTTGCGCCGAGAATCAGATGAAAGGGGGACTATGGGTCCAGAAACTAGCACGGGGGAAACGGGGTCACGCTTCGTTTTGGTTATTTATCTTGCTGGTCGGTTTAAACCAGCCACTCTTTCTTCGTGTCAATGAGTTGGGGTGGACTTCCCAAAAGACGAATTAGGAGTTCTTCATTTGGGGGACTCATCCAGTAAGTAAATCGCGTCGAGCTTAGTGAGAGTCTCTTTCGTGCTCATCCGTCTCACCAATACTCTTTTGGCGGAGTTACCGTTGCTTTTGAGCACTGTGAAATGCCATGAGGGTTGAGAATGCAACGGTCGACTGCACGGTGGCGGCGGCACCCGCGACGGCTGGACTACTGATTTCTGAGGGCACGATCAGGAGGCAGGTAAAATTTTATTCCGCGGGATCAGCCACGATTGGGTAAATCACCCGGAGAGACTGGACCGACAGCGTGGACATTGTGAACTCGAAAGATCGATGCGCCACGCAGTGTGCCCGCCACGACGCAGGCGATGGTCCCGGCGTCTCGATCAGCCGGGTCCGCGATGCCGAGGACCTCGCCGATCACGGTTTTTCTCGAGACGGGGAGCAAAATCGGCCGTTCGAACCGCTGGAGTAATTTCAGTTCGCGATAGATCAGCAGGTTGTCCGTTTTCTGCTTGGCGAAATCGATACCCGGATCAAGAACGATCGCTTCTCGTGCGACGCCAGCAGACATCGCTTGCCCGATCTTCTGGTCAAAAAAGCTCTCAAGAGTGTGAAGAACATCGGCATACTGCACGTCTGTATGCCGCTGTTTCGGCAAACCGACTGAATGCATAATTAAAAGCCCGGTTCCATACTTTGCCGAGATCCTGGCGTTCTCGTTCGTCGGAAGCGCGCCAATATCGTTCAGCAGGTGGCCTCCCAATCGAAGAGTGGCTTCCGCAACTCCCGGTCGCCAGGTGTTGATCGATAAAAGCGGAGGAAAAATCTGGAACTGGTCCACTGGCTTTGCTCCATCGTGGCATTCCGGAAAGCGGTTGAGAAACGGCAGGATTCGCGCAGTCTCCTCCTCTTCGCTGATCTCACGACGATTAGTGCGCGCGCTTTCACCGCCGACATCGATGATGTCCGCCCCGGCTGTGATGTGGCGTCGCGCAGTTTCAATCGCCCGCTCGATCTGCAGCGATCCGTCACCGGAAAATGAATCGTCGGTGACGTTGACGATGCCCATGACCAACGGGCGCCGAGGGAAGGTGACCGCGCGCCCCCGCAGGCTCAGGATCATAGATCCACTTCGATTCGCCGGCGGTTTTCGAACCGGCAGACTTTGGAGTATCCGGCGCGCCGGGCCAGATCCCTGGCCAGATCGAAATGGTATCCGACCTCTTCCGGAGCGTGCGCGTCGGAGTTGATTAGCATTGCGACCCCGGCTTCTCGCGCCATTTCGATGAATTCCAGGGCGGGATAAATTTCTGCGGCGTCCTTCCGTAAGCCGGCGGTGTTGATTTCGAACGCCATGTTTTGTTTAGCCAAAGAATCGATAGCTGGCTGGTAGTAGCGCCGAAGGTCCCCAGGCGGTCGATAACCAAATTTCTTCGCCAGATCCGGATGAGCGACGAAGTCGAAGAGACCGCTTTCAATGCACTGGACGTAGTGTTCCCAATAAAGTTCCCAGATTTCTTCGACCGGATACTCTTTGAATCGCGACAAGTATTTCGGATTATCCACATCCCACCCGGGAGCGATGTAGTGCACGCTTCCGATTAAATAATCCCAGGGAGCTTTCCCGGCGAGGGTTTCGATCCAGGATTCGTATCCCTCGATGAAATCGCATTCGAGGCCGAGACGGACCGGGAACCCGGTTGAGCGCGCGGCTTCCACCATTTCAAAGTAGCGAGGAAGATCCTGGATCGACATGCGCCACTCATCGAAATGTTCTGGCATCGGGTTATGATCCGCAAACCCGATCTCGGTGAGTCCCGCACGCTGCGCGGCCTGCACATACTCGACCGGATCGCCTACGGCATGGTGGCAGAGCTTGGTGTGGATATGGTAGTCGGTCCGTACTGCGATCATGCCAAAATTTTCCTGCGGCAAACGAAAATTGGAGACGAGCCAACCGAAAACCTCGCGAGCAAAAGAGGCATGGCGCAGTGAATCCTCAACCGCAACTACTCCAGCACCAGATTGATCAGTTTATTGGGGACGACGATCATTTTGCGAACGGATTTATCGCGGGTGGCCTCGAGCACTTTCACAGAAGCCAACGCAAGCTTCTCCAGCTCTGCTTTTCCCAAATCCTTTCTCGCAGTCATCTTGTCGCGCATTTTCCCATTGATCTGAATCACAATTTCCACCTCCTCTTCCGTGAGGAATTCATCCTGCCACTTTGGCCACCTTTGCTCGCAGACCAAGCCCTCAAACCCGGAAAACCTGGTGCTCAAACGCCACCAGACTTCCTCTGCAAGGTGCGGCGCAAAAGGACTCAAGAGGACCAGTAAGGTGCGAATCGCTTCCACGGGTCGAATCTCGGCACCGGTGAATTCGTTGACGAAGATCATCATCTGCGCAATGGCGGTGTTAAATGAAAGCGACTCGAGATCTTCGGAGACTTTCTTGATGGTGGAGTGCACGACCTTTTGCTGTTTGGGGCTCAGCGGGACGTCTTTCAGGCCAGCGGATAACTGCCACGCGCCTTCCTGGTCTTCGTCCATGGCGAGGCGCCAGACCCTGGCCAGGAAACGGTAAACGCCTTCGACGCCGCTGATGCTCCACGGTTTGGTTGATTCAAGCGGTCCGAGGAACATCTCGTAGAGCCGCAACGCGTCCGCGCCATAATCTTCGACGATATCGTCAGGAGTGACGACGTTCCCACGGCTCTTGGACATCTTTTGATTGTCGTGGCCCAGAATCATTCCCTGGTTTACCAGTCGCTGGAACGGTTCGATGGTGGAGACATAGTTCAGGTCGTAGAGAACCTTGTGCCAGAACCGCGCGTACAAGAGGTGAAGCACCGCGTGCTCGGTGCCGCCGACGTAAAGATCCACTCCTCCCCGCCGGTCGTTTCTGGCTTCACTTCCGGACATCCAGTAGCGCTCGGCAGTTTCGTTCACAAACCGGTTGGCTTCATCCGGCGAAACGAAACGCAGAAAATACCAGCAGGATCCGGCCCATTGCGGCATGGTATTGAGTTCCCGGGTTGCTCCGTCGGAAAGGGTGATCCAAGCCTTCGCCTTGGCCAGCGGAGGCTCGACCGTTCCGGTCGGGCGATAATCGTCGAGCGGCGGCGGCACCACCGGGAGGTCCGATTCGGGGAGCGCCTCATGCTTGCCGTTACGCCAAATAATAGGGAACGGTTCACCCCAATAACGTTGGCGCGAGAACAGCCAGTCTCTCAATTTGTACGTGATGAAGCGTCGCCCGGATCCCTGCTCCTCCAGCCAATCGATGATTTTACGCTTTGCTTCCGCGGTGGTTAGTCCATCCAAAAACCCGGAATTTTTGCTGAGTCCGTCTCCGGTGAAACAGGCGGGGGACGGCACCGGGGGCTCGACGACGTAGCGAATCTCGAGCCCAAATTTTCTGGCAAATTCAAAATCGCGCTCGTCATGGCCCGGAACGGCCATGATGGCACCGGTTCCGTAGCTGATGAGAACATAATCAGCGACCCAGATCGGAATCTTTTCCCGGTTAACAGGATTGAGGGCGAATCCACCGGTGAAAATTCCGGTTTTTTCTTTAGCCAGGTCTGTGCGTTCGAGATCGGATTTGGCCGAAACTTTTTCAACGTACTCGGTGACTGCGGTTCGCTGTGCCGGAGTGGTCACCTGAGCGACCAAGGGATGTTCCGGGGCCAGGACCAGATAGGTCGCGCCGAAAAGCGTGTCAGGACGGGTAGTGAAAACCGTAATCACCCGGTCCAGGCCATCGACGCGGAAGATCGCCTGGGCGCCTTCGCTGCGGCCGATCCAGTTTCGCTGCAGAACCTTGATCGAATCCGGCCAATCCAGCGGCTCGAGTTCCTCCAGCAATCGGTCGGCATAGGAAGTGATGCGCAACATCCATTGGCGCATCGGCCGGCGCACCACTGGGAAACCGCCGACTTCGCTCTTACCGTCGACCACTTCTTCGTTCGCCAAAACGGTCCCTAGTTCAGGGCACCAGTTCACCGGAGCTTCCGTGACGTAGGCCAGGCGATGTCCATCGACAAAGGCGCGGCGCTCATCGGCCGATTCATCCGGGACTTCCAGTTTTCGCGCCGCAATGAGTTCTTCGATGGGCCGGGCTGCCTTCGCCTCGGGATCGAACCAGGAATTGTACAATTTCAAAAAAATCCACTGAGTCCACTTGTAGTAGCCAGGATCGGTCGTATTGACTTCGCGTTTCCAATCGTAACTGAAGCCGATCTTGGAGAGCTGGCTTTTGAACCGCTCAATATTCCTTGCCGTGGCGACGGATGGATGAAGCCCGGTCTTGATCGCGAACTGTTCTGCCGGCAGCCCGAAGGCGTCCCATCCCATCGGATGCAGGACGTTAAAGCCCTTCATCCGCTTGTAGCGGGCCGTGATATCGGTCGCGGTATACCCTTCCAGATGGCCGACGTGAAGTCCTTCCCCGCTTGGATAGGGGAACATGTCGAGCACGTAAAACTTCGGTTTCTTGGGATCGAATCCTGATTCATACGGGTTTGGCGCATGAAAGGTCTGCCGCTCCTGCCAAAGCAGCTGCCATTTCGGTTCAAATTCTGGAAAAGGAAACTGTTTTCGTCGTTCGCTCATCTAATAGTAAATTACTGCAAATCCGTCTGGGTTGGTCGCCCTGAGGTTTGGGTTGTCTAAGGGTATGAACAACTTCGACGAAAGAGGCAACTTTGAGGTGGTCACTCTACGATGCAAACACTTTTAATCGCTACGCGGAATCGGCATAAGACCAGGGAAATCGGTCAAATGCTCGGTTCTGGATGGGAGGTCCGCGATTTGGTCTCGCTTCCGCACGCGCCGAAAATTGAGGAGACCGGCGCGACGTTCGAAGAAAACGCGGCGCTCAAGGCACTCACGATTTCACAGATCTTCACCGGCTTGGTCCTGGCGGACGACTCAGGGCTTGAGGTGGATGCGCTCAACGGCGCCCCGGGCGTGTACTCCGCTCGCTTCGCAGGCATCGACGCCAACGATGCCGAAAATCGCTTTCTGCTGATTGATAAGCTCAAAAAACTCGGTGGAGATGAGTACCCGGCGCGTTTCCGTTGTGTGATAGTTCTGGCTAGCCAAGGTGAATTGCTAGGATCTTTTGCCGGGGTTATCAATGGGAAGGTGATCCTGGAAGAACGCGGGGATAGCGGATTTGGATACGATTCGATGTTTATTCCGCAGGGCTACATGGAAACGTTCGGGGAACTTCAATCCGAAATTAAAAACAGCCTGAGCCACCGGGGCAGAGCGCTGGCCAAGGCCCTGGAATTTCTTCGCAGCTGATCAAACACAGAAGGAAGAAAGTGAAGAGATAGTGGTCTGGAGAATAAAAAGGAGAGGGGAAAGCATCGCACAGGGTCGCGGAGGTCAAGAAGGGGGGAATGGGGTGGATGGCCGAAAGTTTTTTGGTGAACACCGTGGCTTCGGTGCGAGAACTACGTGGACAAGGGAAGTCATGAATGCAGGCCGAGCGCGGTGGCAGTTCTGGATCGATCGGGGCGGTACCTTCACCGACGTCGTGGGCCGAACCCCTGAGGGAGACCTTCGCACCGCCAAACTGTTATCCGACAATCCTGGGCAGTACCCGGATGCCGCTGTGGAAGGAATTCGCCGGATGCTCGCTTTGGAACCCGACGAAGCGACGCCTTCCAATCTGATCGAGAGCGTCAAAATGGGCACCACGGTGGCCACGAATGCTCTCCTGGAACGCAAGGGTGTGCGCACGGCGCTGCTGATTAATCGTGGGTTCGCCGATGTGCTGCGCATTGGGACGCAACAACGCCCGCGCCTTTTTGATCTCCAGATAGTGTTACCGGAGCAGATTTACGAGAAAGTGGTCGAGTTTGACGGTCGTTTTTCCGCCGAAGGAGAAGAGCTCGAACCCTTGAACCTGGAGGCCGTGAGCGATTCGCTGGAGAGATTGCTGGCGGAAGGCATTCGCTCGATCGCAATCGTTTCCATTCATGGCTATCGGTACCCGAAGCATGAGCGATTGCTCGCCGACCTGGCACGCCATCTGGGTTTTGGCCAGGTGTCAAGCAGCCACGAAACGAGCCAGCTCATTAAGTTAATCAATCGGGGTGATACGACTGTCGTGGACGCGTACCTCTCTCCGGTGCTGGCAAAATACGTCGACGGTGTGCACTCCGCCCTCCCTGGGGTACGTCTGCTCTTCATGCAGTCCAATGGAGGATTGACTGATGCCAGCCGTTTCAGGGGAAAGGACGCGATTTTATCAGGCCCGGCCGGTGGAATCGTGGGGGCAGCGAAGGTGAGCATTGAATCAGGTTTTGAGCGCATCATCGCGTTCGATATGGGCGGGACGTCCACTGATGTGACTCACTTTGCGGGAGAATTCGAACGTCGGCTGGAGACTGAGGTGGCCGGAGTCCGGATCTGTGCCCCGATGATGCATATCCATACGGTTGCCGCCGGGGGCGGTTCCGTTTGCCGCTTTGATGGAACCCGTTTGCGCGTTGGTCCGGAAAGCGCAGGTGCCGTCCCGGGACCTGCCTGCTACCGGCGCGGAGGCCCGCTCACCGTAACCGATTGCAACGTGATGCTCGGACGTTTGCCGCCGGACTTCTTTCCGAAAATCTTTGGTCCCGGCGGCGATTTGCCGCTCGATGTGGAAGTTGTCCGGCAACGCTTCAAAGAGCTCTCGGAGACGGGCGAACTTTCTGCCGAACGCCTGGCAAGCGGATTTCTCAGAATCGCTGTCGAAAATGTGGCCAACGCCATAAAGAAGATTTCAGTGGCTCGTGGCTACGATGTCAGCCGATACACGCTCGTCACCTTTGGAGGCGCCGGCGGACAGCACGCCTGCGCGGTCGCCGATGCTCTTGGCATGGATCGCGTCTTTATCCACCGGCTCGCCGGTGTGCTATCCGCGTACGGGATGGGACTGGCTGAACTCCGCGTGCTCAAGGAATGCTCTGTCGAAAAATTTCTAGCCCAGTCCGGGCTCGAAGAAGCGGAAGGGGTGCTTGCCGACCTGGAGACACAGGCTCGAGCCGAGTTGCTCGCTCAAGGAAGCGAAACCGCGGAGATGGTTCGGAAATTTAATATCCGGTATGAGGGGACCAATACGCCTTTGTCCGTGGCAGCCGGCACTGTTGAGGAAATGGAGAAAGCATTCCTCAAGGCTCATCGAACGCGGTTCGGCTTTGTGATGGATTCCGGAGGCCGTCCTTTGGTTATCGACTCGGTTTCGCTGGAGGCGATCGGCCGGAGCGACGCGCAGTCTAATGATCCCAAGAAGCCGGCAAACCGGGTGCCGCCCGACCCCCCTGAACCTCAAGCCCTTGTCGACGCCATGTTTGAAAACCAGTGGTATGCCACCCCTGTCTTCGAGCGTTCAACCATGGAGCCTGGATCACGGATAGAAGGCCCAGCCATCATCGTCGAGGCAACCACCACGACGGTGGTTGAATTAGGCTGGAGGGCGGAGATCACTCCCAGCTCCCATTTACTCTTGGTGAGAGCCGTCCCCCGTCCCGGAAGAGTCGCGGTCGGCACCCTGGTGGATCCGATGTTGCTCGAGCTTTTCAATAACGTGTTCATGTCGGTCGCTGAGCAAATGGGCGCGGTCCTGCAAAATTCCGCCTACTCGGTCAATATCAAAGAGCGGCTTGATTTTTCATGTGCATTATTTGACGGCGACGGCCGGCTCGTCGCTAATGCGCCTCATGTTCCCGTGCATCTTGGCTCGATGGGCGAAGCCGTGCGGGCGATTATCCGACGGCGGGGAACGAAAATCCAGCGGGGCGACGTCTATGCCCTCAATGACCCGTTCGCGGGCGGTACGCATCTTCCGGATGTCACCGTCGTGACACCGGTTTTCGGCCGGTCGGCGGTCCCCGTCTTCTGGGTGGCGAGTCGTGGTCATCACGCCGATATAGGGGGATTAACTCCGGGCTCCATGCCGCCAGAAAGCCGGACCATCGAGGAAGAAGGAGTCGTGATTACCGATTTTCTTCTGGTCGATGGGGGCGTTTTCCGGGAAGCCGAGTTCGTTTCTTTACTTGGAAGCGGGCCATTTCCGGCTCGAAATCCAGCGCAAAACCTGGGTGATATCCGCGCCCAGATCGCCGCAAACGAGAAAGGCAATCTGGAACTGAGTTCGATGATCGACCATTTCGGTTTTGAGGTGGTCCAAGCCTATATGGCTCACGTCCGGGCCAATGCTGCGGAACAGGTCCGCCGGGTGATTGATCGGCTGAAGCCCGGCCGCTTTGCCCAGAAAATGGATTTTGGAGGGGAAATCCATGTGCAGGTTTCCGTCGATGCTGATGCGCGGAGCGCAACCATCGACTTCACAGGGACCTCCCCTCAATGTACGGAAAATTTCAATGCACCCTCTTCGATCGTTCAAGCGGCGGTGCTTTACGTTTTTCGTACGTTGGTGAATGAAGATATTCCTTTGAATGACGGTTGTCTGGAAGCGCTTAAAATCGTGATCCCGCCCGGTTCGTTGCTTGCGCCGGGAGCTCCTGCTGCGGTGGTCGCCGGCAATGTGGAAACATCGCAGGCCATAACGAATGCGCTTTACGGAGCGCTCGGGGTACTCGCGGGGTCCCAAGGAACGATGAACAATCTGACGTTCGGGAACAGCCGGTACCAATACTATGAAACGATCTGCGGCGGGGCCGGGGCCGGGTCCGGGTTTGAAGGGGCCTCCGCGGTTCACACCCACATGACCAATTCAAGACTGACAGATCCTGAGGTCTTAGAATTGCGATACCCAGTGCTGATCGACGCTTTTCAGATCAGGCATGGCTCCGGTGGCCCCGGATTCTGGTCAGGAGGAGATGGCGTGATTCGGCGCATCCGTTTTCGCGAGCCAATGGTGGTAGCGGTTTTGGCCAATAGTCGGGTGATTGCGCCGTTCGGACTCGAAGGCGGCAAACCTGGAAAGGTCGGCAAAACTCACATCCAGCGTTCGGACGGACGAACAGAAAATCTTGGCAGCTGTGGGCAAAGAGAGGTTCAACCCGGCGATGTCATTATCGTCGAAACTCCAGGTGGCGGCGGTTTTGGAGCGCCCGCGTGAAAATACTTTTTACCGCCGATCTACATCTTCTGCGGGCTACACAGGACCAAACACTGCAGAAGGTCGGGGAGTGGATCACCCGCTACCAGCCGGATGCACTGGTCGTGGCGGGTGACCTGTCAAGCGCGCAGCAGGCCGGAGAGACCTTGAAAAATCTGCGCGGTTGCTTCCCGCAGGGCCCGATCGCCGTTTGTCTGGGCAATCATGACTTTTGGATGCTGGACAATTCTCGCAGAGAGTATGACTCGCTTTCCACTATCATGGAACGTTACTGGGTGCCCGCTGCCAAATCTTCCGGCGTGGTGCTTCTCGATGGGGGAAATCTGCACCTGCAAGGCGTTGCGATTGTTGGGGGCTACGGCCACTACGACCTCGGTTTTGCCGTGCCCGGCCTCGCTTATGATGGAATACGGGTCACCGAGGAGGATTACCTCCGCGGCAGCCCTTCGGCGGATTCCGCATTGCGCTGGCGCGACTTCCAGTTTATGCCGCGCGAGCTGCATCCCCGGGAAATCGCACGCGGACAGGTCGAATCTGTTCGAAAACGCCTGGCCGAGGCCGGAAACACTCGAACCATTGTGGTGTTGCATACGCCTCCTTTCGAAGAGCTCCTTGGCGTGCCCCTTTTCAGCGCCTTGCCGGCACACTCGAATCCATCGATTTATGCTTTTTTCCGCGCTTATCTCGGGAACCGTTCGATGGGAAACCTGTTGCGGCAAGCCCAAAACAATCTGGTCGCCGTGGTGTGCGGGCATACCCACCGTCGCGCCGGCCCGCTCAATTTGGGCGGCATGATTGGGATCAATATTGGCTCGGATTATGGAGCTCCAAAAGGGGTCCTCTTCTCTTGCGATTTAAATCGGTTTGAACATTTCCTGGACTAAAAATCGCGGTAGGGTGAGGCTCTGTCCGAACCGGTGCTTCACGTTTGGCCTTGCCAGACAACGTCAACCTACCCTATGACTTAGCGCTTAGTCAGGGTTTTCCCTAGGTGGCGAAAGCAACGCGCTTCGCTCTGATCCAAGGGCTGGCTAAAAAAACGTTTGTTGCGATCCCGGCGAAACGCCCTTTGGTTAGAGACGTTTGAACTTAAACCTCGTTGACGAGCTCGTTGGGCGCAGCCATGTTTCCGATTCTCCATCGGTTTCTATGGAACGTATACGCAATATCGCAATTATAGCCCATGTGGATCATGGAAAGACCACCCTGGTGGACCAGCTGCTTCGGCAGTCCGGCACTTTCAGGGCAAATCAAAAGGTCGAAGAACGAGTCATGGACTCGATGGATCTCGAAAAGGAAAAAGGGATTACGATCAAGGCGAAGAATGCCGCCTTCAAATACAAGGGATACCATATCAACATCGTGGATACGCCCGGTCATGCCGATTTCGGGGGGGAAGTGGAACGGATCATGAAGATGGTGGATGGCGTACTACTGGTGGTCGATTCGCACGATGGCCCCCAAGCGCAAACGAAGTTTGTGCTGCGAAAGGCCCTGGAAAACCGGGCGCTGCCCTTGGTGGTCATCAATAAGATTGACCGGGAAAATGCCCGGCCGCACAAAGTGCTGGACATGGTCTTTGATCTCTTTGTCGAGCTCAACGCCACCGACGCGCAATTGGATTTTCCGGTTATTTACGCGAGTGCCAAGGAGGGATACGCAATGCGGGAGATTCACGAGCCAAACACCTCCATGGAGCCCCTTTTCGAAGCGATCGTGAAGTTTATCCCGCCGCCTCCGACGGCACCGGAAGCCTATTTCCAGATGCTGGTTTCCAATCTCGACTACTCAGATTACCTGGGCAGACTGGCCTTTGGCCGGATCGTCAGCGGACGGGTCAAAGTCGGCGATTCGATCGTTTGCATTCATAAGGATGGCCGGCGCGAACGCGACACGGTGACGGCCTTGTTCGGGCACGAAGGGTTGGATCGAATCGAGGTCAAACATGCCGGGCCCGGAGATATTATCGGTCTGGCCGGCTTTGAAGAGATTTCCATTGGGGAAACGTTGACGGATCTGGAGGAGAGACCCGCCCTGGAATTCGTCGATATCGATCCGCCGACCATCAAGATGAACTTCCTGGTTAACGACTCGCCGCTCGCCGGACGCGAAGGCAAGTTGTTGACAGCCAGGCATATCAAGGAACGGCTGGTTCGCGAATGCCGGACCAATGTTTCACTGCAATTTGTCGAGACGGATACCGCCGGGATATTCACGCTCAGTGCGCGAGGTGAAATGCAAATCGCGATTTTGGTCGAACAAATGCGTCGCGAAGGGTTCGAACTCCTGGTTTCCCGTCCCGAAGTCATCTTTCATAAGGACAATCTGGGGAACGTGCTGGAGCCGTTTGAGACGCTTTATGCCGACGTGCCGAACGAAAATCTCGGAGATATCCTGCAGTCGCTGGCCGGCCGCAAAGCGGAGATTGTCGGCATGGAGCATCAAATCAACACCGTGCTCGTCGAAGCGGTCATTCCGACTCGAGGGTTAATTGGCTTTGAAAGCGATTTGGTTAACCTGACCAGAGGGCTCGGTTCAATGAGTCACCTGTTTAAAGAATATGGGCCTTTGAAGGGTGAAATCTCCAATCGGGACAACGGCGTCCTGGTCGCCATGGAAAGTGGGATTTCGACCGCCTACGCTTTAAATAACGTCCAGGAACGCGGTAAGCTCTTCATTGGGCCTCAGGAAGATGTCTATGAGGGAATGATTGTCGGAGAGAATTCGCGCCCCGATGATTTAACGGTGAACGCCTGCAAGACGAAGCATCTCACCAACATGCGAAGTCAGGGTGATGGAAAGGGTGTGCAATTGGCGCCTCCCCTTCGGATGACGCTTGAACGGGTCCTGGAATATATCGGACCGGACGAATACGTCGAGGCGACGCCGAAAACGCTGCGGTTGCGCAAAAAAATACTCGCTTCGTCTGCCCGGAAACGGGCTTCGAGCAAAGTAAGTTGACAAATCGGTCTATTTGCGTTTTGCTCCTTGAATCACTTGTTGACGCGCTGATCGGCGGTTCTCTCTTGGAATTCTGTCTATCTTGCTCGACGCTCCCAAGTGCGTCGCTAGTAAAAGTTTAACCCCTTTTCAGAATTGATTTGTTTTCACCCGAAGTATGGCGGGTCACAGTAAATGGTCGAAGGTCAAGCGCTTTAAAGGTGCATTGGATGCAAAGCGTGGGAAGATTTTCAGCAGGTTCTCGAAGGAAATTATGGTGGCGGCCCGCATGGGAGGTGGCGACCTTAACTTAAATCCTCGCCTTCGGACCGCTGTGCTGGCCGCCCGCGCCCAGAACATGCCAAGCGACACGATTGAGCGGGCGATCAAGAAAGGGACAGGCGAGATCGCAGGAGGGATTGTCGAAGAGTTAATGTACGAGGGATACGGTCCGGGCGGCGTGGCGATCATTGTTGAAGCCGCTACGGACAACAAAAATCGAACGGCGGCAGATATCCGAAGCATCTTTGCCAAGAATCAGGGGCACCTGGCTGCTTCCGGCGCTGTCTCCTATTTGTTTAAGCGGAAGGGTCAGATCAGCGTGGGAAAAGCTGGCGTCGAGGAAGATAAAGTCATGGAGATCGCTCTGGAGGCGGGAGCGGAAGATTTCATCACGGACGAGGATTCGTACATAGTGACTACACCGCACGATCATTTGTACCAGGTTGGAGAGTTGATGAAGAACGCCGGAATCCATTTTGAATCACAAAAGTTAACCTTTTTACCAGGCACGATGGTGACAGTCGCCAATGAAGAGTTAGCTTCGCAAGTCCTCAGACTATGCGATGCGCTCGAGGATAATGACGATGTCCAGAGTGTCTACAGCAATTTCGATATCTCCGACGAGTTACTAGCAAGGCATTCAAGCTAACCGTGCGGATCTGAATTTTTTCTAAAATGGAAGTTATGGCAGAAGCAAACGAACAACCCGCTTTGCTCAATCAAGACGTGGACGAAGTGAAAAAACCTCGACGAACGAAGGCCGCTGCGAGTCCGCGAAGGACCGCCGCAAGCAAAACGGGTGCGAGAAGAAGCAAAAAACAACCAACCGACCAAGCAGAGACCCGCTCCGATTTGAATAACCATCAGCCCTTGTTGGACGTTCAAGTGGACGCTCCATCTCAAAAGATTGCTTCTCCAAACGTGGCAGTGGTGTCCGAACGTACCACCCATACCCGTGAGATCGCAGAACCCGCCAAGCGGTCAAATGATCAAAAGGGCCCCGAATTGAGCGAACCGGTTGAAGAGCCGGTCTCATCGGCTCCCGCTACCGCTCGTTTTCAGGAGACTCCTCCTGCGGTTGAAACTCCCAGATATGACCCGGTCTTTGGAGAAGGGTTAATCGAGGTTTCCGGTAAGGGCTTTGGATTTCTGCGCGATCCGAAACGGAATTATGTCCAATCGCCGCAAGACATCTTTGTGACTCCCGAGGTGGTTCGAAAGCATGCCCTGCGTGACGGTCTGTGGATCAAGGGTGAAGTCCGCCGGGGCAGTCGCGGTCCACAGTTGTTTAAACTCCTCCTGATTAACGGCGAGGATCCCGACAAATATCGGAACCTGCCCGTTTTTGAAGAGCTAACTTCGATTAATCCTCTCGAAAGGATCCGTCTGGAGACTGTTCCAGACCGGTATACCACGCGCGTGATGGACCTGATGACGCCAATCGGCAAAGGGCAACGGGGATTGATCGTGGCACCGCCCCGGACCGGTAAAACAACACTTTTGCAACATATTGCTGATGCCGTAGTCCGAAATCACCCGGAAATGAAGCTCATCATTTTGTTGGTCGATGAGCGTCCTGAGGAGGTGACGGAAATTCGTCGAACCGTACCGAAAGCAGACATTATGGCGAGTTCCAACGACAGCGATATCAAGAGCCATACACGGATTGCTCAACTCGCCATCGAAAGGGCCAAGCGTTTGGTCGAGGCCGGAAAAGACGTCTTCGTGCTGCTGGACTCGTTGACGCGCGTGGGTCGCGCGTTCAATAACGCCATCTCAGGCAGCGGGCGTACCATGAGCGGAGGAATGGATTCTCGAGCCATGGAGATTCCGCGTAAGTTGTTTGCGGCTGCGCGGAACACGGAAGAGGCCGGCTCGCTCACGATCATGGCCACGGCATTGATCGAGACCGGATCCAAGATGGATGAGCTCATTTTTCAGGAGTTCAAAGGTACCGGCAACATGGAAATGGTTTTGGATCGGCAGATCAGCGATCAACGGATTTATCCCTCTATCGATATCTTCAAATCGGGCACGCGTCGGGAAGAACTTTTGCTTCCGGTGCACGATTTGGAGAAGATCAACACGATTAGACGCGGATTGGCCGGGCATCGTCCGCCAGAGGCCATCGAAAGACTTTTGTCTTTCCTGAAGAAATTCCCGACTAATTCCCAGATGCTGCGAGAGATCCCTGGCTAGTGTATCGTCTCATGATGAGACGATGCACTGAAGCATTTGGGGCTGGTCTCCGGTCGGATCTCGACTACCGTTAGCCGCCTGCCGACAGGTGGATGCTTCCTTGAGAGGTTTGTGATGGAAAGCGACCCCAAAAATGTCCGTTCTGGCAGAGGATTGGATTACATTGATGTGGAGGTGTTACCTTCCGAGGGGAAGACGACGCAAGCCGCCGATACCGACCCGTTCATCAAATTGGTCAGTCGGATCTTGGATACCTTTTTCGTGATTCCAGGAACCCGGATCCGTTTCGGAATCGAGCCGATCATTGGCTTGATTCCTATCTTTGGCGATCAAATGACTTCGTTAATGTCGGCGGCACTCTTGTATAGAAGTGTCCAACATCGACTACCGAAGATTGCACTGGTTCGAATGGCGTTGAATATTCTCATTAACGCAGTGGTCGGAATGGTGCCGCTCTTTGGAGATATATTTGTCTTCTGGTACAAGCCGAATATTCGAAATTACAAGATCTTGCAGCGCTATGCCGGACAGACGAATGCGGTGACCGCTGGCGACTGGCTGTTTGTCTCGATTCTGATAAGTTCGACCTTCTTTCTGATTGTCGTTGTGACGCTGGTGCTGGTTTACGCCACTCTCAGCCAATTTCGTTGGTGGTAGTTTTGGTGTGAAGCTTGAAAGATAGGTCTTTAAAGAATGGAAGTGATTGGTTAGATTCAGGGCCGATCCAGGGCATTAGGTTAGGACGGGTGCTCATCCCCAGAGCGTTGCCGTGGAGGTTTACACTGGACCGTAGCTAGTGCCCAAGGCAATCATCCGTGTGGCCATGGCTCTCGATCGGGCACGGCCCACAACTTTGATTTATGAACACAATCTACCTTGTCGCCAATGGCGACCTCCGTCTGTCGGCGAACCAAAAATGTGAGCCTGCGCAGGCGGAAATGGAAAAAGCTCTGGTCGAAGCAATCGAACGCGAAGGTTTTAACGTCAAACGAGCCCATTCATTCGATGAAAAAAAGGGACATGGATTCATCGATAGTCAGAGCATGGGCTTGCACGTCTTCAGCTCGATACCACAGGATGCCCCGCTGGTCGTCGCCGAAGCGGTGTGGCAATACAGCCAGCATTTGCTCGGCGGCTTGATTTCTCATCACGGCCCGATTCTAACGGTCGCCAACTGGAGCGGTACCTGGCCGGGATTGGTTGGCTTGCTGAACTTGAACGGATCGCTGACCAAGGCGGGCGTGAAGTATAGCACTCTCTGGAGCGAGGAGTTCACCGATAAGCCTTTTACGAAGAAGCTGCGAGAGTGGCTCAAGGACGGGAAGGTGAGACACGACTCATCGCACGTCCTGAAATTCAAGGAGGCCAAGATACCCGTTTCGTCCCGCAGAGCTGGGGAAAAAATTGCGCGGCGATTACTCTCCGAAAAAGCGATCATCGGAATCTTCGACGAGGGTTGCATGGGCATGTACAACGCCATCGTGCCCGATGAACTCCTGCATCCGACCGGCGTCTATAAGGAAAGATTAAGCCAATCGACCTTGTACGCGAAAATGCTGACGGTGTCCGATGAGGAAGCCCGGAAAATTTACGTTTGGCTGCTTTCCCGGGGGATGAAATTTCATTTCGGCCCGAATGAAGAAAGCGATCTGACAGAAAATCAGGTCCTTCAACAGTGCAAGATGTACATAGCCGCCGTCCGAATCGCCGATGAATTTGGTTGCGCGACGATTGGAATCCAATATCAACAAGGGCTGAAGGACCTGGCGCCGGCATCCGATCTGGTCGAGGGACTGCTCAATAATGTCGATCGACCTCCGGTTCATCACGAGGTGACAGGAGCAGGAATTGTATGCCGGAGAAGCGCTGCCGCACTTTAACGAAGTGGATGAATGCGCCGGACTTGACGGTCTGATCACCAACCGTGTCTGGCGAGAATTGGGCTATCCACCGGAGACAACGTTACATGATCTCAGATGGGGCCGCCATTTCAAGAATTCCGAGATTGATGCCTATGTCTGGGTCTTTCTGATCAGCGGCGGAGCTCCGCCCGAACACTTTGTGGGCGGGTATGAAGGGGCTTCAAGCGAGCGCCAGCCTCCGATGTACTTTCGTCTGGGTGGGGGTACCTGCAAGGGTGTCAGCAAGCCAGGGTGGGTTGTCTGGAGCCGTGTCTACGTTGCTGGTGGTGAATTGCAATTTGATACTGGTTTGGCGGAAGTTGTGCGCTTGCCGGAAGAAGAGACAAACGAACGCTGGCAACAGACTACTCCTCAGTGGCCGATTATGCATGCGGTCCTGGAGGGCGTCACTCGCGACCAGATGATGGCTCGGCACAAATCGAATCACATCCAGGTGGCCTACGCACCGGATCGCGACGGTGCGCAGTCGGCAATGTTCACCAAAGCTTCGGTCATGCATGAGCTTGGTCTCAAGGTTCACTTTTGCGGCGACTTTTGATCCGTCCGCTCTTCTTTATGCGACAACAAGACGCTCTCCTGGTTCGCTCCCGGCTGGTCGAACTCTCCCGAGAGTTTGGCCAGGCTGGTTGGACAATTCTAGGCGAGGGAAATACCTCCGGTCGAATTGACCCGAAGATCTTCGCCGTTAAATCAAGCGGAAGCAGTCTCGGTACCCTGACTGAAATCGAGTTAACCGACTGTTACTTCGACACGCTGCTTCCCGTCCTCGATCGCGAGAGCGTCTCCGAAAAGGAAATTGAAGAGATACTCCTGGAATCACGGGTTCGGCCGACGGTATTGAAGCCCTCTGTGGAAACCTTTTTCCACGCTTATTTGCTGACGCTTCCCGGGGTTAATTTTGTTGGTCACACGCACCCCATCCCGGTCAATCAAATCCTCTGCTCGAGTCTGGGACATTCGTTCGCCAAAGAAAGGCGATTCCCCGATGAAGTCGTTTGTTGCGGACCCGTGTCGATGCTGATTCCGTACGAGGACCCTGGGCTCGCGTTGGCGGTTCGGATCCGGCGGGATCTGGCGTTCTTCGAACAGGAACACGGAAAATATCCGAAAGTCATTCTGCTTGGAAATCATGGGGTCATTACGATCGGTCCATCGGCGGATGCGGTTCGCGTCGCGATGGCGATGACGGTGAAGGCGGCCGAGATATTCGTGGGAGCGTACTCCCTGGGAGGGATTAATCCGATGCCACTGCCCGAAGTAAATCGGATCGAGAATCGGCTTGACGAAGAGTACCGTCGTAAAATGCTGAGTCTCTAACGGGCCTTCACCCCTCTGCGCAATCTGAAATAAATCTCTTCGAGCTTTTCAATCTGGATGGTGAGATCAAATCTTTCCTTGATCGTCTGGGCCGCACGTTTACCCAAGGAATCTCGAAGAGGATCGTCCGTCGCCAGACGCTCTAACCAGTGCTCAAGGCCGGCAAGATCTGATTCTGGTACCAGAATTCCAGATTCCAGATGGGTGACCGCTTCGGGAATACCGCCATGGCGGGTCGTAAGGCAAGGTAGTCCAGTGGCCATTGCTTCCAGCAGGCTGTTGGGAACACCTTCCCGGTCGCCCTCCGGCGTCTGTTCGCTGGGATGCAGAAAAAAGTGGCTTTCCTGGTAAAGGGTTAACAGGGCGGATTGAGAAACGAAACCCGTAAATCGGATTTTGTCCTTTAATTGAAGCTCCGTCGCTAGTCTTTCCAGCGAACCGCGCCGCGGGCCGTCGCCGGCAATCGTCAGGCTGGCACGGGGATACTGTTTCAAGAATGCCGCAAAGGCTCGCAGCGACAATTCAAGCCCTTTCTTTTCAATTAGACGTGAGGCCTGAAGAAGCCGCCACCCTCCATCGGCAGGTCGCTGACGAGCGATATAGGGGAATGTCTCCAGGGGAATTCCGGTGCGCTGAATATTGAGCTTGTCTGGCGGACAGCCGAGCCTAATGAGCGCTGTGGCCAATGATTCGGAACGGGCCAGCACCAGCGTACAGCAAGCGAAAAGATCCTGGAACATTCGCCTGGCAGCCGGCGAGTCTACGTCCACGTGAACATCCGCGCCATGAAACGAGACCACCGCGGGAACCTCGCACTTGCGCAATAATGGCAGCCAGAAGAGGCCGTTGTTGCCAAAATAGATATGCAACAGCTGACAGCGATCCTCCGCCATCAGGAAGCCTATGGAACTGACTTCAGCCGGGTACGCCCACTGCGGGATTTTCCTGATTTGCACGTTCCAGATCCTGCGCCACCAGCGCAAAGGAGAACGGCGCACCAACCGAACCGGTTCAAATGGAAATTGGTCGGCATTCTCGTGTTTGAATGTCAATACGACCGGAGAAACCGTTTTCAGCCCAGCTACCTGCCGGTACACGTGCAGCATCTCCGGCTTAAGAAAGCGTGGGACAGAAGATGGCCACCCTCGGCTGATCGAGTGCCGGCACCGAGCCTTACTCCCTCACCTTTGCTGTTTTACCAACGCCGCAGTCTCAGCTCAAAATTCGATGGAGAACAATCGAACGGCATTTGCCCGCTCCCTGGGGTCTCGAGGATCCGCCACCACCACTTGCGCCCCGCTGCCGTATTGCCGAGGCGCGAACGGGCTGATCAGCTGTAATTTGTTCTGGGCAGTGACAAACTTTTTATACCAGGAGGAATTGGAATTCTGTTCAATGGACGGACCCGTAGGCTCAGTCTGAGGAGCAACCCGCGACGGCCTGGTGGTAAACTCCTGAGCGAATGCGGCTCCAGCGGTCATCGCAATACTAGCAGAAATGGCAATCACAAGTCTTCTCATATATCCCTCGCTGAACGGTATATTACATCATATTCGAAATTTAAACGAGGTCTAAATCGCATTTCGAAGCGATCCAGTCTCGCCAGATGTTCGCAGCGCAGGCAGCACCCGGATCTTCAGTTCTCGGAGTCATCGGGTTCCCGAGGGTGGAGCAGGACGCCAGAGCGGGATGCGGTAGCCTCGCTGCGCCAACTCCAGGACTGTCAACGATTCGATTCTCGGTGATCCCGGCGATTTGCGTTCCCGGCCGAAGTAGTACTCGAATTTCGCCTCTTGCTCCGGCTCGTCTCTGTCCAGTGCCCCGGTCCCCGTCTGCATCAGTTGTCCTTCCTCGATGTAATAGAACGTGAGGTCGCTAATAATATTCGATTTATCCCGGTCCTTGTTATTCAGCTCTAGGCTGTAGGCCTGAGCCATTCCGTTCCGGCCAATATCGGGCAGGTAACCTACATAAATGCCGTCGAAGTCGATCAACACATCGGAATCCGCGGGAGTGATACGCTGGTAGCCGCCGGCTATCGGCGCATATCCGGCCCAGAGCCAGGTGTCCGGTCCCGAGTTTCGATACCAGGTTCCCACAAAAACATCGTCCTTCCCGTTACCCTCCAGGTCGATCTCAACCTTTTTGATCACCAGCAACCTCCCAACATTCGTAATGCGATCCGGTACATTCATGGCGAGATAGTCGGCGATAGGGTCGATGATCGGCGGATCGGCGTGCGCCACGGCAATGGTCAGCAGGAATGCGGCAAGGAAGTCCAGAAGGCCCCGGTGAAACATAAGGATGCTAAGAAACGAAGAGGTGGAAGGCTTTCTTGTCCCAGGTCCAACGCTCTTCCCCAGAATCTGCATAATTAGACTTGGAAAGGAATATTATACCCTTACTTTTTTGGGGCTTCCTTTGAAAAATGTAGAAAACAGCGCGCACGGATTCGGAAAATGAGCCAATGTCTTGAACCGCCGTTCAGTTTGAATTGGACCGGCTCGCAAGTTCCTCCAACCCCAAGCGAAAACATTCCCCTATGAGCGCTACAATCGACAAATTACCAAAGACGATGCCTGCAGTGATGGCGCACGGCCCGCACGATTACCGGCTCGAAGAGCGGCCGGTTCCGCTCCCAGGACCGGGCGAAGTATTGATCAAGGTCCAGTCCACGGGTGTCTGTGCCAGCGACATCAAGTGTTATACCGGCGCTGCTCTGTTCTGGGGTGATGAACACAGGGTCGGCTACTGCCAGGCACCGGTGACGCCCGGTCACGAATTTGTGGGTCAAGTGGTCGGACTCGGTGACGGTGCTGGAGAATTGTACGGACTCAAAATCGGCGACCACGCGATCAGCGAGCAAATTGTCCCCTGCTGGAACTGTCGATATTGCAAATCGGGTGCGTATTGGATGTGTAACGTCCACGATATCTACGGATTTCGGCAGCGAACCTATGGGTCCTGGGCCGACTACATGATTTTCCCTGCGGGTGCTCTGAATTATAAGGTTCCGGATTCCATTCCGTTACATCATGCGGTGTTCATTGAGCCGCTCGCCTGTTCGATCCACGCCGTGGAGAGGGGCGACATCAAATTTCAGGATACCGTGGTAATTGCCGGCTGTGGGCCGCTGGGTTTGGGGATGGTTGCCGCCGCCAAGATGAAAGGGGCCGAACGGATCATCGCGCTGGATCTTAGCGATGACCGGTTGGAAGTCGCTCAACGGACAGGTGCCGACCTTGGAATCAATCCTAGAAAGGAAGACGCCGTAAAAAAGGTCCTTGAATTGACCGACGGTTACGGATGCGATGTTTATATTGAGGCCACGGGACACCCGACCGCTGTGGAGCAAGGTCTCCTGATGATTCGGAAGCTCGGCACTTTCGTTGAATTCAGCGTGATGCGCGAGAAGGTGACCGTTGACTGGACAATCATTGGTGACACCAAAGAATTGAACGTTCATGGGTCCCATTTGGGCCCGCGCTGTTACCCAGTTGCCATTCGGATGATCCAGCAGGGTCTTTTGCCGATGGACGAGATCGTCACTCACCGTCTTCCGCTGGCCGATTTTCAGAAGGGCATCGACTTGGTGATCTCCGGCCTGACTTCGGTCAAGGTCACCCTCGAGCCTTGATTGGGGTCTTTATGAAAGTAGCGATGGTGAGAACCGGCTGAGCAACTTCTCTTCAGCCGGTCTGGCATCGGTTTTTGGGGCGTAGTACCCAGCTCTAAGGCAGGCTGGAAGCGCCCAAAAACGGATTAAGCCTGAGGTGACTCCCTGGTGGAGTACTGTATCCCCGTAGACAGGTGTAACTAAAAATAGTACACCAAACTGTCCAGCATGTCGTTTTTTGCCTTATTCGATGCTCGACTCGCTCTCCGATAAGGTGACAAGTCGAAAGAACGTCCATTCCTTTGGCCACCTTCGAGACTGGTCGCTTTGCCAGTCTTCGTTCGGTCTTTCCCCCTCTCTGCTTTAGCCAAATTCCTTGGCACGGCTGATGCTCCTCTCTTGGCCTCTAAAGGAAATTACACTACAGGTATGTCAGAAAATATTGCACCTGCTGCCCCAAAGCCTACCCTTGGCTTAACTGGATTAACTATGAATGCCATGGCGCTCATCGCACCAGGCGCATTCCTTTGGTTAACCTACGCTCAACAGTGTCTATACGGTCAACCAATGGCCGGTGCGGCAATGTGGTTCGGTATTGTTGTCGCGCTACTGCTCTGTTTGGCGACCGCGATTTCATACGCCGAGCTGTCAAAACTCTATCCCGGCGCTGGTTCCTCCTATTTCTTCGCTGAACAAGCTTTTCTCTCTAAGAACAAAGCGTTCAAATATGCGCGAATCGCTAAATTCGCCGTTGGATGGGCCAGTCATCTTTATTACTGGGTCTATCCGGGAGTGATGGTCGGGGTGACCGCCCTCCTCATGGGCTACCTGTTGGGTCAGCTCTTTCCGACCGTCTTTAACTCCGCGGTCCCAAGTCCGGTGTTCATGATCTTGTTTTCGATCGTCTTTCCCTTCCTGGTTGGTTACATCGCTTATCGGCGGTGTGACGGGTGCGACCTCCGTGAACATCGCGATCAACGTTATCCAGATCACCGCACTGGTAGTCTTTTCCGTGATCGCCATTGCTTATCGGGTGAACCACGGGACGGAAGGATCCAAAGGAATTACGCTCAATCCCGATGGCGTACCTGTTTCCAAAGTCATCGCGATGACGACGACGAAGGATGATAAAGGCAATGACGTCACCAATCCAACCAAAGACAAAGACGGTAACTATGTTTTTGAAAAAAATGCGGACGGAACGGATAAGGATGTCACGTTGACCTATGCTCCGGACCAGGGGACTGACAAAGGCCCGGACCCAAAAAATCCGACGGATACATTTCAATTCCATCCGAATGCCCTCTCGGTTATTGCGCCGCATGGATTCAGTTACGCCATTATTCAGGCCTGCGTGGCTATTCTGATTTTGGTTGGGTTTGAATCTGTCAGTTCAATGGGCGAAGAAGCCAAGAACGCCAAACGCGACATCCCAAAAGCGATTATCCTATCGCTGCTGATTCAAGGAGTGATTTGCTATCTCTTTGAGTATTTCGCGGCCAATTACTTTTTGAACAGCGGATACAAAATGACACAGGCGGCTGCTTCCCCAGCGCCCATCGGCGACATGATGCAGATTGTCGGAACCTGGTTATTCGGAAGTGCCCAGGCCGGCTGGTGGTTCATGTTCATTCAAGCGATTACTGTCTTTCTGGCGCTGATTGGAACAACGCTCTCCTGCATCAACACGGGAGCGCGTGTCACCTTTGCCATGGGGCGCGACGAAGAACTGGCCGGGAACCTGGGGGTTCTGCATACCAGGAACCTGACGCCGCACCGCGCCATCTGGACGTTGTGCGTGATTTCGGCGATCATCGGGGTTTTCGCCGTGATCCTCTATTTCTGCGGGGGAGCTGCCTTGACCGACGACACGATTAAGACGCTGCCGCATAACATCTGGTACAGCTTCGGAATCTTCGGGCACGATATGGCGGTGAACATCCCGCAAAGTTTGCTGATCGTTACGCTGACCAGCAACTTCGGTACTTTCATGCTCTACATGATGAGCAACATCATCGCGATCGTCGCTTTCCGCGAACATCATTCGTTCCACGGATTCAAGCATATGGTCATCCCGGTGTTTGGCCTGCTGGCGAATCTATTGTGCATGTTGTTCTATCTCATCGGCCCCTTCTCGGTGGCGGGAATGAGCTGGAAAGAGCCTTTCATTGCTCTTGGCATCGCCGCGGTCTGGGGCATCTACGGTGCCATTCACTTCACTTGGGGCAGTAAGAAGAAGGAGAAATCACTCTTCGTACAGCAGGTTCCTGCCTAGCAGCTCCAAGAAAACGACGACACACTCTCGGGTGGAATGCAGCGCGCAGATTCGGGTCAACCGATCTGCGCGCTGTGGTGTCTGGAGATCTATACAAATAAAAAGCCAGGTTCGGTCTACCCTCCGCATCAGGGAATTTGGATTACCCTTTTCATCTTTCACCGTTGACTGGTCTTACCGATCATCAACAACGGATCTAATAAAACGTAATACATCGATGAAACAAATTGCCTTTCGATGAAAATACTGTTTAGACTGCCGAGTTTATCGAAATGGATTTCCAAAGATTGTTCAAACGAAAAGAAGAGGGCGCTCTTCCTGTCGCCAGGGATAATACGAGGGAGATTTTAAACGAGCGGGATGTGCTCGTTCGTGAAGGGGAATTGTTCGACGGACAATCGCCCGCGTCCGTTGTTTGGAGCAAAGTCGGCGGGGCAATCAGCGTCAAAGCGGATAAGATTCTTGGCATCCTTGAGGGACGAACCCGGATCAAGGCGGCGGTGCTGCAGGAGCTTTATCCTGGCCTATTCGAGAAACCTCCAAACCCCGGTACCGAGTTTACTATTCCTCTCCAGGCGGTAGTGACGCAGCTACAGGATGTGTTTACGGGCGTCTTCCCGGAAGAAGCGGATCTCGAGGATTTTGATACACCCTTTGGGCAGCTCGCTCGCGAGGATGAAGCAAGATTTAAGAATGGGCGCGCAGATCGCCCTGGTGTGATCCGGTCATACGAGGCGACTGCCATTCCGGCGACATTCGATAAATCTATTGGAGAAGTCGGCCTACCCACCGCGACGAACGGAACTCAGAGTGATCTTGAGAGTCAGGTGGTTCGCGAGGAGCCGCCCAAACCGGTTATTAAGGAATTGTTCCCCGTCCTGGAATCGGGCCATCCGGACTCAGCAGGCGCTGTTCTTTTGGCTGGCGCTCCAAATATTCAGAGTGACAAGGAGCGTCGCCAAGGTTATGCGCGCCTTCAGGAGCTCTATCTTACCGACGAACAGCTTGACGGTTCCAAGGTCGCATCGCTGATCTTGCAACTTCCTGGAGTCGCGGGAGTGGTCATTATGCTGTCAGACGGCGCTGTGCTCGGAGGCGGGTTAAGCGGAGGACTCAGTGAGGGACTGCTCAGTTTGACTCCCGACTTTGTAAGGCATCTGTTGGGCTTCACGCAGGACATTCAAGGAGGCCCGCCAAGTTTCGCAACAATTTCCAGTGACGCTTTCCAGGTCAGCGTCACGATCGGCGGGAATGTTTTGATTCTATCGTCACATGAGGGTAGAAGGCTCCCTCCGGGTCTCCGCGAACGGCTCGTCGCAACAGCTCAGGCGGTCAACATGATCTACGGCCCACAGTCGTGAGAAGAAAGCTGTGGCCGGGTGCGAGAAAAGAGAATTGCTGGCGTGGAAATCCCGATCTTTGCTCGGTTGTCTTTATGAATTCCAGCGGAATACCGACGCAGTGTGCGCTCTGATCGTGCAGGACGACGGCGCAATCCTGGCGAAAGTCTCAACGGTTGCAGATCTCGACATCGATACCTTGGGTGTCTTCTCATCCATGATGGTTGCCACCGCTGGAATCTTAGTCCGCGAACTCGGCGCGCACGGGGAGGTTTCTGGGCGCCTCACCATTGGGACTGACTACCAACTCCTGGTGATGGGCATCACTTCCAAAGCCGCCCTGGTCGCGCTTTGCAGAACGTCCTTCGGCCCAGGGCTCCTGGAATACCAGGCGCGGACCCTGGTGCCACGGATGATCAATTGCCTGCTCCAACCAACCTCGGAGGAACGATGATCCGGGCAGTCTTGGCGTCACCTTGGCTGCCTTTGCTTTACTGGACGGCTGCCTCCGTCGCGATGATCTGGGGCACTCATCAAGAGTTTCTCCAACAACGTCCTGGCAATCACCAAACTCAGATGGTTTTAAGGTCCTCGGTTTCGGCACCTGCCAAAACTCATGATGACTCTGTCAGCCCACGGCAATATCCTGGCAAACTGGTGATGGCCGCGGGAGGTGATCCAACACACTTTTGGTACCCTCAATTCTCCGTTTTCCAAAAAGCGGATTTCTCCGCGCAGAAGCCTGTTAAGGAAGGCGTAACCAATGTGGCGCCTTCGCCGGAGGCGCAAATTGCTGGTGGTTCGTCGATCACCATGCTGTCGATTCGTGTCGATCCAGTGCAGAACACCATGGCAAAGACGTTAGCCATTCAATGCAGGACCAGCGTGCCATTCAGCAACGCGCACGGGAGGACCGTCACCATCCACGGCGTAGTTAGCCAAGAAGTCGTATCGTCCACCGGGAAAATTCTGATTATGGCAGGAAGCAGAGTCGTTGGTTCGGGGCGACTCGACCTGGAAAACGGGCGATTTAAATCGGATGGACCATGGTCGATATTCTTCGACAATACGGAGCTGCAAGTCCAGGCTCAGCTCCTGGATAGGCCGGCAGGTTTACCTGGGATTTTAGGTCAGGAAGCGCTGAACGAAGATGAAGCGCTTCGAAGGCGAGACGGTCGCTCTATCATCGTACCCCGGAACGCGCCATTCGTCCTGGAAGTCCGTGGCGAGATTCAACTTCGCGATCTAAAATCGAATGAAGCAAGCGATCAATAATCCTTGCTTGTCGCTTCTCGAATTATAACGTTAATAACACAACGTGTTGGATGCTACCCAAAGGGTCAGCCGCATAAGCGCTAAGATAATCCTGAGGCGCTTCGAATGGGAGAATGGCTTTTGTCCCGGAGGGACAGGCTGATAGTAGCCAGGCACGAAGTGCCTCAGCCCTTTCAGGGCAGGGGATAAATCCCTGTGCCTGCAGTTTGGACATTTGGAGAGGGTTACTGGGGTGATTTATGCCCCGAAGGTGGCTACAGGGCTCAGCCCAGGGTTTCAACCCTGATCATTACACACATCGGCCCGGGTTTAAGTGATTGCGAGGCGGGCAACCACTCCCATTATTTCCAACGTATTGCCCGTTGCCACCCGACACAGGCTGGAAGCCTATGCTACAATAAAACCGTCGCGTGGTAGCGGTGGGCGCGCAGAACTCCCCTCAGGAAGCATTTCGACAAATCGCTCGACGCTCCGGAGAGCAATGTAGCATAGGCTGCCAGCGTGTGTCGGGTTCGGGGATTGGGCGATTTTTTTGCCCTGGCTTCGCGGCAAAGTCCCGCTCAATTTTCAAGTTCTCTTCTCTTCCCTGGCTAGTTGAAGCTTGTTTGAAATGTCCCGGAGGGACGATGCGATCGTAGCCTGGCACGAAGTGCCTGGGAGAGCGCCACCCCAAAAGATCCGTCCCGTAGGGTACGTTGTGATTCTTGCAGGTGTACGGGTTGTACGCAGGAATCGATCGAGAACGTCTTTGGGCCGGCATGAGCCCGGATGACCGGCAGAGGCCCGACTCTCGACCTTTCTTCTTCCTGCATTCAGTTAGGCGGGCATCCCTGTTGGGAGATGTCCTGGAGCGTCCGCTTCCTTCGTCGTAGTAATGAAAGACTCAAGAAAAATGATGCCGACAAACGAAGTAAACACCATCCGGCTCCACCGTGTGCTCCGGGCGACGCCGGAGAGGATTTATCGGGCGTTCCTCGATTCGGACGCGCTGGCCAAGTGGCTTCCGCCAAATGGATTCACGGGCAAGGTTCATCACCTGGACGCGAAAGTCGGCGGCGCCTACAAGATGTCGTTCACGAATTTCACCACCGGCAAGAGCCACTCTTTCGGCGGAACCTATCACGAACTGACGCCTCACGAACGCATCCGCTACACGGACAAATTCGACGATCCGAACTTGCCTGGAGAAATGCAAACGACGATTGCGTTGAAGCAGGTATTCTGCGGAACCGAATTGAACATCACTCAAGAAGGGGTGCCCATGGCCATACCAGCCGAGGCTTGCTACCTCGGCTGGCAGGAATCACTGACGCTGTTGGCGAAACTTGTCGAGGCTGAAATTCCCGACCAGCCCGTCGAATAAATATTCCGGCAAAGTAGCGGCAGTCGAACCTCGGGCGGCGGGGTTAAAACGACGACGAACATCATCTGTAAATCGCCACCGCGGTGGGCCCTCGGGGTCTACCGCTTGATAGGCAGGGTCAACAGCAATTAATGGTGCGAGGCGGTGTGCTTGGCTTCGCCATGCTCGTAGATCGCCTCGGCTGAGCCGACAACGAGGCGATCCGGCGGCTTGACCACGTCCTTGTCTTTTCCGGCATAGGGAATGGCATGGAGCACGTGCCTCATGGCGTGAAGGCGGGCGCGATTCTTGTCATCGGAGCGGACGACGGTCCAGGGGGCGTCGGCCGTGTCGGTGTAAAAGAACATGGCTTCCTTGGCTTTGGTGTAGGAATCCCAGCGCCCAAGCGATTCGACGTCCATGGGGCTGAGCTTCCATTGCTTGAGCGGGTCCTGCGCGCGACCAAGGAACCGGCGCAACTGCTCTTCGCGGCTGACGGAGAACCAGAACTTAAAGAGGCGGATGCCGCTGCGGACCATCATGCGCTCGAACTCGGGAGCCTGGCGCATAAACTCGAGATATTCTCGGGGCGAGCAGAAGCCCATGACGTGTTCAACCCCGCTACGGTTATACCAGGAGCGGTCGAAGAGAACGATCTCACCCTTGGTGGGAAGGTTCTCGATGTAGCGCTGGAAATACCATTGTCCGCGCTCGGTGTCGGAAGGCTTGGCCAGCGCGACGACCCTTGCCCCGCGCGGATTGAGATTTTCGGTGAAACGTTGAATAGTGCCACCCTTGCCGGCGGCGTCGCGGCCCTCGAAGAGCATGACGATACGCTCTCCGACTTCCTTGACCCAGGCCTGCATCTTGACCAGCTCGATCTGGAGCAATTCGATCTCCTCAAGATAGTCCTTTGCCTTCATCACCTTCGGATAAGGATAGGTGCTGCTGATGATATCCTTTTTGCTCTTGGCTCCTTTCACTTTCGCCACAAGGTCCGCCGGGATGCTGGTGCGCACTTGTTCGTCGATCAACTCAACCATGGGGAAGGCGACAGCCAGCGCCTTGCTCGCGTCCTTGTGTTTCTTCATCTCCTTTTTCAACCGTTTTTTCTCGGCCTTCTTTTCGGCCTTGGTCACCTCAAGAGGCGTTAGCCGGCTCGGTTCATCGGAAATGATCGCCTCATCAGACACGGAGGCCTCCGGAGGCGGGGCAGCGAAGCCGTCATTGTTCTCCTCGGCCTTAGATTCAGAATCGGCGGGAGCTTCGAGTAATGTATCAGTGGACATGGCAGGTATGAATTCTTCTTTTTTCTGGAGAACTAATGACCGCCGATCTCCAGATACGAGCGGTTCAATTAGATTCAGATGACCAACGTCTTGTTGAAGCACTTGGCATGCCAAAGGCTTATCAAATAGAATGCGGAGCAACACACGATATGAGGTGCTCGTGACAGTACGCCGGTAGCCGCGTTTCCAAACATTCGGGAGTACGGGGTCAGCGGGTTTGTCCTGATTACTTCGTGGTTTCTTTTTGGCCATAGTGGCCGGTCGGGGGGCAATTGTGAGGCTCATTCCGCCTCTTTGTCGCGGAGGACGCGCGATCGGAGGAGAAGCCTACGAAATGATCGGAATTCCGTGGCCCGATACTTGCTTACTGCCGAGAGGTGCAGTCGATGCAAATTCAGCGCGGAAGACCTCTTCCGACCTCGACCCGTCTGGAGCGGACTTTCGGTCTTGTTACTTTAGGGATCGACGGCAGGACTGGAGGGCATCCGCGCGACTTGCCTCTGGGCGCAACCGGCGTGATCTGAAAAAACACCGAAGTCGGTTAAGTAACTCTAGAAATTATGAATAACATGGACGATCATTACGGAGCAAGCCCGTCAACCGAGACATGATCCTTTTTTGAGTTCATAACGACCAACCATTTTATGCCGCACAAAATGTTTATCTTCGCTTACGAAACCGGGCCTCTCGGTTATCTGGTCAGTACCCGAAAAGCATTGGGTATCCTGCTCGCTCACAAACTTCGAGACGCCAGGCTTCAATTGTTCTTGCTCAAGTGGGCCGGCGCTCTGCTTGCCGCGGTTGCTGCGGGCATTTGCGGTTTCAATCTCATGCCGATGTTCCTGGCGACGGGCGTTTTCGCACCGGCTGTTTTCCTCATTGCTTTGCTCCTTTGGCTCGGAGCGGGAGACATTTTCCTCAAATTCGCGTTAGAAGACGAGCGCTTCTACAACCTGGCAACCCAAAGTCACGCTCTGAACGTCTTTGAAGACACTGATCTCTCCCTGCCTCAGCCGGGGAACTGAGCCTTCAGCTTCGCGGAAGGCTAAATTTCCCGGTTCGACCGCGTAGAGCCGGCAGCCCCTCAGGTCGCCCTTTTGTCGATCGGCACATACGATGCGAGCGGCTCGCCGACGTAAATCTGTCGAGGACGGCAAATTCGTCCCCCTTCCGTTGCGCTGACTTCGCGATAATTGGCAATCCAGCCCGGAATACGGCCGATGGCGAAGATCACGGTAAACATCTCCACCGGAATTCCGATAGCGCGCATCATGATGCCGCTATAAAAATCCACGTTTGGATAAAGCTTTCGCTCAACGAAATAGGGATCGTTCAAGGCAGCCTGTTCGAGTCGCATCGCGATATCCAGAAGGGGGTCGCTGACCTTCAGTTCGGCGAGGAGATCGTCACATTGCTTTTTGACGATCTTGGCACGAGGATCATGGTTCTTGTAAACGCGATGGCCGAACCCCATCAACCGTCGCCCGCTTTTTTTGTCTTTCGCCGCTACGATGAAGCGCGAACCGTCGTCGCCATCGCGATGAATTTGATCGAGCATTTCGAGCACCGCCTGATTAGCACCACCATGTAACGGTCCCCAGAGCGCGCAAACGCCGGAAGCCACACTCGCAAAAAGGTTGGCCTTGCTTGAGGCAACCATCCGAACGGTGGAAGTCGAACAATTTTGTTCGTGGTCGGCATGAAGCAAGAAAATCAAATCGAGGGCGCGCACCACCTCCGGTTTCAGGTCGTAGTCGGCGTAGGGCACCGAGAACATCATGTGGAGGAAGTTGGGTGTGTACTTATATTCCGGCTTTGGATAAATAAACGGTAGACCGCGCGACTTCCGATAGGCGAATGCCGCTATGGCGCGGACCTGGGAAATGATAAAGGCCGTGGCGTGGTCGAAGTTTTGCGCCTCCTGGGGTGCGAGCAAGTTCGGATAGTAGCATCCAGCGGCATTAATCATCGACGAAAGGATCGCCATCGGGTGCGCATTGGGCGGGAAGCCTTCGAAGTGAAACTTCATGTCTTCATGCATCAACTCGTGCTCCGCCAGCAGATCTGAAAATTGTCTCAACTCACTTCGGCTTGGGAGCTTTTCGTAGATGATCAGGTAAGCTGTCTCGAGAAAGCTTGATTGTTCTGCCAGTTCCTCGATCGGAATGCCGCGGTAGCGCAGAATGCCCTTTTCCCCGTCGATAAATGTAATAGCGCTCTTGCAGGAACCGGTGTTCCCGTAGCCACTGTCGAGGGTGATCAGACCGGTCTGATCGCGCAGTTTGCTGATGTCGACCGCACGTTCGCCGGCGGTGCCGGTAATGAGGGGTAACACTGCTTTTTTTCCGTCCCAATGGAGCTCAGCTTGTTCACTCATAGTCATTTTCTCGGTAATGATCAGCGCTTGTAATTGATCTATCCACCCGAAAGTCGTTCCTGTGGAAGGAAACCATTTCTCAGAAAGTTTTCTCCGCAAGTCAATCACGGAAGAGGTATGGCGTTAGACTCAAGAGCATGAAAGAATCAGTCGGAACGACGACGCAAGGCGCCGAAATGAGACTTTACACCCTGAGAAATGCTCAGGGTTTGGAAGCCAAGGATTACCAACTACGGCGGCATCCTGGTGTCGCTGATGGTGCCGGATCGCAACGGAAAGTTCAGTGACATTGTCCTCGGGTTCGACCAGCTGGGGGAGTACCTGGGAGCGCACCCGTGCTTCGGGGCGACCATCGGCCGATACGCAAATCGGATCGCCGCCGGGCTCTTTCATCTCGAGGGGAGAGCCTATCAGCTCACCCGAAACAGCGAGGGAAACCATATACATGGCGGTCAGAAGGGCTTTGATAAGGTTCTCTGGACCGCCGCAGAACGGGAAAGCGCGAACGGCCCTGCACTGGATCTTCAATATCTGAGCCGGGACGGAGAAGAAGGCTACCCTGGGGAGTTGGCCGTTCAGGTGACCTATACCCTGACGCATGCCAACGAGTTAAAAATCGAGTACAGCGCCGCCGCGGACAAAACGACGATCGTCAATCTCACGAATCATTCGTACTTCAACCTTCGCGACGCCGGCAAGAGCGATATCCTGGGGCACGAATTGCAGATCGATGCCGACTATTTCTTGCCCATCGATCAATTCTCGATCCCTACCGGTGAAATCAGAGCCGTGAAAGGGACGGCGTTCGACTTTAAGAAAATGACACCGATCGGCGCAAGAATTGACGGGGAGGATCTGCAACTCGCTTACGGAAACGGATACAACCATAACTGGGTGTTGAACAATCCGGGCCAATTATCGTCTCCGGCAGCGGTTGTTTACGACTCGGCCTCCGGCCGCATAATGGAATTGCTGACCACCGAGCCCGGGCTTCAGTTTTTCTCCGGGAATTTGCCGGACGGCATGTTTGGCGGGAAAGGGGGGAATCCTTATCCATCGCGATCTGGCCTTTGTCTGGAGGCCCAACATTTCCCTGACTCGCCGAATCATGCGGGCTTCCCCTCCACAGTGCTTCGGGCTGGCGAGATTTATGCGCAGACGACGATCTACCGTTTCGGGGTTCGATAGGGTCCGATCGCGACAATCACCAAGGACCACCCTTCCACTTATTTGACAAAACCTTGATCAGTCAGGCGCAGCCTGCGAAGATCGAGGCCGACTTTTAAGGCTGGCTTTGCGAGCAGCTCCTGCAGTTGGCGTTGCCCGCCGGTGTTGTGTTTCAGCTTCAACTCTGCCATTTGGTCGACCGAAAGGATTGTTATATATTTTACGATTTCAGAGTACCGCTGTTTCTCGACGTCGGATAAGGCGGCGACCTTACCTTTTTGTTTTAATTTGTCGCGCACTGCCTCCCGCACACGCCGAATCCCCTCCACATTGCCGGAGGCATCGGCGTTGTTGATGATCTCCCAGGAGGCAATCAAATAGCCGGTCATCGTGTCGCCCAGGTTCTGGCTCGAAAAACCGTACGGCGAGAACATGCGATCAAAGCGATGGAGAAGGGCATCATTGGCAAACCGCTTCTCGGTAGCCGGGATGGCCGCCATATCGTTTTGCGTCACCTTGGCGATCATGAAGCCGCGCAGACTGTCGGTCACACGCTGGTTGGAATGGAACGTCAGGCTGTCCGCGGAGAGGGCGGCGTGAGAAGTGGGCGATTTCCTATGATTCTCATTCTTTTTCGGACTCGCCGCCGAATCTGGAACATCGGCGGCAAAGCTTTGCGGTTGAGTGTTAACGATGTCGGGCCCGATGCGTTCCAGGCCGAGATCCCGATCGAAGGCATCGACGGCATTGGTAACGTCGTCGGCGACGATATTTGGTAGCGAGCATCCAGGAGCTCAGACAAAATGCGACGACAAGGGATGCGAATCGAGAATATATTTTTGGGATCATGATCGGCCGGGTTGAGCGTGTATGGCGATGAATCTTCGCCAGAGTAGCTTAGCCAACCCATGGCGTCGATGGGCTTCCAGGTGAGGACACCTTTCAGGTATGCCGATCCGCGCCTTGCGGTCTGCGGATAAATCCGGCAAGATGACCGAAGATTTGATTCGCAGGCATGAAATGGAAGGTAATTATCTCGTTCGCTCTAGCGGCTGGTTTGGCAACAGTCAGCGCTGAAGATTCGCCGTTGCCATCACCCTCTCCGAGCGCGAGCACCAGCGAAATGGAAGAGCCTGCTCTTCCAGTGCCTGATCCCGGGCAGTCGAATCCTGAGACCGGTTTGTTGCCGGAATCGGGCGAGCTTCCGGCGCGGCTGCCGCCCCAGGTACCATCGAAGTTGTTGCCGGAGGGAGCGTCGCCTGAGGCTGCGTCGAAAAATTCAGGGACGATTCGACGAGATTCGGTCTTTGGCAATGAACAGCCCCCGGGCTGCCTACCTGCTGAAGCGTGCGAGACATAGTTCGAATTCCGCCGCTCGCCATCTTTATCTCCGTGCTTACTACGTTGCGGTGGCATCTCAAATGCGAAAGCTCGATCCGAATCTCAAGTCCTCGATCGCGGCGTATGAGGAAACACAAATCCACGAGGTGTCCGGCCCCCACACTCCGCCCGCGCGAACTGCCTTATCATCGCTCAAGGGTGCACGGGACAGCGAGTCAGGAGCATCACAGATCGCACAGAGTTTCTTATCAGCACCATTACAGAAGGTACATCATCATCGATTACCCGTACGGGCCTCCGTATGGCCCCGTATGGCCAGATTTCCGCCTTACGGTCCGCCGATGGTATTCTATCCTTGGTGACCCAGGAAATACGGACGAAGACGAGAACGAGCACGATAAGGTGCCTTTCGGGCTGCAAGATCGGCGCCATTCTATGCGAGAGACGTCGCATCATCTAGGTTCGGACACCGGGAGGCGTTTTAAGATGACCAGGAGAAGGATAACGAGCAGAGGCAAAATCCAGCCTGTCCAACCTAAAATAGTGACGTGCGCGGTATCGATAGGGTAGTTCCCATCCGCTACCACGTAGGGAATCACTCCGACGGCGTTGAGCGCTCCATGGCCAATCGCTGCCGGCCAGATACTTCCTGTTGCCAACCGCAGCCAACCAAAGAGGACGCCGAAGATGACGCAAAAAATGGTCATCAGGACAATGCCGAGTTTCGGATGAGAAGGATAATTGTATCCTAGTAGAATGACCGGCGAATACCAGAGTCCGGACAGCGCCTCCTGTCCAGAGGAGTGCCGGCCATTGGCCTAACGGCAGGAGCTTTGGCAGCAAGAATCCGCGCCAGCCCCATTCTTCGCCAAACGAGAAGATGGCATTTAATGCGGGGGCAATGAGGAGCGCTCCCAATTGGATGAGGGCCATTTTTTGCACTGAAAATCGGGCTAAAGCTGCGGCGCCATCGGGCCGCTGCAGCAAGAGATGACGGTATCCTGAGAAACTCTCGAGATCGAGATGGAACATGCCTAGAAGCACTCCAATAAACGGCGTCGCGAGTCCGATGATCGTAAAACCGAACCAGGCGAAGAACCAGTATCCGAGAGCCCGCGGCCGGGGGCCGATTCCCAGCCCCGTGGTTGGGATGAGCGGGATGACCGATTTTGGACAAAAAAGTCTGACGACCAGCACTCCGACTGCCGGCGCAAACATCATCAACGTTAAAAAGATGCGCGCCGTTGGCGTCCGTAATCCCAGGCCACTTAGCCAAAGCGGTAAAGCCATGGATAAACCCAAACCGAAGGTCACAGCACAGAAAAGACAAACCGCTTTGGCATCGATCGATTTTGAATCTGCAACTTCAAGGCTCATAGAAGGGGTGATCAGGGATGTTTCCAAGTGGATAGTTTTTCATCAGGCAGGTGAGGGCTTTACAAAAGCCGGCCAAGAGAAACAATCCAGATTCGATGATTGACTATAGCTTCCCGGAACAGGACGATATCGAAAATTCGCCCGTGGTACTCCAAAGAGCAGACGACACGCTTCAGGCGGCATAGGTGTGATCTCATGAATAAAGATGAATTCAGGAAGTTTTATCGGGAACATTTAGCAGTGCCGGTGGCAGGGTTCGGGATGGCGGCCGTGTTGCTGACCGTTTACCTGCTTGTGATGACCTGGCTCGCGGAAAAGGTCCACCTCATGCAGTTCAGCATCGGTAGATTCGGGCACTGAAAGACAGGAGTTCAGGAGTTGCGAAAGCAGAAGTTCAGGAGTTGCAGAATTAATCCACCGTGAGCTGGTAACCGCCGAAGCAGGAAATCCTGCTCTCCATTCTGCAACTCCTGAACTCCTGCAACTCCTGAACTTCTGAATTATATCAGCCCTGCGTCCGACAGTTCGCTCTTGATGTACGCATAGTAGATCGGTGCAGCAATAAGTCCTGCGATACCGAAGGCCACCTCCAGGACGAGCATAGCGAGCAACAATTCCCAGGCGCTAGCTTGGATACGGGTTCCTACAATGCGCGCGTTTAGAAAATATTCCAGTTTGTGAATGACCACTAAAAAAATCAGGGCAACGATTGCGACGTAGACTGAGATCGAGAGGCCCGCGACGAAGATGAGTGAGTTTGAGATCAGGTTGCCGATCACCGGAAGCAAGCCCGCGAGGAAGGTGACGGCAATGAGTGTCTTGCTCAGCGGTAGATGGATCCCGAAAGCGGGTAGTAGCCCTGCCAGGAAAATCGCGGTAAAAACGGTATTGATGGCGGAGATTTTCACCTGGGCAAAGATAATCTGCCGGAAAGCACGGGCGAACCGGGAGACGCGTCCAGAAAGAGCGGCTGCGAACGGGCGCGTCTGGTTGATTGCCGGCCCCTCCTCGTGCAGCGAAATCAATGCTCCGATCACCATGCCCACCAGGCTGCGGACGAAGAAATGCATGAGTTCTTTTCCGGCGTGCTGAATCTCTTTGGAATGTTCGTCAACCCAATCGCCGGCGAACGACTTCAGGGCATCCACGTTGCTGGGCAAGCTGTCCACAATCCAGGAGGGCAGCTTGGTACGCGCGTCCGTGAGGATGTGGTCTGTTTTGTCGAGCAGCGCCTCTAGATTTCCGGTGTCACTCTTGAAGAAGGCGAATATGCCCAAAGTGAACAGCATGAGAAGGGCTACCGTAATGATCGACAGCGTAGCCAAAGCCATCAGACGAGCGCCCTTGCTTGACAGCCGTTTTTCGACTAACGGAGCGAGCAGACGCACCAGCTCGTGAATCAGCAGGCCGGCCAGCAGGGCCGAGAGCAAGTGGAGTTTCAGCACGAGAAACAGGGCGATGCCGGTAAGGATCCAGGATGCAACCGCGGATCGCGAAGAAGCGCTGAAAGATAACTTGCCGGGGGTCCCGGTCTCGGGGGTCATCGTTAATTCAGAAAGTTCAGGAATTTGGAGTTCAGGATTTTCCGACTTGGACGGTTGTCAGTTTACGGCTTGAATGCATTCTGTAACTCCTGAACTTCTGTCAACGTGTTTTCTAACAAGGTAGGTGAGAAGCATGGCTAATCGAATGGCTGGCAAGATTGCCGTAGTCACCGCAGCCGGTCACGGTATTGGACGCGCAACGGCGGCAATGTTCACACGTGAAGGCGCGAAAGTCGTCGCGATTGATATCGATGAGGCGGCGTTAATTTCGATTCCAGACGTTATCCCTTGCCGGCTCGATGTCACGGACCGAGAAGCGATTCAGCGTTTGGCAGCCGAGATCGGAGCAATCGACGTACTTTTTAATTGTGCCGGGGTGGTGCACAGCGGGACGATCCTTCAATCCTCCGAGGAGGAGATGAACTACGCCTTTAACTTGAATGTTCGCTCGATGTACTATCTCATCCAGGCATTTTTACCTTCCATGCTTGCGCAGCGACGTGGATCGGTCATCAACATGTCATCCGTTGCGTCGAGCCTGAAAGGGGTACCGAACCGATTTGCCTATTCAGTGACCAAAGCGGCCGTAATCGGACTGACGAAATCCGTCGCTGCGGATTTCGTTTCGCAGGGGATCCGTTGCAACGCCATCTGCCCGGGAACGGTGCAGACACCGTCGCTTAATGAGCGAATCCGCGTTCAGGCGGCTGCCGCTAAGCGCCTTGAAGAGGAGGTGCGCGCCGAGTTTGTGGCTCGACAGCCGATGGGGCGTTTGGGCAAAGCGGATGAAATAGCGTCTCTGGCCACTTACCTCGCATCGGACGAATCGAACTACACGACCGGGCAAGTTCACATTATTGATGGGGGTTGGCTCAATTAAGGAAAAATGGTTTTCGATCGGTTCGGGTGACGGTCGAAAACATCGGCTTTAGCTCATGGTGCAAAGTGCTTTCTCGGATTCTGGCGAGCCCCGGCAGTTTGGCTCGATTAAATCTCTGGCCCTGATTTCCGATACACATGGGCTGCTTCGTGATTCGGTAGCTGAAGCGCTGGAGCAGTTTGATCTGATCGTGCATGCCGGCGACGTCGGTCCTCGCAGCCTGCTGCAACGCCTGGAAACGATTGCACCGGTCGTTGCGGTGCGAGGAAACGTCGATCATGATTTGGCCTTTTTGCCTCCGACCGAATTGATTTCCGTTAACCATCAGTTCATCTATGTGCTGCACGATCTGAGTCTTTTGGATCTTGACCCGGCGAGTGCTGGACTGGCGATGGTGGTCTCAGGCCACTCGCACCAGCCAAAAATCGATCGGAGGCGGGGCGTTCTGTACGTCAACCCTGGCAGCATCGGACCCAGGCGATTTCGTCTGCCTATTTCCTTCGCGAAAGTGGCCTTCGAAGAACAAAAGTTCGTGGTCGAATTGGTTCATCTCGACACGTAGTATCTATCTCGGTTCTACCCAGATTGAGGGAGATTTGCTCGAAATTCGATTTGGAGATATTCCGGATGACGCCTCGTTCCAGTAAGGATCAATTCAACGCCAATGCCGAAAACAATCGGAATTGACATCGCACCTAATGCTCGAACAAGCCCGCCGGCTCGCAGCCGAGCAAGGGATCGGCAATTGCGCATTCATCGAAGGCTCGGCCGATGTTTTTGAATGGGTCGATTACTGGGAGCGCGCGCTGATCCGTCGCACTTTGTGCAGCTCTCCGCCGGTGAAATGTCTCTCACTGGTGTCGAAGCTTACCCGATTGGGTAAGACAGGGACGGTGGTCAATCCGGCTGAACCGTGCTACAGCTGGTCTGGACAAAGGAGATTGGGAAAGATGTTTTTGAAACGATTTCGCCTGAAGGGTTTGGTTGATGAGTCGAAACTGCTAAGGATGACTGGCGGGGAACTGAAAACAAGGTCGGCTTCCGGGGTCGCGGTGGTCGATTTACGACTTGGAGTACGGTTCGCTAAAGGGCATTTTCCGGGCAGTTTAAATGTAGGGTTAGGGGGCCGCAGTTTCGCTGCCTGCATCAGCCTGTTCCTGCCGAAGCAAGGTCAGACTGTGCTGGTGGTGGATAAACCGGAGGACGCAAGAAGGGCTCAAATAGACCTGGCCCGGGCCGGGTTCGAAAACGTCGCGGGATTCATCACAGCCGGCGATCTTCCGGAGTTGCATCAACTTACCCAGTTAGACGTCCTTGACCTTTATTCGACGCTTTCCCGGGGGGGCAAACCTGCGATTCTTGACATCAGATCTCCTGGTGAATGGAAATCAAATGGGATCCCGGGTTCCCGAAATATCCCGTTGGTGCAACTTCCGGCGCGTGTGGCAGAACTCTCTTTCTCTAATCCGCTGGTGGTTGTCTGTCAGGACGGATATCAGAGCGCGGCGGCGTCGAGCTGGCTCCAAGCCAACGGCTTCGATAGCATACAACAGCTACTCGGTGGTATGGATGCGTACACTAGAGTTCCTTTCAACGAGGACGTTGAAGCGTTGTCATATTGTTCATCGCAGTCCGAGTGAATGCTGGGCCTCGCTCCATAACGTTAGCCCATAAACCTTGTCGTCAGGATTATTGAGGGGCGTTCCGTATCAACGCGATGGCAAGCACTTCATCAATCGTTTCGACCGGCCGAAAGCGGAGCCGCTCCTTCGCTTCCAGAGGGATATCGTCGAGATCTTTGACGTTTCCCTTCGGAATGATGATCTCTGCAATCCCTGCCCTCAGAGCCGCCAGACTCTTTTCTTTGAGGCCGCCGATCGGAAGCACCACCCCGCGAAGCGTGATCTCGCCGGTCATTGCGACATCGTTACGGACCGGACAGTCGCCAAAAAGACTGGCCAGTGCAGTCGTTATTGCCACGCCGGCGCTCGGGCCGTCTTTCTGAATGGCGCCGCTCGGCACATGGATATGCACATCATTCTGCGCGAACAATTCGGAGTTGATGCCGAGATCCTTCGCGCGGGCGCGGACCAGGCTGTAAGCCGCTTGCATCGATTCGCGCATCACGTCCCCCACCTGACCCGTTAACAAAAATCCCCCTTTACCCGGATATTTCGTGGCCTCGACGAACAGGATATCGCCTCCTGTCGGGGTATAGGCCAAGCCGGTGACCACGCCAACGAGACTCTGTGATAAACGCTGTTCATGCTCGCTGCGGGCGGAGTTTCCCAGGATTCCTCGCACCAGGCTCGCGGTGACCGTGACGTCGGCTCGAACACCACGAGCGATCTCAGCAGCGATGCTTCGACAGACGGCGGCAATTTTTCGTTCAAGGTCACGAACGCCGGCCTCATAGGTGTATTCCTGAATGATCACCCTGATGGCGTCCTCATCGAATTTGCATTGGTCGGCCCCCAATCCATGCTCCTCGATTTGTCTCGGAACAAGGTATCGTCGCGCGATGTTCAGTTTTTCCACCTCGGTATAGCCCGATACGGAGATCGTCTCCAACCGGTCGCGCAGTGGAGATGGAATACCTTCCATGTAATTGGCGGTGCAGATAAAAATCACATGGCTTAAATCAAATGGAACATCCAGGTAACGATCCACGAAACTGTGATTCTGCCGTGGATCAAGCACTTCAAGAAGTGCGCTCGCGGGATCGCCCCGCATGTCGGACCCGACTTTGTCAACCTCGTCCAGCATCATCACCGGATTGCGGACCCCGACTCTGCGAATCTCCTGGATGATCCGCCCGGGCATCGCGCCAATATAGGTTCTGCGATGACCGCGGATTTCCGCTTCATCGCGAATTCCTCCGAGAGATATGCGAGTGAATTTTCTGCCGAGCGCATCCGCGATCGATTGGCCAAGACTCGTTTTACCGACTCCTGGCGGCCCGAGAAAACAAAGAATCGGGCTCCGTCCGCTCGGATTCAATTTTCGCACCGCAAGAAACTCCACGATGCGACGCTTTACTTTTTCCAGGCCGTAATGGTCGCGATCGAGGATAGCCTGGGCCCGCCCAAGATCGGTATTATCGTCTGTCGACTTATTCCAAGGCAGATCCGCCAACATCTCGACGTAAGAGACAATCACGGAGTATTCGGGGCTTGCGCTTGGGATATGGCTCAGACGCTTCAACTCCTTATCCGCAGCGGCGAGAACGTCCTGGTTCGCTCCCGAATCCTGAAGCTTTTTGCGCAGCAGATCCGCCTGCTCTTCTCCTTCGGCTTCCTCTTCGCCGAGCTCTCGTTGGATGGCACGGAGTTGTTCACGTAGATAAGCTCGACGTTGCGTGTCGGAAAATTGGCCCTCGACATCCTTTCGTAACTTTTGCTGCAACTCCGCAATCTCAAGCTGGCGTTGGAGGGCCTCCTGCGCCGTGCGCATTCTGCGCAGCAGATCAGTCTCTTCCAGGATTCGCTGTTTAGTCGCCAGGTCGATCCCAAGATTACCGGCTAACAGATCGGTCAACTGCTCGGGGTCTTCTACCCCAACGAGTGCGGCGCGCGCCTGGTCCGGTATATCGGGAGAGAGTTCTAACAACCTCAAGGCGCCTCGCCGGAGATTGTTAAAGGAAGCTTGCAACTGGGCGTCTTCCTTTTCAGGTAGGACCGTTTTGACGGTCTGGACGATGGCGCGGAGGTAGGGCTCCGTTTGCACGAACGACTCCAAAGCGATCCGTTTCAGAACCTGGACGATCAAGATAATCGCTCCGTCCGGTTGGCGAATCAGCTTCAGGACTTGGGCCGAGACCCCGATCCGGTGAAGGTCGGAAGGCTCGGGCCGATCCAAACTCTCATCTCGCTGGGTCACCAATCCAAGGTGCTTGTTTTCCGGCAATTCAGAATCGACCAGCTTGATCGCGGCCGGGCGTCCAATGGTGAGTGGTACCACCATTCCGGGAAACAAAACAATTCCCCGGACGGGTAAAATCGCCAGTGTCTCGTTCGGCTCGTTCTGTGCAGCCTCCGCGGCGGGGTCGGCATGGCTTGAGCCCGTCGTATCCAGTGCCGGATCAATGGCTGCACTATTATCCGGTGCTTTGCTTAAAACGGGGTCGTGTAGATCTTGTCGCTCTGGCTGCTCTGAGCTCATGAAATGTTAAGGGAGGGAATTCGTTAGAATATTGGCGTTGCTGAAGGGCGCGAGAAGCCCCGGTGCCTCAGGCATGCGCGGTTCGTGGCAGGAAGATCCACAAAAGTCCGTTTTCCCACTCGGTGGTGATTCTTCGTGGGTCGTAGCCGTCGGGAATTTCCACCTCCCGCTCAAACTGGCCATGGTTGATCTCCATGGCAACCACTCGGACCGGCTTGCGCGTCGTTGAAAAAGGCATCTCCAGTTGCTGCAGTGGTTCAGGCGCTTCGCGGTATCCTCGGATCCAGATCCGGTCCAACCCTACTTCGACTTCGATCTGATCGGGCTCAACGCCGGCCATTTCGACGCAAATTCGAAAGCAGGAAGCGCATTGAAACACGTTGATCGGAGGACGCCATTGCACGCCGGAATCATGAAAATTAGAGAAATGGACTTTGGTGATCTGGTAGGCCACTTCGCCGATCTGTCCCTCAAGAAGGCGTAGGCGAAATGTTCGGGTTTTTCGGCTCACTGACCACAATGGACGCAACCGCTGACCGAAGCAACCGGCAAGAGTTCATGAATTTTAAGATTTGCTGAAATAGCGGCGATCACAAAGGTATGGAGACCAAAGTTTCTGTTTTCGCTTTCCGGTCGATGCGCCCTTTGTGCGTCCTTCTTGGTCATAGTCGGAATCCCTGGTCTTAGACACTTCGAGCGATCCCTGCCCGACCCGCCAATAGGTGGCGAGACGGCGTTCAAATTGGCCCGGCTTTTCGGCGTAAACCAACTTCGCCAGTTTGAAGGCCTCCGTTTGCAGCTTTTGCTTACGACGATCCAGCATTTGCAGGAAAATCCGGCGGATTTCCGCGGACTCTTGGGTTTCCGAAGGGTCGTAGGGTTCGTTCAAGATTTTTGCGCGCAAGATTGCCAGGTCATTTGCATCCCCCAAGCGATCGGTCAGTTGATCGATCTCGTCCACCGAGACGTTCATCATTTTGGGCCAGATCGGTTTGAGTAATCGCAACTGATAACCCAGGGCCTTGGCCGATTTCCGCAGCTCGTGCCAAGTGTTATCATCACTCCTCTCGTGGCCCATCACCTCAAACTGCCAAACCAGGTTTTTGGCTTTCCGGTAGGTCCGCCGCAGCCCGATCCCCACAAAGATCTCCCACTCGTTCCCGGTTCCTGCCGGGACGCCTTCGAACCAGAGAGCGGCACGGCTTCTGACAACGCGGAGCTCTCTCGCCAGTTTTCTGACTTCTCTTTGAGGAAGCCCATCGACCAGGCGCTTCTCAATTTCTCGTTGGATTCTCTCGATGAACCTGCGAATCGATTCCTGCTTCCGTGTGGAGACGCCGGAGTGGTCAGGTCCTTCGCAAAAGTAGGCGAGGGCTTCCAGAAGAGCCTGCGGATCACGAAGAGGTGAAAGCAAACGGCCGGCGTCTCGAAAGCAAATGTTTTCCCTCCGCCGGACCTCGGCATCGATCGAACCACGTGCCAGCTGCAACAAGGCACGAAGGGATTTCAAGGTCTTGCGTGCTTCATGGATAGACTCCGCACCCGGGTGCGGTTTTTCACTGAGTGACTTTAACACACGATCGACTCGCTCTCGGGCTAAGCGCGGAATTGCTCGCCGGAATGCCTCCTGGAAGTCAAATTTAGATGTCATCTCCGAGTTTTTCCGTCCCACGATGGTACGAAATTCAGGTCTGATCAAAGGCAAACCGAACGAAAGAAGAGTGCATGAGAGGCCGGTGACATCGAGCAGAAAGCGTGGATTGAGAGATACAGGGTCACGGCGGGGAGGCTGCTTTGGTGGTAACAGTTTGGCGTTCTGGGCGAGAAACGGTAAGCGGAGCATCGCGCAGAGAAGAGACCTTCTCGCCAGGCTCTCCTTCGAATGAAAGAGAGCGATCCGCTTCGCATCCGCGAAGAGTTATTAGCCTTTCACGGCACCGGCGGTGAGGCCTGCCACGATCCGGTACTGGAAGATCATGACCAGGATGACCAACGGGATTGTCACCACCATGGAAGCCGCCATGATCGAGCCCCAGGGCTGTTCATAAGACGTTGCACCGCTAAATTGTGAGATAACGACCGGCACGGTCTTCATATTGTCGGTGACGGTAAAGGTCAGCGCGAACAAAAATTCGTTCCAGGCGGCAATGAAAGCCAATAGCCCGGTAGAGACCAAGCCAGGCACGGTCAAGGGGAGCAGAACTTGCCAAAACACGGCCAAGGGCGACGCCCCGTCCACGTAGGCGGCTTCCTCGAGTTCTCTCGGCAGACTGCGAAAGTACTGGGTCATCACCCAGATCGTGAACGGCAAGGAGAAAATCAAATACGTCATGATCAGACCTTGACGGGTGTTAAACAGGTTCAGAGACTTCAGCATGACAAAAAGACCCGAGAGCACCGAAATCTGTGGAAACATCGTCATGGTCAGCACGAGGTAAAGCACAAACCCCTTGAAACGGAACGGCAGCCTCCCGAGCGCATAGGCACAGAGGCTGCCGAACGCGAGCGCAATCACGACAGTACAACCGGCGACGATGATCGAGTTGATGAGGCCGGCCACAAATCGGGCATCTTTAAAGATTTCGTCATAGTGGATGAAGGTAAACGATTTCGGGATAAGGTCGGTCGAAAATAGTTCGCTGCTTGGCCGAAACGACGAGACCACCGCATAAATAAACGGGAATAAATTAAACACCAGAATGACGAGCACCAAAAGGTAAAACAGCGCTCGCAGGACCGGTGATGATTTTGAATCTTGTGCTTTCATTCGAAGCTCGTCTTGCTGAAGCGGGTGTAGAGGACCACAAAGACCATGATGATAACGAGAATAATGACCGAAGCTGCGGAGCCGACACCGGCATCCAGGAACGAAACTAACCATTGCTGATTGTAGATGGCCATGGTGGCCATATTTCCTTGGCCTCCCACCATGACATAAAAGATGTCGAAGACGCGCAGCGCGTCCAGGGTACGAAAGATAAGTGCCACCAGCAATGTCGGCATGACCAGTGGCAAGCGTGAGAGAGAAGAATTGGCGGATTTTGCTTGCCCCATCGATCGACGCAGCCTCGTACAGATCGCCGGGAATCAATCCGAGGCCGGCGAGCAAAAGGAGCGCCATAAACGGAGTCGTCTTCCAGACGTCGACGGCAATGATGACCGGCAACGCTGTTGCCGGGGTCGCCAGAAAGGCGATCTTTTGCGATATGAGATGAAGATTGATCAGGAGGACGTTGACCACTCCATAGATGTCGTTGAACATCCAGGCCCAGATCTTGGATGAGACGACCGTCGGGATGGCCCAGGGAATCAAAATGGCCACTCGCAAAATAGAGCGGCCTTTGAACTTCGAATTCGCGACCAAGGCAACGGCCAAACCCAAAACGCATTCGAGCGTCACGGAGCAGACCGAAAAAATGAGCGTATTTTGGACTGCCAGCCAAAAATCGGGGTCCGTTAAAATAAACAGGTAATTGCCGAAGCCCACGAAGCTTGCCGGGGTAACCCCGTCAAGCTTGTATTTGAGGACCGAGTAGACAAGAACCTGGATGAGTGGATATCCGATTACCAGGAACACCACCAAAACGGCCGGCACGATCAAATACCATGCCAACCGTCTCTGGCGCTCCAGCAAGTCAATTTGCTTGGCCATATGACAGTGCCCTCTCTGAGCGAGAGTTAGCGAACCAGCCGTTTAGCGACTCTCTCAACTTGCTGCACCGCGTCCTTACCTGATTCGCCCCCGGTAAGCACTTTGTTGACATTCTGGAAGAACGCCGTGGAGAGTTGGTTGTAATCGGCACCGGTGACCGTGGACGGACGAGCGACCGCATTTTTGAATACCTCGACCATGTTCTTGAACCAGGCATTTTTAGCCAGGACTTCCGGGTCAGCGTAGAGCGCCGGCAATGTCGGGAGCAGACTCAGGTCAATGGCGCGCTTTTTCTGAGCATCTGATGAATCCAGGTATTTGACCAAATCGGCCGCCGCATCCGGTGCTTTTGAATAGGCGGAAACCATCAGGTTCCAGCCACCGAGGCAGGCTGCATTTTTACCATTGTCGCCACCTTTAGGAAGGACGGTCACATCAAACTTGCCCGCGACCGCGCTTTTCGGATCCTGGCCCAAGGCATAGGCGTAAGGCCAATTGCGCATGAATGCCGCGTTACCGGCCTGCCAGACGTTTCGAGCTTCTTCTTCACCGTAGGTGACAACCCCGGCCGGCGAAATGCGTTCCGACCCAACTCCTGGCGGTGTCAAGCGCCTTGATGGCATTGGGATTGTTGATGGTGACCTTCTTATCCGGCTCAATAATGACCCCTCCGCCATAGCTGTAGACCCATTCGAGAGCGTTGCAGGTCACGCTTTCGCTGGCTTTGCCTTGAAAGACAAATCCCTGAAAGTCAGGCTTGCCCGCTTTGCGTTCGCCGTCCTGAATCTTCTTGGCCATTTCGGCGAGTTCTTCCCAGGTCTTGGGCGGTTCCTTATAGCCATACTTTTCCAGCAGGTCTGTTCGATAATAAAGGGTGCCGGCGTCGGTGAACCAGGGGATGGAGACGAGTTTTCCGTTCACCGTGTTGTTCTGAATGATGCGCGGAAAATGCTGACTGATTTCGTCTTCCTTGTAGTACTTTTTCAGGTCAACAGCGTGCGGTGCGGCGATGCTTTGCCAGATGACATCGATCTGGTAGACATCCACATCACCACTTTTCGCGGCCCAATACTGCTGATATTGCTGCAGGGTCGCGGTCGCGTCCTGCGGACGGCTAATGATTTCTACCTTGTTGCCGGTTTTCTGGGACCACTCATCACAAAGCGCTTTGATGAATGCACCTCCGGTACCACTTGAATCACTGGCAAATCGGAGCGTAACACCTGCACCGAAACCGCTGTGGGCGATCAAGGAAGCGGCGAGAACTGAGCCAACCAAGTGAAGAACATTTCGTCTAGTAAAACTTGTCTTTAGGAGCATTTGCGGGGGGCCTTTCCAGATGGGGTAACTTGCCAAGGTCTAGCAGGTGCGTGTTTTGCCTGTCAAGCCAATGAACGATTTATTTATTACCTAGCTGAGCTAGTTGTATGTCACAGATTAGGCTGCTGCTTCCGTTAAGAGAACAGATCATCTATCAAACGACGAGAATCGCTTAAACCATCAAACGTTCTCAATCCGATCGCATTCGGTCATAGGGAAATTGCGATTTGGTAAACAGTTGTCAGATTAAGGCCGGACAAGGGTATGCGGATTTTAGTGGTTGATGACGAGAAAAACATAAGACGCACCATGGCCATGGCGCTGGAATCGATGGACCATGAGGTGGTCTGTGTGGCCACAGGTGCAGAAGCGTTGAAGGAGCTGAAGAATGCGGCCTTTGAGGTCGTCTTTCTTGACTTGAAATTGCATCAGGAAAGCGGGCTCGAAGTGCTCGGAGAGATCCTACGGCTCGCACCCCAAGCCGCGGTGGTGATCGTCACGGCTTTCGCCTCCATCGAGACAGCGGTCGAAGCGATGCGGCGCGGTGCTTTCGATTATCTTCCGAAGCCGTGCACTCCGGATCAGGTGCGGCAGTTGCTGGCCAGGATCGAACGAACCAAACGTTTGGAAAACCGGGTGGTCGAACTCGAGTCGCAGCTCAGCCTGGAGTCGCCCGAAGTCGATTTGACCACCGATTCTCCCGCCATGCAAACGGTGATCGACATGGCGTTCAGAGCGGCTAACAGTGATGCAACCGTTCTGATTCTTGGAGAGAGCGGCACCGGCAAAAGCGTCCTCGCGAAAGGTATGCACGCTCGCAGCCCTCGAAAGTCGCGGGCATTTGTGACGGTCAGTTGTCCGAGTCTTTCGCGTGAACTTCTGGAGAGCGAACTTTTCGGTCATGTCAAAGGGGCGTTCACCGGCGCTCTGACGGATACCCAGGGAAAAGTTTCCGCCGCGGATGGCGGGACGCTGCTGCTGGATGAAATTGGCGATCTGCCTTTGGAAATCCAGTCGAAGCTGCTGCGCCTGCTGCAGGAGCGGGAATACGAGCGGGTGGGCGAGGCGAAACCACGTCGGGCCAACGTACGGGTCATTTCGGCGACCAATCGCGACTTGGCGGAAGCCGTTCGGGAAGGACGATTTCGCGAAGATCTTTACTACCGTCTCAACGTCATTTCCCTGCGTCTGCCGCCACTGCGCGAGCGTCTCCAGGATCTCGAACGGATCGCGAAAAGGCACCTCGATTTCTTCGCTCATCGGGCAGGAAGGCATTTCAACGGCTTTACCCCAGACGCTCTGGAAGCGATGCAATCGTATAACTGGCCCGGCAATCTTCGCGAACTGCGCAATTTGATCGAGCGCGCCGTGATCCTCGGGAGCGGAGATGCGATTGGCGCTGTCGATCTCGTGGAGATCGTGCAGGCACGATCCGAGTTTCGCGTCGGAGGTAGTGTCACTCTTGAAGAGTTGGACAACGAACACATCCGACGAGTGATCGCGAATTCACGGACGATCGATGAGGCGGCAAATGTTCTTGGAATTGATCCCGCTACATTGTATCGGCGCAAGAAGAAGCTTTAGAGGCAAGGAGCCAGAAGTCAGGAGCCAGGCAGCCAGGAGCCAGGAGTCAGGAGTCAGGAGTCAGGAGTCAGGAGTTGAGTATGGGGTTGCCCGGCGCGTCTGAGGTCAATAGATCCGCCAGGCGTTGGTGGACAATTCCGAACCGGGCCTGGAATTCTGAGGCCTCTCGAAAAAGCAGGTCTTGGTCGAAGGGCTTGAAGTTTTTTGCAGCGCTGATCAAGAGATTCTTTTGGGTATGTTCCAAGGCGATGAACTCCTGAATCGTGGTCGAGTATCCGCAGGCTTCGAGGTACATGCATCTGAGTGCGTCGGTGATGTTTTCCGCCATGCGCTCCGCTTGGATCCCATGCCTGAACAAAGGGGCGAGTTCATTCGGCGGCCTCAGTTGAGGCCGGATCTCCTTATGACAGCAAGGGGCCAGGAAGATTAATTGAGCCTTGGCGGCGATCCCGCGGTAAAGCGCGTCATCCGTGGCGGTATCGCAGGCATGCAAAGCGACCAGGACATCGACGCCCTCCAGCTTGACGTCTGAAATTTCGCCGACCTCAAATCGAAGGTCAGGAAATTCGCATTGAGCGGCGACCCGATTACAAAGATCGACCAGCGCACGACGTCTTTCGATGCCAAAAACTTCGGCCTGGTACCCTGCTTGTTTTAAAAAAGCATAGGCAGCGAACGTCAGGTAGCCTTTTCCTGAACCCATATCGGCCACTCGGAGCTTCCTTCCTTTTGGCAGGGTTCGCAGAGCCGGGGCCAGCAATTCAATAAAATGATGGATCTGCCGGTACTTGTCACTCATCTGGCTTCTCGGTTTTCCGGTGGGGTCAAGGACGCCGAGGTGTCTCAGAAAGGTGTCGTCCTGCAACAGGCGAGTTTTCTCCCGATCATGTTGAAGGTGATTTTCGACAGTTTCCCCAGAGCTGTTGAATAACCGGGGGTTCCGTGCCGGTTGAACAAAAGTTGTTGGCGCTGATCGACCGTGAAGAGAGTCGCGGCCAAACTGGATTTGCCTAACCAATCACGGACTAAGGAAATGCCGTCCGGGACAAGATAATTTTGAGTCAGATCGCGGTCCGGATAGCGGCGGACGAAACTCAAGTGGATCCCGTTCTTCAGGTTAACAGCACGGATATAGACGTGTTTGACGCCTTCAAGTTCATCCCGGCACTTTCCCAGTGTTAAGCGACGGAAAGTTTTGTTGGTCAGGCTGACTTCAATATTTGCCAGAAACAGTTCAATCGGATTCACAGGAAAACCCGAACTCACACCATCTCCAACGGGCAGGGAGGAAGCGCTTGCAAAAAGCTTTTGCCGTAATTCTTGCTCAAGATCCGGTTATCCAGAATAACGATGATGCCTTCATCAGTTTTGGTCCGAATAAGTCGACCAACCCCTTGCCGCAATTTCAGGATTGCTTCGGGAAGGGAATATTCGGTGAAAGGATCACCGCCGTTAGCCTCAATATATTCGAGCTTGGCTTCGATCAATGGATGATCGGGAACGGCGAAAGGGAGTCTGGTAATGATGACGTTTGAGAGCGCTTCCCCTGGCACATCGACACCGGTCCAGAAGCTGTCGGTGCCGAACAGGACACCGTTGTTGGATTTTTTAAAACGTTCCAGCATGCGGGTCCGGGATAGGCCCTTCCCCTGAACCATAAAAGTGTAAGCGCGATCCAAGGCGGGCTCCATGCGCTGGGTCAGGCTCATCATGCTTTTGTAGCTGGTAAAAAGAACAAAGGCGCGGCCGTTGGTTTTTTTCAAAAAGAAAGTAATCCATTTTTCCAATGCATCCTCATATTCCGGATTGCGCGGATCCGGCATTTTTTTGGCAACGTAAAGACGCATCTGCTTTTTGTAATCAAATGGGCTGCCGATCTGCAAAGCATCGACCTCGAAAGCACCCACTCGTCCGCGGAAATAAGCCAGATCGTCGCGACCGACTGAAAGTGTCGCGCTGGTCATCACGCAGGTACGACCTTCCGGGAATAGCATCCGGTTCAACACCGAGGAGATATCGACCGGCGCAGCGTTCAACGTCAGCTGGTGCGCCGTTTTCCCCGTCCGCTCGACCCAGTAGACATGGTTTTCTGGAGTTTGCTGCAGAAAGTCGGCTACCCCGCGACGCGCTTCACGGAGGCGGCGGCCCAAATCCTGGAGCTCAGATTTAAGCTTTTCGTCCTCGGTCTTTTTCATGAGGGCGACCACGATCGACTGAACCCGCGCCAGGGCCAGCGTGACGCTGTCCGGTACCAGGCCCGGTTCGCGCACACGGAACTCCCGCCCTTTGCGAAAATCCGCGGCTTGTTCAACCGCTTGGAAAAAGCGGTCCACTGCTTCGATTGTTTCGGCAGTCTCCCGGACCGCTTCCTCAGCTCTGAGAACGGTGAAGAGTCCCTTTTTTGACTTTGGATTGTAGAGCCGGTACAGCGCCTGTTTAAGACCGTACTGCGAGACTCCAAGGCCAACCTGGCGCGCGGCGACAGACTCAACGGTGTGCGCCTCGTCCAAGATGACAAAGTCATTCGGGAAAAGGTACCCCGAACTTCGACTCTCGGCCTCGCCCATGCTTTCCAAGGCCAGGAAAAAAAGGGTGTGATTGACCACGATCAGGTCGGCCGTCAATAATTTTTTCCGTGCCTCCTGGTAAAAACAGCGGCTTCCGGCCCCACACGTTTTCGGAGTACAGATGTGCGGTTCACTGCAAACTTGTGCCCAGACGGATGAATCCGGCTCGACGTCCATGTCGCTAAGGGTCCCCTCGGTTGTCCTTTGGCTCCAGTCCTTGATTCTTAGCAACTCTTGTTGCTCAGAGCTGTTGAAGAGATCGTTCTGCAGTTGTAAAGCGCGGTCGAGTCGATTTGGACAAAGATAATTTTGTCTTCCTTTGAGCAACACAGCTTCGAATGGCCGATCCAGCAACTTGCGAACAATCGGGATATCTTTTTGGAGCAATTGCTCCTGGAGGTTGATGGTGTGGGTCGAAATGATCGCTTTACGATGGTGCTCCAAAGCGAAGAGAGCAGCCGGTATGAGGTAGGCCAATGATTTGCCGACACCGGTCCCGGCTTCGACCACCAGATGATGATTTCCTTCCAGTGCATCCGCCACCGCCGCAGCCATCTGCTGTTGTTCGGGCCGGTACTCGAAATTCTTTGCACCGGACAAGACGCTTCCTTCCCCAAACATCTCGTGAATGTCCTGGGAGAACCCTTGGTCGAAATCTTTGCGAAGCGCGATCACCGTTGTCCTTTGCTCAAAGCCGTGCTACCGGTCTTTCCACTAAAAGACAGGAGGCGTACTACCATCGAGAGCGCTACGCTCCGGCGCAAGTCTCTCTGGATATGGTAATTTGGCATCGCGGCTTTTCGTGGTGTTCACAGGGATTGCAGCACGTTCGCGCCCGATTTTCGACCCACCGGTTGGACTGAAGTCGCAAAAGACAAAACTTCAAAGCTTAAAAGGCCGTGTTTCGAATATTTGATCGATACCTCATCAAGAATTTCCTGGTTCCATTTTTTTATTCGTTGTTCGGAACGATTGCCATCTGGCTGGTTTATGATCTCGGTGAGCACGCCAACGATTTGCAGGAGGCGCATCTTGGGTTTGCACCGATCGCCCAATTTTACCTGGTTCAAATCCCGTTTCTGATCGTGAATCAGCTGCCATTGAGCGTTTTGCTCGGTCTCCTTTATGTGCTGACGCGAATGTCCCGCCGCAATGAGATCGTGTCGATGCTGGGTGCGGGTGTCAGTGTTCCGCGTTTGCTGCTTCCGTTGATTCTGGTGGGGCTGATCTTAACGGGGGCCTGCACCGCTTTGAACTATGAGCTAGGTCCAAAAGGGCAATGGGCCGGCGCGTTCATGCTGGACGAAATCATCAAGGGAAAGGCCAAGAACTCCCGGGTGGACGCACTCGTTTTTCCCAACCGGAGAGATTTTCGCATCTGGTTTATTCAACTTCTCGATGCCAAGAACGAACAGCTCTGGAATGTTCAAGTGATTCAGCAAGATGGCAACGGGGTCATCTCGTCAAAAATCTACGGGCGGACAGCGAGTTACGATGGGTCACGCAAAGCCTGGATCTTTTATAACGGCAAGATCGCTTACGTCGATCCGCAGGGGAACGTGACCAGCGAGGAATTTTTCACTCAAAAGGAGATGAACGGTTGGAGCGAAACTCCGTGGCGTCTCTCCAGTGCTACGCTGAGAGGCAAGTACATGACGGTGCCGCAGCTGGAGCATTACCTGAAAGAGAACGGCGATTTTCCGGAATCGAATCTCGCCGAGTTCAAGACCCAGATGTGGTATCGGTTCGCATTGCCATGGAATGTCTTGGTGGTCGTGTTTGTGGCAAGTCCGCTCTGTGTCGCTTTTTCACGCCGGGGAGCGCTCGGCGGAATAGCCGGCGGCCTTTTTCTTTTCATAGGCTTGTTCTCATCTACCAACGTCTTCCTGGCGCTTGGACAGGGATCCAGAATCCCGCCACTGGTCGCGGCCTGGACTCCGGCCGCAATTTTCCTACTGCTCGGCTTTGTCCTGCTTTACCTCCGCGCTACCAACCGGCCGATTCCGTTCACGGGATAGGGGGAGGGGGGAAACGGGTCGGCGGGTCGGCGTAGGGCGGAGGGAAAGTATCGGCGGGTCGGCGTAGTGGGCGTGTCGGCGTGGGGAGGAGTGTATCGGCGTGGGGGAACCCGTATCGGCGTAATGGCGTACTTCTAGGCTCAAGAAGCTTCTTCTGTCTGGTCAGGTATTTCTTCGAAAGCGCAAAGTAGGCGTGAAACGCCCTACGCCGACACGCCCCTACGCCGATCCGCCGACCCGGTTCTCCCCGACACGTTTCTCCCCACGCTGCCACGTTTTCCTGTTATGCTGTCGAACGGTGAGATTTTTCCTGCAGCACGTCGTGCGCTATGCGTTGCGGCACAAAGTCCTGGGGGTAATCAACATCTTGAGTGTTGCTCTTGGAGTATCGGTCTTCCTGGCTGTGCAAATCGCGAATCGGAGCGCCACGGCTGCATTCCGGGCAGGTATTGATGTTGTCGCAGGTCGGGCCAATGTCGAGGTTCGCGGGGCTCTGGATGATCGTTTGTTCCCAGAGCTTCAGAAAGTACCGGGCGTGACGGCCGCCACCCCGTTAGTGGAAAGTGTCGTGACATTGCCGGATTTCCCAGGTGAATACCTGCACATTTTGGGAGTTGACCCGTTCACGAATTCAACTTTCGAAAATTTCAAACTCAGCAAATCAGGGAGAGATTCATTTGATTCGGAGGCCTGGTTTGGAAATCCGAGAGCGCTGGCGGTAGCAAAAAAATTTGCCGACACCCATCATTTGAAACCTGGGGACTCCATCCGGGTCAAACTCGGAGACCGTGAAATCGATCTCGTGTTGAGTTTTGTTCTCGAGGCGAAGGATGGCGACTCACACTTTGCCGCGATGGATATCGGTTGGGCGCAGGAATTGTTTGGTTTGCAGGGAAAGCTGACCAGCGTGCTATTTCAGATCAGTGATCCGACCAACCCTGAGCCGGTGAGCGAGCGCATCCGGCACCTGGTTCCCCCTGATGCGGTGGTTCAGGAACCGGGGGCCCGGAGCGGCCAGGTGGAGAACATGCTGTCTGGATTTGAATTGAATCTGACGGCGCTCAGCATGGTTTCGCTGCTGGTTGGCGTTTTTCTCATTTATAACACCGTGACGGCTTCGGTGGTGCGAAGAAGAAATGAAGTCGGAATCTTGAGAGCACTTGGTGCCAGCCGGGCGAAGGTTCGATGGTTGTTCCTTGGGGAAGCAGCGTTGTACGGGATGATAGGCAGCCTCGCGGGCTGCGTCGGAGGCGTGCTGTTGTCGAATTTTCTGGTGGGGGCAGTTTCGAAAACGGTTACGAATCTCTACGTGCTCACCAGCATCGATCATTTTTATCTTCCTTTTTGGCAGATTCCGGCGGTGTTGTTGGCAGGCATGGGATCGGTCCTGGCAGGGGCGTTTATACCGGCAAATGCCGGCGCCAACCTGCCGCCCTTGCGCGCCTTGAACATGGGAGTCCTTATCGAGCGAAGCGAGAGACCAAGGCTGTATTGGTTCGTGCTAAGTGGTGGAAGTCTACTGGCGGCGTTTGGCGCTGGTGAACTCGCGCTGAACGGCTTTCGAATCGCCGGATTTGCGGCTGCCTTCTTCACGTTGATCGGATTTTGTTGCCTTTCGCCTTACCTGACCCATCATTTCGGAACGTGGGTTGGCCAGATTTTCCGTGGTTTCCTTTTCCCGCGGCTCGCCGCTCGGAATCTGGTTCGATCACTTTATCGGCATGCGATGACGATCGCGGCGCTCGCCTCAGCGTTGGCGATGCTGATTAGCGTTTCGATCATGATTTATTCGTTCCGCAAGACGGTTGATCGATGGTTGAACCGGCGGCTGGTGGCAGACCTCTACGTCTCCCCGAGTGCCAACGAGGTTGTCGGGTTCGAGAATTTTGTGTCCGAAGATTTAATCAACTTGATGCGATCGCTGCCGGAAGTCGAGATGTTGGATACCTACCGGAATCTGACGGTAACGGTGAATGGTGCCCCGGTTTTTCTTGGGGTGATTATCGGAACGAATCGGAATCTACCGGATTTTCTCGACGGAAAGAATGCGGAAAAATATCAGGACTTTCAGCGGCCGGACAAAGTGACAATCTCTGAACCACTTTCCCGCCGTTTGCGGATAAATCAGGGAGATACCGTGGTCATCGCGACGCCGTCAGGTCCGCACCGGTTCCAGGTGGCCGGCGTCTTTTATGATTACAGCCGGGACTCCGGCGTGATGCTGATGCAACGTGCTAACTATGAAAAATTCTGGCACGATTCTCGAGTCAATTCAGTCTCCCTTTATTTGCGGCCGGGAACAGATGTCGAAAAAGTGATTGGCAATATTCGAACCAGGTACGCCGCTGCCGGTGATTACTCGCTCTATTCGAACCAGGCACTGCGCAAGGCGGTGGTGGAAATTTTTAATCAGACGTTTGCGGTGACGCAAATTCTTCGGCTGATTGCCCTCTTGGTGGCCGTGATTGGGATCGCTTTCAATATAACCGTTTTAGTAAAAGAGCGCGAAAGAGAAATTGGAACCTTGCGGGCGCTAGGCGTTTCACGGCGACAGATTCGTGCACTGATTCTCTGGGAATCGTTGTTAGTGGGGACGATGGCGGTTCTGCTCGGAGTGGCCACCGGAGTGGCCCTTTCGGTAGTCTTAACGGAAGTAATCAACAAGGCCTTTTTTGGTTGGACGATTCCCCTGGCAAATTCCTTGGGACCAACTTCTTTGGACGCCGGTCTGGTTGTTGCCGGCGGCTGTTTTGGCTAGTCTGTGGCCGGCTAGTCAGGCCGCGCGGCGGAATATCATCGATGCCGTCAGAATGGACGCATGAAAAGTCTATTTAGCTGTTTGGGGCTTATCTGCGTCGCTGCGATGGTCTGGGCGGAAGATTCTCCTAAACAGGGATGGGCGGTTGCTCTGCCCGGCTATCAAATAACGCTGCCCAGGGATCATTTTCCCCATTACCAATTCCGGACCGAATGGTGGTATTTCACCGGGAACCTGCAAGCAGAGGACGGTCGGGCGTTTGGCTATCAGTTGACATTTTTTCGTCACGGTTACCGGCCGCCAGGGATTGGACAATCGGTCGCATCGAGGTTCGTAATGAACGATGTAAAGTTTGCCCACTTCGCGTTGACCGAGGTGAGCGCGGGTAAATTCCATTTTGATAGCCGGGTCAGTCGCGGCGCGTACGGTGAGGCCGGCTTCGCGGACGGAAACAGGCTCGCGTGGATCGACGATTGGGAACTGGATTTCAGCAAGGATTTTCGGTTGAAGGCGGCGGCAAAGGATTACGCTATCGACCTGGAGTTGACGCCCGAAAAGCCGGCCGTGCTGCAAGGGGAGAACGGACTGAGCCAAAAGGCGGACGGTGCGGGCCACGCCTCCTATTACTATTCGATTCCGCGACTGAAGACTTCCGGTACGGTAAAGATCGGCGCTGAAATTTGTAAGGTCGAAGGCCGATCCTGGTTTGACCGGGAGTGGGCCACGAATGAGTTGGCACCTGAGCAGTCGGGTTGGAATTGGTTTGCCATTCAACTATCAGACGGCAGTGATTTGATGCTTTACCAGATGCGGCTGCGGCATGGTGGCATCGATTCGCATTCGAATGGAAAATGGATCGCCCCGGATGGTGCAACGACCGATCTCGCAGTGACCGAATTTCAGTTGAATCCGGAGAAGTATTGGATGAGCCCGGACAGCAAGGCGAATTATCCGGTCAAATGGAAACTAACAATTCCGAAATTGAATCTGGATTTGGAAGTAACTCCTGCGGTGGAGGGTCAGGAATTAGATGTGGCGGTGGTGTATTGGGAGGGGAGCATCAGAGTCAAGGGCCGACGCAATGGGAAACCTGTCGATGGGGTCGGGTATATGGAGTTAACGGGGTACAAGGGAGAAACGCCGGGAGTGTAGGGGAAACGGGTCGGCGGGCGTGGGGGGGGAACGTATCGGCGTGTCGGCGTAGGGGCGTGTCGGCGTGTTAGTTAGTCGCCAACCCTTTTTTTCCGTTTCCGCCGATTGATAGCGAGTCAAATCGAAACGCGCAGAATCGAAGACAGACAGACGCCGACACGCCCCTACGCCGACGCGCCGATACGTTTCCCGCCGACGCCCCTACGCCGATACGCCGTTACGTTGTTCCAGGCAGGTGACCTTGATTAGTTCGCGGTTTTCCGCGGACACCCAGTGGAACCAGGTTGCTTCCCTGTTTTTGGTGTCCAAGCCGATGAAGTTTGGTTCCGGGGGAAGAATAGTTGCCGGAGGGGTCTGGCGACAGTTGAAGCACCATGATCGTCCTACCCGTTGGGAAAAAGCGTTTTCGGTGCCACTCAGTGTAATGGACGTGTCCGCTGAATGTCCAGGTGGGTTGCTGTTTCGCGACGACCAACGCGAATTCGCGGCTGCCAGCTTTGGGGTCGGCGATCAGGGTTTGAGCCGGCGGTTCATGATGAAGAATCAGGCATGGATGAGCGGCGGGGTCCAGAGGGTGGACGTGTCCGTCCGCAGCATAGGGCAGGCAAACAACGGTGATCGCTTCTTCCGTACGGGTACGGACGATTTTTGAATCGCCGTCGACCGCCACCAGATGGCTCATTTTAAGCGCGGAAAGCCAGCTCCGATGCTTAGCGAATTCGCCTAAGATCGGGAGCTTATCTTTTCGGATGGAAACGCCAGGGGCCAGGATTGGGTGGTTCCCGGGCAAATCGTGATTGCCGGAGCAGAGGGCAACGGGGATCTGCGTTTTCAGCAGCATCTGCATCCATTCATAGACGTAGATCAACTGGGGAACGACCCCGTCCGGATGAAACATGTCCAGCAGATCTCCGGCAATGCAAACCAGGTCGTACCGATCGGCGACGCGCAGAACCCATTCAAACCATGGTTTGCGGAAATGAAAATCGGCCGTGAGGAGGAGCTTCACCTTGGGATCTGGTCAAGATGAAACCCAGGAACAGCAAAGAAGCAAAGGAAAGAAGCCAAGAAAAGGCTTAGATGAAATTCAATTTCGGAAAATCGCGCCCTAAAACCTGCGTTGCCGGCGCTTGCATCCAATGGGAGAGGATGGTCGAATAGACAGACCGAAAATCGACATTGTAGAACAGGTCTCCGGCATCGAGCCGGTCGAGGGGTGGTTGTTTGCCGTACAATCCAGGCTTGACGGGGCCGCCGCAAATGAACATAGGAGCGGCGGTGCCATGGTCGGTGCCTCCGTTGGCATTTTCGGTCACGCGCCGGCCGAACTCGCTGAAGGTCATGACGAGCACTCGATCAAAAACTCCTTTGGCTTTCAAGTCGTTGCAGAAGGCGGCGACCGACGCTGCTAGTTCATTCAATAATCGTTTGTGAGTATTCATTTGGCCCGCGTGGGTGTCATATCCGCCTTGGCTGGCGTAATAAACCCGGGTTGGGAGACCGCCGGAGATCAAGCGTGAAATAAGTGAGAGCGAATTACCCAGTTGGTTTTTCGGAAAGGGTGTTTCGTTTTTGGTGCCTTTGAGAGCCCGTTTGATGGTGTCGGTGCTCACCTGCGCGTCGAGCGCGGTGCGTTGCAAGTATTCCAGCGCCGACATGCCTGACTTGCTCGGCCCGGACAAATTCCCAATGGAATCGCCCGACATCGAGGCTGGTTCCAGGCCGTTCAGTTCCGCGAACAAGCGCGCTTCATCTGGGTCGCTTGCACGATCAAATCCCATATTGCCCGGCCTGCCAATGGCGACACCGGTCGGGTTTGCTGCATTGAAGGCTTCTGGCAATTGTTCACCAAGGACGACGCCAACCGTGGGGTCTTCTCCCGCGCAGCAATTGTCAAAGTACCGGCCTAACCAGCCTTTGGTCAGGGCTTGCTGAGCGTCAGACGCGGTCTGCCAGATTTCGCTCGACCTGAAGTGGGAACGGTTTGGGTTCGGATAACCGACACCCTGGATGATGGCCAGATTTCCGCTTTCATACAGGTTCTTGAGCGGAGCAAGACCCGGGTTCAATCCGACCAGCCCATCGAGGGACAAAACTTGTTCTTTCGGGATGGCGAGCGTTGGCCGAGCTTTGAAATAGAGATCGTCGGCCAGCGGTATAATGGTGTTCAAGCCCGTCGTTCCCTCCGGCCAATTGGAGAACGACGAAAATGGGATGATCCTTTCCGGTTCTCGTCTGAATGGAGGATTCGGCGGCTTGTGCATTCAACGTCATGAAGGTTCGCTCCAAAAAGACCGGTATCGTCCAACTGAAAGCCGCACCTAGCAAGGAGGTGCGCAAGAACGCTCTTCTGGTTAGTAGGTCGAGATCGTGTTCCATAGACTATTCAGGTGACTTGGTAGTTCGGACTGGTCATCATCAGCAGCAGCAGTTCCCGGATGGAGTTATCGTCCAGAGGTAGCTCGCGTGTGGCTAGGAAGTCGCGAAACTGTGTGTGTTAGTTCTTTTTGTGGAACGCATTGGAAAGTGCGAATGAAAAGCTTCCGGATCAGCGTGTCCGGCTTCTGAGCGATCTTCCGGGGAGACAATTTGATCGACTAACAATGGCGGCGTCAAGGTCGGCCGTGGCGGAGTCATTTCCAGGACCGGCGGTTTTGGGAGTCCAATCTCCTGCGGGTTAGTGCCATCGACTAACTGATGAGCAAGCTTGTAACGGAAAGTAAGGGTTGCGGTATTGATCCAACTCTTCCCGCCATCCCATCCTTTGACATTGGGAGGAAAAAAGGGAATCTGACCCATCTGGCGAAGTACGTACTCAACCAGGTTCGAGTTCGGCAACGGAATCGGCAAGGTGCGCAATGCTTGCACCAGAAACTGCACCGGGCTCTTGATCTGTGAGTTGCAAGCCTGCGAGCCATAAAATTCTTCGGATAAAAAAAGGGATTTCAGGAAGGGCCGCAGTTCGTAGTGGCCATTCCGGAATTCACTGGCAAGAGCCTCCACCAACTTGGGCTCGGGATCGTCGTAAGCGAAGAATTTCCAGATCTTCGCCCCGATAAAACGTGCGCACGCCGGCTGCGAGACGATGATGTCGAGAATCTGGTCACCGTCCCAGGGCCCGGTTTTTCCCATAAATGTCTTTATTCCGGGATCGAACTGTCGTTCTGCAAATCGGAACGATTGCTCCGCTTGATTGATGCGGTACCCGGTAAAGGCGCGCGCTGCTTCCTTGACGTCGGACTCCGTATAGTGCCCTTCCCCGAGAGTGAAGAGCTCCATGACTTCGCGGGCGAAATTCTCGTTCGGACTTTCTTTTTTGCTCTGAACGAGGTCCAACCAGACCATCATCGCCGGATCGCGCGAAACGGCTTTAACGAGAGCTGCGAAAATTGCCAAGCGCGTTTTGCCTTAAAGTTTCGTTCTGGAGCCACATTTTGTAGGCCGGCCTCACTTTCTGACCGCTGGTGGCAAAATGTCCGTGCCAGAAGAGAGTCATCTTTTCAGCGAGGGGCGAGGGGGTGTTGATCATCCGCGCAATCCACCAAAGAGTCAGGTCCTTCATTTCGTCGTTGAATTTTTCCCGAAGGAGCTTGCGTGCCATTTGCTTTTCTTGCGGGGTCGCAGCTTCCTGCATCTCGGCGTGCAGTTCGTCCTGATCGTCTGGCGTGGCCCAAGCCGGCGGCAAATCGTTCTCCGGCGGAGCGTTGATCAGTGAATCCACCGCCTTTTCCGGTCCCAGCGCGAAAATCTTTTGAATTTCTTCCGGGGGGCCGCCAAATCCGGCGCGCACCAGCAGGTGAGCTGCAGCGTCGAAATCCCATCGACTGGCGGTGAGAGGAGACAGCATCTATAAATCTTAATTGGTAGGATTTGGTTTCCCGTGTGATTTCATTAGATTTGGAGACGCCATCGCATCCGGAAAGTTTCGACGAATTTGGATGCCCATAAAAAAAGAGAATGCGATTTATAAATTTGACCCGGCAAACGGAGATTGGTGCGAATTCCTATTTCCTGGAGCTGGACGGCAAGAAACTAGTGCTTGACGCGGGGTTGCATCCAAAGCACGAGGGGGACGCAGCGCTGCCGCATTATCGAATAATTCCGGATGGCTCGCTCGACGCGATTCTCATCTCGCACGCACACCAGGATCATATCGGTTCGCTACCGGTCCTGATGCGGAGACAACCACAGGCGAGAGTCTTCATGACTGGCGCAACTGCGAAGCTGTCGGACGTCATGTTGCACAACTCCGTGAACGTCATGTCGCGACAGCGAGACGAACTTCGGATTCCGAATTATCCGCTTTTTACCCATCGGGAGGCGGACCATGCTTCTGAACTTTGGCAGAGCGTTGGTTTCCGGCAGTATTGGACCGTTGACGGAGAGCGAGTGCCGAAGCCCGATCACGATTTGACATTCGAGATGTATGATTCTGGTCATATCCTCGGATCGGCAGGAATTCTACTTCGAGCGGAAGGGAAGAAGGTTTTTTACACCGGCGATGTGAATTTTTTGCAACAGACGTTGATGCGAGGCGCCGATTTTCCGGAAGATGATATCGATATCCTGATTATTGAAACGACGCGGGGCGATCGTTCACTCGAAGTGGGGTATTCCCGAAAAGCCGAAGAGCGCCGGTTCCTGGCCGCGATCGAAGAGGCTTTTGATAAAGGAGGATCCATCCTGGTCCCGGTTTTCGCGCTCGGGAAGACCCAGGAGATCCTGACCATGCTTCATCTGTTCAAGCGTCAAGGCGAGCTTCAGCATGTCCCGATCTACATCGGCGGTCTGAGCACGAAGATTACGATTTTACATGATCAGCTGGCGTCTCAGACTTCGCGGCAATATGAAGGGCTGCAACTTCTGGATTCGCTCGGACCGCACGTATTGAGCAGTCGCGACGTGCAAACGACACAGATTGGACGGCGACGGATTTACGCCCTTTCCAGCGGGATGATGACGGAGAAAACTTTGTCAAATCAGTTGGCGGAACGTTTCCTGACTGATCCGAGGCAATCGGTATTCTTTGTCGGTTATGCCGATCCGGAGTCGCCCGGTGGCCGATTGAAAGCGGCTCGACCGCATGATCTGGTTCAACTTGACGAAGGGTTGCCAAGCCAGAGTTTGGCGTGCCAAGTGAGTGAATTTGATTTCAGCGCCCACGCACCGCGAGAACTCCTCTTTGATTACATCCGGAAGATTTCGCCTAAGATTGTGATTTTAGTGCACGGCGATCCGCCGGCAGTCTCCTGGTTTGAATCCAGGATCGCCAAGGAATTGCCCGGGATATCCACGGTGATTCCCGAGCCCGGAAAAGAGTACCAGTTTTGATGCGTTGAGAATCGACCGCAGGGGAAGCCCTGGCGCAGTAGGCGCTCCGTCTGAGCCGGAGCTTCCGAGGTCACCCTCGCCCATGACGTCATCCCCCCAGAAACGACCTGTCACGACGCGTGCCGGCCCGGGAAGCCCGGAAAGACGAGAACGATTTAAGACGGAGATCGAAGGAATGGAAACCTGGGCGTATTTCTGGACTGCTCTTGCGAGCGAACAACGGTATCAAAACGATCGCGCAGACCGTTGCGACCATACTGATCCCGAGAACCACCAGCTCTCCTGTACTGCGTCCAAAGTGACCTGAGGCAAGCGCGTCCAAACCAGCTTTTCCGGCGGTGCCGAGCTGGCAATAGAGTAGAAGGCTCGGCAAACCCCCGATCAGGCTGGCGATCAGATAGGGGCGAAATCGGACGGCGGTCAAGCCGTAGAGATAATTTGCCAACCCAAAAGGGATGGGACAAAGCCGCAATAGAATCACGATTTTCCATCCCTCTTTTTCGATGGCCATATCAATCGCGCGAAAAGTCGCGTGTTTTCGGAACTGGGCGGAGATTTCTTTGCGCAGGAACCAGCGGGACAGACAAAAGCCGCCGGCAGCTCCCAAAGCGACTCCCGTGAGCGCTCCAGCAACGCCCAGCGGAAACCCGAAAACCGCCGATCCGGCGATGATAAAAGGACTAGCCGGCAGAAAGAACACTGATCCAATCGCCAGAAACAGGGCCAGCAGCAAAACTCCAAGAAGACCGAGGCTGCCAACCCAAGTGCAAAGATGCTGAAGAGCCGGGACGATCGGGAAAAAATAAGACGCCGTCGCAAGCCCGATCAGGAGCGCGAAGGCGACTACAAGCTTTTTGGTTAACGAGGACACGCCTTATCTAGCGAAGCCTCCTGTTTCGTCGAGCGATCTTGAGGCGAAGAACGTGCTCGGGTGGCCAAGCTCAATCTATTTGATGATATGCGTATTGACGAGCCGGGTGAGTTCGAACATGTCGACCTCTTTCTTGCCGTTAAAAACGGTTTCAAGAGCTGCATCGGCTTTGATGAGCTTCTTATCCTGGAGCTTGTTCTGTTTGATATACTCCCAAAGCTTCTTGGTCAGTTCCGTCCTGGGAAGAGGATTTGCACCAACAATTTTCGCAAGCGCAGCATCGGGCTGAACCGGTTTCATAAATGCGCTTTTTGCTTTGCTTTCGTTCGACATAGGTAGGGAGTAAAGAACGACTCTCGAGGAAATCAACCAGAATCTGCCTACGAAAAGCCTTTGGCCTGCACCGGGCTTTGCTCGAAGACAACTCGCAACGGCCTCTCTCAGTTCAGGCACTTGAGACCAAATTGGGCGAATAGTTTCTTCAAATGGCCGACCGTATTGATGAGAGCAAACTTTTCTTCGGCGATCCTGCGGGAGGCTCCTCCGAAGCGTTCCTGTAAAGCTTGATCGCCGGCCATCGCGCGGATCGCGTCTGGCTAATTGGGCCGGATCTTTTTCCGGAACGAGGATTCCGTTTTCATTGTGCTGGACGATTTCCGGAATGCCAGCGATCCTCGTTGCGATGATCGGCAGGCTGCTCGCCATGGCCTCGATCAGAACCGTTGGAAGATTGTCGGTATCACCGGCACTGTCGTGGACCGCCGGGAAGACAAAGATGGAGCTTTGGGAAAGGATCTCCACGAGCTCAGTTTGCGGCAACGCGCCCATCAGCCGGACTGTATCTGATAGTTGGTACACCTGGATCGATTCCTGCAAGTGGTCATGTTCCGGTCCTTCGCCCACGATCTGGCAGACAAAAGAGAAACCGGAGGACCGAAGCAGGCGGCAGGCTTCGATCAGAAATTTGAATCCTTTCTTCTCAATCAGACGGCCGATCGACAACAATCGCACCGGCTCGGCTCCTGGAGTCGCCTGCTTGAAAACTGAGAGATCCAAGCCGTTGTAGACTCGATGGATTTTGTGGGCGGATTCGGGAAAGCCACGTCGAAGCCAATTGGCACCGAAATCGCTGACCACCACCACAAAAGAAGCCTCACGGAGGAGGTCGGCGAGTCCGACGCGTTGGTCCGGCTTGGGGCAAAATATATCGTTGGCGTGGCCGGTGAAACTATAGGTGATCCCGAAAAGGCGTTTGATCCACCATGCGGTCCGGGAAGCCAAGCCGGCAAAATGGACGTGAAGATGCGAAACCTGGGCTTTCTTTAATTTCCGCCCCAGATACGACCGCTTCGCGGAAACGCCCTTTATCTCGGAGATCCCCGGAGCCTGACCAGAGATCTTTCAGCCGTGGAGGGATGAGTTTGGTTCTGATTTTGAATTCCAGGCTGTTGGTGTCCGGCAGATAATAAATGGGAATATTTTCCAGCGGAATATTTGCCGGCCGGGCTTCGGTTGGGCGCCGGATGGAGTAAACCGGGGGCGAGATGCCTTGCCGATAGAGTTCTGCCAGTTCCCGGGCGCAAAACGTTTGCGTAAACGCCGGGAACCGTTCAAAGAGGTAACCCAACTTCCGATCCACGGTGAGCCGATAAGCGACATGGACGAAGTCCGCAAGAAATATGGAGTTCAGAACTTCCGCGCTTTAGATGGAACCGGTAGGACGAAGTCAACCGACCGGTGGAAACTGTGGCCGGGGGCAAAAGGCCCGCGGCGAGGAGTGAAAAATTTAACGAAACGACTTGCATGTCTCTATAGGCATTGCTTTCATGGGTTCTCACCCTCCAGTACTGACAAGCTCCTACCCATCCGCCTAAAGTGCCGGAGGCGCGTCGCGGTCGCCGGAGAGTGATATGCCTATGGAACTGACATATTTACTGGCGGCGGAAGAGCTCACGGTTACGGCGAACCCCCTTATCTCGGGTGCGAGTTGGTTCACGAACTCGATGTTGGCTACGATGATTGTCACGGTTCTGGTGGTAATCTGGGCGCGCCGATCGACGGCGAAAATGAGCCTGATCCCCAGCGGCATCCAGAATCTGTTCGAGGCCGTGGTCGAAACCCTCTATGTGACTTTCGAAGGCATCGTGGGTAAGCACATGATCCCGAAGGTTTTTTCCCTGATCGCCACGTTATTTGTTTTTATCCTCACGGCCAACTGGTTTGGATTGGTTCCCGGCGTAGGCACCATCGGGTTTGGAGAACCGGGTGGGGGGCTGCTCGGCCTTAAGGAAATGGCGCACCCTCTCTTGCGTCCTGCCAACGCCGATCTCAACATGACCTTAGGGATGGCCCTGTTCTTCATGGCCTGGTGGCTGTTCTGGACCATTCAGGAAGTGGGCGTGGTCGGGTTTCTCAAGCATATTTTTGCGCCGAAAGGGGATTTGAAAGGCGTACTCTGGTACGTTCTTTTGCCGCTTTTCATCTTCGTCGGGATTATTGAAGTTATCTCGATAGCCATTCGACCGGTTTCACTTTCGTTTCGGTTATTCGGCAATATCTACGCAGGAGAGACGCTTTTACACACGATGGGGTCGGTGGGCGCCAGTTTGCCACCTCCGATCAACTGGATTTCTCTCATTCTATTTCCGCTTCCATTTTACTTCCTTGAGCTGTTGGTGGGTCTGCTCCAAGCCTTCGTTTTCGCGATGCTTTGCGCCGTCTATATCAAACTCTCGACAGAACACGAAGGGGGCAGTGAAGCGCACTGAAAATTTTCCATCCGAGACCATGCTCCGCGTGGGCGGCTGGAACGAGAAGGACAAACAAACTAAAGGAAACACGCATGTTAGAAACTCTTCCAATCCTGGCGGCTGAAGCCGGGAATGTCGGCCCGTTTCTGCCGTTAGCCTTTGCGGGCCTAGGGGCAGGTGTCGGAGTCGGTATAGTCGGGGGCAAGGCAGCCGAGGCAGTAGGACGCAACCCGAGCGCATTCGGCAGCATCCTGGTGATGGCGATTATCGGTATGGCGCTTGCCGAAGCCATTGCAATTTACGGATTGATTATTGCATTCACGAAGTAACGAAGAAAGAATGTGGAGGCTGCAAGGCAGAAAGTCCTTGCAGTTTCCACAATCGCCCCGAGTAAAGAAATCCTCCCAAACCAATTGATTTATGGACGCAGTGGGTAAAGTGGCTGAACAATTTGGCGTTTACTGGCCTAACCTGATAGCTCAGGTGGTGCTGTTTGCGATTGTCTACTGGGTTCTCAAGCGATTCGCATTCAAGCCGGTAATAGCGATGCTGGAAGAACGGCGCCGCCGAATTGAAGAAGGCCAGCTTAACGCTGAAAACATCAAGAAACAACTGGCCGCAGCCCAGTCGAAATACGAGGAGATTCTGGCCAAGGCCAACGCCGAGGCGCAACGATTGATCGAAGAGGTGCGTGCAAGTGGCGATCGGCTGGCGGACCAGAAACGACAGGAAGCGATTTCTGCCGCGGAGCAGATCACTTTGAAGGCGCAGGAAGCGATGGCATTGGAGAGAGATCGTCTCATGGCGGAGATGAAGCGGGAACTTGGTCGTCTGGTGGTCGACACCACAACCCGTGTGACCGGCAAGGTGTTAACCCCCGAAGACCATCAACGTATTAGCGAAGAAACGGCGCGCGAGGTCGCTGCCTAACGCTGATTGACCGGCAATGAAATCGACCAAAGAAGCCCGGAAGGTATCCCGTCAGATGTTTCGACACAGTTTTACCTCGGGGAAATTAGATGAGGAGAAGATCTCGAACATGGTTCAGACTGTACTAGCAACGAAGCCGCGTCGTTACGTCGACGTGCTGAAAGACTACCAACGTTTGATTCACCTGGAAGTGGAGAAACGGCACGCGGTCATCGAAAGTGCGACTCCGCTTAATCGGTCTCTGGGGGATCGAATAGTCGCGAATTTGAGGGCCAGGTATGGGGAAGATTTAACGACAGAGTTTCGCACCAATCCCGAACTCCTGGGTGGTCTCCGGATCAAGATAGGAGATGATGTCTGGGACGGTTCAGTCAGGAACCGCCTGAATCAGCTTCAAGAACAACTTTAGTGACCGAATCATGAGCACAATTCTGCAGGAACTGGAAGCAACTATTTCTGGGCTGAAGACTGACACCACCCGGTCGAACGTCGGGACAGTCCGGGAAATCGGCGATGGGGTCGCGAAAATCGAGGGGTTAAGCGACGTAATGCTCAACGAAATGATCGAGTTTCCGGGCGGTCTTTATGGAATAGCGCTCAACCTGGAGGAGACAGAAGTCGGTGCCATTATCGTCGGCGACTATACTGAGGTCAAAGAAGGTACCGAGGTTAGGACCACCGGAAGATTGCTTTCCGTTCCGGTGGGGAAGGGATTGCTAGGCCGGGTGGTCAACGCTTTGGGCCAGCCGATCGACGGCAAAGGTCCGGTCAAATCCGAGGAAACTTATCCGGTCGAAAGGATTGCTCCCGGCATTATCAAGCGAAAGAGCGTCTCGGTTCCGGTCCAGACTGGTATTCTGCCAATCGACGCCATGATTCCGATCGGACGCGGGCAGCGGGAATTAATCATTGGAGACCGCGCGACCGGGAAGACGACGATCGCCATTGATACCATTATCAACCAGGCTCGCCTGAACAAAGCCGCCGAAGAAGGGAAAATCAAGAACCATAAACCGCTCTATTGTATCTACGTCGGAGTAGGGCAGAAGAACATGAGCATCGCCCGAACGGTCGATGTTCTGGAGAAAGCCGGAGCACTTGCCTACACGATCGTCCTGTCGGCGCCCGCTTCTGAGAGCGCAACGAACCAATACCTTGCACCCTATGCCGGTGCGGCGATGGGGGAATGGTTCATGGCGAACGGGATGGACGCCCTGATCGTTTATGACGATCTCACCAAGCATGCCGCGGCTTACCGGCAGGTTTCGCTGATTCTGAAGCGGCCATCCGGACGTGAGGCCTATCCCGGGGACGTATTTTATCTGCACTCCCGCTTATTGGAGCGCAGCGCACGTCTCAATGATGAGCACGGGGGAGGATCGCTGACCGCCTTGCCGATTATTGAAACGCAGGCGGGCGACGTGTCTGCCTATATTCCGACGAACGTCATTTCGATCACAGACGGCCAGGTTTACCTCGAGACGGATTTATTTTACCAGGGCGTGAGACCCGCGATTTCGGTCGGTATTTCGGTTAGCCGGGTCGGTTCTGCTGCGCAAATCAAGGCGATCAAACAGGTTTCCGGAACGACGAAACTGGACCTTGCCCAATTTCGGGATCTGCAAGCGTTTGCCCAGTTCGGTTCCGATGTGGATGCCGGCACCCGGAAAAAGCTAGAGCGTGGACAGCGGATCGTGGAGCTTTTCAAGCAGGCGCAGTACAATCCGTTTGCGGTTGAAGTGGAGGTGGCCGTTCTTTTCGCGATGCAAAAGGGCTATTTCGATGATGTGCCCGTCGATAAAATCAAGGACTGCCAAGGTAAGCTGGTGGAGTACTTCCAGACCCGAAAAGAAGACATTCTGACCTCCATTGTCGATAAGCGTGCGATCGACAAGGAGTTGGAGGAAAAGCTCCACGGTGCGATTAAAGATTTCAAAGGCTTTTACCGGCCGTAACTCCGATGCCTAGCACCCTAGACTTGCGCCGGCGAATTAAGTCGGTCAAAAACACGTCTCAGATCACCAAAGCCATGCAAATGGTAGCGGCTGCCAAGATGCGCAAGGCTCAAGCAGCGGCGCTGGCCGGAAGACCGTACCAGGAAATGTTGACGCGGGTTTTGGCCGCGGTGAAAGGCCGCGTAGAACCGACCAGCCATGCCCTCTTGGCGGTCCGTCCGCTAAAAAAGGAGTTGATCTTGATTTTTTCGACTGACAAAGGGTTGTGCGGCCCTTTGAACAACAACTTATTCAGAGAACTCATCGATATCGACCGGGAAAAGACGGAGTTTGCCGTAATGGGCCGGAAAGCGGTGCAATTTATTGCTCGCACCAAGCGAAATTTGACGGCCGATTTCGCTCTCAAGGATTCGGTCCATTTTGCTGATATTCGGCCGATAGCAAGGTTTGCTTCCGACAAGTTCGTTTCCGGCGAGGTCGATCAGGTGCGGGTCCTGTATCCAAAGTTTATCAATACTTTGACCCAGCAATCGGTGATGCGTATCCTACTGCCTGTCCCCGCGGAAGAGCTCGACGTTGAGGGTGAAGCGAACCGCGGCGAGTACTTGTTCGAGCCGGATGTCAACGCTGTGCTGGACGCGATCTTGCCTCACTATATCGCGTTTCAGCTTTTTCAGATGGCCCTCAATGCCAGAGCATCCGAGCATAGCGCACGAATGGTGGCAATGAAAAATGCGACGGATAATGCCAAGGAATTGATCAAGGACCTAACCCTTGAATACAATAAGGTTCGCCAGGCGAACATCACCACAGAGTTGCTTGAAATTACCACGGCACAGCTCGCCGTTGGATAGCCCCCGAATATGAATACAGGTACCATTGTCCAGATCATTGGCCCCGTTGTGGATGCCGATTTCAGTGAAAGCGACGCGATGCCAAGCATCTATGACGCGCTGGAAGTCGATTTTGAGCTGGAAGGACGGGATTCGAAAAAGCTGACTTTGGAAGTTCAGCAACATCTGGGGGGCGGCTGGGTTCGAGCGATCGCGATGTCGTCCACCGAAGGGCTCAAGCGTGGAATGTCGATTAACAATACCGCCGCACCGATCTCTGTCCCGGTTGGTGAGTGCGTGCTTGGGCGCGTTTTCAACGTCACGGGAGATCCGGTCGATGAGCGCGGACCGGTCAATGCGGAGAAAAGATACCCGATCCATCGGAAGGCGCCGACCCTTATCGAGCAGGATACCAGCGCCAGCATCCTCGAGACGGGGATCAAGGTCATCGACCTGATTTGTCCGTTTTCAAAAGGAGGGAAGGTCGGCGCGTTCGGTGGTGCCGGAGTGGGTAAAACCGTGGTCATTATGGAGCTGATCAACAATATCGCAAAGGGTCACGGTGGTTTTTCGCTCTTTGCCGGTGTGGGGGAAAGGACTCGAGAAGGCAACGATCTTTATACAGAGATGTCGGAAGCCGGGGTCATCGATCAGAAGGATTTGAGCAAGTCCAAGGTGGCGCTTGTGTATGGTCAGATGAATGAGCCTCCAGGTGCCCGTCTGCGAGTTGGTCTATCGGCATTGGCCATGGCTGAATATTTCCGGGACGAAAAGAACCAGGATGTGTTGCTCTTTATCGACAACATCTTCCGGTTCTCACAGGCTGGTTCGGAGGTTTCAGCTCTCCTTGGGCGCACACCTTCTGCGGTCGGGTATCAGCCGACGTTAGCTTCAGAGATGGGTGACCTGCAGGAACGAATCACCTCGACGAATAAAGGCTCAATCACTTCCTTCCAGGCGGTTTATGTCCCGGCGGACGATTTAACAGATCCCGCGCCTGCCAACACGTTTGCTCATTTGGACTCAACGATTGTCTTGGAACGATCGATCGCCGAGCTTGGCATTTATCCGGCGGTCGATCCGCTGGCGTCCACTTCAAAGGTCCTGGCACCTGAATTTGTGGGTGAGGAACACTACAATGTGGCCCGCGGTGTGCAACGGGTCTTGCAACGCTACAAAGATCTGCAGGACATCATCGCGATTCTCGGGATGGACGAACTGAATCCGGACGACAAGCTAGCGGTTTACCGCGCTCGAAAGATGCAACGTTTCCTGAGCCAGCCGTTTCACGTCGCGGAAGTGTTTACCGGCAAGCCGGGAAAGTACGTTTCCATCGCCGACACCATCCGGGGCTTCAAAGAAATTCTGGACGGGAAACACGATGATATTTCCGAGCAGAATTTCTACATGAAGGGCGGTATCGAGGAGATCCACGACGCCCAGGAATAAGTTTCCATGGCAAAATTACAGCTCGAAATAGTCACTCCGGAAGCAAGGACCTTCTCGGAAGAGGTGGATATGGTCGTGCTTCCTGGTGTGGAAGGTGAACTGGGCATATTGCCCCTGCACGTTCCCTTGATGACTCGGCTTCTGCCTGGCGAGGTTCGAATCACCCAAGGTTCAAAGCAGACTGAGCTCGTCGTGGGGACGGGGTTTGTGGAGGTTACTCAGACCAAAGTTTCAATACTGACCGACATGGCGATGGCCGATACGGAGGTGGACGAAGCCGCCGCAGAAGAAGCAGTCAACCGCGCCAAAGCTGAGCTCGAGAACAAGGATCTAAACTCAGAAGAGGTGTCGGAGATCGAGGGGGCGATTGCTCGTTCGCTGGCGTTGCTGAAATTCAAGAGGCGGCGCAGGTAGGGCGAAGCTCCGTCCGAACCGGGGCTTCCCGCGTGGCCTCGCCGGACAACGTGACCCCCGCAAATTCTCGCTCAGATTGGTCAACGATGCCCGACCAAGATGGCCACGTTTTCGCGTCGCGCATTTTCTGTCTTACGATGCCGTGGTCGCGCAACCTCGTTATCGATACGAACCACTGAATTTGTGGGGGTGATCCGCAGGCGAGGGCAACGCGGGAAGCCCCGGTTCAGGCGGAGCTTTCGCCCTACCTGCGCCGGCGCGACCGCCAATCTTCGGCAAGAACGATCGCGCGACAGTCGCACTCTTCATTCTCTTAATTTTCGTTCGATCGGGCCGCCGTCATTCATCCGGCGTAGCACCAGAATGTAACGGGCCCGAAGCCTCGGACTGGGGTTGTGCGGGTCCCAACCCCGAGGGAACGGGAGCATCGCGGCCAACATTGCGCATTGCGAGCGACTTAACTGTCGCGCCGGCACACGAAAATAGTGTTCGGCTGCTTCTTCGATTCCATAAATTCCGTCGCCCAATTCGATCACATTTACGTACAACTCGAGGATGCGCTGTTTACTCAGGAGATGTTCCATCAGGAACGTGTAGTAGGCTTCCAAGCCTTTTCTGACCCAGGATCTGCCCTGCCAGAGAAACAAAGAACGAGCGCACTGGTTGGAAATAGTTGACACACCTTGCACCGGTCGATGTCGGCGTTCTGCCCGCTGAATTGCCTCCTCCATCTCGATCCAGTCAAAACCATCATGGCTGAAAAAGCGGCTATCTTCGATTTGCCAGACGCCATCGAGAAAATCGTCGGGAACCTTGTCGAGAGGAATCCATCGGTACTGAATTTCGCCGCGGTAGCGCTTTGTGATCATCGCCTCGACACGGCGAGCAATCATCAAGGTGGTGACCGGCGGATTGAAAAATCGGACATAAACAACTTCCAGGACAGGGATAAGTGCGAACGCGATAAGGAACAGGATAACAAGGCGAATCCAAGGCAGGCCTTTCCGCGTTTTCCGCGCCATCAGCTAAATTTCAGGGGTCAGGAGTTGCAGGAGTTTCGGAGTCGCAGGAGGGGAGACTCTGAGGCGCCCCCCATTCTTGACCGCAACAAGATACATGCTATTCGGGCGACTGGACCCTATTCAAAACGAATCGATACCGATCGCCCGTGCGCGTCCAATTGTTCTACCTCGCTGAACTGGGAGATAATGGCGACCGATTCACGAAGAGCTTCCCGATCGTAGCGGACGATACTTGTCCGTCGCTGGAACTGATCGACCGTCAATCCGCCATATGATTTTGCCGCACCGCCAGTCGGAAGCACGTGGCTCGGACCCGCTAAAAAATCACCCGCCGCGACCGGCGAAAAATTGCCAAGGAAAATGGCACCCGCGTTCAAGATAGCCCCGGCCATTTTTTCGCCGCGCCGAGTTACTACTGAAAGGTGTTCGGGTGCAAAAGCGTTTGCGATCTCTATCGCCTGCTGTTCGTCTTGGGCGAGGACAAAAAAAGCGTTCTTCTCCAGTACCTCCCCTAAAGCAGCTCCCCGCGTCAGAGAATTCATCTGCTGAGCGATTTCCAATTGCACACTTTCAATTACCTCTGGATCGAGAGCGACCAGGCAGATCACGCTTTCGCGACCGTGCTCAGCTTGCGCTAGCAGATCCGCCGCTACCCAGCGCGGGACGGCGGAGCTATCCGCAATGACCATGATTTCGCTAGGACCGGGTATGAGATCGATCGCGACATAGCCGAAGACCTGGCGTTTCGCTTCCGTGACGTAGGCGTTTCCGGGACCAAATATCTTATCCACGGGCCGAATGGTCTCCGTGCCGAAGGCGAGAGAGGCTATGGCTTGTGCGCCTCCAACCTTGTAAATCTCGGTAGCGCCGGCGAGTTGTAACGCTGCCAGAAGCCCCGGATTCATGACTTTGTCCGAGCCGACTGGGGAAACGGCGACAATTTCAGCGACGCCGGCAGCCTTGGCAAGGGAGAGCGTCATCAATGCCGTCGAAACCAACGGCGCAGTTCCTGCCGGCACGTAAATGCCGACTCTTGTCAGTGGGTCGAAGCGCTCACCCACTTCCGCTCCCTGGACATTTTTCCACATCCAATCTGCGCGGAGGCTGCGAGATGCAAAATCGCGGATATTCGCATGTGCTGCCGCCAAAGCGTCGATCAATTCGGATTTAACTGAACTTGTTGCGATCCGGATTTCAGGCGCCGAGACTGTTAGATCTTGCGGGGTGAAATCGACATGGTCGAACTGTCGCGCAAATTCAATGAGCGCCTGATCGCCGCGCTGGCGCACCTCTGAAAGGATGGCTGAAACCTGGTGGATCAACTTCTCGCCGGGAATGTACCTGCGAGATAGAATGCTTCGCCATTGAGCCGCCTGCTCGGCACGGAGATCGATGACTTTCATGCGCGCCGCACTTTGCACCGCTCACGGAAAGTTCGCAAGAGGCGGGGAGCGAAGGCTCGCACCGATCAACCCTTCGACTCGTGGCACTCCGACACTCTTTCCGTTGATTTCCTTTTCGATCAGGCGATATCCTCCAGCTAGACGTAAAGTGATCGAATTTCAAAAACAGATTTGTGATGCCGTGGCACGCAGCCGGATATGGTTGGCCATTCGAACAAGTGATATTCCTGGAAGGGTTTCTCGAAAGCGATTGGGCGCTTTTGATCAGGTGTTTACCTAAAGCGGCAATCGCCAGAGTCTATTCCCCTCAATGAAGAAAGCGATCATCCGCACGTTACAGGCAGTCTTGACCATCGGCATCCTGATTTGGCTCTTTCACAGTCCGGAAAAACGTGCCCAAATGGCAGGTGCCATCGCCAAAGCCGACCGCACGTGGCTCCTGATCGGTCTGCCGGTGGCATTGATCGGAGAAGTCGCGAACATCGTGCGTTGGCAGATCCTGATGCGCGTTCAAGGGATGTATATGAGCTGGCGCCGCGCGATCATGCTTTTTTTTGTCGGTCTGTTTTTTAACCTTTTCATGCCCGGGTATACCGGCGGGGACTTCGCGCGACTGTACTACCTGATGCGTGAGTTTCCGGATAAAAAGAAAGAGGCAATTCTCACGGTCGTCATGGACCGCCTGATTGGGATGGCTGCTTTGGTGTTGACGGCTCTCCTTACCACCGTTCTTCGGTGGCGCTGGCTGCAAACGACTCCCCAGGCCACGGTCTTGCTTTGGGTGCTGATGAGCATGGTGATCGGATTCATCCTGGTGACGGCCGCTTCATTTGCTGTCACCAGCTTTAAACTTGTCGACAGGCTCCCGGAACACTTTCCTTTTCGTGATCGCCTGGTCGAGACCTCTGAGGCATACCATCTATTCGCCCAGGCGAAGAAGTCGCTGTTGTTCGCATTTCTGCTCTCTTTCCCGGTTCTGTTTTCATTCTATGGCGCGTTTTATTGTACCGCTCAAGCGCTCGGTGCTGGGGTCTCGCTCCTGGACATGTTCTCCATCATGCCGATCGTGACGTCGATTATTTCGTTGCCGATCACACCGAGCGGTATCGGCTTTCGGGAATCGCTCCTGGGAATTTTATTGAATGATCTCTGTGGTGTACCAAATGAAATCGGTGTTTTGATTTCGCTTCTCGGCTTCGCCTACTTCGTTTTATTTGGAATTGCCGGCGGCATTAACTATTTGTTTTATGCTCCCAAAAAGCATTCCCGATGGCGCGAAATGGAAGACGAGGTCCGCCGGGCGCATGGCTACGTGGATTGAGCCGTCGCACGATAAGGGGTAGCATGCGATCTATGGATTTTCTTCTTGGACATTCACCGGACCCAGACGACGCCTTCATGTTCTATGCGATGGCGGAGCACAAGATTGATACGCGGGGGCACCGGTTCGAGCATATCTTGCAAGACATCGAGACGCTAAACCAGCGGGCTTTGCGCGGTGAACTGCATATCTCAGCGGTCTCGATTCATGCCTATGCTTACCTGGCTGACAGATATTCTTTGCTCTCCTGCGGAGCCAGTATGGGAGATGGTTACGGGCCAATTCTTGTCACCCTGGACGAGCCGCCGGGCGAGCTCGGCCAGTTGCGTGAATGGCTCCGGTCCAAAACGATTGCGATTCCGGGTCTAAAGACAAGTGCGTATCTCGCCCTCCGTTTATTCGCCCCGGAGGTGCGGACCATAACGGTTCAATTTGACCAGATTTTTGAGGCTGTGAAGGCCGGCAAAGCCGACATCGGACTAATCATTCACGAAGGCCAGATCACATATGCCGATCAGGGCTTCAAGTTGGCGCTTGATCTTGGTTCCTGGTGGAAGTCGGTTACCGGACTTCCGCTCCCTCTGGGTGGGAATGTCATCCGGAAAGATATTCCGCGGGACATTCAAAAGGAGGTTTGTGAGATTCTCAAAGAGAGCATCGACTACGGACTTAAACACCGAAAAGCTGGGGTGGAACATTCCATGCCATTGGCGCGCGGTCTCGATCAGGAAGGCGCGGATCGATTTATCGGAATGTACGTGAACGGATTCACTATTGACTATGGTCCGACCGGCAGAAATGCCATTCGCGAGTTTCTAGGTCGGGCCGGCCGGCAAGGCTTGATACCGGAAAAGGTCGATTTAGAATTCGTCGAGTAGGCGAAGCGTCCCGTTTTGCTGACGACAAAAAAAGCCCAGGGTAACCCCTGGGCTTGTCAATGCTTTTGATCGGCCATTTCTGGCCACGAGTGAAGTCTCTTTTCCCTACCGTCTAAAATGGAGCTGGGCCTCGTGCTGTTCGGGCGGACACGGGGCGTTCAGCGGAACGTCACTTGGGGCAGCGTCAGCCTGCACCAGATTGTGGGTGACCAAATAGTGTTCTACTTCCTCGCCACTGATATCGGCTAGCATCGCCCCGTTAATTTCGATGCATGGAGAAAGCGGTTGGCCACTCTTTTGCTCCATTTCCCATCGAAATGCCGGGTTCTTGATGATGTCCTTCTCTTCGTAAGGTAGCCCATACTTTGCCAGGACTGCCCGAACACCACTGCTCCACCCACAATGGGTCTTCAGATAAGCGACAATTTGCGGTTTATCCATAATTCTTGAACTAACGATCATCCGATAAGAGATTGTTGCAAACTATTTTTCGGAAGACTACTTGCGCCGGTCGCTCGGACGATATTCTTCCTCAGCTGCTTGAAACGCTTGTTCCAAGCCAACCATGTCTTCGCCGGGTCGCAGACTGTCAAAGGCCTCTGTCTCGCGGCGGAGTTCTTCGTCGGAATAGTGAGCTGCCTTAATCGAAAGACCGATACGACGCTCTGCTTTGTCCACCTTGATGACGCGAGCCTCGACTTCCTGCCCGACTTTCAACACATCCTTCACCTTCGCGACGTGCTCCTCACTGAGCTGAGAAATGTGCACCAAACCATCAATATCGTCCTGCAATTGGACGAAGGCCCCAAAGCTGGCAAGCTTCGTGACTTTTCCGTGAACCAAGTCGCCGATCTTGTATTTCTGGTCGATTTCCTTCCAAGGATCGGAGTCAAGCTGCTTTACCCCGAGACTGATGCGTTGATTGACCTTGTCGATGTCCAGCACGATTGCCTCGACCTCATCATTCTTTTTCAGCACTTCGCTCGGATGATTAATTTTGCGCGTCCAGCTCAGGTCTGAAACGTGGATCATGCCGTCGATGCCCTCTTCGAGTTCCACAAAGGCGCCATAGGCGGTCATATTGCGGATCTTGCCTTTGACGCGCGATCCAATGACATACTTGTGCTCGATGGCGTCCCATGGATTGGGCTCTAGCTGCCGGACACCCAGAGAAATTTTCTGCTCCTCTTTGTTCACTCCAAGGACCACGGCTTCAATCTGCTGGCCTTGCGTCAGTACATCGGACGGACGGGTGATGCGCTTGGTCCAGGAGAGTTCCGATACGTGAATCAACCCCTCAACCCCTTCCTCTATCTCCACAAACGCACCGTATGGAACAAGATTTGTCACCTTGCCGTGTACGGTGGCGCCGACCGGGAATCGCTCTTCGATCTTATCCCATGGGTTGCGCTGCGTTTGTTTGAGTCCAAGCGATACGCGCTCTTTCTCTTTGTTGATATCGAGGACGACAACGTCGATTTCCTGCCCGATCTTGAGGAGTTCACTCGGATGCGTGAGACGCCCCCAAGTCATATCGGTGATATGAAGTAAGCCATCCATCCCGTCGAGATCAATAAACGCGCCGAAATCGGTCAGATTCTTGACGACTCCTTTGACGGTATCCCCAAGCTTAACCGTATCGAGGAATCGCGCCCGCTTTTCTGCGCGCTCTTGCTCGATGATCTCACGGCGGCTGAGGACGACATTTTTGCGTTCGTCATTGATCTTGACGATCTTGAAGTCGTAGGTATTGCCGACGAATTGCTGGAGATCTTTGGGCGGAACAATATCGATCTGAGAACCTGGGAGAAATGCTTCGACGCCGATATTGACGGTGAGGCCACCTTTGACCACGGCTTTAACCTTGCCTTTGATCAGGCCATCGCCCTCGAAAACTTTGACAATTTTGTCCCAGTTCTGTTTGTGAGCGGCCTTTTCCTTGGAAAGGACGACCATGCCATCCTCGTTTTCGAGCTTTTCCAGCAGCACTTCGACTTCGTCGCCCACCTCGACATCGTTCATGTCGTCGAACTCGGAGGCGGGGATCACGCCTTCGGACTTATAACCAATGTCCACCAGGACCTCCCGAGGCCGGATCTCCAAAACACGGCCTTTAACGATGCTGCCTTCTTTAAAATCGCGCAGGGACTTCGCGATTAGCTCCTGCATTTCTGTCATAACGTTACAAACACCTACAAACCAAGGTTGCCAAAAGTTGTTCCGATTCGGGCAGCCAAAAATAGGCTGCCATTTACGAAGTCAGAGGGAAGAGAGTTTAGCTGGATATAGCCTTTTCCGCAAGGGTGAGTCTTGCGGGAGAGAGATCGAACACCTACTTCATCAGAAGAACCGAGCGAGCCCGCTTGATTTCGCGAGTTATTTTCCGATGCAGATGCGCAGGCATTCCGGTCACGCGGCGTGGCAGAATTTTACCGCTTTCAGTCACAAATTTCTTGAGCAGATCTGGATTCTTGTAGTCGATGGCTTCTGTTGCAATATCGATGCGTCGCCGCGGCATAACCCGGTTAGCCCGTCGAAAGTTCGATCTGCGTTTGGCGTTTTTCGGTTCCATTTACTTACTTCACCTCCCGATGAAGAGTGCGTCGGCGCAGAAAAGGATTGTACTTCTTCTTTTCCAATCGCCCAGGTGTGTTCAGGCTTTTTTTGTTGCGCGTGCTGACGTAACGGGAAACCGGTTTGCCCTCCGCCTTCGCCTCCGTGCATTCAAGAGTGATAATTTCCCGTGGCATGACAGCTAATCCTTCGAATCTGTGATCGTGTCTTCTTCTTCTCCTTCACCACCCTCTTCATCAGTTAAGCCGAAAAGAGAGGTTACAGGCTGCCGGACACGTAATGCCTTTTTCTGTTTTTCAATCTGGGTCTGGCATTCAACCGTAAATCTTGCAAATGGGATCGCCTCGAGACGTGCGTGCGGAATCGGTTTACCCGACATTTCGCAGATGCCATAGGTGCCGGCTTCCACGCGTTTGAGCGCTTCTTCGATTTCGTACAGCGCATCCTGCTCCTGCGAGAGCAGACTCAATGCGAAATCCCGATCGTAGGCATCGCTACCGGCGTCTGCTTGATGCATTCCGAACGCGGACGCCTCGCTGCCTTCTGCACGCGATCGGAGCGTATCCCGCGAAACGCCCGTCATCGAATCCAGGAGACTGTCACGAAGTTGAAGCAACTTGCTCTTCTGTTTCCGCAGAAACGGAGGAAGCTTCTCGTCGCCTTCTTCGATACTCAACGATTCTTCCTCCTGTTGCTCGAATTCGGCCGGGTCAGTCTGCCCGTTTTCCAACGACGCGTCCTTTTTTTGTCCTTTTGATTTCGCCATACGCTCACAAACGAATCTGCGGTTCTGCTATCGTTCCCAGTTAAGAGGGCGAACATATACTGGCGATTGAATAGCCGTGCAAGAGGAAATATCAGCCTTCTAGGAACTTGCGCTAGAGTACCGATTTAGCGCAAATCGCCAAAGGATTCTTGATGTAAGAAGCATAAGAGCTGAAGCGAGCATAAGATGTATAATTAACCACCAGGGCGTCTCAGAGGCGTTCATCAAAACCCGCGCAGGGACATTCGTGACGACAATGACTGGGATAAGCCAGCTGAAAACAAATTTAACAACTCCCTTGAAGACGGCGTCGGGATATCGAGCCAGGCCTATAAGGTTATAATAGCCCCAAACGAGCCCCTGTGACCGGATGATCCAGAAGCTGGCCGTTCCAAGAGAGAACAAGATCGAGTAATGAATTGTTACCCCGAGGAGCATGGTGGCCAGATACAGAATGATCTGGCTCGCGCCCGGAACAACGTGGAGTCTGTGCAAGGAATAGGTCACGATGCCGACCCCAACCAGTGCGTTAACGATGCTGTCCATCCCAAATTGCCTGACCGAGGCGGTAAACTGGCCATCCACCGGCTGCAGAAGAATGAAGTCGAGTTTCCCAGTCCGAACCAGTTCCGGTAGATTCACCAAATTGGTAAAGAAGAACCCCTGAAAGATCTGGCTGATAATCTGGTGGGTGCCAACCAGGAGGACCATCTGCCACTTCGTCCAGTCGCCAATCTGGTCGACGTTACTGAATATCACCTCGATAAAGACCAATTGGCCCACAAACCAAAGCGATTCCACGATCATCCACAGGAGAAAATTCAGCTTGAAATTCATCTCCCTAACCAGGGAGTTGCGGAGCATGACCGAGTAGACAGACCAATATTTCGAGACAGGAGCCAGAAGCCGGGAGTCAGGATTCAGAAGTCGGAAATCGCGAGCTGCAGAAGGGGACGACTGGCGTTCCTCCTGTCGCCGCTCATTCATTCGATTTTCGTGCTTAGAAAGAGGAGCTAAGGACGCTGGCGATTGGCCGGCCGTCGGCATTCTGGCTCCTGACTCCTGACTTCTGAATTCTGTTTCAAAGTGTCCGGCAGAATTCTTCGAACCGGTCCATGCCTTTTTTGATTACATCCAGGCTGGTTGCATAGCTCAACCGGACGGTTCGGTCATCTCCGAAGGCGATTCCTGGAACGACCGCGACGTTCGCCTTACTGAGGAGGCGATCGGCGAAATTCTGTGAGGTAAGTCCAAGCTGGCTGACGTTGACGAGAACGTAAAACGCCCCATTTGGACGGACCACGCTGAGGTGCGGCATTTTGGAGAGCCGTTCAAGCATATATTCGCGGCGGAGATTGAACTCGTCACGCATGTCGGCCACAGGTTGCTGGTCACCCTTCAGCGCGGCGAGGGCTCCTTTTTGCGCGAAAGAACAGGCGTTCGAAGTGCTATGGCTCTGAATGGAATCGATCGCCTTCGCGATCGCTTCAGGCGCACCGAGATAGCCGAGACGCCAGCCGGTCATCGCATACGATTTGCTGAAACCGTTGACGGTGATGGCGAGATTGTAATACTCCTGTCCGAGCGCCGCGATACTGAAGTGCTTGGAATCATCGTAAACAAGCTTTTCGTAGATTTCGTCCGAAAGGATCAGGATCTCTTCTTCAGCGGCTACTTTTCCAATGGCATCCAGCTCCTCTTTCGTATAGACCGAGCCGGTCGGGTTGCCAGGACTGTTCAAAATGATCATCTTGGTCCGCGGAGTCATTGCATTTTCGAACTCGTCCGCCGTCAGCTTCCAGCCGTTTTCTTCCCGGGTATGAACGAAGATTGGATCGGCTCCGGCCAAACGGACCATCTCCGGGTAGCTTAGCCAATAAGGAGCCGGAATGATCACCTCGTCGCCCGCTTGACAGGTGGCGAGAATAGCATTGTAACAAGAATGCTTTGCGCCGTCGCTGATGATGATCTGGGAAGGTTTGTAGTCAATGCCGTTGTCCAGCAGGAATTTGTCGGCCACCGCCTGACGAAGTTCAGGGATGCCTGAACTGGGTGTGTACTTGGTAAATCCTGCTTGAAGAGCCGCGATGGCAGCAGCCTTGATGTGTTCGGGAGTATCGAAGTCCGGCTCGCCCGCTCCGAATCCGCACACATCGATCCCTTCGGATTTCATCGCCTTGGCCTTGCTGTCGATCGAAAGGGTAAGAGACGGAGTTAAAGTGGAGGCTCTAGATGAAAGTTGCATAAAAAAGACTGTTTTCAGGACTACATGTGCCACCCGGTCTTTTCAACCAAGGAATTCGTTCAGGAGTTCATATTCTATTCAGGAAGTTCAGGAGTTGCAGGAGTTCAGGAGTTGCAGGAGGAACCTGCGGTAGCTGCGCTCCGACGCGAGAAATCCGAAGGTCTATTCTGCGACTCCTGAACTCCGGCAACTCCTGAACTCCTGAGTATGCAACTCCTGAACTTCTCCCTTAGCTAGTTCCGCCGCGCCAGCATGGTTACCCATTTTCCACGGGTTCGTTTTATTTCGATCCGTCCACGGAGTTCGTTGATTTTCGCGGTGACTTGCTCGACCTGATCTCGCATCACCCCTGAAATGATCAATCCACCCCCTGGTTTGATCGCCGACCAAAGTCTCGACGCCGCTTTTCGGAACAGATCGCCATAGAGATTCGCGGTTACCACATCGAATTTGCCTTCCGGCGAGTAGTCGAGGACATCGGCGCGAAACAGTTTCAGGCCATCGGCCTTATTCAGTTGAGCGTTTGTTTTCGCAACCCGAATGGCGGTCGCATCAAAATCGAATGCCAGAACTCTGCTGGCTCCGAGTCGGAAAGCCGCGATAGCCAGAATCCCGGTCCCGGTGCCCGCATCGAGGAATTCCCAATCGCCTGTCTTCGGGGCGATATCGGCTAATAGTCGAAGGCACCCTGCCGTTGTAGCGTGGTCTCCGGTTCCGAACGCCAGGTTGGCTGGAATATAGATGGTCCGCGAATCGTGCACGGCTCCTGCAATCGGTTCATGATTAACTATTCGCAATCGTCCCCGAATAGAGATCGGCTTTTTCAAGACGACGCTGCGAACCCAATCTGCGGTTGAACGATTGAGGTCGCGAATCTCGCCGCCGAAGCGTCGCAAGAGCAGAGTTGATTCGTCGGACGTAATATCGAAAATCTCCAGGCGAACTCGGCGAGAGCTTGCGATTTGAGTGCTGACAAGACGCTCCCATCCAAGGAAAGCTAATCTTTCCTGCCAGGAATCGAGCCATTTTTCACTGCTTATTTTTCTCCAGACGAGCATTCAATCGATAATCCTTGCTTACTGCAGAACGACTTTCTAGAAGAAGACGCGCAAATGATTCATCACATCGTTTTGTATAAACTCAAACCGGAGAGTACCCCAGAACGAGTGGAGGGACTCTTGATGCAGACGCGGATGCAGCTATTGAAAATTCCGGTTGCGATGAATGTGCGATGCGGCCGACGGATCGACCAGAAAAACGAATGGCCTTTCTTTTATACGGTCGAGTTCGACTCCAAAGAGCGCATGGCAATGTTTTTCGAGGACCCGGTCTACATCAAATTCGTGGAAGAAACGATCAAGCCCAATACAGAGGGTTCGATGGTTTTGGACTACGAGACCGATCCCAAACGCAAGTATTCGTAGATTTTGGCGCAGGTGTAATCGATTTCTTCGGACTCGATACAAAAGGGCGGCGTGAATGACAAAACATTCCCGCTCGGCCCACCACCGAGAAAAAGTAGACCGTCCTTAAGCGCTGAGAGAACCGTCTGGAATGCAAGATCAGGATCAGGCGAACCATCCTTGGTGACCAATTCTGCGCCGATCATCAGACCTAGACCGCGCACATGGCCGATCACCGGCAAAGCTATTTTTTCGAGCCCGTCACGAAAGCGTTTTCCGAGTGTCTGAACGCGCTTCCTGACGCTACCCTCCAAATGAAGTTGGATTGATGCCAGGGCCATCGCACAGCCGACCGGATTTCCAAGAAATGTGGTGGTGTGCAGCGCTTCACCGGCCGATCTCGGCCAGGCATCCATAATCTCCGCCCGGCCAACGCAGGCAGCCATGGGAAACCCCGTCGTCAATCCTTTTCCAAGACAAAGCAGGTCGGGGTACACGCCAAATTGATCGCTGGCAAAAAGCGCTCCGGTGCGATTGAACCCGGTATAGATTTCGTCGAAAACGAGCAGGATCTTATAGGTGTCACATAGTTGGCGCAGCATTCGCAGGAAATCCAGCGGTGGAACCACTTCGCCCCCTCGCCCCTGGCAAGGTTCAACCACGATGCAGCCAATCGGCCGCTGACGAATGGCCTGTATGATCTGGTCCTCGATGGCGGTCAAACAAGAGCTGGCGCAGTTCGGAAATCGCGATCCGTCCAGGCGGTATCCTTCCATTCTTCCGAACGGACATCGAAAACAGTTCGGGTAAGGAATCGAAACGGCGAAGTCCCGCAACTGTTGGTGAAACGGCTCGCGAAACCACCGAATGCCGATCACCTCCAGAGCTCCGTATCCCAATCCGTGATATCCGCCCGCGAAGGCGATGACCCCCGGCTTTCCACTGTGCAGCAGAGAGGTTTTAATCGCGACCTCGACTGCTTCAAAACCGGAATTGCACAGAGTTGTTTTACCGACACCGAGCCCCCACCTCTCGAAGGTGATCTGGCTCAGTTTCTGGCAAAGGAGGAGCTTGTTCTCGGCAGGATGGACGTCCCCCATGGCGTGCAGCAGCTTGGCGGATTGATCGACGATGGCCTCACGAATCGACGGGTGGGTATGGCCGTGTGCCGCCACCGCAAAACCAGCGGTGAGATCCAGAAACCGGTTTCCGTCCACATCCCAGACATTCGCTCCGGAGGCTTTCTCCCAAAATACCGGAAAGCCCGGAGCGAGATACGTCACATTGCGATTTTCGTACTTCGAGAGCGAGGAAGCGAGTTCGCGCGAGCGTGGTCCTGGTATCGGAGTGACGATTTCTGGCAGCATCGGAAGCCGTTAGCGTGATTCCTGGCGGTCAGGCCGCGGTGGCCACCTGATGCCGCAAAAGGTTGGCATACAATTTGGCGAACGCCTTGGCCGACTCTGACCACGAGAAGTCGATAGCCCTCGCGCGTTGCGCCAGTTTCTTCCATTCTTCTGGATGCCGGAAAATGTGGTTGGCGCGCCGGACGGAGTCCCAAAGGGCCATTGAAGAGTGATTGTTGTACATAAATCCGCAACCTTCCTCCGAGGCCGGATCATAGTCTGACAAGAGTTGATGGATCCCGCCATAAGCTTTCACGATGGGCAACGTACCGTACCGCAAGGCCGCTAAGACGTTCGTCCCGCGGAATCCAAGGGACGAAGGAAGCAGGATCGCGTCGGCTCCGGCCAGAATAAGTGGACGCAGCTTCTCGTCCGGGTCTGGGCGGTAGGCGAAACGAGTGGGATATTTTCTCTCCGCAATAATCACATCGGCGAGATCCTGATCCGGTGCCTTGCCGGTTACCACCAGGCACGAGTCAGCCGTTAAAATGAGATCTAGAACCGGCTTCACGGAGCCAAACGCTTCAACGTCATCCGGTTCGATTGGCAAATAGAGAACAGTTCCGCCCGTAGTTCGTTCAAGCCCGAGCCGATCCAGAAGTGCTTGCCGGCAACCAAGCTTGTCGTCGGTGGCGTTGGACTTGTGGTCCTTTCCGATGAGAGTGTCGAGTGGCGGGTTGGTTTTGGAATAGTCTACCCCATGAAGGATGCCATAAAGGTGAGAACGATTTTCCCGCAGGACCGAGTCGAGGCCAAAGCCGTGTTGAGGAGTGAAAGAGTCGAAAAGCACGGCTTCGCCGGGTAACGTCACGGCATCGGCGAAGAGGATGCCACTTTTCAGGAAGTTCAGTCGTCCATAGAACTCGAGTCCTTGCGCGCTGAAATAGCTGCCAGGCAGACTGGTCAACGCAAAGTCGAAACTCCAAAATGATCCCTGATGCTCCAGGTTGTGCAGCGTCAGAACCGTGCGAAACGGCAGTTGGCGATCTCGGATAAAGACCGGAATCAGCGCGGTGGTCCAGTCATGGCAGTGGATCAGCTCGGGAGCAGGCGAGAGCCTGCCGGCGAGCTCCAGGACGGCTTTTGAGAAAAAAATAAATCGCTCGGCGTTGTCTTCATAGATCCTTCCATCCGCGCCATAGATACCGCTTCGGTCGAAATACTCATCACGGCGAACCAGGTAAACCTGAATTCCGTCCGGGCTGGTGGTCTCGACAATGTCGGATGACGCTAGCTTTCCTCCGAGATTAATCTGGAACTCGATGTTGGCCGGGCGGACTTTGTTTTTGCCTTCACGAATGGACCGATAGAAAGGCATGACGATGCTGACGTCATGGCCAAGTCTCTTCAGTTCGATCGTCAGGGTCCGGACCTGATCTCCCAGATCACCGGTCGAACCGAGAGGGGAGAACTCGCTGGTTGCCATTAAAATCTTCATGCAATAGAATCAGGGTTTAGGTGGTTAGGTTAACGCGGTGGGCTTTCAACATTAATCGAAACGGCGGATTTGATGTTCCACCTTATGAATAGCGTTTGCATCTTTGAAGTGAAAGACTCTTGTCAAAGGACGGCGACTTGCTAAGGTGCGGCATTCTCGATCGAGAGCTATGACACTGGGCTCCCTATTATCAGTAGATCAAATCATTCCCGAGATGAAGGCAACCGAAAGGTGGGCGGCAATCGTGGAATTGATCGACTTGTTGGTGCAGAAGAATCGCGTTCGGCCCTCTGATAGAGATTCGATCCTGGCCGCTTTGCGCCAGCGCGAGGAGACGATGAGCACCGGAATTGGATTCGGGATCGCCATTCCTCACGCCTCTTCGAACTGTGTGAGTGAGGTGGTCGCGGCTTTTGGCCGATCCTCCACTGGAATCGAATTCGATTCGCTCGATAATTCTCCGGTCAGATTTATCGTACTATTTGTCGTGCCGAAAGATCAGTTTCAGGTTCATCTCCGCACCCTCGCGGCGATTGCCAAATTCCTGAACGACAAATCGGTCCGCGAACAACTGGCGAAGGCGGAATCGGCCGAAGAAATCCTGGGAATATTCGATAACAAGGCAACGCGTTCCCCGACCGCCTGAGCGCCAAAATTCAGAAGTTGCCGGAGTTCAGGAGTTCAGGAGGCGAAACCCTGCCGGGATAAAATAAAGATTCACGGCTGGAGTCGAGTGCAAACACCACGTCGGCAATCCGCAGATCCCATTCTGCAACTCCCGAACTCCTGCAACTCCTGAACTCCTGAGAATGAACTCCTGAAGAATGACCGTCTCCAAATTGTTGCAAGAGCGGTTGCAAAACGCCCTGCAAAGGATCGGCATTGCGTTCGATGAACCGTTGCAGATAGTAGCGACGACAGATCCGCGCCATGGTGATTACCAGACAAATGTGGCGATGGTGCTGGGCAAGAAACTGAAACAAAACCCCAGAAATCTCGCAGGACTGATCGTCGCAGATATATTGGTGCACGATATTGGGCCACCGCCTGAAGTCGCCGGTCCCGGATTCATCAATTTCAGGCTTTCGAAGGAATTCGTTGATCATCGTCTTCAGGATCTTGCTTTGGATCAACGCCTTGGCGTCGAACGGACCGGAAAGCCGAAAACCGTCGTCATCGACTTCAGTTCCCCGAATATTGCGAAGCCGATGCATGTCGGTCACATTCGGTCGACGATTCTCGGGGACGCTTTGGCAAAAGTCACCCGGTTCCTCGGACACAAAGTGATCACCGATAACCATATCGGCGATTGGGGCACTCAGTTCGGGAAGGTGATCTACGGTTGGAAACATTTGCTCATTCCCGAAAACCTCGATGCAGACCCGGTTGCGGAGCTGGTTCGAATCTATCGCGAAGCGGACACGGCGGCTAAAAAGGCCCCCGAGATATTGGAAGAATGCCGAAGGGAACTGGTAAAACTCCAGCAAGGGGACGAGGAAAATCGAAGGATCTGGCAACGATGTGTGGATCTTTCAATCGAGGAATTTTCCAAGATCTACGACCGACTCGGGGTCCGATTTGACTTTCAGCTTGGGGAAAGCTTTTACAACCCGGAGCTGCCGCGGGTTGTCCAGGAGTTGCTTGAACGCGGGCTTGCGGAGATCAGCGACGGAGCCGCCGTCGTTTGGGACCGCACGCTCGGCGGAGATCCATTTATTATTAGGAAGTCAGACGGCGGGTATGGGTACGCCACGACGGACATTGCGACGTTAGAGTACCGGTGGGAGCGCTGGCGTGCGGAAGCGATCTGGTACGTGGTGGGCGCCCCACAGCAGCTCCACTTTCAGCAATTGTTCAGCCTGGCACGTCGCCTAGGCTGCGAGGCCGATCTGCAGCACATCGCATTCGGCAGCATCCTGGGAGAGGATCGCAAGCTCATGCGCACGCGATCGGGCGAATCGATTCCTCTTCGAGCCTTGCTCGATGAAGCAGTGAACCGCGCGACCGCTCTAGTTGCCGAGAAGAACCCCGAATTATCCGAGCAGGATCGCCTCGCCATAGGCGAGATAGTTGGGATCGGTGCGGTCAAGTACGCTGAACTCTCCCAGCATCGCATGACCGACTATATCTTCTCTTGGGACAAAATGTTATCACTTCAGGGCAACACCGCTCCTTACCTGCAAAATGCTTATGTCCGATGCCGCTCGATTTTCCGAAAACTGCCGGAACCGTTCACCGGGGAGACTGTGTTTGATCTGCGCGAAAAAGCGGAATTCGATCTCGCAAAGAAGATTCTTCTCTTCCCAGATGTGATGCCTGCGATTCTGGATGGATTTAAGCCGAACCTTCTGGCGAACTATCTCTACGAATTGGCGGCCGAATTTCACACCTTCTATGAATCCTGTCCGGTGCTGTCCGCGGAACCTGCGGCGCGAGAGACGCGATTAGCATTGTGCGACGTTTTTTCCCGGCTTTTGCGATTGGGGCTCGAACTGTTGGGTATTCAGGTCCCTGAAAAAATGTAGCGCCGTAGCTGGCAAACCTGAGTTTTCTCGCGTTAATTCAAGGTTGGTATGGCGGAACGCGGCAAACATATAAGCACGAGCTTCGACGCGGCGCTCAATAGCCTGAAGAATGACGCCCTGATGATGTCGAGTCTCGCGGAGCGGTTGCTGGAAAATGCGATGCAAGGCCTTTTGAAGAGGGATAGCACTCTTTGTAATCTAGCGATTGCCGATGATGAAGAGGTGGACGTGCTGGAAAAGCAAATCGACAAAGAGGGGGTGGAAATAATGATCCGATTCCACCCTGTGGCCTCCGATATGCGGCAAGTGATCTCCACCATGAAACTGAGCTCCAACCTTGAAAGGATCGCCGACCAGTCGGTGGTGATCGCACGGCGGGCGAAAAAGCTGAATCTGCGTCCGATGGTTCCGGAAATTTTCCTGCTCGAGCATCTTTACCGGGAGGCCATGGGGATATTCCGTGATAGCCTTCGTGCGTTCGTGGATGGAGATGCGGAGCTCGCTTTGCAGCTGAAACCGCGAGACCGTTACCTGGACAACCTGAATTCCAGTCTCAACGACAAGCTCGCCGAACGGATGGGGACTGACCCGGACCAGGTGCCGACTTACCTCAATATCATATTCATAGCGCGTGCTTTTGAACGCATCGGCGACCATGCCACAAATATTGGCGAAGATGCGTTTTGGCGGGAACAAGCCGAGGACATTCGCCATACGTTTGGCGCGGCCAAGGAGGAGTAACCGCGGGTGTTCGGCAAATAGAGGCGGTTGAGCATATCGGCAAGGGCAGCTGATCACGAGATTGTCTGACTTTTTCTCTCGACTTCTGAGACTCTCCGTTTAGAGGTGACAAAGTTTACGAATGTTTGAATCAAAGGTTTCAAAAAAGACTGCGGTAGTGACGGGGGGCGCCGGATTTCTGGGTTCACACCTGAGCGATCGGTTGCTGGCGGAAGGCTTTCGTGTCATCGCCATTGATAATTTCATCACCGGATCACCGGACAATGTCGCCCATCTAGCCGGCAATCCGGATTTCCGCTTTATCCGGCACGACGTGTCTGAATTTATTTTCGTGCCCGGCAAGGTTGACTTCGTTTTTCATTTTGCTTCTCCGGCCAGCCCGATCGATTACTTGGAATACCCGATTCCGACATTGAAGGTGGGCGCACTGGGGACTCATAATTCGCTTGGCTTGGCCAAGGATAAATCTGCGAAATTCCTACTGGCTTCGACCTCAGAATGTTACGGCGACCCGCTGGTCCATCCGCAAAGCGAAGATTATTGGGGAAACGTTAATCCGATCGGCCCGCGAGGCGTCTACGACGAGGCCAAGCGATTCGCCGAGGCCATGACGATGGCTTATCATCGTTTCCACAAGGTCGATACCAAGATTGTCCGGATCTTTAACACCTATGGACCGAGGATGCGACTGCGCGATGGGCGGGTGGTGCCGGCGTTTATCAGCCAGGCGTTGAACAGCGAACCTCTGACCGTCTTTGGCGACGGTACGCAAACACGGAGTTTCTGTTATGTTTCGGACCTGATCGAAGGCATTTTTCGACTGGCGATGAGCGAGCATCACGGGCCGGTGAACATCGGGAACCCGAGGGAAATGACGATCAAACAATTCGCAGAAAAGATTCTCCAGATTACGGGCGCCAAGTCTGTCATTGAGTACCGCGATCTGCCGGTGGATGATCCGAAGGTGCGTCAGCCGGATATCACGCGTGCCCGAACCCAGCTTAACAACTGGGGGCCGAAAGTTGATTTTGAAGAAGGGATCCGGGTAACGATCGATTATTTCCAGAAAAAATTGAGAGACTAGGAAGGTGAGTTCTGGGATTTTTCCGTGAACTCACCGCTCAAAGGCCGAACAGCGGATGCCTAGTATCGGAATCACAGGTGGTGTGGCGACCGGGAAGTCGACCGTCTCCCGGCACTTGTTCGAGTTACTCGGGCGCACCCTGCCGGTTGAACTTTTCAACTCAGATTTCGAAGCCAGGAGATTGACGGATAGCGATTTAGTTGTACATGAAGAGATTAAGGCGGCGTTTGGAGTTCAGGTATTCGACTCTGAAGGCAATCTCGCACGCGATCGGTTGCGGGACTTAGTATTCCACGAAGGCGCGGCGCGAAAGGTTCTGGAATCCATTCTACATCCTCGGATACGAGAGGCATGGATGAGCCGGACCGGGGGAGATGGGCTGCTTCTTGCGGAAATACCTTTATTGTATGAGACAGGGGCTGAATCTTATTTTGATGGAATAATCGTGACTGCCTGCAGTCACGCCTCGCAGGTTGAACGGATCGTAGTCGAACGTCGATTATTAGAAGAGCTCGCGGAACAGATCATCCTAGCCCAAATGGATCTTGAAGAGAAAATCCGTCGGGCAGATTGGGTTGTGTGGACCGATTGTCCATCCGCAATCACCGGTCAACAAGTTAATCTGATATCTCAACAGGTCATCGAACGTTATGGAGGAGCCAGGCGCTGAACCGGCGGTATTGCCGGGTTCAGAATTTTTTAGCGGCAACGGAGATGTTCTAGAGCTGTACAAGCTCCATCAACTTAGCCACCCCGTTCTGCTAGAGCTGTCACGACAGTTTAACCTTCGGGTTTCACACGAGCGCACCCGGCACCAGCTCATTTTCGATCTGCTGAAGGCTTATTCAAGCCGCGGGGTTCAATTGATCGGCGAAGGGATGCTGGAAATCACCAGTGAAAGCTACGGGTTTCTTCGCTGGGAACGTTACAATTTCACCCCATGCCCAGAGGATGTGTATGTCTCGGCGGTGATTCTTAAAAAGTACGGCATCCGACCTGGCAACAAAGTTCGGGGGTACATCCGGGGACCAAAGGAAAAAGAGAAGTTTATGGCCATGGAGCAGGTCATCAGTATCGAAGGGATCCCCGCGGAATCCTGGAGTGAACCAAAGAATTTCGATCAGTTGACGGCCCTTTTCCCGGATAAGCGGATTCTGCTGGAAAATCTCAGAACTCGAAGCGTGAGCGCGCGAGCAGTCGATTTAATTGCTCCGCTGGGACGCGGGCAGAGGGGTTTGATTGTCGCTGCGCCTCGAACCGGCAAGACGATCCTGCTTAAAGAGATCGCCCTGGCGATTCGGGCGAATTCACCGGACGTCCATCTGATTTTGCTGCTCGTGGACGAACGCCCGGAGGAGGTGACGGACCTCAGGCAGTGCCTGGATTGTGAAATTTTCAGTTCCACGTTTGATGAAAGTCCGACCCGCCACGTACAGGTGGCTGAGTTGGTGAGCGAACGTGCCAAACGCCTCGTCGAACTCAAGAAGGATGTCGTCATTCTTCTGGACAGCATTACCCGGCTGGCACGCGGTTATAATTCGCTTCAACCCAGCAAAGGGAGGATCATGTCCGGCGGCGTCGAATCCAAGGCGCTGCTCAAGCCGAAACGTTTCTTCGGAGCCGCACGAAATTGTGAAGAAGGAGGCAGTCTGACGATCCTGGCGACTGCCCTGGTTGAGACCGAGAGCCGCATGGACGAGGTTATTTTTGAAGAGTTTAAGGGAACCGGCAACATGGAGCTTCACCTGGATCGGACACTAGTGGAGAAGCGGATTTATCCGGCAATTCATATTTTGAAGTCGGGAACGCGCCGCGACGAACTGCTCTATCATCCGGACGAGTTTCAGCGGGTGACCCTTTTACGTAAAAAACTGGCGCAATTGCCGGCGTTGGAAGCAATGGAATTTCTTCTAAATACGTTGAAGGCGACCAGAACAAACGCCGAATTGCTTCTCACTGCCCTTCGCTAGCGTCTCCAGACCATGACCAAGCCGTATCCGCTGATCATCACCAATAATGAACTCTTAGATGATTGGTGCGGCACTCTGGAGAAATGGGACCCGGTAGCTGTCGATACCGAAGGAGACAGCCTACACTGCTATTTTGAAAAGCTGTGTCTCATTCAAATCGGATTGCCTGAACAGGATGTCCTGATCGATCCGCTGGAACCGCTTGATTTCACCCGTTTCAACGCCGTTCTCGCTCAAAGAAGAATCATCCTGCACGGCTGCGACTTCGATCTTAGGATGTTGCGCCGCGGTACAAAGTTTGCCCCAGGCGAAGTTTTCGACACTTATCTTGCTGCGAGGTTGGTCGGCTTAAAGGAGGTGGGCCTTGCTTCCCTGGTGAAGGAGTACTTTGAGATAGATCTGCCGAAATCTTCGCAAAAAGCAAACTGGGCTCGAAGGCCGCTGACGCCGGCGATGATCGCTTATGCGATCAACGACACGCTTTACCTGATCGAATTGGCGGAACGGCTGACGGAGGAGCTGCGTGCCAAAGGCCGATGGGAATGGTTTGAGGAAAGCTGCCAGAAAGCTGTCCTGGCTGCCGGCGAGGATCGGGAGAAAGATCCGGAACGAATGTGGAAAATTACGGGGAGCGCGGGACTTCAGGGACGAGAGCTCGCGGTCTTACGGGCGCTTTGGCATTGGCGAGATGCCGAAGCCCGGAAAGCGGACCGGCCGAGCTTTCAAATCCTTCGGAATGAAGAGCTGATCGAGCTGGCGAAATCGACGAGCGAGGGAGAGGTACAGTTGCCGAACGGAGTCCACAGCACCCGACGCAAGCGTTTGACAGCTCTGTTGCAGGAAGCCCTGCTGTTGCCCGAGGCGGAATGGCCGCAGCGGGTCCGGTTGACTCGCGACCGGCCGACTGCCGAGCAGGAGCATCGTATGGAACAGCTCAAAAGTCGCCGGGACCGGGTGGCGGAAGATTTACAACTGGACCCTGGCGTGATTGCTCCCCGGCAGGCGCTGGAGCGGATCTCGAGAGAGCCGGAAACGGTCGGTTCCGTTCTGATGCGCTGGCAACAACAGCTGCTCGGGTTGTAGGGGAAATGTGCACCTTGCTTCTTTAGGATGCTAAGTACCTTCTTAAAGATTCGTGTCCGATGTTGTTCGAGCGTTCGAGCTGCTGCTCAATGGGATGGACCGTTTCCTGAAGCTGCGCGATACAGAGATGGAGATGGTCTGAAACCCTGCCAAGGCATTTAGGGATCGTTCCATTCTGCCTAGCGCTTTTTAGGCCACTTCGGGCCAGGGCCACAGATTGGAAATGTCCAAACTCCAGGGCCCTGCGGTCGTATGACCGGGCCCTCGTCTGTGATCTTTTCGTTTGGCAGTATCGAGCTTTTGCGTTACTGATCAAGTTCTCTCAACCCAATGAAACCAGCGAACGGCATCCCAGACATCGCTTTTGACTTCGGTTTCGCGGGCTATTTTTTCTATTACTGGCGCTTTAACTAGGCGTCTGACCTTTTGCTCTCCATTTCGAGCGTCTCCTTGGTCAGAACCTGATTTTTCTTCGTTCTATGCAGACTATTTTCCCTCCTCCTCTGAGAAACCGGCCAAATACCGGTTCGGAGAATCGCCTTGATCAACTAGATTTAAACAAAACGACAGGCGGACGAATCGCTCCGCGGTTAACATCCAATTTAATAGCAATGATCATTGTCACCCGTCCAGACGCAACCGAAGAGCAGATCGAGCACATCGTCGATCGAATCCGTTCCTGGGGTTTGAAAACTGAAGTGAGCCGTGGCGAAATGCGTGTCGTCATCGGCGTCATCGGCCCCGAAGACAAAATCCGGGAAAAGCCGCTGGGCGCGTTTCCAGGAGTCGAATCAGTCACTCCGGTGCTAAAACCGTACAAGCTGGTCGCTTATGAATTTCGCCGGACAAATTCGCATATTCAGATTGGAAATGTGACCGTCGGAGCCAAAGAGGTCGTGGTGATGGCAGGACCCTGTTCAGTCGAAAGCGAAGATCAAATCACCATCATCGCGAAAGCGGTGCGGAAATCCGGGGCCAAGATTTTGCGGGGAGGCGCCTTTAAGCCGAGGACTTCGCCCTATAGCTTTCAAGGTCTTGGCAAGATCGGGCTCCAATTCCTCGCCGAAGCCAGGCGCGCCACCGGAATGCCCATTATTACCGAGGTGATGGATACCAAGGACCTGGAATTAGTCTGTGAGTATGCCGATTGCCTGCAGATTGGGGCCAGGAACATGCAAAACTTTTCGCTTCTTCGCGAGGTAGGACGAACCAATCTCCCTGTCATGCTCAAACGAGGGATGTCAGCGACGGTCAAAGACCTTTTGATGAGCGCTGAATACATTCTAAGCGAGGGCAATTTCAACGTTTTGCTCTGCGAGCGCGGCATCCGGACCTTTGAAAACATGACTCGCAATACCCTTGACCTGAACGCCGTCCCGGTTCTTAAGGCTGAAACTCATTTGCCGGTCGTGGTGGATCCAACGCACGGAATCGGTGTTCGAGAATTTGTTCCCGCCATGGCTCTGGCGGCGGTCGCTGCGGGTGCGGATTCCATTATGATCGAGGTGCACAATGCTCCAGAGCAAGCCAAGAGCGATGGCGAGCAGGCGCTGCTCCCGGCTGACTTTGAGGATCTTGTGGCGCGGGTGAGGAGTGTGGCGATTGCTGTCGGGCGCGAGTTCTAAAGGAAATCCTTGAAGCAACTGTTGACGGCTTTTTGTCTAGTTCTGCTGGCACGATGGAGCGTCGCAGATCAGCGGACAGGGCGCGCTGCTTTGGAAAAGGCAATCGATGCCTTCAATCAAGGCCAGATCGAACAAGCCGAGAAACTCGTGGACGCCGCTGCGAGAGCGGATTCGAAAAGACCTGAAATCCCTAATTTACGGGGGGCGATCTTCATGAGGCAGAAGCGGTATGAAGACGCAGCCGAGCAGTTTGGACAAGCGCTTGCTCTGGATGCAAAGTTCTACCCCGCCAAACTCAACCTGGCCGCGGTCAAACTTCTTGAGGGGGACTACACCGGAGCGACTAAAGAGTACGAAGCGCTAAAGGAGGTGGATCCCGATTCAGAGTTGGTGGATTTTCAACTTGTATTGTGCACGCTTCTTGGGGGAGAGCCAGGCAAGGCGAGCGGGATGGTGGATCTCATGAAATTTCCCGGCAAGACACCTGCTTACTATTACGCACGCGCAGCAATCGCTCTGAAAAAAGGCGAAAAAGCCGCGGCGCAGAAGTATTTTGAAAACGCGAAAAAGTACTATTCGGAAGAAAAGTGCCGTTATTTTGCCCAGTCGCTCAAGGAGATGGATTTGACCTTGACCGCGCCGACTCAGCCTGAGAAGACACCCGACCCGCATTCAGGAAGCCGGGGGTCGGACCATTAGTTTTGGGTCGCATACTCATCGAGAAGCGGGCAGAATGACGTGCTAAAGCTGATTGGAAAAAATGCAAACCAAAGAACGTCTTCAATGGATCATCCAACGGCTGCACGAGGTTTATCCAAGCGCACATTGCGAGTTGGATTTTAAGACGCCGTTCCAATTGTTGGTCGCCACGATCCTTTCCGCTCAGTGCACAGACAAACGAGTCAACATTGTGACCCGTGATCTTTTCCCAAAGTACCCAACCGCCTACCAACTCGCTGCGGTCAGCCAGGAGGAGCTGGAGCTCGCGATCAAAACGGCCGGATTCTATCGAAGCAAAGCAAAGAATCTGCGCGCCATGGCAAAGGATCTGGTTGAAAAACATCGAGGCGAAGTTCCGTCTTCAATGGAGGAATTAACGCAACTGGCGGGGGTCGGCAGGAAGACAGCGAACGTGGTTTTGGGAAACGCTTTTTCAATCGCGGAAGGGATCGTCGTGGATACGCACGTGGCTCGATTGGCCATACGATTTGATCGTTACCAAAGCGGAGGCACCTGAAAAAATTGAGGCGGACCTCATGCGACTGGTTCCGAAATCGGAATGGACCGATTTCAGCCATTTGCTGATCTGGCACGGACGCCGCAGGTGTTACGCGAGGAATCCGGACTGTGTCAACTGTGAGATAGGTACCGTCTGCCCAAGCTACGGGAAATTTGTTAAAAATGGCGGCTCAACGCCAAAGTCTGTTTCGAGGAAAAAAGCGATTGCTTAGGATTGGTCCAGGGAGGAAAATGCTAGTTTCCTCTCTAGACCAATTCTTATGAGCTCAAAATCCCTCGAAGGAAAGATCGGCGTGGTGTTCGGGGTGGCGAACAAGCGCAGTATCGCGTGGGCAATTGCCCAGGCCTGGGCGGCTGCGGGCGCGAAATTAATATTCAATTATCAGGGGGAACGGCTGAAAGAGAACGTCGAAGATCTGGTCTCTACTTTCGGTTCAGACGTCCCGCTTTACCCGTGTGATGTGACCAGCGACGCTGAGATCGCGGAGTTTTTTAAGCAGGTTCGTCAACAGACCGACCGGGTCGATCTGATGTTGCATTCGGTCGCTTTTGCGCCCAAAGAAGCTTTAGAAGGTGATTTTCTGAGCACCTCACGTGAAGCCTTTCTCCTGGCGCACAACATCAGCGCATATTCGCTGGTCGGACTTGCCAGGGAGACCGCTCCGTTGATGACGAACGGAGGAAGTATCATTTCGATGACTTACTACGGCTCCACCAAGGTCGTTCCTCACTACAATGTCATGGGAGTGGCAAAAGCGAGTCTTGAGGCCACGACGCGCTACCTGGCCTTCGATCTGGGTCCTAGAAAAATCCGCGTAAACTGTATCAGTGCCGGTCCAGTGGCAACATTGGCGGCCCGGGGAATTGCCGGATTTTCTTCCATGCTCAAGCATTATCAGGAACATGCCCCGCTGCAGCGAAGTTGCGATCCTGCTGAACTCGGCCACACCGGCGTTTTTCTGGCAGGTGACGGTGCCACTGCGATTACCGGCCAAGTTATTTACGTCGATGGCGGATACCAGATTATGGGAATGTAAGATCGCGCGTCGGACGACGCGTTCCGCGCGCCATCCCACCGTAAAATGGACCTCTACCTGGAACTCGTTTCTCTTCTCGGTTCAGAAATAACCTCTCAGGACTCGGTTAAGCTGGAAGAAAATAGCCGGGATAAATGGTTTGCCAGCCATTTGCCCGATGTGGTGGTCGAGCCGAAATGCACCGACCAGGTGTCGCAACTGCTTCGCTTTGCAAATCAGAGACAGATTCCGGTGACCGCGCGCGGGGCCGGGTTTGGATATGTAGGCGGCTGCGTTCCTGTAAAGGGTGGGATCGCTCTTTCCCTGGCCAAAATGAACCGGATCAAAGAGATCGCGGTAGCTGACGGCGTGGCTGTCGTTGAACCCGGCGTGATTACGGGCGATCTACAACGCGAGGTGAGAAATTGCCGGCTCTATTATCCGCCGGATCCGGCTAGTCTGAAAAACAGCTCGATTGGTGGAAACATTGCCACCAATGCTGGCGGCCCTCGCTGCCTCAAATATGGTGTAACTCGACACTATGTCCTCGGTCTGGAAATCGTTCTCGCTGACGGTGCTGTCGTTCGAGTTGGCGGGCGGACGCACAAGAACAAAACCGGGTTCGATCTCGTCGGGCTCTTCGTGGGATCCGAAGGGATGCTGGGGATCGTGACTGAAGCGACGCTGCGATTGCTGCCTCTTCCACCCGCCCGAGGTACCATATCGGCAAGCTTCAGCTCCATCGAAGATGCCGCCACCGCTGTCCAAAGAGTTTTATTGGAAGGCTATTTGCCTTCTGCATTGGAGATCGCTGACAGCTTCACGCTCGAGGCGGCGCGCCGCCATTTCTCGCGCCGAATCGTGCCGGAAGGCGAAGCTCACCTCTTGATTGATTTGGACGGGCACGAGAAGCCGGTCCGTTTATCACTCGAGGCGCTTTCGAATTTGGTGCGTTCGCTGGGCGCTCTCACTCTGGAGGCTGCATTTGGTGAAGAGGAGTGCGAAAAGCTTTGGGATCTGCGCAGGGGGTTCTCTGAATCCTTAAAGGCGACCGGGCTGATGAAATTAAACGAAGACGTCACGGTGCCAAGAGGGAAGTTGGTCGAGCTGATGCGGTTTGCGGGAACTCTACAGGAGCGCTACGATTTTCCAGTTGCCTGCTTCGGGCATGCCGGGGATGGGAATATCCACGTCAATATCATGGTCGCGGAACCGGAGAAGAAGGAGGTGGGCGAAAAGATGGAGCGGGCGTTGGATGATCTTTTCCGATATGTCATTGACGCCGGCGGCGCAATCACGGGTGAGCACGGAATTGGATTGGCGAAAAAGCGCTGGTGGCCTCAAGCGGTTTCGCCTGAGGCAATCACCTTGCACCAGACTATCAAGCAGGCCCTGGATCCACAGGGTATTTTGAATCCGGGGAAATTCCTTTAGCCTGCATCGCTCACAAATCCTTAGAGATTTGTAAGCGATGCAGGCTTGGACTTTGGGTGACTTTTGCGGGCTAGTCGTCACGACGGGCGCTCCGTGGTGCCCGCCTTTCGGTGGGTGGTTCGATCTCGATTTCGGATTCGGCATCAGCTTGGTGGAGAGATGTTGTTTCGGGCTCCGATTTTGCGGAATTTGCTTCCCACTTCTTGGCTTTTAGTGCGGAAAGAGCCGCCGCGGTTTCCGCCTGTTTCTTGCTGGAGCCGTCGCCGGACCCAAGCTCACTTCCTTCCCAGATGACTTTAGCGACAAACAGCTTTTGATGCTCGGGACCAGTCTGAGAGACTATTTCGTAATTCGGGCTTTTAGGGGAGATCGCTTGCAATATTTCCTGGAGTTGCCCTTTCGGGTTTACCTCCAGCGGCTGATGTGTCAGTCGCTGGATATCCTGCTGCGCTTCATCCAGCACAAAACGTCGCACCACCTCGAGAGTGCTGTCCAGATACATAGCGCCCACCAGGGCTTCGAACGCGTCAGCCAAAATCGAGGCCCGTTGACGGCCGCCGCTCGCTTCTTCACCACGGCCCATCATCAGGTAAGTTCCCAGACCGATGTTGATGGAGTGAACTTTTAAGCCTTCGCGTGAGACCAGTCGGGAACGCAACTTGGTCAGCTGCCCCTCGCTAAAGTGCGGAAACAAGCGGAAAAGATGTTCAGTAAAAATGAGTTGCAACACGGCGTCACCGAGAAACTCGAGACGCTGGTTGTCAAAATGATGCCGCTGCGTTTCGTGACCCAGGCTCGGATGAGTCAAAGCCTCGGCCAACAAAAGCGAATTGCGGAATTTATATCCGATTCGTTGTTCTAGGGGGTTCATCAACGATTTATCCTGGATTCCTGTCACGATCCAAGAATGAGACAATCGCTCAGGCTTCATGCGTGAGCGAGACGTCCTGGAAAATTTTGCTTGGCCCGTAATGCCGACCGACTATCCAACCGGCTGCAGTTTCGTTGCGGGCGCCTCCTTGCATCCAAAGAGATGCCGGTCCTTAATGATGGCCGCTGCTTTCTCGGGGATCATGTGTTCCCATCCGGATTCTCCAGTCTGGATCTTGCTCAGAACATCGCGAGAGAAAATATCCATAATTTCTGCGTCAAACCCCACGATGGGAGCAATGTAGTGATTCTCCAGCAGGTGTGCGTACAAGTTCCGTAAATGCATTTGGACCTGGAGGTTGATCGCGTTAATCCACACATCAGGCGCTTTAGGATGGAGCGAGGTGCCGGCTAATGGAATAGGACACCGCTCGGGATCAGCCAGGCAATATCGGTCGTAGGCGCTTTTTCGCATCGGATAAATATATAACTTGATGAGATTCTTAAAGAGGCGTCCGAACGATTCAAGGATCCCGCCATCCAGATTTTCGTAGTATCTCTCGTTGAACACTTCGAGCAAATTGTTGATGCCCATCGCCACCCCGACCATCTGTTTGGTGTACCGGCGGAAATAAGAGGTCAACTTGAAGAACTCCAGGTAGTTGGAGATAAGGACATTGTTTCCGATGGCGGCCAGTGTATCGACCCGGTCCAGAAAATCCTTGTGGTCGATATTTCCGGACGCCAACAAGTTGTGCATCGTGATCTCCATCAGCACCACCACGTCGACTCCTTTGAGGGCGGGTTCCTGAAGAAACTGGGCCAATGCACATCGCATCATATCTTCGTTGACCAGGGTTACCGGCCGAAAACTGCCGCGCTCGACAACGATGGCTTTTTTATGAAGAACCTCTGAGGGCTGCAGAACTTCACCCTTCGGGCTGAACATGACGGCGTTGGTAAGTCCGTATTCGACCAGTTTCAGGCTCATCAGACGATTGTCGACACTGGAGAAAAGCGCCCCGCTGAAATTGATCATATCGACTTCAATTCGGTCGACTCCGAGATTGTCGGCCAGCGATTGAATGAATCGGTCCTGATCGTCTATATAGTAAAATGCGCCATAGACCAGGTTCACGCCGATAATGCCGAGAGCCTGCTGTTGCAGGATGTTTTCCTTATCCAACATTCTGACGTGGAGAATAATATCGCTTGGCGGCGAATTGGGCGTCGCTTCGAACCTGACACCCATCCAGCCATGCGACTCGCTCGAACCCTTGAAGCTCTTGGCCGCGACGGTATCCGAAAAGACGAAAAACTCGGACCGGTCCCCTCGCGCTTCCCGCAATCGTTCCTGGAGAAGGTTGTACTCGTGGTCGAGCATGAGTCCCAGCCGTTCCCTGGAGACGTATCTTGCCGTTTTGCCGTAGATCTCATCACTGAATTTCATGTCGTAGGCAGAAATCGACTTTGCAACCGTACCCGCTGCGGCCCCTGCTTGGAAGAAGTGCCGGGCAACTTCTTGACCGGCACCAATCTCTGCGAACGTGCCGTACTTCGCCTGGTCGAGGTTAATCGTCAGGGCTTTCCGATTTGTCGTTAGGAGTTCAGATGATTCCATGGCTCAATGGAGGGTATCTTAACGCACGAAGTTTATAAAGAACAAGTCCCGGTAGGATTCACTTGTCGCCGCGCGCCGTTCTGTTTGAATTCCTCTCGGACAAACGGTATAAATTTCTACCGTGCCTGCTTTTCCGGTTTCAAAGAAAAAGGCGGACGCTTTACGCGAGCGGTTGGTTTGCCTTCGCTGTTCAGAAGCGGACATCGAGGAGAGTTTCTTTCGGCGGTCGGGAGTCGAATTGCGGCATCGACCGAGTGGGATCAGAATTCGTTGCTGTGAACGTGGTGGCCAGGCTCTGAACAGGTTCCTCGCCCGCCGGTTGCTGGCCGATGAACTTGAGGCACGCCTTCAAAACAAGACTCGGCACATCGCCAAGGCAGAGAAGCTAAGAGAGCTCAAAAGGAGAAGCCTCCGCAGGGGACTCGCGGAGCATTTTGCCCAATTTTCGCTGCGGCCGCTTGCTTTGTCCGAGCAACAGCCGGTGCCAAAAGAACTCGGAAAATTATTGATTCAGCTCGAGCAAATCCACAGAGACGAAACTCGCTAGAGCATTGCTCCTTTGAGCGTTTGTGCCTGTTTAAGAGTCGGAGAAAGTTTGGAGACCTTTTGTCGCATGACTTTGCCGGCTTTAAACTTTACGGTGGCTCTCGGCGGAATCTTGAAGCTGCTTCCGGGTTGATTGGGGTTCCGTCCGACTCGTTCTTTGGTCAGGCGGACTTCAAATATCCCAAAATTGCGCAGCTCGACATCTTCGCCGCGCGCCAAAGTATCTGTGATCAAATCGAGTGTTTGTTGGACTACTTCAAACACTTGATGTTGAACCAGACCGGTTTCGTTACTGATCTTTACAACAATGTCCCGCTTTGTCAGGTTAGCCATTGCGAATCCTTTCCAGGTTCGAGTTTTTATGGCACTTCCGGTGGCCCTCTGCCGTCAACGCCGTTGCTGCAAACTCCCGACGCTGAGCCTTTTCCGAACTATCGACCAGATTGCAAATGAGGCAAGGACTTAGTGGACGATATTACAGTTGCCCACTAACGCTTGGCCTCTTTTGCACTCTCGTCGAGAACCTCGGCCGAGGTCCGGAAATGCATCTTAGCAACCGTGCGCAGACTGTCACGACCTGCTTTTTCGACCACGGCGCGCGCAGCGGATTTGACCGCTGCCGAAACGCCCTTTGGAAGCACGATCCCTAGTGCTCTGCCGCGGCTTTCCATCCAGCGGACAAATCGTTCCCGGGCCAGGATCGAGGCCGCAGCCACGGCGATATCGGATTCTGCCTTGGTTTGCTGATCAATCTGGATCTCCCTCGCCTGTTTCAAAAGGGCTCGTTGGATCACTCGTTCATTGGCAAATTTGTCGGAAAGCGATCTTTTGCAGTCTGGTCTTTGCAGCAGCAGATTTTCAATGACTCGAGCGTGTCCCCACGCCAAAAGATCATTCAAATTTCCGAATTTTTCGTAGAGTGCATTGTATTTTTCGGGCCCGATGAGGACCACATTGGCGACCAGACCGGGTGTACGGCCGATTTCATCGGCGAGCTGGTGGATTCTGTTGTCCGAACCGATTTTTTTACTGTCTGTGACTCCCAGAGCAAGGAGTTGGCGAGCGATTTCCCGGTCGACGTATACTCCTGCGATGACCAGGGGTCCGAAGAAGTCTCCTTTCCCGCTCTCGTCGATCCCGAAATGCGGTTCGAACATTGCCGGGTTGAGCACCTCATCGTAGCCGACACGTGCCTCTTTCAAGATTTCCGGTTCCAGATAAAACCGGACGAAATCTTCGGTCTCTTTGCCTTGAACGACTACCTTGGGTCCCTTTTCGTACACGGCGACAGACAGTTTCTCTTTCTGGGCGAAAAATAGGGTGTAAGGTCGATCGGCAAATTCGAATCCTCGATCTTTCAAGAGATTTCTGAGCGCTTCCGCCTGGGAAGGTAAAATGGATATGGTGTAAGAGTTCACCGGTGCGGTAGGATGAAACAGATTTTCTCTGAAATCACGGAGTTTCGCTCGGAACTGATCGGATGGTTTAAGCGTCAGGGTCGCCCGTTGCCTTGGCGTGAAACCGGTGATCCGTATGCGATCCTGGTGTCTGAACTCATGCTCCAACAGACCCAAGTTTCAACCGTCCTCGCTTACTATCAACGATGGCTCGAGCGGTTTCCCACCTTACGCGACCTGGCGCATGCCGAGCAGTCCGAGGTCCTCCACGCCTGGCAAGGACTTGGCTATTATAAGCGGGCTCGCAATTTGCACCAATGCGCGAAGATCATTCTCGTCGATTGGAACAAAAAGTTTCCATCCGCAGTGGACGAACTGATGAGGCTGCCCGGCGTCGGAAGATACACCGCCGGGGCAATTGCCAGTTTTGCCTTCGATCTGCCGGCTCCGATCGTCGATGCGAATATCGCAAGGGCCGTGAGCCGTCTTCTGAATTTGCAGGAACCAGTGGACCAGCCGCGGGGGAGCCGGGTCATTTGGGATTTTGCCTCGCGCTATGTTCAGGGCCACCATCCAGGCCTGCTGAATTCTGCTTTGATGGAGCTGGGCGCGACGATCTGTGTGCCCCGGAAACCGCTGTGCGTTATCTGCCCGGTTCGTTCCTTTTGCGCCGCCATCGAACCGGAATCACTCCCCAGGAAGAGAGAGCGACAAAAAATCGAGAAGAAAACTGAATTCCATATTCTGGCATTGAAGGAGGGCCGGATCTTGTTGCAACAAAATCTGGGCAAGCGCTGGCACGGTTTGTGGAGCCTGCCGGTCTTGGTGCCCAATCAACAATCGGGTCAGTGCGTTGATTTGCATAGACCCCTCCTTACTTTCAGCTATCCGATCACGCGGTTTGTGGTTCGGTTGAACGTTTTCTTGAGCGAACCGCCAGCCTCGTTGAGCCCGGAACAGGCGTGGCACGGGCTGGAGTTACTCGACTCAATTCCAATGCCGTCGCCGCATCGCCGCGCGATCCAGCAGAGCGTTCAGCGCTTGGGGCTCAGCGTTTAGCGTTCGCCAGGGGAGAGCATCGGCAGAGGCCACAGAGGGGATTTGGGGTTGGTCGGTGGCAAAACTTCTAGCGGGGACACCACCGGCCAGGGTAGGAGAATCGAGCTTTCCCGGGCGGCCCAACACTCCAACACTCCAACTCCAATACTCCAATACTCCAACACTCCGACACTCCGATCCGCTCACACACCTCCCCAACGCCGAACGGACCCCTGCGCAAAGAATTTCTTGATTCCTGCTGCGGGGACCAACGATGGTCTTGATACTTCTATGCACGCCTCAGTTGAGTTAAACCAGATGCCGGACGTTCTTGGTCATTTTGGACCGTATGGCGGTGTATTCGTTCCGGAGACATTGATGCCCGCGATCTGCGAATTAAAAGACGAGTACGAGCGGGCCAGGCAGGATCCGCAATTCAAACTCGAGTTGGATCGCTTGCTAAGATCATTCTGTGGGCGTCCGACGCCGCTTTATTATGCCGAGCGCCTCACGGAGAAGCTGAAGGGACCGCGGATTTACCTGAAAAGGGAAGACCTTCTCCATACCGGCGCGCACAAGATCAATAATGCTTTGGGCCAAATCCTGCTAGCCAAGCGCATGGGCAAGACGCGGGTAATCGCCGAAACCGGAGCGGGACAGCACGGCGTGGCGACCGCGACCGTGGCGGCGAGGTTTGGTTTTGATTGCGTAATTTACATGGGGAAAGTCGATATGGAACGTCAAGCGCCCAACGTGGCCAGAATGGAGTTTCTGGGAGCGAAGGTCGTTCCGGTAACTGCCGGTCAGGCGACGTTGAAAGAAGCGATCAACGAAGCCATGCGCGACTGGGTGACCAATGTTCGATCAACCCATTATCTCCTCGGCACAGCCTATGGACCGCATCCATATCCCATGCTGGTTCGGGATTTTCACCGGGTGATCGGAGAAGAAGCAAGACAACAGATCCTCGAGCAGGAAGAGCGGCTGCCCGATCTATTGCTTGCGTGTGTCGGAGGCGGCAGCAATGCGATCGGACTTTTCTATCCATTTCTAAACGATGCCGGCGTTCGAATGGTTGGAGTGGAAGCGGGGGGGCGCGGAATTCGTCCGGGTGAGCATGCGGCTCGTTTTCAGGCTGGTAAGCTGGGGGTGCTGCAAGGGACAAAGACTTGGCTGCTTGCAGATGAGGATGGACAGATTCAGTTGACGCATTCTGTTTCCGCAGGTCTGGATTACGCTGCGGTCGGTCCCGAGCATAGCTATTTGCGCGATATTGGCAGAGTGGAATACGACTTTGCGACCGATGATGCGGTTCTAGACGCCTTCCTGGAATTATCCAGGACAGAGGGCATCATCCCGGCACTTGAGTCGACGCACGCCGTCGCCTATTTGATCCAACATGCGCGAGAAATGGATCGCGACCAGATCGTCATCGTCAACATGTCCGGCCGAGGAGACAAAGATGTGCCACAGGTCGCGCAACACCTTGCTCTTCGTCGCACGGAACGACCCGTGAACGCGGAAGAACCCAGGGCCGAGGATGGCTCCCACGAGAATGCGGCTAGCAAGCGGGTCGACGTGATCGAGATCCCAACAGAAGTGCCGGTAATGACGTTGCCGAATGCAGTGCTCTTTCCGCACTCATTGTTGCCTTTGCATATTTTTGAGCGGCGTTATCGCGATATGCTGACGCATAGCCTGGCCGGCGACCGGATGTTTTCTGTAGCCCTGATGAAGAAGGGAATCGAAGAAGCGGTAGAAATCGAGGATCTCTGCCCGGTTGCCGGTGTGGGACTTATACGAGCGTGTGTGGGAAACGAGAACGGCACTTCCAATCTCGTGTTGCAAGGGTTGGCGCGTGTACGCCTTATCTGCTGGACGCAGGAAAAGCCATTCCGAAAGGCAAAAATAGAAATAGCCAAGTCGGTTCTCGGCAATCCTGTCAAAGCGGATGCTCTAAGCGAGAAGGTGAAGGAGTTTTGCGTCCGGATCGAAAAAATCGGTGTTCCCCTTCCGCCGAATCTCATGGACCATTTGAAGCAGATTGATTCGCCGGAAATCCTGTCCGACGTGGTGGCGGCTTCATTCGTGGGAGAGGCGTTCCAGCGGCAGCAACTGCTCGAAGCATATGAAGTCTGTGAGCGTCTGCGATTGCTGATCCAGTTTCTGCGCAGCCAGTCCGGGGGAAATTGAGGATTTGCGGCACCGGGATTTCGATTGTCATTCGAACTTGGATGAATTATTGCTGATCGATACATTTCCCCTATGATTCGTCACCTTATTCTTCTGGCTCCGGCCGCTCTTTGTGTGGCGTTGGTTGCTTGTCAAACCAGCGGGCCGAAAACAGCGGGCGCTGGCAATCGCTACGGCTATGGCGCCGTCCCGAGCCCAACCCCGACCCCGGTAAGCTCTGTCCCCAAACATACAGCGGAGTCCGAACCGGAGGAGTCTCCGCCACCCGATGCTTTTCCGACGCCCTCTCCTGTAGCGCCTGCGCAACCCGAGAACTACCCCGTTGCCAGCAAGGTGCCGGGTAAAACCGGACGGGTGATTAGTCCGTACGCGCCCAACGCGGGGGAAGTGGATGTGGAAGGCTATCCGCCTGGTGCTGAAGTGAAAGATCCGTACACGGGCAAGATCTTTCTCGTGCCGTAAGGCTGGAAATGTAGATTCAGTTTGGGCGGGACGTGCATTTGCGCGCGTCCCGCTTTGCTTTGGTGATTATGGAAGTACGCAGCGTCGGTATTGTTGGGGTGGGCATGATGGGTGGTTCGATTGCCCTCAGTGCCCTGCGTGCCGGTTACCGGGTTTTTTTGTACGACGCCTTTGCTTCTGAAAAGTTGGCCGGACCGAAGTTTCGGAAGGCGTTGGTTGTGACTGATCTCGCAGCGCTCGTGTCAAACAGCCGGTTCATCATTTTGGCAACTCCGCCCGATGCGCTCGAGCAGGTCGGGAGCGATTTAAGTGAATTGGTGACCCCCGAGCACGTTGTTTCGGATGTCGCGAGCGTCAAGCAATCCGTTGCGGAGGTGCTCACGGCTCGGCTGCGAAACCGCTGCGAATATGTTCCGGCGCACCCGATGGCGGGTTCAGAAAAATCTGGCGCCGAAGCTGCGCGCGACGATCTGTTTACCGGTGCAGTGACACTGCTCTGTCCGGAACTGGCCGGCGACGCAGCCAGCGTGCCGCTCGTGACAGGATTTTGGGAAGAGTTAGGTACGCGCGTTGTTCTGGTGAGCGTCGCACTGCATGACCAATTGGTCGCTGCAATGAGCCATCTGCCTCATTTGATTGCGGCTCTTCTGGTCAAACATGTGGCGGGAACCAACAGGGCAGCGCTTGATCTCTGCGGACCCGGGTTCCGTGACGCAACTCGGATCGCATCTGGGGCGCCTGAACTCTGGGCAGACATTCTTTTGTCGAATGCAGATGCCGTGCAAGAACAGCTCCGCGCGTTCAAAACCGGCTTGGAAGAAGCCATGGCTTTACTGGCCGAAAGGGACACGAAAAAATTGCAAGCTTTGCTCGACGACGCAAAGGAGAATCGCGATAGGTTATCGGCATAATGCGTTATGTCAGACTTATCGGTTTCTAGGGCGCCCAAAATCGAGGCGGAAATTCGAGTTCCAGGCGATAAGAGCATGTCGCATCGCGCGGTTCTGCTCTCGGCAATATCGAACGGGACTTGCGTCGTCCGCGGTTTCCTTTCGAGCCAGGATTGTCAATGCACAGTCAACGCGATGCGAGAGTTCGGTATCGCCATTGAACAACCCGAAGAAACGACGTTAGTAATTCACGGCCAGCGGGGAGATTTTCATCCTCCTGGCCAGGCAATTGATTGTGGTAATTCTGGAACTTTGATGCGGTTGCTTTGCGGGCTGGCGGCGGCTCAGCCTTTTGAAACGAGATTAGTCGGCGACGCTTCGCTCTCATCACGCCCGATGCGACGTGTGATCGAACCGCTCACCCGGATGGGCGCATCCATTGAGGCTAGTGGGACCAACGGCGCAGCCCCGCTTGTTATTCGCGGGAATCGATTAAGCCCGATTCGCTACGAGCTGCCGGTGGCGAGCGCCCAGGTAAAAAGCGCGATTTTACTCGCCGCGCTCAGAGCTTCTGGCAAAACCACTGTCATTGAGCCGTTCCCAACACGGGATCATACCGAGAGAATGATGTCTTATTTTCTCGTTCAATCGCAGCGGGAAAAGCTCGGACAGGGTTTCGCCATATCGTTGTACGGTGACCAGGTACCGGAATCTAGAGACTTCACGGTTCCAGGCGACATTTCGAGCGCTGCTTTCTGGTTGGTGGCGGCTGCCGCGCAGGAAGATTCCGATCTTCTGGTCCGCGACGTCGGGCTGAACAAGACTCGGACCGGTATACTTTCGGTGCTCTTACGCATGGGAGCGCGAGTTCGCGAAGTGATCGAGGATTGTGATCAAGTTGAGCCGAGAGGTGAGGTCCGGATCCAGGGCGGACGGCTCCGCGGGACAATCATCGCAGGGGATGAAGTTCCGAACGTCATCGATGAGATTCCGATCCTCGCCGTAGCCGGTGCATTGGCCCAGGGAAAGACGGTGATTTGCGATGCCAAGGAATTGCGGGTCAAGGAGACCGATCGCCTGGCGGCCATTGCGACCAATTTGACGGCGATGGGAGTCGAGGTCGTTGAGTTGGATGATGGACTGGAAATCTACGGCGGCACTCCACTTGTGGGAGCGCGTGTCAAGAGCTACGGCGATCATCGCATCGCCATGGCTTTCGCAATCGCAGGCATGTTCGCCAGTAATGAGACTGTGATCGAAGACACCGATTGCATCGCGACTTCGTACCCAAGGTTCGAGAAACAGTTGCAGAGATTTCTAACGCCGGATGAGAACCCGCCTACTCCTGTCTTTAACCCAGCCGAAGCTTTAGCAAAGAATTGAATCCGGAAACCGTCTCCGAATTTTCGGTGATTGCCATTGACGGACCTGCCGCCTCAGGGAAAAGCACCGTTGCGCGCAAGCTCGCCAAGCGGCTCGGTTTTTCCTACGTCAATAGCGGTGCGCTTTATCGAGGGATTGCCTGGCTGGCCATCGAGCACGATATCCGGCCGGACGATGCCGGCGCGATTTGTGGCCAATTGCATAATTCGGTCTTCAAGTTTGATCTGCAAGGCAAGGAGCTGGTTTTCTTGATCGACGGGATAAGCCCCGAGCCGCATTTGCGCGATGAACGGGTCAATCGAACCGTTTCCACTATTTCCGCAATTGCCGACGTCCGGGAGTTTCTGGTGGCGCACCTTCGGCAATTTTTGACTTGGGATAACTTGGTCATGGAAGGGCGTGACATTGGGTCCATGGTCTTTCCCGACACGCTCTACAAGTTCTACATTGATGCCTCGCTTGAGGTCCGGGCACAAAGGAGGGCGATCCAGGGGCAACGCGACGATCTATTTTTCCGGGATCGGGCTGATTCCTCCCGGCGTGCCTCTCCATTGACGATCGCTGAGGATGCGCACGTGATCGATAGTTCGTCTTTGACGATCGATGGCGTCGTTGGAGAGATTGTCGGCCGCTTAAGGATGAAGGGGCTTCCAGAAGCTCTCCGTCTTGACTAATGAAACCGCTCTACCGGTTATGCCATACATTGAGCGGAACGATCGCCAAGGTCGCATTCCGATACCGTGCCTACGGTCAGGAGAACATTATTGAAGAGGGCCCGGCCATTATGGCTGCGAATCATCAAAGCTACCTCGACCCTCCATTGGTCGGTATAACCTGCCGGAACGAACTTTACTTTCTAGCGCGCAAAACACTTTTCGAAAAGAAGTTACTCGGACCGCTGATTGCCCGAGTGAACGCGCTTCCGGTCGATCTTTCGCGAGGTGATCTGACGGCTTTCCGTGCGGTGATGAATCTCCTCAAGGAGGGACATCGCACGGTCATTTTTCCGGAGGGAACCCGATCGTTAACCGGGCAGATTCAGCAGGCGCGACCTGGGATCGGCATGATCATCGCCAAGACGCTTGCGCCTGTCGTCCCGATGCGAATCTTTGGGTCGTTTGAGGCTTGGCCGAAAGCGGGAAAGATCAGGCTGCACCCGATCACGGTGGTGGTGGGCAAGCCAATCCATTTCAAAAAAGAAGATTGCGCGGACCGAGGCCGTGAGGCCTACCAGAAGATCAGCGAACAGGTGCTCGCCGCGATTTCCGCCATAGAAATGCCAGGGAAAACGGGCCGGAGGGGAACGGGTCGGCGGGTCGGCGTGTGGGCGGGTCGGCGTAGGGGAAGCGCGTTGGCGTTTATCGGCGCATCGGCGTTTCGGGTACGAGCGGCTCCCAGTTTTTTCAGCACAGCGTGCCTACGCCGACACGCCCCTCGCCGATACGCCGACCCGTTCCCCCTACCTCCGTCTTCTCTGGAGAGTAATTCGTTTAATCCGCGCGTCATCGTTGGGACTGAAACTCATGACGTCCGGATCTTCCTTCAACGCGTTGTGAACGATCCGTCGATCGTAGGAATTCATCGGCTCAAGTTTAACCGGTCGCCCTGAAATCCGCACCGTGTCGGCGATTTGACGAATACGTTGCCGCAGTTTGTCATCTCGCATTGCCCGCCAATGGCCGACATCGACCTGGACCCGTTGAGCGCTCCGGTCCTGGGCCTGAAGAATCCGGTTCAAAAGAAACTGCAAGTCTTCCAGCGTTTCGCCGTCCGGACCGATCAAAGCGTCGCTTTCGGCCGTAAAAACCTGGAGCTGCCGACCAGTGCCGGTCTCGATCTCCTGGATCTCCGCGACGAAGCCGAGGTAACCAAGCATCGTGTCTAATATCTCCTTGGCTTCCATTTTCTTCTGGGGGTAACCAATACCTTTATCGATAACTCTTGCGCTTGGCAACCTGAGGGCTCTTGGGAACCTTAACGAGCGGGGCGTCCGCCTGTTTTCTCGTCAGGTACATCTGGGCGACGAAAAAGAGGTTTTGTACCGTCCAGTAGAGCGCCAACCCCGACGCATAATTGTAGCAGATAAAGAGAAAAATCAGCGGCATGAAGAGAAACATTCGCTGCTGAGCCGGGTCACCGGTCTTCGGTGTGATGGCCATCTGCCATAGCTGTGTTCCGGCCATCACCAAAGGCAAAATATTGATCGGGATACCACTGATGTGGAATACCGTATCCGGTTGCGACAGATCCTGGACCCAGAGAAATGGGGCGTTCCGAAGCTCGATCGCCTTATCGAGCATGCCGTAAAAGCCGAAGAAGATAGGGATCTGAACCAGCATCGGCAGGCAGCCGCCGAAGGGATTGACCCCATACTCCTTGTAGAGCTTCATCGTCTCCTGATTCATCCGCTGCGGATCATCTTTATACTTTTCACGCAGCTCGTTCATGATGGGCGAAAGCTTGGACATCTTTCGCATCGACTTAGTCGCCGCGTTTTGCAATGGCCAGAGCAGCGACCGGATGATGATCGTCATGATGATGATCGCCAGCGCGTAACTTCCCACCCAGGCGTGGAGCGTGTTCATCACGGTAAGCAGGATCTCGCTTACCCATTTTGCCCAGCCGAAATTCATAATGTCGGCCTGGTCGTTCGGGAGTTTTGCCAAGCGAGTGAACTCTTTCGGCCCGGCATAAATCTGGAAATTGACCGTCTTGCTCTCTCCGGCTGCCAGGCTAAAGCCCGGGATCTCGATGGCACCCTGGATGGCTCTTATCGGCAACTGGCCGTCCTCGGTCGGAATACTTGCCGGCTTGGCCCAGACCTGCTGACCAAAGGTTTCTTGAGGAGCGAGAATGGTGGCGAAATACTGATTGCTTACCCCCGCCCAAAGGATCTTGTCAGCGGTAGCGGTGTAATCTTCCTTCGGGGCGCCTGTTTGAAATAGCCCGAAAATTTTGCCCGGATCAAAGCTGTTGACCGAAAAGGAATTAAATTTGCCGTCCCGGTACCAGTCAAAGGCAGTCGCGTAGATCCTGTCGGTACGGTGAATCGGTTCGGCGGCACCGGTACTGACAAAAAAACCGGGGGTATCAAAAGTGGCAGCCCCATCGTTTTTAAACGTAATTGAAAAGCCTAGCTGGTAATCGTCCTTCAGACCGGCTTCCTTCGCGAGAGTGTAAACCTTGGTGATCCCGAGTCCGCCTGGCATGTTGCGTTGCAGAGTGGCCGTTCCGGCGGCGGGATCGGTCGAAAGGGTGTATCCGCCATCTTGCCAATTATTCGGATTTTGAGTAATCGCTCCGATCGCGGGGGTGTGCTCCGTATTGAGCTGCACAACGTGGCCTAGTTCCGCACTATGTTTGAGCAGTCCAACGGTGACGAGCCCCCCTTTGTTATTCGAGAAACTGAGCTCAGCGACAGGGCTCTTCAGCGTTTCTTGTTGCTCCGGTCGTTCCTCGCGCGGCTTCTGATCGGTCAAGGACTGGGTCGGGAGGTTGGGAGAAGCAGTAGGTTCAGGAGAATTGGCGGCTCGAGGTGTTGGTGTGGCCTGTGCTGCCAAGATGGCCTGTTGCTGCAGAAACTTGACCCGCGCCTCGGTCGCCTGGCGTTGCTCCCAAACGATCGAAGCGACAAGGCCGATCGTGGCGAGTGCGATTGCTATCCAAGCTGTACGATCCATACTTGATCTTCGATCAGATTAAGAAACTCATTTGCATTTTGTTTGTCTGACTGGAACCGGGTCATACCCGGAATTGCCCCAAGGGTGACAACGAAAAATTCGCTTGATGCCCAGCCAGCTCCCAACAGCCCAGCCATGCACTTCAATGGCTTCGACGAAATATTCGGAGCATGTTGGCCTGTACCGACACCCGGTTCCGGCCCCGCCCGTCAACGCCGCCAGGAACGGTGATAACGTCGCTTTGTACACTTTAAGTAAGATCCGAAGGATGCGAGCCATGTCAGCCAGGCGCTAAAATAGAGGCGCGCTCCGCTAGCCGCAACCAGTCTCGTTGAAGCTCGCCGAACGGGGCAGCCGCCGAGGAGAACCGCGCAATCGTCACCAGCCAGTACCCTCTTCGGATGCGGTGCTGATTCAATCTGAATATTTCCCTGATTCTTCTCCGGACCTGGTTTCGGGAAACCGCATTTCCCAGCCTTTTGGTGGTAATGATCCCGATTCTGGACGCCGCCTCAGTTTCCCTCTTTAATGTCGCCAGTACCAGGTGCTTACCGGTCCAGGATTTACCCGATGCTTTGACCAAGCTGAACTCTGAGGCACGGCTTAGGCGCGATAACCGGGAAAACTTAAACCGCATCCGCCCAGGGCGGATCATAATTTAGGCCTCGGTGTGACGTGCGTAATGCAATTCGACCCCGCCCGGAACCAAACGTTTCCGGCCTCGCTGACGCCGCCGGGTCAAAGTCGCTCTTCCGGCTTTGGTTTTCATCCGGGCACGAAAACCGAACTGGCGCTTCCGGGTGCGTTTTGAAGGTTGGTAAGTTCTTTTCATGACAGTAAGTCCTGGAGCATCAAGGGTCGGGAAGGTTAATCAGGGGGCGACGATTGTCAACCGCAGAGAGATCGCAGGATACCTATTTGCGCTTCCACTCGATCTGGGCCAGCGTTCGGCCCGTCTACAGGTCGAAAAATGGAATCATTGGATGAGACAATAGAGCTTCTGAAACGGGGTGGTTCCCGGTTGATCAATGAAGCCGAACTGAGAAAGAAACTGGAAGAGGGCCGCCCTCTTCGTGTCAAATTCGGCGTCGATCCCACTTCGCCAGATCTGCATTTGGGACATTCGGTCAATCTCTTTAAGCTCAGGCAATTTCAGGATTTGGGTCACCTTGCGGTGTTGATCATCGGCGATTTCACTTCAATGGTGGGCGACCCGAGCGGCAGATCGGCATCCCGTCCGATGTTGACCCGAGATCAAGTGGCGGCCAATGCGGAAACCTATAAGGTCCAAGCATTCAAGATCCTTGATCCGGCCAGAACGGAAATAGTCTTCAATAGCGAATGGCTCGGGAAAATGAATTTCCTGGAGGTCATTAGGCTGAACAGTCGGGTAACCCTTCAGCAAATGCTGCAACGGGACGATTTCAAGGCCAGGGTCGAGCGGGGGGTACCAGTGTTTCTCCACGAACTGCAATATCCGATCATGCAGGGCTGGGACTCGGTGGTGATCCGCGCGGACGTTGAGCTGGGCGCCACAGATCAGCTTTTTAATATCATGGTTGGGCGAGATCTGCAGAAGGAGGAGGGACAACCGCAGCAGGTGGCGTGTCTGCAGCCGCTTCTGGAGGGGCTCGATGGGGAGCAGAAAATGAGCAAGAGCTTGAACAATTACGTTGGCATCTGTGAGGCGCCAAAGGAGATGTTCGGCAAGCTGATGAGCATCTCGGACGTCTTAATGACGCGGTACTACGATGTTCTTTTTGGCGAGCAGTCGCCGGTCATCCATCCGATGGAGGCAAAAAAGCAGCTCGCATCCAGAATAGTGGAACGCTTCCATAATCGGCCGGCCGCAGAGAGCGCTCTGGAAGAGTTCAATCTCCGCTTCGGGAAACGGGATCTGGACTCCGTGGAACTGCCGAAAGTCAGCGCGGCCGAACTTGGTAATGATCTGGTTTCAGCCATCGTGACGGCATACTCGAAGGGTTTTGGCATTGCCAGATCGCGGAGCGAAGTCCGCCGGCTTTTGGCGCAAGGCAGTGTGCAATGGCGCGGGGAAAAAATCACTAGTCCAAATATGCCGGTCAGTTTCGCTCCCGGAGAAATCTTGAGACTGGATAAGACCAGGGCGGTTCGGTTGAGTTAAATTTGAGTTTATTCCTCGGCTTTGTCGTCATTGGAAAGCATATCCTTGATGGATTTGCGTTTGCGCAGGCGCAGCCAGTTGTTCCAGGTCTTTCGCAAACTATCCTTTACGGAGATGTACTCCTGATTGAGGTCGTTCTGCTTGGGAATTTGCTCGAGAACACCGCGCACGGAGAAATCCTCGGTTTTCAGAATGGTGTAGGCCCTGCCGATGGCAGCGTGATGATGGGCATCGCTGGCTGCCGTCATCGCGAGGCCCCGTCTCATGGCATAATTAAAAGCAGACTGATTGTAGCGTTTGAGCGTGCTCGCCGCGTTGAAAACCTCGATGGCGTCGATCGGTAGAGTGTTCAGAATATTCTCGCGGATCCCAGCTCGAAAAAGATCATAAGGGTGCGGAGGTATCGCCAGTCCGCCCGCTTCGTGAATTAAGTGGCAGACTTCGAGCGCAGGCCTACCCTTCAAATTTGGCAGGACGGCGCCGATACAAAGAAGATGGCCCTCTGCCGTGGTGACTTCAACACCCGGAACAACCAGGAAGTCGTTGACCGGCAGGCCATCTTCCCTCATCAGATCCTTGTCCAGCAGGTAAGTAATCGCATCGCAGGTATTGTGATCGGTGATCACAAAAGCGTTGAGCTCCTTCCTGCGGGCGGCTTCGATAAGTTGTTCGGGACTGCTAACCCCGTCGCCTGAAAAGAATGAATGGCAATGGAGGTCAATCTTCACAGACATGAACTGCAGATTATCGAGGAAATGAAACCCGCCAACTAAAATCCCCTCGCCCCCGGTGGTAGAAACTGAGATAGCAGTTTCGCTTTTCCTTCGTCAAACAAGAAGTTCTTCAATGCAATTGGCCGGGATTGTGTTACACAAATCTCGATGGACGGACCGGTAGCCGAATCAATTTTTTACCCCGACAAAGCGGGTCACGAGATACGACCAATGGGCGTCCCGGCGTTCAAAGAATGGGCTCTCGTCTGTGCTTCGATCGGGCGAGGCGAGACCAGCGTAATTTTTCGAAAGGGTGGTATTGCAGAAGGCTCGCATGGGTTCCAATTCAAGCATTCGCGATTTTTTCTATTCCCGACTTATTTTCATGAGCAGATTGAGCGAACCCGGCTGAGCAGGGAACGGGATGTGTCAGCAGGAAACGGTGGCGTTGCGATCTCCCTTTTTGTCGAAATCGAGTTTGCCACATTGTTGCGCGATTTGAACGAAGTCCAGGCGTTGGACCAGTTGCATGTCTTACAATCAGCAGTCTTGGAGGAGCGTTTTCACTACGATCAACAAGAAGGTTTGCACGTTGCTTTTCTGCGGGCTTTTCAAATTGCGCCCGTCTGGGAGTTGCCATTTCATCGCTCGTACGGCGGATGCCGCTCCTGGATCACTTTGCCTGATCCTCCTTCTGATTTGAGGAAGGAACCCGTGCTCACGGACGAAGAACAAGAACGCCGCCGCGCTCTCTGCCTTGCCGTATTCGGATCACATGTAAAGTAATTGAATTCGCTCCAACGTCGCGGCGACTCGATCGCGGACACGATTGATCTCCCGTGAATCTGCATGCCGGCTGAGCGAGCTGATCAGGTTCTCGAAAATAGGCCGCGCGTCCACGAGTTTTGACTTCAGAGAATCCATATAATCTTCCATGGCCTTCTTGGAGTCGGGATCGTCATCCATGGATTTCACCAGTTGCGAATCTGCAAATCGATCCTTATTCGCATTAAATTCGTCCACGAACTTGTTGGCTTGGTCGCAAAATTTGTCTGCGGCATTGATGAGATCCGCTTCCGTTGTCACCTGATTGAGGGCCGTTCCGAGGGCGTTGATCGCGGCGAGATAGACAGCAAACGGCTCCTTGTAGCGGTCGATCATGGCCTGTTTCTCTGGATCGAGTGCGAAGGCTGCAAGATTTAGAAAGAGAAGAGCTGACCCGAGCGAGACTGCAAACTTCACGTTCATAAAGATGTCATACCGGGACTGCGGGACATTGTTTGAGGGTTACCCGTGAATCAATTAAAATTTGAATGGACACCTGGCCGGCAAGATCTAAGCAAAGATCTATTTTTTTGCTTTCACGATCAGGTAATTGCTGACGACGGGCCTTCCTTCCGAGAAAAGCGTCCGCCCGTCGGACCGGGCGTAGAACGTAGTGGAAGACCCGCCATCAAAATTTAATGCGCGAACGATATGGTGGTCCGGAACGATGGCCGCCTCCGCTAGGAGGTCACCCACCTCTTTCAAAGTGACCGAGCGGCAGATGCCGAAGCCCCATTCTGATTGGCCGCAAGAAAAGATAAATGTTCGTGCGGCAACACGGGTGTCATCCAATCCGGTTACCGCCCGGCTGCCATCCACCAGAAATGGACCGCACTGGATGGCTTGCTGGATCCCCTTCACTCCTGGAAATTCCCGCGTTCGCGCCAGCCATGGTCGACCGTTTCTCACGTAAAATATCCCCGATAAAAGGTTCGCCTTTTGCAGACGGTGAACCAGGCGCTCGTTGCTGATTAACAGCCCAACCGGTTCAAGGTCCGCCTGAAAATACCCACCGTTTATTCCGGCCAGGCCCCCTCGCTCTTCTAAAAGCTCTCTCAAACCTCGAATTTCTCCCTCGGCGTTCGCAACCACTTCGAGCGTGACATCTGCAGTCGCGAAATAGACCAGGTTGACTTCAGCCTCGGTGGAGCCGTCTGTCACGCGCAACTCGGAAGCGGCTAATCTTGCGTTCGAAACAGGCCAGTTGTGCCGGTCAATCACCTGCCAATCGGCGTTTAAGATTAAAGGATTGAGGAAAAAGAGTAGCAGAAGCCTTTTCACGAAGAAGATAATCTAGAGACTGAAGGTGGAGGGAAACCGTACTCTACACCGATTCCGCAGATGCTTCTCTTCTAGTGCACCAAGTCACTGACTTGGTGCACTGGTGTCCTGTTCCCAAAATACCTGCTATTTCGGGGCCAGGAGACCTGGAACCGCGATTGCCTGCCGCTCATTTTATTCCGGTCGCTAGTACCGTTTGAAAGTACGGACTGTTCAGTTCTCTGGATACGACCTGAACGTCGGTTTCTCGAAATCCGGCTTGCTCCAGCAAGCGCACCAGCTCGACCTCGCTGAATCCAAGCCAGAGATCCGCGTATAACTCTCTTGCCTGATCGAAGCCGTGGGCCAGCAGATCGAGAATCACCAGGCGCCCACCATTGTGCAAAATTCGCCGAGCAGCTGCGATCGCTCTTTGCGGGCTATTCGCGTGGTGGAGCGCCTGGCTGAAAATAGCCAGATCGATGGAGTCGTCCGGTATGGGCGGTTCTTCAAGATCGCCTATGCGATATTCAAGATTCTTGAATCCATGATCCTTGGCGAGCTGGGATCCAATTTCGACCATGCGCTCGGAAATATCGACCGCGATGACCTTTCGTGCGCTTTTGGCCAGAATCTGGGAGAGCGTTCCTTCACCGGCGCCCAGGTCTGCGACATCAATCGGAGGGATCATGGTCAGAAAGAGATGTGCCAGCGATTGCCAGGATCTGCCCGGGCAATAACTTCGTCCAAATTTGCCGGCGAGCTTATTGAAATAGTCGCGCGCACGGTTTTTCCGCTTTGCGATTACATGGTGCAGGCTGGACCGATCCAGGGTCGCTTCAGGCATGTCGGCTACGGCCAACCGGACGAGACTTGTCAGTTCAGCCTCCTTAATTGGACCCGTCGGATTCCAGCTGTAATAAATATTCTTCCCCACGCGTCGGTCCTGAACAAGAGCGGCACGCTTCAACTGCGCCAGGTGAGTCGAGATGCGTGATTGGCCCATGCCGAGGATTTCCTGAATCTCGGCGACCGATAATTCCTGCGCTTGCAAGATATGCATCAAGCGGGCCCGGGTTGGATCGGAGAGTGTGCGGAGAGAAATGAGCGTTGACGGCATGGAAATATGGTCGATATATCAGCGTATCATGATTGGTCAATATTCGCACCCGCCTTCCTTCCTCCTTTTCCACGATTAATTCCTACCCAACTTTCCCGATCCTTAATATTATGTCGCGTCGTTACATCTTTTCCTCTGAATCTGTGGCCGAAGGCCATCCGGACAAAGTCTGCGATACCATCTCCGATCAAATCCTGGATGCCTGCCTGGCTCAGGACCCGAAAAGCCGGGTAGCCTGCGAAACTCTCGCCAAGGGAAATCTGGTGGTTATTGCGGGTGAAATCACCACCAATGCACGATTCGATTATCTTGAAGAGGTCCGTTCGGCTATTCGCGAAATCGGATACGTCCATGAAGACTCCCTATTCCAAGCCGATACCTGCGTCATTGTTCAAGCCTTGAGTCGGCAATCGCGCGACATCGCACAAGGCGTGGACGCTAAAGCCGCCGAGGGAAAAGAAACGGATGAGCAGGGAGCCGGTGATCAAGGGCTGATGTTTGGCTTTGCCGTTCGCGAGACGCCGGAGTTAATGCCGGCTCCGATCCAATTGAGCCACAAGCTTGGCCGGGAGTTGACTCGCCTCCGCAAATCGGGCGAACTCCCCTGGCTTCGCCCGGACGCCAAAACGCAGGTCTCTATTGAGTACGAAGGATATCGACCGATCCGGGTCGACACGGTCGTGATCTCTACTCAGCATGCCGCTGACGTAAAACACAAAGAGATTCGGGAGACACTCATTGAGAGGGTGATCAAAGGAGTCATCCCACCGAATTGGATCGATTCTTCGACCCGTTATCTCATCAATCCGACAGGACGTTTTGTCATTGGTGGACCGGAAGGCGATTCCGGACTGACCGGGCGGAAAATCATCGTCGATTCCTACGGTGGAATGGGTCGCCACGGTGGCGGCGCGTTTTCCGGCAAGGATCCGTCTAAAGTAGATCGTTCCGCGGCTTACATGGGCCGTTATGTCGCGAAGAACGTGGTGGCCTCTGGATTAGCGGACAGGTGCGAAGTGCAATTTGCTTATGCGATCGGGTACCCGGACCCGGTCAGTATCTCTATCGACACGTTCGGTACAGCGACAGTGGAAGAAGCGAAAATCGAAGAAGCGGTTAAAGAGATATTCAATTTCAAACCGGCTGCGATAATCGAGCGGCTTGAACTGCTCCGTCCGATTTACAGAAAGACGACTAATTATGGGCACTTCGGCCGTGAGGACGACCTGGATGCTCTCCGATGGGAACGGACAGACAGGGCTGAGGCGTTGAAACAATTCGTCTCCTGACACGCTCCGCCCAAAACTTCAGTTACACAGAACCAAACTATTATCCGCAGATATCTATGAGTACCGTGAGCGCAAAACCAGCCGCAGATTACAAAGTCGCTGACCTCGGATTAGCCGAGTTCGGCAGGAAAGAAATTGAGATAGCCGAAACCGAGATGCCCGGACTGATGGCACTGCGTGCGGAGTTCGGGACCGCCAGACCGCTGGCCGGCGCTCGCATTGCTGGCTGCCTCCATATGACAATTCAAACAGCGGTATTGATAGAAACGCTGATTGAGTTGGGAGCATCGATTCGCTGGTCGAGCTGCAACATCTTCTCGACCCAGGATCATGCTGCGTCTGCGTTGGCGGCGCAGGGAATTCCCGTTTTTGCCTGGAAGGGGGAAACGCTTGAAGAATATGACTGGTGTATCGAGCAGACAATTTTCTGGCCCGATGGTCAACCGCTCAACATGATCCTCGACGATGGCGGCGATCTGACCGCTATTGTCCATCAGAAATACCCACATCTCCTGAAGGGAATTCGTGGGCTCTCGGAAGAAACCACCACTGGCGTTCATCGTCTGTACCAAATGATGGAACGCGGTGAGCTTGGCTGCCCAGCGTTCAACGTCAATGATTCCTGTACTAAATCCAAGTTCGACAATCTGTACGGGTGTCGTGAGTCGCTGTTAGATGGATTGAAGCGTGCAACCGACGTGATGATCGCCGGCAAGATTGCGGTGGTCTGTGGGTATGGCGATGTCGGTAAGGGTTGCGCGCAATCGCTGAAAGGGCAGGGGGCACGAGTCGTCGTGACTGAAGTCGATCCGATCTGCGCTCTACAAGCCGCCATGGAAGGATACCAGGTGGCGACGCTCGAAGATATTGTTCACGAAGCGGATATTTTCATCACCGCGACCGGCTGCCGGGATATCATCCAGCGTCAGCACCTCGATGCGATGAAGAACCAGGCAATCGTCGCGAACATCGGGCACTTCGATCTCGAGATCGACGTCGCAAGCGTGTTTGACGACAAGAACCTAAAGCGCATCAACATTAAGCCCCAGGTTGACCAGGTGGAATGGCCAAATGGAAAAAGGGTGACGATCCTCGCCGAAGGCCGTTTGATGAATTTGGGCTGCGCCACGGGCCATCCCTCCTTCGTGATGAGTGCATCCTTTACCAATCAGGTGATGGCACAGATCGAGCTTTTCGCGAACAACCAGACCTATGAGAACAAGGTTTATGTCTTGCCCAAGAAGCTTGATGAGAAGGTCGCACGTCTGCACCTCGACAAATTGGGAGTGAAATTGACGAAGTTGAGCGATGCACAGGCGGGCTACCTTGGCATTCCCATTGAGGGTCCTTACAAGCCGGAGTTCTACCGATATTAAATTATTGAGCTTGGCGCGGTAACGCACGGGCGTCAGTAATCGAGCAGTCATGACGAGAGTCATGGCCGGTTGACCCAGGCGGCCTAAAGGATGAAGATTGTTCACGTTCATGGAAGACCTCGCCACTCAAATTCGGGACAAGATGGGAGCGGAGGGGCTGAGCGCTGCCGCGATTGACGCGTTCCTGTTTCAATACCGCAAACTTGAACTGAACGAGGCAGGCCTGATACCGGAAGATTCGATTTCTCCGGTAAGCGGCCTGCCCTCGATCGACGATGAACCGGTTCCGGATGCCCCTTCAGATTTGGCAACTCGGACGGTTGTGCTAAAGCTGAACGGCGGCCTTGGCACCGGAATGGGTTTGGAAAAGGCCAAGAGCCTGCTGAAGGTCCGGGACAAACTCACTTTCCTGGACATCATCGCACTCCAGTTATTGCACCTGCGCTCAGCAATCGCTCCGGAGCTCAGGCTGCTTCTCATGAACAGCTTCAGTACCAGTGGCGACACCCTTGCGGCGCTGGCGAGCTATCCGCAACTTGGCGAGCCTAAACAACTGGAGTTGATGCAGAACAAAGTGCCGAAGATTGAGGCGAAATCACTGGCGCCTGTGCACTGGCCTCAAAATCCATCTCTGGAATGGTGTCCGCCGGGACACGGCGACATTTATTCATCGCTATTAGGTTCCGGTTTGCTCGAAAGCTTGTTGAAGGAGGGCAAGAGATTTTTATTTGTTTCAAATTCAGACAACCTGGGGGCCACACTGGATCTCCGGCTCTTGGATTACTTTGCAAGCTCCGGGTCTCCGTTCTTGATGGAGGTGACTTCTCGCACCGCTGCCGATCGTAAGGGAGGGCATTTGGCGCGGAGAAATACCGACCAGCGTCTCTTGCTCCGGGAATCCGCGCAATGTCCGGAAGAAGATTTGGTGACTTTTCAAGACATCGAGCGGTATCGTTATTTTAACACCAACAATCTATGGATTCGTTTGGATGCCTTACGTTCTGAGTTGGATCGCGGCAACGGCTTGCTGCCTCTGCCTCTGATTCGCAACGAGAAAACGATCGATCCGCGAGATAAATCGACACCCAAAGTTTTTCAGCTCGAAACCGCAATGGGAGCTGCGATCGAATGCTTCGAAGGCGCAGGAGCCATTGAAGTGAAGCGGAATCGCTTTTCGCCGGTCAAGACGACCTCCGACCTTTTGGCCGTCCGCTCGGACGCTTACGAATTGGATGCGGAATTCAGGCTGGTGCTGCGGCCGGAACGCAACGATGAGCCGCCAGTGGTGAAATTAAGCGATCAATACAAGTTGGTTGATCAATTCGAACCGCTCGTTGCCCACGGCCTGCCCTCCCTGGTGCGTTGCAAAAGTCTGACCATAGAGGGCAAGATGGAATTTGAACCGGGTGTGGAAATCGTCGGAAATGTCAAACTCGTCGCTCGAGGCGGAGAAACGAAAAGAATCCCTTCGGGCACCTTTCAGGACGGCGAGTTCGAATTTTAGGGGATGCCGCCCGGCGCAGGTAGGGCGAAGCTCCGCCTGAGCCGGGGCTTCCCGTGCGGCCTCGCCCTACATCGCAATCCCTCACAAATGTCCGTCCGATTGCTACATGCGGCGCGAAAGAAGCGTCGCGCATTTCTGTCTTGCGAGTTCAATGTGCCGTGCACATTGTGATCGAGTCGAGCGACTGATCTTTGGGGGTGATGCCGGAGTCAGAGGCCACCCGGGAAGCCCCGGCTCGGACGGAGACTCGCCCTACCCTAACCCGTCTCTTCTCTCAAAGCCGGACGGAGTCCCAAAGAAGCCTGAACCAGAGATAGAACATCCCCCGCCACGTGTAACGAACCTTTTGCTCATCAACCTGCGCCAGGAGCCCGGCGCGCACGTTGTGCATGATCTGCGCGGTCAAATCCTGCTGCAGGAGAGCCTGGACCTGCGGGGGATCAATTTTCGGAATAGCCTCAACCGAAACCTTATTTCGCGAGAGCAAATGCTGATGCGCGTCGCACATGGCGGTGAATGAGGCTGTGGACCGGATGCGCTGAATATGGGTGTGTGGCAAAAATTTGAGCGAGTAGGAAAACGGATAGTTCCAAGTCGTAAAGACCTGGCCATCTGGTGGCCGTGTCATCAGACTGGTATAGTAGAAGGCGATATTGCCTTGATCGATCAGGCAAAGAGCGGCCTGGGTCTGGTCGCTGGGGCGGTGAAAGAGCCGTAGAAACTGGTGTTGTGCATCCCAGTCGCAACCAAGGTCATTGATGAGTTCAAAGCCTTCGTGCTCAATCTCTTCAGTCAAATCGTCCAGATTCGGAAAAAGATCGCGGCCGGGAGGGCTTTTAGACTCAAGCTCACGTTCGAGCGGCATCCGCAACGCCCGGATCTTGGTTAGAATCTCAAGCCAGGGCAGAAAGATCCAGAGGCTGGCAACTGTGAGGCCAAGAGCCCAGCTCCCGGAAGGCAAGTATCCAAGTAAAAACGATACCGCTAGTACACAGAGGACGCAGAGTTTTTGAGCAATCGGATGGTCGAAAGATCGAAATGCCATCCCCAGGACGGCAATTCCTAATATCAAAAGAATAGACGATAGCATTTTGGGGGTCAGGGGCGCTGTTAGGGGAGGATGTTATGCTTCTTTAGGAAATCTTCAAGTTGATCAGGTCCGAAATCAGGCAGAACCAGGTCTCCAATGACAAGCGTTGGCGCAAAGGTTTGGCCTGAGACCCGTTTCAGTTCACCCATTGCCACAGGGTCGCGGCGCACATCCACTTGTTTAAATTTATACCCCTGCTTGTGGAGGTAATCTTCCGCCAGGCGGCACCATGGACACCCGGCCTTCACGTAAAGAATCATCGAGGTTGAACTCATCGGATCGTTGTTTCGTTGGCGATGAAGTAAAGGATTAATTTGCCGGTCTTGGACAGCGAATCTCCATCGAGTCGATCGGCGGTGTCATCCGCGGTGTACAAAAATGGAGAATCCGCATTGAGGAGGGCGATGCTTGGGATCCCCGCTTGCGCGAACGGTACGTGATCCGCTAGAAGCGAACGGTTCGCCGCGTCAAGCTTAATGCCGAGAACCGTCGCGGCTTTCTTCAGCGCGCCGATGAGGGTTGGGTCGCTGTTCGGCAAATAATTCAGAGCGCCGCCACCGATGTTGTCCAAAAGGATGGCGGCCCGAATATCGCCGGCGCGCCGGTTGATGCGGAGCATCTGGGTATAAAAACGGCTCCCGAACAGGCCATCGTTCAGGTTGAGTTCTCGAAAGGGAGCCTGACCATCGAGGAAAAGGAGTTCAACGTCCCCGGCCAGCTTTGGATCCGAAGCCAGGGTCCGAGCGAGTTCGATGAGCACAGCAGAATTCGCAGCGCCGTCACTTGCGCCGGGATCCCGAAATTCCTGGGACGGAGGCGTATCGAAATGTGCGCCAATCAGAAATCTCCTAACCGACGCCGGACTTCCCGAAAAACGCGCGATGAGATTGCAAAACTCGAATTGATGCCCGTCCGGCGCCTGTTCACTGAGTCGCTGGTCGCTGGTTTGCCAGCCAAGACTGGTCAAACGATCAATGAGGTGCTGGCGAGCTTGCCTATTCGCATCGCTCCCCGATGGCCTGGGACCGAAATCAGTCAGCGTCTTCGCTTCCGCCAAAGCTTGACGACTGTCAAAAGCAGCCCAGATATTCTCTCTTTGGGGCGACGTCCCAGTCGGTACGGGGCCGCTCGGCTGGTTTGCATCGACCTGCGGTTTTGGAGATTCAGTGGGTGTGGCAATGTCGCTCGACTTGCAATTGCAGACGACAAAAAAGAGACCCAAAAAACAGACGACATCCAGTGCCGACCAACCGCCGGGCCTTCTCTTCGACGCTTGAAGCTTTCTTTCCGTTTCTGCCCCCTCTCCACTGACTAATGGCAACTGACACTGACAACTCACTAAACCGAAACTCCCAGGAGTGTAAGTAAACGGTCGAGATCGTCGTTTCCGTAATATTGGATTTCGATCCGTCCCTTTTTTTCGCCATGGTGAACCGTGACGTGGGTGGCAAGCCGGTCACGCAAGCGTCCCTCGATCTCATTGACGGCATTGTGAACAATTGATGGGTTCCCTTCGCTGGCCCGCGTACCGAGCCGTCCGCTTTTGCCAAGGCCCTGCCGAGCTAACTGGGCAGCGACGATTCGCTCGGTCATGCGCACGGTAGCGGCTTGCCGAATGCTGAGTTCTGCGGCTACGAGTTGTTCGTCATGGTTCTGCAGTCCGAGTAAAACCTTGGCGTGACCGACGCTCAAACGGCCCTGGGCCAGGTAGGCTTGCACTTGGGAATGCAGATCGAGCAGGCGCAATGAATTGGCAATCACCGACCGGCTTTTGCCCACGCGCTGAGCGATATCCTCCTGCCGCAACGAAAAATCCTTGGCCAGACGCTGGTACGCATTCGCCTCTTCGATCGGATTCAGGTCCTCGCGCTGGAGGTTTTCAATCAGTGCCAACTCAAGCACATCTCGATCCGAAGCCTGTCGCACGATGACCGGCGCTTCTTTCAATCCGAGCTGACTGGCAGCCCGCCAGCGGCGTTCTCCTGCAATCAGTTCACATTTTCCTCCAACCCTTCGAACAATCAGCGGTTGGATGATCCCGTGCTCCCGGATCGATTCGATCAGCTCCTGAAGGTGCTCCGATTGGAAAGCCTTTCTTGGTTGCAAAGGGCTCGGCTGGATCTCGGAGAGTGCGACTCGTTCCACGCGCTCCCACGGTTCTGCCACCGGTGAGGCCGGTTTATTCGTACTGATCAACGCACCGAGACCTTTGCCGAGAACAACCTTAGTCATAAAAAATTGAAGCTACTGGAGGGGAAGTGTGAAAGCAACGTTTCTCGCGCAGGAGCCAGGAGCCAGTGTTTCAGGATTCAGGATTCAGGATTCAGCGCCGGCGAAGGGGACGCGAAAGAAGAAAAAGCGATCCTCAATGAGGAGAAAATACTTTGTCTCTTAATTTCGCCTCTTTTAGCGTGTTCGCGGGCGGATTGCTTCGGCGATCCCTCGGAAAGAGTCGTATGAAGTTTGAAAAACTGCGCTTGATTCAGGAAGAGACCCCGAGACTGGCGGCGGACAACATGGCGATCGACGAAGCATTGTTTCTCGCGGCGGCGTATCCGGTGCTGAGATCCTACCGATGGGTCAGGCCCTCCGTTTCCTTTGGCTATTTCACCCCTTGGAGCGAGGTGGCGCTGCGGTTCGCGGGACGAGATCTGGTTCGGCGCTGGACCGGTGGCGGCATCGTCGAGCACGGACAGGATTTTACTTATTCGTTGGTTTGCCCTGGAAACAAAAACCTCCCGACGACCGTCGAGTTCTACCGGGTTGTCCACTTGGCGATTTCAAATATCCTCCAGAAAAACGGGTGTCCGGTTGAAATGGTGGCGCTCTCCGAAACGGTCCAGTCGCCCGCTTGTTTTGAAAAAGCGGTCCAATTTGATCTGAAGTTTCGAGACAAAAAAGTCGCCGGCGCTGCGATTCGCCGAAGCCGTAAAGGCTTATTGCTCCAAGGGAGTATTCAAAGTCTTGAAGTGCCGGCACAGTTTGAGGTGCAGCTCGCCGGCGCACTTGGTGAGCACGTGGACTCCTCTGTCGTCTCTGATTTGATAATGGAACAGGCGGCACTCCTCGCGAAAGAAAAGTACGGTGCTGCAGAATGGAATTGCCGGCGGTAGTGTCCTGGCCCCGGCCCGGAGGGTTGCGATCAAAATGGGCCGGCGGCTGCGTTGCTCGTCGGTTACGTGTCGATTCAGATATGCTCCCTTAGTGCCAGTCCGGCTCGGACCGCGTTGCCGGCGACCCATTTTGATCGCAACAAAGTACCTGCTATTTCGGGGACAGGACACTAACATCACCTTTCATGAACGACGCCTTTCTCTCCAATCGGCTCTTCGAAGGGCTGACACCGGAGGTGCTCCGTTCAGTCGCCATCCAGGAAATGGAATATCAACCTGGGGACCTGATTTTTGACGAAGGCACCTCGGGATCGACGCTGATGCTGGTCGGGAGCGGTCGGGTCCAAATTTCCAAAACTGGGCGCCAAGGACTGCAGGAGACTTTAGCGACGATCGAGAAGAACGACTTCTTTGGAGAATTAGCGGTCCTCGATCATGGTCCGCGGTCTGCTCGAGCCATTGCTTTGGAGCCAACCTTGCTGGGTGAAGTCGATCATAAGACCTTCACTCGACTGATGAACAGCGCTCCGGATACGCTTCCGTTGACCTTCACGCGGGTCGTAGTCCAGCGTCTGCGGTACACGAATGCGCGGTATATTGAGCAGCTGCTGCAAAGTGAGCGTCTGACACTCCTTGGCACGATGGTCAGTTCGATCGTCCATGATCTGAACAACCCAATGTCGGCGATTTTGTCTTCCGCCGATTACCTCGAAAAGATGGCAACCTCCGAATCTGTGCGGCAGTTGGCCGAGATCATCCAGTCTTCGGCGCTCCGGATCGTCGAAATGAGCGAAGAGCTTCTTGGATTCGCACGGGGAAAGGTCAATATCAAGCCGCGGGTGACGTCAATCCGCCGATTAATGGAACTTCTGGACGAGGAGATATTAAACCAAGTCCGAGATTCGCAGGTGCAACTGGTGATCCGGGTGATTGAGGCCGACCACCTGACTTTAGACGAAGTGCGCTTTACTCGGTGTCTGGCCAATATCATTAAGAATGCGAAAGAGGCTCTTGGAGATGAAGGAACGATCACGATCCAGTTCAGCGAAGCAGGAACGGAATTAAAGGTGTCGATTTCCGACAATGGTCCGGGCATTCCGGAGTCGATCCGGAGCCAAATTTTTGAGCCGTTTGTGACTTTCGGCAAAAAGCATGGAACCGGCCTTGGTATGGCGATCGCGAAATCGACCATCGATGCTCATGGCGGGCGGATTTGGCTCGAAAGCGAAACCGGCCAAGGCACCACGTTTCATGTGGTCCTGCCGAAACATTTTGATCTTTCGTCGGCGCTAAGCCCTGCCTGAAGCGAAGGGCACCGGCAAGCGAGCCTTCTCGTTCACAAATCCTGAAAATTTGTGAACGATGCGGGCTTCATCCTGGTCGTGGCATTGAGTGCAGGAGTCAGTCGAAAACCTGTTATCCGCCGGCGATGGCGGGCAGGATGCTGACTTCATCACCCGATTTCACCGGGGTCTCGGACTCGTTGAGAAATCGGACGTCTTCATCATTCAAAAAGACGTTTACGAAACGCCGGATGTGATCCTGATCGTCGCAGATGCGCTCTTTCAAGCCAGGGTAGGTGCGCTCGAGACTCTCAATCAACTCGCGAATCGTTCCGCCTTCCGCTTCAACGACTTCCTGATTCAGGGTGAGTTTTCTTAATGGGGTGGGAATACGAATGGGGATAGACATAGAATTAGGTGGCATGGATTGGGTGCTCAAGGAGAGATTCAAACTCATTCAAGTTTGGCCGGATAAGCTTGACTTGTCCGACCTTGTCAATGACCGCCTCCTGAGTCTTCAGCCCATGCCCAGTGATACACAGAACAATGCTTTCGTTTCGCGGGATGCGTCCACTTTCAATCAGTTTCTGTGCGCACGCCACTGTCACGCCGCCCGCAGTTTCGGCGAAAATGCCTTCGGTTTCGGCCAGCAGTTTAATTGCTTCAACGATCTCCTGATCCGTGCAATCTTCGGCCGTTCCGCCGGTTTCCTTCATCGTCCGGATCGCGTAGTAGCCGTCTGCTGGAGTGCCGATCGACAACGATTTGGCAATTGTTTGCGGCTTGGCAACCGGTTTGACGACCTCCGTATTGTTCTTGATCGCAGTGGAGATTGGAGAGCATCCCGCAGCTTGGGCGCCATAGATGCTGCACTCACCTGGTTCGGCGAGTCCAAGTTCGCGGAACTCTTTGTACGATTTGTGGATTTTTGTCAGCAGTGAGCCGCTCGCCATACAAACCACGGTGTGCCGAGGCAGGCGCCAGCCGAGTTGTTCAATAATCTCGAATCCCATTGTTTTTGAACCCTCGGCATAATAGGGCCGCAAATTCACATTTACGAAGCCCCAGCGATACTTGCCGGCGATTTCCGAACAAAGGCGGTTGACCTGATCATACGGTCCTTGGATGCCGATTACGTTGGTTCCGAAGACCAAAGACCCAAGAATCTTCGTTGGCTCAAGGTCGGCCGGGATCAGTACGAAACTGCGAAGTCCCGCCGCCGCTGCGTTGGCGGCCACCGAGTTCGCCAGATTTCCAGTCGAGGCGCAAGCGACAGTGTCGATACCAAGTTCTTTGGCCCGGCTCAAAGCTACGGCGACGACGCGATCCTTGAACGAAAGCGTGGGGTAATTGACCGTGTCATTCTTGATGTAAAGTTCGCTGACGCCGAGGCGTTCAGCCAGGCGGCGGGCACGGATCAACGGAGTGAATCCCGTCTGCAGACCGACTGTCGGTTCATTTTCGAGCGGCAGGAGTTCACGATAACGCCACATCGAACCTGGGCGTGAGAGAATCTTTTCGCGCGTCAAAACCTTGCTGATCGCCTTGTAGTCGTAGGCAGCTTCAAGGGGACCAAAATCGAATTCGCAGACATGGACAGCTTCCTTGGCGTAGTGTCGGCCACACTCGCGACAACAAAGGTGCGAAAAGAACGGATGTTTATCCATAAATCAAGGCGGGTCTATATTTGGTTGCATCCCACCAAGAGTCGCGAGAGTTACAAAGTCTACGCTCTCTCCATCTTTGTCCGAAAAATTCTTCGGAGCTGGAATTGGCACCTGGTCGTTCCGCATTTCGCAGAACCGGTTGCCGTGGCATCGCAGGGCCAGTCCCTCCGCCACTCTTGATGGAATGTGGGCGCATCTTAGGGGATTGCGTTCGGGAGGTCAACTAATTTTTGTAGCAGACCCTAAGGAATGAGCCGATGTGACCCAGATCGTAGCGCCTCGAACCGGCGCCGACGCGTCGAACAAGTCTCAAGATTGCCGCTGGCCAACCGCGCCGCAGCGTGCCATCGTAGCGACGGAAATGCCCGCTACGTTTCGCGTTAACGCCCCTGGGGGAGAACCTTTCGAACGAGAAGTTAACAACACCGCCACGATCGGTCGGACTCCGGATAATACCATTCCGTTGCCGGGGAGCCATGTTTCACGCCAGCATGCCATTGTGCGTTGTCACAACGGTTTCCAATATCAAATCATGGATCTTGGCAGCCGCAATGGAACGTTCGTCAATGACCAACGGGTGGTCATGCCCGTAACCCTCGAACCAGGCGCCCGGGTTCGAATCGCCAGCTACGAACTGGTGTTCGATCAGAGTCCCGATGATGAACCGTCCGGAAACGTCGATGCCACGCTTGCGGCGGCAAGTATGGAAGGCCATCAGGCGGTCTTGTCGGTAGCGATCCTGGTTTGCGACATTCGCGGTTTCAGTTCGATGGCCGAAAAAATGAGCGAGCGCGAATTGGCACAGATTATAGGCAATTGGTTTCGCGATATTGGAAATGCCGTACAATCGGCTGGCGGCATCATCGACAAATATATAGGGGACGCATTGCTTGCCTATTGGCCCGCGCGAGACCAGGAGGGAACGGAATGTGCCGTTTGCCTCGACGTCGCTTTGACCATTCTTCAGCTGGCCGCCAATCGGGTTTGGCCGGGAACAGATACCCCGTTTCGCGTGGGTATTGCGGTCCATTTTGGGCGCGTGACGAGCAGTAACATTGGTCAGGTCGCCATGAGAGATGCCACGATCATTGGCGACACGGTGAACACCGCTTTCCGTCTTGAAGGCGTCATGAAGGAACTAAACCAGAACTTGGTGATGTCGCAGGATTTCGTGACGGTCCTTCCCGCCGGATATGATTTCGTGAAATTTGGCGAATTCCAGCTGAAAGGCAAAAGCCAGGTTGTCCGTGTTTATGGGCTCCAGGATTTAGGCGGGACCACCTCCATGCGAATCGATCGTTAGTGTCCCGCGCCCAAAGCAGCACCTACCTGTTATTCGCGGACAGGACAACAGAGCGTGGTTGGGCGTTATTCGCGCTCTTTTCTCCCTAGCAGCCAGTAGGAGCAGGCAAAGCCGGCGACCGTCCATAACCCCAGCGACAAGTAGGCCACCCAGATCGGCCGGGCGTCGCTGTAAATCGTGCCTGTTTTGAGTCGCTCCCCGGTTTTCGACCGGTACCAGTCGTTGAGGTTGAAATAAGCGATGGGATAGCTACGCGCGAGGTCCCCGGAAATTTTCTGGTGGATTAAAAAGCTGACGTCCGCGATTCGCTGCGAAGCAAAGCTGGGCATGATCTGACTGAGGGTTAGGACCGATGGCGTCATGTCCTTAGCCGGTACCGTGAAACCTGAAAAAAGAATCTGCGGGATGAGCAACAGCGGAACCAACATGACTGCCTGCATCGGGGATTTGGCGAATGCAGACATCGTCAATCCGATGCCGGTTGCCGCGAAGGCCAAGAGGATCAGCCCGATGATTTGCCACTGAAAAGCGCCGTGGACCCCGAGCCGGCCGATCGCGATTGTCGCGTAAAGCAGGAGCGACTGGATCGCAGTGAGTCCAGCCATCCAAATAAATTTGCTGGTCAAGTAACTCCAGCGGCTCAACCCAACCAATCGTTCACGGCGATAGATCGCTAATTCTTTCACGATCTCCTGTGCTGAATTGCTGCAGCCGAACCACAAGGTCCCGATATAGGCGAAAAATTGCTCCAACTGCGGGTCGCTGGCGGCCCAGGCGACCAAGGCTCCAATAATAACCGGTTGCGCCAAAAGGATGATCAAATTCTTGATGTCAGCTTTGAAGATCGCGATCTGCCGTTGCAAAAGTATAGGAAGCGAGAACGCTCTTCGAATTTTCGCGAGAGGCGCCGGCGCCGGCCCATCCTGATCTGACTCCGGTGGAACTGCGGGCTCGACCGAGGGAAGATCCTTCGAATCGATCGACTGAAGCGCATCATAGAGCAAGGAGAGTCGGGTAACGCCGAACTTGGACCGTGCCTCATCGGGAGGACCTTGAAACACCACACGTCCACCGGAAACGATGGCGATCTGGTCCATCAGGTAAACGTTTTCCATCACGTGCGTCGTGCAGATCACGGTGCAACCGGTATCTGCCAGCCGCCTTAACAATTCCATCAGTTTGAATTCCGCCAGCGGGTCCAACCCGGATGTTGGCTCATCGAGAAACAAAAGGGGTGGACGGCTCAGTAGTTCGACTCCGACGCTGACCCTCTTTCGCTGCCCACCGGAAAGCCGGCTGATTTTCAGATTCACCCGGTCCGCCAGGCCAAGGCTGGTGATGGTGTGATCGACCAGTTTAACAATCTCCGATCGCGGTGTTCCCGCCGCTAAGCGGAGCCGAGCAGCAAAGGTCAGTGCTTCTGTCACCGTCAGATCCGAATGAACAATGTCGTCTTGGGGCACGTACCCGAACAGGGTGCGGAGTTGTCCCAGGTTCTTGTACAAATCGGTTTGGTCAAATTGAACCTTCCCACTTTCGGCAGGCCGGAGACCGCTTAAAGCGTCCAGGAGGGTGGTTTTCCCTGCGCCGCTGGGTCCAAGTATCCCGATAAACTGGCCAGGTTCCGCCACAAAGCCAGCGCCGATTCAAGATAGGACCGCTATCGCCTTGCCGGATAAGCCCGATGGCAACGATTCGGCCCACCGAAAGCCGGCGGACGCGGACGAGACGTCTGCCATCGTAGAAAAAAAAGAAGGGTCCCAATTGGATCTGGTCACCGATCACCAGGTCGTGTTCGTCGAAACGGCGACCGTTGACGAACGAACCTGATTTGCTGTGAAGATCGAGCAGTCGATACCCTTTCGGTCCGCATTCAATCATTGCGTGGCGTCGCGAGACGACTGGATCGCTCAAAAGGACATCGACCTCATCGCTGCGGCCAAAAATCAGATCCAAACCGAGAGGAATATCGGAGGTTGGCGTTCCCTTGTACAAAACTGAGCCGATGGGGTTCGCCAGCTCCGCTGCGCCCGGAAGCTCTTCCCGGCTGGCGCCAAAAGCCAACGTGACCGGACCAATTTGGAGCTGGTCCCCAGGCTTGAGCGCGGTCCTGCCGGAAATACGGTTTCCGTTGACCGCCGTGCCTCTCTGACTGCCCAGGTCCTCCACAAACCAGGTGTCATGCTCGAATAGAATCCGACAATGGCGCCGCGATACTTCGGGATGGCTTAAGGTCAGATCAACCTCCACGGCGCGGCCAATGACCACATTGTCACTGCGCAACAACTCAGAGCGCGGTGGAAGCCCGGCAAGAATGGAGATCGGAGTTTCCAAAGTTGATTGTTACCTAATCGAACGGTGACGAGAAATTCAAGTACGACTGAGCCACGCAAGACTGACAATCTCCCTTTCACTGCCCCGAGTGTAATGGGACCTGAATTGAAACTACTGAGGTGTTACTCAAGCCAAGCCATAGCAAATCCCCGGCGCCCTTTTTGCTGGCATTCAATGCCAGAGCCGTGAATTCTTTCTCCGCCCTTGAGCGCTCGAAACTATTGGAAGGATTGAAATCTTCCATCCCAAAAGCGCTCGAGCGCGATTCAATGAAAACCCGGTTACGGTTTTTACTGACACTGACACTGGCACCGACACTGCTTAAAGGGCCGTCAGAGGACTACGGCAACGAAGAGCATACTACCGTTGCTGCATTCCTGCCCTGGCGGGGTTCGTAAGTCAGCGATCCATAGCCCCTGACGGTTCCATTTCAATGGACTAGTTCCAGCAGTAGGGCAACGGCTTTTTTGCGATCCCGGATGGTGCAGAGTTTTGAGTTTGGAGTTGTGCGTTTTCGTTTTTCGGTTTTCCCTTGTAGCCGTTAGGGGAAGCAGTTTTCTCCGCCCGTCCATGCAAAACACAAGATGTTGATCGAGAGATGATAAGGTTTCTGCTGGTGGTCTCGATTTTTTGCGCGCTGGGCGCTGCAGGGTTGGGTTTTCTCAACAGGGCTAAGCTGACCAAACTGAGGGAGGACTTGGGCGAGTCGCGTTCAGCCAATGCCCAGACAGGGACCCAACTGAATGACTTGCAGCAAAAGCTCAAACAAACCGAGGATCGCCTTTCGACGCAGGAGCGCCTCACCCAGCAGGAACGCGATGCTCGCTCTTCCGAGCTAAATACCACCAAAGCAAAGCTGAACCAGACGACAGAACAGCTCGCCGCGCGCGATAGCGAGAACAAGGCGCTAACCGCCGCTTTAACCGAGGCAGGTCGAAATCTCGAACAAAAGCAACGCGCGGAACAGGATCGTCAGGCGTTAGGTAGGCGGCTGATTGATGTCGAAGATCAGCTCAACCAATATCGGTTCGACGCCAACAAGGCAAAGCTCAGACCTCCGGTTCCTCTGGAAGGAAGTATTCTTTCAATCAACCAGGAGGCCAAAGCTTTGACCGTGAGTTTGGGAACTGATTCTGGAGTCGCCGCCAATTCGAGGTTAACAGTGATGAGGAATGGCGAGAAGCTGACGCAATTACGCGTGGTTTCGGCAGGGCTGAATACTTGTGTCGCAGAATTTGCTTCCGCCGCCCCTGACAATCTTTCAAAAGTTGCAGTTGGAGATTCAGTATTACTCGCCACAAAATGAAGAAGATCATTTTAGTCCTGGGCTCGGCATTGTTGTTGATGGGATGCACGACCGAAGAACAGCGGCAAGCGGATCAACCTCCTCAGACTCCCCGGTTTGGGGAGCCTGTAAGCGCAATTCCCTGGAACCAGCCAACGGATTGGGAAAAGGGTGGCCAGCTTGGCTCGATGCCTGGCGTCGGTCAGAGCCATTAGCCACTGCGGATTGAGAATTCTCGTTCTGCGGGGAGGCGCTCTGGGAGACTTGATTCTAACCCTCCCTATATTACGCGAACTCCGGATAGGCTTTCCGAATTCCAGCTTGGAATTGTGGGGCATTTATCCTCAGGCCCGCCTGGCGACTCCGGAGTTCGTCCATCAAGTCGAGCGGGTCGATGCGCAGGATCTGGTGTCACTCTTTGTCGACGAGCCTTTACCGCAGTTGGTCCGCAACAAGCTCGTCGGATTCGAGCTGGCGATTAGTTTTTTATCCGATCCGGATAAGATCATTGAACGGCATCTGACCGCGGCCGGGGCGAGACGGGTCATTGCCTGGGCAACTCGAATGCCGCCCTGAAGTGCACGCGGTCTTTCAGCTGGCCGAAGTGCTCGGGAAGCTTGGTTTGAGTCTCCATGATCCAATTCCGAGGTTGGCAGTCGGATCGAAACCTGCCCACTCCGCGACGCTGGGTTTTCACGTCGGCAGCGGTTCTCCCCAAAAGAATTGGCCGATCGATCGTTGGATCGAACTCATTCAGCGGCTCGAAGGCGTCTTTAGCGATTTTCTCCTGGTCGGCGGCGAAGCGGACGACAAAGTGGTGTGCGAATTCCGCACGCGTTGCCAGGTCCGGAATCTCAGAATCCTCTTAAATCAGGATCTCGCGGATCTGGGCCAGGCGCTGAATAGGTGCGCGGTTTTCGTCGGACACGATACCGGAGTGACACACCTCGCCGCTGCGGTCGGAACACCGACGGTTGCCTTGTTCGGCCCCACGGATCCAAACGTCTGGGCGCCGCTCGGAGAGCACGTGCGCGTGGTTCAAAGTCCCGACGGCACGATGGCATCAATTCAGCCGGAGGAAGCGGCGGAGGCGTGTTGGACGTATCGGCGTGGCGGCGTATCGGCGTGTGGGGCATAGGCGGAAAACGTATCGGCGTGCTCGGCGTTGGGAACGCGTATCGGCGCTATTTTGGCCAGCCTTACGCCGACACGCCCCTCGCCGACACGCCGATACGTTTCCGCCTACGCCCATACGCCGATACGCCGACCCGCCGACCCGCCGACCCGTGTTTCCCCTCCGCCCACACGTTTCCGCTGCTTTCCCAGCATTTTGCGGAGAAACGGTGCTGTCCGGCTTTGATTATGTCGCGCAATTTCCTCAGGAGGTCCTGCGGCGACGACTTCTCCACCGGCATCCCCGGCCTCTGGGCCGATATCGAGAATGTAGTCGGCCTCTGCTATGACATCGAGGTTATGCTCGATTACGATGACGGTGTTTCCGTCGTCCACCAACCGGTGCAAGACCTCAATAAGCAACTGAACGTCAGCCATGTGCAAACCGATGGTCGGTTCTTCGAGCAGATAAAGTGTGCTTTTTGGCGTGATGTTTTTCCTGAGCCGGTCCGTTAATCCCCTTGCTACCCCGGTTTTCAATTCACTAACCAGTTTCAAACGCTGGGCTTCGCCTCCACTGAGAGTAGGGCTAGGTTGTCCAAGTTGCAGGTAGCCAAGACCGGTTTGCACCAGGAGTTCAAGAGCCTTATGGATTCGCGGCTGGGATCGGAAGAATTCCGCTGCCTCTTCGATTGTCAGCTCAAGCAGGTCGCCAATGCTCTTGCCATTGTACTGAACTGCCAGCGTTTGTGGATTGAACCGCTTCCCGCCGCACGTCTCGCAGGGGATATAACTGGAGGGCAGAAAGTTCATTTCGAGTTTGATGACTCCCTGTCCGGCGCAAATTTCGCAGCGGCCACCCTCGGTGTTGAACGAGAAACGGCTGGGATTGTACCCCCGGATACGGGATTCCGGAAGCTGCGCAAACAAAGCACGAATATCGTCAAATATTTTGACGTAGGTGGCCGGGATCGAACGCGACGTTTTGCCAATCGGCGATTGATCCACTTCGAAGATCGCGCCTACGTACTCGAGGCCAGCCACCGCGTTCCAGGCAGCCATTTCCGGTTCGGCTTTCTTTTTTGTCCGCTTCAGGTTGGCAAGAACTGCGGGGAGCAGAACCGAGCGCAGAATGGTGCTTTTCCCCGAGCCCGAGACGCCGGTAATCACGGAGAGTCGCCCGACCGGGAACCGGACGTCGATATTTTTCAGGTTGTTCACGTGCGCTCCCTGGATTTCCAGCCAGTGGGCGTCGTGCAATGGCCGCCAAAAACCGCGCACCGGGTGAGCGATTGGGCGCGCGAGATACCGGGCAGTCACAGAATCCCTGCACTTCAGAAGCTCTTTTATCGGACCCAGAAAAACCAGGTTACCGCCGCCCCGTCCCGCGCCGGGTCCCAGGTCTACGATGAGGTCCGCACGCCGCATCGTTTCTTCATCGTGCTCCACCACGACCAGGGTGTTGCCCTTCTCTTTGAGTGCCTTCAAGGTGTCGAGCAGGCGCTCGTTATCTCGAGGGTGCAATCCGATGGTGGGTTCATCCAGAACGTACAAGACCCCTCGCAAATTTGAACCAAGTTGAGCAGCTAGCCGGATCCGCTGAGATTCGCCGCCGCTCAAGGTCTTCGCGGATCGTGCGAGAGTCAGATATTCCAGGCCGACCTGCTGCATGAACGAGAGGCGTTGCGTGATTTCAGTGACGATGTCGGCGGCAATGGTACGATTCGTGCCCGAAAACTTAAGGCTCTCGATCAGCGGGATGGTATGCTTGATTGAAGTCGAGGTGATCTGGTCAATGGTGTGACCTTGCACCTGGACCGCGCGAGCGATGTCGTTCAGACGAGTCCCCTGGCAACCGGGACACTGCTCCACGCTTTCTATGTCTACCGAATCGCTCCGGCGCTCGGCGACCAACTCAGCGGCCAGTTTGGACTCTGCGCTCTCGTCCTCGATGGCGAATGGCAGAATGTAGCCGAAGCCGGTGCAGATTGGACAACGGCCATGTGGTGAGTTGAAAGAGAAGAGACGCGGATCCAGCTCTTCGAACGCATCACCGCAATTCGGACAGGTCATCTCACTGCTGAGGACGACCCGGTCCGCAGACCCCGGATTACCTGTATGCCCGCTCAAAGAGCGGCGCGAAGCACGTCTCGATTGAGGGTTCGCCGGCCACAAAAATGCGGACCCGTTTCCGACCTGCAGGGCCGTCTTGATCAACTGTTGCGTCTCCTTGCTATCCTGGTTTTTCAATTCGGCAATAACGACCTCGATGGTGTGCTCCCGATAACGCTCAAGGGCCGGGAAGTCGCCGATCTCGTATCTTTTGCCGTCCACGATCAACTCCCGGTATCCCTCGCGTTTGATCCAGTTAGCCACTTCTTTGTGATACCCTTTTCGTGCTTTCACCAGGGGCGCCGTCAGCGTCGCAGGCGCCTTGGCGACAAGGTCCCGCACTTGTCTGAAAATCGTTGCCGCGCTTTGTTTGGTGACCGGGATGGCGCACCGAGGACAATACTGGGTCCCGAGCTTGGCAAAGAGCAGCCGGAGGAAATGATAGACCTCAGTTAATGTTGCGACCGTGGATTTACCGCCCCCTTGGGTCAACCTCTGCTCGATTGCCACGCTCGGCGGGATGCCCTCGACGTGATCCACATCCGGACGTTCCAGCTGATCGACGAACTGGCGGGCATATGTTGACATGCTGTCCAGAAAACGGCGCTGGCCTTCCGCGAAAAGGATATCGAAGGCAAGACTCGATTTTCCTGACCCGCTTAACCCGGTAATGACGATGAACTTCTCATGCGGAAGACTGAGCGAGAGATTTTTCAGGTTGTGATGACGGGCACCGTGAACCGAAATCATCGGCTTCAAGACCCTTTTTGGAATCTGTACGACTCGCGGGCCGGTGGGGGGCTTGCCTGGCGTCCACTTTTCTCGCAGGAAGATTCCAGTTTGAGAACGAGGTTCAGTTGCTAATTGCTCTGGAGTTCCTTCGGCAACAATCCAACCGCCGTGAATGCCTGCTTCCGGTCCGAGATCGATCACGTAATCTGCAGACTGGATGACGTCCAGGTTGTGTTCGATCACGATTAAGGTGTCGCCGCGCTCCACCAGTTGCTGAAACAGAGCTAAAAGAGAGGCAATGTCGTCGAAGTGCAGACCCGTCGTCGGTTCGTCGAAGATCAGGAGAGCGTGCCGGCGATTTTTCTTACCCTCCGCGAGATGACCGACGAGCTTTAAACGCTGCGATTCACCCCCTGAAAGCACATTCACCGGTTGGCCGAGTCGCAGATAACCAAGACCGACCTGTTTGAGAAGCTCCAGTGGCTCGACCAAGGCTTCATTCCCCTTCTCTGACCGAAAGAAAACGATGGCTTCGGTCACTGTCAGTTCAAGGACTTCGTGAATGGATCGACCCCGCAACTTGATATTGAGCACATGCGGCTGGTATCGTTTCCCGTCACATTCGCCGCAGCGGATGTATTGATCGCTGAGAAATTGCATCTCGACCTTTTCATAACCAAGCCCGGCGCACCGTTCACAACGACCGGTGCCGGAGTTGAAGGAAAAGGAAGCGGGAGTCAATCCGGCGGCTTTTGATTCCGGGAGGCTCGAGAAAAGCTCCCTGACACGATCGAATACTCCCACGTAAACGGCCGGTGTCGATCTTGGAGATCGTGCCAGCGGCGATTGGTCGACGAGGATCACCTCATCGATATCATGTGCGCCAAGAATTCGATCGCAGATCCCGGGCGTCTCCTCGCTGGAGGCACCCTTCATCCGGACCAGATTCTGATAGAGAACATCCTGGACGAGCGTGCTTTTCCCGGATCCGGAAACACCGGTCACGCAACAGAAGGTTTGGAGGGGAAATCGGACGTCGATATTCTTGAGGTTGTGCTCTCGAGCCCCGAAAATTTCGAGATAGCTCCTCGGCTTCCGGCGTTGCGCTGGAGGGAGAATCCGTTTTTTGCCGGTGAGGTAAGCAGCGGTGAGGGAGTCTGGTAAGGCCTCGTCGATCCGGTCGACCGGCCCGTGATAAACCAGCCTTCCGCCGAGTTCACCGCGTCCAGGTCCGATCTCGATGAGGTTATCCGCGCTACGAATCACCGACTCTTCATGCTCAACCACCAGAAGAGTGTTTCCCTTGTCGCGTAAGCTGTGGAGCACGCCAATCAGCCGGGTAACATCTCTCGGATGAAGTCCGACACTCGGTTCATCGAGCACAAAAAGAGTATTGACAAGGGAGGCGCCCAGGCAGGTCGTCAAGTTCACTCTTTGCACTTCACCGCCCGAGAGCGAGCGCGTCGGACGGTCCAACGTGAGATATCCTAATCCGACATCGACCAGATAGTTGAGCCGGGAGACGATTTGGGATCGGACAACTTCCGTCGCACTATCTTTTTTGGAGATATGAAGTTCCGCCAGACGGTCTGCCAATCCATTGACCGGCATCTGGTGGAGATCCGAGAGCGTCAATCGTTGCTCGCCGATGACGATCCGAAAATTCAGCGTTTCCGGTTTAAACCGTGTTCCATGACACTCAGGGCAAAGGGTGTATGCGCGATACCGGCTCAAAAAAACGCGTACGTGCATTTTGTAAGCCCGCGACTCCATCCAGTCAAAAAATCCGCGGATCCCGTACCATCCACCGCTCTCCCAAACCGCATCTGCGGTCAGATCTGGACGAAGATCGCCGTTGACGATCCATTCCTGGTCGGCCTTTGGCAGATCTTCATAAGCACAATGAATATCGACCTGTCGATCCAGTGCTCGGGAAATCAGATCGTGTTGACACTCACGCATCTGGCCGGATTGAAACGGCTTGACCACGCCATCCGCGATGCTCAGCTTCCGATCCGGCATCGCGCGGTCAAGATCAATACCGATAGTGCGTCCAAAACCGCGGCAACCCGGACAGGCACCAAGCGGATTGTTGAATGAAAAGAGACCGGGCGTGGGCGGTCGGATGTCCCGATCGCAATAGGGACAATGCCAGCCGGTCGAAAAGAGGTGCTCTTCAATTGGATCGAGCGCGACGACGTTCAGCTGCCCTTTTCCGTATTTCAGGGCCTGCTCAATGGCTTCCACCAGGCGCGCATAATTTGACTCGTCCACTACCGTGCGATCCTGTATCGCGAAAACCAGCCCGGGAAGTCGCTTAACCTCAGGCTCAGTGTCGGTACGAACCGCTTCCCGATTGAGCCAGACTCGCAGAAAGCCTTGCTGATTCAAGAAGGTGAAAAAATCGCTTGGCTTGGTGCCGGCGGGCACCGGTACGCCGAAGGTTAAAAGGACAGCGCGGGACTTTAGATTTTGGAGCAACGTCGAAGCGATGCTGGTGGGAGATTCGGGAACGATCTCCCGTTGGCATTCAGGACAGAAAGCGCGCGCCACCCGCGGCATCAAGAGCTTCAGATAATCGTTGATCTCAGTCATGGTGCCGACCGTCGAGCGAGTGGTCCGAACCCTATTTGCCTGCTCGATCGCGATCGCGGGCGGAATACCGAGAATCTCGTCCACCAACGGCTTGTCCATCCGCTCGAGAAACTGGCGAGTGTAAGGACTGAAGGTTTCGACGTATCGGCGTTGTCCTTCCGCGTAAATGGTGTCGAAAGCCAGGCTCGATTTGCCGCTTCCGCTTGGGCCGGTGATGACGTGGAACCGGTTCAGCTCAAGATCGAGATTGATTCCCTTGAGGTTATTTTGGCGCGCGCCACGAATGATGACTGTATCCCGCGGATGCTCGGCAGACCTGGGCATAAGACGGCGAAGTTAATGCGATATCCCGACACATGCTAGTGATCGCGTGGAGAGCTGGAGAGCTGGGGAGCTGGGGGCTGGAGTGGAGAGTGTGGAGATGGTGGAGTGTTGGAGTGTGTGGAGTGCTGGAGTGGTGGAGTGTTCGGGGGGCTGAATTTTGGGCTTTGAGTTTTGGCGGCATCTCGTCACAAACTATTGGTCTCATGACAGCTTCAGACGTCATCCAGATTCTGGATCTAAAACCGCATCCTGAAGGTGGCCACTATCGCGAGACGCTTCGAGATCCGATGAGCCACGCAGGCCGGGCCGTTTCGACTGCGATCTATTTTTTGCTGGCCGCCGGCGAGGTTTCACATTGGCACCGGATCGATTCCACTGAAGTCTGGCACTGGTACGGCGGGGCGGCGCTTGCCCTCGCAATATCGCACGGCGACGATGTCTTCAGCGTGCACGTCGGCATGGATTTGACCTCGGGTGAACGCCCGCAAGCGATAGTTCCTGCCGGCGCCTGGCAATCGGCGCGAACCCTTGGAGCATGGACGTTGGTCGGCTGTACGGTCGCGCCCGCGTTTCTGTTCGAGCACTTTGAGTTAGCTCCTCCCGGCTGGGAGCCGGGAAAGCAGCTTTAAGGCTCCACCACTCCACCACTCTACCATCTCCACCGCCTGAACGTCATTGCGCGTTGCAGGTCATCGCCCGAAGTTGGATAATCTTCGAATGTTCGAGGGAATCCAAATGATGATCGAGGTACCGATTGGGTACACCCAGCGAGATCAGTTGCTGAGTTTCATGAAATCGAAATTTCCTGGCGCTCAGATTTCGATTGTTCACTGCGAGGGCGAGAAGCCGACGATTGCGGAAGTGCTTATTCGGCATGATTCAACGACTGAGTCCGCGAATACGGCATCGATAGACGAAGGCCCCGACTCTGAAGCCGTGCTGTTGCGGGCCACTGACGCACTGTCCGAATTTACGAAGTCCGGCCCTGGCTGATCTCGCGGGACCCGGGATTGCCTAACGACGAGGACCGGATGGAAAACGACGACAGAAAGAGTTGCACAGACTGCGGTATTCAACTCTCTGCGAACAGCGATTCATGTCCTGTGTGTATGCTGCGCATTGGCCTTGAAGGGGATGTCGAGCCGGACCTGTTGGTTTCGGAAGGAGTTGCTTTAAAACCTGGGCGACTTGAGCAGCGCTTCGAACATTATGAAGTTCTGCAATCCGAAGACGGTAAACTCATCGAGCTGGGTCGCGGATCGATGGGGGTCACTTACAAAGCAATCGACACTCACCTGCAATGCCCGGTCACGCTGAAAGTCATTAACGAAAAATATCTCCGTAACAAGTCGGCTAGAACTCGTTTTTTGCGCGAAGCCCGTATGGCGGCGAGTCTCCGCCATCCAAATGTTGCGTCGGTCTTCTACCTGGGGAGAAGCGGAGGAGGTTACTTCTACGCGATGGAGTTCGTGGAGGGAGAGACGCTCGAGAAGCTGATTCAACGTTCCGGGCGGCTGGCGGTAAAGCTGGCGCTGGAAATCGCGACCCAGGTTGCTGCCGGTTTGGCTGCGGTGCATAGGCAAAATCTGGTTCATCGGGACATCAAGCCAAGCAACGTCATGGTGAACTTCGAGGAGAGAGGTACTGTCGCGGTCAAGATTATCGACCTCGGGTTGGCCAAGGCCGTCAACGAACCCGTTTCCGAAGCGGCTCTTTCGATGCCTGGAGCCTTCACCGGTACGCCGGAATTCGCCAGTCCCGAACAGTTTGCGGGAGTGGGCGTGGACATTCGTTCAGATCTTTATTCACTGGGCGTGACACTCTGGGAGATGCTGACGGGCAAGTCGCCGTTCCAGGGATCTTTGTCAGAGATGATGTACCAGCATCAGCATAGGCCCTTGCCGCTCGAACAGCTCAGAGATGTCCCGCAGCCCGTTGGCGTGCTAATCGAGGTGCTCCTTGCTAAAGATCCTAGCCGGCGGTTTCAAACCCCAATCGAGCTGCTCAAGGCCTTGGCGACGATAACGAGCGCGATCGACGCGGATCGAGTGGTAACTCACCAAGACGTGCTGAAGATGCCACCGGCCCCTTCGTATCAGGTGCCGGGCGAGCCGCAGAACGGTTTGGGACCGGAAAAGGTTTCAGTCGCCAGACTTCCGGTCACCGGAAGAGAAGTTTTTGGTCGCGAGGAAGACATTGCTTTTCTGAATGACGCCTGGATCAACCGGCAGGTCAATGTCGTGACCATCGTCGCCTGGGCCGGGGTTGGAAAGTCAACGCTGGTCAACCATTGGCTCCGCCAGATGGCCGCTGAAAAGTATCGCTCTGCACAGCTGGTGTTTGGCTGGTCCTTCTATCGGCAGGGCACGAGCGAGGGTTCTTCGTCCGCTGATGAGTTCCTGGACGCGGCTCTCCTTTGGTTTGGTGATCCGGATCCACGGATCGGAACGGCGTGGGAGAAAGGCGAAAGGTTGGCAAAGCTGATTGCACATCGTCGAACCTTATTGATTCTAGACGGGCTGGAACCGCTCCAGAACCCGCCCGGCCCGAACGAAGGACGGGTACGTGAACCCTGCCTCCAGGCGCTTCTTCGCGAGCTCGCCGCGTTCAATAGCGGTCTTTGCGTCATTACAACGCGCTTGCCGGTGGCTGACGTGGGCGATAGCGAAGAAGGATCCGCTCCGCGTCGCAACCTGGAACAGCTCTCCAGCGAGTCCGGCGCGCGGCTCCTCCGGGCTCTGGGCGTTGAAGGACCGGAGGCGGATTTACGACGTGCCAGTGACGAGTTTAGCGGTCATTGCCTGGCGCTCACTTTGCTTGGCAGCTACCTGACCGATGCTTTCAATGGAGACATTCGGTGCCGCGATGAAGTCTCAAATCGTCTTGGCTATGACGTGCGCCAGGGGGCGCATGCGCGTAAAGTGATGGCTTCATACGAAGCCTGGTTTCGGGAAGGTCCGGAGCTCGCGGTGCTGCATTTGTTAGGATTATTTGATCGACCCGCGGAAGAGAAGGCGATTGAAACCCTGCTTGAACCACCGGCCATTCCCGGACTTACCGAGTCTTTAACGGGTTTGAGCTCCACCGAGTGGAGGATAATTCTTGCCCGGCTAAGAAGAGCAAGACTCTTGGCGGGAGAAGATCCCTACCATCGTGGGCAACTGGACGCGCACCCTCTGGTGCGCGAATACTTTGGAGAAAAGCTCCAGCGCCAGCGAACAGAGGCTTGGAAGGAATGTAATAGACGGCTTTACCTTTATTATCGAGCGCTGGCGCCGCCATCGCCGGACAGTTTCAGAGAGATGGAACCGCTTTTCTTAGCCGTCGTTTGCGGTTGCAACGCCGGTTTGTATCGGGACGCGCTACACGAGGTTTACCTCGATCAGATCCAGCGAGGCAACGCCTCTTTTGCGGCGAATGTCCTTGGAGCTCGCGGCGTATTGCTCTCAGTGTTAACCCACTTTTTTGAACCTGGGCGCTGGGGCTCGCCTGTCCATACGGACGTCGCTGGACAGAGCCTGACGGAGGAGGATCAGCTCTTCATTCTGACGCAGGCGGGAATGTATCTGATGGCTACCAGAGGACACTCCACACCGGAAGCGCGCATTTGCTATGAGCGGGTCGAATCTCTGTGTGGTTCGCTGGATCGTCCCCTCCTCTTATATTCTGCTCTCTTAGGTCAGTGGCGCCATTATCTCCTCACCGGTAAGCTGGCTACAGCGATGCAGATGGCCAAACGCGTTCATGAACTGGCGAAGGAACAGGACCGCCCGTCGCTCGCGGTAGGGGCTTATTTCGCCTTGGCGGGGACGCTCTACTATCTGGGCGACTTCGATTCCGCGCGCGAGAACGCGAGGAATGGGGTTCAGCTTTGGCGCTCGGGAGGCAGCTCGTCCCTGGTGCAGGAAGTCAGCGCACCAGTGGTAAGTTGCTTGTGTTATGAGGCTCTCTGCGCCTGGCATTTTGGCGAGATCCCTTTTAGTCGGGCAACCATCAAAGAAGCGATCGCACTGGCGAAGGAGCTCAACGATACTTACGCGTTAGCCGTGGCACTGTTCCATGCAGCATTTCTGGCCCAGTTTGAGCGCAATCATATTGAAGTGCAGCGCTTGGCATCGGATTTGATCGAGCTTTCGACGCGCCAGAGTTTTGCCGTTTGGTTGACAGGTGGGGAAGTTTTTCGTGGGTGGGCTCACAGCATTTCTGGCAGGACCGAAGAGGGCCTGGCCTGGTTAGAGGATGGACTACGGGGTTATTGCGCGGCCGGTTCGATGCTGAACATGTCGTACGCTCTCGCGCTAAAGGCCGAATGCTTTCACCTGGCGGGTCGTACGCCGGAGGCTTTGGCGACCATCAAGGAGGCAGAAGAACTGATCGAAAGCTCTGGAGAGCGATGGTGGGGTGCCGAACTTCATCGGTTGCGCGGTGTTTTTCTCACGGCGATCGGTAACGACGGTGCCCAGATTGAGGCTTCGTTCCTCACAGCGATCAGAGTCGCTCGGGAACACAAGTCGTCTTCCCTGGCAACGCGCGCTGAAGCTACCTACGCCGAATTCCGACGGCGAAAAGGAGAACGTTCCTTGCCCTTGTAGGAGGCCAACCCCAATCGTGCTCGTTCTCGTTATCGTTCTTTCCGCCTCTTTTCACTCACCCTTAAAGATCGAGAACGAGATCGAGGAGCACGATTGGGGAGAAACAGGGGAGGGGAAGGCCCCGAGCCTCATCCTACCCGTCACGCCTTCTGGTGGGTCAAGCCGACCTCTGCCAAATCGCTCTCAGGACGTGGAATCATAAAGGCAGCAATTAAACCAAGCAGTGCCGCAAACGACATCCAGAGCCCGGGCGCGGCGCGGTTCCCCGTGATATGAATCAGATAGGTGCAGATCGCCGGGGTAAATCCTCCTAATAACGCCGTCGCCAGGCTGTAAGCCAGTGAGAATCCGCTAGTTCGAACCTCGACCGGCATAATCTCCGTTAACGTGACAACCATGGCGCCGTTGTAGCTGGCGTAGATAAATGATAGCCAAAGTTCGACTAACAATAACCGGGGGAAGGATGGCTCCGCGGTTAGCCAGAGCATCGCGGGATAAACGGTCAACAGCGCCAGAACCGTAAAGATAATCAGCAGCGGCTTTCTCCCGAATCGGTCCGAGGCGGACCCCATCACCGGCAGCCAGCAAAAATTCGAAAGCCCAACGCACAAGGTCACGATCAGAACCCCCACGGACTGAAGATGCAGCTCGCTTTGACCGAATGTAGGCGTATAGGCGGTAATCAGATAAAAGGAAACAGTGGTCATCGCTACCAGCATCATCCCGAGCAGCACGATGGTCCAATTCGCTGCCACGGTGCGAATGATCTGCGAAATGGTTGGGTGGTGCTTACGCGCCTCAAAGGCTTCGGTTTCAGCCAGCGATCGACGTAAAAGAAAAAGAAGTGGAATGATCAGACAGCCGACCAGGAAAGGAATGCGCCAGCCCCAGAGATCGATCGTCGCCGGCGCGAGCACCAACTCCAAACCGACCCCAAGAAGGGACGCTACCATCACCGCCACCTGCTGGCTGGCTGACTGCCAACTGACGTAGAACCCTTTGTGACCCGGGGTCGCGATTTCTGACAGGTAGACCGAAACGCCGCCTAGTTCGACGCCCGCCGAAAATCCTTGCAGGAGCCGGCTTAATAGAATCAGCACCGGAGCTAGCAAACCTAAGGTCGCGTAGCCGGGCAAGCAGGCAATCGTAAAGGTACCAACCGACATTAGCCCGAGGGTCAGAAGCAAGCCCGCTCGTCTCCCATACCGGTCGATATAGGCTCCGAGGACAACCGCTCCAACCGGTCGCATCAGGAAACCAGCACCAAAGGTTGCGAGCGAAAGCATCAGCGAGGCGTACGGATTCTGTCCGGGAAAGAAGGTCCTTCCGATCGGGCCCGCGAAGAACCCGAATACGATGAAGTCGTACATCTCAAGGAAATTGCCGCTCGAGACGCGAACCACGTTTTTGATTTTAGCGTTTCGCTCGCTACCCTGAGGTTGGTTGGTAGTTTTCATTGTCCCTGGCTCAAATGGGCGATTAGCTTTGGGGGAGATTCTCAAGCCTACGAAGTTTCTCCTTTCTGCCAATAGGAAAAAGTGGTTTTGGTTTTCTTTGACAGCGCTTTCGTCTGCGTTATCGATTTCAAATCCCCTGGAAAATGATATACGCAAATTTGGCGTCGCGGTCAGGATGTTAAGGCGGAACCCGCTTGGATTAGGCTTTTTCAAATCAGTCTGGCAAAACTCGATTTGGGTCTTCTTTGGACCAGGAAACGTTGGGTCGCGCTGAGCTTGGCAAGCATTTTCCTCGTGACCGGTACGGTGCAAGCCGCCGTCGTCACGGTTGTTAGCTCCGGCGGTTTCGCTGTTGCCTATCGGGCGCTCGCTCCGGAGTTTGAGCGCACGACTGGGAACACCCTTGCCACGAGCTGGGGACCTTCGATGGGAAACACACCGGAAGCAGTTCCCAGTCGCCTTCGACGCGGTGAGCCAATCGATGTGCTGATCATGGTCGGCTACGCGCTGGGCGATTTGATCAAGGAGGGCAAGGTGATCGCGGACAGCCGCGTCGACCTTGCGCGCTCGAGCATCGGCATTGCGGTCCGTGCGGGCGCCCCTAAGCCGGACATCAGCTCTGTTGATGCGGTCAGGAGCGCGCTCCTGGCCGCCAAGTCCATCGCCTATTCCGACAGCGCCAGCGGCGCCTATATTTCCAGCGAGCTGTTCAAGCGTCTGGGCATTGCCGATCAAGTCGCCAGCAAAAGCCGTATGATTCCTGCCGAACCGGTCGGTGCGGTAGTCGCGCGGGGCGAAGCCGAGCTAGGCTTTCAACAGATCAGTGAGCTGAAACCCATCGCCGGGATCGAACTGGTTGGACCACTGCCGCCCGATCTGCAGAAGATCACCGTTTTTTCGGCAGGTATCGTGGTCGGTGCCAGGGAGCCTGAGGCGGCCAAGGCGCTCATCGCCTTTCTTGCTTCACCCGCCGCCGCCATCGCCATCAAGGAAAGTGGCATGGAGCCGATGAAGGAAGGGCAGGGCGCCCGGTAGATGCTCCGGGTAGGGTGAGGCTCCGTTCGAACCGGGGCTTCCCGCGTCGCACTCGCCTAACTAAACTAAACTAAAGACGGGAAACGCGAGAGGGACGGTCGAAACGGTGACTTGGCAGGGCGAGCCTGCGCTCTTCTAGAAACATGTGGGTTGGCACGCGGAGCGGGGCGACGCGGAAAGCCCCGGCTCAGGCGGAGCTTCGCCCTACCTGCGCCGAGGCTTCCCGACCAATCGCCGACACGCCCCACGCCGACACGCCGCTACGCTCCCCTGACCCCCTACGAACCGAGCGCCCATTCATTAAGCGCAAAGCCGTTTCTCCGCGGTACATCGGCGCGGATGGCCTCGATATGCTCGATGAGATATTTCGCGTCTCGAGCGACACCCGAAAATCGTCCGGAACCCCAGGTGTACTGCCAGGGCAACCCAAGAAAGTAGAGGCCCGACACGGTGGTCACGCCACGATGGTGACCGGGATAACCTTTCCCATCAAAAATCGGCAATTCGATCCAGCGATAATCCGCGTGGAACCCGATGCTCCAGATGACAATGGCAATTTTTGCGGCGAGATAGTCGAGCTCGAGAACCTCCCCGTCAGGTTGCCAAACAGGTTGGTAACGCGGTTCGACAGGCGCGCTGATGCCGTTGGCCTCGATATGCTTGTCGATGGTGTTTTTGATGCTGTCCGCGACCGAGTCGGCTTGATCGAGATTCTGTTTCAGGTCAGCGGCAAAACGTAGCATTGAGCCGCGGACTTCCTTCAGCCGTCCATACAGACGCATTCCTTCCTTCGCGAACTTGCGCAGATCGATATCACGTCCACCGTCGCGTCCGGTCACATAGTGGTTGGACTTGGACCGAACGCGCTCCTTTTGTGGATGTTCGTGAATCGGCTTGTCGTAGTAGCCCATGTCGTTCAGCCAATCGACAACATCTTTGCCGCGATATCGCCGCGCCGTCCGTGGCGCACCGCCCACGCAGAGATGGACTCGCCGTCCGGCCAGATGCAGGTCCTCGGCGATTTGACAACCGGATTGGCCCGAACCCACCACCAGCACCTCCCCGGGCGGCAGCGATTCCGCATTTTTATAGTCGGATGAATGAATCTGGTGGATGTCCGTGCGAGACGCGCTCTGCCATGCGCGGGATGGTGGCATCCTGGTAGCCACCAGTGGCCACAATGACCTGGTCGGCGGTGAAAATGCCGATGTCGGTGGTGACTTCGAAGGCCCCGGCATCGTCTCGCCGCAGTCGGGAAACCGTGACCCCTTCGTAAATAGGTGGTTGAAAGGAACGGGCGTACGACTCGATGTAGGCGACAATCTCATCCTTCACCATAAATCCGTGTGGATCGGGTCCGGAATAAGGATGACCGGGCAACTGGCATTGCCAGTTGGGTGTGACCAGACAAAAAGTCTCCCACCGCTTTGATCGCCAGGATTCTGCGAGTCTGTTTTTCTCGAAGATAATGTGGTCGATTCCCCGTTCCTTGAGCAGATAGCTGGCGGAAAGGCCTGCTTGCCCGCCACCGATCACAATGACGGAGAAGTGCTTTTGCGGCGGCGCGGCAATGAGCGGTTTGATGTCGATTTGATTGTTAGTACTCACGGAGCTGATTGTGGTTTAAAGATCAAGGATGCGAATGGTGGCGTCGCTGGCATAAGCGCGAGTCCATTCCTCAATGGTCGCCAATTGAGCCGCAGCGGAACTGCAAGCAAAACCAAACTTGGCGCGGACTCGCTCACTCGCTGCCGGGAAGGCTTTGCGACTGCGCGCCAGAAATTCCGCGACTGACATCTCTTCACCCGCGCGAAAATGGTGGTGAATAATGGTCGACGGCGAGTAACACTCCTTCGTCATCCCGTCCGGAAGCTGAATGGTGAAAATGACCTCCGGCATATCAGGCGACGCAGGCAGGCTGCGCTTCAAAGGTGGAAAGAGTCGAACAGGCGGCGCATTTCGCGCAACCTGCCTTCACGGTGTCCGAAGTTATGCCAGCTTCTCTCAGCCATTGACCGACCGGTCCGAGCACGCTGCGCAGGAATTCTGCCGACGGTGGTCGATGCGCTGCCAGCGGCGTCCCACTCACTGGAACGAAAGGAACAATAAAGGGATAGACGCCGAGATCGATGAGTTCCCGCGCGGCTTCGTGCAGTGACTGTACGCTATCTCCGAGGCCTGCCAGGAGATAGGTGCTCACCTGTCCTCGACCGAATACCGTCACGGCAGCGGCAAAGGCTTCCAGATAGAACGCCCGCGGTACCTCCGCTTTTCCTGGCATAATGTGCCGCCGAACGCTTTCGTCCCAGGCCTCCAGATGCATCCCGAGCGAGTCGATACCCGCAGCACGCATCCGCGCGAACCATCCAAAATCGGAAGGTGGTTCGCATTGCCCTTGAATCGGCAAACCAGTGGCGTCCTTAATCGCGATAGCACACTCCGAAAGCACCGCCGCACCGCGGTCATTGGTCGGTGGCGTCCCAGTGGTCAGGACAACATTGGCGATTCTGTCCAACCGTTGCGCGGCTGCGGCAACTTCAGCCAGTTGCTCCGGCGTTTTCTTCGCGATGGTTCGTCCGGCCTTAAGCGATTCGCCAATCGCGCAGAATTGGCATTTCGTAGCGCTATTTCCGTAGCGAACACAAGTTTGCAGCACGGTGGTCGCGAGAGTATCGCGGGAGTGGAGCAGAGCAATTTTCCAATAGGGAACTCCGTCGGCGGTCGTCAATCCGTAGAATCGTGGCGGTGGCGGGAAGGATATTTCGCACACCACTGCGTCACCTCTTTGCAGGATCGAAACGCCGCGACGATCCGGCGGCGTTGCCACATAGGTCGATTTTGCCGCTCCGCGGGTATGCACCGGCACCATAATCGTGGTGCCCAGCACGGTGACCGCCTTGTGATCCGTCGGTCCCGCACCGCCGCGTCTGCTGGCCACCCCGATACTGGTATCGAGTAAGCGCAAGCCGTGCGCCTGTAACTCAGAGAGCAGGAACTGTTTCTGCGTCAGGAGAGCTAATGGGAAGTCCAGCATAAGGTTGATCGAAGAAATCGTCGTTCTTGCTCCGCACCTGCAGATTGGCGGCGCGGTTGATATGCAGCGTGAAGATATCGGGCCGCGAGTAGTGACCCACCGAATCCATCATCCTTTTGCGCTTGGTAATCAACGCAGGATCCAGCTCCGCGATGGCCATGCCTTCGCCTTCGGTGACCGTCGTGCACAATGGTACTCCTTCCGGCGAGATGATCGCGGTGTGACACCCGCCGCGCAGCCCCTTGCGGAGCTTGTCGTCCGGTGTGATGGAGTTAATCTGCTCGTCGGTCAGCCATCCGGTGGCGTTCACGACAAAACAGCCGGATTCCAGCGCATGATGTTTGATCGTGACCTCGATTTGATCGGCAAAGATCTGACCGACCATTGAGCCGGGAAATTGCGCGCAGTGAATCTCTTCGCGCTCCTCCATCAGCGCGAAACGCGCCAGTGGATTGTAATGCTCCCAGCACGCGAGTGCGCCGACGCGACCAACGGCTGTTTCAACCGCTCGGATACCGGCGCCGTCCCCTTGTCCCCAAACCATGCGTTCATGATAGGTCGGCGTTATTTTGCGGCGTTTTAGCAACAGGCGGCCGTCGTTTTCGAAAATCAGCTGTGTATTGTACAAGGAGCCGCCATCGCGCTCATTCACACCCACCACCAGCACCATTCCGTGCTGGGCCGCTGCCTTCGATAAGAGTTCGGTGACAGGGCCCGGCACTTCTACGGCCCATTCGTACAGCCGCAAGTGATCCTTCCCCATTTGAATTGCCGGAGCAACAAACGAGAAATAGGGATAGTAAGGGATGAACGTTTCGGGAAACACGGCTAATTCAACCCCCTGCGAAGCGGCCCGCCCGATCGCCTCGCAGACGCGGTCAACCGTGCCGAAGCGGGTGGTGAGGTCGGGCGCAATCTGCACCGCTGCCGCCTTGATCCGCTTCATATTAGACCGTCCAGGTATCGATGATCGTGGCTCCCGCCTTTTTGTGCATCAGGATGCAATCCAGCACATCCAGCGGGTTGATGGGAATAATCCCCGGGATGAAGGCTTTTTCCGTCTGCCCATAGAGCGCCTGGGTGGAAAACCGGCAACTATAGACCTTGCCGCCTTCCTCCATGAACTTCGCGAGGCGTTGATTGACAAACAGATGTCCTGGAAACGCCTCATCGCCGAGTGTGGGAAATCCGCGCTGGAAGCCGAGGGTGACGCCGGGACCATAAAGCAGGATCGAGGTTTCGTATCCTTTGCGCAGCAGCCGAGTAGCGACCAGAGTGTTGACGATACCGATCGAACCTTCAAAGGCGACGGTGTGAAACGTGACCAGAGCTTTTTCGCCAGGATCGGCTTTGACGTCGGGAAAGACCTTCTCTTCATAATCCACGAGAAAGTCTCCGGCTTTATGCAGTTCTTTTTCGACTTTTGGCATGAGTATTGTTGCGTTAAACAGTTGCTGGTTGCGACGAATCGGACCGGCTCGTCGTGATCAGCGCCTAGTAGAGCAGGGCTCGAACCGCGCGCGGCGTAGGATGGCTAGTTTGCGCGGGCTTTTCGTGCATATTGTTGCGCATCCTGGGAAGATGGCACTGGAACGCCTTATGGCGGGCCAGGTCGCGCTGATGGAAAATATGCCGCAAAAACAAATCCAGACAGTCCGCATGGCTGAAATTGCGCAACGTTTAGGCGTTGCTTCTTCCACCATCTCACGCGCCCTAAGAGACGACCCTCGCATTAGTATCGAACTGCGGAACCGCGTGCGCAGCGTTGCCAAGGAACTTGGCTATCGTCCGAATCCCCTGGTGAGTGCGCTGATGGCTAATCGCCGCCGCCGGGGAAGCGGCGGAGCCGTGGATGTGATTGCACTGGTGACCAATTACGGTGGCAGGAAAGATTGGCGGTCGAAGGATGTCTGCCGTTGGGAATACGAAGGAATCGAGCGCCGGGCACGCGAACTCGGGTTTCGCGTCGAGATCTTTGCACTGTCCGACTATCGAGGGGAAATGATTCAACTTCAGGCGACTTTGCGCGCCCGGGCCATTCGGGGTGTGCTGCTCGGTTTCTCGCGTGAAGAAAAACCAAACACCATTTTTGATTGTGCGGAATTCTGTGTGGCGGGCCTCAGTGGCTACTTCCCGGAAGTGGTTGCCGACCGGGCAAACTTTCACGGGTTCTTTAATGTCCAACTGGCACTCGACCAGATGCATCGTCACGGGTATCGCCGCCCTACTCTGGTGGCACCTGCGCTGAATAACCGAATTTCCAATAACCTCTGGTCAGCCGCTTTCCTGGATTGGCAGCGGCGTTTGCCCAGAAAGGATCGATGCGAGCCGTTTATTCCGCGCGAAAATGTCGACCCGGCAGAATTTAGTGATTGGCTTTATCGAAACGAACCCGATTCGCTCCTGGTTTACAAGTTTCCAGTGCGCAGTCTGCTGGAGAGACGCGGCGTCCGGGTTCCAGCAGATATCGGTCTTGCTTATCTTTATCGAACCTCTGACGAAATGGGAAGCGCGGCCGGCATCGATGGGAATCTCGATGTGGTCGGATCTGCAGCCTTTGACCTGGTGGTCGAGCGACTCCATGCCAACGCGACCGGCACCAGTCAACATCCAAAGGAAGTGCTGATCACCGGGTCCTGGCATGAGGGCCCGACACTTCCCACAAGGGAAAGGGCTGCCGTGCAGCGCCATAGCCGAGCAACAGCGAGCGACCAGAGGTAATGCGGCCCACGACTGCGCAGGCAATCTCTCGCGCAGCGAAATGAGCGATAACCCGTTCGCTGTTTTTTGGCGAGATGCTCAGGAGATAACCAAAGCTCGGGAATGAGATGCTCCAGCGTTCCAGGTCCACGCCGGCGGGTCGGGGCAGTTGGTCCAACCAGAGCTCGGCACCGGCAGACGAACAATCCAAGAGCATGGCGAGTGTACCGACGATTCCGCCGTTACTGATATCTTTTCCAGCGCGGCACCAGCCATTTTCTGCCAACGCCGGCAGGAGATTCAAATCCGCGCGCAAACGCTCGGGCGGCGCATCGACGCTGGCGTTCCAGAAGGGCTTTTCACGACGCCAGGTACCACGAAGATCGATCGCCACCAGGAGGTCATCATCCGCTTGCGCGTCGAAACTGGTGATCAAATGTTTTGCTCTTCCCAAAACTGCCGCCGCGAGAAATGGGGAACCGCTTTTTGTCGCCGTGGTGTGCCCGCCCACGATGGGCACCCCGTAGGCCTTTGAAGCCGCGCTCAATCCGTCCCAGATGGGCCCAGACTGGTCGAGACCGGAAGTCCAGAGCACGTCGACAATCGCTAGCGGCCGTCCACCCATCGCAGCGACATCACTGAGATTTACCATCACCGCCGAGTACCCTGCGAACCAAGGGTCGTCTGCGACGAAGGAAGGAAGCATTCCTTCCGCCGCCAGAAGTAACCAGCCGTCTCCGTCCCGGATTGCTGCGCAATCGTCACCAAGCCGCGTCTCGCCGGCCAGCGCTTGAGCCGGTTCGTAAGCGGTTCGTATGCCTACCTTTTCCCTGACTGAGGCCGAAGACGCCAGGAAGGAAATCAATTGGGTCAACGTCGCTGCATCACTGTTCATGTATCCGCTAGAAAACGGACTTTGCCGGCCGGTAATAACCAAGGTCAGCCCGCATCTTGACATGCCGCAAACCGAAAAGCTCTAGTTCGCAAAGCGGTTCCCAATGCAGTCGTTGAAAGAACCTGGCGTTTTGATATTGCACCGTGGCCAGAAATTCTCTGCAACCGAGCGCGTGCGCAGTCGATACCGCCTTGTAAATCAGGCCTGCTCCTAACGCGCCAAGCCCTCGATAGATCGGCTGCTGGTTTCTGAACGCCACGCCGGGACTGATTTTTTTCACACTCCGAAAATCGGACGCCACGCCTAGTCGGGAACCGAACCAGACGTTTGGCTCACGCTCGTCAATCCGTACCACCCCGACCACGTTGTCTTCCATTCCGGCAATCAGAGTCTCACAGATGATTGGGATCGCGACGGTGTCGAATTCATCGCGATCGGACCCATGGAAAACATTCTGTTCCTCGCAAAAAATGGCCTGCCGGAGCGCCCAGAACCCCTCGATTTCCTCCGGCGTGCGGGCGATTTTGAAAACGAAATCCTGGGGCGTGAAACGATTGAACGGATCAAAGACCATGCTGATCGAGGCGCGAAGCAATTGGTATGCCGCCTCCACCTCAGGCCCATACCGAAGTCGAGAGGGCTAGAACTGCGCATGCGACCCGGTGCCAGGCGAAGCTCCGGGTAAGGTGAGGCTCTGTTCGAACCGAGTCTATCCGCGTGGCCGTCGCCCGACAACGTAATCCCCCCAAATTCTTGATCGCATGACTACATCCCACCCGACCAAGAGCGCGCCGACGCGGAATGCGGGTTCGGGCGTCGGGCGGCGAAGATCAAGTTCAAAGGAGGCGGCGGAAGATCAAGAGCGGGGACAGTCCAAAGGTCGAATGCGAAAGGACAGGTCGAATCCAGAGCGGCGACGGTCCCAAGTGGGGACAGGTCGTAAGTCAACCAACCCCTCGACCCAAGGACAAAGGAGTCGGTACAGGTCTAACGATCCAACTAGCGAACCCTGATCCCAAGTGGGGACAGGTCTAACCAACTATCCCGTTTGGGGTCCGATCGAACATGATTGGACTCTTGACCTCGACCGACCATCTTGGGGACAGGTCTTATCCAATTTCTGTCAAGACTATCGGCCCGGGACAGATATCGTCAGCTAACCTCTGGCTCGACAGCTGAATGATTAGGGGGACGTCGTCACGGGACAGCCGCGGTTCGGGCTCCTAACCATAATCGGGGACAGGTCCAAAGTGAGTTAGTCGATTCACTGATCCGATCAATCGCTCGTTGCGGCGTAGGTCTAACCAACTGATCTACCGGCATCTTTGGGGATTTCAGGCCGATTTATCAATTTCTCTGGGACAGGCTCGTTCCAATCTAAAACTTAATGTACAAGGAGGGGCCGGGTCACCGTGACATGCCGAGTAGCAAGGCACGAGAGCAGCGGGCGAGACGCGGAATTGCCCTTTTAGCAAAGTAGCCGTTGAATCGCCGATGCCGTTTGACGGTCAGCGTTGATGTCCGGCGGCCTCGCTCGAAATTCTTGGGGTCTCCGGCCGTTGATTGGCTGGAGAGCTAGAAGCCCGATGGGGGAAATCGTTCGATTAATCGAAGGTCCGGACGCGCAGTTTGCGAAAAACCCATAGCGCCCCTGGACCCAGGATCTCTAAGGGGATGGGGACGCTCTGGCGCTTGTAGCCGAGCTTTTCCTTCAGCCGCTGGCAATGAAATTCCACAAAGGCGCGGCTGCCCAGGATGACTCCGTCGCTCAAGTAACGAATCTTGCACCGTAAACGTTCCCCCAGCGAGAGTTCGCCCTTTTCTTGCTCGACGACCTTTTGCACCTTGGCAAAGTCAAAGGCCGGAGGATTGTTCTCGCTGCCTGACGCGCCTTTCAAATACAGGAGTTTGCGATACTCCCTTTGGACTTCCTCCGGGCTGGCGCTCTCCGGCAGGTTCAGGATGATCCGCATTGCCTCAAGGTCTGTCGCGGACTCCTTGGCAATCGCCTCCGCATAATCGCAGTATCGGTAGTCCTTGGGATCCTCACACAGTCCGGCTCGCACCGGGTTCAGATCGATGTAGGCGGCGATCGCCGCCACGGCAGCGCCTCCTTCCAGCAGCACGCTCTTGAAACGCTCCGACCACAGGGTCCCGTGCCGCTTGTGGCGTCGGTTGTACTGCTGGGCAAAGCAGCCTTTGAGCTGTTTCATAAAGAACGAGAGGTCACTCTTCATCTGCTGGCGATAGGGCTCCAGCAGGCGCTCGCTCTGCTCCAGCCCGTCAGGTTGCTGAGCAAAGGCCGCCAATTGCTTCCGCAGCGTCTGCGCTCGTTCGCGCCCGTAGCCGGCCTCAATGCGCTCCAGCATTTCGTTCTGGGTCAAGGGCTTGGGTTCAGGCACTTCGCACATGATGTGAAAGTGATTGGCCATCAGCACGTACTTCCGGATCCGAATACCAGTCAACGCCGCCCAGCGGCGCATCAGAGAGAGGAATTCCTCGGCCTCCGCACAACGGCCTCCGGAGGTTCCGAAGATGTAAAGGCCATGCACGAATCTGGAAATGCAGTGATAAAAACTCCGACCCTGAGCTTTGACACGCGGAAATCTCATAACGAGGAGCGAGTTTACACAACATTTAAAAAATGTGTAGTTAAAATGTGTGTTTACCGCTCGGTATTTGACCTGTCCCCCCTCGACGATCCTTCTCCCTCGATCGTCGACCTGTCCCTCTCGATTGATTCTCGGCGTGAAACGATCGAATGGCCTGTCCCTCCTGATCGAGATGTAGAACTTAATGTGCCGTGCGCATCGGGTGAGGTGCCGGCCGTAAGCAAAAGCCGGGGTTTTCCGCGATCGGCTGTCGCCCGACAGTGAATCCGTTGCAAATGCTCGACGGATTATGACGTACCGCCCGATCAAGGCCGTCGCGCATTTTTTTTTCACGATGTCGAATCCGTCCGTTCGTGACCGAGTCGGACGACAGATCTTTCGGGGGTGATGCCGCAGGCGAGCGCGACCCGGGAACCCCGGTTCGGACGGAGCCTCACCCTACCCGGAGATCACGGACAAGCCGCGATCTGAGCAGTTATCGGACTTTTACGTGGTCACTGAATCGTCCAGAGCGGGAACGACTTCCCTGCTTTAACGCCGGGATCGCGATAATAAAAAAGATCCAACTGACCACGGTAACAGGATCCGGTGAACGGTATCTTTTCTCCGAATCTTAAGTTGCGGAATGAGCCCAGATATTTGTCGTGTTCGATTTGCACGATCACTCGGAATTGACTGCTCTGCTGAGCGACAGCGAGGACTTTGGCAGGAATGGGAGTCATAAATGCCACTTTCTACGTCTAGCTTCGCCGGAGACGGAATCCGCCTTCTAAACCACAGGTACTGAACTCGTCAGCGGAGGAGAGAACGTTTGTCATCTCTCACGTATTTTCAACTTGAAGTCGAGTTCTTTTTGCAATGCGTTGAAGGCAGCATTCCACCAGGTCGAAACTCTCCGATTGGAACAGTCTTGAGACCTTATATTTGCCAAATTACTGTTATCTAGTCTTATTTGGCTCGTGGTTCATCGGCGTCATATTTTTGGATAAGTCAATGAAGTCTGAAAGAATGCTTAAAGCCTCTCTTTTCACAGGGTCGCCTTCATCCCGGCTGTTATCTTCACTTTCTCCCAGAGCAGCTTCGACTGGATTATCGCCCCTCAGGGCAGGCTTGGCCGCAGCGCGGGTTTTCTCCAAGGGTGGCAACTCTGGTTTCCTGACATCGCGCCAGACTCAACTCGTAGATCTTGCTCTGATCGGTGCGCTCCTCCTTTTTGCGCTCAGCCTCCTCCGCTGCTCTTTGCCTGGCGTCTCGGGCCATTTCAGCACGGCGAACCGGCTCGTTGAGCGACAAGCGATTGTTCTTGAGCCTTTCGTTGAGCTGCTGAGCGTCTTTGGCAATATCCTGGAGCAGCGGATCATGGCCGATGCGGGCGCTGGAGCGCCGGCGTAGTTCATCGATAAAGAGCGCTTTGCGGTTTCCTGCCATAACGATTGGCACCCGTCGGATGTCGTCATACGGAAGCGGATAGTTCAAGGCGCTTTCGCCGTACTCGGCATTGTCTGTGATCGAGGGGATTTTCACATCGGAGATAACTCCTCTCAGCTGCGTGGATCCTCCGGCCACCCGGTAAAACTTTTGGACGGTCAGTTTCAAGGCTCCGGCAGACGAGGATGAGCCCAGGTCGAGGATCGTCTGGACAGTGCCTTTTCCGAAAGTGCTGGAGTCTCCCACAATCACGGCTCGCCCATAATCCTGCATCGCCGCGGCAAAGATCTCGCTCGCAGAGGCGCTTAGTTTGTCGACCAGGACGATCAGCGGCCCGGTATAAAGAGCCTTGCCTTCGTGATCTCTCAAGACATCGACACCTCCAGTGCTTTCCTTGACCTGAACGATGGGTCCCTGGTTGATAAAGAGCCCACCCATTTTGACAGCCTCATCCAGTGATCCCCCGCCGTTTGCCCGAAGGTCGAAGATCAGTCCTTGGATTCTTTCCTTGTTTAGCCGAGTGAGCAGAGCTGCCACATCTCGAGAAGCACTCCTGCCCCTCCCGAAGATGGCCGGGTCCTGGTAAAATAGTGGCAGGGTGATCCATCCCAGACGCCGGACACCTCCGCTCGGAAGGACTTGATCGATTATTTCCGCCTTGGCCTCTTCATCGGTGAGTTGGACGGTATCGCGGGCGAGCGCGACAATACGCCGCTTGGATGGATCGGCAGCGCCTGGCGGGAGTAGTTGCAGGCGGACCACCGCTCCCTTTTTGCCGCGGATTAACTCCACGACTTTATCGAGGCTCAGGTCTCTGACCTCGACAAACGAATTTTCTCCCTCAGCGATGGCGATTATTCTGTCGCCGACGCTGATTTTGCCGCTCCTCTCGGCGGGCCCACCCGGCACCAGCCGCTGAATCTTCGCGTATCCATTCTCAGAACGCATCTCGGCGCCTATCCCCACCAATGAAAGTCGCATGGTGATCTCAAAACTTTCGAGATTCGAACGTCCCATGTATTCGGAGTGTGGATCGTAGGATTCAGCCACCGAGTTCAGGAAAATCTCGTCAATATCCTCCTCGCTTCTCTCTTCCACGCCTTTCAGGAGCCCGTCATACCTCCGAGCCACCACCTCACGCCCTGATTCGGTCACCGCGCCTTGATCGAGCTTTTCCTGCAAAAGCTCGCTTTCAATTTTGTTCCTCCAGAGCAAGTCGGACTGAGCGACGTCTGCCGGCCATCGCTTCTTTCGGCGGTCCAGATCAACGAAGCGGTTACTGGTGAAAATGTAATCTTTCGGAAGAAGTTGGCGGACTTTCACGATCCGGGATTCGACTCGCGCCTTAAAAATGTCATAAATCGCTTTGGCCGGGCCGAGATCCCCGAGCAGTACTTTCGCGCCGATGTTGGTCCCATATTGAGCGTTGAGTTGGTTCACATCGGCTTGGGTCAAAAATGCCTTATCGTAATCCAGGTCCTCAAGATAGGTCTCCAGGATGCGCGCTGACATTTCACCGCCCGAGTTTCCATCTGCTGTAATGGCCCTCTTCCAACAAGCGGCCTACGGTGGCGGCGATTTGCCCGGTGGGAACAGTGTTCGACTTGTCTTCCGCGCAGAGCGAAGCGGCGTCCAGCAGCAAGGCGACTGCGAAGAAGATGATTTTAACATTCATAAAAAAAATGGCTGCGGAGATTAGCAGAAATCCCGACAGCAGCATAGGCCGTCAGGCGCTTTCGTCCTTGCCCAATCATCCGCAGATCTTCTACTCTTCTCATTTACGCGGTCCGCAATGTGCTTTCTAGGGTGGCATGACGTTTCCTGCAACAGCCCGTGGCTTTTTGATCGACCTCGACGGGACACTGTTGGAAGCGCAGAACCTGGTTCCCGGCGCTGCGCAGGCGTTGGCTTTCCTGAAGGACAGAGAGGTGCCTTACCGGCTCGTCACCAATACGACCAGCAAGCCTCACTCAGCCATCATGGAAAAAATTCGAAGTCACGGGTTGGACATTCCGCCCGACGCCGTCATCACGGCGCCGCTGATTGGACGTGAATATCTTCTCCAGAGGGGGCTTACCCGTTGTTACCCTCTGGTCAGGGATTCGCTGCGGGAAGATTTACACGGCATTGAGTTTGTCGAGGAGTCGCCGCAAGCGGTGCTCCTCGGCGATCTTGGGGAGGAGCTCAGCTACGGAGCACTCAATCGCGGTTTTCGTTTCCTGCTTGATCGTGAAATTGCCTTCATCACGCTTGCCCGAAATCGCTATTTTCGAGGCGGCGACGGACTTTGCCTGGACGTCGGCGCCACGGTTGCCGCATTGGAGTACGCGACTACCAGAACTGCCGTTCTCATCGGAAAACCTGCGCCGGAATTTTTTCTCGGCGCTTGTCAAAGCATGGGTGTGGCTCCCAAGGACACGATCGTTATCGGGGACGATTTGGAGGCCGACGTTGGTGGAGCAATCGCTGCGGGTTGTCAGGGCGTCCTGGTGCGTACCGGAAAGTTCCGCCCTGTCCAGTTGGAAAACTCGTCTGTTCGCCCCGACCGAGTGCTCGACTCCCTGGGTGACCTTCCCGATCTCTTTTGTCAAAAAGAGCCGGCTTTGCACTAGCGTTTGCAGGTATTGCGTCGGCGCATACCGGATAGCTCACTGAAAAAAATGCCGCTGGTCTGCCCTGCGGTCGATTGGTGCAGGGTTGACGTTTTATTTTCTGCCAGCGTATCATCGAACTATGCGCTCTCTCATCCCCCCAGCATGGATCGGCAGGGCCACCACGAAAACTTCCACATGAACCCCATCGGCATACATTACGGATATTGGACTCAATACTGGGACTCGGATCCCATTCAATTTATTGGACGAGCCCATAAGTGCGGCTTCGACGTCCTTGAGATCAACGCTCCAAAGATCACTCGCATGAGTGATAAAGAGCGGGACGTGCTCAGAAGCGCGGCGGAAAAGGCAGGTCTCAGCCTGACCTACAGCATCGGCCTCAAAGACGACATGGATCTGGCGTCGGAGGACGCTGCGGTCCGCAAAAATGGTATCGCCTTTCTCCAGGACGTCTCGCGAGCCATGAAATATTTGGGTGGAACCATCATGGCCGGAATCAATTACAGCTCCTGGCCGCGAAAATTGGCGCCCGGCGAAGATAAGCGAGTGCTGACTGACCGTGCGGTCGAAGGTGTTCGCGAAGCGATCAAAGCCGCCGAAGACTGCGATGTGATCTTTTGCGTCGAAGTGGTCAATCGCTTCGAACAATTCATGATGAACACTGCCGCGGAAGGAATCGCTTTCGCGGAGCGCGTAGGAAGCCCCAACTGTAAAATCCTCTTGGATACTTTCCACATGAACATCGAGGAAGATAGTCTCAGGGGTTGTCTCATCGAAGCTGGACCCTGGCTCGGCCATTTTCACTTGGGCGAAACTAATCGCCGTCCTCCAGGGCGCGGGCGGGTGCCCTGGCCAGAGGTCTTCGGAGCGCTGCGCGAAATCAAATATGAGGGCGCCGTGGTGATGGAACCCTTCCTGGTTCCCGGCGGCGAAGTGGGCCGGGATATTTCAGTGTTTCGCGACCTTCTTGGCGATGGCGACCTGGACGAAGAGGCCGCCCGCTCAGTCGAATTCGTTCAATCCGAACTCAAAAAATCACTGCAGTAACGCCGCAAGGCATTCATGGATAGCGTGCACCGGGTGACACTGGTCCGGTGCTTCTTCTTTTTGGTATGAGCGGCAACGAGGAATTCATTCACAGGTATATTCCGGGCACTTCCGGGCGAACCTTGATCCTGTTACACGGCACAGGGGGAACGGAAACCGATCTGCTTGAATTGGGACGCCGTCTTGACCCTGAGGCGGCGTTGCTGAGTCTTCGTGGAAAGGTACTTGAGAACGGGATGCCTCGTTTTTTTCGAAGGCTCGCGGAAGGTGTCTTTGACCAAAAGGATTTGGTTTTTCGTACCCACGAGTTGGCCGACTTTATCCAGGTCGCCGCTGAGCGCTACGGTTTTAATCAGAGCCAATCGATTGCAGTTGGTTATTCGAATGGGGCCAACATCGCAGGGAGCATTTTACTGTTGCGACCTCAGACGCTGCAAGGGGCCGCATTGTTGCGGCCCATGGTGCCGCTCACTCCTCCGGACTTGCCCGAACTGAACGGCGCCCCGGTCTTGGTGGCGGCGGGTAACCATGACCCGATCGTTCCAGTGGAGAACGCCCGGGAACTCGTGACATTGCTCCGGCGCGCGGGAGCCGATGTGACCGCTTTTTTTGAAAACGCTGGTCACGGTCTGACAGAGACGACCGTCACGACCACCAAACGCTGGCTGGAAGATTGGGGCCATATTTGAAGAAAGTGTCAGTGTCGGTGTCAGAGCGGAATTCTAACTGAAGAATGCAACGGGAAATGTCGACCAGGAATGCGCGTGGGCCACGCCGAGGCGGGCTGAAGCTGACCCTCCGGCGCAGGTAGGGCGAGGCTCCGTCCGAGCCGGGGCTTCCCGCGTTAACTCGCTCAAGACGTCACCCCCGGTAAATGAATCGTTCAATCCGGTTCGCATCGTGCGACGCCGGCAACGGGAAGTCGACCAGGAATTTTCATGTGGGCTCATGCTACAGAGCAGGGTGACGCTGGAAGCCCCGGCTCAGGCGGAACTTCGCCCTACCTGCGCGGAGGCTGCCCGCGTTGACTCGCCCAAGAGGTGAGCCCCGGCAAATCAGTCGTTCAATCACTGCGGGTAGACGGCGATAGCTCTCAGGATGGCTCGAGAGCATCGCTCAACAGTCCCGATGACAATGTAGCCCGGGGCGTTTCAACCCGGGGAACTGCGCGCCTGGAGTATTTCTGTAAGCTTCTCGGCTCGGATTGCCGGATGAATCGTAGTGGGCCGGGGACTGTCCCGATAGGCAAGGGCGCCAACGTAACCTGCAGCCAGCTCGAGATCATTCAGCGTCCAGTCGCTCGCGGTCCCCATATTGCTCGTTACCTGGACAAACCGGGCCGGAACTCCAGGGAGGAACGTTACCTGGAAATGATTGAGGGGTATCGCCAACCCGTCTCCAATCGATTTGATGTACGCTTCTTTGCGGGTCCAGCAGCGCAAAAAGGCCAGACCCCTGTCCCCCGGTTGCAGGGAGAGCAATTCGGAGACCTCAGCACTTGAAAAAAAGCGCGTCGCAATGGCTTCCGGGTCGTCCAACTCCCGAAGCTGCTCCACATCAACTCCAAGCTCACAATCACAAGTGAATGCGTGGAGTGCCATCTGACCTGAGTGCGAGGTGTTGAATCGGATCCGGGTTTCCTGTCGAAGCGCCGGCTTGCCTTTTGGTCCATAAAAGAGCTCGATTTCGTTCGCTGGACAGCCCAGATAATATCCGAGTAAAATCCGCAGCCCGCCGCGGGAGAGGACATAAGAACGTCTCAAATTTTCGAACCTGAAACGCTCTGCGCGCTCGCGCTCGTCCAGAGAAAGCGTTGAGTGATAAAATGCCAAGGCGTCTTCGGAGGCGGTCAACCAAATGGCCCAAACCTGCACCTCCCGCGGGCCGAGTCGGTTTGAGTCGGCTTCGTTAGTGCATCGTCTCAAAAATGGGAGGCATACCGCCATCGGCCCTCCGGGTTGGCTTGAAAAGAGTTCGTCTGCGTCGTTCTCGTTTGTTACGTATCGCACCGGATACGCTCCTGACTCGCACACTAGCATCCAAACCCTTCTGAAGCCAGACGTCATTGGTTCATCCAGAGGCGCGCGATCGCAGCGCCGCGAGCGCCGTCTCAAAGGCTTCGGATTTCTGACCGGGTCCGTCGACCCTCATCTGTAAATCGCGAATGAGGCCATCCTTGAGGGAATAAACCCAACCGACCACGGAGAGTTGCTGACCCCGCTCCCATGCCTCTTGAACCACCGTCGTTTGGCACACGTTCACTACTTGCTCGATCACGTTCAGTTCGCAGAGACTATCCGGATGTCGTGATTCGGGTAGCGACTCCAGCAGTGCCGCGTGCTTGAGGCGTACGTCCTGGATGTGGCGCAACCAATTGTCGATGAGACCCATTCGCCGGTTGAGGAGGGCTGCCTGAACGCCGGCGCATCCGTGGTGACCCACGACCAGGACGTGCTTCACCCGCAACACGTCCACCGCATATTGCAGAACCGAAAGACAGTTCAAGTCCGTATGGACCACGACATTGGCGACGTTGCGGTGCACAAAAATCTCGCCCGGGAGTAACCCGACGATTTGGTTAGCCGGCACGCGGCTGTCGGAGCAGCCAATCCAAAGGTACTCAGGCGACTGTTGTCGGGCCAGAGCCGCAAAGAATCCCGGCTCACGGTCTTCCATTTGCTTGGCCCAGGCGCGATTCTGTTCAAATAGCTGGCGGATGTCTGGCATGAGATAGTTAAGCTTTCCGAAATGGAAGCCAACGAAGGAAAACGCCAATTTCCGTTACTTCACTACCTTTGCACCTGCAGCTTTGAATCCAATTGCTGCTCTATCTGCACCAACTGAGAGTACCCATAAGCTCGCCAGTCCATATTCTTCCCATATTGCTGATTGATTGTGACAGCGATCCGGATCCTGCTTTCGATGTCGCACAATTCAATAAAGCTGTGTTCCCGATAATCGAGGTCAACCCCGTAATTTCGGCTGATGCTGTCGGCTTTGTCCAGGCGATTCTTAATATCGAAGAGCTCAGCGATCGAGAGGGAAGGCGTAACCAGGTTGCCGTAGGTTTGATTGATATCATTAGCCAGCGAAACTCTGGCTGCGAGGTCGTAAGGCGTCTGCGCCCAACCTCCATGCGTGGTCAACAGAAGAGCGCCGCAAACCCCGACAATTATTGCGTTCCGTTTACCTGTAATACGCGGAGTTGACATGCAGTTCTTTTGCAAGAACGGAGTTTTAATCCAATACTTTAGCACTGCTTAACGACCAATTCCTGAGAAACTGAGCTGTTGATCAACCAATTTTTGTTGCTTGCTTTGACCGGTACCGACTCTTAAGGTTCCACGGGAATAACTGGCCCCCCGTTAAAATCTCTTTCCCCTCGAATATCACGATAATCATTCATCGGAGTTGCTCTATGCCCAAATATCTGGCGGTGGCTTCCTACACATCGGAAGGAATCAAGGGTTTGACCAAAGCTGGGGGAGCCTCGCGACGGGCTGTCGTCGAAAAGCTGCTGAAGAGTCTGGGAGGTCATCTTGAGGCATTTTATTTTGCCTTCGGCGAAAACGACGCCTACCTGATTCTCGATGTTCCCGATAACCTCACCGCCGCGGCTATCTCACTAGCCGTCGCCGGAGCCGGGGCGACCCGGATGAAAACGATTGAGCTTCTAACGCCTGAGGAGATCGATCGGGCCATGGCAAAGCATGTTGATTACACACCGCCCGCGTAAAAAAGAATGCGACTTGGATTTTCGAAGACGACCGGGCCGTTTCCACGCCCACTATTTTCACCAGCCACGTCCCGGATGTGGATGCTGCGGATGTTTGCTGGCACCGTTATTGATCTTGTTCATCGTCTTGCTGCGCTGCGCGCAATCCGTTGCCAGCAGGCTTTTGGCCCGACTTTAGTCGCAACCTCTAGCGTTCAGGGGTCTGGGAGGCGCTGCTCTAGTGCACCGACAGGGCTTGTTTCCGGAGTAGAACCTGCTTCGTTGAAGATTCCGATCTCTATGCTGCTCGATTCTGCCCGCTTATTATTCCTCTCCATCCTCTTGGCCAGCATTTCTATTGGCGCTCCTCCAGACGTCAAGCCGGCCGGAGACGCTGCAAAAGAGAAACCCGCTTCCCAGGATGAAAAAGGGGAAAGGGGTGAATATCAACCACCGCCTCCGGTGGTGACGGAACACGCCGTCACTTTGGCCGATGGCAGAGTGCTCAATTACAAAGCGATCGCAGGTTATCTCCTGATTCGAGATGCCAAACAAGAAAATGAGCCGGAAAAAGATTCCGGCAAAGAATCGGGCAAAGAGAGTGCGCAAGATCAGTTCGATCCGTCCAAAGGGAAACCCAAGGCTCTGATCTTCTTTGTCGCTTATGTGCTGGACGGGGTCGATGATGCCGCTGCGAGGCCTGTGACTTTTGCCTTCAATGGCGGACCTGGTTCAGCCTCTGTCTGGCTGCATATGGGGGGAATTGGGCCGCGGCGTGTCGTGTTGTCTGACCAAGGCGAAGCGTTGCCTCCACCGGCGAAGATCACGGACAATCAATCGACTTGGTTGGAGAGGACCGATCTGGTCTTTATTGATCCTGTCTCGACAGGTTTCAGCCGTGCGGTGCGGGGCGAGGATCCCAAGCAATTTTACGGATATAAACAGGATCTGGCTTGTATCGGGGATTTCATTCGGATTTGGACGACCCGCTATTCGCGGTGGCCGTCGCCCAAGTTTATTGCCGGCGAGAGTTACGGAACGACCCGGGCGGCGGGGCTGAGCGAATATCTGCAAAGTCGGTACGGAATGTATGTCAACGGGATCGTGCTGATCAGTTCGGTTCTTAACTTCCAGACTCTGGAATTCGAGACAGGGAATGATGTTCCGTACCCGCTTTACCTGCCGACCTACGCTGCGACGGCTTGGTATCACAAACGGCTGCCGTCCGATTTGCAACAGTTGCCGTTGCGTGATTTGCTGAACCAGACCGAAGCATTTTCATCGGGCGAGTATCTGCTCACCCTGGCCCGGGGCGGCTCGGTTCCCCAAAGCGATTCGGATCGTGTGGCGAATCAATTGTCTCGGTTTACCGGACTTGATGCCGCCTACCTCAGACAAGAAAATCTGCGTGAACCAATCGACCGCTTCATCAACGACCTCTTGAAGGACCAGAACCGGTCAGTTGGACGCTATGATAGCCGCTTTACCGGTATTCGGATCCACCCTGGCACAGATGACGAGGACTTCGACCCAAGTGATGAGGCTGTCAATGGACCTTTCACCGCCGCCTTCAACGACTACGTCCGGCGCGAATTACAGTTTGCCACAGACCTCCCCTACGAGACCATTGCGGAGGTAAAACCGTGGAATCTTGCCGAGAATAAATACCTGGATGTGGCGACCAATCTCAAAGAAGCAATGAGCCGGAACCCGTATTTGAAGATATGGGTTTGTTGCGGCTACTACGATCTGGCGACGCCCTACTATGCGGCCCGGAGTGTCGTGAGCGGTATGAATCTGGATCCGGCGGTTCGCGATAATATCCAGCTCACCTACTACGAAAGCGGTCACATGCTCTATATCGAAAAGGGTGCGCGTGAAAAGATGAAGGAGGACTTGGATCGGTTTTTCACGGGGGCACTTTCTGTGAAACCGGTCAGTAACACTGAACGGTGAATACCACGGCTTCCGGGCGAGAAACACGCAAATTGAAAAATTCGCTTTACGAACATTAATCGATGGATTATCGGTGATAATATATCAGTGATAACTAATCGTCGATCATCGAACTTATGAAAACTCTCGCTTCGGCTTCATTTCTGTTTCCAGCCTGTTCCTCGTCGGATGACCAATGTTTGGTGCACCGAATTGCGGCATTCTTTCGCGGGCTTGTGGCCTCCACAGGAAGTCGTCCGCGTTCTTCGAAAGACTTATTGCGTTCTTCGAAGGACTTACCGGATTCGTCTGTGTCCAAGATTGCCTTGCTCAACACGCCCTCTGGCCCCTGGGTCTACACCGTCGTCCCATGGGAGGATTGACGAAGAACAATCCACAACTCCTTCGGTGAGCGGTCGAAAAAGAAAAGGCGAGGGGGCACAACGTCGAGCGGAAATTCTCGAGGCGGCCAAGCAGTTGTTTGTTGAGGAGGGGTACGCTGCCACGACCATTCGCCGAATCGCCGCAAAGCTGGGGATATCCTCGACCGCCCTCTATGTGTATTTTCCAGACAAAGACGCGATCCTGGTCGAGATCTGTGACACAACGTTCGCAGGGTTGATCGCGGAACTCGACGAGGTCCGGCACAGCGCCAAAGGTCCTTTGGACGCCCTCTCGAAATCTCTTGAACGATATATCCGTTTTGGCTTGGACCATGCAAACGAATACGAACTGACCTTCATAACCCGGCGTACAAAGGAGCTGCAAAAGCTGAAGCCGGAAAATGAAAAGCTTGGAATGCAGGCATTCGGGCGCTTCCGCGACTGTGTCGATGCGGTTGTGCGGACCGGCGCGACAAATGATTTGGATACGGAGCGCTTGACTCAACAGCTTTGGGCGGCAATTCACGGTTTGGTTGCTCTGCTCCTTTTGCACTCAGAATTTCCCTGGAGCGAAGTAAATTCCCTGGTCAAAGGGCATGTCAACATGCTGCTCCAAGGAGTGACAAAAACGGGCACATGAACGGCAAGCACGTTTGGGACACTGCCGGCCTGGGTGCGAGAATCGCCGGATGGGGCAAGCATCACAGAGGTTACAGAAGGCATGGAGGCGGAATGGGATTGCCAGGCGAAAACTTCTCGGGCAGCACGCAGGCTTGAGTGCGAGAATCAAGGCCGACTGCGCCCGCTGAACGCTGAATGCCGAACGCTGAACGTTGCCGAACGCTGAACGCCGAACGCAATTTGCAATTTCCAGATCTTCAAGGACGGTTTGTGGTGGTTACCGGTGCTGGTCGGCCTCGGGGAATAGGTGCCGCGATCTGTCGTGCCTTTGCCGACCAGGGCTGTAACATCTTTTTTACCGTTCACACTCCCTACGATCAACAAACGGGCTCGGATGAGCCGAGCGCGATTGGCGCGCAGCAGCTGGCTGACGAGTTACGGCAACGACGGGTATTGGCCGAATTCATCGAAGCCGATCTCGCGCTGCCGAATTGTGCGGAATGGATTCTGAACTCTGCCCGAGAGCGGCTCGGTGAACCATCGATTCTCGTCAATAATGCCGCCTATTCTGCAAGAGACGGTTTCGAGCGGCTCGATGCCCCAGGGCTTGACGCTCACTACGCGGTGAATGTCCGCGGGCCCGCGCTGCTATCAGTTGAGTTTGCCAGAAGATTTTCCGGTCAAAGCGGTGGTCGCATTCTCTTTCTGACTTCCGGGCAGGATCTTGGACCCATGCCCGGCGAGCTGGCTTACGCTGCATCGAAAGGAGCGATTTCTGCCTTTATGCGTTCACTGGCCAAGGAGGTTGGCAGCAAAGGCATTACCGTGAACGCTGTTGATCCCGGACCGACAGAAACGGGATGGATGTCGCGGGATTTGCAAGCATACCTGATCACCCAAAATGCCATCGGTCGACTCGGATATCCGGAAGACGCCGCCCGAGTCATTGTTTTCCTGGGAAGTGCGGCGGCCGAGTGGATTAGCGGGGAGACAATCCATGCGCGCGGCATCTGAGTACTTCAAGGAGAGGATCTTTCCGGTTTATCCGTGGCGCGGAGGTCGTGCTAACTTGATGTTACATAGATTCTATTATTTTGATAAAATCTCTTTGCCATTCGCCAGCTCAAAGGAGTAAATGTCACGCCAAAGCGCTTCTATGAAAGTTCTGATTCAAGGCACCTTGGCAGAGCCGGCTGCGCGCAACAGCGAAGAGCATTTGCGCCAACTGGCGGAAAATATTGGCGAAGTCTTCTGGATGACCGATCCGGCAAAGAGAGAAGTGCTCTACGTCAGCCCCGCCTATGAAACGGTTTGGGGTCGCACCTGCGAGAGCCTGCTGCAAAAACCGCAATCTTTTTTCGACGCCGTTCATCCGGACGATTACCCGAGGGTTCTCGGAGCCCAACAGTCTAAATTGGGCCTTCCTTATGAGCTTGAGTACCGCATCGTCCGGCCTGATTTCTCTGTCCGGTGGATTCGTGATCGCGCATTTCCTGTACGGGACACTGCCGGCATGGTGATTCGCATCGCGGGCCTGGCGGAAGACGTGACCGAAAAGCGCCAGTTGGAAATCCAAATGCGGCAATCGCAAAAGATGCAGGCTATCGCCCGATTGGCAGGCGGAATGGCGCACGACTTTAACAATCTCCTTTCGGTGATCTTCGGTCACAGCGCGCTCCTGGCAGCCGGCTCCCCTTCGCAAGAAAGGCTACGTGACTCAGTTGCCGAAATCAATCGAGCCGCGGAGCGAGCCGCCGCCTTGACCGGGCAACTATTGGCCTTCGGCGGCCAACAATCGGTCGAGCCGAAGGTATTGGACCTTGGTTCTGTGTTGGACGAGTCAAAGAGACTTCTGCAAAGGCTGATCGGTGAAGGTGTGCGCTTGACAATGATCTTATCGCCTAACCTGAGCCGGGTGAAAATCGACCCCAGTCAGATTAACCAGATGTTGATTAACCTGGTTGTGAACGCCAGTGACGCCATGCCGCAAGGAGGCGAGTTAACGATCGAAACTTGCGACGTTGAGTTAGAAGCCAATTCTGCAACGGGCCATCGAGAAACATCCGCGGGTCGCTATGTTCTGTTGGCCGTCTCAGACACGGGTTGCGGTATGGCGCCCGAAGAGCAAGCGCAGATCTTTGAGCCCTTCATTAGCGGCAAGAGAGACCACCCGGGGCTTGGAATGTGGGTGGTTGATACCATCCTCCAACAGAACGGGGGGCACTTGGCCTTGGCGAGTCACCCGGGGCTAGGCACCACTTTCAGTATTTACCTCCCCGCCTTGAAAGAGCCGGAACGATCGCCACAGGCTCCTCCATCGCAACGCGTCTCACGCAATGAAACGATCCTGTTGGTTGAAGATGAGGATCCCGTTCGTGAAGTCAACACCTTACTTTTAGAGTCCCTGGGTTACCGGGTGCTACAGGTTTCCGACGCTGAAGAGGCCCTGAAGCTAGGTCAGAATAAACAACTGAAGATCGACCTCTTATTTACCGATGTGATCATGCCCGGGATGAGCGGCCGGGAATTGGCAGAGGCATTCCGCGCCCTGCACCCGAACGTCAAGATACTTTTCCAGAGCGGATATGCAGACGATATCGTCGTTCGCCAAGGCGTTTTACAAACCGAAGTACCTTTCCTGCAAAAACCATTCAGCATTGAGACCCTGGCGAAGAAGATTCGCAACCTTTTCGATCAGAAGTAGGATGTGAACACTAAAAATGACTTCCAAACTTTTCTCTGAGCTTGGTCTTTCTCCCGCCTTGCTCAAGGCCATAGATCGTCTCGGTTACGAAAAAGCTGCTCCTATCCAATCGGAGGCAATTCCGATGATCATGGCCGGTAATGACGTGATCGGTCAGTCGCAGACAGGATCGGGTAAAACGGCTGCTTTTGGGATTCCCGCTGTGGAACTTGTGGAAGCCGAATTGCGAGCAGTTCAGGTGATCATCCTCTGTCCGACAAGAGAGTTAGCAGTTCAGGTCGCTGAGGAGATCTTTCGACTTTCAGCGTTTAAGCCCGGGATACACTCTATTCCGATTTACGGCGGTCAATCGTATGATCGGCAAATTCGCGCACTCCAACAGGGCACGCAGATCGTTGTTGGGACCCCCGGGAGAATACTTGATCACCTCGATCGGGGAACGCTGAAGCTCGACAGGGTCAAAATGGTAGTGCTGGATGAGGCCGACGAGATGCTGGACATGGGGTTCCGCGATGATATCGAGAAGATTCTCAAGAGTATCCCTTCGAAACGGCAATTTGTCTGTTTCTGCGCCACGATGGCGCAGCCGATCCTGGAATTGATTCATCGATACGCGCACGAGCCAAAGAGCATTCGGATCGAACACAAAGTTCTGACGGTGCCGGCGATTGAACAAGCCTTTTACGAAATCCGCGGTCGATCCAAGACAGAGGCGTTAACCAGACTCATTGATCTCTATGATCTGAAGTTGGGCATTGTTTTTTGCAACACCAAACGGATGGTCGATGACCTGACCGATGAACTGGTGGCGCGGGGCTACTCCGCCGATCGGATTCATGGGGATATGAGCCAGGCCCAAAGAGACAGAGTCATGGCTAAGTTTCGGAGTGGCGGCCTCGAGTTTCTGGTTGCCACCGACGTTGCTGCCCGAGGGATTGACGTCGACAATATTGAGGTCGTCTTCAACTTCGATCTTCCGTGGGATGAGGAGGATTATGTGCATCGAATCGGTCGTACCGGCAGAGCGGGCAAATCGGGCCGCGCGTTTTCCCTGGTAGCGGGTCGCGAGATTTACAAGCTGCAAAGCATTGAACGCTACACACGGACCAAAATTGCGCGCCAGCAAGTCCCGTCACTCGATGAAGTCGAAGAAAAACGGACCAATCTTTTCTTCGAAAAAATTCGTTCAGCCTTGCAAAGCGGTGCGTTCGAGAAAGAGTCGCGCATCGTCGATCGATTACTCGAACAAGGCTACTCCTCGACGGATATCGCCTGCGCTGTGATCCATCTGCTTCGAGGGGAAGATTCGCCTCAGGCCGAAGCCCGACCTCTGGAGCCCGCGGTCAGGCAGCATCGCGACGAAAACGCCTTTCATAAGCGCCCTAAAAACCGAAGACAGCATCAGAGTCGGCCCCGCGATGAGCGAACTCGCGAGCGCCAAGGCTGAATTGACAGAAAATCCAGCTGAACTTCGCTGGTTAATTCGTTGGATGCCTGAGTGGTGCGGCAAGGTGAAAGGCCGCTTTTTGATCGCTCCTTTCAGGAATGGGATTAAGTTCCCAGCCATTATGGGACATTACAAAGGTCGCGTGCAGTTAAGGCTACGGAAGAAGCGTTTTGCAAAAGATCAACGCATCAAGGCTCTTGCCGACTCCAAGAAGGGAACCACTCTATCTCCTTCGAAGGTTCCCTAGCTAACTATCGTCATTTTGATTGTGGCTGCGATAAGAGTTGGATCGGCGTTTCGCGAGCCCGTACGTTTAACCAACAGGGGTCACGTCATGGCCGAGGCGAGCCGGCGATGCCCCGGCTCGGACAGAGCCTCGCCCTACCATTGGCTTCGCCCATCGTGAACTTCGCCGATGCATCGTGCTCGTTCTCGTCCTAGATCTTTCAGTCGTGCCCCGTCCAAATAGCCGGAAGACGAGGCCGACTATGAGGACGATGAGGACCGCGAGACGAGGGACGACGACGAGCACAATCACGGGATAATCGAAGTCCCCACTGAACTGGCAACTGACACTGACAACTAAACCCAGTTGATCGGAACCGTGCGTTGGGTGCTGGGGCTCAGGGGTGGGGGCGAATCTGCGGGTTCGGGCACTGAAGAATTGTTGGAGGGGATTGATTGCGAATGATCCTTGTCATTCGGCACAATTTTGCCGTTCCCCTTTATACCCTCTTCGAATTTTTGACCGACCTCTGAGGGCGTTTGTTCCGTAACGCTGCAAGCTGCGAAAGAAAGGAACGAGAATGCCAAACAGATCGTGCGAATATGAGTCATCCGCGGCACACTATGAAGGTGGGCATCTTTCTGCAATCTTGATGTTGCTGTTTACTCAACCCCGATTGATGAACGATGCTTTTAGGGCCTTGCGGGTTCGCAGCGCGTGAAGAGTATCGGGCGGTTATCTTTCCAATGTCTGGTTTATACCTATGCACTGGTAATCGGTTAGAAACACTCCTGGAAGAGCTGGTAGTTGTTGTCGGCAAACCATTGCCGTCCGTTCTGCAGTCGGAAATTATCGTAGTGCAGAGCCTTGGAATGGCGCGATGGCTTTCGCTGGAGCTGGCAAAGCAGCAGGGGATCTGTGCCAACATGCGGTTCCCATTTCCGCAGAGGTTTTTGTCCGATGTGTTCCGGGTTGTGCTACCGGACACTCCGGAGAGCAAGGAATTCGATCGGCCCATGATGACGTGGCGGCTGATGAATGTTTTATCGAAGACGATTGAAGGGCTCGGGTTTGAGGCGGTGCGCAACTATGTGAGCGGTGAGCGACCTGAACTTAAACGCTTTCAGCTTGCTTCGAAGATGACTGATACTTTCAGCCAGTATCTTGCTTTCCGACCGCAAATGATTCTGAATTGGGAGGCGGGCCAGGAAAACCACTGGCAGGCCATGCTTTGGCGGGAGCTGACCAGGCAAGCGCAAGGTCTGCATCAGCCGGCACTCGGGCGGAAACTCGCGGAAACGCTCCAGCAAGGCGGGCCCGGGCTGAAACAGCTCCCGTCACGGGTCTCGATTTTTGGCATCTCGACCCTGCCCAAGTTTTACCTGGGATTGATGGAGGCTCTAGCTGAGCACATCGAGATACACCTTTTCGTGATGGAGCCCACACCGCAGTGGTGGCAGGACATTGTCTCCGTCCGTGAAGAAGGGAAGATGCTCAAAAAGCAACCGAATCGCACAGCCGAGGATCTTCATCTTGAACGGGGCAACACCCTGCTCGCGTCGATGGGAAAGCTCGGCCGGGATTTTCTCGGGTTTGTCGCTGATCTCGATTCAGCGATTCATCGGGAATTCTTCGTGGAACCGGTTGGCCGCACGATGCTCTCGAGCATTCAAAAGGATATTTTCCAGCTTCGCGACCCGGGGCAAAAGGCGCCGCTGTCTGTGGATGACCGGTCGATTCAGGTGCATTCGTGTCACAGTGAGATGCGCGAAGTCGAGGTGCTTCACGATCAGTTATTAGCCTTGCTATCCGATAATCCCGGTCTTCAACCGCAGGACATCGTCGTGATGATGCCCGATGTGGCAGCGTATGCGTCGTTGATCGAGGCAGTCTTTGATACGCCGGAAATTCAAAACCAGCGTATCCCTTACTCGATTGCGGATCGCACTGCGCGTGTGGAAAACGGAATCATCGACACCTTCCTGACCATTCTTGAAATGGGCGGTAGCCGGTTCGGGGCGAGTAGCTTGCTGAATATCCTGGAGTCTCCGGCGGTGCAGGGACGTTTCCAGCTGGCGCAATCGGATCTCGAGACTATCCGTGTCTGGATTGAGAAGGCGGCGATTCGTTGGGGCATTGACGCGGCCCATCGCGAAAAGCTTGGTCTGCCCGCGTTCGCCCAGAACACCTGGCGGGAAGGGCTCGACCGGCTGCTTCTGGGCTACGCTTTGCCTGGTGGCAATCGTCAGCTTTTCAAAAACATCCTGCCCTGTGATGAAATTGAAGGCAGTCTTGCCGAAACACTCGGGAACTTTATTGAATTCACCAGCCGTGTTTTTGAGACCGCGAAGGAGCTGGAGACGCCCCGAACGTTAGGAAGGTGGCAAGCCACGCTCCGGGAGGTCATGGACCGCTTTTTTGATCCGACAGAGGATGTGGAGCGCGAGATGTTGCAGGTGCGCCGCGTTCTCGAGTCCCTTGGAGAGACTGGCGCGGCATCCTGTTTTGACGAACCCGTAAATCTGGATGTTTTGCTCGCGTTTTTGGAGGATGCCTTCGGAAGCGCAGTCTCCGGGGCCGGCTTTCTCCAAGGTGCCGTGACGTTTTGCGCGCTCAAGCCGATGCGCAGCATCCCCTTCAAAGTGATCGCCATTCTGGGAATGAACGATACGGCCTATCCCAGGAAGCCGGTGGTGACCGGATTCGACTTGATCGCCCAGAATCCACAGCCGGGAGACCGCTCGGTGCGCGATGATGACCGCTATCTCTTTCTTGAGGCGCTGCTTTCGGCGCGCGACGTTTTCTACGTCAGCTACGTCGGTCAGTCGATCAAGGATAACAGTGCGCTTCCTCCTTCGGTCTTGGTGAGTGAACTGCTGGACTACCTGGATCGAGCCTTTGAGGTGCCGCGTGGGAAAAGTGGCGAAGGAATTCCTGGTCACCAAGCACCGGTTGCATCCCTTCAACGTCGATTACTTTTCCCGTGCCGACGAGAGGTTGTTTAGTTACTCGGTGGACAATTGCCGAGCTGGCGAGATGGCCCGCGGTGCCCGTTCGCAGCCCCGAATGTTTGTCTCCAATCCCATTGCGGAGCCGGAAGACGAGTGGCGCACGGTGGATCTCGCCAGCTTGATCGCCTTTTTCCGTAATCCTACCCAGTTCTTTATCAAAAAGCGGTTGGGTATCAATTTGTCCTCCGGTGCCGGCATGCTCGAAGAGCGCGAGCCTTTTGCGCTCGGCAGCCTTGCCCAATACCAGATCGAGGAGAATTTGTTGGCAAAAGCGATTTCGGGACGGGGGCTGGAACAAGAAATTCCTTTGATCCTCGCTTCGGGGTGGCTTCCGCATGGGCCCTATGGCACCACCAGCGCGAGAAAGCTCTGCCACGATATGAAAGCGTTCGCCGCCATTGTCGCGGCGCACGTCAACAGCAAGCCTCTTCCGCCGGTGATGATCGATAGGGTGGTCGGTGACTGGACTTTGAACGGGCGAATCGACGGCCTTAATGAAATGGGCTTGGCTTGTTATCGCCCCGCCGTTTTACAGCCCAAGGACATGTTGAGAATTTGGATTTTGCATCTCGCACTAAATTGCACCAGCCGGTCATCGTCGGTTCTGATCGGCAAAGAATCGATGCAAGTCTACCGCCCCGTCGAAGACAGCAGCGTGCTTTTAAGGGACTTGCTGGCGCTTTATTGGCAGGGCCTTCGGGAGCCTCTCCGATTCTTCCCAAGAAGTTCGCATGCATTCGCGAAAGAGGCGATCGAGCCGGAGGGAAAGAGAGATCCCCGGACACTGGCAGAGGTCGAGTGGAAAGATGAACGAATGAACACCTATATTGGTCTCGCATTTCGGAATGTCTCCGAACCGCTCGACCAGGATTGGGAGGAGCTGGCGTTGAAAGTCTTTGGGCCGATCCTCAAAGCCCGCACTGAGACAAAGCTCTAATCTATGCAGGCGCGGCAAAACTTCGATATTCGTCGTTCAGCGCTCACCAGCGAACTAACGCTCATCGAAGCGAGCGCGGGCACGGGAAAGACTTACACCATCTCCGGTTTGGTCTTGCGGCTGGTCCTGGAAAAGCAGCTGGCCATTGAAGAGATTCTGGTCACTACTTATACCGAGTTGGCGACCGCTGAGCTTCGGGAGCGGATTCGCGATCTTCTTTTCCAGGTTTTGACGGCCTTCCAGACAGGTCAATCAGAAGACGAATTGATTCAACCGCTCCTTAGTCAATACCGATCAGACGAGCAAGCGCAGCGCAGGCTTTCCATCGCCTTGCAGAGTTTTGATGGTGCGTCCATTTACACGATTCATGGTTTTGCTCAGCGGATGCTGAGAGATAGGGCGTTTGAAAGCGGCGCTCTTTTCGATGCGGAACTCATCACAGAGCAAAGCGATATTCTGCACGAAATCACAGACGATTTCTGGCGCCTGCATTTCTATCTGGGCGAGCCAATCATCACCACCTTCGCCCTGAAAAACGGCCTGACTCCAGAGAAATTCTTTCGCCACATTACCGAATTAACCAGGAACCCGAAGCTGGTGGTTATTCCGTCCTCTGGCGGGAATATTGAAACTCTCAAGGATGAGTGCGCGACCATCTGGAACCGATTGCGTCTCTGCTGGAGTCGTGAGGAGGGTCAAATCCGCGCAATATTCAAGCAAAACAGGTGGGCCAAATATACGCACGGCAATGCTGACAAAATGGCTGTTCTTCTCGCGCAGCTCGGCAACTGCCTATCCGATCCGGCGGGCGTTCAAGATCAGCTGGAATGCCTCAAAAAGTTCGCCTTAAGTCGACATCTTGAAAAGCGTGCGCGCCGGGCATCGCGCGCCTCAACACGAGCTATTCAATCTCTGCGATCGCCTGCTGATCGTTGAGAAAGATCTCTGCATAGGTTTGCAAGCAGAGTTCTTCGCCTGGGCTCTTCGGGAAATGAAGCGGCGGAAAGTTCAACGAAATGTCCTCTCTTTTGATGACTTGCTCACACGGCTCGACGAGGCGCTCGACGGGGAGGGTGGCGAGGCGCTAGCGGTCGCCATTCGCGAGCGATTTAAAGCTGCGTTGGTGGACGAGTTCCAGGATACGGATCCGGTCCAATACTCTATCTTTCAAAAGATCTACGGCCGGAACAGGCCAGTCTATTTTGTCGGCGATCCCAAACAGGCCATCTACGGCTTTCGGGGTGCCGATGTTTTTACCTACATTGCTGCGGCAGCGGCTGCGCCCAACCAATTCACCCTGGGCAAAAACTGGCGATCTACTAGCGAACTCGTGCGCGCTGTGAACACCCTCTTCCAACTGAGCGCGCGCCCATTTATTCTGGATGGCATCCCATTTGAACCGGTCCGAGCGGCTGGAGAATGCGATCGGGAGCCCCTGACGGTCAACGGAACCAAGGAACCAGCGCTGAAAGTGTGGCTGGCGATCGAAGCAGAGCCGATTAAAAAAGAGGACGCGGATGGATTGTTGTCGCAGGCGGTGGCGGCTGAAATTGCGCGCCTCTTAAATGGCAAGGCGATGATCGGCGCACGCCAAGTCCAGCCCTGGGACATCGCGGTACTCGTTTCCAGGAACGACGAAGCCCGCATCATGCAGGAGGCTCTGGGCTCCCTAAACATCCCAAGCGTGCTCTACAGCACCTCCAATGTCTTTCAGTCACCTGAAGCCATCGAGCTGGAATATATACTGGGCGCGGTGAGCGAACCGGGAAATGAGAGACTTATCAAGGCAGCGTTGACGACCGATACGCTTGGCGTGACCGGCAACGAGCTCGATACCTTGATGCTGGATGACGATGCCTGGAACGCAAGGCTTTTACAGTTTCAAAAGTATCATCAACTTTGGGTCGAGAGGGGTTTTATCCAGATGCTGCGGACCTTGTTGCTCGAGCAAGGGGTTCGGTCGAGGCTGCTGAGCTATCCCTCCGGCGAGCGGCGTCTGACCAACATCCTTCATCTCTCGGAGCTCCTGCACGCCATGTGTGTTGAGAACCGGCTCGGAATAACCGGCACGCTGAAACGCCTCGCCGAGCAGATACAAAATCCGGATAGCACGCGCTCCGAGCAATACGAACAGCGCCTCGAAAAAGACGAAAAAGCGGTGCGCATCGTGACCATCCACAAGAGTAAAGGACTCGAATATGAGATTGTCTTTTGTCCTTTCTGTTGGGGCGATGCGGAAGCTTATTCCGGGCAGGGTGTCATCTTTCACCAAAATGGAAACCTGACCCTTGATCTTGAAAAATCGGAAGCGCATCAGCGGGCTCAGCGCAGTGAGTTGCTGGCCGAGAAAATGCGGTTGCTTTATGTCGCTCTTACCCGGGCCAAGCATCGCTGTTACCTGATCTGGGGCGATTTCAAGGGTGGCCGCAGATCAGCACCTGCCTACCTTTTTGGGGTTCCAAATGCCCAAGACGCATTGGAGGAATTAGACAGACACAGCAAGACGGCCACAGGCGCCCGGATCCGCGAGGAGGTCGAACTTTCTCTTGGCGGCGAAAGGGCAATTGAGATCGCTGATTTACCCAATGTTAAGGCCCAGCCCTACCAGCCTGGGGCCGAAGCGGGGCTCGAGCTGCGGCCCCGTGTCTTTGATCGGGTAATCGAGCGGACGTCAGTGATTACCAGTTTTACTGGGTTAATCCGCGGGCACGAACTCGTCCCTGAATCGCCCGACTACGACACGGTTGAAATCTCACCCGACGATGAAACCGAAGCAAAAGTTGAAGCGCCTTCCACCGGCATCTTCGCCTTTCCTCGCGGAACACGGCCCGGCACCTGCCTCCACCAGATATTGCAGGAGGTCGACTTCTGCGACTTGGAGAACATGGCGAAAATTGTTAACCGCAACTTGCGCGCGTTCAGTATTCACGGTTTTGACGAGGTTATTTGCGAGATGATTCGCAAAACGGTTTCTGTCCCGCTGGAAACGGCCCGGCCTGACTTTACGCTTTCTCGGATTACCGCGGCGGCGCGTTTGCAGGAGATGGAGTTCTATTTCCCCATCAGCGCAGTGACGCCGGCCAAGCTTGCACGGGTGTTCACCGACCATGGTGCGCACTTTGCCGGTGTCATCCCATCCACGATCGATCGGTTGAAGTTTCGGCCAATGAGCGGCTTCTTGAAAGGATTCATTGATCTCGTATTCGAGTACCAAGACCGATTTTACCTTGTGGATTGGAAATCGAATTGGCTCGGACCGGAGCCGGATGCCTATGCGAGCGCCGTAATTGAAGCCGAGATGGCGCGGAGATTCTACAATTTGCAGCTCGGCATCTACACTGTCGCGCTCCATCGGTTTCTCCGCGCACGAAAACCAGGCTATGACTATGGGCAACACTTCGGGGGCGCCTATTACCTCTTCCTGCGCGGAATTGAACCGGCCCGCCCGGAGTTCGGCGTTCATCGGATGAAATTGCCCGCGGAGTTTGTGGAAAAACTCAGCGCTTTGCTGACACCATGACCGGTGAAGAGACATTCAGCGCCCTGGATCTTCACTTTGCCGAGCTCATCGGAAAGTTATCCGGAGTGCTTTGCCCGGAGTTGGAATTGGCCGCCCTGCTGGTCAGCCGTCAGCGTACCGGCGGTCATATTTGTTTGCCGATTCGCGACATCGCGGGGCAGCCCCTGCCGGCGGTCTACCGCGGCCTGGAAATCGCCCCGGAAGCCGACGACTGGATCGAGAAGCTTCAACGGACGGAAGTGGTGGGGGTCCCGGGAGAATTCAAACCGTTAATCCTCGATGAACGGGGTCGGCTCTATCTGCGGCGCTATTGGGAGTACGAGAAGAGATTGGGCGATATCATTAAAGAACGCGTGAGCGCCGCGCGGCCTCCTGTCCAAGTCAAACTTTTGCGGCAGGGCCTCACGCGGTTTTTTCCCGACGAAGGCGAAACCAATTGGCAGAAGGTGGCCGCCTTCACAGCCGTCATGAGCAATTTCTGCGTGATCACCGGCGGCCCCGGTACCGGTAAGACGCGGACAGTGGCAGCGATTTTAGCGCTTCTGCTGGAACAGGCTGGCCAAGAGCGTCTGCGCATAGCGCTTACTGCTCCAAGCGGCAAAGCCGCTGCCAGATTGAAGGAGTCCGTCCAAACCGCCAAGGCCACACTCAATTGCCCGGAGCAAATCAAAGCATTGCTGCCAACCGAGGCGACGACAATTCATCGGCTGCTCGGCACCATCCCGGATTCTCCTTATTTTCGCCATGACACGGACCACCGGTTAGTCACTGACGTCCTGGTGGTGGATGAAGCTTCGATGGTCGACCTGGCTTTGATGTCGAAGCTCTTCCAGGCCACCCCGGACAATGCCCGGATCATTTTACTGGGAGACAAAGACCAACTCACTTCGGTCGAAGCCGGCTATGTTCTTGGTGATATCTGCAATACCGGAGCGGCCAGCCAGCTGTCGAAAGAGTTCGGAAAGCTCTACGCCGCCTCAGCAGGCGAGACTCTGACGGTCAAAATGCGACCCCAGGAAAATGCGATTCAGGACACCATCGTTGAATTGCAGCGAAACTACCGGTTTAAAAGCGACGGCGGCATTTTCAGGTTGAGCCGTGCCATCAATACCGGAGATGTGGAGATTGCCTTCAAAGTCCTGCGCAACAAGTCTCACCGCGATATTTCATGGCGTCCATCCCCGCCCACTCGATCTTTGCCGGCGGCCGTTCGTGAGAAGGTGACCGGCGGTTACCACCGATATCTCCAAACCGATGAGCCCGCTGAAGCGCTCGCCCGATTCGATGAGTTCCAGATCTTATGCGCGCTCAGAAACGGGCCATATGGGGTTGGCGAACTGAACCGGCTTGCCGAGCAAAGCCTTTTGGAAGCCGGGCTTCTAAAAAGGGAAGGCCAATGGTATCGCGGCCGCCCCGTGATGATCACGCGAAACGACTACAACCTGAAGCTATTCAACGGTGACATCGGCCTGGTACTTCCCGAAGTTAGCGGAGAGCTGCGTGTTTTCTTTGCAAATGCCGACGGCGAGATCCGCAAATTTCCGCCCTCCCGATTGCCGGCCCACGAGACAGTATTTGCTATGACCATTCACAAAAGCCAGGGTTCAGAGTTCGGTGCCGTGTTGTTGGTTTTACCGACCGAAGATGCACCGATCCTGACGCGGGAGCTGATTTATACCGGCCTCACTCGCGCGAGAGATCGGGTTGAAATTTGGTCACCCGAGAGTATCATGCGCGCAGCTCTATCGAAACGTACCTCCCGCACTTCGGGTTTGCGCGATGCTCTTTGGAATAAGCCCAAGGACGCCCAGTTACTGATGCCGTTCGCGGATTGAGATCAAACTCCGGGTAGGGTGAGGCTCAGTCCGAACCGGGGCTTCCCGGGCGACCTCGCCTCACAACGTCTACCCCCAACAAATTCTCGCTCGGATTATTATTTTACGCGGCACCGTCAAGATCGGTGCATTTTCGCGTTGCGCACTCTGTCCCACAACGCCCAGGGCTGCACTGATTTATGAGGGACAACATAACGGGCGAGGGCGTGGCGGAAAGCCCCGGTTCGGACGGAGCCTCACCCTACCTGTCAACCTGCCCCATGCCTTTGCACTTGAAGGCTCCTCCAATTGACGGCATCCTTCCCGACCCCCGCGCGCTGCAGAGCCGATTTCACGCATGGAGATTTTAGAGCGTTATTTCCCGCTATCCAACTCGTCAATCCCGGATTTCCTGGAAGGCGTGCCGGAGGTCGAAATCCTGCTCGGTTCCGACCGCTCTCAGTGGGTGGCGCGCGAGGTCGGCGATGGCAATCTCAACGCGGTTTTTATCGTGCGCGGCGAGGCTGGAAGTCTGGTCGTCAAACAGGCGCTCCCTTATCTTCGTCTGGTGGGCGATTCATGGCCGTTACCGCTCGAGCGAAGCTATTTCGAATATCTTGCTCTCACGGAACAGGCTGCCCACGCCAGCCATTTAGTGCCTAAAATTTACCACTTCAACAAGACGATGGCCGCGATCGTGATGGAGTATCTGTCTCCTCACGTCATTCTCAGAAAAGGCTTCATTCGTGGCATTGTCTACCCGCAACTCGCCGACGATCTCGCCGAATTCGCCGCGCAAACACTCTTCAAGACGTCGGACCTCTATCTTCCGGCGGCCACTAAAAAGGCTCGCCTGCAGATATTCTGCGCAAATACGGAGCTTTGCAGAATTACCGAAGACCTCGTTTTCACCGACCCTTACCGGTTAGCGAAGCTCAATCGGTGGACATCTCCCGAGCTCGATGAAACCGCAGCAAATTTCCGCCGGGACACCGAACTCAAGGTGGCGGTCCAGAGATTGAAGCTCAAATTTTTGAGCACCACCGAGGCTTTGATTCACGGCGATCTGCATTCCGGTTCCGTGATGGTGACGCCTGGCGAGACCAAGATCATCGATCCCGAATTTGCCTTTTACGGACCGATGGGCTTCGATCTGGGCGCCGTGATCGGAAATCTGCTTCTCGCCTACTTTTCTCAGACGGGCCACGAAAGTGCGCCTGGGATGCGGGATGAATACCGCGAATGGCTCTTGACGCTTACCGAGGGATTCTGGAACGGATTTTCGTCCAGATTTCTTGCGCTTTGGGCGAAAAATCCAGTGGGTGATGCCTTTACCGGGATCCTGTTCGAATCACCCGCCGAGCGTCGCGCCATCGAATCGGAGCGGCACCGGTTCGTCTCTAATCTCTTCGAAGACTCTCTCCGGTTCGCGGGAGCGAAAATGATCCGGCGAATTCTGGGACTCGCCCATGTGGAAGATTTGGAATCCATCGAGAACACCCGGGTTCGCGCTGCTTGCGAATTGAATTCGCTGGAGTTGGCGCGAAAACTGATTCTCGACGCTCCTTCCTTCGGGCACATCCGTCACGTCACTGCCGCGGCGCGAGCAATCCACGAAAATCGATGAAAATAGAGGGTCAACATTACCGAACGATCTGGTCAGAGGGCGAAACCGTGCTGGTGATCGATCAGACAAAGCTCCCTCATCAATTTGCCGTCGTGGCCTGGCGTAATGTCGATGATGTCGCACAGGGGATTCGCTCGATGGTGGTTCGCGGCGCGCCCCTGATCGGAGCCGCTGCGGCTTACGGAATGGCGTTGGCCATGAAAACCGACCCTTCGGATGAATCGCTGGCGCACGCTTACGATTTGCTGGTGCAGTCGCGGCCTACGGCGGTCAATCTGCGATGGGCCCTTGACCGCATGTCCGGGCTTCTAAAGAGCCTTTCCCCCGAAGAGCGGACTGCTGCCGCCTATCGCGAGGCTCTCTCGATCGCTGATGAGGATGCCGAAAATTGCTCTCTCCTGGGCGAGCACGGATTGCTTTTGCTGCGCGAACTCTGGAACCACCTTGGTCAACAACGACCTCTCCAGGTCCTGACCCATTGCAACGCCGGATGGTTGGCGGCCGTCGATTGGGGGACCGCGCTTGCACCTATTTACAAGGCTTTCGATGCGGGAATCCCTATCCACGTCTGGGTCGACGAGACGCGGCCCCGCAACCAGGGAGCCTCGCTGACGGCATGGGAACTGGCCCATCACGGAGTTCCACACACCTTGATAGCCGATAACACCGGTGGACATCTGATGCAGCACGGAATGGTCGATCTATGCATCGTCGGAAGCGACCGCACCACAGCCGCAGGAGATGTCTGCAATAAGATCGGAACCTACCTCAAGGCACTCGCCGCGCGCGATAACGGTGTGCCGTTCTATGTCGCACTGCCGTTCTCGACCATTGATTGGCGTATCCAGGATGGTCTGAAAGAAATCCCGATCGAGGAGAGATCATCGGATGAAGTCACTCACATCACCGGGAGAACGGCGGGTGGTGAGGTGGTCACCGTCACAATCGCCCCGGAGGGCAGCCAGGCGGCCAATTTTGCCTTTGATGTGACCCCGGCCCGCTATGTAACCGGATTGATTACAGAACGCGGAATATGCGCTGCATCGGCCCAAGGATTGGCGCGATTGAAATCAGGAGCCAGGAGTCAGGAGTTCAGGAGTTCCAGGAGAATAAAGGAAGTTCCGGAGGCAAGAGTTGCACGGACCGGAGTCGCTCCATTCTGAACTCCTGAACTCCTGGACTCCTGAGCTCCTGTTTCACGTTCTTGGTCTGGTGGAATGAATTTTGCCCTGGAGACGGTTGACCACCATCACCGTGACCAGCAAGGCACCATAGGTTAGATCACGGGCATAGACGTTGACGGCCATGATGTTGAGGCCGCTGGAAATAAACTGCAGCGACAAAACCGCCAGAAGCAAACCGAATACTGTCCCGGATCCGCCGTTGGGATTCACTCCAGCCAGGATGTTGATCAGGACGCTCAATAGCAGGTACGAGGTCCCGTAGTCTGCATTGGCGCTATTGGCTCTGGCCAAAATGACCAGCCCCGCGCAAGAAGCAATGAATCCGCTCAAGGTGTAGGTCGTGACGACCACCCGAAAGGTTGGGATTCCAGCAAATACGGCGGCTCGCGAGTTCGTTCCAAAGAGGCGCATCTGCTTCCCTAACGGGGTGCGAGCAGTGACGACATAGATCAGAACTCCAGTCAGCAGAAATGCCAGCAACGGTGTGGGAACCCCGAAGACCGAACCATTCAGGATACTCGAATAAATTCCCGGAATACCGGTGACCGAAGCGCCGGAGTCACCCGTAGAATAGGCGAGCACGACTGCGATTCCGGCAAAAAATTGCATGGTTCCCAGCGTGGCCAAAATCGCCGGCAGGCCGCTGGCAACCAGGAGCCCGTTGATGGCGCCGGCCGCACAGCCAACGAAAAGGCCGATTAACATCGCCACCAGAATAAATTGCGGGGGCAGACTACGCATCGTCAGCGCGGCCACGATGGCGCTCAGATTAGCAACGCTGACGACGCTCAAATCAATCCCGCCCGTCAACATCGTCGGATGGATCGCCAGCGCCAGCATGGCGAACTCCGGCATTTGATAAGCCATCGAACTCAAGTTGGCGGTCGATAAAAAGCCGGTCGGACTTAAGACACAAAAGAGGACCAGGATGGCCACCGCAAAAGCTGCCAGACGTAGAAGGTAGCGAGCTTCGGTGTTCATGGATGAGCAAAGAAGGGGGGCGCCCTCTATCTAATCAAAGAACGCGGCAACGCAACCAATAAAGGCAGGAGTTCAGGAGTTGCAGGAGTTCAGGAGTTGCAGAATTGGAGGGCGCTGCTCGGCTTCTTTGCCGCTTGCCTTTTCGTGGCCGCGCTTGACCAACACGCCAAGTCAGCGGATAGACGGGGGTAACTCGCGAACCGAATCTCCGGGAACCTTCGCGACCTTTCGAATGCCCCCCAAATGAAAAATCGAATCTGCTTACCAATCATTCTGGCGAGTTGTGCACTCGCCTGCCTGACGAACTCAAGTTCGGCAGAAGACAAAAAAGTCTACGACTTAGCCACCGTGGTCAAAATCAGCGGAATCAACTGGTTTAACTATATGGAAACCGGTGTGAAGAAATTCGGGAAGGACACCGGCAATAAAACGGTTCAGCTCGGTCCTCCAACCACCGACTCCGCCCAGCAAATTCAGATCGTTGAAGATCTGATTGCGAAAAAAGTCGATGCCGTCTGTGTCGTTCCTTTTCAACCGCCCGCCATGGAGCCGGTGCTTAAAAAGGCGATGGACAACCATATCGTCGTGATTACCCATGAGGCCTCCAATATCCAGAATGCGAACTACGACCTCGAAGCATTCAACAACACCGCCTTTGGCGAGCACCTGATGGAGAATCTGGCGCAACGGATGAATTACGAGGGCGAATATGCCGTTTTCGTTGGTAGCTTGACCTCTAAAACTCACAACGAATGGGCGGATGGCGCCATCGCGCTGCAGAGGAAAAAATATCCAAAAATGAAACTGGTGGTCGATAAGATCGAGACTAATGACGATCAGCAAGTTTCCTATGCCAAAGCCAAAGAACTGCTTCGAGCGCACCCAACGATCAAAGGATTCCAGGGCAGCGCTTCAACGGACGCGCCCGGAATAGGTCTCGCAGTCGAAGAGGCAGGCCTGGAGGATAAAGTGGTCGTGGTGGGAACAGGTGTTCCTTCCCTGGTCAAAAAATACCTGCCCACCGGAGCGGTCCGAATGATCTCATTCTGGGATTCCTCCATCGCAGGCTATTTGATGGATAAGATCGCGGTGATGGTCTTGAATGGCCAGAAGATCACCGATGGGATGGACCTTGGCCTGCCGGGTTACGAAAAGATCCGTTTGGTGGACAACAAAATCATCTTTGGGAACGGCTGGATCGATTGCACCAAAGAAAACATGGACAAATTCGATTTCTAACGATCCGACGCGGGAGCGTATCGGCTCCTCACGCCGATACGCCCTGACGCCGAACCGCCGACCCGTTTCCCTAAAGTGGCCTCTTTAGTCGCGGCGAACATTTCGAAGACCTACGTACGCGCTCCGGTTCTGCAGAATGTGAACCTGTCGGTTCGTCCGGCTTCCATTCATTGCCTGGCGGGAGCCAATGGATCCGGCAAATCGACCCTCATCAAAATCATTGCCGGCACTCTGGCGCCGGACACCGGCAAAGTTGAACTGGACGGTCACGACGTGACCAAATTGAATCCGCTCGCCCGGATCAATTTTGGCCTTAGCGTGATCTACCAGGACTTTGCTCTACTGCCGAATCTTTCGGTATTCGAAAACATCACCTTTCTCGACAGCGTCTCGCGCCATCGAAAATGGGTGAACTTCAGACTCCTGCATCGAGAAGCTGCTGAAATCCTGGCGCGCATGAAGGTGCAAATTCCACTGGACGCGCTGGTGGAAGATCTACCCGTCGCCAACCAGCAACTGGTGGCGATTGCCCGTGCGCTCAAGAATCGATCAAAGGTCATTATTATGGATGAGCCGACTTCGGCTCTGACGAATCGCGAAGTCAAAACGCTTTTCCAAATTGTTCACTCGGTTCGTTCCACCGGCGTCAGCTTTATTTTAGTGACTCACAAGCTCGAAGAAATCTATGAGATCTGCGACGAGGTGACCGTGATCAGAAACGGCGAAGTCGTCAATCATGGCCCCATCGCTGACTATACGACCGCTCAACTAAGTGAGGCGATCTCCGGCCGTCAGATCCGAATCGAACGGCTTCAGCCGCCCGAACCTTCCGCAGAGACAACTCCTCTTCTGGAGGTCGTTTCGTTAACGGGTGTGCCCGCCTTCAGCGATGTCTCGTTCACGGTCAAACCGGGTGAGATCGTCGGTCTGACGGGACTTCTGGGTTCCGGAAGAACGGAACTCGCACTCACCATCGCAGGCAAAAACAAGCCATCCAGCGGATCCATCCGACTAGCCGGTGAAAACATTTCACTGCGCAACGTTCGTGACGCTCAACGGCACGGGATCGGCTATATCCCGGAAGATCGGCTGAGTGAAGGGCTATTCCTCGAACAAGAGATTTTCGATAACATGTTGATCGCAAATCTTCGACGTCGTCTTTCGTTCGGGCTGCTGGATAGAGAGGCCCTTCGACGCGACGGCGACGAATGGATCGATCGCTTGAGCATCAAAACCCAAAATGGCCATGATCCGGTACAAACCTTATCCGGTGGCAATCAACAACGTGTGCTGATCGCTCGCTACCTTGATCTGAATCCGAAACTGCTGATCCTCAATGGCCCAACCATGGGGGTCGATGTGGGTTCTAAACATGATATCCACCTCCTGATCGCCGAGCTGGCGAAGGGGGGTACGGGCCTGCTTGTCGTGTCGGATGACCTGCCCGAACTGCTCAGCATCAGTCACCGCATTCTAGTCATGGCGGGTGGGAAGCTTTCGAATCAGCACTCCGCCCAAGGGCTTGATCTGCAGGCCCTCTCGCGTGAAGTCACTTTGGAGTGAAACTTGAGCTGGTTCAAAAACTATCTGCGGTCTTCCGAAGGAATCATCCTGCTGACCACCATTTTATTGTGTGTCGCAGTTACCTTGATCAATCCGGTGTTCTGCAGTGCTCCTAACCTACTCGATCTGATCCGCAACAGCATCACTACCGGATTGTTTGCTCTTGGTGTTTATACCGCGCTGCTCTCGGGCGGTATCGATGTTTCTTTCACCGCGGTGGCGGCCTTTTCGATGTACGGCACGGTCAAACTATGCGTGCTGATTAATCCTCACGCCCCCCTTTGGTTGATCTTCATTGTCGCTGCCTTGATCGGGGCAATTCTGGGCTGCTTCAATGCTACGTTGATAGCCCTTTTTCGCCTTCCGACCCTGATCGTCACTTTGGGTACCCTTAGTTTGTTCCGCGGTCTGCTGCTAACCTTTCTCGGCACCAAACATATCACGGACATCCCGGACGCCATGCTTCAGTTATCGCGCACCTACCTTTATCGCGGTCGCCTGGCGGACGGCAGTCTGTTCAGTTTGCCGGCCACCTCGATCGCCCTCTTTGTGGTGGCGATCCTGATTGCCCTGCTGGTTCGCTTTACCATGCTCGGGCGTTCGATCTACGCGATCGGCGGCAGCGAATTGGCAAGCGTCCGTCTTGGGTCTACCTGTTGTTAAGGTTAAGTTTTTTGTCTACGTCTTGATTGGGCTTATTGCCGGAATTACCGGCATCGTTCATAGCTCTCAGGCGCGGGTCGCTAATCCGTTTGACTTAGTCGGATCGGAATTAAATGTGCTTGCCGCCGTCGTCCTCGGTGGAACGCGAATTACCGGGGGTCGAGGAAGCGTCTTTGGTACATTGGTCGGGGTCTTCCTGGTCACCATGATCAACAATTCGCTCGTCCTTCTAGGCGTTCCTTCCTATTGGGAACGTTGTGTGATCGGCCTCCTTGTTTTGATTGGCGCAGGAGTTCCAATTCTCGTTCAGCGCGTTCAGCACAATCGGAATCGAGCCGCATTGGTGCTCGAAGCAAACCGGCAGAAACAACTTATCCAAAACGCGTCCTGAATTGCGGCCCGCTCAGGCGAACTGCCAGAGACCGACGATGGCACCGTGCGGATCTTGAACGATAGCGAAACGGCCGATTGGCAGAGCGGTAATATCCTTACAAACTTTACCGCCGAGTTCGCAGGGCTTTCGCGATGGAATTCTCGAGATTTTCAACGGTGACGTAATTTATCCAGCCCTCAGGCGTCCCTTCCGACTTTGCTGAGAGCACCGCCATACCCGCGACCGATTCTTCACCAACCTTGAAAAACGTGTAGGCGGATCCGCCCACGTCCACCTCTTCGCGCACCCAGCCGAAGAGACCGCGATAAAATCCGGCACTGGCTTCGGCGTCGCGGGTCATCAGTTCTTTCCAACTTATTTTGCCAGGAGTTTTATCCATTCCATTTTGCTCGCTCATATGTATGTAGGTTTCTAATCTGTGGCCCGAAGCGGCCAAAAGAGCATAGCCCAGGGTTCACCCTGGGTTAATTCCCCCGCCGGGATGAGCCTGAAGCTGAAGGGGCTGGCAGATACGGCGGGATCGGCTCGCGAACGTCCAAACGGGATCGCACGCACATTCCTGCCCCTTCAGCTTCAGGGCAAAACGTTTATTTTGGACAATGAAACCCCGGGTAAACCTTGGGCTATGCTTTCTTGGCCACTTCGGGCAGTATGATCGGTGCGAAACATGCAATGCTTTGCGATTGAGTGGTCCGCTGAACGCCTGAACGCTGAACGCTGAACGCTGAACGCTGAACGCTCTTACTCGTTTGGCACGATCAAAGCCGGATCCAGCTTGCCGTCAATTGCATCGAGGCAATTCCTGGCAGCTATTTCATCCATTCGCCTTGCGCATTCGATTGTCAGTGCAGCTGAATGCGGCGAAACGATGACATTTTCCAAGGCCAGCAAGGGATGAGTCACTGGTATCGGTTCCTGAGAAAAAACATCCAGGCCGGCGCCCCGAATCCGACCCTCCTGCAATGCCTTGACGAGTTCTTCTTCGTCGATAACTCCGCCGCGGCAGGTAGAAATGACAAACGCACTCGGCTTCATCACGGCAAACTCTTCTTGACCAATGAGTCCTTTGGTCTCCGCAGTCAATGGAACATGGAGACTCACAAAATCGCACTCGGCCAAGCCGGTCAGCAGGTCGGTCACCGGTTCGACATTGTTCTGGCGCAAGTTTTCTGCCGGAACTTTTGGATCATAAACAGTCACTCGCATTCCCAAGGCGGCGGCTCTGGGAGCGAGAGCCCGTCCAACTCTACCAAAGCCGACCAGCAACAAAGTTTTTCCGAGCAGGTCGATCCCGGCCATCCTGGTCCGGAAACCCCAATCTCCCGTTCGCGTCGCGCGATCATAGGCCATCACTTGCTTGGCTAGAGCTAGAATGAAGAATAACGAGTGTTCTGCCACCGTGATGGCGTTCGCCGAACCGACAATCGTCAGCGGAACCCGATACTTCCGCAAGGCTGCCAGATCGACCGCGTCATATCCGACCCCTCGTCTCGAAACCACTTTCAATTGGGGCGCCGCCTCGATAATCGGTTCCGTAATCGGCGTTGAACCGACCAGGATGGCCTCGACCTCAGGCACGCGCCGGACTATTTCTTGTTCGCTCGTATTGGGTGGGCACTGTTCCACCGTGATATCCGTTCGCTTTGATAAGATGTCCAGCCCGACCTGTTGAATCGGTTCGGTCAGCAAAACTTTTGGCATATCGTTTGTTCCGGATCGGTTCAGAGTTTTCAGAGCATTTTCTAGCATGTCTGATTCATTGAGAGTTATTGACGCATCGACAACATTATTCAGGAGTCAGAATTCAGGAGTCAGGAGTCAGAATTCGAGAGCGCCGAGAGCGCACGTCAGCCACAGGCTGTTCCTGCTCCTGAATCCTGACTCCTGACTCCTGACTCCTGAATAATGATCTCGATCCATTCCATATTTGTGGGCCGACCTGAAAGGATCAAGGACGAACTGGGTACCTGGGAATCCTCCATTTTCCGGCAAGCTGTTTTTGGCCCAGTCGAACTGAATCTACGGGGTATTGCCGGCGATCAAGTCGCAGACACTGTGAATCATGGCCGACCTTCTCAAGCAGTCTGCGTTCATCCAATCGAGCACTACGCGTATTGGAACCAACAATTTAACCTTGAGGACGCGAACCAGCAATTGGGCCCGGGGAGCGTCGGCGAAAACTGGACCATCGACGGCGGGAATGAAAGCACGGTTTGCGTCGGAGACATTTATTCGATCGGATCGAGTGAGGTACAAGTCAGCGGTCCTCGGGGTCCTTGTTGGAAGCAGGAGCGAAAGCTGAAGTTGCCAGGGTTTTTGAAACGAACGATCGAGTCGCTGCGGACCGGATTTTATGTTCAGGTGGCGCAATGTGGCACCGTGCGGGCTGGGGACGGCTGGAACCTGAAATCCCGGCCGAATCCATGGCTGACGGTGCAGGCAGTCAATGTTTGCTATTATCAGAGGCCGGAACCGGAGATGGTTGAGCGAATTCTCCAGACGCCGGAATTAGCGGAAGGATGGAAGAGAATGTTCGCCAAGAAGCTTGCCAATTTAGACTGATCACCTCGTCGTTTCCTGCCCTCTGTTTGGAATATCACGCCAATTATTTTAGGGCATTTGTCCTGCATGCAGACCGGCACAATATTAAGGCGGCTGGCCACGATCCAGAAACTACAAGATGAGAAAACTCCATGCAGACCACAATTGAACTTCAGCCCAAGCGCGAGCAGCATCTCGCTCGCTGGAAGCAGCTAGGGGCTGATCGCGAATTGGCGAAGTTGCCCTATAAGATCGAGACCGATCGCTTCGGGCGCATCCTTATGAGTCCTCCCCCATTTTTCGATCACGTCCGCCGTGTCGCCACGATCCTTGAGCTATTGCACGCTCACATGCATACAGGCAAAGTGCTCGCCGAGACCCCAGTCGTAACATCTGATGGTGTCAAAGTAACCGACGCGGCATGGCTTTCCGCCGGGTACGCGCAAGAGCTCGAAGGACAGAACCCGCCCGCCTTGGATCGGGCACCAGAGATTTGTGTCGAGGTCCTTTCACCGTCGAACACGGTCGAGGAGATGGTCGAGAAGCGCGCTCTTTACTTCGAGGCCGGAGCGAAGGAAGTCTGGCTGTGCGGGCTGGATGGCAAGATAACGTTCTACGCGCCAGAGCAATCTGTTCACTCAGGAATCTGTAGGGACTTCCCTTGCCAGATTTAAATGCCGCGATTGCCGGCGGCCCGCAGCGACAAATCTTATAGAATTGAACTGCAGTGAGATGAAACTACCACCGTTAGTTACAGATAGGGCGAAGCTCCTGGACAACCGGCAACTGACACTGACAACTGATCCTGACACTGACTACTGACCCTACGTGGTATCCGAGCCAGACATCGACACCGGCAGCGACGACTTTCGGAAGGCTCTCGGGGTAACCCCTGTCCGCCCGTGAAACACTCGGAAAAAATGGTTTAAACTGGCGAATCCGGACTGCGCCGCGATATCGGTGACCGAGAGCGTCGTGGTCTCCAGGAGTTTTTGGGCATGGTTAATCCTCACCCGCAGAATTTCGTGAAGCATGGTCCGTCGGAGTTCATTGCGAAACGCGCGTTCTAACGACCGACGCGGTAGTCTCGTGTGGGCCACTACGTCGTCCACCGATAAATTTCCCCGGGGAAAATTCCCTTGAATGTACCTCAGAGCGGCACTGACCTTCGGGTTTTCGACAGCGAGGACCTCGGTGCTTTTACGGGTGACGACTCCCTTTGGCGAAATCCGCTTGGGTACTTCGGGACGAGGTTCCCCATTGATCAAACGGTCCAGCAGTCCGGCTGCCTCGTAGGCCATTCCCTCAAGATCGTGGCGGACGCTTGAGAGCGGCACCTGGACGCAATCGCAAATGACAGGATCATTGTCCACGCCTAGAACCGCAACCTGGTCGGGGATCTGAATTCCCGCCTCGATGCAGGCATCGACAATGTCCGCCGCCACGCAATCGTTATAGCAAAAAATGCCGAGTGGAAAATGCAACGATCGAATCGTGTGGATCACCCACCGCCGTCTGAACGTCCAATTTACGTGGCGGCTCAGGCGGGTGCTCTTCCGCGTGTTGACCGGAAGCAGTTGCACACAGTCAAATCCGGCCGCCCGCACCGAAGCGGCAAATCCCTGGAATCGCTCCTCGTTGACCGCGTCGTCGCAGAACGGTGCCCAGGCAAAGTTTCTGAAATTTCTTTTGAGCAGATGCTCCGCACCGAGTTTTCCGATGGCCTGGTTGTCTTCCATCACGCACGGAATTCCGAGGTCCTTTCGAACCGACGAGATTTCAACCGCGGGAACGCCGGCGGAAACCACGTATCTGGCCAGTTCTTCCCAATGTCCGACAAACGACAGAATTCCGTCGCCGGTCCATCCGACTGGAATAGTCGCGTCGTAGATCATGTCGGCTACGACGTGCCAATCGTGTTCGGCGGCATAGCGCGCGGCGCCTCGATAAAAACCGTGATGAGTGGAGGTCAGGGCGAGCAGGATGGTTCGCTTGCGATGCTTGGGGCGCATTCTGCGATAAATCTGGCGTAAATTAGCAGCTTTCGCCAGCGGCCGTTTTCTCCTACTATACCGGCCGATACCTCGCGACCGAATCATCCCGATTCTTGATCGGATCGCTCCCACCCAAACGCGTTTACGTCTGATCAACATCCCATCCACCTAGAAAGAAACCGACCCCTATGAACATGAGGTCCCCCCTGAACTCGCCGCTCGCCACGCCGTCCATCGGCATGGTGGGTTTTCCTTCCGTATTGTCCGAAGGTAACCAGCTTATTGCCTTCGCCGCGAACAGTACGAAATCTTTTCAACGCCTGGCACTGGCCTTTCTCACCGCAGTTCCAATGCTGACCGCCTGGACGAATGCCAAGGCGGCAGGAGACGATAATTTCGAACTGGCCATGGTGATTAAATCGACCACCAATCCCTACTACAACGCCACCTTATCGGGCGCCAAAATCGCCGCCAAAGAGATCGGGGGTAGCGCCAACAATTACGGCCCGACGGAATCGAGCGGCCAGGCGCAGGTCGAACTGATCAACAATCTTGCGGACCGCCATATCCCCGCCATTGCCGTGGCCCCCAGCGACCCGGATGCGGTGGTGCCTGCCATGAAGCGAGCGCAAAAACTCGGCGCAAAGGTCGTTACCTTTGATGCGGATTCGGCCCCTGACGGTCGTCCCTTCTTCGTCAATCAGTCCACCAGTGACGCTATTGGCAGATACGGAGCCCAATTACTGCTCGAGGCGATGGGCCCGAAGGGCAAAGTGGCGATCGTTTCTGCTCAACCGACCGCCGCGAATCAAAATGCCTGGATCGCAGCCTTTCGGGACGAGATTAAGAAGTACAAGGACATCGAAATCGTCGACGAGGTGTACGGTTACGATAATGAACAAAAGGCTTTCGACGCTACGGTCGCGTTGACGACGAAATACCCTGATCTGACCGGGATTTTCGCCCCTACCTGCCCTGGTCTTCCCGCGGTGGCGCGAGCTCTGGAGTCCGTACACAAAGCGGGAACGATCAAGGTGTCTGGCAATTGCGTTCCGAGTATCACCGGAAAATACATGCTGGATGGAACGATCCAGGGATTCTACCTCTGGGATCCGATCAAACTCGGCTACGTGACCTACTACGCAGCCAAGTATCTAGCCGAGGGAAAGATTCAGGGAAAGGCCGGCGACTCTTTTACGATCAAGGAAGGAAAGTGGCCGGGTAAGTATGAGATCGATTCCACCGGACAGATCATCACCGGTGAGCCGCTGCAATTCACCGCGGAGAACATTAAAGACTACAACTTTTAGCGATTGCTGAGCGAGTGCGCGGGGGATGTAGCTGGGGAGTTGCGACCCCCGCGCGCATATCGACGTGAAACCGGCGCCATCACGAGAGCCCAGGGAGATCATTCGGAGCGGCCATTCGAACGATGCCAATCCTGCCGGGAGCTCAACGGCGCCTGTCATTGAACTTCGCGGAATCTGCAAACGTTTCGGGCCCGTCGAAGTTCTGAGTAACGTCGATCTGAGCCTTTACGCCGGGCGGGTGCACTCATTAGCGGGTGAGAATGGGGCAGGGAAGAGCACGCTAGTCAAAATTCTGGGCGGAATTCATCAGCCGGACAGCGGCCTCATTCTGAAGAACGGCGTTGAAACGGCCATCCTCGGCAGCGCCGACGCCAGGCGTCAGGGCATCGCTGTGATTCATCAACACCCTGCCACTTTTCCCGACCTCTCAGTGGCGGAAAATATCTTTGTCGGCCGGCAGCCCCGTCGAATGGGCGGGATCGACTGGTCTGCGATGACAGATCGTGCGCGGCAGCTGTTAGCGAGTCTGCGCATGGAAATTGATGTCGCTGTCCCAGTCAAGATCCTCAGCATCGCCGAGCGTCAGGCGATCGAGATTGCCAAAGCGCTCTCGATCGATGCCCGCGTCCTGGTGATGGACGAACCGACCTCGACCATTTCCAGCCGCGAAGTGGACCGCCTTTTTGAGATTGTTGAGCAGCTCAAGAAGCAGGGAGTGGCCATCCTGTTCATTAGTCATTTTATTGATGAGATCCTCGGGCGGGGCGATGAGGTGACTGTCCTTCGCTCCGGCAAAGTCATTGTCACGCTACCTGCCGCCGAACTAACGCCGGCCCAGACCGTTCGTCACATGATTGGCACCGAGCCCGGAGCTTTCTTCCCGAAGGAAAAGACGGAAATCGGAATGCCGGTCCTTTCTGTAGGCGGGCTCTCTGGTGCCGGGTTTGTCGAGGACGTCAGTTTCGAGGTCAGGGCCGGTGAGATCCTGGGCTTTTTTGGTTTGGTGGGCGCCGGCCGCTCGGAGGTCGCGCAAATGCTTTTCGGCATCACCAAGCCTCGTCAGGGCGAGATCAAGGTGGACGGTCGGGTCGTCCGGCCTCGATCTCCTCGCCATGCGATGCAGTTGGGAATTTCATTTTTACCTGAGGACCGCCACCAACAAGGGCTCGTGCTGCAGTTTTCGATTCGTGCGAATGAGACCCTCCCGATCCTTCGGCAACTGGCCAACCGAGTGGGACTCGTCCACCGCGCGAGAGAAAAACAGATCGCTCGTGATTTCTCCGGGCGGATGCGTGTGGTGGCAACCGGTATCGAGCAGCGGACAGATACCCTCTCGGGCGGCAACCAGCAGAAAGTATTGTTGGCCAAATGGCTTATTCCGTCTCCGAAAGTCCTCATTCTCGATCAGCCAACGCGAGGGATTGACGTCGCGGCCAAGGCCGAAATCCATCGGATCGTTTCTCATTTGGCAGCCCAGGGAATGGCCGTCATCCTCATCGGCGACGATGCGCAGGAGGTGATTGGTATGTCCGACCGGATCATCGTCTTTCGCGGCGGGCGTATCGCCGCCGAATCAAATCGCGCTTCGTTCGATCGTGAGGTCATCCTGCTTGCGGCGGCGCATGCCGCGCGAGACCCAGGCAAAACCGATCCTCAGCAAGGCGGCTTGACCCGATCGACTGAGACGATGGCTCCATCGGCCGGCGATTCACGCGGACTGATCGGACGCCTGCTGCGGATTCCGGAACTGGTACTTGTCCTGGCCCTTCTCATCATCGGCGGGGCGGTGACGATGCGTGAGCCGCGCTTTCTTCAGAGTGCCAATCTCGAACAGGTCGCCTTGTCGGCTACTCTGGTCTGCATTGTGACCCTGGGCGAAGCCCTGGTGATCATCGCTCGACAAGTTGACCTTTCGATTGGTGCCATAGTGGCGGCCAGTGCGTTCATTTCCGCCGGATGGCTGGAGCATCATCCTGACGCGTCCATCTTCTGGGTCATCCTTATCGGATCTGCTGTCGGAGTCGCGTTCGGTGCCCTGAACGCCTTGCTGGTGGCCTTGTTCAGGATTCCAGCGATCGTTGCCACTCTTGGAACACTGGCCATTTTTCGGGGCGAGCGTCATCGTCTTTGCAGGTGGACGGCAGATTTCGGCGACGGTCTTGCCTGACAGCTATGGAGACATCGCCCGAATTCATTTAGCCGGCGCGCCTTTGCTCGTCTGGGTAGCACTCTTTCTCACCGTGGCATTTGGGTTGGCGATGCGCTTTACCCGGACAGGTCGAAACCTCTATGCGCTCGGCAGCAATCAGGAGAGCGCACGGTTTGTTGGCATCAACGACAGGCGGCATATAGCCCTGGTTTTCGTCGTGTCCGGCCTGTTGTGCGGACTGGTTGGGGTCCTCTGGGGTGCTCGCTTTGGCACCGTGGATGCCGTGATCGCTCCCGATCTCCATTTTCAAGCGATCTCGGCGGTGGTGGTGGGGGGAGTCAGCATCTTCGGAGGAAGTGGAACGGTTTACGGCGCAGCTCTGGGAGCGGTCATCTTCGCAGTCTTGCAGAACGGGGTGCAACTCCTGGGGATCAATCGCTTTTGGCTCCAGGCCGTGTTTGGTGCCGCGATCCTTTTCACGGTGATCTTCTACAGCCAACTGGCCCGACGAGCCGAGCGGGCCGAGCGCGAGTCCCGCCGCAGGAGTCGAACCTCGCCGGGGAGGCTCCGATGACGACCGAAGGCCGCCCGGTCAGCCGCATCCGCGGTTTACTCGCGAGGTGGGAGATCTTTCTCCTCCTGGTCCTGATCGGAACGATGATCTGCGGAGCTCACGTTTCCCGATACTTCCTGACCTCTTCCAACATTTCGATCGCGTTGGCAGGGATGGCGCCGACCGCCGTCGTCGCGCTTCCCATGACCTTGATCATTGTCACCGGGGAAATCGATATTTCGGTCGGTTCAATTGTCGGGCTCTGCTCCTCGGTCATGGCGGTATCTATGGAGCATGGGCTTCCCGTCCAATTGGCCATGCTTTCAGGCATTGTCGTTGGAATGCTCGCGGGATTGGTCAATGGATTGATCGTGGTCTATGCGGTGCTCCCTTCGCTGGTCGTCACGATCGGGACGCTCGCGCTCTTCCGGGGGATTGCGCAGATCGTTCTCAACGAACGCGGCGTCAGCGGATTTCCGGAATGGTATCAAAACATTGGGTTCGGGATGATCGGCAGTACCCCTATCCCATGGAGTTCTCTGATTTTTATCCTCTTGTTCGTCGGGTTCGCAGTCTTTTTGCAGGCGACGCATTGGGGCCGAGGGTTGTACGCGATCGGCAACAACCTCACCGCGGCTCGCTTCTCTGGGATCAACGTCAAACGGGCTATTCTCGGCGTCTTTATCGCTTCGGGAACAATGTCTTCGTTCGCGGCCATCATTCTCACCGCCTATCTGGCGAGTGCGCGCTCAGATACAGCCGTTGGGCTCGAACTCCCAGTGATAACCGCCGTTGTCCTCGGCGGCGTGAATATCTTCGGAGGGGCCGGCACCATGCCCGGCGTCCTGATCGCCCTCCTGGTCCTGGCCTTTGTTCAGAATGCGCTTGGGCTCGCCGGCGTCACGCCCGAGGAGCAGAAGATTGTCACCGGCTCTGTGCTGATCGTGACGCTGATCGTCTTTGGTGCTGCTGACCTCATCAAGACGGGTGTTACTCGCTGGCGCTCTCGGGTGACCAGAGTAACCAGGATCGGAAGGCAAAGCTATCGCCGTAAGCGGCGTCACCCAGCACCGGAGCAGGAGCGACTTGATCGGCCAACGCCTGCTCGATCAATTGCAGAGCGATCTGGCTCTTGGTCGCAAACATTATCTCTGGCGGCACTCGGCTTTAGCGCGACGCTCAGGTTTTCAGCCCAGCTCTGCGGTAAATAAAGTCGCCCCCCGATCGGCGCTGCGACACAGCCACTACTAACCACTAGTTCCACGCTGACTTGGCAATTGCCTTGCTTGCCGACCGCTCCGCAGTACTGATGCGAAACTCCTACCGAATCCTTGCCTGTTTGAGCCAACTGGTCTCATCGACGATCCAGGCCTCGATCGGTTCAAAATGGGGAATGACTTCTTGGCGAACCACCCGCCAAACCTGCTCTTCGTCCTAAGGACTATCGGTAAGGAACTGTTGCAGCCGCTGCGGATCAATACCGAGCCTGGCTGCCATCGGTTCAATGGACTTACGCTGCCCAGGCATCAGTAAGCCAGAGAGATAATTTGCTGCAGCTACCCGCCGCTCACTTCGGCCCAACGGCGCGACCACCGGCACCATGAACGCTTTGAATCGCTCAATGCTCCGTTGCCAAAGTCGACCGTCCACACTCCACGGCGTTCCATCGTGAAAGAAATACGCCGCGTAGCAAGAAATTACTTAACAAAGTAATACTAGCGAGTGCGCGCTCAGATACAGCTGTTGGGCTCGAACTCCCAGTGATCACCGCCGTTGTCCTCGGCGGCGTGAATATCTTCGGAGGGGCCGGCACCATGCCCGGCGTCCTGATCGCCCTCCTCGTCCTGGCCTTTGTTCAAAATGCCCTTGGGCTCGCCGGCGTCACGCCCGAGGAGCAGAAGATTGTCACCGGCTCTGTGCTGATCGTAACGCTCATCGTCTTTGGTGCTGCTGACCTCATCAAGACGGGTGTTACTCGCTGGCGCTCTAGGGTGACCAGAGTAACCGGGATCCCGTCCCCGAAATAGTAGGTATTTGGGAACGGGACCTGGAGCTAAAACATTGATCCCGAAAGCGGCTATCCCCGGATAAGATGGTGAAATTATTCAAGGACTCGTATTAAATACGACTAACAAATCGCGTGCTTCCTCAAAAGGAAGGTAATCATGCGTTGTGCACGATAATTTACTAACTAACTTTTTAGAGATTTTATTTGACGGTTAGCCTCGATGTTTGCTTGAATTCGGCCAGGTTGAAAAGCCATTCGGCTTGAAGGGATTCTCTCAATTCAAACCCCCACAAACATGGATCAGTTTCACTTTGTCGCTCGGAATCGCCGTTTGAACGCGAATTAAACGATCTCTCGGCCAGATAGCAATGGTTAGTATCCGAGCTGGCCTTCTTTTTCCTCTCATCTCGCTGGGCGTCCGCCTGGTTCAGGCTCCGAAGCGCCCAAAAACAACTTATTTTTACCCAGTTCCACAAAATATCTTATGAAAACCCCCTCCATTATTGGTGCAGCGTTCTGTTGTTTATCGTTTATGGTCGCCCATTCTTTGGCCGGTCCGCCGAAAGTAATAATCGACACCGACTTCAACACTATCGGTGACGATGGCCAAGTCGCGGTGATGGCCGCTCAGTTGTACGCTGCAGGCGAGATCGATCTCCTTGGTTTTACCATCGCCTCGGGGAACGAATGGCGTGATCAAGAGGTCGTTGAATGCCTCAAAGCGGTGGAACGGCTCGGGATTGAAAACAGGGTAAAAGTCTATGTTGGTTCTCAGTATCCGCTTTTGCATGATTATAAGTCCTACCTTTATGAGGTCAGCCTCTTCGGTCCTTCCATCGACTATGTCGGCGCGTATTCCGGCAAGCAACCAACTTTCAGTCAGCTGATGGAACCTCCCGATGGTTGGCCTACGCACACCCTGCCGGCAGTCCAGGACGCCGTCGATTTTATCATCGAAACGATTCATCGTTATCCGCACGAAGTGACGATTCTGGAGATCGCACCTCCAACTAACTTAGCGCTCGCCATCCGCAAAGACCCGACCATCGTTCCCCTGATTAAAAAGCTGGTGACCATGGCAGGCCAGATATATGCGCCCGGTAATGCCTATCTCGATAACGCCGAGTTCAATTGGTGGTTTGATCCAGAAGCGACGCAAATAGTCCTGCGAGCCGATATCCCGCACTTCATCATTCCATTGGATTGCACCAATACGATCCCGTTGACCAAGACGGTTTTCGATCAGATCACTCAGCACCAGCCGCAAACCATTATTACTCAGCTCTTTGAAGCGGCCAATGCCGCTCTCTTCGGGCCCAATCCGCCTCCGTACATCCCTTACATCTATGACACGACCGCATTCGCCTACCTGGTTCATCCGGAGTTCGCCACTGACGTCCGAGATCTTTGGGTGGATATGAACACCACGTTCGATGTGAACTATGGGAAGTCCAAGCCGTACACCTCTGACCCGTATCCGTCGATTGGCCTCTTGCAGGATTCAAAAGTTATTTTCGGCCTGAACAACGCTCAGTTTTATGCCTTTTACGTGGATCTACTGACCCGTCCAGTTCCTGTAAAGTTTTGTGGGCCACCTTACGGTTTCGGTCGCTGATGGTGTACGTTGTCTGCCATGAAAATCTGGCGTTCGTTGCTTCTCGTCTACGACGCAATTGACGTCCAGATTCGGAATCAATCGGGAAGCCCACAACGATTCATTCACTCTCTGACGGATCCGGAAGTGCACGCTGCCGTCAGCTCTTTTCAACAGTTTCCAGCACTGGTCGAAGAGTTGACGGCTCGCAAAGCGGGCGTCCGGTACGGGATCCACCGCGTGGAGAGATCCCTCACGTCGTTGACTGAGATGGGCCGGGGTATGTACTGGCCGTCGCCCGCCGATACCCGGGAGGAGATTGACCGTTTGGCTGCGGTGGGCTCCTACGACTCGATCTTTGTTCTCTGGCCACAGAATAATCTTCAGGATGGGAGATCGGTCCCATCCGCGGGGTGGGGACTGGGGATGGGTGCTTCCGCCTGGTCCAACAACGCCACCTACGCGACGGTCGGCAACACGGAATCGTGGATATGGCAGATCCCGATCCCCGGTGAAGTGTGGCTTCACGAATGGCTGCATGGTGTTTGCGCTTACTTCGCTAGCCGGGGTTACATTATGCCCGACGGAGACGCAGACGGGGGAGGGCGTCATGGATACGTGCAATCTCCAGTCTCCGGATGGACCGATTTTTATCGCGATTTAATGACCGGCAAGGTGCTCGAAGCCGGCGTGGCGACCGGCATACCACTTGACGCGTGGGAGGAAGAAGAACGTCTCGGCGTCGGGGCGTAGTGGCGTATGCCCAAAGCTCGAAAAGGCCGATCCAACTCTTATCGCCAGCCACAATCAAAGCACGAGCACGATAACGAGAACGAGCACGATTGCATGGGCGAAGCCAATGGTAGGGCGAGGCTCCGTCCGAGCCGGGGCATCCCCGGCTCGCCTCGGCTATGACGTGACCCCCCTTGCTCAAACATCGAGCCCAGCCGTCATATAATGGGGGGATGACACCGTAGAGCAAGGCAACGCGGAAAGCCCCGGCTCGGACGGAGCCTCGCCCTACTCGTCGCCTCGCCCTATCCATCTCTTTGCCCTATCCGTCGCCTTGTCATGGCGCAGCTTGCCCCAGCAAACTAAGCACCCGGTCTAGCCGGTCTCAGCCCAACAAATCCTATTCCTTTTCTGGTAACGATCGTCTTCCGTTAATGGCGTCCCAAGTTTTACCCGATCGAGTTATTTTCGTGGGAACCTTCTAGTCATAATGTTGAGTATCGCAGCTGGTGAAGACACGTTTTACACGAAAACCGTTTTTGAAACCAACAATATGTCTCCCGCTTAGGATGCGTCGCACCAGTCAATGTTATGCCTAGTCATTTAGTCAACGATCCTGTTCGAAGCCCTGGACGTCAGGGACGGGCAATGACCTTCGATCATTCAATTCAATCCGCGGGCAGCAAGCCCGGAAGGCCCTTCGGAAAGCTGAACGCGGGTGCCGTATCTCCAATAAACGGTACCGCGTTCAGATTGCTACGATTAAATGGCGGCGTATGAGGACAAAGATCCGCCGATTGGCTGGTCGTTTCTCGGGTAGCTTCATTCGGCCGATTTTTGGGTTTGGATTCGATCTCGCGGGTTCCATCTACCGGGTCGACGGATGCGAATTTGAAATTCCTGTTCATCTGACCGACCGGAATTACCGTTCTGCTTTCGTGTTTGACGAGTATGAATCGGCAGAACGAAAGTTGGTCCACCGTTTTCTACGTCCGGACGATTGCGTTATCGAGCTCGGCGGGTGTATAGGGATACTCTCTTGCCTGGTAAACTCCCGATCTGAAATCGCCCGGTAATCATCTGGTGGTTGAAGCAAATCCCGAGCTGATCCCAATATTGTCTCGTCACCGGGCAATCAACGGTGCTAGCTTCAGGATTGAAGAATGCGCGGTATCGAGCGAACCCGAAGTCAATTTCGCGGTTCATCGGTTGATGACACACGGCAGCCTTTTAGCTCAACCTGACGCCCGGTTCATCAAGGTTCACGGACGCTCGCTGGCTGATCTTCACTACTCTCACGGCCCATTCAACACGTTGTTGATCGATGTTGAAGGAAGTGAACTTGAAGTCTTGAAAAACTCCCGACATCTCCTTCGCGATTATCGTCTGGTTATAATCGAGCTGCATCACGATCTGCTCGGAGCTGAAGGGGTGGCAACATGCCGGCGAATTTTGACCTCTGTTGGTCTGAGGTCTTCTGCGGTGATTAAGTCGGTCGAAGCGTGGAGCCGATCCGATCTCTTCCTTGACCACCACAACACGGGCCGGACTAGCGAACCAGCTTTAGATCCCGCATCATTTTTGGCCAGCTACATATGAGGCGATGCATTGCCCCGACCGGAAGCCGAAGGGGCTCTGCAGTTTGGACATTGCGAGACGGGTAGAAGGCGGGACGCCTTCTTACTAGTAGGCAAGCCGTCCCGGCTTGCTATCCCTGGACCTGCCTGGACCCGACCTAGCTAGTTTAGTTAGCGCCACTGACAACTGACACTGCCTACTGCCAACTGACACTGACTACTGACACTATCTTTCAAACACCACCAGCGCTGAGCGGGCGGGAACTGTCACTTGCGAGCCGCAGGGTTGGAGCTCGGCGGATTCGGGACTGGCAGAACTCAACGAGCCCGCTCGATCCAGTGCGAGTGTCGCTTCGTGTGCGGCGTTTCGGTCGTCATTGATGAGGACCACTGCACGGAGCTTCTCTTTGGCATGCAAAAAGACGCTATAAGAAATCGGCGCACCGGGAACGGTATCGACTTTGGCGCCCATCGAATCGCGAAATTCTCCCTTCCAAAGGTACTCGGAATAGCGCGAGCGAAAGGCGTCCACTTTCTTTCCATAGTCCATCGTCAGCGGGAAATCATCCAGATCCCCCTTAAAGTTATATGGCTCGTAACTAATGATATAACGATACAGGAGCGCCCGATTGATCATTTCTCGGTCGTCGAATCCTGTGACCGCAATCATGATTGGGTAAAACGGATCCGCGTATCGTTCGGCCGGAATATGTCCCTGGAAAATCCGGAAATAAGAAAGCGCATAATGCTGATGCTGCAGATCGAACGGTGCTTCGGCGGAAAGCAGGAAGTCTGAACGATTACGTTGCCGCAACAATTCCTGGAAGGTTTGACCGAGAGTCAAGTCGCCGGAAGCCAGGGTCGCAGGGGCTCGATGACCGTGCTTTTCGGAGAAACAATGGGTGGCGGCATAGTGATGAAATGCTTCATCATAGAGCATGCCACTGGCCCCGAGGGAGATACTTTTTTCGAACTCCCGCTGGCAGAGGCTGATCCAAGCGGGATCATGCAGACAAGCCACCATAAATCGCCGGTTATTAATACTCATCCATTGGACCGGCGTTTGATACTCGTAGCCTGGATGATAGTAAGGCATGCCGTACGGATCGACGGCCGCGCTGTCGAGAAATGACGCATAGTCGGCGCGGGTGACGTCTGCCCAGACGAATTTGTTGAAAAGGATGACGCGGACGCCGAGCGCTTCGATTTTCGCTATCGCTTCTTTGAGGTCTTCCCAGGTGCCAAGCCTTTGGTCAGGATCATGCGAGGGGTTCCCACGATCTTGACCACCTTGATTCCAGCCGACCAATTGTAAAGCGGTCACTCCATGATCGGCCAATTGACGGGCCCTGGTCGGCAAATCGGTAAAAGGGGTCCGCAAATCGTCTTCGGTAGAGCCAATTTGAATTTGTTGCCAGGAATGGACGTCATGAAGCCAATCTGGGCTGGCAGCCTGCTGATACCAGGTGGCTCTCCAACGCCGATAAATGTCGAGACCGCCATGCCAATCGCCGAGATAAGGTTCAACCACAATGTTCGGGAGTTCGATCGTTTCACCAGGCGCTGCCATCGGGTAGTGGACCGCTTCAATGGTCAGGTGGACCGGGGTCTCTCCCAGTTTGGATAGATCGGGGCTGAAAGCGTGAAACGAGTCGAGATATCCGGGCCGCAGTTCGGACTGAAAGCAGACCATCTGGTGCGCGCTCGTGTCGTGCGAACCTATGTAAATTCCTTGCCCAGGAGCGCTCAAAAGAACGAAGCGCTGCGGAAAATGATAGGCACCGGGTATCCCGGACAGCAGAGAGCCCTTACCCTCAATTTGCATCGGATAGTTTGTCCCATAATAACCGCGCTCATTTCCCGTTTGGGGCCAAAGCGGAGTTCGCTTCATCGTTCCATAGTCCAGATTTTCACGGAAGAGAGAATCTGTGGGATGGGGTGGCACCAAGTCTCCCAGAACCGGCCAACTTAAGGTCGTGATCGTCGCGTCACTCACGTTTTCCAGACGCCCGGAAAAGGTGGTGGAAGGCGGTCATTCACGACGGCCGCTACGGAGACGGGATCGAGTGGGTGACGCTGGCTTATTTGCCGCGCAATGTCGCGCCAGTCATCGACGGAATCGCGGTGCAGGATCCCAACGTTCGGGTGCAAGGCGTCGTGGCGATTCAATCGGGCCAGCAACCATCGGTCGCGCTGAAGAATCCCCCAGCCGCAAATCCAACAGGCGTAATTATTTCTTCTGGTCGTCTTCGCCAAAGTTTGAACAGCCGCCGCAAGGTTTTCAGCAAAAAGGCTCGCAGTCGGTGCTCTGGACTGCGCACGACGATAACGAAGACGACCTGCGGTACACAGTTCTGTATCGTGCGGAAAATGAAAAAGAGTGGAAGGTCTTAAAAGATAAGCTCGGCCGAAAAGTTTTACACGTGGGACGCGACTTCCCTGCCCGATGGGGCTTACTATCTGCGGATCGTCGAGAGCGATGCGCCGTCGAATCCGACGGCCGATGCGCTGACGACATCGCGGGACAGCGAGCGTTTCGTCATCGACAATACGCCGCCGACGATCGAACAGCTTGAATCATCGGTCGTCGCCGCACCGCGCAAGGAAGAGTCAAATGCGCCGGCGTCGCAGCGCACCGCTGCCCTGAAATTTGGCGCGCGCGATACGACGAGCAGCATCGACCGCGCACAGTACAGCATCGACGGTGGCGATTGGGTGATGGTCGCGCCGATCGGCGGGGTCAGCGACTCGCTCGAGGAGCGCTACGAGTTCACGTTGCCGGAAGCGCTTCCCCCGGGGAACACTCGATCGCGGTGCGCGCTTACGATCACTTCGAAAATGTGGGCAGCGCGAAGACGATCGTGAACATTCCCGGCAAGTAGTCCTAGCAACCAGAAGTCGCAGCCACAGATCGCATGTCCGGAGCTCAGGAGCGACCGAAAAGCGGCTGAAGGGCCGCACTCCATATCAGTCCGACGCTGCAGCGCCAATTTCCGCGGCGTGAACCTGCTCGATCTCCATGCCGAATCCGATGCGGCCATCTTTATACGGCTGCGTTTTTCACTCGCACCACGCGCGCGGTACAGCTCGTCATTCGCGCATCGCCGCCCGTGATCTCCGCCGGCATCTTTAACATCGCTTCGATCGGCATTCCAATCTTCAGCGGCGCCGAGGTCGCGAAATAAAATCCGCCGCGCGAAACGTTCATCGTTTCCGTGAAGTGATCGCTGCTGCCTCCGGCCAAATTGATCGTGCGAAATCGCAGCGGCGTGCGAATGTTGTAGCGTTGCAGCACTCGTCGTTCGGATGCGTCCATACAGGCGTGGTCTCCTCGTCACTGTGAAAATAGGCAGATTTTTCAGCTTGGAGGAAGGGGGAACCCAACGTTAGCAGACGGTCGGCGCGAGGTCAAGTGAGAATTCGTTCATCGCGCGTGAAAAACAGAAATGAATGCGACAAATTTCCACATGGCGGAGAAATCTGTGCCGAATTGCGACGCAGTGCCGTGCCGAATTCGAAATTGCGCTTGGTTCAGAACGCATTTGAACCAAACTCGGCAAAGCCGTTCCATAATGGCTGTTCCCCGCAAGCCAGGACTGCGGTAAATAAGATGCCCATGAACTCCGCAGACACAAACTCACCCCATCACCTGGGAAGCGATCCAAGCTGCACACGCTCGCATTGCGCCGCGCATTCACCGCGCGCCGATCATGACTTCGTCATCGCTCGACGCGATGATCGGCGCTCGCGTCTTTTTCAAGTGCGAAAATCTGCAGAAGACCGGGTCATTCAAAATTCGCGGCGCGACGAACGCGATTTTCTCGCTCAGCGATGAAGAAGTCCGCCATGGCATCGTCACGCAATCCAGCGGCAATCATGGCGCCGCGGTTGCCTGCGCAGCCGCGTGGCGCGGGGTTCCGGCCTGGATCGTGATGCCGAAGAATTCCTCGGCCGTAAAGCGCCAAGCGATCGAAGGCTACGGCGGCCGCGTCGAACTCTGCGAACCCACCATGACCTCGCGCAACGAAACCTGCAACCGCATCCTCAGCGAAACGCACGCGCATCTCGTGCATCCCTACGACGACGATCGCGTCATCGCTGGTCAGGCAACATCCGCAAAGGAGTTGCTTGAGGATGTGGAAGATCTCGACGCGCTCTTCGCGCCGGTAAGCGGCGGCGGGCTGCTTAGCGGTACGTGCCTAAGCGCCCGCGCGCTGCGCCCCGAAACGCGCGTCTTCGGCTGCGAGCCGGCCAACGCCGACGACGCCTACCGCTCGATGACTACAGGTGCGCTGCAATCCATCGATTCCGCGGACACGATTGCCGACGGCCTGCGCGCCTCGCTTTCGCCGCGCACGTTCGCGATTCTCCGTGAAAATCTCGCCGGAGTGCTGCGCGTCACCGAAGGCGAAATCATCTCCGCGATGCGATTCGTCTGGGAGCGCCTCAAGATCGTCATCGAGCCTTCTTCCGCCGTCGCGATTGCGCCGCTTCTCAATCCCGGCGCCGTGGCAGCCCTAAATCTTCCCGCTCCGTTCTGACGGCGGCAAACCAAAGCTCGGCGTAATCTTCTCCGGCGGCAACGTCGATCTCTCGCATTTGCCCTTCTGATGCCGCACAAAGAAAACGAAAAACCCCGCAAGCCTTTTGAGCTTGCGGGGTTTTCTTTATTGAGGGATTCCGGAAGCAATCCGCAGTTTGGGTCGGTGGTTGGTGGGTTGCGGCCTGCCTCCGGAGTGAGGAACGTTCGGAGCTCTTGTTAAGTCGTCGTTACTTGCCGTACGCGATCGCGATGTGTTCGACCGTAACCGGCCCCTGCGCGATCACCTTCTCGTTCAGCTTCGGCGCGCGATAGCGGAGGTCGATGCCCAGATCCGCGAGGTACAAGCTGCTGATGTAGCGCGTGCCATTGCGGCGTTCGACGGTCATGTTGCTGCTCTCACCTTGCGCTTTGCCAGATACCGCCGACGTCAACACGAACATGGATCCGTTCGGGCCGTGCAGCAGGATCTTCGCCGGCATCGCCGTGGAGTCCAACGTGAACTCGTAGTTGCCAGCCGGAAGCTCGGTGCCGTTCCAAACAACATCGCTCGTCAACGTGAATTGCCCTTTGAACGCCGGTGCCGCCTGAACGCGATTGGGGATCGCGAAGAACGTCACGAGCGCGAGAACCGCGATGGCGACGAAGTGTGTGATTTGCTTTTTCATGGTAGGTCTCCTTTCGACCTGTTCGACTCGCTTGACACCAATAGGAAAAGCACCCGGAAGACCAAAGCGGGAACCTGGAAACTGATTCGGTAAGGTGATGAAAATAAAATTGTTAGCAGTGAAGAAACAGTCTGAGGCAGCCAAAAGCCATCAAAAACCTATCCGAACGGATAGAACGGCCTATCCAGCGAGATAGACACCAGCGCACGAACGCCGACGTTTGACGACTACGCGGCGATTGAAAGGCATCAGCGGGTCATCCGCAAGATCGTAGGCGTGCTCTACCCGGATCGGGTCTACGTCGAAACTGTGAATGACATTCTTTGAATGTTAGAAACAGCAAGGTGAGCGAGGGATCGGCCAGCTTTTGCCGTGGAGCTATCCCTGATTGCGCTTCTTGAGAGCAAGCCGCAAATCCAGGTTGCGAATCAGCCGATGCAAATAATTCGAATGTACGCCGAGCAGCCGCGCCGCCTCGGTGATCTTTCCTTCCGACTGATCCATCGCGGTCAAAATCAACTGCCGCTTCAGCTGGCGAACCGCTTCGTGATAGGTCGATGAGCGCATCGACTGCGCCGGCGTCTCATGCAACGCCTCAGGCAAATCTTCCGGCAAAATCATTCCCGACGAACCAAGCACCACGGCGCGCTCGATGGCATTCTCCAGCTCGCGAATATTCCCTGGCCAGTCGTACTGCTTCAGCAAAGTTCCCGCATCCGTCGAAATCCCCATGATCCGGCGATTGCATTTCTCCGAGTACTTCGCAGCGAAATAATTCGCCAGTTGCGGAATATCTTCTTTGCGATCACGCAGCGGCGGCATCGTGATCGCCACGACATTCAGCCGGTAATACAAGATCCTCGCGAAACGTGCCTTCTCTCGTCGCCGTCAGCAGGTTTTTGTTCGTCGCCGCGATCACGCGAATGTTCAGCGGAATCGATCGCGTTCCGCCGACGCGCATAAAATCGCGCTCCTGCAACACACGCAGCAGCTTCGCTTGCAGCGCCGGGCTGATCTCGCCCATCTCGTCCAAGAAAATTGTGCCCGAGTTCGCCATCTCAAGCTGGCCGCGCTTCTGCGTCACAGCGCCGGTGAACGCGCCGCGCTCATGCCCAAATAATTCGCTCTCGAGCAGCGTCTCGGTGAGCGCCGCGCAATTGATCGCCACGAAAGGCTGATCGCGCCGGTTGCTGTTGCGATGAATCGCCCGAGCGCATAGCTCTTTGCCCGTTCCGCTCTCACCGTAAACGAGCACCGTTGATTCCGTTGACGCCACACGCTCGATCAGCTGATAAACCTCGCGCATCGCCGAGCTGTCTCCGACCATATCGTGGTCAAGATCAACCTCGGCGCGCAGCCGCTGATTCTCGCTGCCCAGCCACTCGACCTGGCGAGCGCTTTCCAGCGCCATCGACGCGATGCCCGCGATCGCCGTCACCAGCTGCAAATCTTCATTCGTGAAGCGCGCTGTCGGATTCGTCGTATCCAGATAAATCAGCCCGATCGCCTTGTCGTGGTTCAGCAGCGGCACGCACATCAGCGAATGCACCGCGGGCTTCCCCGCATCGGCCGCGGAAGCAGAGCCGCCATTCCTCTCATTGCTAAGGATGGCGACGCCTTCGTCCAAGACTTGCCGCGCCAAGTCGCGATCCACCGACACCGCGTGTTGAGGTCCCGCAACGCGATCCCAGGCCACAATCGACGAAAACTCTTCCGGATCGGAGCCCACCAAAATCGCGCCGCGCTCTCCCGGCACAACGTCGAAAATCATTCCGAGGAGTTGCCATTGCAGCGACTCGACATCGCGGATCGACCCAATCGCCGTGCTGATTTTCACCAGCGTTTGGAGGTCGCGCGCCGTGCGCTCTCCGCTGGGCAGCGCCGCCAGCGCATCGGGCTGCAAATAGCGCACATCCACGCCACGGAGTCGCGTCTTGGCCGCCGCGTCGCTCACGGCCTTGTCGGTTTCGCTCAAGACAATCGTGCCCGACTCGCTCTCCTTCGCCTCTTCGTCGTGAAAAACGAAGGTCGAGGCTCCGACCACAACTTGATCGCCCGCCACGATGATTCGCTCGGTTACCGGCAGGCCGTTGACAAACGTCCCCGAAGCACTGCCCAGATCGTGGACTACGCAGGCGCCATCGGGCTCGCGCGTCAGCTTGCAGTGCTGTGGCGACACCATGGTGTCGTTCAGAATGAGTTGGTTGGAGATCTCGCGGCCAATCGTCAGCGATCCGTCCTGCAACGGAAAAACGGAATCGCGTAGGGGACCGCTGATCGCGGCGAGTCTAGGGTTCACGGGTATCAGGGCCCAGTATTCCCAGCCTTGTTTTCAGGCTGTGGCGGGGTAGGCGGCATAGTCTACATCGACTCTTCGGCACACGCCATACCCTCTCATCTTGGTGAAGTCGCGGTGAATTCGAGCCGCCGGTAAACTCCGCGCTCGGCCTCCTTTGGCCGATAAATTTTTTCTTGCGACAGGTGCATACAGTGGTACGCTTCCTCACTGGGTTGTGTCCAAAATGTCGGAGGGTCTGAAGTGAGCGCAGCCGCAAGATTTTCGGGCATCGAGTCCCGAAGAAGCACCCGCATTGATCGCACTGTTCCCCTGGTCGTAGTGGGTCAGACCAAGCTCGGTTTGTCCTTTCAGGAACGCACTTCAGCCGTCAGCCTGAACCTCCATGGCTGCCGTTACCCCTCCCGCCACGATTACGCCGTCGGGTCCTGGATTGGCCTGCAAGTGCTTGAGCCTAATGGAGAAAACGCCGCTCCGGTGATGCGCGCACAGGTGCGCTCAATTCATCCGCCGATGAGCCCGCGAGAGCTTTATCAGATCGGTGTGGAGCTCGAAGCTCCAGCCAATGTTTGGGGCGTTCCGTCGCCCCCGGAAGATTGGCTGCGCCAGCTTGGGATTGATCCGTCGAAAATCCATGATTCAGCCGCTCCGGCCCCAGCTCATGAGCAGGAATCGCATCCTGTCGAGGCCAGCGCCGCCGCCCCATCGCCGGTGAAGTCGATGCCGCCTGCCGGCCCGGAATACCGCAGCACAGGGGTCACTTCGTTCCCTGCACCGCCGACCCAGGCAGCGCCGAAGTCCGAGCGCGTCGTGATCACGTCCGACCAGCTCGTAGCCGCCGTACAAGGCAAGCTCCAAGCTGCCGCCGAGAAGGCCGTTCATACCGCCATCAATTCCCATCTCACCGATGCAGTCCGTCAGTCGCTGAGCAAGATGGATGAGGTCTGCAAGACCAGCATCCACCAGATCGAGCAGCATTCGCAGGAGCGGCTCGACGTGATGATGCGCACCGCGCGCGAAGAGATGATGAGCCGCATGGAGTCGCGCCTCGCTGAAGATCGCGGTCGCTGGGAAGAGATGCAGCACTCTTTCGAAGCTCGCACAAACGAGTTGAGCCAGCGCTTGGAAGCTCTCGCCGGCGAAACGCAGCGTAGCCTTACGGATGCGCAAGGTGTGCTGACGCGCGTCGGGAATGAGATTGAGCCGCGGATTCTCGACCGCCTCAATCAGTCCATCGCGCGGGCAGCCGATGATTTCGAAGCGGCCGCAACTCGCGTTTCCGACCGCCAGCTTGTTCGCCTGATGGAAGACAAGCAAATGGTCACGCGCGAAGCCGCCGCGCAACTAAACGCGTACAGCGCTGAGATCCGCGCACAGCTTCAGACGAACGCGCATTCCACGATGGAGGAATTCAAGCGCCAGACGGAAGTTCAGGTGGACTTGATCATCTCCGAAGCCACGCAGCGTGTAATGTCGCAGCTTTCTGCGCTCGACGCGGAAAATCGCGCCGCGATCGAAACGCGCCGCCGCTCGATCGAATCCGATATCGCACACGCCACCGAGCAATCGACCGAACAGTTCCGCACCGGCATGAAGGCGTTCCTGTATTCGTGCTTGGTCGCAGCGGTCGGCGCGGTTGACGAACACGCGAAGACCACGCTCGACGGATTGAAGGATCCGGCCAAGGCGCTCCGCGAAGGCACGCATCAACAGTGAAGTCGCCGCCGCGGGCATGCCCTCAAACTCAAGCGACAATTCCAACGGCCAAGGCTGATTCGCAGCAAGTCGTCAAAACGCAAACGGCACCGAAATGCGCCATTTCGATGTGCAAAATTTCGAAACGGCTGCTCGGAGAGGCGCCGGTTCTCTTGCTTCGACTTGTCGCGCTATATCTTGCTTCCCTGCCTATCGCTGCTGAGCCCAGGCTAATCCGTCGGGATTCTTCCCGGTCGGAATTTCTCCGATCACCTTCAACTCCTTCAAATCGATCGCAACAACTTTGTTCTTCTGGCTCACCGCAACATAGGCCTTCGAACCATCCGGGACGATCAGAATTCCGCCTGATCCGCCGCCCAAATCCAGAGACTTGATCTCCTTGTGGGTAGCCGCATCGACAAATTCCACGTTGCCGGCGCCGGAACCATCATTCGAACCGGGCCTACCGCCGAGTCCCGAAATCAAAACGAGCTTTCCGTCCGGCGTGAACTTCAGTCGATTCGCGCCTTTCACCGAAATGGGCAAGGTTTCCGTCGCCTTCTTGCTTGCGACATCGATAATCGTGACCGTTCCGTCGCCCGCATTCGCCGCCCAAATTTCTTTACCATCGGGCGACACATCAAATCCTTCGCAGCCACGTCCCGCCGGAACGTTCGTAATGTGCCAGGTCTTCCGTGGCCCCGCGCCCGGAGGCATTCCCGGTGGAGGCGGAGGAGGTGGCCCACCGCCAGCTCCTGGTGGCGGACCGAATCGGCGGACCATCCACATGCTCAATGATGCTGATCGTTGCCGAGTTTACATTGGAAGTCACAACGCGCTGCAAATCCTGGAACACATAAACCATGTGCGTCCGATCCTGCCCCGTCCCGAGCACCCAATCGATGCCCTTCGCCGCGGGATCGTATCGCCCAAACGCCTTATTCGTTTCGACCGTGAAATACAATTTGTCGCCCGCATAAAACAATCCGTGCGCCGAATGCAGTGCGCCCAAATCGATCGCTGGCAATTCTTTGTGCGCCAAAAGATCGACCACCGAAATCGTATGCAGATCGCTGTCGGTGCCGCCGTAGTTCGAAATGTACGCGACTCGTCCATCCGTCGATGCGACGATCTCATGCGGATCGGTTCCCGCCGGCACGCGCGCCACAATCTTCATGCTCGCCGGATCGACCATCGCCATCGCGTTGTCGCTCTTCTCAAGCACCAGCAGCGCGGGCGACGGCGTCTGCGCCGATGCTGACGCGGCAACGCCAAGCAGCAGCGCCGCCAGACCAAGCATTTCGCCCATCAATTTCAGCCATCGTAAGTTCGCCGTCATATAGCACTCCATTCCGACGCGCTGCTTACATCGCTCAAAAACACGAGGTCTCCGTGCTTCGAATCACCAAAAACGCTCAATGTCCGCCAGCCGCCGCCGATCCCTCTTTCAGCTTCAGCTTGCCGTTCGCCTTGTTTTCCTCAAGGAACTCCCTGAGATCTTTCGCCGTATCAAGCAGCCGGATCCACTGTTCATAATAGAGTGTGACGGGAAAGCGTCCGAGGCCATAAACGCTCACGCCTCCCTTTTCCCCGACTCGAAAATCCAGCGCTCCCGTTCTTCGGCTTCCCGACTGTTTTTGCAGTTCGGCAAGCTGCGCTTTCAGCTCTTCATAGGATGGTTCTGCCATTGGATTGGACCTCCTCAGTTTCGATCGCTCTTGTCGATTGATATCGGAATCAATGCGCCATCAGCAAGGCGCACTCAACAAGGCGGCCATTATAATACTCAATCTCACGTCTGGCCCGTCTTCCTCCCGGCTTCGAACGCCCCCGGTTAGGCGCGCTCGCCTCTACGAAACTTTTCCTTCGCCGCCGGGTTCAATCAATACCGTTGGTCAGGCACTCGCACAGTTGTCTTTGAGTACCAGCGACTCTGCCCCGTCGAAACGCTACGATCTTTCTTTGGATCATTCGGCAAGCCAACTTCTCCATCAGACCGATCGGCACACCCTGCGGGGAACCAACTCTCGGTCTCGACGGAAGAACATACATACGAGGTCGAGGTTCGCCACAATTCCGCCTCGAGCGATTTACTCTTTCGGACGCAAAGGCCGCGCCCGGCTGCCGTTGTGTCTTTGGTGTGCGATACTTTTTTCGCAACCTTCCCAGCTTCGCTCGCGTGGAAAGCAACCATTCACAAGCAAAATCGATCCTTATTGCCAGAGCATTTTTTCACGCGAAAAAGCAGCGCTGCTCGCAGTCAAGACTGATCGAAGTGAAAGACTGATCCAAGTTAAGAAAGAGAAATAATCCAAATCATGGGCGGATTCATGAAGAACATCGGGTCCAATCTGGGTCGAGCCGTAATTTGCTCCGCACTTTTGCTGACGTTCGCGACATTGCGCGTTTCCGCGCAATCGCAAGAGGCCGCCGCGACTGCGCCATCGTCGGGCGTGCAAAGCGACGCCGCACAACTTTCTCAGTCGCCGCGAATCCCCGCGCGCGTCACGCAAGCGGTTGACGACTCCAATCGCGTCACGCTTCGCGGCAACGTCCATCGCCTCGCTCGCGCCGAATTCGATCGCGGCGCCGTATCCGACGCGCAACCCGCCACGCGCGTCGCGCTTCTTCTCAAGCGCAGCGACGATCAGCAGACGGCCCTCACGCAACTCCTCGAGCAGCAGCAAGACAAGACTTCGCCGAATTATCACAAGTGGTTCACGCCTCAACAATTCGGAGCGCAGTTTGGCCCCGCCGATTCCGACATTGCAGCCGTCACCGACTGGCTTACTTCGCGCGGCTTCACCAACATCACCGTTAACCCGGTCGCACGCGCGTCGAATTCAGCGGCAACATCGGCCAGGTCAGCAGCGCCTTCCAGACGCAAATCCACCATTTCTACGTCAACGGCCAGATGCACATGGCCAACGTCTCCGACCCGCAAATACCTGCCGCGCTTTCTCCCGTCGTCCGCGGCGTCGCCACGCTTCACGATTTCCGTCCGCAATCACTGGTGCACAAACTCGGCACCTTCCGCAAGACGAAGGACACCGGCGTAGTGAAACCGCTCTTCACCTTTAACGGCTGCGGCTCCGGCACCTCGCCTGCACCCTGCTGGGCCGTCGGCCCTGGCGACTTCGCCACGATTTACCACGCCCCCGCCACGGTCAGCGGCGTAGCTCCCGGCACGGGCGTGACCATCGCCATCGTGCAGGACTCCAACATCAACACCGCCGACTACACGCAATTTCGCTCGATGTTTGGTCTTCCGGCGACACCCGCCATCAACGTGGTCCTCAATGGTCCCGACCCAGGCATCCAAGGCCCGAATTCGGCCACCGACGACGAAATCGAAGCCGATCTCGACACGCAATGGGCCGGCGCCGTCGCTCCTGGCGCGCAAATTGACCTCGTCGTCTCCGAAGATTCGGAAAGCATCGGCTTGTTTGGCACCGACCTTTCCGCAATCTATATCGTCGACAACAACATCGCTCCGATCCTCAGCGAGAGCTTCGGCGCCTGCGAAGCCAGCATCGGTTCTAGCAACGAAGCCTTCTACGTCGATCTGTGGCAGCAAGCCTCCGCGCAAGGCATCACCGCCATCGTCTCGGCCGGTGACAGCGGTTCTGCGGGCTGCGATCCCGACGGAGTCACGAGCGACAATCAAGACGTCGCCAACAAGGGCATCGCCGTCAGCGGCCTCGCGTCCACTGCCTACAACGTCGCGCTCGGCGGCACCGACTTCCAGAACTCCGGTTCCACTCAGAATTCGCCCGGCGCAACTTCAACCTTCTGGAACTCCACCAACGCTGCGAACACGCAAACTTCCGCCAAGAGTTACATTCCCGAGTGGCCGTGGAACGATCGCTGCGCCGCTCTCGCCACCTCTTCCAATCTCGACCACCTGCACCTCCGCCATCATCAACAAAGACTCCTCCGATTCGCCAGCTCTCCTAACTTCGGCATCGACTTCGTTGCAGGAAGCGGTGGACCCAGCACAATAAATACGAAGCCCGCCTACCAGTCCGGCATCAACGGCATGCCCACGGCCAATTTCCGCCAGCTCCCGGACATTTCGCTTTTCGCCGGCAATGGCACGAACGGCAGCTTCTACATCATCTGCCAGGAAGACGCGAACACCGGCACCGGCAGCAGCACCAGTTCCTGCAATTTGAATTCACCTTTTGCGGACTTTCAGGGAGTTGGCGGAACTTCCGCCGCCGCGCCAGCCTTCGCGGGCATCATGGCCATGGTTAATCAACAAACTGGCCAGCGTCAGGGCAACGCCAACTTCGTCCTCTACCAGCTGTACAAGAACGGCTCGGCCAGCACGGTTTGCCCGTCCGCTGCCAGCCCGGCTTCTACCTGCATCTTCTACGACACGGTCGCTGGAAATAACTCGGTCGCCTGCGCCGGCGGCACCACAAATTGCAGCAACACCACGTCCGGGCAATTCGGCGTTCTCATCGATCCCACGAAAACCAACACGCCCGCGTTCGTCACCACCACCGGCTTCGACAACGCCACGGGCCTCGGCTCGGTCAACATCACCAACTTGCTCAACGCCTGGTCGACGTGCCAGCTTCACTTCCGACACCGTGACGCTCAGACGACGGTCCGTCGGGCGCCATTACCCACGGCAACTCAGCTAGCTTCACCGTGACCGTCAATCCTTCCGCCGCCACTGGCGCTGTTTCACTGATCGCAACGCCTCCGGTGCGGTACCCCGGTGGGCATCGGCGCCTACTCGCAGTTCGCTTCAAACTAATCAGTTTGTGCTGAGCGGCGGCGTCGCCCAGATCAGCACGGATGAACTGCCCGGTGGCACAGGCGTTCAAGTGGTTGCCAAATATGCGGGCGATGGCACATACGCTCCCGGCACATCGAACGCCCGTCACGGTCAACGTGAATAAAGAAGCCAGCTCCACCGCCGTCGAACTTCGTCACCTTCAATTCCAGCAACAACCCACAGATCAATCAGGCGACCTCGATTCCCTACGGCGGCTCCTACATCCTGCAGATTGCCGTGGAAGACAGCCAGGGCCGCCAATGCGGCAGCGTTGTCGCCGCCTGCCCAACCGGCACCATCACTCTGACCGACAACGGCGCGCCACTCAAAGACTTCTCCGGCACACAACACCGACCACGCTCAACAGCGTCGGTATCGCCGAAGACCAACCCGTCCAACTCGCCGTCGGCACACACAGTCTCGTCGCCTCCTATTCCGGCGACAACAGCTACAACGCCAGCACTCTGCCGACGAAAGTCGATCACCGTCACGGGCAACGCCGCCACCACCGTTGCGATCACCAGCTGCGCCGGCAACCGGCATCACCACAACCACTCCGGTTACCATCACCGCCAAGATCAACACGCAAAGCAGCGGCGTTGGTCCTACGGGCAGTGTCACCTTCACAGCGAACGGCACGCAATTCGGCAACGCAGTCGCGGTCGTTCCGACGGCAGGCAACACCGACCACAGGCACGAACGCTTTCGCGACCGCCACGATTACGAACACGTTCAACACCTCCGGCACCATCGCGATTAAGGCGACCTACACCACAGGCGACGGCAACTACTCCTCGAGCAGCGGCAGCGCCAACCTCACCGTCGGCACCACCGGCACCGTCCCGACCACCACCGCCGTCACCGCAGCTTCCAGTACGATCAGCTCGGGCGCCACCGACATGCTCAGCGCCACGGTCACCAGCTCCACCAACAACGGCGTCGGCATCACCGGTACTGTTCAATTCATGAGCGGCACCACGGCGCTTGGCTCGGCCGTAACTTGCACTCCAAAGGCGGGTACTTCCACCACGGCGGCGACCTGTACCGCGTCGCTCTCCCCGGCTCTTTCCAACGCGCCGTTGAATTTCGTCAATCCGTCGCGTCGCACTCCTCGGGTACCGCCGGCAGCGCCTCTGGCTCTGTTCGCGGGCTTCTTGACTCTGCTCTGGATCATCAGCATCCGCCGCAGCAGTGGCACCACGACGCGTCGGCGTCTCGCGCTCACCTTCGCTTGCGCGCTCGTCATGGTCGGCATCGCCGCAGGCTTCGCGGGTTGCGGAGGGGGCAGCAGCACCTCCGGTGGCGGCACAACCAGTCACGTCGACAGCATCACCGCCGTCTACAGCGGCGACTCAACCTACGTCGGCTCCACGTCGCCAGCCGTAGCCGTCACCGTCAACCAATAAGCCGCAGCCCACGACGCAAAAACCGCCGACACCAAACGCCTCACACATAACACAAAGCAAAAGGCCCCGAGAAAATCTCGGGGCCTTTTTCATTTTGTCCGTTCAAGCCGGCCGTTAGGTGCCGCACCCTCAGCTTTCAGAGGGTGCGGGTTTAGATTCACCCCACCCATCCCTAACATAATCTCCGATTCGATCCGTGACCAATTACCAGCCTTCACCAGTCACCGCCTCTCATTCACCGCTCCTCAACGTCCGCATCGGATCCGCCTGCGTCGCCCTCCACGCCGGCAAAAAACACGCCGCCACCGCCGTAATAATCATCGCCACAAACGCCGCGACAAACGCCGCCGGATCGCGCGGGCTCACCTGATACAACAGGTTCCCCATCAATCGCGTTAGCCCAATCGCCACCGCCGCGCCCACCGCCACTCCCATCACCGTCAACGTCACTCCCCGCACCATCACCAGCCGCAGCAAATCGTACTGCCCCGCTCCCAGCGCCATCCGCAGCCCCAATTCGCGCGCGCTCTGCGACACGGTGTACGCCATCACCGCATACAACCCGATCGCCGCCAACAACAACGCTAGCCCGCCCAGCAGCGCCAGCATCTTCACTGCCGCCTGCTGCGACGCCGTCGCCCGCCTCACCACTTCCTCCATCGAAACCAATTCATACGCCGCCAAATCCGCATCCAGCGACTTCACCTCGCGCGCTACTTCCGCCGAAAGCGTTTGCGCGCTTCCTTCGCTTCGAACGTGCAGCGTCGTGGACACCACAAAATTCTGCCGCAGCGGCACATAAAAAAATGCCCTCGCCGCCTCGCGCACGCTCTCGTACTTCGAATCCTTCGCCACGCCCACCACTGTGATCCACCGCCCCTTCACCTGTATCCGCTGCCCAACGGGATCCTTCCCCTTCCAATATTTCTCCGCCAGCGTCTCGTTCACTATCGCGACAAGCGCTCCGTTCTCATCGTCTGTCGCCGCGAATTCTCTCCCCGCCGCCAAGGGAATCCCGATCGTTGAAAAATACTCCGGCCCGATTTCGTTGTACTCCACCGTCTCTTGCTCATCCGGCGGCGACACATACCCATCCACCGCGATCTCGCTCGACGAATAACTCTTCACTTCCAGCGGCGCCAGCCGCGCCAACGCCGCAGACTCCACTCCCGGTATCGCCCGAACTCGCCGCAACAACTCATCATCGAAAGTCTTTGCCCGCGCCGCGTCATACCCCGTCCCATTCAACGCGATCGGCGTCACATAAACATTCCGCGTCGAAAATCCCGGATCGATCCCGCGAAGCCGCTGCAAACTCTTCACCACCAGCCCCGCCCCGACCAACAGCAAAAAACTCAATGATACTTGTACGACGACGAGCGCCGATCTGGCCCACGCCTTGCCATGCCCGCCCCCAACAACTCCCGCCATCTCCGTCTTCAGCGCCGCGGCCACATCGATCTTGCTGGCCTGCACCGCGGGGAAAAGTCCCAGCATCAGCGTCGTGAAAACGCTCACCACCGCGCACGCGACGAACACACGCCAGTCCACCGCGCCCGGCAAATACATCGCAACTCCCGCGCTCACCGGGAAAAACAGCACCAGCGCATGCTCGCTCATATACGCGACCAGCAACGCGCCGCCGCTCGCCAACCCCGCCAGGATCAATCCCTCCGTCAGCATCTGCCGCAGCAATCGCGCTCGCCCCGCGCCAAGCGCCGCGCGCACGCTCATCTCGTGCCTCCTCACAAATGATCGCGCCAGCAACAAATTCCCCACATTCGCGCAGGCAATCACCAGCACAAACAGCCCCACTACCAGCATCAACTCCAGCGTCGGCAACAATGTCCGAGCGTGATTGAACGGCGTTTGCCACAGCGGCCACAACTGCATCCCGCGCCCGCGATTCGTCTCCGGATATGTCGCCGCAAGCCGCGCAGCAATAGCCGACACTTCCTGCTGCGCTTGCCGCGAAGTCACGCCCTCTTTCACGCGAACGAACGTCTCCGTCCATCGCGCGTCGCGATCCTCCAACTTGTATCCGCCCGCTTCAAACGTCTCCTCCATCGAGGCCGGCACCCAGAACTGCATCGCCCATCCCACAAACGTCCCGTGAAACCCTTCCGGCGCCACGCCCACAATCGTGTGTACGACTCCATTCAGGCGCTGCGTCTTCCCCACAATTTCCGGATCGCCTTTGAACAGCCTGTGCCACAAGTCATAACTGATCACCACCACCGGGTGCGCATTGCTTCCAACATCTTCCCCAGATAAAAATCCCCGCCCCAGCATCGGCCGCACTGCGATCGCATCGAAATAATTCGCCGACACGATGCTCCCGGGCAGCGTCTCCGCTCGATTCCCCAGGCTCAGCGTCGTCCCCATGATTTTGCTGACGAACATCTCGTCCGCCAGCGTGCTGCTCTTCCGCAAATCTTCAAAGTCCGGCCACGAAATACCGTTCGGTTCGCTCTCGCCGCGCGCCGTACCTACCAGCGCCATCAACCGCTCCTGATGCGCCACCATGGGATACGGCCGAAACAAGACGCCTTCCATCGCGCTGAACACCGCCGCATTCGTTCCCATCCCCAGCGTCAGGCACAGCACCGCTAGCAGCGTGAATCCCGGACTTCTGCGCAGCATTCGAATCCCGCCGCGCAAATCCTGCCGGAAATCGTCGAGCCACCGCATGCCCCAGTGATCTCGCGTCGTCTCCTCCGCCATCCCCACATTCCCAAATTCCCGCCGCGCTGCATGGCGCGCATCCTCACCGCCTCGACCCGCCTCGCGCTCTTCGCGCTCGGCAAGCCACAGATGCGCGTCAACCTCTTCCCGTAGCTCTTCATTCCTCCGCTTCGGCCGCAACCATCTCCAGTTCATGGCTCGCTCTCCTTCCTCGCCGGACGCAACACTCCCGCCACCGCCGCCGTGATCCGCTCCCATCGCGAGACTTCCCGTCGCAACTGCCGCTTCCCTTTCGCCGTCAATCGATACACGCGCAGACGTGGCCCAGCCTCCGACGGCTTCCACTCCGCCGCGATCCACCCGGCGCGCTCCAATCGATGCAGCGCCGGATACAGCGATCCCGTGTCCACGCGCAAAATCTCCCCCGAGTTCGTCCGTATCGCCTTACTCAGGGCATACCCGTGCCGCGGTCCCCACTCCAGCGTCTGCAAAATCAGCAGGTCCAGCGTCCCCTGCAAAATGTCCGTCCGGCTTTTGTAGTTCTCTTTCGCCACGTAAGCGCTCCGCTGCACAGCGTCACTAAGTAGGACGCCTACATAGCACATTTCGTGAGCAAATGAAACAGAGCGACCCAAAAGAAAAGCCCCGACAACTCGAGGCCAGCGGCTTTCGGGTGACGCACCCGTCAGTTTTCAGAGGGTGCGGGTTTAGATTCAACCCCACCCATCCTTCCGCCCTCTCTGCCGTTTTTCCTTTGCTCGCTCAAAAACAAAAACGGCCGCCAACCACGCGGCCGCTTCAGAAACTCCACAATTGTTCAGAAAAACTTCTAATTCACGCTCGGCGGGAAAAACACATTCCAGAAAATCGGCGAAGCCGTCATAAATTCCACCGGCACCAGCGATCCTTCTCCCGTCACCTGCGGCGCGCGGGCAACTCTCGCTTCCACCTTGTTCCCCGTCTTCGAGTTCTCGATCGTCAGCTTCGTTCCTTCCGGCAGCGCTTCCGGCAAAATGATCATCGCGCCGCTCGCGCTCACCGTGTGCGTATTCCCCGCGATAGGACCTTTGCCGTTCACGTGGATCGTCACCGCAATCCTCAGCAACACGCGCTGCGCGCGACGCCGCTCTTCCGCTGTCGGTGGACGATTCAGCGCAGGTCGCACCGACGGTGTCGGCGCCGTCGGCTTCGCATTCGTCAAAGGTTTCATAGCTCCAGTCCCCAGAAATCCATCTCCGGCGCAACCAACTCGACGCCGTACTCCCAACCGCCTTCCGGCCGTTGCGTTCCCTTCCATACAATCACGGCCGAATTGCTCGTATCGGTCGCCACATTGGTCAACGCCAGCCGGTGCTCCAGCTTCAGGTCATGGTCCAACACCACCATGCACCCGTAGGGATTCACCACGCGTGTGTGCGCATCCGCGCTGTACCGCCGCCCTTTGGCATCGTCCCATTCCAGGCGAATCGGCACGCGGGAGTTCATGCGTCGGCCGCGGCGACTTTCAGAATGACGCGGCGCGACGCTCTTTAGTTCGCGCGTCTTAACTGGCATTCTTTCCTCTGTGAGCCCATGCTAAATTTGGCATCCAAACCGGTCAATGGTACGCACGAAGCCCGGAGTCCCATAAGTATCTGTCCACTCGTACAGGCGCATCGCTCCATGAGACTAAGCCGAAAATACGCTGTCATTCCGAGCGGAGCGAGGAATCTGCTTTTTGATGCCGCGCCAAGGACCGCACGACATCTGGAAGTCGTCATCCTGAGGTGTCCGTAGGAGGCCGAAGGATCTCAACCTAAGCAGGATCACCCAAACTCAACAACGTCCCTATCGCCGACAACTGCGCCAGTCATGTCACTGTTTCGAGTAACGAAGCGCCACGCATCCCGACTCGAAAACCTTCGACTCAACAAGCTTCAATCTTTGGCTCGCCGGCAAGATCATATCTTCGAACAACCGTCTGCCTTTCCCCACTACAACCGGCACAACGACAATCCGAAGTTCATCCACCAGATCGAGCTGTATCAACTGCGATGGAATATCGACGCCACCAGCCAAAATATCTTCACCCGGTTCCTGCTTCAATCGAAGTATTTCCTCGCGAAGGTCCCCACGAGTAATGCGCGTTTTCCCATCGTCACTGCTGTTCAACGTTCGGGAAAAAACAACAATGTTCTTTGAGGCGAACGCCTGGCCAAATTCCATGTCTGCCTTCGATGAAGACGGATCCTTTGCGACGTCAGGCCAATACGGGACCATCAGTTGATACGTCTTGCGCCCGTAAACAAATAGACCAAAACCTCGGATAAGCTGGATGTAATAGTCGAACAGGTCTTCGTCCGGAACCATTTTAGTGTGGTCGCAGCAGCCATCGATGCTGACGTTGATCGCGTAGACTAGCTTTCTCATTGACTCTCCTAACCAGCTTCAGATTTCACAGCTTGTGATTCAAGAAGTGCCCAGCGAGCATCGAGCGATCAGTGACGCACATTCGACTCCACCGACGGATTCATCAACAGCGGCAACCCGAAGAGTGGAAAAGTGTCCGCCCCGAACGTTACGATCTCCGTAATCAATCCCTCCTCGATTCGAAGAACGTCCACCGCCATCGCGCGGTACGTGGAATCGCCGGGCCGGCAGACATAAGCTGCAACCGCCGGTTGCAGGTTGGCGCGCGTCACAACACAGCGGAGGCGACCAAATCGTTCGGTGCCGAATCCTGCGTCGAGCCACAACTTGAAAATCGCCTCACGGCCTTCAGCCACATCGGGCTCGGGCGGCATGCGGAAGCTCGCATCCTCACGAATAATCGATTCGAAGGCGCGAATGTCCGCCGCTTCCGTCGCCTCTACGAATTTCTTCACCAGATCGCGCTCGGCGCCGCTGCCATCGACACTGGCGGCTCTCGCCAGCTTGTACGACGGCAGACGCTCGCGGAGCCTCGCCCGCGCACGCTGCAACGCGCTGTTTATGGCCGGGACGTTGACCTCGAGCAGCTCGGCAGCTTCCTTGGCGGACCAGTCGAGCACATCGCACAGGATCAAGGCCGCCCGCTGCTGCGGTGTGAGGAGTTGAATGACCGTAAGGAACGCGAGCTCGATGTTTTCGCGCGTCAGCGTCACTGCCTCGGGCGTGCTCGTGGCCGGGGCGGAAGGCTCAAGCGCTGAGTCCGGAATCGGACCCAGCCAGACGACGTCCTCCGGCTCTCCGACCCAGCCATCGTCCGCCTCGGCCTTGCCGCCTAGGAGCGCGCGCCGCTCGTCACGAGCAATGGCATCGAGGCAGGTGTTCGTCGCCACGCGATAGAGCCAGGGGCGCATCGGCATGCCGGGCTTCAAGCTGTCGCGGTACCGCCAGGCGCGCAATGCCGTTTCCTGCACCGCGTCCTCAGCATCCGGCAAAGAGCCAAGCATGCGGTAACAGTGAACTAGCAACTCGCGGCGATGGCGTTCCACATTGCTACCAAACTCGTCCACTATGCATCTCCATTCAGGCGCCCCCGGCGCATCAGCGTCGATCGTTACCTGTAATACCGGCGCGAGGTCAAAAACTCATCGCGAACTTCTATCATCAGAACGTTTTAGATTCAGAAGTCTGGATCGTAGAAGTCTGCCCACGTTCCGACTAAAATATCTCAAGCTTCTAGAACGCCCGCAGACCGCCCATGAAAAACCTCATCGTCAACGCCGACGACCTCGCCTGGACCGAAGGCGTCAACCGCGGCATCCTCGAGGCCCACCGCAACGGCATCGTCACCAGCACGTCCTTGCTCGCCAATGGCGCCGCGTTCGAGTCCGCGCTTGCCGCCGCGAAATCCGCGCCCAACCTCGGAATCGGCGTCCATCTCAATCTCAGCGATGGTCCGCCTACTGCACCACGAGAGGGTGTCACTTCCATCCTCAACGACGACGGGGAATTCCTCGGTGGCCCCGAAACGTTGCTCCTCAAAATCGCCACCGGTTCCATCAATCTCTACGAAGTCGAAGACGAATGGTCCGCCCAAATCGAAAAAATTCGCGAGGCTGGCATTCAGCCCACTCACCTCGACGGCCACAAACATGTCCACATGCTTCCCGGACTTTTTGAAATCGCTTTGCGGCTCGCGAAACGCAACAACATCGGCGCCATCCGCGTTTCGCACGAAGCCTCCAGCCTGCGCGCCGCGCTCGCTTCCGACGACGAACTCTTTGACGCCACTGTTTTCAAACAAGGAGTCCAAGCCCGCGGCTTAAAACTCCTCGCCCGCGACGCGCGCGAGCAAGCGCATCATATCGGCATCTCCACGGCCGATTATTTCTGCGGCATCGCCCAAACCGGCGAAATGACCAAGGAAGGCGTGGTCCAACTTCTCAACAATCTGCCTGAAGGAACCACAGAACTGATGTGCCATCCCGGCTACGTGGACGAAGCTCTTCAGAAATCGCCAACCCGGCTGCAGGAATCTCGCGCCACAGAGCTCGCCATCCTCACCGATCCCGACGTCCGAAATCTTGTCGCGTCGCAAGGCATCCGCCTGATAGACTATGGTTTGGCATCCATCTCAAGTATGAGAACCGATCCCACAATTCGCTACTCGGTTGTGGTTCCCTTCTTCAACGAGCAGGAAAACATCCCTCCGCTCTATATGAAGATCACCGAGGTCATGGACTCCATCGGCGAGCCCTACGAGCTCATTTTTATCGACGATGGCAGCCGCGATAATTCGTTCAAAGTTCTATCCGACATCTACGAGCACGATCATCGCGTCAACATCGTCCGCCTGCGCCGTAATTTCGGCCAAACCTCCGCGCTGAAGGCTGGTTTTGACTTCGCCCGCGGCGACGTCGTCATCTCGATGGACGGCGATCTCCAGCACGATCCTGAAGAAATCCCGCGATTCCTCGAGAAAATCGAAGAAGGCTTCGATCTCGTCAGCGGCTGGCGCTACGCCCGCCGCGATCACTGGCTCATGCGCCAGTTCCCCAGCCGCGTCGCCAACTGGATGATGGCTAAGCTGAGCGGCGTCGATCTGCACGACTTCGGCACAACGTTCAAAGCCTACAAGCGCGAAATCATTCAGGAAATTCAGCTCTACGGCGAACTCCACCGCTTCATCCCGGCGCTCGCGGCCTCCGTCGGCGCCCGCATCACCGAAGTCCCCATCACCGACCTCGATCGCAAGAGCGGGAAGAGCAACTACGGCATCGGCCGCACTTTCCGCGTCTTCTTCGATCTCATCATCGTCAAGTTTCTTCAGGACTATTCAACGCGCCCGCTCCAATTTTTCGGACTCATCGGTGTAGTGGGTGTCCTGCTCGGCCTGCTCGACGCCGCCTATCTCCTCTACGAAAAGTTCGCCCACGGCGTCTCTATCATGAGCCAGCATGGGCCCTTGATGATCACCGGCGTCGCCCTGATCGTGTCCGGCGTCCAGTTCGTCTCCATGGGCCTGCTGGGAGAGATCATCGCTCGTACCTACTACGAATCGCAAAACAAGCCCATTTACGCCCTGCGTGAGGTTAAGAGCCATCGCAAGGAAATGGGCGACAGCACCGAACAAACCCGCCCCAGCGGCCCTACCGAACGCTAATCTCGCACTCTCCGCCCTTGCGCGAGCGTTTGAATCGGCAGTTTTGATCGCCACCGTTTCGTGAAATGAACAATTCCCCTTGCGGCAGCTTCGCTAAGTCCCTGCATTCAAACACCTTATCCAAATAAAGTGCCCACGCCTGGTTCGAACGAAAGTCGACGTCCAGAACTCCTTTAGAATCACATCCTTGCACCACAAGCATGTGCAAGTGGTTTGGAATGACATCCTTATGCAAAACAGGGGGAGGGGGTGTGCAAAGTTTAGTGGTGCCCGCCGAGGGGGTCGCGCTTCGTGCCGTAGACGGCGCCCCAGCGGTCGGTCATTTCGCCGCGGAGTTCCCAGAGTTCGGGGAAGAATTTATGGCGCATGCCGTCTTCCAAAATTTCTACGGGGCGGCCTTTCAGGCTCTTCGCTCCGAAGCCGATGGTGCGATGGATGAGCTGCATGTGTTCGTAGCGGAATTTCTGGAAGAGCTCGTCGAATTCGGCTAACGCTTCGGCGACCACGTAGGCGTCGCCATGGTTGTATTCGGAGTCGTAGATTTTTTCGAGCGTTAAATTGTGCTTGTCGAGATAGTTCTCTTTAAACGAATTCCAGATCGGCTGATACATCTTCAAGAGTATGCGGAAGCCGGGAGATTCCTGGCCGCTGCCGTTGCCGAGGCGTTCGCGGATGGCCTGATATTCCTTCGGAGACATGATTTCCAGCAAGGCGATTTGCTGAATCATCAAGCGCTGCGCGGTGTGGACGCGGCGAAATAGTGTGAGAACGCGATTGGTGTTTTGCTGCTGAAGATAATCGTCGATATCGAGAAGCGTGTAGGCGATCAGTTTCATCCAGAGTTCTTCGACCTGGTGAACGATCTGAAACTGGAGTTCGTCGGCGTTGCAGAGATCCTCAAATTTGGACTGGCAAGAGAGGAGGTTCTTGGTGTTGAGGTAGAGCTCGTAGTCGAGCGTGCCTTCGCCGGACATCTGGTCGTAGAAAAGTTTGCGATTCATTCGTGCTCCTCGTGCGGTTAACGACCATTTTGAGCGGGTTGCGGGAGAAAGTCGAAGAGGGATTCACTGCAGAGTTCGCAGCGGGCACAGAGGTTTCAATGTTGAATCTCCGCCTTCACTACCAGAGCTGCGGTCAATTAGAGGGCGATTTTGCGGTAGGCGCCACGGAAATAGACGAGCGGCTCGCCATCAAAGATTTCGGTCACTTCCACTCCGCCGATGAAGATGGTGTGATCGCCGGCTTCGTGCGCTGAGGTTACGCGGCAGGCGATGTGAACAAGGGCGTCGTCGAGGAGAGGGATGCCGGATTCGGTCCAGCGATAGCGGATGCCTAAACGCGTTTCGGTGGCTTCATCTTCCACGGTTTGCGCGAAGTAGCGCGAGATGGCTTGCTGCTCCTGCTTCAAAACGCTAACGCCGAAGTGTCCCTTCGCACGAACCATCGGCAAGAGTTGCGCGCGGTGATCCACGCAGACCAGTAGCAACAGAGGATTCAGTGATACGGAAGTCACGGAGTTGGCCGTCATGCCGTGCACTTTGCCCGGAGCGCGTTCGGCGGTTACGACTGAAACTCCGGTCGCGAACTGCCCGCACGCCAAACGAAACTCAGCCGCTGTAGGAGATTTCGCCGACATATTCGGAGTTTTTGACAATATCACACCGCCGCCACCTGCACGAAGCTGCCGTGCGTCAAAGTGCTCTTTGCCGAACGCGGCTCGTGACATACACTGTCGGCACTTCTCCAGCGCTTCATCAGACGGAAATGGCAAAACGCAAACTACTGATTCTTGGAATTCTTTCGCCAGTCCTGGCGGCTGTGTTCTATATCGTCGTCTACGACGTGCTGAGTGGGCTCAGCTCGAATCTCGAAAAAGATTGGCTGTTCCGCCTGACTGCCTCCGCAGTCTCGATGACGATTCCCTTCTTCATCGTGCTCGCGATCGCGATTCGGGCCGGCAAGCGAGGCTCGCTTCCGCTGTCCGCAAAAATCGGCATTGCCATTGCTGTTTTGTCATTAGGCCTTACTCTGCTGCCAATGCGGGACGGTTTCGCTCGCGCAAAGCAAATACGAAATCGTCAGCTCCACGATGTTGCTGCGCCCGACTTCGCCACCACGGACCTTCGCGGCAATCCTATCCGTCTCTCCCAATACAAAGGAAAAGTCGTGCTGATCAATATCTGGGCGACATGGTGCGAGCCATGCCGCAACGAAATGCCCAAACTCGACCAGTTCTATCGCCAAAAACAGCCAGAAGGTTTCGTGGTTTTGGGGATGTCGGACGAGGGCATCGAAACACAAATGAAATTCCTGTCGGACGTTTCGGTGACGTATCCCCTGCTCCTAGTGAACGATCAAATTCCAAGGCTCTATCGTGAGATCGCGCAATACCCCGCACTGTTCTTGATCGACCGCGAAGGCCGATTGCAACCCGCTCCCGCTCCGCGCCAACCATTTGAACAAACAGCTTCCGCTGTAAACGCCCTTCTCGCCCAAAGACCGTAATTGCAATTGCTGCGCTCATCTTCATTTCCACCGGAATCGGAGATAATCGAAGCGGACACAGGAGATTCCGATGGCAAGGACAATTGCAATTCTCGGGGAACCGGACCCGAAGGCCTCGGTTTGGCAAATCGGCTGGCGCGCGCGGGCGAACGCATCGTGATCGGTTCGCGCGATGCGCAGCGTGCGCAGGATGCGGCGAAAAAGCTGCGCGACGCAATCGGGGCTTCCGCGCAGATCGAAGGCGGGGCAAACGCGGCTGTGGCAGCGCAGTGTGAAATTGCTTTGCTTACGATTCCCTTCAGCGGGATGGCTGGATTGTTGAAGGAACTGAAAACGGTGTGGAAGCCGGGAACTATTGTGATTGATACGACTGTACCGCTCGCGGCGGCGGTGGGCGGGGCGCCATCGAAAATGCTTGGAGTTTGGCAAGGTTCGGCTGCGGAGGCAGCGCGTGAATTGTTGCCGAAGGAAGTGAGCCTTGCGGCGGCGTTTCACAATCTCAGTGCTTCCCTGCTCGAAGGCGACGCTACGGTTGAATGCGATGTTTTGGTTTGCAGCGACGACGAAAAGGCCAAGCAGACTGCGAGCGAATTGGCGAACAAGATTCCAGGAGTTCGCGCGATCAACGGAGGAAAGCTCGAGAACGCGCGCATCGTAGAATCGATGACTGCGCTGCTGATCGGACTCAACATCCGGCATAAAGTTCACAGCGCCGGCATTCGTTTCACTGGGCTTCCGATTTCATAGCAGCACCCCGACTCATCGCGTCGTGTACCATCCGATGATGGCGATGAAACCGATGAGGCTTACCAAGAATCGGTCTTTGAGAGACATTGGCTGGCCAGTTCTGCGGTTTCTGATTGGCCGCGCCCAAAACAAAACCCAACACACACCGAAGGCCAGCAGCCAATAGGCGCCGATTATCCTCCGCAGATATTCGATTATTCCTAGCAACGCAGCCCTCTGAATCCATTTACAGAGACAAAATCGCGCGAGCGAGCTTGCGTTTGTCGAGGCGCGTTTGCATGACCGTCGGAATTACGGCGACTTTCATGCCGAGCGATTCGATTGCGACGCGTTGCGATTCGTCGGCGGGATCGATCACGAATGTTCCAGTGAAATCGGCGTAGAGTTTGGCGACGCCTTTGGCAGACGCTTCGTGTCCAAGCTCGGCGAGCATTTTGTCGCTTGGGCCTTTCAGCGACTTGCCGCCGACGATCGGGCAGACGGCGACTACGGTGTCGCGGCGCGCGCGCAGGGATTCGCGAATTCCCTTCACCGCAAGAATTGGTCCGATGCTGATGAGCGGATTGCTGGGGCAGATGATGATGCGATCAGCGTCGCGGATTGCTTCGAGCACTCCAGGAGCTGGGTTTGCGCGTGCTCGACGCCATCGAAGCGAATGCTCTTGCACGATGGGCTCCGCGCGGCGCTTTACGAGATATTCCTGAAAATGCAGCGCGCCTTCGTTTGACTCAATGATCGTCGGCACAGGCTCGTTGCACATCGGCAGAATGCGCGACTTCACGCCGAGCGCGAGGCGAATGGATTCGGCGGCATCGGCGAGTGTTTTTCCATCGGCGAGCATCGCGGTGCGATGAATGTGCGTTGCGAGATCGCGGTCGCCGAGATTGAACCAGTTGATGCGGCCGAAAACGGCGAGGCGTTTCAGCAAGTGAAAAGTTTCGCCGCGAAAGCCCCAGCCTTTTTTCGGATCGATGATTCCGGCGAGCGTATACGTGACGATGTCGAGGTCCGGCGAAATTTTCAGGCCGTGCATGGTGATGTCATCGCCGGTGTTGACGATTGCCGTGAGGTCGCGTGGGTCCATCACGTCGTAAAGGCCAAGCAGCAATTTCGACGCGCCGACTCCGCCGGCCAACGCGGCGATGTGCAGCTTCTTGCTGGGCGGCATTTGCTGTTACTGCTCTTGCTTGTTTTTCGGCATCGCTTCGGAAGGTTAACTCAGGAAGCCGTCTTTTGCGGAGAATGCACGAGCTCGGCGCGCCGCGAAGACGCTCGACGTGAGGTCGAACGGCGGACGACACAAAAGAAATCGCGGTCGAGGAATTCGGGATAGAGCGCAAGGCGTTCGCGAAGAGTGAAACCGCGCGCGTTCGGTTTCGGCTTCGAGTTTCGCGATTTGCGGCCAGGCGGCTTCGGGATTGATGAGGTCTTTGGTTACCGGCGAGATTCCGCCCCAATCGTTGATGCCTGCGTCGAGAAGGCGCGGAAAATCGGAATAGCTGAGATTGGGCGGGGCTTGAATGTTCATTTGCGGGCCGAGAATCAGGCGGGCGACGGCGATCGTGCGCAGCATATCGTCCATGGTGGGCTCGGATGTGATGCGCCATCGGAATGTCGGGCTTGGCGCGGAAATTTTGGATGATGACTTCCTGGATGTGACCGTATTTCTCGTGCATCGCGCGAATCGCGAGCAGCGAATCGATCCGCTCTTCGAGCGTTTCGCCGATGCCGATGAGGATTCCCGTCGTAAACGCGATCGACAATTTCCCGGCTTCTTCCATCGTGCGAAGGCGCAGCGCGGGAACTTTGTCGGGAGCTTTCGCGTGAGGCAAATCGCCGCGCATCAGACGCGTGCTGACCGTTTCGAGCATGAGGCCGACGCTGGCGTTGGAATTTTTTAGACGCGCGAGGATGGTCGCGTCCATCACGCCGGGATTCGAGTGAGGAAGCAGCCCGGTTTCGTTTAGAACGAGTTCGGACATCGCGGCGAGATAGTCGAGCGTGCGCGTGAAGCCTTGCTTCTGAAGGAAGTCGCGCGCTTCGGGGAAAATTCGCTCGGGCTGGTCGCCGAGCGAGAAGAGCGCTTCTTTGCAGCCGGCGCGGCGGCCTTGCTCGGCTACGGCGAGGACTTCGTCGGGGGTCATGAAATGGGCGCCGGGTTGGCCGGGGTCTTTGCGGAAGGTGCAGTAGCCGCAGTAGTCGCGGCAGAGCGTGGTGAGAGGGATGAAGACTTTTTTGGAGAAGGTGACGGTGGGCCCTTCCCTCTTGCGCGAAGGGCGGTGGCGGCGGAGAGGAGTTCGTCGAGAGGGGCGTGTTGGATTGCGTCGACGGCTGCGACGCGGTCGAGTGGATCGGCGTTGAGCAGGACGTGGCGCTGAGATCCTTCGCTTCGCTCAGGATGAGACGTTGTTTTGGTTTGTGAAATGAGCAGGAAGACATTTGTCGTTACCTAAAGCTCACTGAACTCGCATTTCTACTCGTGCGCCCGACTATTTGCGCGTGCGAGCGGCTTCGTCACGGTAGATATTTTTGTAGGCGACATAGCGGCGCGCGTATTCGTCGATGCTGGCTTGATCGATGCCGGTGAGCTGGCGCTTGATTTTTGCCGGATGGCCGACGACGAGGCTGCCCGGCGGAATGACTGTGCGTTCGAGGATCAGCGCGCCTGCGGCGACGATGCTGCCTTCGCCGATTGTCACACCGTTCAAAATGATGGAGCCCATGCCGATGAGGCAGCGGTTCGCGATGGTGCAACCGTGCAGGCAGACTTTGTGGCCGACGGTGACGTCGTCGCCGAGGATCAGCGGGTATTCGTCGCGCATGACGTGAAGGACTGAACCGTCCTGAATATTGGTGCGCGCGCCGATGCGGATGTAATTTACATCGCCGCGGACGACAGTGAGGGGCCAGACGCTGGAGTCTTCACCGATCTTTACATCGCCGATGATGATGGCGGCGGGGTCGATGTACGCCGACTGCGCAATTTCGGGAAGCTTGCCTTTATAGGGGCGGATGTCCATTGGATGCGCGAAAACCTCGGGAAAAATCTAACACAGAGACGCAGAGTTCGCAGAGGCGCGCGGAGAGATCTCAGCTACTTCGAGATTCGCTCTTCGAGGACGACTTTGACGGAGTCGCCGACTTTCTTGCCGATGGCTTCGAGGGTTTCGGCTTTCATGGGCAGCTTGTGCTGGCCGTTGCCTAGTGCCATGAAAGAGCTGCGGAATTCGTGGCCGTCGACTTTGCCACGAACTTTGACGAGGCCGCGCGTGCCGAAGAATTCGGCGGATTCGGGCCAGATCACGAAGGTCCAGCCGCCTTTTTTCGGGCTCTTTTGCAGCTTGGCCGTGAACGATTTCTTCAGTGGCGCCATGACTCGCTCAGTCTATCGTGACTTGCGGGCCTTGGGTGGACGAGCCGAGTTCGGCGAGCCGCGATGTGAGGGCGTTCGCCAGGGCGTAGAGGCTGCGCGCGGGAGCGGCGTCTTTGCCTTGCGCTGCGACGGGCTTGCCGGAATCGCCACCGACGCGGATGCGCGGATCGATTTCGATTTCGCCGAGGACGGGCACGCCGTAAGCGATCGCGGTTTTCGCGCCTTCGCCGTGGCCGAAGATGTCGATGGGCTTGTCGCAGTGCGGGCAGACGAAGGTGCTCATGTTTTCGACGACGCCGAGGACTTCGACGTTGACCTGGCGGAACATTTCGATGGCTTTGCGAACGTCGGCGAGGGCGACGGTCGATGGAGTGGTGACAACGACGGCGCCGGTGACCGCGACGGTTTGGATCAAGGTGAGTTGGACGTCGCCGGTGCCCGGCGGAAGATCGATCAGGAGATAGTCGAGCTCGCCCCAGATGACGCTGCGCAGGAATTGCGTGATGACGCTGTGCAGCATCGGGCCGCGCCAAATCATCGGTGCGTCGCCGGGGCTGAGCAGGCCCATCGAGATCATCTTGATGCCTTGCGTTTCGACAGGATGAATGCGCTTGTCGGGCGTGGCCCGCGGTTCTTCTTGCGTGCCGAGCATGATGGGGACGTTCGGGCCGTAGACGTCAGCGTCGAGCAGGCCGACCTTGTGGCCGAGTTTCGCGAGAGCGAGCGCAAGATTGACGGCGACTGTGGTTTTGCCGACGCCGCCTTTGCCGCTGGCGATGGCGACGAGATTTTTTACGCCGGGGATTGGCTGGCGCGGGGGGAGTTGTTGGGGTTGGGGTGCTGGCGGCATTTTGTGGTGCGACCTTTCTGAATCGGCGGCGAATGAGATTCAAACGAAAGAGAACTGTGCCGCGCGGCTGCGTTGTGATGATGTTGGATCTAAACCCCGCGATCTCCGAAACGATCGCGGCTACAGGTCTTCGTGTTTACATTTTGCTGAAATGGGGCGCAGCGTGCTGCGCCCCTACATATTTTGAAAATCGGCTATTGGCCTTGGCCGTGGCATTTTTTGTATTTTTTGCCGCTGCCGCAGGGGCAGGGATCATTGCGGCCGACTTTGGCGGCGGCGCGGACGGGTTTTGGCGGTTCGGCTTGGGCGGCGCCGGTTTGATACTGCAAGTCTTGTTGCTGGCGCTGTTGTTTGCGATCGAGTTGGCGCGCGACGTCGGGCAGGCGCTGGGGTGCGGTTTCGTTGGCGCGAGCGGCGGCGCTGGCCATTGCGGCGGATGGTCCGCCCATACGCGGCGGCTGCGGCGCTGCGGCGCGCTGCGGAATCGGAGCAGCCGCGCCGCCGGGTGCGCCCGGACTTGCTGGTCCGCCGGGGCCGGATTGCGCGTCGGGCGACGTCTGCATGTCGTCGGGATGCTGCTGGGCCTGCTGAATGACGATGTGGAATAGATAGCGGATCGTCTCGTTGTCGATGCGCGCCATCATGTCTTCGAACAGGACGAACGCTTCTTTTTTGAACTCGACGATCGGATCTTTTTGCGCGTAGCCGCGCAGGCCGATGCCCTCTTTAAGGTGATCGAGCGAGAGCAGGTGATCTTTCCACTGCGTGTCGACGACGTCGAGAACGATGCGGCGCTCGAGCCAGCGCATCAGTTCGTTGCCGAATTGCTTTTCTTTTTCTTCGTAGCGCTTGACGACGGCTTCTTTCGTGGCGTCGGCGAGTTGTTCGTGTGAGAGTTCGCGTCGGATCGGCGCCCGCAGCTTTCGCGTCAATGCCGAACTGCGCGTGAATTTCCGCGAGGAACTGCGTGGTATTCCACTGGCCAGGATGCTGTGTCTGCGGGCAATAGGTATCGACGAGATCGAGAGCGACGTTTTCGGCTTTCTCGATGACGAACTCGCGCTGGTCCTGGCCTTCGAGCGCGGAGCGGCGAATCGCGTAAATCGTTTCGCGCTGCTTGTTCATCACGTCGTCGTATTCGAGGAGGTGTTTGCGGGCGTCGAAGTTTTGCGCTTCGACCGATTGCTGCGCCTTTTCGATGCGCCCCGAGATCATTTTTGATTCGATCGGCACGCCTTCGGTCATGCCGAGGCGAAACATCAGCGCCTTGATGCGTTCGCCGCCGAAGATGCGCATGAGGTCGTCTTCGAGCGAGAGGAAGAAGCGCGAGGAGCCGGGATCGCCCTGACGGCCGGCGCGACCGCGAAGCTGATTGTCGATGCGGCGGGCTTCGTGGCGCTCGGTGCCGAGAATGTGCAAGCCGCCTAGAGCGACGACTTCATCGTGTTCGGCTTTGCACTGCTGCGCGAACTGTTCGTAGATGGGCTTCCACTGGTCGGCGGGAACCTGGAAAATTTTGCCTTCGTGCTGGAAGAGGACCATCGGCGCGGCGATGGGTTGCGCGATTTCGCCGGCGGCGTTGACGTTTGCCGCAGCGGCGTCCTGGCCGATGACGGCGGGCGCGGATGAATATGGCAGCGCCATTTTATTTTTGAGGAAGTAGTCGCGCGTCATCTGCTCTGGATTGCCGCCGAGCAGAATGTCGGTGCCGCGGCCTGCCATGTTGGTGGCGACGGTGACGGCGCCTTTGCGTCCGGCCTGCGCGACGATGCGCGATTCGCGCTCGTGCTGCTTGGCGTTGAGCACCTGATGCGGGATGCCGGCTTTCTTAAGGATTTCGGCGATCGCTTCGGATTTTTCGATGGAGATCGTGCCGACAAGCACGGGTTGACCGCGCTCGTGATAATGGCGGATGCCGTTGTCGAGCGAATTGTCTTCCTGGAGGATGCCGTTGACGACGGCTTCGAATTTTTCTTTTTCGGTGCGATAGACGATGTCTGGATGCTCTTTGCGGATGAGCGTGCGGTTGGTCGGAATCACGACGACGTCGAGGTTGTAAATTTTGCCGAACTCGGCGGCTTCGGTTTCCGCGGTGCCGGTCATGCCGGAGAGCTTCTTGTACATGCGGAAATAATTCTGGAAGGTGATCGTGGCGAGCGTCTGATTTTCGCGCTCGATCTTGACGCCTTCTTTGGCTTCGACGGCTTGATGCAAGCCATCGGACCAGCGCCGGCCCGGCATCTGGCGGCCAGTGAATTCGTCAACGATGATGACTTCGCCGTCTTTCACGACGTAGTCGACGTCATTTTTGTAGAGTGCGTGCGCACGCAGCGCCTGATAGACGTGGTGCATCACGTCGATGTTGGCGGGATCGGACATGTTCGTCAGGCCGAGAAGGCGCTCGCACTTGTTGAAGCCTTCCTCGGTGAGGGTGGCCTGACGATGTTTTTCGTCGAGCGTGTAGTCGATGTCCTGAATCAGCTTGGGGATGATTTTGTCGATCTTGTAATACTTGTCCGTGGATTCTTCGGCCGGGCCGGAAATGATGAGCGGGGTGCGCGCTTCGTCGATCAAGATGGAGTCGACTTCGTCAACGATGCAGAAATGGTGGCCGCGCTGGACGCAATTCGCGAGGTCATACTTCATGTTGTCGCGCAGATAGTCGAAGCCAAATTCGTTGTTGGTGCCGTAGGTGATGTCGGCGTGGTAGGCGGCGCGGCGCTGCGCGTCGTCGAGATCGTGGACGATGACGCCGACGGTGAGGCCGAGCGCGCGATAGAGCGTGCTCATCCACTCGGCGTCGCGGCGGGCGAGGTAGTCGTTGACGGTGATGACGTGGACGCCGCGGCCTGCGAGCGCGTTTAGTGCAGCGGGAAGCGTGGCGACGAGCGTCTTGCCTTCGCCGGTCTTCATTTCGGAAATTTTGCCGCTGTGGAGGACCATGCCGCCGATGAGCTGCACATCGAAATGGCGCATGTTGAGCGTGCGGCGGCCTGCTTCGCGAACGAGAGCGAACGCCGGGACGATCGCCGGCTCGAACGCCTGCGTCATGAGATCTCTGAAACCGGAATCGTTGGGATCGGCGTCTTTGAGCGGAGCCTGGACCTGTTCTTTGAGAGCCTGGAAGCGCTCCTTGAGTTCTTCGTCGCTGAGCGCTTTGACTTCGGCTTCGCGCGCGTTGATGGCGGCGACGAGCGGCTGCAATTTCTTGACGTCGCGCTCGTGCTTTGTGCCGATGAACCGCGAGATTACGCTGTCAACAACCTTTGCTGCATCCATGAATTCGTTTCGCCGTTCCTGACGGAGTTCGACCGCACCGCGGAGTTACGGAGGCGGAATTGGCGGCCGGGGCAACACTTTATTGTAGCTGTTTGGATGCGCGGACGGCAAAAATGTGGCGAGAGGGTGCGAGGGCGGCGGGGCAAAGGACCGAAGAAAAATCGGGGCGAGGCGTGGTTTACGTCCGGGCAAGCTGGGGCGCAGCAGTGCTGCGCCCCTACATCACCGTGGCGGGGTGGCGGGATTGAGGAGTGGTACGGTGCTGTGATGGCAGGACTGGGAATGCGCTAGCGGGTGCCGATGGGGACGGGGGTTTCGGCGCCGGCGGCGTGGTCTTCGGGAGTGGAGCCGCGCGGGGCGATGTGATCGGCGAGAAGACGGCGGAGACGGCTGCGCTCTTCGAGAGTAATGTCCACGATTTCGAACGCCATGTCCTGGGCGCGATAGTCGCGCATGAGCGCGGTGGCCTGGAGGTTGCGCAGGCCGAGCTGAAATTTAAGCTGCACCGGCGTGCCCGGCGGAAGGTGGCGGCTGATTTTCGCGACGCCGCCGGAGAGGCTGGCGGTTTTGATCTCAAGGCTGCACGCCTCTTTTAGGTTTGTGCTAACGGCGAGCACGGGCTTGCTGAGGCGCACGCGTTTGTGGCGGCGCTGACGGACAAATTTGGAATTGGGCTTGAGGGCGACCGGAGCGAGTGCGAGGTCATCGCGTTCGAGACCGCTTTGCGGCAGGAATGCTACTGCCCAAGCGGGATCAAGCCTTCCGAGCGCTTGGATCGCGGCGATGCGGAGTTCCTGAGGTTGAATCCAGCCGAGGAATTTTTTCGCTTCGACGATGCGCTTGAGCGCGGTGATGGCTTCCGGAGCATTGATGCGGCCGAGGGCTTCGACGGCTTTGACGCGAAGATAGGTACCGCCGCCGGGGGGTAGATCGCCGTCAACGATGGTGAGCAGGCGGCCGAGCGCTTCGCGATCACCGGTGACGCCGATTTCGTCGATGGCGAGCGGCATGACGAGCGGGTCGAGATGATCGAGGACTTCGAGCAAGATGCGGCAGCGCCCGGGTGAACCGCTTGCGGAGATCTGGCGCAGGACGCGGTCTTGCGAGTTGCGCGGAAATTCTTTCATGCGCGCGGGCAGGAACACTTCGGCGGAACGCGCGTCGAGTTTGCAGAGCAGGCCGACAATATCGACGGCTTCGGCGATGCTGCCTCCGCGCAACGTACTGCGGAGATACTGCACGCCTTCCTCGCCGAGATCGGCGGCAAGGTTGGCGACATGTTCGGCGTCGTTGCGCAGCGTGCAGCGATTGAAACGCGTGGCGAGCTGCTCCATCGTGGTCTGCGGGAGCATTTTGAGAACGGCGGTGAGCCCGGCGGCTGCCTGGCGCGCGCGAAGAGCTTCTTCGACGAATTCGGGGACGCGCTCTTCGATGCCCATCTTTGCGCGAAGCGTGTTCGCCGTTCCGGGACGCTGCGCTTCAACGCCGGAGAGAAGATCGAGCGCCTGTTCCATCGCGGAGTAGCTGCGGCTGGTTGCGGCTTCCTGGCTGAGGCGGACGAACGCGGCGCTGACGACGGCTTGCATTTCGGCGTCTTGCTCGACGTTGAGGCGAAGTCCAAGATGCTGGAGTGCGGCGCCGAGGAGTCGCGGGTCGGTCTTGGCGTAAAGCCCGGCCATTTCGGAAAGGCCTGCAGCGGTTTTCTTGCGCGCGTCGTTGTCTTCGGAGTCGGCGCACGCGGCGTAGTTCTGCAGAACGCTGACGGCGTCGGCGATATTTCCCTGTTCGATGAGTTCGCCGACATACGACTGCACGTTGCGCGGCGGAATGCACCAGGCTTCGGTGGAAAGCAGAACGGTGCGCTTTCCGCTCTCCGGAACGGCAGCCCAGAACTGTCGATCGAGAATTTCGCGATGCGTTTCGATGACAATTCCGGCATCGCTCATTTTTTCTTCGTGCGAGCCGAGGAGCTTGCGCAGAGTCTCGATTTCCGTGTTGAGGCGATCGAGCATCTGACGAACGGCGTTGACCTTGACGTCACCGTTCTCGTAGCGGTCGAGCGCGAACTTGATGGCGAGGTGCTCGGCAAGCTGAATCAGCGTGGATTGATCGGGCTTGGCGCCGGGCGCGTGTGCAGCGATTTCGGCGAGCGCTGCTTTCAGCGTGTCCTGCGCGCGGCCGGGAAGTTGCGACATTTGCTCGTGGAACGCGCCGGCAGCGGCCATGCCGGTGCCACCACCTGCGCTGACCTGGCCCATGCTGGTGAGCGCGCTGAGGATACCGAGGATCTCGTCTTCGGTGGGTTCCGCAACCAAGCGACCGCGAGCATGCGGCACGGTGCTGCCTGGCGCGGATTGTTCGCTTGCAGCGCCCGCCGTACTAGTAGCTGCGTTCGTGGAACCAAAAAAGGAGGCAGAAGCTTCAGCCACGGGGCCGCTGAAGAAATTCGGATCGGCGCCGGGGCGAGACTCGCTTGCGCCTGTCTCGCTCGCAGGTCCGAGCGAGGCGTCACGATAGTAGAAACCGCCGGAATTGCCGCCACTCGCGCCAGTTCCCGCGCCTGACCCGCTATCTCCAGCGTGGTTGCCCGAGCCACCGCCGCCCGGGCCTGAGCCAAAACCCGAGCTACCGCTTCCGTTTCCACTTCCATTTCCGCTCCGGGCGCCTTGCGCCGCGGCAATCATCTCCAGCAGCTTTTGCGGATCGTTCAGCCACTGCTTGAATTCATCTTGATCGTCGCCGAGAGTCGCCGCAGCGAGTTGGGCGGCCCGGTTCGCGTCGCGGAAGCGTGAGTCCGTCGCGACGAAACAAATTTCGTTGATGCGAATGCCCTTCGCGCCGGACAGTGTTGCCTTTAGCTGCTCGGCCAATTCGGCCGGCTTCGCCTTGCCGGTCGGGAAAGCTTGAGCAAAGAGGTTGAGTTCTTCTGTCTGTGATCGATGGGAGAAATTGAACGCTGGCCAAGCCAGCCGCGGAAAGGAGCTGCGCAAATTGCTTTTCAGCGGGAGAGCCTTCAAGCGGCACACCGTCAAGTAGAAGCTGGTTTCCGGTCGCGCCCAAAAGAAGACCAGCCTCGGTGCCTTCGGGAATCGCTGCGTGCAATTCGCGAAAAGCCACTTCGAGGAGTTCTGTGGTGCGGGCGTGATCAAAACCGTAAAGCCGGGCGAACTTGAGCAGGATGTTAAGGCTGCGTACGAAAGCCCGTCCGGCTGTGAGCTTGGGATCGGCTGATTTCATGCTACTCCGTCAGGAGCCGCTGGAACTGTCGCTCTAGTACCGTAGACGGAGGGCCATGCGGCGGCAATGGTACACAGGTTCCATGGGATTGCGGGCGTTATGCGACGCAAGCGCGGGCACGAGCCTGTACGAACGAACGGGGCTTACTTTGGGAAGGACAGGTTGGAGAAATCGAGCCGTACGCGGCGCTAGTTTTTCAGCATCGCGACGCGGCCGCGGCGCTTGGTGCGGTTCGTCGCCTGGGCTGCCATCGGAAGACCACCAAATTCCAACAACAATTTCCGAAGACGCGCGCGCTCTTCGAGATCCATATCGACGAATTCGAACGCCATCGCCTGAGGACGAGCGCCACGTACGACCGCCTGCGCCCTGATCGCACGCACGCCGTGAGAGAAACGAGCGTCAGCATTGAGCCCGGAGCAAGATGCCGGTCACCGGCGCCAATCCCGCCGCCCAGATTGAGTTCCGGGATAGTTAGCCTGATATTTTCGCGCAGGTTCGTTGAGACCGCGTTCAGATTTCGAGACAACTTCAAGCGGGCATAACGCCGCTGGCGAATCACTGAAGCATTCGGATCCGGATCGGTGGGTTCTAGCGTCAAATCTTTGCGATCGAGGCCGCTCGGCGCTAGCTTTTCGAGCGCTGTTGAAGGGTCGATGCGCATGAGCGCTTGCGCGGCGGCGATGCGCAGCTCGTCGTTATGCGAATAGCGCCAAAGCTGACGCGCTTCCATCATGTGTTGCAGTAACTGGGAAGCGGCCGTCGCACGCAGGCGACCAAGCGCTTCCACCGCCTTCAGGCGCGTGAATCCCGGCGTCGTGCTGTCTTGCGCAAGCTCGAGCAGTTTCTGAATGCAGACGTGAGACCCGCTCATACCCATCTCGTCGATGGCAAGCGGCCGAATCATCGGGTCGAGCGAATCGTAAAGCTGGACAAGGAGCTCCGCGCGTGCTTCGACTGGCGCCGATGAGAGCTGGCGGACAGTGCGATCGTGCGCGCTGCGCGGCCATTGCGACAAGCGCACGGGCAAAATTTTGGCGACGGCCTCGGGCGCCAGCTGCGTCAGCAAGCCAACGGTTTCCGCGGCTTCGGCCGCGGGCGCGGTCTGCATCGCTTCCATCAGGCGATTCGTTGCTTCTTCGCCGAGCGCCTGGACGATTTCGCCCAGCAGTTCGCAATCTTCACGGAAGCCGCAGTGCCCGAACCGATTCGTGACGTAGTGCAGCGTCGTCTTGGGCATCAACGCCAGAATCTCGATCATGCCGTCGGCGATATGCCCGCTGCGCAACGCCTCTTCGACGAACTCCGGCATGCGCTCTTCGGCGCCGATGCGCGGACGCAAACTCTGGGTCGACCCCGGGCGCTGCGCTTCCACACTGTCGAGAGAAGCCAACGCCTGCTGCATCGCCGGATAACAGCGTTTGGAAGCCGCTTCCTGACTCAGCCGGACGAACGCGGCGCTGACCAGCGTCTGCAATTCGGGCTCGCGCTCGATGGCGAGCTGATTTCCGAGCCTGCGAATTCCTTCCATCAAAGCGCTGCCGTCGCCGCTGCCGTACAGTTCCGCCAAATCCGACAAACCAATCGCCGTCGTACGACGCGCCTCGGGATTCTCCAGGCCGATGCACGCCGCATACTTCATCAAAATCTCGTTGACGGTTTTGAGTTCGCCGCGCTTGCAGCATCTCTTCGAGATACACGCGCACGTTGCGCGGCGGCACACACCACGCTTCTTCCGACGTCAGCACTTCCTTTTTATTTTCGTCAGGGACTTGCTCCCAGAATTCCTGGTCGAGAACTCGGTGTAGGACTGCACCTGCAGGCCCGCGTTGGCCATCATTTCTTCCTGCGAAGACAAAATTTTTCGCAGGCCTTCAATCTCGGCGTTCATGCGGTCGAGCAACTGCTTCACGGCATTGACGCGCAATTCGCCGCGCTCGTAGCTGTCCAGCGCGAAGCGAATCGCCACGTGCTCGGCGAGCTTCAACAGCATCGGCTTGTCGGCTTTTTCGGTGGGCGCCTGCGCCGCGAGACCTGCCAGCGCTTGCTGCAAGGTGACCTGAGCGCGCACGGGCATCGCGCTCAAGCGCGACTGAAAATTCGGAACTTCGCTGCGCGCCTCGGGATCTTTGCGCGATTTGCCCAATTGCGCGAACAGAGCGAGCATCTGGCGCACGTCGTCTTCCGCCACGGCGAATCCGCCTTGGCCGCCAACAGCGCCCGCAACTTCCGTAGCGGTAGCGCCGCGAAGCAACGCTGACGCGGTACGCCACTTTGGAGCGGGGCCTGGGTCGCCGCCTCCGGGACCTCCGCCTGGACCTCCAGTGGCCGCCACCTGGCCCGAGCGGGCCCGAACCCTCCGCCAACACCACCTGCGCTGGCCGAGCTGCCGGTTCCACCGCCTCCACCTACACCGACACCACTCCGCCCACCGCCAGATCCTGAACCGCCACCGGAGCCCGAACCACCGCCGGGTCCGCCGCCGCTATAAAATCCACCGTTCCCGGAGCCACTCCCGCCGCCAGAGCCGCTGCTACCACCGCTGCCGCCAGCCCCTGTGTCCCATAAAGTGCCCGTACCGCTTCCGCCGACTCCGCCTCCACCACCACCAACACCGGGCCCAGAGCCACCGCCTCCGGGACCGCGGCTGCTTTCCGCAGCCAGAATCATCTGGAGCAGCTTGTTCGGATCGTCGAAGAGATCTTAACTTGTCGCTTTGTCCGCCCAGAACCTTCGCCGTAAGGTTCGCCGCCATCTTGATCCCGGCGACCGACGAATCTTCGGCCACATAGCGAATTTCGTTGATCTTGATGCTGGTGTCGCCCGCGAGCGTCGCTTTCAGTTGCTCGGCCAGCGCCGTAGGCTTCGCGTTTCCGCTGGGAAAGCCGCGCACAAAGCGCGCAAACTGCGATTGAGAAGTGGTCGTGCCAAAGTGGATGCTGGCGATGCCGGAAGAGGTAAGGAGTTGCGCGAAGGCGCGCTCACCGGCGGCGGAGCCCAACGGCACGCCATCCAGCAGGATCTGATTCCCGGACGCCCCCAGCAGCAGGCCGCTGCCGCCGCTCTCGTCCAAAGCGGCTTGAGCTCCCGCCAGGCAGTCTCGAATTGTGCCCCGGTGCGCGCGTGCCCAAATTCATACAAACGGGCGAACTTCAACAGGATGTTGAGGCTGCGCACAAATGCCCGGGCCGCCGCTCGTGTATCGCCGCTCATAGGTATTACGATCCGTCGAGGGAAAATGACTCCACGCCTGGCCGTAATCTCTACCTTAGGGCGGCGTCGCGCTTTGAGACAAGATATCAATGCGAATCTGTACCCATCCCGATAACAGTCACCCGCAGGCTCACATTTCGACGTCGACGGGGGTTAGTACCGTTTCCACCACGCCACAGCTGTACCTTTAGTCCATTGCCTCACTCTGAAGCGAGTTCCTAGAATGATTGGGAAGTGATTGACCGTTCGGTTCCCGCGCCGTCATCCATCTGAAGCGCGGCCGTAACCGAGTGGCAGGCAGGTGTGGTGTGGCCGAACAAACCCAGACGCAAGAAACCCAGACGCAAGAGACGCAGGGCGATCCGGCGCAGGACCCGTAACGCTTCTGCCCCGCGCAGAGCCGAAGGGTGAATCGAGCGATTCAAGGCAGAGATGCCCCAGATTCCCGGTGTGATTGCAGGCGGACCTTCGAAGAGAGGGCCGTCGATGAATCCCGCGATTCCTCTGGGTGTCGGTATCGCGGCGGTCGTGCTCGTCGCATTGCTGGGCGCGCGTCTGATTTCCCATCCGAAACCAGTGGAGCAGGCGGTAGTGGCTCCGCCACCACAGATTGAAGTTGCTGCGCCAGCCGTCGATCCCAATTCCCTGTTGCCACACGCGACGGAAACTGCACCGGAAATTGCAACCGTCAGCGAAATGTCCAAGCCGTGGACAAGCAAGAGCTTTTTCTTCGTGAATCATCTGACCGGCGAGAATGTGCCGGCAATGCTCATCCGATTGCCGCAGGGATCGGCGAACAGCCCCGAGGGCTACTGGGCGTATGAGGTCAACGCGCCATTCGGCAACTGCCGCCTTGAATACATCACCGACCTGACGCATCTGACCAACGACTACGACTTTCATACGCGCGACATCCGATGGTCGGCAATCCGTGCAGCCGCTCGGTATTTGATCCGACGAAGATGAGCGAAATTCCAGGAAATTTCTGGGTGCGCGGCACACTCGCGCAAGGCTCCGATGTTCGCCCGCCGCTTGGCATCGAGTTGAAGATTCAGAACAAGAACATCCTTGCCCTTCGCATGGAATAGTTCGGGCGGCTTAAATCAATCGAGAGTCTCGGCACTCCGCTCGTAACCTACTCATCGTGAAATACCGAAGCGCGCGATTGCAACGACACAGTCGTCTTCCAGACTACAACGTTATTACTTCTCCGCTCACTGACAGAGCTGCGATTCAAACTCGAATTTCAGCCCTGCATCAGAAACAAAAGGGCGCCCCGGTAAACCGGAGCGCCCCGAACTTCGCGCCCTCACTTCGGGCGGCTGCAGTCTTGTTTAGAAGAAGATCTTCAACACCAGCGTCAGCTGTCTCGGATTGCTCGAGAAGAACTGGCTCGGCTGATTGAAGCCCCCGTTCGCCGGCTCCGCGAAACCGCGCTGAAAACCGGTGAACCCGATCGGAGCAACGTCGTTCAGGTAACCACCGATGTATTGCGCGTGATTCAGAACGTTGGTCGCGGACGCGCGGAACTCGACCTTGTATCGCTCTGTGATCGTGAACCGCTTTAACACAGTGAGGTCGAGGTTGTTCGTCGGATCGAGCTGCAACACGTTGCGGCCGACATTGGCGAGCGCACCGTAGCCCGCCGAGATGTACTGGGCGTTCGGATTGATCGCCTGATAGCCGACAACGTTGTCGATCACGTCGATACCGGTCGGGCAACCCGAACCAGCTCCGTCGACTGCCGGATCACCCGTGCAGAAGAGGTTTGAGTTGGTGCAAGTTGCGGTCGGAACGACGCTACGGCACAACGGGTTGACATCGGAGCCCGTGCCCTTCGCACCGGCTTTGTTGGCAATCACGCGATCGCCAGCCGAGTCGAGGTTGAGGTTGGAGTCGATGCCGCTCTGCGGGGTGACCCACTGTCCGGATTGATAGGTATAAATCGGAGCGATCTCCCAACCGCCGACGGTGTTTCGCAGGAACGCGTTGCTATGTGCGAAGAACGGCTCGTCGTACACGATCGAGAGGGTGAACCGATGACGGTGGTCGAGGATCGAGTTCGCGCGATCGGCCGAAAGATCGAGGCCGTTCTGCGCGCGGCGCGGCGCCAGCACGGTGCTGAACACTTCGGCCGTCGCGTCGTCAATGTTGTGGCTGTAGGTGTACGCGCCAACGAACTGCACGCCATGGCTGAACTTCTTGTTTATCTGAGCGGCGAGTCCGTGGTACGTCGAGGATGCCCAGGGTTCGTACGCCGTAATCAGGTTCTGGTTAAAGCCTGCCGCTTCATACGCGGGCACGAGTGGATCTTCGCTCTCAAGAGCGCCGAGATCGACTGTCGAGCCGTCAAGCGTGGCTTGGCTCGGTGCCGCCGTATAGGTCGGAATGAAGTTGTTCGACGTGACCACGGGCTGCGTGTTCAGTCGGATCTGGGCTGGCAGGTGAATGCCGCGCGTCCCGACGTATCGAACTTCAGCGACGAGGTCGCTGCCAAAGCTGTGCTGAACGCCGAGGGTCCAGTCAATCGATTTAGGATCCTTCTGGTTGACCGGAATAAAGGCCGAGGTCGCAGCCCGTTGATCGGCGATGGAAGGATAGGTCACCACGCCACCGGGGCCCGGCAAAATACCGCCGTTGCCTAGGAATGGTGCCGCGCAGGGGTAAGCGCCTACCGGTGCGCAGTCGATCGTCGTCGATAGCTGCGGCGGCAGCGAGAGCAAGCCGAGGTTGTCGAACAGCACGTCGTACGCGATGCCCGCGCCAGCACGGATCGAAGTCTTGCCGCTATCACCCGGCGAGTACGCGAAGCCGATGCGTGGGCCCCAGTTGTTCGTCGGAGCCTTCGGCGAGGAGAAATCGATCAAACCCGGCACACTGGCAGCTTGGTTTAGGTCTTGCAGGCGCTTGGTGTACGGGATCGTCGTGTATTCGTAACGGACGCCCAGGTTCAGCGTGAGGTTGCGCTTGATGCGCCAGTTGTCGTTGACATAGGTATAGAGCGCGGCCTGATCGCCATAATAAACCGGGTCGCCATTGCTGCGTTCTGCGAGCGAATCGGGCACGCCGTCCTGAAGGAATGTGAGCGTGTTGTTGTATTCATAGTCACCGCGAACGCGCTGCGTGAAGGTCTGCGGAGCAATGATCTTGCGGCCTTCCACACCGAACTTGACGGTGTGTGCGCCCTTCGTCCAGGTCATCGCTTCAGTCGCCTGATAGGTGTTCTGGTTGGCGCCCTGTGGAGCGTTGCCGTCCGGTCCGATCTGCAACTGGTTCAAATCGAGCAACAGAAGGTTCGGGAAGCTGTCCAGCCCCGGGTAGTTGAAATTGCCCGCGCTGAAGCTCTGCGTGAACCGGTTGAAGCCGATGCGTAGTTCGTTCGTCAGCGTCGGCGAGAACGTGTGATATTCGTTGATCGTCACGAGGTGGAACTTGTTCGGCTGCGGCAAAAAGAACGCCGGCAGTGTCGCCGAGTTGTCGATCCCAACCGCGCTGTTGTAGATGTAGCGGCCACGGATCTGATCCTTCGGCGAAATGTCGTAATCCATGCTGGTCGTCACGAAGCGGTAGTTGGTGAAAAACGGCGAAAGAACCGCGAGGCCCGCCGTGGGAATCGTCGTGCCCCCGGTCCAGGCGATCGGTGTGCACGAGGAGTTCGGCGTCGTGCCCGGCGCCACGTACTTCTCGAAGATTGCGACGTTGGTCGCCGACAAGCCCGGGGTTGCGTTGATCGTCGCGAAGCCTGCTGCGGTCGGAGAGCAAACCGCGCCCGCCGTACCAGCCTCACCCAACGGTTCCTGTTCGTAGTTCACGAAGAAGAAGAGTTTGTTCTTCTTGATCGGGCCGCCGATCTGGCCGCCGAAGCGGTTGTTGTCGAAACGCGGGTTCGAAGTAAGACCGCCGATGCCGTTGATGCTGTCAAACGCGTCGTAATTCCGATTTTGGTTATAAGCGTAGGCCACGCCGTGGAACGAGTTCGTACCGCTCTTCACAACGGTGTTGAACTGTCCACCCGAGGAGTGACCAAATTCCGGCGAGAACTGATTTTCGAGCAGCGAGAATTCGGCAACCGCGTCGTTGGGAACCATAACCAGCGGACCGGTTACGCCCTTGTTGTTGTTGTCGACGCCTTCAATCATGAAGTCGTTGTTGCGTGGACGCTGACCGCCGATCGACGGGCCCGTGCCGACGCCGACGCCACCGCTGGTCGCAACACCGGCGCTCAACAAAGAAAGGTTAAGCACGCCGCTGAAGTTACCTCCGGTCGACGCGATCGCGCTGTCCGCGATGTCTTTCGCTTCGAAAGTCGTCTGCAACTGTGCAGTCGTCGTATCCAGCGCTGCCACGCTGCCGGAAACCTCGATCGAGGTAACCGCGCCCTTAACTTCCAGCGTGATCGTCAACGAACTGGTTTTGTTCAACTGAATCGTGTATCCGTTGATCGTCGTCGACGCGAAATTTGCGGACGATGCCGTCACGTTGTACACGCCGATCGGCAGGTTCGGAATCCGGTATTCGCCGGTTTCACCCGCTGTCGTCTCATACTTCACGCCAGTATCGACCTTCGTTGCTTCGAGACGCGCGCCGGGAATGACCGCTCCCGTCTTGTCGAGAACCGTGCCGACCAAGTCGCCGCTGATGACCTGCGCCGCGACGTGGCCGCTCACCACCAAGCCCAATGCAACCGCAAACAGACTTAACCAAACAACCGTACTTCTAAAGGCTATTTTCACTTAGCCCTCCTAAAATTTTTGCCCGTTTTTGACAGGAACTTACGAAACCACCAACTAAACAAGCTACCCCACTCTAAAAAGTCTCTCGCTTGATGGCCCAGTGGGGTGCAATCGAGATTCCAAAATGGTCGCTTTTGGCGTATTTGGGACGATCTTTTGAACTGCCGTAAGCCAACTGTTTTCAGTCTAGTTATCTGGATGCTTGTTGGAATTTAGACACGATTTATAAGACTCCGTCATGGTAGGTATATAAGCAGACATAGATGCTATGAAATTTAGGATTATGCAAACATGGGTTTCGTACAGCAAAGAATAAGGTTTTAGGTGGCTCTAGAACCACGTGCGCGCCCTCCGACACGACAATCTAGAGACATTTCTTCGTTGTGACAGGGTCGTTGGACTCCCAGATATGATCAAACCCGGTCTGCTATGGGCACCGGACATCTCAGCCTCATTTCTCGATTCTTGCTTGACTCTCTACCCAGCTCCGGATAAATCTCCGGCACATGAACGGAAATCCCGTCTCACCTCAAAGCTATCCCTCGCGCCGGCGATTTTTGCGGCAGACCGTCGCTGCGGCTTCGCTCGGAGCGCTCGGCCGACCAGCCCTGCTTCAGGGTCAGACGCAACCACATTCCTCCCCAGCAGAACTCCCGTCCGCATTCGACAATCTCGCTCCGCTCGGATCGCGCGTGCACCCGATCACGCCCGCCGAATTCAGCGAACGGATCGCGCACGCGCAGCAGTTGATGGCCGATCCCACGTCGCAAGCCGCCGACGCGTCGTCCAAGCCGCCGCAAAAATACGACGCCTTATTTTTTGCGCCAGGCACATCTCTGTATTACTTCACCGGCGTCCATTGGGGATTGAGCGAGCGCTTGCTCGGCCTGGTGATCCCGCGCGAAGGAACACCGATTATGGTCGTTCCGGGATTCGAAGAGGGCCGCCTACGCGAGCGGCTTCACGTCCCGATGGAGATCCACGCCTGGCAGGAGGACGAAAGCCCGACTCAACTCGCCGCGCAAGCCCTCGCCGATCGCGGAATCCGCTCCGGACGCATCGGCGTCGAAGAGACCGCGGGTTTCACATTCTTCGACCATTTCCGCCGCGCAGCACCTGGATTCGAATTCATTTCAGCCGATCCCGTCACAATCGCGTGCCGCGGCCGCAAATCCGCGCACGAATTAGAACTGATGCGCCTCGCGTGCGATGCCACATTCGACGTCTTCCGCGCCGTGTTCGCATCCCTGAAAGAAGGAATGTCGCAGGACGACATCGGCCGCTGGATCGAAGAAGGTTTCGCCAAAATGAACCTGCAGGGCGGCGCGCTTGTGCTTGATCGGCGCCTCAGCGGCTCTGCCTCACGGCTCCATCAAGCCGCAAACGCTAAAGCCCGGCGACGTTGTCTTGATCGATGGCGGAACAAAAGTGGAAGGATACGAGTCCGACGTCACGCGCACTGTCGTTTTTGGCGAGAAACCATCCGACAAACTGGTCAAAGTCTTCGACACGCTGCGCAAGGCACAGGACGCCGCGCTTGGATGCGGCTCGCGCTGGACGCCTCTCCGGCACGGTCGATGACTCCGCTCGCGCCGTAGTGACCTCCGCCGGCTACGGCCCCGGCTACAAATTTTTCACCCATCGCCTCGGCCACGGCATCGGCCTCGACGGCCACGAGCATCCTTATCTAGTGCGCGGCAGCAAGACCGTTCTGCAATCCAACATGACTTTTTCGAATGAACCCGGGATCTACGTCCCCGGCGAGTTCGGCATTCGCTGCGAAGACGACATGGTCATCATGCCCGACGGCCCCGCCCAACTCCTGACGCAAGGCTTCGCCATCTCGCTCGAAAAACCCTTCGCCTAACCTCTTAAGTTCGCGACCGTTGTCGGGTGCCGCACCCTGCGCCTTTCAGGGTGCGGAATCTTCGCTCAATCAACTTCAGATCAAACCGGCGCCGCCTACTGCGCCGTCACACCGACCGTCGCGCCCTTCCCAATGACCTTCACATTCCGCCTTCCAAATCCCCTCACAAAAATCCACAATCCGCTCCTCCGCCCAAAATCTCTCCGCCCCACTCTGCGACGATATATAACGCGCAATGCCCGCCATGCCGCGTAGGCACAAACTGAATCGCACGGATTCTTCTCCACCTGCGCCGCCAGAAACGACACATACGGCACAAACGGATCATCCTCAGCCGTAATCAGCAGCATCGGCACGCGCACATTCGCCGTCACGCGCTTCGCTCCCGCCGACTCGTAATATTCCTCCGCATCGCGAAACCCGAAGCACGGCGCCGTGATCGCATCGTCAAACTCACGCACCGTTCGAATCGGCCCAAACCCATCCGTCCGATATCGCCCCGGAAACATCTGCGCCTTGCGCGCATACCGCGCCATCAAGCCCTTCACAAAGTGCCGCTGATACAAATAGTTGTCGCGTCGCTCCAGAGCGTCCGCACACGCCGACAAATCAATCGCAGGACAGACCGCGCAAACTCCGCGCAATGCCGGCGGAAACTCCTCGCCATACTCACCAGCCATCTTCGTCACTAAATTCCCGCCCATCGAGTAGCCAGCGAAAAAAATGCGTTCGAATCCCTCGCCCGCCAACTCCTCCAGCACCGCTCGATAGTCGCCGCTCATCCCGGAGTTATATAAGGTAGGCGTCAGCTTCTCGGTCCCGCCGCAATTCCGCTGGTTCATCCGCACCACGTGAAATCCCCGGTGGTACGCCTTCTCCGCAATTCCCTGCGCGTAGTTCGAATCCGCAGGAACCTTCGAGCCCATGCACGGTCACAATCACCGGCGTCTGCTTCAGCTTCCCGACCTGCCAGTGACACAAACCGAGCAACTGCGAAAACGGATCGACGCGAAACAGCCGCTGCTCCGCCTCGGGCAGACGAAATTTCCGCGGCACAAACGCCGCCGCAATCGTCATCGCAGTGCCCGTTCGTCAAGCCACCGATGCGGCACAAACTCCGGAATCGCTGTCGTCATTGCCACCTATTGTAATCGACCGATTCGCTCTCGCCGCCTACTTCGCAATCCACAGCACCAAACTTGACCGCACTCGCACTCATCCTTACAATAGAAGCTTCACAGTGATTCATTTTTTCGATTTGATGAATTTTTCCACCGGCCCAGCGGCCACCCGCTGGGCTGCGCTGTTTTTAGCCGCTCCCCACTTCCATGAAATGAGGTTGGAATGATCGACGGTCCCATTCCCGAAGGTCTCACATTCGACGACGTACTTCTTCTCCCCGGCAAATCTTCAATCTTGCCGACACAGGTAGACACGCGCACCTGCTTTACGCGCAAGCTCTCGCTCAACATTCCGCTCGCCTCCGCCGCCATGGACACCGTCACCGAGTCGCAACCTCGCCATGGCCATCGCGCGACAGGGCGGCATCGGCATCATTCATCGCAACATGCCCATCGACCGCCAAGCTGAAGAAGTCGATCGCGTGAAGCGCTCCGAAAGCGGCATGATCGTCGACCCTGTCACCATCTCGCCCGATATCACTCTCCGCCAGGCCCTCGAAATCATGGAGAAGTACCGCATCTCCGGCCTTCCGGTCACGCGCGGCTCGCGCCTCACCGGCATACTCACCAACCGCGACCTGCGCTTCGAAAAAAATCACAATCAACTCGTCAGCTCCGTCATGACGAAAGACAACCTCGTCACCGTCCCGGTCGGCACGACGCTCGACGAAGCCGAACGCATCCTGCAAAAACACCGCATCGAAAAACTTCTCGTCGTCGATCAGGACTTCAACCTCAAAGGCCTCATCACCGTTAAAGACATCCAGAAAAAACTCGAATATCCGCGCGCCGCAAAAGACGACCACGGCCGCCTCCGCGTCGGCGCCGCCGTCGGCGCCACCGGCGACTTCCTCGAACGCGCCGTCGAAATGGCCAAAACCAAAGTCGACGTCCTCGCCGTCGATACCGCGCACGGCCACTCCACCCGCGTGATGGAAGCCATCACCGCGCTCAAGCATCGCCTCCCCGAAATGCAAGTCATCGCCGGCAACGTCGCCACCTTCGAAGGCGCGAAAGATCTCATCTCGCTCGGCATCGACGGACTCAAAGTCGGCATCGGCCCCGGCTCGATCTGCACCACCCGCGTCGTCACCGGCGCCGGCGTTCCGCAACTCACCGCCATCATGGAAGCCGCCCGCGCAGCCGAAGGCACCGGCGTCCCCATCATCGCCGACGGCGGCATCAAATTTTCCGGTGACGTCACGAAAGCCATCGCCGCAGGCGCTTCCTGCGTGATGATCGGCAGCCTCTTCGCCGGCACCGAAGAATCCCCCGGCGAAACAATTCTCTATCAGGGCCGCACCTTCAAGTCTTACCGCGGCATGGGCTCGACCGCCGCAATGGACGCCGGCTCCGACCGTTACGCCACCGTGCAGGACGATGCGGATCGCGAGCGCGGCAAATCCGTCCCCGAAGGCGTCGAAGGCCGCGTACCTTATAAAGGTCCGCTCGGCGCTCTCACCGAGCAACTCGTCGGCGGCCTAAAATCCGGCATGGGCTACGTCGGCGCACCCACACTCAACGATCTCAAGACCAACGGCCGCTTCGTCCGCATCACCAGCGCCGGACTCCGCGAATCCCACGTCCACGACGTCATCATCACGCGAGAAGCCCCCAACTACCGCATCGAGTAAGCTTTGGTAGCGCCGGCATCTTGTCGGCTCTTCGCCGTTTGTAGGGGCGGGGCTCGCCCCGCCCGGCGTAAACTTCAAGCACACATTGATCCGCCGTGCTTCTTCGCTGCTAGGCGCCGCACCCTGCGCCCTTCAGGGTGCGGAATTTCCGATCCCTAGCAAAATCGCTCGACACGTTACTACCCCCAACGCAACAAGCGAACTTTCGGAGCGATTCCGTTCCCCACCGTCGCGTTAAACTAAAATCGCCCGCGAATCATCCGCGAGCGCAAGACAACTCTGGAGCAACCTGTAGTGCCCGACCAACCTTGGCGCAACCCGCGCCCCGCCCCAAGCCTCCCCGAAGTTCAGCCGCGCCTTGCCTCATCACTTATTCCGGCGTGGCTCCGTGCCTGGTGGCCCGCCTTCCTCTGGGCCGGTTTCATCTTCTTCATGTCCACCGACCTCTTCTCTCAAGACCACACGAGCCGCATCATCGAACCTCTTCTCCGCTGGCTCCTGCCTCACCTGAGCCATCACCAGATCGCGCGAATTCATCACCTCATCCGTAAGTCCGCTCACTTCACCGAATATTTCATCTTCAGCATTCTTGCTTTTCCGCGCCGTCCGCGGCGCGCGCATCGGTTGGCGCTGGACGTGGGGCATCACCGCCCTCATCATCGCCGCCAGCTACGCGTGCCTCGACGAAATCCACCAAGCCTTCGTCGCCAGCCGCACCGCCACCCCGTGGGATTCCCTGCTCGACTCCGTCGGCGCCTTCTTCGCCTACCTCGTCCTCTTCACCTACTTCCAACTCCGCAAACCGTCGCAGTCAACCGAAACCACACCCTAGCTTCGACCGTTTTCCACTCACCTAGTGTTTCGCCGCAGCGCCGACATTGCCCAGGCCCGCCTGTCGCATCACTTCCTGAAAACGCGGGTCGCTCCGCAGCGGATCGTACATCGGATCAACCTTCAAAGTGGTGACTGCATTCGAACGACTGGCGACCGCCTGTTGCAAGAACGCGATGGTTTGCTCTGTTCGACCCACCGCCGATAAACCTCAAGCAAAACCTCGATCCTCTGTTGTGGGTCCCATGCGAACTGCTCGGTTTGCCCATTGCTTCCTGCGCTTCCTCAGCTGGCCCCAGTAGCCGAAGACGACCGCCTCCATTACCGAACCCACGGACTATCGGAGGGGCCAGATCGCTCTGCTCAATGAACGTCTGCGCCTCCTCAAATTTCCTTTGTTGGATACACGAAAAAACAGAACGCCTCCAGCACGCGGGGCATGCGGATCCATATTGAGCACAGCGCGAGCCTGCGCGACGCGCGTTCGTACTGCTTGCCGTAATACAGGATCGATGCGTGATCTGCGGCGATGATCATTGATAACGGATCGAGTTGGCGAGCCTTTTCGCTTTCCGCCAAAGCCTCGTCGAAACGGCCCTGCCAGGAAAGGTATTCGGCGTACCACTGATGCGCAGTCGCATAACCTGGATTCAGTTGGATCGCGCGATTGAATTCTTTTTCGGCAGTTTGCCAGTCGTAATCGTAATTTTCGGCAATCAACGCCAGCGATGTGTGCGCTTCCGCCAGCGTCTCGTCCAATTCCAGCGCCTTAAGCGCGGCGGCGCGCCCTTTCGGCATAAGTTCGTTTTGCGGCCCCAGATACAACGTGCTCATCAAACCATCGGTGTCTGCCAGTCCCGCATAGGCAGGCGCGTAGCCGGGATCGCGGTCTATCGCTTGCTGAAAATAGTCCGCGGCTCGCCGGAATCCTTCCTCCGTGCGCTCATTCCAGAAGTAGCGTCCCTGCAAATAAAGGTCGTATGCCGCGTATGACTCCGGCGATGGCGCTGGCTTCGCCACCGGCGCGTTCGTCGGCTTGGGCTTCTCTCCCAGCGTGATCCGCATTTCATCCGCGACTTCTTGCGCCACTTCATGCTGGAGCGTCAACAGCCCGGCCAACTCGCGATCGTACTCACGCGACCATACCGGTGTCTGATCCCTCACGCGCACGAGTTGCGTCGTGATGCGAACCCGGCTCGAATCCCTGCGCACGCTGCCTTCGAGCACATATTGCACTCCCAGTTCGCTGCCGATCCGAGGCAACGGCTCAGAGCTACCCTTGTAGTGCATGACCGACGTTCGCGCGATCACGCTCATGCGCTCCGGATCCATCTCGCCTAGCTGGACGATCGTTTCTTCCGTCAACCCGTCGCTGAAGTACTCTTGCCCTGGATCCCCGGTTAGGTTGGAAAAAGGAAGAACTGCGAGAGCTACCTTTTCTCCCGCCGGCTCTGGTCGAACATGGGCCATTCGCCACAAAAGAACCGCGACCACTCCGACGGCCACAATCGCCAAACTAACCACAACGGATCGCGGCCAGCTTCCTCGTGAAACGATCGGTGCGGGCTGCGCTTGGGGTGCGGACCGCCCTTGCGGTTCAGCAGAGTTCGCCGAAACTTCACTTCGGGCCGCTTCCGGTGCGCTTACTGCCTGCACCGGTGCGATAAACCGGTAACCCACGCGGGGAATCGTCTCGATATATCTCGAATTTTCGGGGGAATCGCCCAGCACGCCGCGCAGCTTCTTGATCGCGCTGTTCAGGCTGTGCTCAAAGTCCACGAACGTGTCGGCCGGCCATAGCCTCTGCTGCATCTCTTCCCGGGTCACCACCTCGCCCGGCTTCTCCAGCAGCATCGACAGGATGCTGAAAGACTGGCCTCGAAGACGCACGCGCGTCCCGTGCTTTCTCAGCTCCTGTGCACCGAGGTTCGCTTCGAATACACCAAACCGCACGACCGGGTGATTCCCTTCTAAGGGCATTCCGACACTCCGAACGGGCGGGAGAAAAGGCCTTAATCCACCGCTCACCTGTAGGACTAACGCCCTTTGTATCAAGGAAATGGCAGCTCATCAACATTCCACCCGCCGTGCATTGCCCAATTCGCACTGGTAATGCACAGTCGTGCGCAATCGGTGTGTCTCAGCTTTCTGAACGAGTTCAATCGTGATGATACTCGGCTCGAAAGGAACCCTTATGCCAGCCGGCTCCAGCTTTCCCTCACCCCAGGAAGTCCAACCTCCCAGGCCAACGCCGGCGAGGCATAAGGTCGTCCGTCGGACGCTCGGAATCGCGTCCGTCGTGACGTTGCTGATCGCCGCCGCGGGCGGGCTCGCATTCAGCAACTCCTCGAATTTGGTCGTACCGAAATTTCAGATTTTCGGGGATCCTAGCGGAGCCATCGCCAATGTGAACACCGGTGGCCCGACCAATAGCTCGACCAATGCTTTTTTCCAATCCATGGGTACAAACGGCCGGTCATGCATCACCTGCCATCAACCCAGCGACGCCTTCTCGATTACTCCGCCTCATTTACAGGAGCGCTTCTACGCAACTGCCGGAACAGATCCCGTTTTCCGGCCTGTCGACGGGGCAAACTGCCCGACGGCGGACGTCTCCACCTTCGAGAAGCGGCGCGAGGCCTATCATTTGCTGCTCACCAGAGGCCTGATTCGTATCTTCCTTGCGGTACCCGCCAATGCCAACTACCAGGTAATGAGCGTCAACAATCAGTATGGCTGCAATGCCACTGACGTCATCTCTCAGTACCGGCGGCCTCTGCCGACCACCAACCTCACGTTTCTGAGCGCCGTAATGTTTGACGGCAGAGAATCTACTCCCGCCACCGGCACCACAAAAATCACGTACGCCAACTATCCTTCATCGCTCATGAGCGATCTCGCCCACCAATCGGTGGACGCGACCGTCACTCACGCACAGGGCGACGGAACGCGGCCAACTCCCGCCGAGCAACAGGAAATCATCAATTTCGAGACGCAACTTTACACAGCGCAGATACTTGATCTGCGCGCCGGGCTGTTGAATGTTGGTGGCGCGAACGGCGGGCCAATGCCCCTCACCACTCAGCCCTTCTTCATCTCCGTCAATTCCAGCGTTCACCCTCTAGTTCCCGCCGACGAGCAACCAGGCGGCCTCGTCACTCCCGGCGACAATCAATTCACTCCCGATATCTTTAATCTCTATCAATCATGGTCACAAAAAGCTGCCTATTGGGATGAATTGGCTCAGGCTCGCCAGTCTGTCGCGCGCGGCGAGAACCTCTTCAATTCTTTACAGATTCCGATCAGCGGCGTCGCCGGCATCAACGACGATGTCGACCGCCGGAGGACTTGTCGCTGGAGGAATTCCGGTCCTTGCAAGGAACCTGCGGCACTTGCCACGATACTCCCAACGTGGGCAATCACTCCTTCCCCACTCCGCTGAATATCGGCACGGGTGACCCGAGTCCCACCTCACCGTTCTTGAATCTCGGCGGACTGGACTTGAGCTACTTACCTCAGATCACCGTATGCCAGAAGGATCCCAATACAGGTCTGCCGACCAGCAATTGCAAAACGACCACAGACCTCGGACAGGGCCTGATCGATGGAATTTTCGACCACGTCGGCAAGATCAAAGGGCCGATCCTTCGCGGACTTGCTGCGCGTGCGCCATACTTCCATAACGGCTCCGCAGCCACACTTCTGGACGCCGTGAATTTCTACAATACCCGCTTCGCCCTCAATCTCACGAACCAGCAAAAGTCAGACCTGGTCGCATTCTTGAAAACGCTCTAACTCTTACTATTCATCGAATCGGCAAGATCATGTAGGGGCGCAGCACGCTGCGCCCCAGCTTGCCCGGACGTATTCCACATCTCAATTCTGATTTTTCTTCTGATTTCCCGTGAACCGCTGTCCGCGCTACTGCTTCTCCACATTCACGTAATACAAATCCTCCGCCACCGCAAACTCGCTCTTCTTCAGCAGCGTCTTCATCGTCTGCCACTGCTCCGTCGCCTTCACAATCTCCCAATTCCCCGCCGCCCCCACCCGCACCGGCATCGCAAACCCGCTCACATCCGCCTTCCACCGATACTTCACCGTCCCCGCCGCCTCATCAAACTTCAACTCCAGCGTCGGAATCTCCGTATGCCGCAAATACTGATCGAAAATCGGCGTCAGATTCATCCCCGTGTACTGATTCATGTACGCAACGATGTCTTCCGTCATGATGTTCTGATACTTGAATTGCTGAAACAGATCGTGCAGCATCGCGAACCACTTCGCGTCGTCATTGACCACGCTGCGCAGCGTATTCAAAAATAGAATCCCCTTAAAATACTGATCCTGCGGCGGAGTCGCATTCACTCCGCGCGCCGAAATAATCGGCCGCTCGATTCTTCACCTTCGCCTTGTAGCCGCTGATGTACTTGATCGCATCATCGTGCCCGAACATATATTCGACATACAGCGACTCGAGATACGTCGTCCATCCTTCGTGAATCCACATGTCCGAGCGATCCGCCGCGCTCACCGCATTGCCGAACCACTCGTGTCCGCTCTCATGAATAATGATGAAATCGAATCGCGGACTGATCCCCACACCCGTCCAGTCGCGCTCCAGATATCCATTCGCGAAATGATTTCCGTACGTGACCGCGCTCTGGTGCTCCATCCCCGCGTACGGCACTTCGATCAACTTGTATCCGTCCTTCAGAAACGGATACTCGCCAAAATAATGTTGATACGCCTCCAGCATTCCTTTCGCCTGCGAAAATTGCCGCTTCGCCTTATCCAGATCCTCCGGCAGCGCATAAAAATCCAGCGTCAAATCGCCCAGCTTATCCGCGAAATGTTCATAAGTCGCCGATGTTCAGCGACACGTCGTAATTGTTGATCGGGTAGTGCACCATCCAATCCCATCGCGTGTACCCGTCGCCGAGATCGGTCTTCCCCACAAATCTTCCGTTCGACACATCGACAAGCCCATTCGGCACCGCGACACTGATCTCCATCTCTTCCACTTCATCGCGCCACTGATCCTTGTTCGGCCACCACATGCTCGCGCCTGTCTCTTCGCATGCCGTGTTGATCCAGTCGCGGCCCGCCGGATCGGTCTTAAACGTGATGCTCCCAAATCTCCCCGTCTCCACCGGATTTCCCGAATAATAAAAATCGATCGCGTAAGTCTGCCCCGCTCGCAGCGTCTCCGGAAAATCCACAAAAACCGCGCCCGAATCGCGCTGAATATTTCAGCTCCGTCGAATCCAGTAAAATCTTGTCGATCTTCAACGCCTCATTCAGATCCAGATGAATCCGCTTCCCATCCTTCAACATCTTGAAACGAATCGTATTCTTCCCACTGATGTACTTCTTCTCCGGATCCACCCGAATATCCAGGTGATACGAAATCAAATCATTGTTCGCCCGATCTTCCCCATAAGCCCCGCGCAACAAATCCAGCCTCGTCGGCGCCACCTCCGCATCATTGACTTTCGCCGCAGCCGGCGCGGCCGTGCTCATCTTCTGCTGCGCAGCGTGTCCCGCTCCAGCCAACAGAGCTCCGCAACCAGTCACAACCCCCAACGAAGCCAAACCAAGCCGCAAAAACCATCGCGCCGAAATCCCCACGAGCCCTCCCCAAAAATCGAGCCACTTTATACCTTACTTCGACGCACCCAGTACGGGCACGGCACCGCTGTCTCATTGCATCGAAAAAAACTGTCATTCCGAGCGAAGCTAGGAATCTGCTTTTTTGCGGCTCTACCACAAAAAAAAGAGGGCACCCACGTCGATGCCCTCGGTTTCCAATTTTCCTTTTTCCAATTTCTATTTTCCAATTTCCATCTTCAGTCCCATCGGAATCATCTTCTCCAACCTCTCATAACTATTCTCCATTCCCTTCTCCATCCCCGTCGAAAGCATCGCCGCCCGCGTGGCCTCATCCGGCAGCGTCATTCGCATCGTCATCAGCGTGCCCGACCCGTCCGGCTCGAACCGCGTCTCGATGTGATTGTCCGGCGTCTGCTGCGGCAAAAACATCCGCTCGATGTGCACGATCTTGCTGTGCGGGGTCAGCTCCACAAACTCGCCTGTGATATGAAACCCGTGCCCCTTCGTCTCATGCTTCCACTCGTACCGAAATTTCCCGCCCGCCCGAGCATCCAGATCGCACACCGGCATCGTCCACCCGTCCGGCCCCAGCAGCCACTTCTGCACAATCTTCGGATCGAGATGCGCGCGATACACCGCCTCGGGAGGCGCCGCAAAATGCCTCGTGACAATCACATGCTTATCGCCTTCCGTCTTCAAAGTGAGTCTGCTCATGCTTTCCTCCCTTTCCTTTTCTTCGGCTCTTCCATGCTCGCCAAAACCTCGTCCAACCGGTCGTAGCTCTTCTCCATCCCGCGCCGCAACATCGCCAGCCACTGCTCCATCGCATCGATCCCCGCCGGAGCCAACCTGCGCGGCCTCCGCGCCCCATCCACCCGGCTCACCACCAGCCCCGCGCCCTCGAGCACCTTCAAGTGCTGCGACACCGCCGGTTGCGTCATCGCAAACGGCTCCGCCAACTCCATCACCGTAGCCTCTCCCTTCGCCAACCGAGCCAATATCGCCCGCCGCGTAGGATCCGCCATCGCCAAAAACACCGCATCCAATTGAGCCACTTCTCGCATAGATCATATTCTTATATAAGTCTATACTTAATGTCAAGCGAAATTTAACCACAGCAAGATCCATATGGAGTGCGGCGCTCCTGCGCCGCTTTCACAGCCAAATCCACGCCACCCAAACGATCGCTCCACCCCAACTCGATCACTTCATTCATTGCTGGGAGTCCGACCCATCTCTCGACACGAACACCGCGCGTAACACTTCGCACCGTCCGAGCCAATTCGAACGCCACTTACACAACTATTACTTAGCCAAACTCGTCACCTATGCTATCTTCCTCTCGTGCCCGCTGGATTTCGTCCTCGCCTGGCATCCCCGCAAACCGCCGCAGCCTTCCGACCCCACGAAGCGAAACATAAGCGAACCACTCGCCCACCTGCAACTCATTCCCCATCAATCACTTACACACTCCGTAATTCCATAGATCCGCAACGAATTGATTCCAAGCCACTTGCGCACTCTTTGCCAAACACCCCGGGGGTATACCCCCAACTCCCGATTACGGTTAACTACCATCCCACGCACCGACTCTCGCGCCCATTTCCGCACTAAGGAGGCCACCCGCCATGTCCTCATTTCTCCAAAACATCCGCCACGATCTCCGTTTCGCCCTCCGCAACCTCCGCAAAAGTCCCGGCTTCCTCGTAGTCGTCATCCTCTCGCTCGCCCTCGGCATCGGCGCTAACTCCACGATCTTCAGCGTCATGGACGCCGCTCTCTTCCGCCCGCTTCCCGCGCAGCATCCCGAGCAACTCGTCGTTATCTGGAACACCGAGCCCGGCCAACCTGACTCTCGTCAATTCCCTCCCATCGCCGAACTCAACGACCGCCTCGCGGCAACGCGTTCCTTCCAGGACATCGCGCTCGCCAGCGGCATCGAGGGGTCCATGATCTCCGGCGTCGGCACAACCCAATCGATCCAAACACAAGACATCACTCCAAATTATTTCTCCCTCGTCGGCGTGAAGCCTCAACTAGGCCGTGTGTTTTTGCCGGAAGAGATGCAGGACAAGTCCACTACCGTCGTGCTGAGCGACAATTTCTGGCGAACCAAATTCGCCGCCGATCCCAAAATCATTGGGAAGACATTTGACATTCAAGGTTCCGTCGCAACAGTCGTCGGTGTTATGCCGCGAGGGGTGGGTGCAATTGGTGGTGAAAAGGTTGACCTGTGGTTGCCGGTCGATCCGAAAAGCACCCGCTTCGTCGATCGCATCGATCATTGGCTTCTTTCCATCGGGCGGATGAAACCCGGAGTGACCATCGAGCAGGCACAAGCGGAAATGACGGTGATCGCGAAAGGCCTCGAGAACACTTATCCGAAAACGAACAAAGGCGTCGGCACACTCGTGCAGGACCTTCAAACCGTCACAGCTTTCACCGCAACCTATATCTACCCGCTGTTCGGTGCCGTCGTGGCAATTCTTTTGATCGGCTGCCTCAATGTGGCCAATCTTCTTCAGTCGCGCACGGAAAGCCGCCGCCGCGAATATGCGCTCCGTCTGGCACTTGGAGCGAACCGCGGTCGGCTGGTGCAGCAATCTTTGCTGGAAAGTGGAGTACTCGCTGCGTTCGGATGCGTCGCTGGAATCGCGCTTACCTTCGCTGGCGTTTCAATCTTCATAAATCTGGTCCAGGACTACTATCTTTCTTCCCGGATCCATATCGACAAGCGCGTGCTTGCGTTTGCGGTCGTCATTTCGGCCCTGACGGCGTTTGTTTTTGGACTCATCCCGGCATGGCAAGCGTCGCGCACCGATCCGAACGGTGCGTTGCGCGAAGGCGAGCGCGGTGGTGTCGGAAAAGCACGCGGGCTCGTACGAAAGGGTCTCGCGGTGGCCGAAATCGCACTCGCGATGGTCCTCCTCGTTGGAGCTGGACTCATGATCGACTCCATCCTCCAATTGAAAAAAGTGAATCCCGGATTCGACTCGCACAACGTGCTAGCAATACGTTTTTTTTTTTTTTTTTTTCTCCTGCTGGACTCGTCGTATTGTGATCTCGCGGAGCCCGCGACACCCGGACCGAGCACGAGCTGGCGTGGGCATGGCGGACGACGTTCGTGGTTCCCTCGCGCACGACCCAGCCGAACAGCTCCTGGTTTGAGGGGTGGACGGCGTCGACCACCGCGGAGGTGTCGGCCCGCGATGCCGGCGGCCCAGGAGCAGCTCGCGTCCGGTGGCGAGCTCTCCGGCGAGCGACACGTCCCGGTAGCTGGTCACGGCGGCCCGCACGTCGGCGAGCGATCTCCTCGCCAGGTGCCTCGACCTCGGCGATCTCCTGCTGAAGATCGGGCGACGGTTTCGCCGAGCCGCGCGCGGGACCCGCCTTGACCGTGATCGTCGTCAGCGAATGGCCGAGCAGGTCGTGCAGATCGCGGGCGATCCGGATCCGCTCGTTCTCGGCCGCGAGGTGCGCCAGCTCGACCCGTGCCTCGGCGAGCTCGCGGGTTGCTCTCGTACACCTGACGAACGCCGAACGACACCGCCGCGACCGCCGGGGATCACCACCGGGGTGACAGTGCCCCAGGTATCGCCGAGGTCGTCGTGCCAGGAGGGAATCTGCGCTCGGGACAAACAGCACCACCACCACCAGCGCCAGCACGATCGGCGCCGCGCGGGTGCCGAGGCGAGCCGCGCTCAGTGCCGTGATGTACAGACAGGGACGTACGCCCGCGGCCCGCCCGAACGGCACCTCCGCGAGGAACAACGCGAAGCTGATGCCGAACAGGATCCAGAATCCCCGCGCTCCGGCGCGCGGACCCCGCGGCGACCATCACGAGATAGACGAACGCGAACACGACCAGGATCGCGTCGCCGGCGAACGCCGCCCCGCCCGAGTTGTTGTCACCCACCGACTGGGCGACGTACAGCAGGTAGACCAGGAACACCGCGGGCAGCACGGACCCGGCGCCACCCCTGTGTCCACCGGCGCTGGCTGGCTACCCAATCGCCTCGCGGCTCGACCTCGGCGTCCACGTCGGCCCAATCTAGCGAGCCGACGACGACCGATCCGAGGACTTCAGACGCGGCTCGTGTCGCGCCGGTAGACGAGCACCGCGAGCGGGGTGAGGACGGCGGTCCAGACCGCGATCACGATCCACCCCTCCGCGGGCCAGCTGCCCCCGGCGAGTGCGGGTACTCCCACTGCAGCGGGCGGGACGGACGGCAGCGCCTGGATCACGTCGAACACTCGCCCCCGACTTCGCCACCAGAAACCCATGCGCGCCGCCCAGCACGCGAACAGCGTGATCGTCCGCACCGGCGGGGGCGAGCGAGTCGGGGGTGACCAGATGCCCAAGCAGGATTCCGAGGACCGCGATCGGGATCAGGCCGACCAGCATCAGGCCGATCGTCCTCGCCCACGCGCCGGCCGACAGGCTGGCGGCGAGCGGGATCCCCGACGGCGACCAAGCACGATCACCGACAGCGCCATCACGGAGACCGCACACCACCCGGGCACCGAGCTGCTCGGGCGGCCATCGACGGCATGGCCCGCAACTGCCGCCGTCCACCCGGTCAGAGCGGTCGATGGCGATGCGCGCTGCAGTTCGAGATCACCGCGATGTAGTCGTAGAAGACCGCGGCCATGCCGGCCATGAAGTACAGAGGGAAGGCGACGCCGTCGAAGGGTGGGCATGCCGCTCGGAGAGGTCACGACGAAGTAAGAGGACGACCGGGATAGGCGAGCGAGAACAGGATGAACCGCCAGTTGCGGACGTTCCGGAGCAGCTCGTAGCGAATAAAGGTGACGTGCATCAGTTTGCCTCCATGGTTGCGGTGGCCCGTCCGGTCCCCTCGGCGGTGAGCGCCAGGAACGCCTCCTCGAGCCCGGCGGCCCGGACCTCAACGTCGGCGACGGACGGAAATCCGTCGAGTGAGGCCGCGCAGCGCGGTCTCCGCCTCGGCACAGGTGAGGATCACGGCGTCGCCGCGCCGCTCGACCTCGATCACACCCGGCAGCGCGCGCAGCGAGTCGAGATCGGCATCGGGCAGCGTCGCCCTGATGGTGCGTCCGCCGACGCGGGCCTTGATCTCACCGGGAGGCCCATAGGCGACGACCGTGCCGTGCGCGAGCACGACGATCCAGGTCCGCGAACGCGTCGGCCTCCTCGAGATAGTGGTACGAGTCGATCACCACGGTCTTGCCGCGCGCGGCGACCGCTCGCATCGAGGTCCAGAACTCGCGCCGTGGCCTCGACGTCGAGCGCCGCGGTCGGCTCGTCGAGCAACAACAGGTCCGGGGTCGGCGGCGATCGCGATCGCGAACCGCACGCGCTGGGCCTGCCCACCCGACAACTTCCTGGTGCGGCGGCTGGCGAACGCCGTGCAGCCACTCGAGCGCCAGCGCATCGTCGACGTCGAGCGGACGCGGGTACAGGGACGCGACCATCGTCACCAGTTCGCGGACGCTCAGGTGATCGACCAGCGACCCGG